>NZ_JAKREX010000004.1:0-598982 GCF_022348355.1 Alteromonas sp. Cnat2-8
CCAAAAATGAAACGGTGCCCGTAATAGTAGAGCATATGAATCCGAGAAAAATCGCTAATATCCTTTCTCTTCTTGTAGGCAGTCTGTCAATAGATTGGGGGTGAGCAATTTTCATAGAGGCCCTAACAATTTAATGTACAGAAAAAATCCTTTGTGCAAGGTGGAAACTATCCGTATATCACTTATGAGCGCTTTGAAATTATTACCCTAAAACAACTCATTAAACAAAAAATAAACGCTTTTAAGCATAAAAGCCGGAAAACATCCTTTTTATTTTCTTCATTTGTAAAAAGCTACGTTGCTGGCCATAAAAACAGCGTTTATCTACACGTTATAAATAGGCATCTGGATGAATTTTATTAACCTTCCATTCACCGTCTTCTTTAATCAAGTCTAGGCTACGCAAGTCTTCAATTTTATCGTCGTTGTATGTTCCACTTAAAAATACGGTGATTGTCGATTTTTCTGCGAACTCGTTGCGGCCAACTCGGCCTGCACTTTGAGGCGTGATGGTGACGGTGTCATATTTAAGGTTTAAGAGGTGGCGCTGAACGTTACTGTTAGTGTGGTATCTCGTTAATATACGAGACAGTTTTTCGCTTGATAGTCGAATTGCTGTATCAAGGTTGTCATCTTCATAAACACTTTTGAGAAACGCTACGGTGGTGTACTCAGGGGTACTTTCATCAAGCATGCCGTACCGCCCGATGCCTTCTTCCTTTTTACCGCAAGCGGATAAAATCAACACTGTAAAAAGCCCGAATAGGGCGTACCACATACGCGTTTTCATTTGGATTACCTTAATGTAAAGAGGTCCGTTTCTTATTGATAGTTTTATATCTCAACGAAGTCAATGTGCTCGCCGCTTCGCTAATCTATGCTTTGATTATTCACAATATTGCGCACAAAAGCAAAGTAATAGAGCGTAAAGCTCAGGTGTTTGTGTTCATGAAACTTCAGGAGAAACAGAAGAGAGTAGGCATAAAAAAACGAGGCACTAGGCCTCGTTTTTAAATAATTGAAACATTTTGGTGGTTATTGAACTTCTTCTTGTTCGTCGAACGCACCAGCAAACAGAGGGCTACTTAGGTAACGTTCTGTGCCGCTTGCTAGAAGTACTACAACCACTTTGTCTTTGTTTTCTGGGCGTTCAGCAAAACGCTTAGCAGCAACAACGGCCGCACCAGAAGAAATACCTGCAAGAATACCCTCGTCGGTCATTAGCTTGCGCGCCATGTCCATACATTCTTCGTTGGTAACTTGCTCAACTTCGTCAATTAGGCCTAGGTCTAGGTTACCTGGAATGAAACCTGCGCCAATACCTTGAATTTTGTGTGGGCCAGGGGTTAATTCTTCGCCCGCAAGCGCTTGGGTAATTACTGGAGAGTCTGTTGGCTCAACGGCAATAGAAGTAATTGCTTTACCTTTCGTATTTTTAAGGTAGCGACTTACACCCGTGATTGTACCACCCGTACCTACACCAGCTACGAATGCATCTACTTTACCGTCTGTATCTTCCCAAATTTCAGGGCCAGTGGTTTTTTCGTGAATAGCCGGGTTAGCCGGGTTGTCGAACTGTTGAAGCAATACGTATTTGTCTGGATCTGATGCCACAATTTCTTGTGCAGCGGCAACGGCACCTTTCATGCCCTTAGGCGCTTCAGTAAGAACAAGGTTTGCGCCCAAAGCTTTTAGAAGTTTGCGACGCTCAAGGCTCATGCTGCTAGGCATGGTTAGCGTTAGCTTATAACCGCGAGATGCTGCAACAAACGCCAAAGCGATACCTGTGTTACCACTGGTCGGCTCAACAATTTCTTTACCTTCGGTAAGGACACCGCGCTTTTCAGCATCCCAAATCATGTTTGCGCCAATACGGCACTTAACGCTGAAGCTTGGGTTACGCGATTCAATTTTTGCGTATACATTACCTGATGTTACGCGATTTAGCTTAACTAGTGGCGTGCGGCCAATAGATAGGGAATTGTCGTCAAATACGTTCATTATAAATCCTTACCTCGTTCCTTATTTTATAGGAAACCCCGTCTGTCGTGATCTGTACGACCTTTTTAATAGTTAATAATTCAACGCGTGTGATAGTTAATAATTCACAGCCTGAATTAGGGGATTTCGTCATACCCCTATATCATTGGTCGCAATCAGTAAAATGCAAAGTGCTTTTTAGCTATATGTTATATCTATGGGCAATCATGAGAAGGCCTTGATATTATAGTTAAAATTGCAAAGACGAAAAATTATACGGAGTACAACAATAATGGCTTTTAGTGGCACGTCTAATTATATCGCAACCAAAGACTTACAGCTGGCGGTTAACGCAGCTATTACGCTAGAGCGTCCGCTTTTAATTAAAGGCGAGCCGGGCACAGGTAAAACCATGCTTGCTGAAGAATTGGCCGAGAGTTTAGGCACCGAACTAATTCAGTGGCACATTAAATCAACCACTAAAGCACAGCAAGGTTTGTACGAATACGACGCAGTATCGCGTCTTCGCGACTCTCAACTTGGTGATGATCGCGTTCACGATATCAGCAACTACATCGTAAAAGGTAAATTATGGGAAGCCTTTAGCGCAGAAAAGCGCCCGGTACTATTAATTGATGAAATTGATAAAGCTGACATTGAGTTTCCCAACGACTTGCTGCTAGAGCTCGATAAGATGGAGTTCTTCGTTTATGAAACGCAGGAACGTGTAGTCGCGAAGCAGCGTCCTATTGTTATTATTACATCGAACAACGAAAAAGAGCTGCCAGATGCTTTCTTGCGCCGTTGTTTCTTCCACTACATTCAGTTCCCGAATCCAGAGGAAATGCAAGAAATCGTTAACGTACATTTCCCAGATTTAAAGAAAAAGCTGCTTGATGAAGCGTTAAAGGCTTTCTTTGAAATTCGAGATGTACCAGGGCTTAAGAAAAAGCCTTCTACCTCTGAACTTATCGACTGGCTTAAGCTCTTGGTTGCCGAAGATATTCCACCAGAAGCGCTTCACTCAAAAGACGGAAAAGCTGCTATTCCACCACTTTACGGGGCACTACTTAAAAACGAACAAGACATACATTTGTTTGAAAAACTGGTCTTTATGGCGCGTCGCTAATGCTTATTCAGTTTTTTTATACACTGCGAAAATATCAGGTGAAAACCACGCTGCGCGAGTTGCTGGATTTGCTTAGTGCGCTTGAAAAGCACGTGGTGTATGCCGATATCGAAGCGTTCTACAGTTTGTCGCGTACTATAATGGTGAAGGACGAAACTCAGTACGATAAGTTCGACAGGGCGTTTGCTGAATATTTTGAAGGTGTTGAATCTGTCGATTTGTTTGGCAAAGAGATTCCTGAGGAATGGCTGCGTAAGGAAATTGAGAAAAATTTAAGCCCTGAAGAGCGTGAGGCACTGCGTAAAGCCGGTGGCCTTGAAGAACTGATGGAAACGTTGAAAAAGCGCTTAGAAGAACAAGAAAAGCGTCACCAAGGTGGAAATAAATGGGTGGGCACCGGCGGAACATCCCCGTTTGGCGCTTATGGCGATAATCCCGAAGGTGTGCGAATAGGGCAAAAGGGCAATAGAAAGTTTTCGGCAGTAAAAGTATGGGATAAACGCGAGTTTAAAAACCTAAGCTCTGATGTAGAGCTGGGTACGCGTAACATAAAAGTGGCCCTTAGGAAGCTACGCAAGTTTGCTCGCACCGGCGCCAGTGAGCAGCTAGATGTACCTACCACCATAGGTGAAACCGCTAAAAAAGGCGGTTTACTTGATATCCACATGGCACCAGAGCGTCACAATGCGGTAAAAGTGTTGATGTTTTTTGATGTGGGCGGCTCTATGGACCCACACGTAAAAAGTACTCAAGAGCTTTTCTCTGCGGTGCAAAGCGAGTTTAAATACTTAGAGTACTTTTATTTCCACAACTGCGTGTATGAGGAGGTGTGGAAAGATAACCTTCGTCGTAATAAAGAACGCATTCCTATCTGGGATATCATTCATCGCTACGGAAAAGACTACAAGGTAATTTTTGTAGGTGACGCTACCATGGGGCCGTATGAAATAACGTATCCAGGTGGCAGTGTAGAGCATTGGAATGAAGAGCCGGGCAGTGTGTGGATGCAGCGTTTATTGAACCACTTTAACAACGCTGTGTGGCTTAATCCGCAAGCTGAGAATTATTGGCCGTATTATTCGTCTATCAAAATTATTCGTGAAATAATGGAAGACAGAATGTATGGGCTAACGCTTGAAGGGTTAACGGCTGCTATTAAAGGGCTTAGCAGAAGCCGCTAAGCCCTTTGACGTCTAACGTTTTATTTCTTTGATATAACGGATGTTGAATTGAAGTCGGAAAATTATGCCGTAGCTCTTGTGGTGTTGGCGGGCGGAAAGAGCGCTCGCTACAAGGGTAATAAGCTTTTATCGGAACACCCAATTTCTGCGCTTTCTCTTATACAACACAGTGTGGGGGAGGTAGTTAGTGCGCGCAATGACTTAGCGTTAACCAGTGAATTACCCATTACTGTTGTTACGGGTAAATGGCATGATTCCGTAAATACGCAGCTAGAACACTCTCCATCTAAGGTTTCTGAACTACCCATCAGTGTCGTTCGCAACGCTAATTGGGATGAAGGCCTTGCATCAAGTATTCGCACTGGACTCACGCACCTTTTAAGCCTTTCATCACAGTCGAAATCAGTGTCCCCGACAGCAAAGGGCTTGTGTACAAGACCTACTCATGTGCTATTCACGTTGGCCGATTTGCCGAGTCTTAATGCACAAGACTTCGTTCGCCTTATCAACACTTCTTATGCGAACCCTAATCACATAGTATGCAGTGAATGGCAAAAGCAGGGAGAGAACAATAGTCGATTAACCGTACCTGCTATCTTTCCTGAAGCGGTATTTAGTGAACTGCTAGCGCTAAGTGGCGATATGGGGGCTAAGCCGGTTATTAGGAAGCATGCGAAATTAGGTAGGGTAACGGCTGTGTCTATACCTAACGCACAATTTGATATAGACACGCCACATGACTGGGACAAACTAAAAAGCAGGGGGTAACTGCTTTGGTTCAATTGAACATTTTAAACTCGGCCTTCGGGAAGGTCTGGCAAGCTTCTGAGTGGGCAATGATCTATGCGGATTGGTATTATGCATTCGCGATACGATGCACAGCACTGGGCCTTTGGATGTAAAGAAGGCGTGCACCTAGCATAACAGCTGCGGCACTCAATCCTACAATGAAGCCAATCCAAAACCCTGCTGCGGCCATTGGTTCTGCCGTTATCCAGTTTGTTCTACCTAAAATAACGCCTGTAGGTAGACCTATTAACCAGTAGGACACAAAGGTAATAACAAACATCGCTGTTGTGTCTTTATAGCCGCGTAATGCATTAGCCGAAATCACCTGAACCGCATCAGACAATTGGAATAACGCCGCATAAATCAATAGCGCATTTGCCAAGGTATATACGGCTTCGTCGCTGGTGTACAGGCCAATAATGAATCCCTTTGCTAGCAGAGTGAAGCTAGCCGTACACGCAGCGGTGAAAAAACCGATCAGAATAGCGGTTCGAGCTGCAATTTTTGCCTGTCGTGGGTTATTTTGCCCTATGCGATAGCCAATGCGAATTGCTGCTGCCATACCAATACTCATAGGAAACATGAACATCAGGGCTGAGAAGTTCAGTGCGACTTGGTGGGCCGCTACCGTTGTGGCACCAAAAGGGGCTAATAACAATGCAACCAGTGAAAACAGCGTCACTTCAAACAGGATAGTCATAGCAATGGGTAAGCCCATTTTGAAGGTGCGATTTATGGTTACCATGTTAGGTTTATATAACTGTCCGAACAAATTGTACTTTTGCAGGGCAGGGGCAAAACGAACATAGATAACGGTTGCTATAAGCATAGTGTAAATCACAATGGCCGTTGCAATACCACAACCCGCACCGCCCATAGCTGGTAATGGGCCTACACCATAGATAAACAGGTAGTTTCCTACAATGTTCGCCATCAGCCCGATAACCGTAATAATCATAGTGGGTTTGGTTTTACCCAAGCCTTCACAATAGTTTCTAAGCCATTGGTAAAGTGCAAATCCAGGCATAGCGAACAGCACATACAGTACGTAGTCTACGGTAATGCTAAATAGCTCGGGCGCCATAGGGAACAGCGCGACTATGCTTTCAGTAAATGGAATTAAGCCTGCTACCGCTAATCCCACAAAGAAAACCAGATAACCAGCTTGCTGACTTGCGTCGGCAATACCACTTAAATTTTTGTTTCCCTGCAGCCGTGAAATGATTGGGGGAAGTGCCAGCGCTATACCCTGTATAAAGCAAAGCAGTGGAACAGTGATGCTAAATCCAAGTGCTACCGCAGCCATGTCGGTTGCACTGTAACGCCCAGCCATAATAGTATCGCTAACGCCCATTAGCATTTGAGTAATCTGCGCAACCAACAATGGCCATGCTAGTTTTAAAATGTCTCTTCCTTCTAAAAGAAAGCGTTTCTTATTCACGGTAATGTGTCTCTATATGGGTCGCCTAGGGCGATAAAAATGCAGAAAATAAAAACGAGCTTAAAAGCCTTAACGAAGTAGCGTTTCAACAACGAACTTGTTAAAAATGTAGCGGTATAACCGGAACCGTATCGCCAACTTTTAACTCACTTATATCTTCATGTACTACCATTAGGCAGTTAGCAGAAGTGATTGAAGTCATAACGCCAGAGCTTTGTGACCTAAATGGTGTGACTTCCCATTCACCTTGATTATTTCTTACCATGGTTGCACGCTGAAAGTCTCGGCGGCCTGCACGTCGCTTAAGAGGTGTCGTAATGCTAGCGTTAACAAAGAACTGCTCGTGCGGTTGTACTTGCCCTTGCATTTTTTTGATAACAGGCACAACCAATAATTTTGCGGTAACAAATGAAGACACAGGATTGCCCGGCAAACCGCAAAACAACGTGTTGTTTATTTTACCCAGAGCAAAGGGTTTACCCGGTTTAACTGCGACTTTCCAAAAGTCGATAGTGCCCAATTCAGCGATGATATCTTTTACATAGTCGGCATCGCCCACAGATACACCACCGCTACTTACCATTACATCTACACGCTCGCTCGCCTCAATGAAGAGTTTACGCAAAGAAGCTTCGTCGTCTTCTACAATGCCGAAATCAACAAGCTCTACGTTTTCATTGCTTAAAATGCTGCTTACACCAACGCGATTAGACTCGAAAATTTGTGTCGATTTACAGGGTTCGCCAGGTGCAGCAAGTTCAGAACCAGTCGCGACTACACCAACGCGAAGTTTTCTGAATACTGCCACCTTACTGTTTCCTTGGGAGGACAGCAGCATAAGGTGTTCGGCGTGAAGGCGCGTGCCCTTGCTTATTAGTGTATCGCCACTGGCGATATCATTGGCCTTTTTACGTATATTCTCTTGCGCCGATGGAATTTTATTGATCAAAACCGCGCCATCATGACTTTCGGTATTCTCTACCATTACAACGGCGTTAGCATTGGCAGGCACCGGGGCCCCCGTCATTATTTTAAATGCTTTGCCTTTTTCAAGCGGCTCATCAGCACTCATGCCAGCTGTAATTACACCCTGTACTTTGAGTTTATCACTGTGTTTAAGATCTTCCGCATTTACGGCATAGCCATCCATTGCTGAATTATCCCATGGCGGGACATCAACGTGGGCAGTTACATCTTGGGCCAAGATGCGGTTGTTGGCGTCAAAAATGCTCACTTGCTCAACGTCGTTTATCGCTTTTGCAGCGTCTAATGCTTTAGTGAGGGCTTCTTCTAGTGAAAGCCATTTAGATGACATACCAACAACTCCATGAAATGATTTAACACGCGGATATTACAGAAAAAGCGGCCTTATACCAAAGGTTAAAGCGTGAAATAAAAGAAAGTATGCGTAAACGACGCAATTGAAGTTTCATCAACGGCTATGTCAGATGAATTAAGAAGCGAGCGTTAATATCTCTTCAAAGTCGTCGAAAACCCAGTTAGGTTTATATTTTGCGATGCTCTCACCATAGTTATACCCATAGGTAAGCCCTATACTCTTTATGTTCGCGGCTTTTGCGGCAACAATGTCATTTTTAGAATCTCCAACCATTACACACTGTGAGGGTGAAACACCAAGCTTTTCACAGGCATGCACAAGGGGAAGGGAAGAAGGCTTTTTTTCCGGTAAACTATCACCGCCAATGGTAAGCGAAAACAACGAAAATATTGAGAACGAAGAAAGAATAGGCTCAATAAATTCCGAAGGTTTATTAGTGATTAATGCTAGCGTGAACCCTTGTTCTTTTAGCGCGTGAAGTGTTGCGAACACGCCGTCGTACAGCACTGTACTTTTAGTATCTAGCGTTCGGTAATAGAACAGAAATTTTTCTAAAGCGGCATCAATCTCGTTTGATGTGTAATGGTGTCTGATCTTTGCGTTGCCGCTCAATCCGCGTTCCACCAGAACACGAGCACCATTTCCAACCCAGTGTCTAATTGTCTGCTCGTTATACGTTGGTAATTGGTAGTCGTTTAATGTTTGGTTTAACGCTGTTGCCAAATCAGGAACAGAATCTACCAAGGTTCCGTCTAAATCGAAAAAAAAGGTATTAATTTCTTGCATTACAAACTTTTGATTTGCTAACTCGTGTGACAAGCATAACACCGCAGTATCCTTACCGCGGTAGATTTATTGGTCAACTGGCGTTATAAGCTCAAAGATTCATTCAAAATCTTGGTTGCTGATCCAAAGCACTTGATAAGGCTTCATTTGTAAGAAACCACTAGAAAGGGCTATCTCGTCACGGGTGATGAGATCAATCCAATTATCTGTGCCAATAAGATTTATGTCAGACAGCAAAATTGTTTGTTCTTCGTCTGAAATATTACTAATACAGAAAATACTTTGCTTTCTATCGAGACTTTGTCGCCAGTAGCCAAATAATTGATTACCAAGCTGCAATGTAAACTGCGTTGCATTGGGGTGAAATGCGGGCTGCGCTTTACGTATGCGTATAAGCTGCGAGATTCGAGTGAGTACTTTATGATGCTGTGAAAAGGGCGAGTCTAACAGAGCCTCTAACTCGTTAAAGTCCCAACGTTTTCTGTTGATTGAACGATTTTGTCCTGTATTAGCGACTTTTTCGTAATCGTTGGATGTGCCGAGTAAACTGTGAATGTAAATTCCTGGTATACCTTCCATACCTAACATTATGGCGTGAGCACAAATAAATCGGTCCACTTGATACTTATCAGGGCCCTTGGTGGTTCCTTGCAGCGCGTCGAACAGGGTGATGTTTATCTCGTAAGGCTTTTGCTGACCGTGATCAGAAGCGCGCCACGACACCTTGCCGCCAAAGTGCTGCATTGTATGCACAAGCTCTGAAATTTCTTCATCTGACAGTAGGCCTTCCGCCGGACGCAAGCCAATACCATCGTGCGAAGCGATAAAGTTAAAGTAGGCTGTGCCGTTTTGCGCCGGTGGCATACTCATCATCCAGCTTTTCAAATACGTACAATCACCCGTTACTAATGTATTTACAAGTAACGGCGGAAGCGAAAAGTTGTAGATAGCATGGGCTTCGTTAGCATTACCAAAGTACGTTAGGTTTTCCCTGTTGGGAATATTGGTTTCGGTAATGATTATGATGGAAGGATCCACATGTTCAATCAGCGTTCGGATCAAACGTATGACTTCATGGGTTTGGAATAGATTAATGCAGTTTGTACCTACAATTTTCCAAAGGAATGCCACTGCGTCTAAGCGAAAGATTTTAGCGCCTTTATCAATATACAGCTTGATGATATCGATGAACGCTAACAAAACCTTGGGGTTTCTAAAGTCAAAGTCAACTTGGTCGTGACTAAATGTGCACCATACATGCTTTGTACCGTTGGCGGTTTCCGTTTCTCGCAGCAAGGGCGACACACGAGGGCGAGTTACCATGGAGAGGTCATCGGATGGATCTGCCGTGAAGAAAAAGTCAGATCCTGGTCCTTCACCCTTCACAAAGTTATCAAACCACACGCTTCTTGCAGAGCAGTGATTGATAACTAAGTCGGTCATCAAGCCATAATCCTCAGCAATGACTTCAATATCATCCCATGAACCTAGTGCTTCATTCACCGTAGAGTAATCGATAACCGAAAACCCGTCGTCTGAGCTGTATGGGAAGAAGGGCAGGATGTGAACGTTATTAACGGTATTCTTGCAGTAGCGGTGCAAAAACTTATTTAACGTAACCAGCGGGCGCTCCCCTTCGTCAATGACACTATCACCGTAGGTAATCATGATAATGTCATCTTCATCCCAATAATTGTGATGAGACTGAGGTGAAGCAATATCCGTTTGCTGTTGAATGCCTATAGTGTTCATTAACTCAGTCGCTAGCGTCTCATACGAGACGTCCAGCGATACATCGGCATAAATGCTTTCTAAATGGTGTTTTACTTTGTCATGGAGATGGTCCCATGCCATATTACTTACTCCATATATTCTGCAGTATCGGCTTCAACCGCTTCTAATAGTCGTTCTAAAATATCGGGTACCGCGCTGGTCACGCGGTTCCAGCTTGGTATAAACGGTGTTTCCATAGGGTTTTCTAAAAAGTTTTGCCCCGCTTTCATGATGTTGCTGGCAAACATTTCTACTGCTTTTTCTTCGCTGTGAATGTCTAAGTTCAAACCGTTCATTACCGCGTCATTGTGGTAGGTTTCTATAAAGTCTAGTGCAATACGGAAATAGGTGGCTTTAATTGAGCGGAACATTTCGTTGCTAAACGTATAGCCTTGCGTGGCAAGTTTTCTGAAAATGGCTTTGGTAATGTCGATAGACATTTTAGACAAACCACCTTGGTCGTTATTAAGCGATAAATCCTGATGTTTATGGTCGTAAATATCACATATATCTGCCTGACACAGGCGGTTGTGCGAATAGTTGCGATGCATTTCAGAAAGCACACCAATTTCTAAGCCCCAGTCACTTGGAATGCGAATATCGTTTAGTACGTCGCGTCTAAACGAAAATTCACCCGCTAATGGATAGCGGAAGCTATCCATAAACTCCAAGTATTCGTTGTCTCCCATAATGCGTTTTAATGCACGAAGTAATGGCGTAACAAGAAGTCGAGAAACACGGCCATTAATTTTGCCGTTAGCCACACGCGCATAGTAACCCTTACAAAACTCGTAGTTAAACATTGGGTTGGCTACAGGGTAGATAAGCTTGGCGAGCAAATCTTTGTTATAGGTAACAATATCGCAATCGTGTAACGCAACTGACTCTGCGCGATTCGATGCTAGTACGTAGCCCATGCAGTACCAAACGTTTCGGCCTTTACCTAACTCCTTTGGCGCCAAGCCTTGAGCCTGAAGCTCTTCATCAAGTGCTTTAAGGCGAGGACCGTCGTTCCATAGCACTCTGTGATGCTGAGGAAGTTTGCCGAAGAATTTTAGTGCGTGTTTGTACTGCTCTTCATTGGCTCGGTCCAGACCGATGACAATTTCTGATAAGTAGGGCACGTCTGTTAATTCGTTGACGATATGTGGAAGTGCGTCGCCTTCTAATTCAGAAAAGAGCGACGGTAAAATAAGTGCCATAGGGCGCTTCTGTGAAAACTGTAGAAGCTCTGCTTCAAGCTCTTCGGTAGGACGACGAGCTAAGTTATGTAACGTAGTAACCACACCATTTTGATAAAAATCAGCCATGTGTCCTCCTGATCATAGGGATAGCAATTGAGTAAGCATTTCGTTCCAGCCTTCAGGGCCGGTTAGGGTGCTGGTATAGACCTCTTCTTTTTTTACTGCTGGTGGAGGATTTACCGGGGATAAAATGCGAATGGGGACGTGCGCCGCTTCAAGCATTGCAACGTCGTTCTTACCATCGCCAAGGGCAATAGTGTTAACTTTGGTGGTATGTTGCTTTTGATATTCATTGGCCAGCCACTTGAGAGCCTGGCCTTTATCGCAATTACCTGAAATATGAATGAAGCGGCCGCCTTCTAGAGGGAAAGCACCGCGATCTTTTACTACCTTTAAAAAGCGTTGTTTTTCTTCGTCAGTGCCAAGCCACAAAACCGGCTCGCCAAACTGGCGTTTGGCAGCAAGTGACGCTGACCTTTCGTCAAGCCCAGTACATTCCTGAATTTCTTGAATCGACATTTTTGAGAATTGTTTATACTTGCCGTCAAATTCGCTACCTATTTTTTCAAGTAGCTTAATCCAGTAATTTTTGTTTGAGATAAACGCCTTACACCAGTAGCCATCTATCCAAACCGTACCGCTGGGTTTTTGTTTGAAAAAGCCATGAGGGATGAAAATAGCGGCGCCATTTTCAATAATAAAAGGCCCGTCTAAACCAATACTCTCGCGCAGCGGTTGTAATTCAGCAAAGGTTTTGCTGGTAGTGGGAATAACGGGAATGTCCTTTTTTTCTAATGCCGTTAAAGCCGGTTTCGCCGCCTCGAAAGAGTAGGTATGGTGGTCTAACAGCGTGCCGTCCATATCGGTGAAAACAAGCGTTTTCGTCATCGTTTTACGTCCTGTTTAGTTATCGTTCTTGTTTCATCTAGATAAAACACGGTGTCGCACTTTTCAGGCAAGTGACTTAATGCGTGTTCAGTGATGCGTTGGTAGTGTTGCACAAAGTTTGCCACTTCTTCATCAGACATCACTCCATCGCTATCTTTTAACGCTTTTTGGGCGAGTTTATGTTCTTGTTCTAACCGCCATTGATACACACAGTCGAAACTCGGTGCTTTCAGCATAATGCGGTAGTCTATTTTGTCGAACAACGTCTGATAATCGCCTGCTAGTTCAGTGTTTACAAAAGAGCGCCAAATGCCCAATGGGTCCTCTACTTCTTCAAGGTGGTTTACTGGCCGTTTAAGTTCGCAAGATGTTTGCGCAATAGCGCCCACACACCATCCTTCAAGTATGATGAAATCGGGTGAAGATTCGATTACAGGCCACTGTTCTTTGGGGAACGGGTTATCTGTAGCTTTGTTAAAGCGGGGCAGCGATGTACGCGTGCCTTTTTCTAAACTGCGAAACGTATTTAACGCTAGAGGAATGTCATGAGTACCCGGTACACCACGAGTTGCTAGAAGCGGGTGAACTTTTATTGCTAGCGCATTTCGCTGCGACTGGTCGTAGTAAAAATCGTCAATTGAGAGTGATACCACTTTTTTGTTGTGGACCGAGGTAAGGAAGGACTCGATAAAACTGGTCAGAGTTGATTTACCTGAACCCTGACTGCCATTTATGCCCACGATAAATGGTTGTGTTGCACCGTCTTGGTGCTTAAGCAGTTGCTCACATAATGGGGTGAACCATTTTTGTGCAGTTTCTGCATAGGTACTTGGCAATTGATGCGTCGTTAGAAAGCCATGTATATCCATGTTGTCACCTTAATCAATGCAGAATTCGCACGTTCTTCTTGATTAAGATAACAACATTTGTGCCAATAGGGTAACAGAGGCGTGGTCTTACGACTTACTTCTTGTTAGCGACAATAACGGCCCTTTGTGGTGCAGGGTAACCTTCGATAGTGCGAGTAATATCTTCCGGATCGAGAAAATCTTTCAAAGATTGCGTTTCCATCCAAGGCGTTGCGCGCTGCTCATCTAGGGTTGTGTGGTTGATATCTACAACGCGAATATTTTCAAAGCCTAAGCGGCCTAACCAAACAGATAGGGCTGCAGTGCTCGGTAAGAACCACACATTTCGCATTTGTGCATAGCGTTCACCCGCCATCAATACTGTATTTTCATCACCATCCACAACAAGGGTTTCAAGAACCAGTTCGCCACCTTTTCTTAGCTGGTCTTTAAGTTGCTGCAGAAACGCCATTGGGTCTTTACGGTGGTAAAGTACACCCATAGAAAACACAGTGTCGAAAGCTCTCAGTGGCTGCATGTCTTCAATGCCCATCGGTAGAAAATGGATATTCTCGGAAGGCGCACTACTTTTACTAATAAATTGTTTAATGGCGTGAAACTGAATAAGAAACAGTTGGGTAGGATCTATACCTATTACGTTATTGGCACCTTCACCCAGCATGCGCCACATGTGATAACCACTACCACAACCTACGTCTAAAACGTTTCGGTCTTTCAGCGAACTAATATGAGGTGCTACGCGATCCCATTTCCAGTCTGAACGCCACTCTGTATCAATATGAATTCCATGAAGATTAAATGGCCCTTTTCTCCAGGGCATAAACTGCTTTAGTAATCCTTCAATTTGTTTTTGGACATATTCATCTACGTCATTTTCGGTGCCAATAGAAACGCTTGAAGCTAAATCAACACAACTCGGCGACGTAGTCGGCAGCTTCGAAAGTAAACGGCACCATTTATCAAACTCACCGTGTTTAGCAGTTCGCTGCCAGGTGTCCATTTGTGCCGGCAGCGTTTGAAGCCAATGTGATAGCGGGCTGTCTATTAACGATTTGTAGCAATCGGTAAACCAAGTTTGTTCTAATTTGCTCATACTGTTCTTAATATGTGTTGGCGTTGCGAAAAGACGGACGTAGCGAGATTTGTTTAGCCTTTAATGGCAACCATAGACGTGAAGTTATAACATTTGTACCACATCACAACATCGGTAAACCCGACTTTTCTCAAGCGAGTATCATGCTCGTTAAATGTATCGGTTAGCATAACTTTTTCTAACGCGGCGCGCTTTTGGCTCACTTCTAGTTCACTATAACCGTTGTCGCGCTTAAATTGATGATGTAAATCTACCAGCAGTTCATTGCCAGTAAGGGTAGGGTGGCGTATTTTTTCTGATAGCACCAACATACCGCCGGGGTTAAGCCCGTCGTAAATGCGCTTTAATAACGCTTCGCGGTCAGCGGGTGGGATAAATTGCAAAGTGAAATTCATCACAACCAAAGAGGCATTCTTAATTTCTACACTTTGTGCAAACCCATGCTGAATAACAATTGGGTTTGGCAGTGTGAAGGTCTGTACGACGCGTTTGCAGCGTTCTACCATTGCTTCTGAAGCATCCACACCAATAATTTCACATGTATCGTTAGGTACAGCTCTTGCCACAGATAAACTTGCAGCACCTAAGCTACAGCCAAGATCATAAACGACGGTATTGGGCGTAACGGCAATTTTAGCCAATTCGCCTATAGTGTGAACAATGGTTTCGTATCCAGGCACTGAGCGCTGAATCATATCGGGAAACACATCAACGACAGACTCGTCAAATTTAAAGTCATCTACTTTATTGAGTGCCTTTGCGTATATATTGTCGTGTTTCTTCACAGTGGGTCTTCAATTAACTAATTTGGGGCGCAATTTTACCGTTTGATACGTAAATGCCAATGGAAAACACCAAATTTGTTATATTTTGCGTGATTTTTCTGGTTTAGGGCTTTTCGTTAATGATCTAAAGTATTAATCTATACTCATAATACAATAAGGAAGCAGTAACGCTAATGACAAGAATTCTAGTAGCAGACGATCACCCATTGTTTCGCGAAGCTTTGAGCGGCGCGTTGGAACCTTACTTTGAAAACGCACAGATAATTCAAGCAGGAAGCTTAGATGATGCGATGGCGAAGCTAAACGAATTCGACGGTGTTGAGCTGATCCTTCTTGACCTTAATATGCCTGGCGGTGAATATTTTAACGGCCTTATCACGCTGCGTGAACAATACCCGAATATCCCTATTGGTGTTGTTTCGGGCAGCGATACTGTTGAGGTTGTCGCTCAAGTAATGAGCCTAGGTGCTCAGGGCTTTATCCCCAAAGTGTCCCAAACACGAGAAATTGCTCAGGCTATTGTAGACATTATTGGTGGCAAAAAGTGGCTTCCAGAAGGTATGGAAGAAGAACTAGAGAAAGTTGACGATGAGCTTAAAGTTCTACTTCAGCGCTTCCGTGAACTTACACCTAAACAGATTCAAGTGCTTTCTTACTTACGCGCAGGCTTAATGAACAAGCAAATCGCTCACGAGATGAACGTTACGGAAGCAACCATTAAAGCACACATTAGTGCCATTCTTCGCAAGCTAGAGATCAACACGCGTACGCAAGCCGTATTGTTGATGGATAAACTCCAACTTAGTTAAACTAAGTATTTATCTAGCGCTAATAAAAAACCGGATTATTCATCCGGTTTTTTTGGCTGTAAAATAATTTCACCACTTTCCGTGACGATCCCAAGGCCTTTATCAGGGACATGGTCAAACTTCTTTTGACGCTTTATTAGAAGCGTAGTTGTTGTGTCATCCTTTAAGTCATTGTTAGACGTTTCTGTGTCAATCAGTTTGGTCAAGTATATAGCCCAGTATTCAACGTGAGGCGTTGAGTAATCTTTGTAAAAGGCAATACCTATTTGATCTTGTTCTTGATAAAAAGGTAACTCTGCTAACAAGTGTTGACGGTGTGAAGTCGATGTTTTAAGTGCGTACCACACGTCATCAGCTGTTATATAACCACCAGCAAGGGCCTCCACTTGATTGCTCATCGCATCGCCATAATATTCTGGTAACGTTAAACCAGCATTGCGAATGCGAGTGTTCGGACTGCCGCCCAAAAAGTGAGACACCAAGCCTCTCTCAGCCATGTCTTTCGCTTTTGTTTCAGCCAGCATAACAAGCGTAGGATTACATTTTAGTACCGAACGTTGTTGACCTTTGTCGTTAGCAATTAATAAAGAGAGTTCTCTCGCCTGTTCGGTATTTCCGCAGGTTGTTTGATCGGCCAAGCAAAGGCTAGAAAATACGTAGGTGAGTGATGTTAATAGAATGAATCGTTGACGAAAAAGGCCGCGAGAGCGGCCCTTTTGTTTGGGTATGAAATTAAGCAGCTTTGCCACCTCGTTTCTTAGCAGTGGTGTTGGAATTAACCTTCGCTACTAATTCTTCGTGGTCGAAATCATCGACGTTGATAGTGCGAAGTCTTCCAGCTTCAGTCTTACGAAGTAGATTCGCTTCTTCTTCGTTAATAATTCCTTCTGCTAGCGCTTCGTCAGCAAGCACATCTAAACGGGTAAACGGTAGTTTAGCTTTTTTGTGCTTACAAATACGTTCGAAGATAGGCTCACTTGCTAGTACATCATCAAGAGTTTGCTCAAGATCGCCAAACAAGCTTCCTTCCTCACGGGTGAGGTACTGACCATAACCTAAACGGCTACGTGCAGTTGAAGGCGTTTGAAGCATTTGTGCAATAGCATGTTCTGTCTTGTCTGAAGGCTTACCAATACGTCGGCCAAACGGAATCACCATAACGCGAAGCGCTGCAGCGATTGCGCGGTTAGGGAAGTTAGCCAAGAAGTCATCAATTGCTGTCTCGATATCGTGCAATGTAGTTTGCATTGCCCAATGTAAAAGCGGTAAATCTTCTTTTAGACGACCTTCTTCGTCGAAGCGTTTAAGCGTTGTACTACCCATGTAAAGGCCACTTAGGATGTCACCTAAACGCGCTGATAAACGCTCGCGACGCTTAAGATCACCACCAAGCACACCCATAGAGACATCGGTTAGTAGTGCTAAGTTTGCACTGTAGCCTTGAAGTAGCTTGTAGTAACGCGCCGTTTCGTCAGTGAACGGTGCGCTGCTGAATGCGCCATTGGTTAACGAGAACCAAATACTGCGAACAGTATTAGCTACCGCAAAGCCAATATGACCGAATACCGCTTTATCAAACGCTTTCAACGCTTCTTTCTTGTCTTCGATAGACGCAGCTTCTATTTCCTTAAGCACGTAAGGGTGACAACGCATTGCACCTTGACCAAAGATCATCATGTTACGGGTTAGAATGTTTGCGCCTTCAACCGTAATTGATACTGGTACACCTTGATAGCCGCGACCAAGGTAATTGTTTGGCCCAAGCATAACGCCTTTACCGCCGTGAACATCCATCGAATCATTAATGATTTGACGCATCTTCTCGGTCAAGTGGTACTTACAGATAGCCGAGATAACAGAAGGTTTCTCACCAAGGTCTACACCCACCGTTGAGAAGCGTGTTACGCCATCCATCAAATATGCATTACCACCAATGCGCGCAAGCATTTCTTCAACACCTTCCATATGACCTACAGGCATACGGAACTGGCGACGAATACGTGCATATGCACCCGTTGCAAGAGATACTGATTTAGCACCACCAGCAGCAGATGAAGGAAGGGTAATACAGCGACCTACCGACAAACATTCAACCAGCATGCGCCAGCCGCGACCTGCCATTTTCGGACCACCAATGATGTAATCGATTGGAACGAAAATATCTTCACCCTTAATAGGGCCATTTTGGAATGGCGTATTGAGTGGGAAGTGACGGCGACCAATCTCTAAACCTTTAGTGTCGCGAGGAATAAGGGCACATGTTATGCCCGGCTCTTTGTTATCACCTAGAAGACCTTCAGGATCTTGAAGTTTAAAGGCAAGACCAATAACCGTAGCAACAGGCGCAAGGGTGATGTAGCGTTTGTTAAACGTTAGGCGCATACCCAACACTTCTTCGCCATTCCACTCGCCTTTACATACAACGCCAACATCAGGGATCGCACCTGCATCAGAGCCAGCTTCTGGGCCGGTTAATGCAAAACAAGGGATTTCTTCACCGGCAGCAAGACGGGGAAGATAATGATCTTGTTGCTCTTTTGTACCATAGTGCTGAAGTAATTCGCCCGGGCCCAATGAGTTTGGTACACCGACTGTGCTTGATAGCACCGCGCTTACGCCTGCAAGTTTTTGAAGAACGCGAGACTGGGCATATGCTGAAAACTCTAAACCGCCATACTCTTTCTTGATGATCATAGCGAAGAATTTGTGTTCCTTAAGGAACTGCCAAATTTCAGGTGAAAGATCAGCATCTTTATGGTTTATTTGCCATTCATCGACCATTGAGCACACTTTGTCACAAGGACCGTCTAAGAATGCTTGCTCTTCAGCAGTGAGTCGACCTTTCGGAATGCGGTGTAATTTATCCCAGTCTGGCTTGCCGCTGAAAATATCACCGTCCCACCATACCGTACCTGCGTCGATAGCTTCTTGCTCAGTGCTCGACATTTCAGGCATAACTTTGCGGTAGAAGGCTAGCAGCTTCTTAGAGATGTGCTGCTGTCTAATATTTGCAAGCGTGAACGGCAGTGTTAAAGCAAGGAACACTACCCAACCAAGCAGGCCGATGTCACCGAAAAGGGTGCCTAAAATCATAACACCTGCGCCCATGGCAACCGCTGTTACCAAGCTGGTTCGCTGATAACTAGCTACCGCTAGTGTCAGAACGACCAGTAAAAACCATATAAAATCTGCCATACTTCACTCCTGAAAGGCGTTAAACGTTACGCTAGTCTTATCTGGAGCATAGTGAGTTGCTTTATGAAAAGCAGTCACAGATCGAGGTCAGACCAGCATGCTGTAAACCTATTATTTAATAGGGCAAAGATCAAGATTTTTACATGAATATTCTATTAACAACGACATAAATAATAGGGTAGTGCGTTATCCGCTCTATAAGTATAGTCGTTGCTTATAAATACTGATTTAGAATGTGAATTGTGTTGCGAAACGAGAAGAGGTTACGTGAGGATAAGACAGCAACAGTGTAAATAAAAAAGCACGTCTGAATGCTAGTTCATAACGTGCTTTATTCAACAATTGTGAAAAAGTTGTTGAGACAAAAAACGGTTTATCTTTACGCTTTACTGCGTCTCAAACGATTTCAGTTTGATATCGCCCTGTTCATCGCCTTCTTTGAACTGTTGCAGACGAACTAACGTGTAGTTAAGTGATGGCGCAAACCAAGCAAACGTCTCACGCTTATTTGAGTCGCGAATAAGCTTAACTTTTACAGTTTCAATTTTACCGAAAGGTAAAGACAATACCTCTTCATCCACCACTTGAACGCCGTAGTGACGAAGTTCGCCACGATAATTTACGAAGTGGTATTCTAAAGATGTCTTACCTTCCGCTAACTGCTTTGCAAGGTCAATACGATAAATTTGATTATCAAATTCACCGTTCCAATCAAATGTTTCGCCATTCTCGACTGCAATTTTGCCTTGTCCCTGATGACTAAACGTTACCTTAAGCTCTTTATCAGGTCCTGTGCCAGAACGATTATAGTAGTACTCAGAGGGTACGACGGTATTATCATTAACAGTAAAAATAGAATGTTCACTGCGTTTGTCAGACAAGAAAAACTTAGACACTTTTGACGTGTAAATTAGAGAATACTGTTGGTCACCTAATTTCGAGAGCTCAATATTCGCTTCGCCTACATCGTCACCCCATTTGTAAGCGGTATAGGTTGCCTTGTAGGGCTGAAGCGGTAGCTCTGCACTATCCGTATTTTCTGTACTAGGGTTTGCTTGCGCGGCTACTGAAAGCGATGCTGCTAACAGTGCGCCTAAAGCAAAAGGCTTAGTCGCTTGCATAACCAGATTCTGGTAATTCTTGCTCATCTAAAACTGCCTTATTGTTTCGCATCGATAATCGACCTGCACTAAACCAAGATAGCACAAGCGGATAGATACGACGTTCTTGTTCTTGAACACGCTCGGCCAAGTCGCTTGCTGTGTCGTCTTCAAACACAGGTACGCGGCTTTGAATGATAACAGGGCCGCCGTCGAGCTCTGGTGTAACAAAGTGCACGCTAACGCCGTGCTCCTTGTCTCCATTGTCGATAGCTCGCTGATGCGTATTCAAACCTTTGTACTTCGGCAACAAAGATGGATGAATGTTCACTAATTTTCCAGCAAAGCTGTCGACGAACTCCGGTGTTAAGATACGCATAAAGCCCGCAAGAACAACACAGTCTGCGCCAAAAGCCTCAATTTGTGCTTTGAGCGCCCCGTCATAAGACTCTCGTGAATCGAAGCCTGTATGATCTAAGCAAACCGCATTGATCCCGGCTTCTTTAGCGCGTTCCAGACCATAAGCAGTAGGGCGATTACTGATCACGCCGCTGATTTCCGCATTCAGACGGCCTGCTTTTATTTCATCGATAATGGCTTGTAAATTGCTGCCATTACCTGAAATAAGTACGCATAGTTTGGTTACACTGTTACTCACGCGTTGATCTCTACTTGCTCTTCGCCATCTTTTGCTGCGATATCACCAATAACCCAAGCATTTTCACCGTGTTGTTTAAGAATATTCAGTGCAGCATCGGTATCGCTTTCGTCAACAACGATTACAAGGCCAACACCACAGTTAAACGTGCGGTACATTTCGTGGCGAGTCACGTTACCGTTTTCTTGTAACCAAGAGAAGATTGCAGGCCATTCCCAGGTGCTTTCATCAATAACCACTTTCGCATCTTCAGGTAATACGCGAGGGATGTTCTCCCAAAAACCACCGCCCGTGATGTGAGAAATAGCGCTTACTTGTACTTCTTCAAGCAATGCCAATACCGATTTAACATAGATGCGAGTAGGCTCGAGAAGTTGGTCGATGATAGGCTTGCCGTTTAGGTCGGCGTTTACATCTGCACCACTAACTTCAATAATCTTTCTAACTAATGAGTAACCGTTTGAGTGAGGGCCCGATGAACCAAGTGCAATTAGTTTTTGACCTGGTTTAACGTTAGCGCCGTCAATAACCTTATCAGCTTCAACCACGCCTACGCAGAAGCCTGCAATATCGTAGTCACCATCGTGATACATGCCAGGCATCTCGGCTGTTTCACCACCAATTAATGCACAACCTGCTTGCTCACAGCCGGCGCCAATGCCGGTTACAACCGACGCGGCTACATCAACGTCAAGCTTGCCAGTTGCGTAGTAATCTAGAAAGAATAGGGGCTCAGCACCTTGAACAATAAGGTCGTTTACGCACATTGCTACTAAGTCGATACCAACACCGTCATGACGGTTAGCATCCATAGCAACTCTTAGTTTTGTACCCACGCCGTCAGTACCTGAAACAAGTAGCGGCTTTTTATATTTTGTAGGCAGTTCACAAAGTGCACCAAAACCACCCAGATTACCTTTTACTTCTGGTCTATGGGTTTTCTTGGTAACAGATTTAATGCGTTCAACAAGTTGATTACCTGCATCGATATCTACGCCTGCATCTTTGTAACTTAAAGAGGTTTTATTTTCGCTCACGGTTGGGCCCTGAAACTAAGAGGTAGAAAACCGCGGATTCTACCAGCAAGTCGTCACAAGTCCAATTTGTGAAGGCTATTTTATGCGCTTTTTGATCTTTTTTATTTTAGGGGTGAAATTAAACCCAATATAAAAGACAATAGAAGGCTATCTTTTGGTGAACATCTTGCTTGATAAAATGTCTCGCTCTAAAAAGTAGAGTGAATTGCGCGCAGGTTAGTCCAAGTTTACCGTATATAGGTAAACGAGATTAACTGACGATTCGATAGGTAAGGAATTGATTTTAAGAGAGTATGGAGTGTCAATGTTAACGGCAGTAAAGCGTAACACCAATGGAACTAATTTAACGAGAGTTAGCTTGAAAGGCATTCTGGGCATTTCATTTCTTGCTGCGCTGACTTACGCCCCCTTTATAAATGCGGCTCAACGCGTTGTGGTCAACGAAGCGCAGATTCAAGTTGAAGATCAAACTCAGCGTACCCAACAAAACGCGCTTAAAAAAGCATTAAGGCAGGTTTTTGTGAAGATGTCGGGCAGCACAAGCGTGCTCGATAATGCCGGTGTTAGAGCAGCGTTATCGTCGCCTCAATCGCTGCTTCGTTCCTATCGATTTGCTTTTGACAAAGGTAGAACGTATTACGTTGCGGAGTTCGATCAAGCAAAACTCAATGAACTTCTTCAGCGTGAAATGCTTCCGCTCTGGGGTGATAGACGCCCTGAAACGATAGTGTGGCTTGCGCAGGAAGACGACAACGAAACTCGCATCATCTTAGACGAATCTCTCAATACAGAATTACAACATACGCTCAAACAAACGGCGAAAGAACGAGGCGTACCATTAAGCTTGCCTTTAATGGACCTTACCGACAATGTAAATATTTCTACTTATGATGTGTGGGGACGATTTGTTGAGCCTTTGCGCAAAGCATCTACACGCTATGGGGTCGACAACATTATTGGTGCCAGAGTTTATCGTAACGACGCGAGTGCAATCCCTGATTTGCCGGAAAATGTTGTGCCTTCTGGCACAGTAGAATCTCTTGATAGCGTGCTAGATGAAGAAGCACAGTTTAGAGCACAAACTGATGAACAAAGTTTCGGTGAGCGAAATCCGCGTGTAGATAATATGGACGCACAGCGCACCTTTTCAGATAACGTTGAGTCTGGTGCGATGAATAACGGTGTTGATGCTCAGTTAAATGACGGTTATGACGCTACAAACCAAAACTTAAATAATGCTGACGGAACCTCGGCGAAGGAGCTGGCGCAGGAAGAGAGCACAACGATGCCGTTCACCATGAACGAGTTTGCCAACTATGCGAAGCGTGCCGATGAAGGTGACTATGCACTAGACTGGGTGTTCGTTGGTGGCGGTAAGGTTAGCTATGGCAGCATATACGGTGATTCGCCCGAAGCTCTTGGCAATCAGTTAATCGATGCCTACTCAAATTATTTATCGTCGCTTTATGCAATCGTAGGAATCGAAGCGTCTGAGCGAGAAGTTATCAAGGTATCGATTGCCAATATTGGCTCGGTAAAAAGTTACGCCAGCGCTACTGACTATTTAAATAGTTTAAGTGTGATTGAAAACGCTACACTAGTAGAGCAATCTGGTTCTGTTGCCACGTACTCACTTACATTAATTGGAACGGTGGACGATTTACTTAACAGTATTAAACTAGAAAGCAAATTACGCCCCGTAACCGATTCGTACGGACAAACCGTGAAAGGACACAGTTTCTATTGGAGCAATTAATTTAGCATGCAGCTGCCTTTGCCTGTCACGCTACCTGTTGACGAAAACTTCGATAGTTTTGTCAATACGGGTAACGAAGAAGTAGTTTCAGTCCTTGAGCAGATTGCAGATGCGCTGCCACACTGGCGCGAGGCTCCTGAATTGGGGCCTTTAGCATCGCTTCAGCTGCCTTTGCTTACTTTACTAGGCAGTACCGCTATCGGTAAAAGTCACTTATTGTTTGCCACTTGTCATCAACTAGCCGAAAAATCGGTTAGTCACCTTTATTTAAATCTTAATAATTACGAAGCGTGGTCGCTCGATATTTTTGAAGGCCTAGAGAATCTTTCGTTAATCGCATTAGACAACATTCACGCGATAGCGGGCGATTTACGTTGGGAAGAAGCGTTGTTCGATTTGTTAAACCGAGTGATTGAGACTAAACAAACCATGGTACTTTGTTCTAGTCACCTAGGCCCATCTAACCCGGCTTTTGTTTTACCTGACTTGCGTTCTCGCTTGGCGTGGGGGGTTATTTATCACGTAAACCAACTGGATGACAATGGTCGTGAAGAAGCCGTGCGCTTACGTGCAGCGGAACGTGGGTTAAAGCTATCAAACCAAGCACTACAGTTTCTTTTGCACCATAGTGAACGAGACCTAAAAAGCCTCATGTCACTATTAGCCCGTTTAGACACACGCTCACTCCAAGAACAAAAACGCTTATCGGTGGGCATGGTTAAGCGCGAGCTTAACTTAAGTTAGCCAAAGCGCGAGCTTAACCTAAGTTAGCCAAAGCGCGAGCTTAACTTAAGTTAGCCAAAGCGCGAGTTTAACCTGCGTTAGTCAAAGCGCTGCTGTGTTGCCGTTTATTGTTCTTTTCTTAAACTATGAGCGCTTGATGTGGTGCTAAATTCTTCTGCTACCGTCATTAGAGTTCCATCGGAAGTAACCGAATTGTTTCCGCCGTTCTGTAGCATTAACTTATCGCTCGCAGACTGTACGTTTGGATTTGTACTAGACGCAGAGTCCCGCCAGGTAATATCGTTCGGAAGCAGATAAGGGCTTGGAAGTGACGCTTGAATAGCAGGTACATCGAGTTCGGGTAAAATTCTACTTAATACGTAATCTACGCGCATAGTAACGTTATCATCATTAACACGGTTTCTCTGAGCCCAAGTGGGAATGAAACTGCCGTCTTCCAGTGTCTCTCTTGTAAATACGCCTACATCCGCTTCTGCCTCAAGCCGGTAAAGCATCATGAAGCGCTCGAATAACATGGCGAGATCTTCTCGTTCCGTAAAGTAAGAGTAGAAAGCAACCGCACCATCATCCTCAAACCAATTTGCCACTTGTAGCGCGGTATAATTTCGCTGCGCGCTTGAAGCGGTTGCGCCGCCGTATCGAACTTCGGCCAAAGCATGGAGTTGTGACGACGTAAGAGGCAATGAAGTTGTTAGCCCCGTAGAAATGGGAGAGCTGTCATCATAAGACGACAGTGGGCTCGCGCTATTGCTGAGTTGTTGCCATTCGGTGTAGTCGAAAAAGTCATTGGCGTGAGCTAGCTCGTGGTATAGCAAATAGCTTAATGCTGCTTCTACATCGCTCACGTCACGTGGAAGTCTATCTGCTACGTTCGCTGTGCTGATATTAGGAAAATAATAGGCCCCGTTTTTCACGTAGCGCCATGACGTCGTAAAATCGAGCTCACTACCAAAACCACTTCTATAATCTGGGCGAGTATTTAGCGTGTCTCGCTCTTGCGGTGTGCGCCAAAAGTTGTTGGCATCTAAGTAAATGGCACCAGTGGCAACCCAATAAAATGACGGGCGGATATCGTAAGAAATCACAATCGCGTTAGTTGCGCGTAGTAACTTAAGCATGTCATCACGGGTTGCTGAAGTTTCTAAATACGTTCTAAATGCATCGCCCATCCACGGATGCGAGACGTATGTTCTATCTAAAATATCATCGATAGTGGGGCTTTCGGTGACTTGGCCAATCAGTGGTAGCTGAGAGAACGTACAGCTGTTTGAAACCTGATTGTTATAAACACAATCAATAAGTGCCGACGCGTAAGGGCTGTCGGCTCTATAGGGCTGCATATGCGCGCTTACCGTTTCGGGAATACTTGTCTCGTCATCTACAAAAAAGCCGCTATTGTTAATGTCGATGTTTTTCACTAGAACTTGCGCGCTATCGGTTAACACCTCGCCATTTGAGAGTGTAACGGTACTTTCTATTTCAATGATTGTGTCGTTGCTGACTCGAGGCGCTTGAAAATATATCGAATGAGAATAATCGCCTTCATCAAAGTTGAAGTTATTGACGATTGGTCCAGACGTTTGTTGCCACGTGATATTTGAGATTGTTAACCCTTGCGAGTTAACGGTGTCAACGCGAAGAGAAACTCTGCCGCCTTCGGATGCCTCATGACCCAATCGTAATGCGGCTAGCGGCGCGGTACTTTCGTTCGTTTGTAACGTTATGGTGTCTGTAAGCGTTGTGCCATTTTCTAAGCTAACGTTTACGGCGATATCGAAGCTACCTGAAGAGGTAACATCAAAGCCGATAGCCTGCGTGTGAGCACTGAGAGGCTGCTGTGATACGCCTGAGACTTGCCAATCGATATCTACAATAGCGTGGCCAGTAGGCGAGGCGACAGCAAAGTCGACCGCATCGCCTACAACGGCGTTTGTAGGGCCTGAAATGCTAATGGTTGGAGGAATGGAAGGAGTGCTTGGGGCTGAACTATCGCCTGAACCAGAGCCTCCACATGCTGCAAGTAACGATAACGATGCGATTACTAATGTAAGTTCAGGCAAATGGCGTGTCATATTAACCCCTTGGCAGCATGTGTTTTCGCTGTGTATTACATGATCATTGTTGACCTTGCTCAAAGCGTGCTTTTTCTTCTTGCATCTCTTCTTTAAGCTTTTTAAGGCCCAAACCCAATTCACGACCACGTTTTCTAGCAAACGCACTACAGCCGACAAACATACCCGTGCATAGAATAATCTCTACCACTGCATACCAACGTTCATCAGGTACAGCGTATGCCACAGTGCATCCGTGAATGAGGTAAAACAAAACGACAAAATTGGCCCATGCGTGAGTATATGGCTTGCCTTTTAATATACCCCAGTAAGGTAACAATAAAGGTAAAATATAAAACAAGGCAATAAACAAAGGAGAGTAAGTATGCTCTTTAGTAAAAGTAAATTGCCACAGTGTTATCCATACGATTAACCCGGTGTGGCTTATAAGTGCGAGATAGCGATAAAAACGCGTATCTGGTGCCATGGTAATGTCTCCGAAACAATTTGTTTTTTAATGTTCTTTATAAGGTCTACGTTTTATGCGCCAAATAACGTAACTGTTAGGCGTTGTCAGCTAGCTTTTTAGCGAACATTGCAAGTCGCTTACCCTGAGCAATGCATAGCGCTTTTTCATCTGCACTCAATTGCTCTGGTGCACTTAAACTGTGATGAGCGACGTGTGTTACACCGTAAGGGGTGCCACCCATTGTGGTGTTGTGTAGCGCAGGCTCACTGTAAGGTAACCCGCAAATCACCATGCCGTGATGGATAAGCGGAACCATCATGGAAAGTAATGTGGATTCCTGGCCGCCGTGCATGGAAGAAGAAGATGTAAACACGCACGCAGGCTTATCAATCAACGCGCCTTTTAACCATTGACTGCTTGTAGAATCCAAAAAATGTTTTACTGGCGCTGCCATATTGCCGAAACGCGTAGGACTACCTAACGCCAGGGCACTGCACTGTTCGAGTTCCTGAAGGGAAACCTCGGGTACAGCACTAGATGCCGCGTCATTAGCTGCATCGCTGATACTCTTGACTGTACGTACTATCACAGGAACATCTAATGACGATACTCCTTGGGCGATGGCATCAGCTAATCGCTTTGTGCTGCCGTTGCGGCTGTAATAAAGTACGAGAACAGGTTGCACTATACAATTTCCAAGACAGATTCTGGCGGACGACCAATTCTGGCTTTCTCGCCATTTATAACAATGGGACGCTCTATCAACTTAGGCGTGTGAGCCATAGCTTCAAAAAGCGCATTATCAGACAGTGCGCTATCACCTAAGTTAGCATCTTTATATTCTGCTTCTTTAGTACGCATCATATCTCTAACCGATCCAAGGTTAAGTTTTTTAAATATCTCTTTCAGTTCTTTTGCGTCAAGAGGGTGCTTTAGGTACTCAACAATAACAGGCGCTACACCTTGCTCTTCAAGTAGTGCTAGGGTTTGTCTGCTCTTTGAACAGCGAGGATTGTGAATAATGGTAATGTCTGTCATAAATACTCTTGTTCATGATTATATGAATTGGCGCGAACTATTGCGTTTTTGCCATAGAATATCAAGCAGTTTACCGATAACGGGTAATAAATTCGTACTATTCTTTGTTTACAGCATCGTTTCTGGAAAACGGTGCTTAAAAAGCGTGGTTGAATTTATGTTAGTGCGCGAAGTAAGAATCTGGCACTATGAAAAAATAGTCAAAGTTAGAAGGTTATATGTTGTTGTCACAGCCAAAAAGCAATGCAGGAAAAATAAAGCCTATACTCTTTCTAGTGCTGTTAGCGCTTGTTGCGTTTGCCGGTGCATATACGTATCAGCGTCTTCAACATGACTTTGAAACATTAGATGGAATTGCTTACCTTTGGCAAGATCTTGAGGGGAAGTGGGTTGTGGTAAATTACTTTGCGCCATGGTGTGCACCATGTCTACGAGAAATGCCTGAGCTCGTCACATTTAATCATTCGCTACCTGACGATACCCGTCTTTTTGCTATTAACTACGACCTTAAAACGAAGCCTGAACTCAAAGCCATGGCTGAGAAGTTTGATATTGATTTGCCTGTTATTATAAGTTCGCCAGACACTAAACTGCCCATGCAAAAACCCCCTTATTTACCAGCCACGTTTATTCTTGGACCTGATGGGAAAATAAAGGATACGATAATGGGAGAAATTACGGCAGCGCATCTGCGTCAGCGCCTAGCTGAATTGAAAGGCGCTGAAGAATAGCAGTGAAGTGCGATGGTCTAGAGTCGTTGTAAACGCTCTTCTTGGTCGCGAAATTGTTTTATTCTCGCTCTGATTCTTTGTTTTTCAAGGTGATCATCGCCTGCGAAATTATACGCATATTGAAGTTCGTCAACCGCGCGGTTATAAGCTCCATACAATGCATATACTTCCGCTTTGCTCTGATGCATTTGCGAGAAACGTTTCGACTTTTGATACGCCTCACTCATCAACTGATGTGCCAGTTGATAATCTTTTTTAACCAGCAGGAAATCCTTAAGTAGAGACACCGCTTCTTCATATTTGTTTGCGCTTATGTAAGCATTGGCCTGGTTTAGTGCCAATACTTGATTTCTAGGGTTATGCGTAACGTGAGGTCTTAGCATTTCAACGGCTTTTAAAGGCTCACCTTGCGAAATATAGATATCTGTCATAGCGTCGAGATAAAAGAGGTTTCCTCTATCTTTTGCTATTAACTCATCCATAATGTCTTTGGCTTTTTCGATTTTTTCGGCGCGCATATAAGCAAGCGCTAAACCATATAATGACGCTTCTTTACTGCGCTGTACGTCTTGTGCCACGGCCGCTTCGAAATATTCTACAGCGTAATCAGCTTTAAACGAGTAGCGTGCCTTTATACGTGCTTTTGCCAACTCGAATTGCTTGTTAATGGGTAAGTAGCGTCTAGGGTAGTCACCAGCGCGATTTCTCGCGTCAGCAATACGGGTTTCGGTTAAAGGGTGAGTAAGCAGCCTTGCGGGTGGACGAGAAACCATGCGGTACTCTTCCGCCATGGTAGAAAAGAATGAAGCAGCCGCACTCGGATCGAAGCCCGCACGAGCAAGCATTGCGATACCAATTCTATCGGCTTCTTGTTCATTCGAACGGGTATAGTCGATTTGCAATTGTGCAGAGGCTGCGGTTCCCGCCTGCATGGCCGCAATACCCGCTTCTGGGTTGGCCATTGCAATTAGCACCCCGCCGATAAGTGACGCCAAGGCTAGGGGAGATGAGCGCTGCTGCGCCTGCATACGTCGTGCTATGTGGCGTTGAGTTACGTGAGAAATTTCGTGCGCTAGCACCGAAGCCAGTTCACTTTCATTTTCAGCACGACGCATTAAACCTGTGTGAACACCAATGTGACCGCCAAAAAACGCAAACGCGTTAATGGCATCATTATTTACCCAGAAAAATTCAAAAGGAAACTTGGCGTTGTCAGCATGGACAACCAATCGGTTGCCTACATCCTGTAGATATTCATCCAGCACCGGATCTGAGATTACAGGACTTTGACCGCGCATTTGCCGCATTACGGCATCGCCTACGATCATCTCCTTATCAAGCGATATGGCGTCTGACGCAACAACACCTATTTCAGGTAACGCATTTTTATTGCTGTAATTGGCATCTTGTGCAACAGCCGTTAGGCTCGATGTGAGCACGAAGGAAAGGGCAACCAAAGATGCTGAAAACTTTTTTCTCATGAACCTACAATCATTGTATACGGTTAATACTGCTTAATCCTTAGAGCGCTAAGTTGCTAAACAGTTTCAAATTTTATTTTTTTCTTATATGCATCATTTTCGAAGACACAAGGCAATATCGCCTATGCCATCTCGTTTATGACACGTCAGTTATACCAATGCGACACAAACGCATCCAGTTTATTTTTTACTGTTGTAACAACCACTCTACACATTAATGCTTATACTGTAAAAACATCATACCAGTTTGATTTTGAAAGATTCTTAAGTGCTACTTATTGCTAAGTGCTAGCGCTATCAACTATGATGCGTGTCCTATTCTTAGTAATTTCTAGGCGTTTATATGATTAGCGTTTTTGGTCGTTGGTACCGACGCAAATTTTCTGATCCTGATGCAGCAATGTTGCTTATCTTGATCCTTTTGACCACGGCAGTGTTGCTATTGTGGGGCGGGCTAATTATGCCTGTGTTGGTTGCAGCAGTGATTGCGTATTTACTCGATTGGCCAGTCTGTCGCTTGGTAAATGTCGGCGTAAGTAGAACGCTCGCCTGCGTCGTTGTAATGCTCGGCTTTATCACTATAACCATATTAACCTTAATTGGCCTTGTTCCAATTATATCCAAGCAAAGCGTTAACTTGATTCAAGAAACGCCGCTAATATGGCAGAAAGCACAAGAATGGATATTAACGCTTCCGGACAAATATCCAGATTACGTTCAGGTATATCAAATCCATCAAATGATGGAAGGTTTAAATGACAAATTGGTTGAGGTGGGCGAAACCCTTATTTCTGCTTCGTTTAGTAATATCGCCAACTTAGCTGCGTTGCTCGTTTACGTTATCCTCGTACCGCTTATGGTGTTTTTCATGCTAAAAGATAAGCTTTTCTTTTTAGACAGCATATCTCGCTTGCTGCCTAAGGAGCGACGCTTAATTACGCAAGTTGGTCACGAAATGAACTCTCAAATTGCCAACTATATTCGCGGCAAAGTGATCGAGATTATAATTGTGGGCGCGGTGAGCTGCGTAACGTTTGTATTGATGGACTTACGTTATGCTATTTTGCTTGGCGTATTGGTGGGATTTTCAGTACTTATTCCGTACATCGGTGCAGCAGTGGTTACTATACCCGTGGCCGTTGTCGCTATGTTTCAGTGGGGTATTTCACCAGAATTTTGGTATTTAATGATAGCGTACGGCATTATTCAGGCGTTAGACGGTAACTTGTTGGTACCGCTGCTATTCTCGGAGGCGGTTAGCTTGCATCCGCTTTATATAATCGTTGCAGTATTAGTGTTTGGAGGTCTTTGGGGGTTCTGGGGCGTATTTTTCGCTATTCCTCTCGCTACCCTCGTGAAGGCGGTAATTACAGCGTGGTCTAGTAACCCCGTTATTGTACCCGAAGAGGCAAAGTAGTTATTCCCATTTGGCGAACCAGTCAGCGCCATCCAGTACGAGATTCAAAACGAGTACTGATTCAAATAGGCGTTATAGGTAAACACTGACACGAATTGAACAAGTATAAAAAAGCCCCGAAAACATAATGTTATCGGGGCTTTTTAAATTCTATACCGGTTTAGCTGTTTAGATAATCAAGTACTACGGTGTGGTGTTCTTTTGTTTTGAACTTGTTGAAAACGTGCTCAATAACACCGTCTTCATCCACGAGGAATGTTTGGCGATGAATGCCATCATACTCTTTACCCATAAACTTTTTAGGTCCCCACACACCAAAAGCGTCGGCAACGGCGTGGTCTTCATCAGAAAGCAACGTAAAGTTTAGGTTTTCTTTTTCGATGAATTTAGGCAGGCGTTTAACTGCATCTGGGCTAATTCCTAGCACAACCACATTTTTCGCCGTTAGTTCTTCGTTTACGTCGCGTAAGCCCTGGGCTTGTACTGTGCAACCAGGCGTCATCGCTTTAGGGTAAAAATAAACCAGTACTTTTTTACCTGCGAAATCAGCTAAAGATACGGTTTCATCATTTTGGTTCTGCAATGAGAATTGTGGGGCTTTATCACCAGCTTGTAACGTTTTCATTGGGATCCTTTTTTTGTTTGTCTACAACTTTGCCTGTCACATTTAACGAAGTGAACAGGGACATTAGATCAGATTCTAGTGCGTCTACATTTTCATTAGAGGGAAGAGAAACAACAAATTTGCAGCGCATGTTGTCTTTACCCGATGTCTTGTCTTTAAATGTGCGTTGTCTAAATGCACTTATCATTGCATGACGCTCGGCAAAAAAGCCGGTCACCGCTTTAATCAAGCCAGCTGCATCTTCGCCACTAAACTCGACATTAAAAAGATGGGCAAGGTTTTGCTTTTCGTGATGGCTAGTGCGCTTCATCATAGAAAGCAGGTCAAGACGCTGAAATAGCGAAGGTAAAATACATTCAGCCTTTGTGATAGCGCTTTGCGTTCCTTCTATGATCATGGTCAACGAGAACTCTTTGCCGTAAATGGCTTGCCTGCTATCTAGAATATTGCACTGAGCTTCTGATACCGTCGTTGCAATTTCGCTTAAAATGCCACTTTTGTCTGTCCCCAAGATGGTGACGATAAGTTGGTGTTTCGACATCTACTTCACTTCAATGTTAATAATGTCGGGATGTTAGCACAGAGTTTTTTTATAAGTCAGCGCCTTTTTCTTGCCTTTGAATAAGATATTGTCAAATTCTTGTCATTTTACTTGCGCTATTACTTGTGTTTAAGCACCGACATATTTACCATGTGCGCTCACATTTTTCGGAGAGATTATGTTTACTGGTAGTTACGTAGCACTCGTCACGCCGATGTTCGAAAACGGCGATATTGATTACAAGTCTTTAGAGAAACTTGTGAAGTTTCATGTAGAGCAGGGCACCCACGGTATAGTGTCGGTTGGAACTACTGGTGAGTCAGCAACGCTACCTTTTGATGAACACATCAATGTGGTTAAAGAAACCGTTGCTATGGCATCGGGAGCAATTCCGGTTATTGCCGGCAGTGGCGCAAACTCTACGGCAGAGGCTATTTTTCTTACAGAGCAATTAGGCTCTACAGGTATAGACGGTTTCCTAAGCGTAGTACCTTATTACAATAAGCCTCAACAGGCGGGTATGGTCGCGCACTTTAATGCAATTGCAGACGCTAGTGACTTACCTGTTATTCTTTACAATGTGCCAGGCCGCACCGTAGCCGACATGCTGCCTGAAACGGTGGCTAAATTAGCAACGCACAAAAATATCGTTGGTCTTAAAGACGCGACTGGCAATATTGCACGCCTTAAGGCTACTCAGCCTTTGGTTCCCGATGACTTCGTTTTACTTAGCGGCGATGACGGTTCAAGCTGCGAGTTTATGTGTGAAGGCGGTCATGGCGTTATCTCCGTAACGGCTAACATAGTGCCTAAAGCAATCGCACAAATGTGTGAAGCTGCGCTAGAAAATAATTTTGATAAATGTCGCGATATCGATGAAACCATTAAATTACTTCACAGCGAACTATTTATTGAACCAAATCCTGTAATGCCGAAGTGGGCATTGTATAAAATGGGCATGATGGAAAGCGCAGTTATGCGATTACCTATGGTTTTACCGGAACTATCAAGCCAAAAACGTATCGAAGAACTACTAAAAAAATACGCATTGATTTCTGGTTAATAAGGAACACAGATGAAAAGAACGCTGGCTATAGCAAGTTCAGTAGCGATGGTTGCACTTGCAGGTTGTTCAAGCCAAATAGATAGAAAGACCGCGTCTGGCAGCTACGAATACTTAAAAACTAAAGAACAAGAATCGCTAAAAGTACCTTCTGACTTAGATGCACCTGCTTTTTCTCGTGATTTTGTATTACCTGAGTTAGGTCAAGAGGCCGATTCAAATTTGGTGGGCAAGTCGTTGATGGTTCGCTCGCCAGCATTAGTTTTACCGTTAGTTACGGGTTCTCACATTGAGGAAGGTAAGAGTTCAGCAACCATTTGGTTTGACCAGGTTGACGATAGTCAGCCGCTAAGCCAAGCAATTTGGAACTCGCTTTTAAGTTTCTTAGATGAACAAGGTATTGGTGTAGATAGCTTTAGTCCAGAAGAGAAAGTACTGGTTACTGACTGGATGGTGATAACTAAAGAAGTCGAAGGTCCTTGGTATAGCTTTATAGATGAAGAAAGCGAAATCGGTCGACGTTTTGAATTCAGCTTAGACGTTAAACCTCACGGCCGTAGTGCTGCGCTTACTGTTGAATTAAAGGACTATATGCAAACATTGGGCAACGACGTGATTGCAGAAGTCTCTTCAATGGAAGAACGTCGCGAAGAAGTTGAGGTGTTGAACCAAGTTGTTGGTCACTATGAGTACCAAATTCAGCTAGCAGAGACACGAAGAATTGCTCGTATCCGTCAGGGTATCAATACCGAGATGGGCTTTAATGCCGATGGTGATGCGGCGTATATCGTAGAAGCTAAGTATGATGTAGCGTGGCCAAGAATGCTGTTAGTACTGCGTAAGCTTGGTTTTGACGTTAAAGATTTAGATAAATCAAACGGCCTATTATTTGTCACTTACAATGGTGATCAAGGTAGTTGGTGGGATGGTTTATTCTCAAGCGATAAAGAGTTGCTAAAGAAAGGTGACTATCGTTTGAAAGTTGCAAGAGCGGGTGCAGATCGCACGTCAGTTACCTTCATGAATAATGAAAGTGTACCGTTTGAAGCAAATCAGGTTTCCGACCTTTACAGTGCATTTGCTGAGGTCATGTCAGAAGATAACCTTGATATATAACTGAGACTAAGAATGGAAAAACGCGACGAGCTTTACCGCGGTAAAGCAAAAACTGTTTATTACACTGATGATAGCGATAAACTTATTCTTCACTTTAGAAACGACACTTCGGCGTTTGATGGTGAGAAGATTGAACAGCTAGAACGCAAAGGTGAAGTAAACAACAAGTTTAATCACTTTATTATGACAAAGCTTGAAGAAGCAGGCATTGCAACGCAAGTTGAGGCGCTGGTTTCTGACACTGAGTCTTTGGTTAAGAAGCTCGACATGATCCCTGTTGAGTGTGTGGTGAGAAACTTGTCTGCTGGCTCTTTAGTTCGCAGACTGGGTGTGGAAGAGGGCAAAGAGCTTAACCCACCTATTTTCGAGTTTTTCTTAAAGAATGATGCACTTCACGACCCAATGGTAAATGACTACCATATTTTATCATTTGGTTGGGCAACCGAAGCGCAAATTGCTGAAATGAAAGCATTGACCTTCAAAGTTAACAGTGTTTTGAAAGCACTCTTTGATGACGCGGGTATGTTGCTTGTAGACTATAAACTAGAGTTTGGTGTCGACAAAGATGGCAATATCGTACTAGGTGATGAGTTCACACCAGATGGCTGTCGCTTGTGGGATAAAGAAACCCGTAAAAAGATGGACAAAGACCGCTTTAGACAAGGTTTGGGCTCTGTTGTCGAGACCTATATTGAAGTGGCTGAGCGCTTAGGCTTATCGCTTTAAAACTCTCATCAAGTAATAACTAATTTAAAGAGGACCTTTCGGTCCTCTTTTTCGTTTTAGTCAGTTTGACCTGTCTACGTCGTTGTAAAATATTGTCTCTTGCGTTTAAGCATTTACTTTTCGATGCATTACGGGATAAGTTAGTGTACTGCTGAGCATTTTTGCGTTTAAAACTAGGGAGATTCGGTTTGTTGAAAACCTTTGTATTGGTCGCTATTGCCATGATTGCATTTGCTGCTAATTCGCTACTTTGCCGCATGGCTCTTGCTAACACCGATATAGATCCTGCTAGTTTTACTATCTTACGCTTAGCGAGCGGGGCGATAGCGTTGTTACTTTTGTCTTCTTATTTCCTACGTCGCAAAAGTGAGAGCGTGCCTTCTCAAGGCCTTTTTCATGGCCTAAAAACCAACGCCAGCGTACTCGGTGGCATTTCGTTGTTCGTTTACGCTATCTGCTTTTCATATGCCTATATTTCAATGTCCACGGGAACGGGGGCACTTTTATTATTTGGTGCCGTGCAACTCACTATGATTTCCGTAGGGTTGTTCAATGGCGAGCGATTTAAAAAATGGCAGTGGTTGGGGTTTGTGTTGGCATTTTTAGGCCTTGTTATCTTACTGTTGCCTAGCGCGGCAGCACCGCCTCTTTTAGCAGGCGCGGTTATGGTTTTGGCGGGTATGGCTTGGGGCGTCTATTCGCTTTTGGGTAAAAAAAGTAGCTCAGCCCTTTTATCTACATCGGGTAATTTTGTCTATGCCGCGTTTTTCTGTGTTCCTTTGGTTGGTGTGGTTTGCTTCGTGGGCGCAGATAATTTTGTCTTAGATAGCGAGGGTGTTTATTACGCGCTTGCATCAGGGGTGTTTGCATCGGGTTGCGGATACGCTATTTGGTACAGCGCGCTTCCCCTTATCAAATCAACCACCGCCGCGACAGTGCAACTGAGCGTGCCTGTCATAGCATCGCTGATGGGGTGGATAGCGCTTGGTGAGCCACTCACAATGCAGATCCTGGTTGCTTCAATAGCTACGTTGGGTGGCATCTACTTGGTTATAAAAAAATAGCGTTTTATACGCTACGTTTAAAACAGAAAAAGCGTTATTTTCCGCCGTGGCGAAATAGTTCTATAAAGTTCAATGGGGGAGCGTTAACGCATATTTCTAGACTAAAGAGCAATATTTGAATTTTCCAACAGTGCTAACGTAGTAGATCACTAAATAATGGGAACGCAGTTATGAACGCAGAAGATCCAATAACGATAAGAAATCCAGGCAGATTGTTAACGCTAACTTATGTTATTTCGCTTTCAGTGATTGCGGTACTGTCTCTGGTTGTTCACTTCATGTTAGATGAAGTCATTTCAGAGCAGAATAATACTGGCAAAATTGTTAACGTAAGTGGTCAGCAACGCATGCTTTCGCAAAGAGCCAGTATGTTTGCGGTCGATTACTTGCAAACTGGCGCTCAAAAATCAAAAAGACTCTCTATAGCTGCGATTGAGAAAATGAAGCAAAACCATCAGTTTCTGCTAGCACCACATTTTGAAGCATTATCAAAAGGTCAACCCAGCCCACTTTCTGAAGAACTGTATAACCTCTATTTTATGCCTCCCTCTGATGTAGATAAGAAAATAAAGTTATTTGAAGGCGAGATAAGGGCCGCACTTTCAGAAAATGGTAACGTTGGCGCTGTCCAGTTTTCTAACGGAAGTTTGATGTTTTTACAACTCGCAGAAAGCGACCTGCTAACACCGTTACACAACATTGTTGGGCAATATGAAAAAGAGAGTTTGGAAAAAGTAAACGACCTTAGAAATGCACAAAACGTAGTGTTGGGCATCATTATCCTCACCATATTAGTTGAAGCGTTTTTCATATTTCGTCCAATGGTGGCAAAGGTAAGTCGTTTTGCCACTAAGCTCCAGCGAGACGCTAATTTTGATTACCTATCTGGTTTGCTAAATCGACGGGCATTTCAGATTGTTTCCCAACAAGCAATAGCGGCTAGTCACCGCTACAAGCGATCGCTGTCAGTGGTGATGATCGACATCGATTTTTTTAAACGTATCAACGACACTCACGGCCACGACATGGGTGATAAAGCGATTAAACACGTAGCAAAAATTTTAAAAATGTCTTCGCGTAATGCAGATTGCGTAGCGCGCATTGGCGGTGAGGAATTCGTACTTTTATTGCCTGATACCGACCGCGCAGGCGCCTTCAAGTTAGCTGAAAAGTTAAGAGATCGAATAAGTAAAAACCCTCTAGATGTGAACGGGAAGTTTATTGATATCACTGTTAGTGCGGGTGTATCTTATGTAAAAGAACATCATGACACTATTGAGTCAGCACTATCGGAAGCCGATGACGCATTATATAAAGCCAAAGAGAGCGGCAGAAATAATGTCCAACTGGCTTAACCTCGCTATTGAAAGCGTGTTGCACAATGTGCGCAATTCGACCGTGTTGGATTTAGGAGTGAGTTGTGCGCACACCCCCGACTATTGTAAATGAACATGAGAGGTTAGCTGCACTCAACAAACTGAGAGTGCTCGATACCCCACCAGAAGAGCGCTTTGACCGTATTACTCGACTAGCGAGTAGCATTTTTGATTGTAGATTCGCATCGGTCACATTTGTCGATGACAGTAGGCAGTGGTTTAAGTCGGCTATTAATCTCGATATGACTGAAACAGAAAGGGATGTCGCCTTTTGTGCCCATGCTATAGCGCAGGACAAAACCTTAGTCGTTCCAGATACTCAAGAGGACCCTCGCTTCAAAAGCAATCCTTTTGTGGTTGGTCATCCTCACATTCGTTTTTACGCGGGTGTTAGGCTGATGATAGAGGGGTTTGCGGTGGGAACGCTATGTGTGTCGGATAATAATCCAAAAATATTCAATTGCGTTCAAATACAGCAATTAGAGCAGCTTGCAAAACTTGTAGAGTCGGAACTACAGCGACAAGAATTCAATGATCTCTCAACTCAGTTGGAAGAGTACCAATTTAAGCTAGCTCAAACACAAAAAATCACCCGTGTGAGGAGCGCTATTTTAGAGAAAGTGGTAAATGCAGAGTCATTGCATACCGTACTCCACGACATTGTGAATGCTATAGAGGCCGAATACACAGATCAAATTTGCAGTATCCTGCTATTAGAAGATGGCAAGCTGAAAATGGGTGCTGCGCCTTCTTTACCCGACTTTTATAACGACGCTATCGATGGCGTTGAGTTTGGTGTAGGCAGGGGATCATGTGGAAATACAGCCGCGACGAACTTACCGACCATTGTTGAAGATATCAGTACGCACCCGTTTTGGACCGATTGGAAAGATTTAGCATTGCGCGCTGGTGTATGTTCTTGTTGGTCACAGCCAATACAAGGAGCTAATGGTGACGCTATTGGTACTTTTGCAATTTATCATAGAGAAAGAGCAGTACCGACAGCGGACGAAATGCGCTTAATCGAACAGTTCGCGCATATCGCTAGCATCGCTATTGAAAGAGAGCTGGCGAATCAACTTATATGGAAGCAAGCCAACTTTGATTCTTTGACAGGACTTCCTAACCGAAACCTTATGTTGGATCACTTACAGTTAGCCATTAAGGCTGCCGATAGAGAGAGCGATAAGGTAGCGGTGATATTCTTGGACCTTGATAATTTCAAAGATATTAATGACACGCTTGGTCACGATATAGGTGATAAGCTTTTAATTGAGTGCGCCAGAAGAATAAAGCAGTGTTTGCGTTCAGATGACACCGTTTCCCGATTAGGCGGTGACGAATTTGTCATTATCCTAAACGGCATTAAAGGCCTAAGTTCTATAGAACTGGTCGTACAAAAGCTACTTGGCGAGATCGTAAAACCTTATAGTTTAGAGCTGGAACGTGTGCATACTAGCGCGAGCCTAGGTGTCACCTTATACCCGGACGACGCAAAAGATGTCAAAGGCCTGTTAAAGAATGCCGACCAAGCGATGTACGGTGCTAAAGATCTCGGTAAAAACAACTATCAGTATTATACCCACGACATGCAAACTGCAGCAATCAAGAGAATGACCTTGTTGAATGATTTGCGCTATGCAGTTAAGAACAAAGAATTGTTTATTGAGTACCAGCCAATTGCATGTTTCAGCAGCCAGAAAGTGATGAAAGCTGAAGCGTTACTTCGATGGCAGCATCCCACGAAGGGGAGAATTACACCAGATGAATTTATTCCACTTGCGGAAGAATCTGGACTCATCATTGATATCAGTAATTGGGTATTTAATGAAGTCTGTGCCAATATCAAACAATGGAAAGCCCAAAACCGTCAAGAGCTGCAGGTGAGTATTAATACGTCACCTAGCCACTACTTCAATTTAGAATCTAATATAACTCAATGGTTAAACCTGCTTTTAGACCAGAAGATCTCTGCGCGTTCTATACTTCTTGAAGTCACGGAAAACTTATTAATGGAAGCCAATGAGATGGTGTCCAAGAAGCTTTTCCAGTTTAGGCAAGCAGGCGTTGATATCGCGTTGGATGATTTTGGTACAGGTTACAGCTCTATTTCTTATTTAAAGCGCTTTCCTACAGACTTTATCAAGATTGACAGGAGCTTTGTGAAGTCGATGACTGACGTTAGCAATGATAAGGTGCTGTGCGAAGCCATTATTGTGATGGCGAATAAACTCGGAATAAAGGTAGTAGCGGAAGGTGTCGAGACACAAGAACAATACGATATTCTAAAAAGCATGGGCTGTGATTATGCGCAGGGTTATTTCATTGCAAAACCGCTCAGCAAATCAGACTTTGAGTCCTTTTGGGAGAGGCACTAGCGCAACTTTGCCGCGCCAGTGCTTAATTTAATAGGGCTTAAGACAGCGTTGCTAACGCTTTACCAGAGTATTGCTCTAGTTCGTTGGTGCGGTTTTCTTTTATTTTGTTTGCCCAGTTCGGATCTTGTAGTAGCGCTCTTCCTACAGCAACCAGATCAAATTCGCCAGCGTCTAAACGTTCAAGTAAATCATCGACTGAGCGAGTGCTGGAATCTTGCCCTTTGAATGCGCCGAAGAAGTCGTCATTGAGCCCAACTGACCCTACCGTTATGGTGGGCTTGCCAGTTAATTTTTTCGTCCAGCCTGCAAGGTTTAAATCACTGCCTTCAAATTCGTTTTCCCAATAGCGGCGCTGAGAACAATGAAAAACATCTACTCCAGCTTCACTTAGCGGCAGAAGAAACTGTTCTAGCTCTTGGGGCGTGTGCGCTAAACGAGCGGTGTAATCTTGTTGTTTCCACTGCGAATAGCGCAGTACGATCGGAAAATCGGGACCGGTTGCATCACGTATGGCTTTAATTATTTCAACCGCAAATCGTCCACGATTTTCCATGTTACCGCCCCAACTGTCAGTTCGCTGGTTTGTGCCTTCCCAGAAGAACTGGTCGATTAGATAACCATGAGCACCGTGAATCTCAATTCCATCCATACCAATAGTTTTGGCATCTGCTGCTGCTTGTGCAAAGGCAGTAATCACGGATTCAATGTGTTCAACGGTCATAGGTTCAGCGCCCTGTTTTCCTGGTTTGAATAAACCTGAAGGCCCTGCACTTGGAAGTTCAGGATAAGGCGCTTTTTCCGCTACCCTCGCCATACCCACGTGCCATAGTTGAGGCATAATTTTCCCACCGACACTGTGAACTTCATCTACCACATTTTTCCAACCGGCTAGCGCTTCATCGCCATGGAATTGAGGGATATTTGCATCCATCGTAGCGACTTTATCGTTTACTGTAGTGCCCTCGGTGATAATCAAACCTGTGCCACCTTGAGCTCGGCGTTTATAGTAACCAGCTACATCGTTGGTAGGTACGCCGTTAGGCGAAAATTGACGAGTCATGGGGGCCATAACAATTCGGTTGGTTAACGATAAGTTGCCCTTTGAGTAAGGCTTAAACAGTGCGTTAGCTGCCATTTTTTGTTCCTGATTTCTTTATTGCAATTGGGGCCGTTTGTACTTTCATCATAGAAAATGAAACGCCGCCATTATTATAGAAGTGTTAAACAAGTCATTAAGTTGGGGATTGTTGAGTCTTGATGTACAACAAAGAATAACTGGCTCTAGTATATCCTGCGTGATGTGTTGCAGGAGTAACATGATGGCTACCCAACTAAAAAACTATGGTTGATTCCAGATACTACTGTCGAGTGAGGGCAAGTCAATTTTCAAATGTTGATAGTAAGCCATAAGTAAAAGTGAGCTAAGAGCTCCATATCAGAAGCTCTCTTTCAGATATGAGCAGGCTTAATCTAAAATCTCTACAATTTCCCTTGTGGCTTGAATAAGGCGTACCACTTTGTTTTCAATGCGAACTGTTACTAACCCGTCTCCTCCCAAAGGCACAATGATGCGGGCATGGTTGTAAATATCACGATCTAAACGATTTCCAACGGCTAGCTTTTTTTCCCAACCCGGCGGTAATTCACCTGTTCGTTCATACTTCTTCTCTATACCCGGAGGGAGTGATTTATCTTTATGAGGGTTAGGGTTGGCGCAAGCAGGTAAACTATTTGCTGCTAGTACGGTTGTTATTCCGATAATAGGTAGAACTTTCATTGTTAACCTCGCAAATTACGTGAAAGCGATGCTCCATTTTGATGTAATTATCTACGCAAACTATTGCGACAGTGCTTTGAACAAAAGGGCATGTAGACTCTGCATTAAAATAACTGTTTTTAGACAATCAGCAATTAAAAATAGAGAAGTCTACAAGGTGTATACGAAAATCATACCAGGCCGAGTCTACATGCTAAAAAAATCTAAAATTAGGCGTGCGGTGTGTTAACGTTAAAACGTTTATAATTGCTAACGAGCAAGAAAAACGATAGTTGAGTCTAAAACAAAGAACGTGACATTTTATAAGTGACGAATGAAGGATGACAATGAGTGATATTGCATTTACCCGTGAGGAAAAAGACGCGCTAGTCGCTAAACTGCAACGATATTTTGATGATGAATTAAGCGTGGAACTTGGTCAATTTGACGGAGAATTTCTTCTGGACTTCATTAGTAAAGAAATGGGCGCATCGTTTTATAATAAAGGCGTAAACGACGCGAGAGCCGTTGTAGCATCTCGCTTACAGGTCATTGATGAAGAATTGTATGCCATCGAAAAAGTACTTTAAATTCAGAAATAAATTAAGCCTGCATTTGCAGGCTTAATCATTAGATGGCCAATCAATACCATTACGTTAGAAATGAGCTGTATTAGAGTTCCTGACGGGTAGGTCTGATGATCATTTCGTTTATGTCTACGTCGCCAGGCTGCTCTATGGCAAATGTTATTGCACGTGCAATAGCATCTGCATCGATAGCATCGTCATACATATCATCTGCCATTTGCTTTGAGTCTTTGTGAGAAATGTGGTCAGTAAGTTCTGTCGCCACTGCACCAGGTGAGATGTTGGTAGAGCGAATTTCACCATTTGACTCCCTGCGAATGCCTTCACTTATTGCTTTAACAGCGAATTTAGTTGCGCAATAAACCGTTGCTCCAGGGAACACAACATGACCTGCCACAGAGGAAAGATTGATAATATGCCCGCTTTTTTGCTCTCGCATTTGTCCTAATACAGCTGCTACTCCATACATAACGCCTTTTATGTTTACATCTATCATCTGATCCCACTCGTCAACTTTCATCTCGTCAAGCGGAGCGAGTGGCATAAGACCAGCATTGTTGACGAGCACGTCAATACGCCCATAGGCATCTATGGCCGCTTTCGCAAGCGCCTTGACTTCATCCTTTTTCGTGACATCTACCGTTTGATAAGTAGCTTGGCCACCTGAAGATTCAATTTCATCTACAAGTTTTTTAAGACGGTCTTCACGGCGGGCGCCCAACACTAATTTAGCACCTTTATCCGCAAGCATTTTCGCCGTTGCTTCTCCAAGCCCGCTACTTGCACCTGTAATGATGACAACTTTTCCAGAAACTTCACTCATAACATTATCCTTACGTTTGATTAGTGTTAAGTTGCTACGTAAAACTATTGAAGTGGATTACTCTAACGCGCAGAAACACTGTGAGAGTGATAGTGAGAGCGATGAATGAAAATTTTACAGCGGTACTTTTATTTTTAGCGGGCATTTAGCCACGCAACAACAAGGAAGAATTTCATCGTCGTCAATGAAGGCGAGGGGATCTGTGGTGTACTCAACTTCGCCTTCAATTAGCTTTGTGCGGCATGCACCACAAAAGCCTTCACGACAATGGTAGTGAATATGAACGTCCGCTGCTTCAAGGGCGTTTAAGATAGTGGAATCAGAAGGGGAAATAATCGCCCCCACATCGACAACGTCGATGCGGAGTGATTTATCGTTGCTGCTCATTAAGCTGTAGTTTTACAGCTCAAAATCAGCAAAGTCGTCTTCGCTCACGGCAGAGTCGATTTGACCAACAAGATAAGAGCTGATTTCAGACTCTTGAGGTGCCACTTGCACGTTGTCTGAATTCAAATAGTTATTCATCCATGGAAGTGGATTACTGCTTATCTCGAACGGGGTGTCTAGACCAATAGCAGACATACGTTGATTCGCAATGTACTCAACGTACTGGCAAAGAATTTCTTTATTCAAACCAATCATTGAGCCGTTTTGGAACAAGTAGTCAGCCCACTGCTTTTCTTGCTCGACAGCGTTCATGAAGATAGCACGCGCTTCTTCTTTACATTCTTCTGCAATTTGCGCCATTTCAGGGTCATCTTTACCCTTAGCCCACAAATTAAGGATATGCTGTGTTGAAGATAAGTGTAGATTCTCGTCACGGGCAATCAAACGAATAATCTTAGAATTACCTTCCATCAGCTTCCGTTCAGCGAAAGCGAATGTGCAGGCAAAAGACACGTAGAAACGGATTGCTTCCAGTGCGTTCACCGAGTTCATGCATAGGTAAAGCTTCTTTTTAAGCTCATACATGTTGATAGTGTGTGCAACACCATTCACTGTATGTACGCCTTCACCCTGTGTCTGCCAAAGCTGAGTGGCGAAAATGAGATCATCGTAATATTTAGAAATATCAGCAGCACGTCGCTTAATTTCGTCATTCACTACGATATCTTCGAATATTTCGCTTGGGTCTGAGAACAAGTTTCTCAAAATATGGGTATACGAACGTGAGTGAATAGTCTCGAAGAAAGACCATGTTTCAACCCAAGTTTCTAACTCTGGTAGTGAAATAATAGGCAAGAACGCGATGTTCGGGCTACGGCCTTGCACCGAATCTAACAGGGTTTGGTACTTAAGGTTCGAAATAAAGATGTGCTTTTCTGGGTCGGTCAATTTTTGGAAATCAACACGGTCGCGAGAAACGTCAACTTCTTCAGGGCGCCAAAAAAAGCTAATTTGCTTCTCAATAAGCTTTTCGAATATGGCATGCTTTTGCTGGTCGTAGCGTGCAACGTTTACGGGGTTACCGAAAAACATCGGCTCGATCAATGGATTAGTACTTTGCTGATTAAACGTAGTGTATTTCATGATGGCCTAACTAAAAACTTAATGATTAACGCGTATTATTGTTTGTGTTCTTGCTGCGAAACGTTAATGGCAAATGCAGTTAACTCCTTTTATGCATTTGCCATTTAAACAGGGGGCGTGTTCTAAATCTTACACGCACCACCTGCACAATCATCATCTTCCTCTACAACCACTTCTTCTTGACGTGGCATAGGCTCGCTCGCTTTAGCATCGAGAGCAGATGTGTCTGACGCGCCGTCGCGAGTGTTATGATAGTAAAGTGTTTTAACACCCAGTTTATACGTAGTAAGAAGGTCCTTAAGAAGAAGCTTCATTGGTACCTTGTTACCTTCGTAACGGCTTGGATCGTAGTTGGTATTCGCTGAGATAGTTTGGTCGATAAACTTCTGCATGATACCAACAAGTTGTAGGTAACCATCGTTTGAAGGAATATCCCAAAGTAGCTCGTATTGGTCTCTTAGCGTTTCGTACTCAGGTACAACTTGCTTAAGAACACCATCTTTGCTCGACTTAATGCTGATAAAACCACGCGGAGGTTCAATGCCGTTTGTCGCGTTAGAAATCTGAGAAGACGTCTCTGACGGCATTAATGCTGACAGCGTAGAGTTACGCAATCCGTGAGTTTTGATTTCTTCACGAAGTGCATCCCAGTCGTAATGAAGTGGTTCATTACATACGCTATCAAGATCTTTCTTGTAGCTATCAATTGGCATGATGCCTTGAGAATAGGTGGTTTCGTTAAACTTAGGACACGCACCTTTTTCTTTAGCAAGATTGTTCGACGCTTTAAGTAGATAGTACTGCATTGCTTCGAACGTGCGGTGAACTAGACCGTTCGCGCTGTGATCAGAATATTTAACGCCATTTTTAGCAAGGTAGTATGCAAAGTTGATAACACCAACACCCAGCGTACGACGTCCCATTGTTGCGTTATATGCAGCAGGAACAGGATAGTCTTGGTAATCAAGCAGGTTATCTAGGGCACGTACAGCAAGATCAGACAGCTCTTCAAACTCGTCAAGAGACTTAATCGCACCTAAGTTAAACGCTGACAGCGTACAAAGTGCAATTTCACCATTTTCGTCGTTAACGTGCTGTAATGGCTTAGTTGGTAGTGCAATTTCAAGACAAAGGTTGCTTTGACGTACAGGCGCAACTTCTGGGTTAAACGGACTGTGCGTATTACAGTGGTCAACGTTTTGAAGATAAATACGACCTGTGCTTGCACGCTCTTGCATGAACAAGCTGAATAGCTCCATCGCTTTAATTTGCTTTTTGCGGATGCTGTCGTCGTTTTCGTATTTAACGTATAGCTCTTCAAACTTCTCTTGGTCAGCGAAGAAGGCATCGTAAAGACCTGGAACGTCAGACGGGCTGAATAGTGAGATATAGCCGTCTTTCATCATGCGCTGGTACATTAGTTTGTTGAACTGAACGCCGTAATCTAGGTGACGTACACGGTTTTCTTCAACACCACGGTTGTTCTTAAGCACTAACAGTGATTCAACTTCCATATGCCAAATAGGGTAGAAAAGCGTAGCAGCGCCACCACGAACACCACCTTGTGAACAGCTTTTAACGGCTGTTTGGAAGTATTTGTAGAACGGAATACAACCCGTATGGAATGCTTCACCGCCGCGAATAGGGCTACCTAGCGCGCGAATACGGCCTGCGTTTACACCGATACCCGCACGCTGGCTTACGTATTTAACAATGGCACTTGCGGTTGCATTGATTGAGTCTAAGCTGTCGCCGGTTTCGATAAGTACACATGAGCTAAACTGGCGAGTAGGCGTACGTACGCCAGCCATGATAGGTGTAGGCAATGACAGCTTGAATGTTGAAGCGGCATCATAGAAGCGGCGGATGTAGTCCATACGCGTCGCTTTATCGTAATTTGCGAAAAGACATGCCGCCACTAAGATATATAGGAACTGTGCACTTTCGTAGATTTCACCTGTAACTCGGTTTTGAACCAGGTATTTACCTTCAAGCTGTTTAACTGCAGCGTAGCTGAAGTTCATGTCTCGCCAATGGTCGATATACGAGTCCATTTCAGCAAATTCTTCAGGCGTGTAGTCTTCAAGCAAGTGCTTATCGTATTTGCCCATATCAACCATCTTACCTACATGCTCAAGTAGGGCAGGCGGCTCAAATTGACCATAGGCTTTTTTGCGAAGGTGGAAAATGGCCAAGCGCGCAGCTAGGTATTGATAATCTGGCGCATCGGTAGAAATAAGATCTGCCGCTGATTTGATCAGGGTTTCATGGATCTCGCTAGTATTGATACCGTCATAAAACTGGATTTGTGCCTTGATTTCAACTTGTGAAACTGAAACGTTTTTAAGTCCTTTGGCTGCCCATGTCACGACTTTGTGGATTTTCTCTAAGTCGATGGACTCTTTTTCACCGTTGCGTTTGGTGACTAATAAGTTGTTGTTCATGTTACTGGCCGTTTGTCTGTTAGCGCTTGATGCGTGGGCTATGTAATGCCCATTTTCATTTTTAATTTATTGAGTGTGAGTGACATTATCACCATTGGCTCACGCCAGATAACAACACACACGAAAGCGGCCTAAACCAATACTGAAAGTACAAAGTAGAGACTGCTCATTTAATTTTTTCACTGCATTTATATTTTCAGCGAGGTTGATGTCACACACTGCATATGGCATTGCCATAATCTCGTTAGCGATCTGTGCGATCCCAGAAAATCTGCATTGGGATCACGTGCTGAATTAAACACAAGATAGTGAGGTTTTAGTCTTAATGCAACCCAATATCTGGTGGTATTTCAAGCACTCAATCTGGCATGAAATTTATGTTAGTAACAACTAACTTTTTAGCGTTCTACAAGCGTAAAATATCTGGATTGCAAGCATTTTTAATAATTTCTTCGACATAAAAATTAATTTATTCTTAGAAAATAGTTTTTATATAAACACGATATATGGTGTTTAAAATATCGCCGCAACCCAATATATAGTGTTAAATTAATTTTGCGCTACTGTATATAGTAAGTAGTTAACGTCGACATTATTCGCAGAGAGATAAAAGCCTTGAGAAATTGGGTCCATGTGTAGACCTGTCATATCTCGAGGCAGCAAACCAGCATGATCGGTCATCGCCATAAGTTCAGATGGTTTGATGAACTTACTGTGATCGTGGGTGCCTTTTGGAACCAGTTTAAGGATATATTCCGCTCCTACGATCCCCATCAGATACGACTTTAGGTTTCGGTTAAGCGTAGAAAAGAAAACATGGCCACCAGGCTTAACCAACTTAGCACAGGCCAATACAACAGAAGCAGGGTCGGGTACATGCTCTAACATTTCCATACAGGTTACCACGTCGAACTGTCCCGCATTTGCTTCTGCGAATGCTTCGGCAGTTGAACATACGTAGTCAACTTTTACACCTGATTCTAAACCGTGCAGCTTCGCTACTTCTAACGACGCTTCTGCCATATCTAAACCTGTTACCGTCGCGCCTGCACGCGCCATAGACTCTGCTAGAATACCGCCACCACAGCCAATATCGACGACCTTTTTGTCAAACAGGCCTTCACTGTGTTGATTAATGAAGTCTAAGCGAAGTGGGTTAATAAGGTGCAATGGCTTAAATTCGCCTTCTGGATCCCACCAGCGTGAAGCGAGTTCAGAGAACTTATTGATTTCTTGTTGATCGACGTTCGTCATGAGTAAAACAATCCTTAATCTATCTCTTTTTAAGATATCGTAAATTACGGTTGTGTTTCACTGTTTTTAAACAGAAATAGACAAATTATAAGAAGGGTCGAACGAAAAATAATCGCTTGCCTTTTAGTTGATTAATAAGCGTAATTAAGCGCTACATAATTCTGTCATCAAGTGGTACACTCGAAGCACGATTATGACCCACATAATAATAACAGTGCGCTCCCACGCCTTGTTTTCACAATGATGTGAAGCGAAGTGCTGGATAACGCAGAACAAACCAAGATAAAGGGATTAAGCAGTTTATGTCTGATAACGCTAAAGAAATCCTCCCCGTTAATATTGAGGAAGAGTTAAAGAACTCTTACCTTGATTACGCGATGAGCGTTATTGTCGGGCGAGCCTTGCCTGACGTAAGAGATGGCTTGAAGCCAGTGCACCGTCGTGTGCTGTTCGCAATGAACGAACTGAAAAACGACTTTAACAAGCCATACAAAAAATCTGCCCGTGTGGTAGGTGACGTAATTGGTAAATATCACCCTCACGGTGACTCTGCAGTTTACGACACTATTGTTCGTATGGCCCAACCGTTCTCACTTCGCTATATGCTAGTAGACGGTCAAGGTAACTTCGGATCGGTAGACGGCGACTCTGCTGCTGCGATGCGTTATACCGAAGTTCGCATGGCTAAAATTGCGCACGAGTTACTTGCCGATTTAGATAAAGAGACCGTAGATTTCGTACCTAACTACGATGGTACAGAGCATATTCCTGAAGTATTACCAACGAAGGTGCCTAACCTTCTTGTTAACGGTTCATCGGGTATCGCGGTTGGTATGGCGACGAATATTCCGCCACATAACCTCACCGAAGTAATCAACGGCTGCGTAGCGTTAATTCAAGACCCGTCTATTACCATCGACGACTTGATGACTCACATCCCAGGTCCAGATTTCCCAACGGCGGCGATGATCAGCGGGCGCAAGGGAATTGAAGATGCGTATCGCACAGGTCGCGGTAAAATTTATCTTCGTGCTAAGGCGGAAATTGAAACTGACAGCAACGGTAAAGAAACCATTGTTGTTAACGAGATCCCTTACCAGGTTAACAAAGCGCGTCTTATTGAAAAGATTGCTGAACTGGTAAAAGAAAAGCGCATCGAAGGCGTTTCTGCACTGCGAGACGAGTCTGATAAAGACGGTATGCGCATTGTTATCGAAGTTAAACGCAACGAATCTGCCGAAGTCCTACTTAATCATTTATATGCGAATACCCAGCTTCAAACGGTATTCGGTATTAACATGGTTGCGCTTGATAACGGTCAGCCTAAGGTATTCAACCTCAAAGAAACGCTAGAATGCTTTATTCTTCACCGCCGTGAAGTAGTAACACGTCGTACTGTTTTTGAATTACGTAAAGCCCGTGACCGCGCTCACATTCTTGAAGGTTTGGCGATAGCGCTTGCGAACATCGACCCAATTATCGAGTTGATTAAAGCGTCACAAAGCCCAGCAGACGCCAAGAAATCGCTTGTAGCACAAGGTTGGGACTTAGGTGATGTAGCGCAAATGCTTGAGCGCGCAGGCGATGACGCTGCACGCCCTGATTGGCTAATGCCAGAATTTGGTATTCGCGACGGCAAGTACTACCTGACAGAACAGCAAGCGCAAGCTATTCTTGACCTTCGCTTACACAAGCTAACAGGTCTTGAACACGAGAAAATTCTAGAAGAGTATAAGCAACTTTTAGAGATCATCGCTGAACTTCTTCACATCCTAAACAGCCCAGAGCGTTTGATGGAAGTGATTCAAGAAGAGCTTGAAAAAGTACGTGATGAATTTGGTGATGAGCGTCGTACTGAAATTACGGCAGCAAGTCACGATATTGATATTGAAGATCTTATAGAGCAAGAAGATGTTGTTGTAACGCTTTCTCGCGAAGGTTATGTGAAATATCAAAAACTTACAGACTACGAAGCACAGCGTCGTGGTGGCCGTGGTAAATCAGCAACCAAGATGAAAGATGAAGATTTCATCGAAAGATTATTGGTAGCTAATACTCACGATCACATACTTTGCTTCTCAACCCGTGGTCGCTTGTACTGGTTGAAAGTATATCAGTTGCCGTTTGCTAGCCGTAACGCGCGCGGACGCCCAATTGTTAATATCCTACCGCTTGAAGAAAACGAACGTATTACTGCTATTCTTCCTATTAAAGAGTTTGAAGAAGGCAAGTTTGTACTGATGGCGACGGCAAACGGTACGGTTAAAAAGACTGACCTGAGCCTATATTCTCGCCCACGTTCAAGCGGTATTATCGCCGTTAACCTGAACGAAGGTGATGAGCTGATTGGTGTTGATATCACTCATGGTGATGACGACATAATGTTGTTCTCTGATGCAGGTAAAGTGGTTCGCTTCAACGAGAAGCTTCGCGACAGCGAAACCGGTGAAGTTAAGCGTGACCCAGAGACGGGTGAAGAGCTTCTGGCACTTCGTCCTATGGGAAGAACAGCCACAGGTGTTCGCGGTATTCGTCTGCAAGATGGTCAAAAAGTGGTATCACTTATTGTTCCTAAAGGCGATGGCCCAATCCTGACTGCAACAGAGAATGGTTTCGGTAAGCGTACTCCGCTTGAAGATTACCCTGCGAAGAGCCGTGCGACACAAGGTGTTGTATCAATTAAGGTGTCTGAGCGTAATGGTAAAGTGGTTGGCGCGGTTCAAGTAGACGAAACCAATGAAATTATGCTTATTAGTGACCAAGGCACACTGGTTCGTACCCGTGTAGGCGAAGTGTCAGTAGTAGGCCGTAACACACAAGGCGTTCGCTTAATACGTACAGTAGAAGGTGAGCACGTTGTAGGGTTACAACGCATTGAAGAAGTGGAAGAGTTACAAGAATTCGACGAAGACGGTAACCTAATCATTTCAGACGATGCGCCAGAACAAGCAGAAACTGCTGTTCAAGAGCAAGAGAACACCGCAGAAGACGGTGACGGCTCAACGACAGAAGAGTAGGGATAGGGCGCAGGTATTCATACTTGCGCATTATCAGTGTTCTTTCAAACAAGCGGCTTAAGCCGCTTGTTTACCTAATAGACCCGCAAAACGTTCAAAACAAAGCGAGTTAAACGGTAATTATCTACAGGTGTTGAAAAACGCGATGAAAGAGGTTTTTAATTTTAGTGCTGGCCCGGCTATGCTTCCAAAAGAAGTCATGGAAAAAGCACAATCAGAATTTACAAATTGGCGCGATTTAGGCTGCTCTGTAATGGAAGTAAGCCATCGTGGTAAAGACTTCATTGAAATAGCGGCAAAAGCTGAGCAAGATTTACGAGATTTATTGTCCATTCCTTCCAACTACCATGTGCTGTTCACGCACGGTGGTGGGCGTGGGCAATTTGCCGCTGTACCGCTCAACTTATCCAACGCTAACGATACTAGTCTTCACCTAGTCAGCGGTTCTTGGTCTAAAGGTGCCGTTGACGAAGCAAACAAATACAACCACGCCAAAGTGGTGGGTGAAGTGTCTGAAAAAGACGGCTGTCACTACGTTGCGCAGCCTCAGTTGAGCGATATTGATCAATCTGCCGCGTATTACCATTTCTGTCCAAATGAAACCGTTGATGGAATCGCTTTTGATTGGCTACCAAAGTCGGGCAAGGTTCCGCTGGTTTCTGATATGTCTTCGACTATATTGTCACAGCCGTTAGATGTAGCAAAGCATGGCGTTATATACGCTGGGGCACAAAAGAATATCGGCCCAAGCGGCTTATCAGTTGTTATTGTTCGCGAAGACCTGGTTGGCAAAGCACGTAAAGAAACGCCATCTATCTTCGATTATGCATTAGCGGCAAAGTCTGACTCTATGTACAACACACCGCCAACGTTCTCATGGTACTTAGCGGGGCTTGTATTTGAATGGCTTAAAGATATGGGCGGCGTTGACGCTATGGCTAAACGCAATGCTGAAAAGGCGGCGTTATTATATTCAGCCATCGATAGCTCTGACTTCTATTCAAGTAAAGTTCACCCTGACAACCGTTCAAAAATGAACGTGCCGTTTCATTTAGCCAATGCTGAACTTGACGGATTGTTCCTTAAACAGTCACAAGAAGCAGGGTTACTTGCTCTTAAAGGGCATCGTTCAGTTGGGGGCATGCGTGCCAGTATTTATAATGCAATGCCAGTAGAGGGCATTGTTGCGCTAGTTGAATTTATGCGCGAATTTGAAAGAGTGAATGGATAAAATGGAGCAGTTAACATTAGACCCGATTGCAAAAGTATCGGGAGAGGTCAATGTACCTGGCTCAAAAAGTCTGTCTAACCGCGCACTACTGCTAGCCGCGTTAGCTGAAGGTGAAACTGAATTAACTAACTTGCTTGATAGCGAAGATATTGAGCATATGCTCAATGCACTTACTAAGTTAGGTGTTAGTTATCGCTTAAGCGATGATAAAACGCAATGCGTTGTACAAGGTAACGGAGGCGCATTCAACGTAGCTGAGCCTCTTGAGCTTTTCTTAGGTAATGCCGGTACCGCAATGCGTCCTTTATGCGCGGCACTTGCTGCTAGTAATGTCGACACAGTACTTACTGGTGAACCACGCATGGAAGAGCGTCCAATTGGTGATTTAGTGGATGCGCTGCGCGAAGCTGATGCTGAAGTAACCTATCTCAAAAACGAAGGTTTCCCGCCGCTTCAAATTAAAGGTAAAACTTTAAACGGTGGCGAAATGTCGGTGGACGGCAGTGTATCTAGCCAGTTTTTAACAGCCCTTTTAATGGCTGCGCCGTTATTTTCTGGTGATGTGACTATTCGCATAAAAGGTGAGTTGGTTTCTAAGCCTTATATCGATATCACGTTAGATACCATGGCGAAGTTTGGCGTTACTGTTAAAAATGATAACTACCAAACGTTCACGATTTCTGGTGACGCTAAGTATATTGCGCCGGATAAATTTATGGTTGAAGGCGATGCATCGTCAGCATCTTACTTCCTTGCAGCCGGTGCCATTAAAGGTGGAACGGTACGCGTAACCGGAATTGGCCAGAACAGCATTCAAGGTGACATTCGTTTTGCTGATGTACTTGAGGCCATGGGTGCAACGGTGGTTTGGAACGATGAGTATGTTGAAATAACGGGGGCGCCGCTTAAAGGCGTGAACATGGATATGAACCATATTCCAGATGCGGCCATGACCATCGCGACTACGGCATTGTTTGCTGAAGGTCCAACTACCATGACTAATATTTATAACTGGCGTGTTAAGGAAACAGACCGTCTTGCGGCTATGGCCACCGAGCTTCAAAAGTTGGGTGCGAAAGTGGAAGAAGGGCATGATTATATTAAAGTGTGGCCGACTGACTCGCTAAAACATGCTGAGATAGACACGTATAACGACCATCGCATTGCCATGTGCTTCTCGCTTGTTGCGTTAAGCGATACTCCGGTAACAATAAACGATCCGGGCTGCACGCGCAAAACGTTCCCAGACTACTTTACCCGCTTTAAAACACTGTATAGCGCGTAAAGGCTCAAAAAATATTCCTCTTAAATAATGGTAGGCAATGCCGGTAATCGCCTCACTTGCCCCATTGATCTGAATCAGGTTTAACCTGATGTTCAATGCCGCCAATTAGAGGCGGCATTGCTTATCTCTCACTAAAGCGTATAATTGCGCGCGATTTTTAGTAATTTAAACGATGGAGCAGGTATGCATTCCACACCCGTAGTCACGGTCGACGGTCCTAGTGGTGCTGGTAAAGGTACGTTAAGTAGCTTATTGGCAAAGAAATTAGGGTGGCACTTTCTAGATAGCGGCGCAATTTACCGCGTATTAGCAGTTGCTGCACTTCACCACGACCTTCCGTGTGATGATGAAGAATGTGTTGTTCCTCTAGCAACCGGTCTTGATGTTAGTTTCGAGACGAATGGCGATACCACTCGCATTATATTAGAAGGCGAAGATGTTACTGACGATATTCGCACCGAAGAAGTCGGTGCGGTGGCATCTAAAGTTGCGGCATTACCCCGTGTTCGCGAAGCATTACTTCGCAGACAGCGCGCTTTCCAACAAGATCCTGGTCTTGTTGCTGACGGACGTGACATGGGTACAGTGGTATTTCCTGATGCGCCTGTAAAGATTTTCCTTACAGCAAGCGCAGAAGCCCGTGCTGAACGCCGTTATAGCCAGTTGAAAGCAAAGGGCATGGATGTTAATATTGCGCGCCTTTTAACCGATATTAAGGCGAGAGACGAGCGCGATACACAACGTGCAGTGGCTCCTTTGGTACCGGCACAAGATGCAGTAATTATAGATTCAACGGACTTGGATATTGACCAAGTCTTTGAAAAAGCGATGGATATTATTTCCTCACGCCTTTAATGACGAGAGCTGATCGCATCCAAAGCAGTGTTGCTACAGGAAGTGGCGACTAATTTTAATAACCCCGCGTTATCCGGATAAGAAGCGTGGATATCAACTTAAAAGTTATTTGAGACTTATGACTGAAAATTTTGCACAACTTTTTGAAGAAAGCTTACAAGAACTAGAAACACGTCCTGGTTCAATTGTAAAAGGTACTGTTGTTTCTATCGACAAAGACATCGTTCTTGTTGATGCAGGCTTGAAATCAGAAAGTGCTATCCCAGCTGACCAATTCAAAAACGCTGAAGGCGAACTAGAAATCGCTATCGGTGACCAAGTAGACGTAGCACTAGATGCAGTTGAAGATGGTTTCGGTGAAACTATCCTTTCTCGCGAAAAAGCGAAGCGTCACGAAGCGTGGGTTGAGCTGGAAAAAGCTTACGAAGATAAAGCTACAATTAAAGGCGTTATCAACGGTAAAGTTAAAGGCGGTTTCACTGTTGAAGTTAACAGTGTACGCGCGTTCCTTCCTGGTTCACTTGTTGACGTACGCCCTGTACGTGACACTACGCACCTTGAAGGCAAAGAGCTTGAGTTTAAAGTTATCAAGCTTGACGCTAAGCGTAACAACGTTGTTGTTTCTCGTCGTGCAGTTATCGAAGCAGAAAGCAGCGCAGAGCGCGAAACGCTTCTTGCTAACCTTGAAGAAGGTCATGAAATCAAGGGTATCGTTAAGAACCTTACCGATTACGGTGCGTTTGTTGACCTTGGTGGCGTAGACGGTCTTCTACACATCACTGATATGGCTTGGAAGCGCGTTAAGCACCCAAGTGAAATCGTGAATGTTGGTGACGAAATCAACGTTAAAGTACTTAAGTTCGACAAAGAGAAGCAACGTGTTTCTCTTGGTATGAAGCAAATGGGCAACGATCCATGGCAAGAAATTGCTTCTCGTTACCCAGAAGGTACTAAGATCAACGGTCAGGTTACTAACCTTACTGACTACGGCTGCTTCGTTGAAATCGAAGACGGCGTTGAAGGTCTTGTACACGTTTCTGAAATGGACTGGACTAACAAGAACATCCACCCATCTAAAGTTGTTAACCTAGGTGACACTGTAGATGTAATGGTTCTTGAAATTGACGAAGAGCGTCGTCGTATTTCTCTAGGTCTTAAGCAGTGCATCGCTAACCCTTGGGAAACGTTTGCTGAGTCACACGAAAAAGGTGACAAAGTGTCTGGTAAGATCAAGTCAATCACTGACTTCGGTATCTTCATCGGTCTTGACGGCGGCATCGACGGTCTAGTTCACCTTTCTGACATCAGCTGGAACAAGTCTGGTGAAGACGCGGTTCGCGACTACAAGAAAGGCGACGAAATCTCTGCAGTTGTACTACAAGTCGACCCAGAGCGTGAGCGTATCTCTCTTGGCGTTAAGCAAATCGAAGAAGATCCTTTCAACAAGTATCTGACAGATAACAAGAAAGGTGCTATCGTTACTGGTACAGTAACAGCAGTTGATGCAAAAGGCGTTACTGTAAACCTAGCTGAAGAAGTTGACGGCTACATCCGCGTTGCAGATCTTGCTGTAGAGCGTGTTGAAGACGCGACAGAAGTAGCAAGCGTTGGTGATAGCATCGAAGCGAAGTTCATGGGCGTTGACCGTAAGAACCGCACTGTTAACCTATCTGTTAAAGCGAAAGATCAGGCTGACGAAAAAGAAGCTATCGATAAAGTTAACCAGCAAGAAGATGTTGGTTTCGCTAACGCGATGGCAGAAGCATTTAAAGCTGCTAAAGGCGAATAATGCTTTTGTGGGTGTGCATCTGCACACCCAATTCGCGATAGCTGTTTAAACAATAATATTGACAATGAGGTTAAGCATGACCAAGTCTGAATTAATTGAACGGCTCGCGGATCAAGCGCGTCATATTCCGGCGAAGGAACTCGAACTGGCTATAAAAGAACTTCTTGAACAAATGGCGCAAACTCTTCAAAAGGGTGAGCGTATTGAAATTAGAGGTTTTGGAAGTTTCTCTCTTCACTACCGCGCACCACGCGTAGGTAGAAACCCAAAAACGGGTGAAACAGTGAAACTTGACGGTAAATATGTACCGCATTTCAAGCCTGGGAAAGAGCTTCGCGAAAGGGTAGACGCCTCAATCGCATAATGCATTTTAAAAGCCGCTGATAAGCGGCTTTTTTGTGCCTGCTTGTAGGCATGCAGAAAACCTAAATAGTGTATGTCGCGACGTTTAAAAAATGGCGTGACAGGCTTGATATACTTTCGTTTAATTCCTAATACCTATTGACCCCAGCTTGAATAGGGTTATATATTGTTCAAATAATAATAAACGGTATTCATAGAAGTAATGTCAGCCGGCGACGAACAAGCAATAATTAAACAATACCAGCCGCTCATTCGCGCGTTAATTCCTTATGAACAACAAAACAAACTGTTAGAGGGAATTAACAAGTTTTCGAAGCGCTTACCTAGTAGTGTGCGTAAAGTAGTAAAAGAAGAAGTTGTACGTTTAACTTCGTTGACCGATGCTCCTGCTGATAATTCTGCGTTCGCCCAGTTTCCCGTCATGAAATTCAAACACTTCGGTGTTCAAATGCGCTTAGATAAAGTAGGCGCGCAAATACTCAAAAACGAAACGTCACTTTATCAAGACAGATACACTGTCGGCGTGTTTGAGTCAGTAATGAACTCAGACTTTTATCAAAACCAAATAAAAAAAGAGCAGTTTAAAAAAATTGTTGATGCTTTCAATGTTGAGAGCCAATCGTTTACTGACATAGATTTCGGCGATGACATTGCTATTCGCCCTAACTTCACTATTTCTTCCCCCGATTTTGAAAAAGGTCGCCATTGTTCAATCAGTTCGATGTCTCACAAAGGGATAGCCGTCGAGACTAAAAGGCCGCCTAACGCTTCTACCGGCGACATCATTACGTTTACTATTCCTGAAGTAAAAGGGCTTACCAAAGAGCCCACGGAAATAACGCTTGAACTAGAGTCGGTAAAATACAACAAGCACTTAGGAAAGTATGAGACATCGTTTGTCTTTCTAGATGATGTGGACAAAGGCTTTCTTGCTACGTTGAAACGCTATGTAGCAATTACCGCCTATAAACAACCTCTACAAAGAGATCTGGAAATAGAGCGCGCGATGCAAGAACTCGAGCGCGACCGCATACTTGAAAATAGCCCCTGGTTACCTGTTTTTTTGGCGCCAGAGAAGAAGTCGCTTAAACCTATTATTGCGCTCTTTACCAAAGCTAACGTTGAGCATAATGACGCCGAAAAATTACTGGCTAGCTTACAAGATAAACCCATTTTCGCTACGTTAGTTGAGGAACTGCGCAAATATAATGAAGCTTATGTATTTCACGGCAACATTAAAACCAAAAATGGTAACGTGCAAATAACAGCAACGCACAGACAACTGCTGGCATTAAAACAGCTCAATGCGTTGGTTTATCTTCTTGCCAAAAGTGGCGACTTCATCTGTACCCATTGTCGACTTGATAGCGTAACGCGCGAAGATAAGCAAAAAGCGTTTGCTATTCACGACATCGCTAGTAAAGAATTTGAACAACTTGCTCAGATTTCCCATGTTCTTTACTGTAAAGACGTTTCTGCCTACCTTACCAACCTGACGCTCTCGGCAAAATGCGATTTTAAGCCTTTGTCGAAAACACTAAAGGCCAGTGGTAAAAACTGGCGCATAGATTACGTAATGGAAGAGGATTTGGATAGGCGCAGTGAAACCCGCTACGTTATCGACAAGCCGGCTTCAATAAGGGTGGGGCTGCTAACTTCTTTAGAAGCTCGTGTGGCAGATTTAAGTGCCAGTGGTATGAAATTAATTGTGGCACCAAACAGTGACCTTCAAAAAGAGATTCGGGTTTCAGTGCCTGAACTCAAAATTAAAAATGAACGTTATAAGGTTGTGCACTATCAAGCTCAAACCGGGACAGTAAGACTGTGTCTTGTCGAAGATACCCGCAAAGCGAAAGTCAGCTCAAACGTAGATCATTTGGTTGAAGAAAACACCGCATATTTCAAAGTAAGAGATATCGCTCGTATTCAACGCTCAACGCATCGCTATATATGGGAACTGGCTGTTAGGCACATGCCGTCTTTATCTGTGTTGTGCGTAATGAACAGATTCACACTGGACAGGTTAAAGACCGTTTACCAGAGTGATGCATCAGACGATCTCTATCCGTTTTCGCGCACTCAAAATATTATTCCGCTGCACGGCTTTTTTGCAGACAAAGGGCAGGCTAAGCCCAAGTCTCAAATTCTAGAAGCAATGTTTAAAGAAACGTCCGAACAAGCGTTAGTTGTGCATTGCGTAAGAAAGAGTGATAACCGTTTAGTGTACATCAAAGAACGTGACTTCCTTTTTTCCAAACTGCGTACGCAAATCAAAACCCAGTTAGATGAAGAAAAGATACATCTCAGCGCCACGGATGTGACTGCGATTCGCTGCCACGGTGCGATAACGCCTTTAACCAAAAAACGACTTGCTCAGCTTTCGAAACTAGACAAAGCTATGTATGACAAGCTTGAAACAATGCAGGCGGGTTACACGCACTGTATTTTCATTACTAATATGTCAGCACTTCACCATGATTTGGTGGTAGACAACCTTATCGCTAAACCCGAACGTCAGGATTTAGAAAGCGAGGGAGTTGCTTAACGTTAGGTATAACATCATTTCGCTCACGCTTTTTGTGTTATCTCTTTTCGCATTTTGCTATTCTTGTAAATAAATCAACAAAAAAGGGTTGAGTGTTGAAAGGGATCCTAACGTTTCTTATCGTTTTGGTGCTACTCGCTATCGCATTTGTGATTGGCTCTCAAAATGAAGCACAAGTAACAGTTAATTATCTAATTGCGCAGGCGAACCTTCGCTTATCGACGCTAATAGCGATAACACTTTCTATAGGCGTGGGTATCGGCATATTGATAATGCTTATGAGCTGGCTAAAATTACGCGTCCAGCTAATGTCTGCGCAGTCTAAAATACAGAGTTTGGAACAAGACCACTAATGCTCGAACTGCTGTTTCTCCTTTTGCCTGTTGCGGCAGGTTACGGCTGGATAATGGGCCGAAATAGTGTCCGTCAAGCGCAGCGAAAGCAGTCTAGCATTCTATCTAAGCATTATTACAAGGGGCTAAACTTCCTTCTCTCAGACCAACCTGATAAAGCAGTCGATACGCTAATCAAAATGATTAACGTGAATAGCGACACAGTAGAGACGCATATCGCGATGGGGAGTTTTTTCCGTCACCGAGGTGAAATAGACCGCGCAATTAAAGTCCACCAGAATTTAGTTAGCCGTGATGAGCTCCAGCCGGCTCAACGAGAAAATGCACTGAGGGAGCTTGGTCACGACTACACACAAGCAGGCTTTCTAGAGCGTGCTGAAAATGCTTTTCTTCAACTGCTTAACAGCGATAAACACTACCTTGTAGCTCAACAGCAACTTTTCAGTATCTACCAGACCACGAAAGAGTGGGAAAGAGCCATCGAATTAGCCGAACGTATGGTGCAGTGTCATGGTGACAATGATGATTTGTGCGAACGCCTTGCACACTTTTATTGTGAACAAGCATCGGTTGAGTTAAAGAACGATAGCCAAGGGGCGGCATTGACCTTATTACAAAAAGCGGTAAATGCCGACGAACATGCGGTTAGGCCGTGGCTTATGTTAGGTGATATAGCTCTTGATCAAAAACGCTTTACTGATGCCAACGCGTACTTTACGCAAGTGGCCGAACGCGATATCAACTGGTTCAGCGAAGCCGTACCTAGTTTGGAAAAAATTGCTGAAGAAACTGACGACTGGGAAAGTTTTCAGAAGAACTTAGAAGCGCACTGGCAAGAGTGTGCTACGTCCTATTTAGCCATGGTTGATGTGCTTATGAAGCGCGGTGAAACGGCACAGGCGGCTGAATACTTACTTGAGCAACTTCGCAAACGCCCGACTATGCGCGGCTTTAAAACCCTTATGGGGCTTTACATTGACCAGCTTTCAGATAAAACCACGGCTGATAGCTTACGCTTACTTAAAGAATTGGTGGAAAAGCAAATGTTGCAGCGCCCTAAATACCGCTGTGGCAGCTGTGGCTTTTCCGGTCGAAAATTATATTGGTTATGCCCTAGCTGTAAAAAGTGGGGCGTAGTAAAACCTATCAAAGGGCTAGACGGAGAATAAAAGAACATGCATGACCCACGCGTTATTGTTGCATTAGACTATGACAACAAAGACACTGCATTGGCGTTTGTTGATAAATTAGATTCAAGCTTGTGCAAGCTAAAAGTGGGCAAGGAGATGTTCACCTTATTTGGACCAGAATTCGTAAAAGCGCTAATCGCTAAAGGCTTTGACGTTTTCTTGGATCTTAAATTCCATGACATTCCAAATACTGTAGCGAAAGCGTGTAAAGCAGCGGCGGAGCTGGGTGTATGGATGGTAAACGTACATGCATCGGGCGGCCTACCTATGATGCAAGCAGCTAAAGAGGCGATTGCAACAAGCAGCAACCCTCAAACTAAACTTATTGCGGTTACCGTTCTTACCAGCATGGATGAAGCGCAGTTGGCGGATGTAGTAAGCGGTGTTACACCAGAGCAACAAGTGCTGCGTCTGGCGGCACTAACAGAAAAAGCAGGATTAGACGGCATTGTCTGCTCAGCGCAGGAAGCCGGCGCATTACGCGAAAAACACAGCGACGATTTTCTGCTAGTTACACCAGGTATTCGCCCAGTAGGCGCAGACGCTGGTGATCAAAAGCGCGTCATGACGCCTCCCGATGCTATGAAAGCTGGCGTGAGCTATTTAGTTATGGGAAGACCTATCACTAAAGCAGAAGACCCTATTGCCGTACTGAAAGCAGTAAACGCATCAATAAACGGTTAGACTCATTTCAAATACAAAAAAGCTCGGATGTGATGTTCACATACCGAGCTTTTTTATTCCGATATTCTTATTCAAGGGTATGGCCACAGCCCTACCCGAGACTAATCTTTAGAAATTATTCGCCTTTAAGCGCTACTTCAGCTGGTGTATAGGTAAGGCCTAGTTCTTCACCTAGCGCGTCAACCACAGCTTTGTACGTTACCTTACCTTCGTGCACGTTTAGACCGTTAAGCAAGTGCTTGTCTTCTAACATCGCTTTCGCAGGGCCTTTGTTTGCAAGGGCTAAGCCGAATGGCAATGTGGCATTGTTAAGTGCCATCGTAGAAGTACGCGCAACGCCACCTGGCATGTTTGCAACACAGTAGTGAACCACGTCATCAACAATATAAACTGGGTCTTGGTGTGTTGTTGCTTTAGATGTTTCAAAGCATCCGCCTTGGTCGATAGCAACGTCAACAAGTACTGAACCAGGCTTCATTGCCTTAATCTGTTCGCGAGTAAGAAGCTTCGGAGCTGCAGCGCCAGGAATAAGTACCGCACCAACAACAAGATCAGCTTTTGAAGAGTAGTGCTCAATAGCGTCAACGGTAGAGTAAACCGTTTTTACTTGTCCGTTAAAGATATCATCGATTTGACGAAGACGAGGAAGCGAGCGGTCAAGAATAGTAACGTCAGCACCAAGGCCTAGTGCCATTTTTGCTGCGTTAGTACCAACAACACCACCACCGATAACCAGTACTTTACCTGGTGCTACACCCGGAACGCCACCAAGAAGTGTACCGCTACCGCCGTGTGCTTTTTCAAGGTAGTGCGCGCCAGCTTGAACCGACATACGGCCAGCTACTTCACTCATTGGTGCTAGTAGTGGAAGCCCACCGCGGTCGTCAGTCACTGTTTCATATGCGATACAAGTTGCACCAGATTCCACAAGCAGCTTTGTTTGCGTAGGATCAGGCGCTAAATGTAGGTAGGTGTATAGTGTCTGGCCTTTACGAAGCATTTTGCACTCGTTAGGCTGAGGCTCTTTAACTTTTACGATCATTTCTGCTTCAGCAAACACTTGCTCAGCCGTTGATGCAATGGATGCGCCTGCTTCGACATACATTTCGTTAGTGAAACCTATTGCGTCACCTGCGTTAGTTTCTACTAAAACGCTGTGACCGTGGCTAACAAACTCTTTTACAGCTGCTGGCGTCAAGCCAACACGGTATTCGTGGTTCTTAATTTCTTTTGGTACACCAACTAACATGTATAGTCCTCAATCTTATAGTGAGCTTCTAAGCGGCTCTGGTTGAACTTTTGATAAATAGTGTTCGGCTTTGAAGCACGTGAACATATTTGCGGAGTATACGTGATAAAAAAACGAACTATCTGCTGAAGAATGGGTTTTTGTAGCATATAATTCTCCTAAAAGATGCTTTTAAGATATTTTATATGCTGGTAAAGACACCAAAACACCTAGACCGAATAGACAGGAATATCCTGGTACAGTTACAGAAAAACGGGCGTATATCAAACGTCGAACTTGCTAAAGAAGTGGGATTAAGCCCCAGCCCTTGCCTTGAGAGAGTTAAGAGGCTGGAGGCTCAGGGCTATATAAAAGGATATCATGCTGTCGTTGACCCAGAAAAGCTCGGCGCAGCTATGCTTGTGTTCGTAGAGATTACGTTAACGAAAACATCGGTAGATATCTTTGCAGAATTTTCTGCTGCGGTAAAACTGCATGACGATATACAAGAATGTCACCTGGTGTCCGGAGATTTTGACTTCCTTCTTAAAGCACGCGTTGCAGATATGGGAAGTTATAGGAAATTATTAGGTGATACTTTACTGCGCTTGCCCGGAGTGAGTGAGTCGCGGACGTACGTTGTGATGGAAGAAGTAAAAAGTACATCGTCTCTGCGCATTAATTTGAAGTAATGAAAGCGTGGCTCAATAGCGTGGTTTTGTGGTAGGCTGTGCAAAAATACAGTGTTTGTGTTTTACCAAAGGATTAACAGCACGCTAAAGCACAGGGTAGGGGATGGGTGTATTAATTCAGTTGTACGCTCAGTAACTTACCAAAAAATAAATCAATAATAATTATGTAGGAATAGCAAAGAGTTCGCTAAGCTCTTTGTTGCGGTTAGTACTGCGGTTACCGCATAGCGTAAAAAGCTATCTGCGGTAATACATGCGATGGAAATTGAAGGTTTTTTAGGGTTATGGCGCGATTAACAGGGGTTCAGCGAGTGTGGGAAGCAGGTATGATTATCGCCTGTGTTTTCGCCTTCTTCTTATTGCTGGCACTAGCATCTTTTCATCCAGGAGACCCAGGTTGGAGTCAGGCTGGATTACAACTCGACGTTCACAACTGGGTTGGAGCAACTGGGGCGTGGGTCGCTGATCTGCTGCTATTCTCATTTGGTTTTTTAGCGTATTTACTGCCTTTCGGCTCCGCCTTCTTGGGGTGGTTTCTATTCCAACACATTAAAGAACTCGATGAATTCGATTATCTTACTATTGGATTAAGAATTATCGGTGGACTGTTGATGGCCCTCGGTGCAACGGGCATCGCCAGTATAAATTTTGACGACATTTACAACTTTTCAGCCGGCGGTTTTGTTGGCGACGTAATTAGTTCAGCGCTAGTGCCTTACTTCAATACCGCTGGCACAATTTTGCTACTTCTTTGTTTCTTCTGTACGGGCTTTACCTTACTAACGGGTATTAGCTGGCTCACTATTATCGACAGGTTAGGTGAAGGTACGCTGTGGTTAGGACGCAAGACTCTTTCAGCGCCTCAGAGTTTGTTAGCATTCGAAATGCCGCGACTAGCCCTAGCTAACAAATCGTCTAATCAAAGTGGCGACGAAGGTGCAGAGCTAGATATTACTAGTATGCGCGCTGAACCTTTGGCTTCTACTGCACAGACAAAACCATCACAGACACAGAAAACTACGCCATCACGCAGTGAGCCTACCTTTGGCATTGACGATGTAGATGATGAACCGCCGTTTTATACCTATGACGGAGACAAGTCTGTTCAATCTAATCCCAACGATACTGTCAACGCCGAGGAAGACGATGCGACATCAAGTGCAGATGTAGATGCAGCTGAGACGAAAAAGTCGTCGTTCTCATTGTCAGGTATGCGTAGTGCGGTTACTGGTAGCTTTAAAGACAAAGTGGGTTTGGGTAAATCGAGCCAAGATGACTCAGTTCAGTCAGAAGGTGATAGCAGTCAACATGAGCATAAACACCAAGCGCAGCAAAGTCCGCATATTAACTTCGACGACTTAGAAGAGTTTGATGAAGACTTGCCTTACGAAACTGGAAGCAAGCCAATAACTTCTGCAAATAACAGCGCGCCATCTGTTGAAGGTAGCGAACCAAATACGGAAACGCTACAGTCGCAAACTGTTGAAACTCAAGAGGCGAGTCAAGGTGCTAACCAAGCATTTACGCCTGCTGCACTAGGTGCCAAACCTGTGAAGGCTAGGGCAGGTGAGTTAGATCCTGATTTACCACCTATGCCGTCCTTTGATTTACTTGAACGTGCCGACAAACATGAAAACCCGCTTACGCCAGAAGAGATTGAAGGTATTTCTCGTTTGGTAGAGGAAAAACTGGCTGACTTTAACATTGAAGCGACGGTGGTTGGCGTGTTCCCAGGCCCTGTTATTACCCGGTTTGAGCTTGATTTAGCACCTGGGGTAAAAGTGAGCAAGATCTCAGGACTGTCGAAAGACTTAGCCCGCGCTATGTCAGCTATCTCGGTGCGTGTAGTGGAAGTTATTCCGGGTAAATCAGTAATTGGCTTAGAACTGCCGAATAAAAAACGTGAAATGGTGCGGCTGAGCGAAGTTATTAGCTGCGATACTTTTCAGTCTAATAAATCACCATTAACCATGGTGTTGGGCGCTGATATTTCAGGTCAGCCAGTGGTGGTCGATCTAGCCAAAATGCCCCACCTTTTGGTTGCGGGTACTACAGGTTCAGGTAAATCTGTAGGTGTGAACGTTATGATTCTTAGTTTGCTTTATAAGAGCACGCCAGAAGATGTTCGCATGATCATGATTGACCCGAAAATGCTTGAGCTTTCCGTTTATGAAGGCATACCTCACTTGCTTGCTGAAGTGGTTACCGACATGAAAGAAGCCGCCAATGCCCTTCGTTGGTGCGTGGGTGAGATGGAGCGTCGTTATCGTCTAATGAGCGCTCTTGGCGTGCGTAACCTAAAGGGCTATAACGCGAAAGTAGAAGAAGCTATTGCTAATGGCACACCAATAAAGGACCCACTGTGGAAGAATGAAGAAAGTATGGATGCTGAAGCGCCTGACTTAGCCAAGCTTCCTGCTATCGTGGTAGTGGTCGATGAATTTGCCGACATGATGATGATAGTGGGCAAAAAAGTAGAAGAGCTTATTGCACGTATCGCACAGAAAGCACGTGCTGCGGGCATCCATCTTATCCTTGCCACACAGCGTCCATCTGTAGATGTTATTACAGGTCTGATCAAGGCCAACATTCCAACCCGTTGTGCATTCCAAGTTTCTAGTAAAATAGACTCAAGAACCATTCTAGACCAACAAGGCGCAGAAACTTTGCTAGGGATGGGTGACATGCTTTATCTGCCTCCTGGTAGCCCTGTGCCAACCCGTGTTCACGGTGCATTTGTAGATGATCACGAAGTACATGCTGTAGTTGCAGACTGGCAGAAACGTGGTGAGCCTGAATACATTGATGAGATCCTGAATGGCGAAGCGACGGCTGAAGTCTTACTGCCAGGCGAACAGCCTGAGGGTGAGGATCAAGAATTTGATGCCTTCTATGATGAAGCCGTGGCGTTTGTTACTGAAACACGTCGAGCTAGTGTGTCGAGTGTGCAGCGTAAGTTTAGAATTGGTTACAATCGGGCTGCGCGCTTGGTTGAACAAATGGAAATGAGTGGTGTCGTAAGTGCACAGGGGCATAACGGGAACCGTGAGGTTCTTGCACCGCCGCCCCACAAAGAATAACGAATGGATTGAATAAATGAATAAAGCAGTTTCGGTTTATTTTGTGAGTGCATTGGTAACGGCAGGTACAGCAATGACTGCTGCTAACGCTGCGGTAGAATTAGATACAACAGGTTCAAATATAGGCAAGAACAATGCTCACGAGGTTGTCAGTGCTGATGACGCTATTCAGGCTAATGCCACAGTAAACACTAGTCAGCCTAAAACTTCATCGCTTATCAATGATTCTGCGAGTACTTCACTGCAGGCTTTGTTAAGCAATATGAAGCAGTTTCGTGCAAGCTTTGCGCAGACAGTAGTCGATGCACAGCAAAATGTCGTTCACGAAGCACAAGGCACGCTGACCATGACCCGCCCCAATAAGCTTCGCTGGGAAACAACGTTTCCTGATGAAACCCTTTTGGTTGCCGATAGCGAAGCGGTTTGGAATGTGGATACCTTCGTAGAGCAGGTAACAGTCCTATCTCAAGACAATGCGATTAAAGATAACCCTATTGTTTTGCTTACATCGACAGATGAAGCAACGTGGTCAAAGTTCTCTATCAGTCAATTAAATAGCGGTTCATCGGCCGTAACACCTGAAAATGGCGCGGCAGACAACATCAATGGTGTGAGCGTAACAAAAAGCTACCAAATCACGCCTAAGGAACAGGGCGGCCAAATCGCAACGCTTACATTAACCTTTAACCAAGACAGTGAACTCGCTTCGCTTAATATGCTCGATGCGCAACAGCAAATCAGCACTTTGGTGTTCAGTAATATTGAAACGCGTTTTCCAGTGCCCGCTGATACGTTCTCAGTTGATATTCCAGACAGCTTCATAATTGATGACCAGCGTTAATCAAGATTTCGCGCCCCTCGCGGCGCGAATGCGCCCGGTCACCATAGAGCAGTACAGCGGTCAAGAACACTTACTTGGCGAAGGTAAGCCTCTACGTAAAATGTTAGAGGCGGGTCACTGTCATTCTATGATTTTGTGGGGGCCGCCCGGTACCGGTAAAACTACCCTTGCTGAACTCATTGCTCAATACACCAACGCATCTGTATTGCGTATTTCTGCGGTTACCTCTGGGGTAAAAGACATCAGAGCCGCCATGGATACGGCTGAAGAAAACGCCCGTTATAACCAGCGAACCTTGTTGTTTGTTGATGAAGTACACCGATTCAACAAAAGTCAGCAGGACGCGTTTCTTCCATTTGTTGAGTCTGGCGTTGTTACCTTTATTGGCGCAACGACAGAGAATCCCTCGTTAGAATTAAATAAAGCGCTTTTATCTCGTGTACGTGTTTATGTGCTAAAGACACTCGAACACGAAGCACTGTCAGAGTTGATTGATAGAGCGCTGAGCGATACCGAAAAAGGTCTGGGTGACAGAGCCCTTGGTATTGAAGAAACAGCCAGAAACGCGCTTATTGATTTAAGTGGCGGCGACGCACGTCGTCTTCTCACCTATTTAGAGCTTGCTGCCGACTTCACCGGAGCAAACGAAATAACCGTAAGCGATGTTGAGCATGCGGTAGGCGAAAAAGTTGCTAGTTACGACAACAAAGGCGACACCTTCTACGACCTAATCTCCGCGTTTCATAAATCTGTTAGAGGCTCAGATCCAGACGCAGCCCTTTACTGGTACGCAAGAATTCTCGATGGCGGGGGAGATGCGCTGTATGTAGGAAGACGTCTACTTGCTATCGCGTCTGAAGACATTGGTAATGCAGACCCAAGAGCAATGCAGCTCTGTATTAATGCCTGGGACACGTTTCACCGAGTAGGGCCCGCAGAGGGCGAGCGCGCTATTGCGCAAGCTGCGGTATATTGTGCATTAGCTGCAAAAAGTAACGCGGTATATATGGCGTTTAACGAAGCAAAAGCATTGGCACGTAAAACCTCTGATGCACCTGTTCCCATGCATTTACGCAATGCGCCTACGTCGCTTATGAAAGAGCTCGGTCATGGCGATGGTTACCGCTATGCACACAACGAGCCGAACGCGTTTGCCGCGGGTGAGTCTTACTTCCCAGAAAGCCTTACTGGAACTCGCTTGTATAACCCTAATGAACGCGGTTTAGAGAAAGCTTTGAAAGCCAAGCGTGAATTTCTCGATTCACTTAATGCGAGAAGTAACAATAAAAGGTAAAGTTGCAGACATGTAACTCAACTAGTTCAGATTATATGAATTAGTTAATAAAAAAATGCGCTAGGGAGTTTTCGTGCCTCAAGGGTTAGCTTTGTATTGTTTTATTGCCGCTGGCGGTGCGACCGGCGCCTGTTTACGCTATTTTGTTACCACAAGTGTTGATTCCTTATTTGGAAAACACATGCCGTTTGGTACACTAACGGTGAATGTGGTCGGGTCGTTTGCACTCGCATTACTGTACGGTTTTATCGAACGTCATGATTTAAGCGACTCTCCTTACCGAGCGCTTATCGGTGTAGGGCTATTAGGTGCCTTTACTACATTCTCAACATTTTCCGTTGAAACCTTAACTTTATTAGAAAACGGGTTGTGGCTTAAAGCCGCAGCAAATGTATTTCTTAACGTTGGCGCTTGCCTAATAGCAGGTTGGCTAGCCATTCAATTGATGAAAGGATAATTAGAAACACATGTTAGATCCAAAGTGTTTGCGAAGCGATATAGAACAAACAGCTAAGCGATTAGCTGCCCGTGGTTTTAACCTCGATGTAGCAGCTTTCAGTTCGCTTGAAGAAAAAAGAAAAACACTTCAGTCCAGAACACAGGATCTGCAAAACGAGCGTAACGTACGAAGTAAATCCATTGGTAAAGCAAAAGCGCAGGGCGAAGATATTGCACCGCTATTGGCTGAAGTGGGTAAGCTTGGTGACGAGCTTGACGCCGCTAAAGCGGAACTTAGCGAACTGTTGGAAGAAATTAACACCCTTACGCAAGGCATTCCTAATTTGCCACACGAGTCTGTACCAGCGGGTAAAGACGAAGATGACAATGTTGAGATTTCTCGATGGGGCGAACCACGCACGTTTGATTTTGAAGTTAAAGATCATGTTGATGTGGCTGAAGGCTTAAACAACGGCTTAGATTTCGCTACCGCAAGTAAGCTTACGGGAAGCCGCTTTGTAGTGATGCGCGGCGATATTGCTCGCCTAAATCGTGCAATTGCTCAGTTCATGCTGGATACCCATACACAAGAACATGGCTACCAAGAGATGTATGTGCCTTACTTGGTTAACGCTGACAGCCTTTATGGCACAGGTCAGTTGCCTAAATTTGGTGAAGACCTATTTCACACCAAGCCAGCAACTGAAGAAGGACAGGGGCTTAGCTTAATTCCAACGGCGGAAGTTCCGCTAACTAATATTGCACGTGATGAAATATTAGATGCGAAAACGCTGCCTGTGAAAATGACTGCGCATACGCCTTGCTTCCGCTCAGAAGCTGGTTCGTACGGTCGTGATACCCGTGGCCTTATTCGTCAGCATCAGTTCGATAAGGTAGAGCTTGTACAGTTAGTTAAGCCGGAAGAGAGCTTTGACGCGCTAGAAGCACTTACAGGACACGCAGAAGTTATTCTTCAAAAGCTAGAATTACCGTACCGCAAAGTGTTGCTTTGTACTGGTGATATGGGCTTTGGTGCATGTAAAACCTACGATCTTGAAGTATGGCTGCCTGCGCAAAATACCTATCGTGAAATTTCTTCATGTTCAAACATGTTGGACTTCCAAGCACGACGCATGCAGGCTAGATTCCGTAACCCAGAAACGAATAAAACAGAACTTCTTCACACATTGAATGGTTCTGGTTTAGCAGTAGGGCGTACGCTTGTTGCTATTTTAGAGAACAATCAGCAGGCAGATGGAAGCGTTACGATTCCAAAGGCGCTTGTGCCTTACATGGCAGGCCAAGAGGTTATCAAAGCGACTAGCGTGTAAAGTACTGAAGCTTTAAAGATTAGATTTATTTAGTTAAGCGATAACTACTGCACAAAGCGAATTTAAATGAAAATCCGGCATCCGAAAGGTGTCGGATTTTTTTATTAGTAAACCTGATTAGCATAAAGTATTACTGAGAATACTGTGATGAGAGAATGGGGTAGTTGTTTAGTATGTAATGAATAGCTAATATTTAAATGGGCTCATAATCAGTCTTTTGATTGTGAAAAAGATGTTTCAAATTGTAAACATGTTGCAAGGGTTAAGAATTTATTCTTTATTTTTCATTGAGATAAGCTCACCGAAGATAGGTCTTTACCTGTCTTTACATTTCTTTACATACCCCCTACTTTTGGCTAATGTTTCGGTTGACGCAAGTTATTGAAAAATCGTATTTCATATCGCGTTTAGGAAAAGTTACATATCAATAAATATTGATGTTTGAGGATAAGGGAAATGTCCTTCTTGGAATTTCTCTTTCCCTTACATGAAATTCCAGGGAACACACATGTTTAAAAAAAACCTCATTACCAGGACGTTGCGAAATGCAGCGTTAGTTGGTCTTGTAGGCTCACTTGCCTATCCTGTCTTAGCTCAAGAAACTCCAGTTGATGAAGAATCTGTTGAAAAAATCAAAGTAACTGGCTCGCGTATTAAGCGAACAGAGCTTTCTACGCCCGCGCCAATAGTTTCTGTGAGCGCAGAAGAAATTAAGCGCTTCGGTACGCCTGACTTAGGTAGTATTCTTGCTGAACTTCCCGCGATAGCCGCAGGCTCTACTCTAATTGGTAACAACAATAGCAATGCTAACGCTGGTCTAAGCTCGCCAGATCTACGCTCTCTTGGTGAAAATAGAACACTTACTCTTGTGAACGGTAAACGACACGTAGCAGGTTCACCGTTTTCTAATGCGGTAGACACAGGTTCTATACCTGCCGCTATGATTGAGCGAATTGAAGTAATTACTGGTGGCGCGTCAGCTATTTATGGTTCTGATGCTGTATCAGGGGTTATCAACGTTATCCTTAGAGACGACTATGAGGGCCTTGAGTTCAGATTTGATGGCACCACTGACCTAGAAGGTGTTGGAAATAGAACCAATAATTTTAGTGCATTATACGGTCACACTACCGATGATGGAAAAGGCAATATCACCTTTTTCGCTGAAAAAAATAACATTAACCAAGTTATGGAGCCTGACCTTCAACAGGCCGCTGCATGGGGGACTATTGTAAACCCTCTAGATACTGGTGAAAACGATGGTATTGCAGATAGACTACGCGTTCCATTTGTTGGTTCAGAAATGATTAACCAGTTTGGCGTAATTAATCCATTTGGTGGTGGTCCTCGGATTACATTTATGCCAGACGGTTCGCCGATGGATCAAGTAAGTCGCTTGGAAAATAATAGCTTCGCTTTTGGTAGTTTCGATCAACGTTACGATTCTGTTTTCTTCGGCGAAGATTACGTTAACTACATTCCTGATCAAGAAACAGTTACCTTAGCAAGTACGTTCCGCTATGACATCACAGACAACATTCGCTTTTATGGTGACGTCAAACACGTAGATAAGAAAATTGAGCAGCAATTCCAGCCGTCTTTCCGTTTTGGTGGTATTTTCGTTGATGTAGAAGATAATGCATTCTTAGATGAGTCTACTCGCTCACGCCTTCTTGATGGCGGTCAATCAGTGGTTGAAATGTCGCGTTTCTTCACCGATATTGGTAACCGAACAGCGTCTAACGATCGTGAGCTGTTTCGCTTCATCGGTGGCTTTGAAGGGTACTTTACTCTGAGTGATACTGATTTCGACTACGATGTTTACTACACTCGCGGCGAAGTATCGAATGTACGTCGTACGCTAAATGATTTAATTCCTACAAATTTCCTGGCTGCGCTTGATTCGGTCATTGATCCTGAAACAGGGCAAGCGGCGTGCCGCAGCCAAGTTCCAGCGCTTCAGGGGGAAGACTATGAAGACCCAGCGTTAGTAAACCCTGAAAACTGTGCACCGTTTAATCCATTTGGTTTTGGTCAAGCAAGTGCAGCATCTGCCGACTTTATAGCTGGTGATGTTCAACGAGAAGATGAAATCACTCAAGAGATGGTTGGTGGAACACTTTCGTTCGATTCAGGTCAGTGGTTCGAACTTCCTGGTGGGCCATTAGGTATTGCGTTAGGTTATGAATATCGTGAAGAAGACGTTGAGACAACGACCGATGAATTAACAAAACAAGGGGTCTTTACCAACGCTGCTACGCCAGACTCCTTTGGTGGCTATGATGTGAGTGAGTTCTTTGTTGAGCTTCGCTTACCTCTTCTTAGTGACGTTATGCTGGCTAAGGAACTATCATTAGATGCGGCATATCGCACAGCGGACTATTCACACGCGGGTAATGCAGATGCGTGGCAAGTTGGCTTTATGTGGGCTCCAATTGAAGATGTGCGAATCCGCGGTACCGTAGGTGAAGCTGTTCGTGCTCCTAATGTTGACGAGGCATTTTCTCCTCAATCGCCAGGCTTTGCAAACATCAATGACCCGTGTGACGCCGACAATATTAACGATGATCCAGATCGCGCCGCAAATTGTCTAGCACTGGGTATTCCTGCTGGTTTTGAAGCAAATGATAACGTAAGTATCGAGACAGTCTCAGGCGGTAATCCTGACCTTTTCTCTGAAGGCAGTGAGTCGAGAACGATAGGCATTGTATGGACACCGGAGTTCTTAGAAAACTTCTCTGTCACGGTTGATTTCTATGACATTGAGATTGAAGATGCGATCACAGAAGTCGGTGCACAAGATATTCTCGATAACTGTGTGGATGCTTCAGGTGGTCCTGATGCAGGGTTCTGCTCTCAGATTGACCGCGACGAAAATAACGATGTTGAAGTTGTACGCTCTGGCTTTATTAATGCCTCTGCACTTAAAACATCGGGTGTTGAGTTTCAGATCCGATATACTACTGAGCTCAGCGATTTAGGTCTACCGGGTGAGCTTCGCTTAAACCTTCAAGGGAACAAAGTTAACGAACTTGAAGAATACGCTTTCCAAGACCGTCCAGATGAGATTAACGTAGAAGTGGGCGAAGTTGGCGACCCTGAGTATCAATTCAGAACCATCGTTGACTACCGTATTGATGAGTGGAACTTCAACTATACGAGCCGCTTTATTGATCGTTCTGCGCTATTTGACGTTTCACCTGGTGCAGATTCACCTGAAGACGTGTCTCCAGCGTTTGTTGGAAGTATTTGGACTCATGACTTCAGCATTGAATATACCTACAACGAAAATGTTGATGTATATGTGGGTTTAAGAAACGCGTTCAATAAAGTACCACCTGGCTACACGTTCGATCCGCTATACGACCTACTTGGTCGCAGGTTGAATGCAGGTATTACTGTTCGCTTCGAATAAGCGTTAACTAAAACGATGAGCTACCACGTGAACGTGGTGGCTCTTTTTTGTGTTACTTCCCTTATAATTTCTGTACCTTGAAGCGAGTACAAACTCATAGGCTTTCTTACATGTGCGGATTTATACAGCGTATTACTGACTCACCTGACGTTATTGCGCTACTTGAAGAAGTCGGGCTTACACAAACCATTCCGCTTTTTGTCAATGAAACTTCCACAAGCAATGTTATTAACTTTTATCCTGCATTTGGAAAAGTGCCAGAACGACAAATTACCAATTTAATTGTATCTGGTGATAGCACTATCGATGCAACGTGGTGGTTTGACGCAAAACCTAATGGAAACGCGCTTACCGTAGGTGATAGAACAACATTTAACGCTCGAAATCTCGATAGCCCTTATTGGAGCAAGTTCATTCGTGAACGACGCGCTGTGGTTGTCGCAACTGCAGTAGGGGAGTCAAACCCGCTTGGTAAAGGAAAAGCGCACTATTTAATGAAACCGGCTACTGGTGCATTGCTCATTGGCGCGGTATACCGGCGGTTTAGTAATGGCCTATTTTCCTGTGCAGTAGTGACGCGCCCACCCGTAGAGGGGTTTAGTCAGTATCATGAAAAATCCATTCCTTGCTTTCTTCCACATAATGCACATGCGATAAATGCGTGGTTAGCGGCTGACACACAAGGCTCATTGAACAATGAGGTAGAATATATTTTGAATAATCCTCGTATTTATACCGATCTCGAAGTTACGCGAGTAAAGACGTTTAAAAGCGCCGAGGCAATCGGTGAAGTTAACGTGTTAAAGGCTGACGAAAACCGCTGACTTTTACTTATAAGCGAGTAAGAGAAGGCGGCAATGACAACAGCCGCCTGTGACAATCTAACTACTAAATAACGTTTTATTTAAGGTAGGAAAGCAAGGTTTCCTCGTCTGCACCTAAAACATTCTTTTTCACTTCTTTGTCGACGACGTCTGAACATTGAGCTGACATTCCGCTTCTCAATTTACCAAGAAATCCAGGCCCACTAATAATATCTATAGAGCCCAATGCACCTCGTTTACGCTCACCATCTAGCCAGTCAGCAATGTCACTGGCAAATCGTTCATCTTCGAGTTCAGCGGCATCTTTTCGATTCATGCTATCAACGCCCGGCACCTGCGAAGCGGGAGCCGATTGTCTGCCGGGTTTATCTGTATAAATGTCTTGGTCACTCGCGTCACTAAACTCGTTGTGCCACTTTTTTACTTCAACAAGTGCACTTCCGTGGTTGGTATAGGTGTAAGCAGTGGCGTCGTCGTGGTTGGCCACAATTACGTAGTGTTTTTGAACTGTCATACAGCCTCCTATGTCCATTTATGTAAAACATTCACGTTTATGGTGTTCGGTAAAAGGTAAGTATGAAAAATATGCCTGAAACCCGAGATAAAACGCTAATGTAGGAGGGGAGTTGCAATATCAACACCAAGGCTAAAACAGTTAACAATAGGGTGGCTTTTCTGATAGCTACCTTAAATCGGGTTTCAACCCGTGAAGCAAATCAACAAGTGCTTTTAGCAGAAGGCTAGCCGGGGGCGCTAGCACTTTAAATATAATGTGCGATCGCCTTTACAAGCATTTCGCAGGTTTAGGTAATCCTGCCAGTTTGGTGGCTTGCTTAGCCGGGCCTTTTTTAAAGAGTCGCTGCAGGTAGCGGCTATTACCTTTTTCTGGCCCAAACTTATTGGCCATAGCTTTCACCAAAGCACGAATTGCTGGGCTGGTTTCGTACTCTTCATAGAATGCGCGTACGAAGCGCACCACTTCCCAGTGGGCTTCTGTTAATTCAATGTTCTCTTCTTGCGCCAGCAACTCAACCATATCTTCTTCCCAAAGGGTATAGTCGAGTAAATACCCGGCTTTGTCTGTAGGGATCGCTTGCCCTTTATAATTGAAGCTATAGGTTTCTTGTGTCATGAAAGGGGTATCCAGTGCTGATTTTTTGCTGATATTGCAGCAAGTTCTTTGTGAGAAATAGGATTAATATGTTCGGGAAGATTTGCGCCCCTGGTATCCGCATCTGTACTCAAGAACGACAGGTTTAGCGTTGATTTGTCTTTTACCGTGCTTTTTACCGTATTGGCCAGCCGCTCAAAAAACGCGGTGTTTAATGCAGGGGCATAAACGCCATCACCAACAAATACAACATAAGTAGAAGTCGATTGCTCATAAGTGGCTTCAATAAGCTGTTTGTATTCAGTGCTCAAAATTGGCGTTGAAATAGTAATAAGCATTAGAATGTCACCACATGATCTACGCTTTGGATAAGCGTGACCTTTTCTTCTGGGGTTATCCACTCACAGTCTAACTCATCAACTAAACTGTTATTTGAAAGAACCTGCTCAATGTCGTAGGTATCTGCACTTGCTTTACACACAAAGCATTCTTCGATATCGAAAAACGGCATGCTAGCTAAACGTTTGGTGTAATTTTTTAGTCCTTTGGTAGACGCTGCCTTAACAAGCTGCAGTACACCTTGGCTTTCAAAAAGCACTTTAACATCGTGCCCATAGTTTGTTGCAGCAAGCGCAAAATCTAAACCGTCTTGGCTTTTAGCATTGGAAAAAGGGCTTTGCGTAAACCTAATAAGTAGTTGCGCCATTAGAATTGTACCAACCTGTTGCAATCATGGAGCGCAGTGAAGAATTCGCCCAAGCCAGCTTGCTCGAAAGGCGCGGTTAAGTTGGACTGAGACAACCCATTCTCTTTCGCCTCTAACTCACTAACAATACCTCGCTTAACGGCGGCGGTAATGCATACAAGTAATTTCACGTTGTGCTCAGTCGCTAGAGTCTTCCAGCTATCAAGTACGAACAGCTCGTCGCCCGTCTTTAGCATTAAGTTATTGGTGTGGTGAACACCTTCGCTATAAAAGAAAACGTTGTTTATTACATCACCATTATCGATTACACCTTGTGCAAAGGAGAGGGCGCGTAACGCTGTATCGCCTTGAAACGGTGATGATGTGATAAGTACTGAATATTCTGCCATACAAATAAAAACACCCCGGTTAAGGGGTGTTTCTCTTTAAACCTTTAACGCTGTTTTAATCGTCGCCACCAAACGCACCTAGAAGGTGAAGGATAGACGTGAACAAGTTGTATATGTTCAAGTATAGCGAAACTGTTGCACGAATGTAGTTTGTTTCACCACCGTGGATGATACGACTTGTATCAAACAAGATGAAACCTGACATAATAAACACAATCGCTGCACTGATTGCTAAGCTTACCGCTGGAACTGCGAAAAAGATGTTCGCAATAGCAGCTACAAGCACTACAACTAGACCTACTACCAAGAATCCGCCCATAAACGAGAAGTCTTTCTTAGTGGTAAGTGCGTAGCCAGAGAGCGCGAAGAACACAAGGGCTGTTGCACCTAGCGCTTCCATGATCAAGCCTGGGCCCGCAACGCCTAGATAGAAATTAAGCGTGTAACCTAGTGATGCACCCATTAGACCTGTGAATGCAAACACCCAGTAGATACCAGATGCTGAATCAGCTTTTTTCTGAACTACAAATAACGTAATAAAAGCGCCGATAGTCATAACAAGAGACATCATAGGAGAAATGCCTACTGCCATTGCTATACCAGCACAAACCGCACTAAACGCCAGTGTCATCGCAAGCAGCATATAGGTGTTGCGTAGAACCTTGTTCGTCTGCAATACCGATGGTTGAGATGCACTTGAATACATCGAACGTTGATCCATTGTTTCCTCCAACAGGACTTATGATATGACCAAAATGGTACACAATTATTTAGTGTATGTTGTATGGGTTTTAGTTCCCATTTTCAAGTAGTTTCAGATGAAAATGGTGTCAGGTGAATATAAAAACATCTCTTATACGTGCTAAACAGTCTATTTGATTGAAATCTCGGCACTTAGACAACTTTTTTAATTTTTCGCTTTACAGTCATAAAAATATCATTAAGATACGCAGCACTTCAGGAGAGTTGGCAGAGCCCGGTTTAATGCACCTGACTTGAAATCAGACGTGGGGTCAAACCCACCGGGGGTTCGAATCCCTCACTCTCCGCCATATTATGAAAACCCGCACATTGTTGCGGGTTTTTTTATGCCCGTCTTCCACGTTAGACTTTCGTATAAGACCACAGTCGCATTGTTACATTCCATTCACATGTTTAGGCTTGCGCTTTTCTTCGCGCAATCTAAAGGTGTTATGTGTCACAAGAAAGTTCTTCTTATCAAAATCTTCACAAACCGAGCAGTAGTTTTAAATCAAGAGACGAATATTTAAATCACGAACTTCAAATACTTTCTCCAAAACGTTGGCGGTTGAACCTACCTGGTAAAGACTACCGCGTTGAGTGGGAAGACTTCGTGCCAGGCATGGCGGCGACCATAGGAAAAATCGTTATGGTTGCCGCCGTAGTAGGTGCATTCGCAGCACCGCTAGGGCTATCTCCTGAGTTTGTTATTGAAAACGTGCGCTTTGAATTACTCATTGCAGCAGTCTTGTTCGTTGTTCTGATTTCCGGTTTCCTAAACCCGTCAGCTAATTTAGCAGGTACACACGGCCCCTTACTGCCCTTGGTACCCCTTATTGTTGCATCTGGCGGCCATCCCATGGCGCTCGGTCTGCTCATTGGACTCTTTGGTTTTATCTTAGGAATAACGAAGGGCGGCAGTGTGCTTGCTAGGCTAACCAGTAACGGTGTATGCGGTGGATTGCTGTTGTACTTAGGGTTTATTGGCATTACAGGCCAGGTCAAGAAACTCTTTGCGTGGGCAGAAAGCTTCGATATGGCTTACTTAGCCTTCGTGGTGATCATTGCCACTATTTTAATGTATGCATGGCTAGAGCATATTCAAAAGCGCTGGCTAGCCATTCCGCTTGGTGCGGTGATGGCGGCGGTCATTGCGTTTTCCTTCGGTGCGCCATTTGAGTTCACAACGTCGCCGGGTATGCCTAACTTGAACCCTGCTTATTGGTGGGGGGAAGACACAGGTTGGAAACTAGGTCTGCCAGACTGGTCACATTTCATTGCTGTGCTGCCTTTTGCTGTGCTGGCTGTGTCTATGTGGTCGCCAGATTTCTTGGGTCATCAAGTCTTCCAAAAGCTTAGCTACCCTAAAAAAAGTGAACGAGCGCACATGAATATAGATGACACCATGATTGCTGCATCTAGTCGTCAGGCAGTGGGAAGCCTACTGGGAGGGGGGAATATCTCATCTTCGTGGGGGACCTACATTATTCCGGCTTCAATCGCGCGCAGACCCATACCCGGTGGTGCATTAGTTACTGGCTTTTTATGCGTTGTAGCGGCACTTTGGGGTTACCCCATGGATCTAGCAATTTGGCCGCCAGTGCTTTGCGTAGCGCTTATTGTTGGGGTCTTTCTGCCGCTAATGGAAGCCGGTATGCAAATGACGCGTGAAGGTAAAACGACGCAATCTGCCGCATTGGTGGTGATCTCCTCTGTACTAGTTAATCCAGTATTCGGATGGTCTTTTACTATGCTTTTGGATAATTTGGGGCTCGTTGGGTGCAAAGATAGAGCTGGAGAGCTCGGCAAAGCAGGGCGTTGGCTAATTCCAGGAATTACGTTTTTGGTGTTATGTACCGTTATGGCACTAATTGGTATGTTCCCGGGTGTGCCCGCGATTATGGAAACCTTCAGAATGTGATGAGGGCTTTAGGGTAAGGATACTTCTTTAAAGTTCAATTTACTGAAACCAGATATGCTATTACGCGAACGGCGTCGGAGGTGTTTCTCCACGCCGTTTTTATTTAATTTATTATGCTGATATCACTCATCCACTGAAGTTACGTTTTTACCACATAAATTAAGCGTTACGCGTACCGCGATTTACTTGTCCCAGTAGGGCGTACTTTCAAAATAGCTTGATAAAAAGTCAATGAAAACCCTTAGCTTATTAGAAATGAGCTTACGATGAGGATAGACCGCATACAAAGAGATAGCTTGCGGTACGAAATCGTCCAGTATGGACACGAGTTCCCCGTTTTTGAGCGCTTCACCGGCAATGAAGGTAGGTTGAAGTACATAACCTTCACCCTGCTTTGCTACATTGGTTAGGACTTCTCCATTATTGGCGGTTAGTTTAGGCGTCACAGTCTGGGCATTTGCTTTGAGCGCCGCAATAAGCGCTGATTTATCGTTATCGTAGTTGACGTAGGAGTACTCAAGATAGTGTTCAGGTTTTAATTCAGCTGGATGTTGCGGTGTGCCATATTTTTCCAGGTAGGCTGGTGAAGCGCACAGGGCCAGCTTTATCGTTGTGATTTTCTTGGCCACCAGCGACGAGTTAGCTAGGTGACCTGCACGTATTGCTACATCAAAGCCTTCGTCTATCACATCAATCTTTCTATCGTTTAGCTGCAAGTTTATCGATACGTGAGGGTGTGCTTGTTGAAACGCACTGAGTGCACTCGCTAAATGTAATGTTGAGAAAGAGACAGGGGCACTTACGTGCAGAACTCCCTTTGCTTCTGTATTGAGCAACCCAAGCTGACTTTCCATATCGGTTACGCTTTCAAGAATATGATTTGCATGTTGCAAACACTGTTGACCAGCCTCGGTTAGGTGAATTTTTCTTGTAGTGCGATTGAATAAACGCGTATCAAGTTGCTTCTCTAATTCGGCAACATACTTGCTTACGAGTTGATTTGACGTGTCTAGCTTTTCTGCAGCTTTTGTAAAACTGCCTTCATTCGCAACAACGCAGAAGGTTTTCAGTAGCGATAATTTATCCATCGTTTAGCCATTCGTCTCTATAAACAACAAATTGTTGGTAATCATTCAATATTTAACCGCTTTATTCAATAGGTGTTGGTAACTATTCTATATGCATCAGGTTAGCGCTGTGCCAACTCAATGAAGTTAGGCGGAGCGTTCATCACTTTTTAGATATGACACTTTCAATTACGAGAGACTTTGAGGATTCAACAATGAACAAGCAATTTCTGAAAAACATTTTTACTTCTAACAGCAGTATTTCTAGTTTGGTTTTACGTGTGCCTGTGGGCATTATTCTTACTGCACACGGCGCACAAAAGCTTTTTGCGTGGTTTGGTGGTTATGGACTAGAAGGCACAGGTCAGTGGATGGAAAGCATTGGTTTAGCGCCAGGCTTTTTAATGGCATTGCTGGCCGGCAGCGCTGAGTTTTTTGGCGGGCTAGCGCTTATTATAGGTTTTCTAACACGCCCAGCCGCTTTAGTAAGTGCATTCACAATGGTGATTGCGATTTTTAGTGTACATGCAGCAAACGGTTTATTTATGACTAACAACGGTTACGAGTTTGCACTAACGCTACTTGCTGCAACAGGTGCGCTAGCTATTCAAGGTGGCGGTAAACTTTCAATCGACTCTCTTATTAGTCACAAGCTTAATAAATAGAGGTTGTGAGATTCGACGACTAACGAAACCGGCCCAAATGCGCCGGTTTCAATGGCTATGGAGCCCTTATATCAATCCGCATAGATAATTGCCCACTCATAAGACGCTGGCAAGTTTCCTAGCGAAGCGTGGGAGTGCAGGAATGGTATTCTCTACATCTAACAAGGTATGGTTTTATGCAACAGCGAACGCAAACTCGCCCGTCTGTGAGAATTAGCACCGCTTATATTTCTCATGGTGGAGGGCCGCTTCCACTTCTTGAAATGCAGTCAGTAGGAGAGGCGAGAATGCCTGCCTATCACATTGAAATGATTGAAGCGCTCAAAGCATTATCAACAGATTTACCCAAACCTGATGCAGTCATAGTGATTAGTGCCCATTGGGAAGATACTGAAGTCTGTGTAACTACTCACCCAGAACCTTCCTTGATTTATGACTATTATGGCTTCCCTAAAGAGGCGTATTCCCTTGAATATCCGGCCAAAGGGGAAGTAGCACTCGCAACTTTATTACTAAAGCGTTTAGCAGGGCAAGGCATCGCTGTACGGGAGGATAGGGCACGTGGTTTCGATCATGGAATGTTCATTCCCCTAAGTATTATGTATCCCAGTGCCGATGTACCCTGTATTCAACTATCCATTACGTCTGATTTGGATTCTAAAAAGCATGTGCTATTGGGGGAAGCAATTAGGAAAGCTGTTGAACTCGGGGTAGAGCCTGTAAATAGTGAAGCAAAGAACGAAGTGAATATTTTAGTATTGGGCTCGGGGTCTTCTTTTCACAATATGCAGGGCTTTTTTGATAGCTCCGATGATGCAATGCGAAAAGCAACGCGCTTTAATAACTGGCTTCAGACAACTATGCAGACCAGTGCCTACAGCGAGAATGAACGAAAAGCTCGTCTTGTTGAATGGTACAGCGCGCCGGATGCGCGATACGCTCATCCTAGAGAAGAGCACCTTCTCCCTCTCCATGTTTGTTATGGTGTTAATAATAGAGCAGCTGATAAAGCTCTGTCTTTAACGCTTCTAACCAAACCTGCAAGCATGTTTATGTGGTGTGATTGACCAGTGCTTCACATTGCCGCGTCAGTGCAACACCTGATTGGATACCGGCTGCGTTAAACGAGAGCAATTAAATTTTGAACACTTTGATTATCAATTGGTCGTTTGAGTAAAAATGTTAAAATTAGTGCTTTACAGTCCCACATAAATCATTAAGATACGCAGCACTTCAGGAGAGTTGGCAGAGCCCGGTTTAATGCACCTGACTTGAAATCAGACGTGGGGTCAAACCCACCGGGGGTTCGAATCCCTCACTCTCCGCCAAATACGAAAAACCCGCACATTGTTGCGGGTTTTTTTATGGGCTAAATTTACGCGCTTTAGTATATGGCTATAGCCAAGAGTGAAACCTACGCAAAACTATATTGTTCAAAGCTAAACGAACATTATCATTTTGGCATCATGAACTGTCTACGTGCATAGAATACCTAATGAGAATTTTTGAGTGAGAACTTCAATCGCTTTTAAAAAACTTCGTTTTAAGTTTTACGTGCATTTATAGTAGGTTAACGCTAATAGTGTTTTTAAATAATGAGAACGCAGGTCATTTTCTACCAAGATGGTTATTATTCTTGCGAAAAGGTGAATATTTCACCAGTTGATTGATTTAATTGAAATTAGTGCTTTACAGCTTCACGTAAATCATTAAGATAAGCGTCACTTCAGGAGAGTTGGCAGAGCCCGGTTTAATGCACCTGACTTGAAATCAGACGTGGGGTCAAACCCACCGGGGGTTCGAATCCCTCACTCTCCGCCAAATACGAAAAACCCGCACATTGTTGCGGGTTTTTTTTATGGGTCAAATAAAAACGTGCTGCTAGAACGTTTTCAACCAACCTCGTTACACGTTGTAGTGTCGATACTTATCACCGCATAAAAATCATTATTCTTATCGTTGTACAAATAATTAACTGTAATGCCATGTCGCCTAAAAATTTCTTGCGAGGGTGAAGTGCACACATACGGATAGAGCTTCTTTTGTTGTTCCTCTACAAATTGATTAACGCCTTTGTTTTGAGTCAACGTCATAGAGCGATAGTGATAAGTGATCTCTCCGTCACTGGTTGATAGGCGCTCCATAGTGAGTGTTGGGTTTACAATTAAAGGGGTACTCTTATTGCCTTTGCGAACGGCTTCATTGAGAAGCGCATTAGTATAGTTGTCAGCTGCAGTCGCGGGTGAACCGTACAACGAGAGCAGCGTTACTGCTATGTAAATTACTGATTTCATGTTAAGAAAAATCCTTTTTCGTTTCTGAAGGTGTGAAGGTATAAACGTATAAGTATGCTGTTTACCGACGCAGCTTAATTAGCCAACGTTGAATCGGGCATTTAGTAAGCTAGGTAAACGTAACATGATAACCAACGGTATCTCCATGCTTTTTATGATCACGAGCTTTAAGTTAAACGGTGTTTCACAGCATCATCGCAGGCATAAGTTTGTTGTGAAATATTTTCTGATCTCATCCTGTCTGTATCTTGTAATTACAGGACATTCCATAAAAACCTAGATATGTCGCGCTTTATTCATAAAAGCTTGGTATACATAAAGGGTTAGCAATCAACTGAAATCATTACGGCATTTTAAAGCGCTCTTCTTTTATTTTTACGGCGCTGGTCCTACGCAGTTGGTAGTAATAACAAAAATCGAGAGGACATTATGCAGGCAATGCCCACACTTAATTTACGGGACGGAACAGTTGAGCAAAAAAGACAGGAAATAAAGGCTTATTTCCTCGATTCCTTTGATACCTACGAATCGCTTTTCTCTTGTCTTGCCAATGATGACGTATTTTATCAACGACCTGAAAAGTTGCGCCATCCGTTAATTTTCTATTTTGGTCATACTGCTACCTTCTTTATCAATAAATTAGTACTGTCTAAGGCGATAAACGAGCGCATTAACCCAAAATTTGAATCGCTATTTGCCATTGGTGTTGATGAAATGAGTTGGGATGATCTTAACGATGAAAATTACGACTGGCCGAAGGTGGAAGAGGTGCGTCAATATCGTAATCAAGTGCGCACATTGGTATGCGATTTAATAGATACCATGTCTTTCAGCATGCCTATTGACTGGGAAAGTCCAATGTGGCCCGTTGTTATGGGAATAGAGCATGAACGTATTCATTTAGAAACCTCATCTGTTCTAATCAGACAGCTACCCATTGCATCGGTACGCCCCAGCCCAGAATGGCCTGCATGTAGCACTATGCAAACTAATGCTGAAGCGTTAGAGGCTAATGTTTTAATGACCGTTCCGGCACAGAAAGTCATAAATGACAAAGCGTGGGACAGTGCTTATTACGGCTGGGACAATGAATATGGTTCTCAGCAAGAATCCGTTAGCGAGTTTAGTGCGTCTAAATTTCTTGTAAGTAATGGTGAGTATTTATCGTTTGTGCAAGACGGCGGCTATAACAACGCAAAATACTGGGAGGCTGAAGGCAATAAGTGGCGTGAATACACTAAAGCTCAGTATCCTGTATTTTGGATTAAAAAGGGTGATGATTATTTATATCGCAGCATGCTTGAAGAGCATCCACTACCTTTAGATTGGCCTGTGGATGTGAATTATCATGAAGCGAAAGCGTTTTGTAACTACTTGAGTGAAAAAACGGGTGATCTTATTCGTCTGCCGACTGAAAATGAATGGCAAGCGTTACGACAGCAGGCTGGTATAACACAAACCGTATACAGCGAAGGATTCAACATAGCGCTGCAAAAGTATGCGTCGAGTGAACCTGTTAATGTTAATAAGTCCGGCGAATTTTATGATGTTGTTGGCAACGTATGGCAATGGACAGAAACACCCATCTATCCGTTTGAGGGCTTTAACGTTCATCCTTTATATGACGACTTTACAACACCAACATTCGACAATAAGCATAACCTCATTAAAGGCGGTAGTTGGGTATCTACAGGTAACGAAGCAATGAAAGATAGTCGTTACGCTTTTAGGCGCCACTTCTTTCAGCACGCGGGGTTTCGGTATGTTCAAGGAAAGCGAGTTATAGCAGTGAACGATTTTGATTATGAAAGTGATACACAGGTTTCGCAATACAGTGAATTCCATTACGGCGACGAGTACTACGGCGTCCCTAATTTTGCTAAAGCCAGTGCGCAGTTTTGTATTGACGCTATGCAAGGGCGTCAACACGCTAAAGCGTTAGATTTAGGGTGTGCCGTTGGTCGGTCTACCTTTGAACTTGCAAAATACTTCGATCATGTCGATGGCATCGATTTTTCTGCACGCTTTATAAAAACAGCGTTTGAGATGCAAGAGCGTGGTGAAATACGCTATAACCTTATAGAAGAAGGTGAACTTACGTCGTTTAAGGCGCGCAAGCTCTCCGCGCTCGGTTTAGATGACAGTGTAGACAACGTTGCTTTCGCACAAGGTGATGCGTGTAATTTGAAGCCGCAATTCACAGGCTACGACTTGATCTTCTTAGGCAACCTTATTGATAGAGTGTATAGTCCAAGAAAGGTATTAACGGACATGGCCACGCGGCTAAATAAAGGTGGATTGCTCGTTGTCGCCAGCCCCTTTACATGGTTGGAAGAGTATACCGAAAGAAGTGAATGGTTGGGCGGCTACAAAGATGAAAATGGTGAAACGCTTAGCTCTACTCAGGCGCTTGAAGATGCATTAGGTCAGAGCTTTAAACGAATTGCTGAACCTAAAGACATTCCATTTGTCATTCGAGAAACAAAGCGGAAATACCAACATACGCTTTCTGAATTTAACGTGTTTGAAAAGATAGAATAACACGGTGTCTATTAAAGTGTGTGTGCAATATAAAGTGAGCGCGGTACGCGTGTTTCGCGCTTATAAATATAATAGATTTCAGAAGGCCTTTAGCTAATAGTAAATGCGTAAGGCTATATAGATAGGATAATGTGAAGGTGAGCAACGCGCTAAGCCATCTCCCCGTGTTCAACGCTATGCAAAGCGAGTTTATGCCTTACAAGGATGTATGGCAGGCACCTTCTCACCTTAAACTCGATCAAACCCGTCTTAAATATTCAGCGATATTTCGCCGCTTTCAGGGCGCGTCTTCATCTCAAGCGAACGTTGTCGCGTCTCAGCAAGACCCTATTCCAATGTGGATAGCGGATATGGACATCCCGCCTTGTGATGAAATTCTCAGCGCGATTACACAAAACCTTCGCTCTACTTATGGATATCAGTCCCTTGATATCGGTGACGCGGTAGCAAAACGTTTTGAGCGTACCACGCAAAAAAGTAGTCGCTTTAAAGTGGAAAGTGGCGATGTTGTGGATGTTGCGAGCGCAATAGGAGCAATAGACGTTGCACTTCACACTTTTTGCCAACCTAGTCAAAAAGTCATGGTTTTAACACCAACCTATTCCCCTTTAACAGAGACCATTCATAATAACGGCTTAACGCCAGTATCTATTCCAGTCATTCAAAACGCGCGTCAAATTCAGACTAAGCTTTCTGAAGTTGCCGCGACAAAGGATAGCGACAAGAGTCGTCAGGAAGACGTCGAAGGTTCTAACGCAACTATAGATACTTCAGCCTTCGATAGTGCTGCGGCTGCATTCGTGATTTGCCATCCTAATAACCCTACAGGTACAGTATTAAGTGCAGAAGAGCAGCGTGTTATTATGAGCTTCTGCGCCAAGAACGGTATTTTAATGATCACTGATGAGGTGCACAGCGAGTTTGCATTTAACTCGTCAAATGAACCAACGCTAATCCCCATGTTTGGTGCAGAGGTAAGCAATAAGAGCAAGGGTCGCCAAGAAAGTCTAAACGGTGGTAATATCCATACTCATCAACTGCCACGCATTATCCACATTAATAGCGTGTCCAAGGCGTTTAACCTAGCGAGTATTCCAGGTGCATCGTATGTGGTCATTAAGGATAAAACGATCAGAGAGACGTTTGCCCAAGCTATTAATAGCAGGCACCTGAACGCAAGTAACTTAGGAAAAGTTGCGTTGATTGCCGCCTATGAGAAGGGAAGTACTTGGTTAGACAGCGTAAAAAGTGCGTTGAGCTTCAACCGAAAGCTTGTTGTGCGCTTCTTTGAGCACTATGGTTTATCTGTTAATTATACAATGGGCAGCGCTGGCTATTTCTTGTGGCTAGACCTTTCAACATTCCCTTCGCATTTAACACAGCCGAACAGTATCGCTTCTGTGGATGAAGCTCCTTTAGGTGACGCTTCTCGTCAACCTCTCAAATATTCACCCGTGACCACTGTGGAAGGATGTATTGAGCGCGGCGTGATAGGTAACGACGGCGCGAGCTTTGGTTCTCCACACCATATTAGGCTAAATTTAGCCTGTCACCCTGCGGTTGTAGAAACCGCGCTGCAAAGACTGTGCTTTATTTCTTAGCGTAGCTTAACTCGCATCTGTTGACCGACAGTTAGTTTAATTCTAAATATTAGAATAATAAGCTCAAATATATGACATTTTATTTCTATTAAAGAGGATTAAAATGGCCTTATTAAACAATTAGCCCTTAACACATGTTCTATCGCCCAGCGTTACTCCTTTTGGGCAGAAGAGTCAGTGGCGGCTTACGGTTATAAGGAATGCAAGATGATGTATTTGAGAAAAGCGAATGAAAGAGGAAAAGTGAACTTTGGCTGGCTAAAAAGCCAACATAGCTTTTCGTTTGGACACTATTATGACGCAAAACATATGGGGTTTTCAGCGCTACGGGTTATCAATGACGATGTTGTTCAGGCCGGTAGAGGTTTTGAAACCCATGGTCACAGAGATATGGAGATAATTTCATATGTTGTGAGCGGTGCTTTAAAGCACAAGGATAATACCGGTAATGAGTACGTAGTGCCTGCGGGTGACGTGCAAGTAATGAGTGCAGGTAAGGGTATTATGCATTCGGAGTTTAACCCTTCTACTGAAGAGCCTGTTAACTTTCTGCAAATTTGGATTGTGCCCAATGAAAAAGGCGGTACGCCCAGCTATGCGCAAAAAACCTTTGGCACACAGGCGGGTGGAAATAACCATGATTCAAAGCTTGAATTATTAGTAAGTGATAACGGTAGGGAAGGGTCATTACGCATTAAGCAAAATGCGGCAATCAGCCGTTTAACTTTGAAAGCTGGCGAAACATGGGAGCATGGCACTGAAGACCAAAAGGGTTACCTTCATATGATTAGCGGTAATGTACAGGCTGTGGTAGACAGTGAAACGAATGCAGTTGAAATAGAGGCAGGCGATGCTTTGGGTATTTACGAGCAAGACATCATTCGTCTGAAAGCCTCAGAGGAAAGTGTGGCCTTGTGGTTTGAATTACCTAAATAGCTGCCTAAAAGTAATCTAGATCAATAATTTAGTTTCAAATTGTGTATCTCTACTTCACGAATTCTTATCTCGTGGTATGATGACTTGGATAAGGTTAAAGGCTGGTAATACTTCTCATTAATGAGCATTATCAGTCTTTATTCCAGTTGTATGTAAAACTGAAGTCAGTGAGATACTAGAGTGATAAAAATAATCCTAGCAGATGACCATGATTTGGTCAGAACAGGGATACGCCGGATTCTGGAAGACGTAGACGATTTTACTATTCTCGCAGAAGCGAAGAACGGTGAAGACGCGGTACTTTTGTGCCGAAAAAACGCGCCAGATGTGGTACTCATGGACGTGAATATGCCCGGTATTGGTGGACTGGAGGCGACAAAGAAAATTGTTCGTATGTCTGAAAATACGCGTGTTATTTGTGTTTCAATGCACAAGGAAAGTCCTATTCCAATGCAAGTTATGGACGCAGGCGCATACGGTTTTCTGACAAAAGATGCAGAGCCAGACGAAGTAATACGCGCTATCCATAAAGTTGCGGCAGGACAAAAGTATGTTGATCAAGAAGTGGCCAATAGCATCGCCATCGGTAAGTTATTGCCTAGTTCGGATAATCCGTTTGACGAGCTATCGAGTAGAGAACTTACAATAGCAATGCGATTAACCGAAGGTCACAAAGTGCCGGATATAGCCCGAGAACTCAGTATTAACTCAAAAACGGTTAATACTTACCGTTACCGAATGTTTCAAAAGTTAGGCGTAAATTCTGATGTAGAGCTAACGCACTTGGCCTATCGTCATAAGCTTATCAATCCTAACACCTTTTAAGCGTCACTAGACGCGCAACGTCAAAGTGATTATGTCTGCATTTGATTCAGCAGCATTTCTTAAGAATCTAACCTCTCAACCTGGCGTGTACCGCATGTACAATAGTCAGGAAGAGGTTATTTACGTAGGAAAAGCCAAAAACCTTAAAAAGCGTGTATCAAGCTATTTTCGTAGTAATCTTGATAACGCCAAAACGCGTTCGCTAGTTAGTCAGATTGCGAACATGGATGTCACGGTTGTAAACAGCGAAACCGAAGCGTTCTTGCTTGAGAACAACTTCATCAAGAAATACAAACCGCGTTACAACGTGGTCATGCGTGACGACAAGTCTTATCCCTTTATCTTCTTATCCGACCACGAACATCCAAGGCTTTCTTTCCATCGCGGCCCTCAAAAGAAAAAGGGCGAATACTTTGGCCCATATCCCAGTGCGTGGTCGGTGCGAGAAAGCTTGCGTTCAATGCAGCGAATCTTCCCCGTACGTCAGTGCGAAGATAGCTATTACCGAGCACGCAGCAGACCTTGTCTTCAGTATCAGATGCAGCGCTGCAGTGCGCCGTGTGTAGAAGGCTATGTGAGCGATGAAGAATATAAAGAGCAGGTCAATTTTGCACGCTTGTTCTTGAAAGGTAAAAACCAGCAGGTCATTGGTGGGCTGGTGGAAAAGATGGAAGCAGCCAGCGAGGCACTCAACTTTGAAGCTGCTGCCCGTTACCGCGATCAGATTAATGCACTAAGAAAAGTTCAAGAACGACAGTGGGTTGCCGGTACTCAAGACGAAATGGATGTGTTTGGGTTTGCGTTCAAAGGCAATATGGCGTGTATTCAGGTAATGTTTATTCGTGAAGGGCAGTTGTTAGGCAGCAAGGCCTATTTTCCCAAAGTACCCAACACTGCCGATGAACAAGAAGTTTTTGAATCTTTCTTCCTACAGTTCTATCTGGCGGGTAACAAAGTTATTCCCAAGCAGATAGTACTTAGCAATACATTAACTGACGAAGACGCGATAGCAGATGTACTAGCCAGTGAAGCGGGACACAAGGTCCAGTTCTTTAAAGGGGCGAGGGAAGAGAAACGCAAGTACCTGCAGCTGGCGCAGTCAAATGCGCAAACTGCGTTAGATGCTCAATACAGTCAGCAAAAGTCTGTGTTTGCACGCTATCTCGACTTAGAAGCGGCACTGGAAGTTGATACGCCTATTCAACGCATGGAGTGTTTTGATATATCACATACGTCTGGCCAGCAAACGGTGGCTTCGTGTGTGGTATTTAATCGTGAAGGTCCGCACAAAAGTGACTATCGCCGATATAATATAGAAGGCATCACCCCAGGCGATGACTACGCGGCCATGGCACAGGCGTTAAAACGTCGCTACAAGTCAGTGAAAGAAGTGCAAAAAATACCTGACCTTCTATTAATAGACGGTGGTAAAGGACAGCTTGCCCAAGCAGAAGCGTTTTTTGAAGATTGGCCCCATGATAAAAAGCCTATGCTGTTAGGCGTGGCAAAAGGCACCACCCGTAAGCCTGGCTTAGAAACACTAATACTGGCAGGTAGCCATCAGGTTCTGCCGATGGACAGCCATTCGCCAGGGCTTCACCTTATTCAGCATATTCGCGATGAGTCTCACCGATTTGCCATTACTGGGCACCGCAACCGACGCCAGAAAGTTAAAACCACGTCGAGTTTGGAAAGCATACCTGGTATTGGTGCTAAACGCAGACAAACACTGCTTAAATTCATGGGGGGCTTGCAGGGTCTTAAGAAAGCCAGCAAAGATGAAATTTCAAATGTACCTGGTATAAGCCCTGAACTGGCGGAAACTATTTACGACCACCTTCATCAATAAATGAATGAGTAACAAGCAATGCATTACAAATTAAGGTAATGTGTTAGAAAAATGAAAGATGCAGAGCTTATACGCTACCGCGCTAAAACGCCCATAGAGGCATAACACCGAGACGTACTTTTTATGTGGACTGTTCCAAACTGTATTACTTTATTCCGAGTAATCCTTATTCCTGTATTTGTAGTTGTTTATTTTCTTGATTGGCGCTGGGCGCACGAGGCAGGCGCATTTATTTTTTGGCTTGCGGCAATAACGGACTGGTTTGACGGCTATCTAGCAAGAAAACTACAGCAGTCTACACCCTTTGGTGCATTCTTAGATCCTGTAGCAGACAAGCTCATTGTGGGCGCTGCTCTTCTTATGATTACTCATAGTTATGCAAACCTGTGGATCACGTTGCCATCTATTGCGCTATTGGTTCGTGAAATTTATGTGTCGGCGTTACGTGAATGGATGGGTTCGAATGGTGTAAGGGATGCGGTTAAAGTGTCTTTTATAGGTAAAGCAAAAACCACTGCGCAAATGTTAGCCTTAATTGGCTTGTTGTCGGGATTAGAAACTTTCATGGGCATAACTATTTATTGGGTTTCTTTAGGTTATATTCTTTTATATTTCTCAGCAGTGCTGTCAATTTGGTCAATGTTTGTTTATACAAAAGCGGCCTGGCCACACCTTCGAAGTGGCGCAGTAAAGTGAAATTGATCGTACATTAATCAAAGTGAATAAAAAAATAGCAAACGATCATAAAAAACCGCATTTATCTCAATTTAAACGCTTTTTTGTGTTGACAGTTTTGAATGGGTAGGTAGAATGCACCCCACATTTCGAGAGGACATCAACCAAACGAAATGGTCGATTAAGACATGCGGGAATAGCTCAGTTGGTAGAGCACGACCTTGCCAAGGTCGGGGTCGCGAGTTCGAATCTCGTTTCCCGCTCCAATCTCTTAGAGATGAGTTTTAATCACGCGCCAGACGCATCTGGCGGAATGGCAGAATGGCTATGCAGCGGATTGCAAATCCGTCTATCTCGGTTCGACTCCGGGTTCCGCCTCCAAACGCTGCAACGCAGCATCAGGTTCTACGCCTGACACCTTTGCTGAAAAGCAACCCGATGCCCGGGTGGTGAAATTGGTAGACACAAGGGATTTAAAATCCCTCGCTGGTAACAGCGTGCCGGTTCAAGTCCGGCCCCGGGCACCATTTATTGGTTCTACCCCATAAACGGGGGAGCAGCAGTCAACTTACACAATTGATAACACCATCCCATCCACAATGGGTCACCACTCTTATTCTGTAATTCTCAAAGTTTCTAAAACCATACGCTCTTCTCGATATCATTTTGGGCTGCAGCCCGATTAAACAAGAAGCCTACCTGAAGCCAGCCATCGTATTTTGGTTTGCGTTTTACTTTTTTACTGATACTTTATGTTCAACAAGGAAGGTAAAAAATGATAATAAAGAAAGAAGATGCTTATTCATATAATGACAGAGATGACATGGAGGTTGAGACAATAGGTAGTGTTAGAACCCTTTTAGAAAAACTAGAAAAACTTAAAAGTTCTTCTGATAGCTTTATGCAAAGTAAGTCAGTTCAATACTACAGGGGGCACCCAAGTAAAAATTTCCAAATTCTTCCTAGTGTCTATCGCGACAAAAACTTTTTTCAACAAGAGTCAAGGTTAATAAGAGAGGTAACTCTACGTTGTCCCGACGATTTCAATAGTTCGAAAAGTGCCTTTGAATCTTTAGTAAAAATGCAACACTATGGAGTCCCAACTCGATTACTGGATATAACAGAAAATCCCTTAGTTGCTCTCTATTTTGTCTGTAGCGAAAGCATAGAGAATAAGCAGAAAAGGTTTGAAGATGGTGAGCTAATTTTGTTCTCAATTCCAGAAAGTGAGATAAAGTACTATGACAGTGATGTTGTCACCATTCTTTCTAATCTAGCATGGACCCCAGAAGACTTTTCGATTAAAAAGTCACATATCAATTATACTCGCCCTTCACCAATTCCAGAAATAGTAAAGCCTAAGCTTCTACACAATATAAGGCTGGAAAAGCCGAGTTTTACTGATTCAATAGATGCACGAGATATATTGACTGTAGCTTGTGTTAAACCAAAATTAACGAACCCTAGAATAATTAAACAAAGCGGGGCATTCATGATTTTTGGAATCGGGGAAGATAATGACGATAAAGGGTTGTATACAAAACTTCGCCCAGCTCCAATTCAAAGACATTGGCTGAATAACGGCAGTAATAAAAGGTTTATCATCCCTCACGACAAAAAAGAAAAAATTTTGAAACAACTTGAACAACTTGGAATAACTGCTGCAACGTTATTCCCTGAGCTTGATAAAGTGTCAGAGTATTTGAAAAAGCAGTTTTTGGGAATGGAGTCCTCAAAACCGGAATTGATTCGTCACCCTCAATTCGTTAGGGGTCCAAAATTTGGTTAGCTTTTTTCGATGACTGTTTGCACAAACTCCCTAAACCTATCACTTAGCCATGCTGGGTATGAATCTATTTTCTCACGTAACCGCTTTCGATATAGGCTGCGCACCACAATCTTTGTTCTGGGCTTGGCCTTGCTGGTGTGAGGTCATACCCTTTTTCCATTAGTACGCACCTGCGCACAACTTATAGTTGGCTACTAACTCATTACTCCCACTGCTTATATCACTTTCTGAAAGCACCAATAACACGTCAATTATCTTATTAAATTTGCACTCTATTTTACTAGGTCGGGTAATTCTTCCCTTCTACCCTGCGCAACGGGGCATAATGCGCTTTCAGTTGTAAAGACTTCTAAACAGACTTCACTCGAGCAAGGTGACATGGTGTACACCCACCACCATAACCTTTACCAACGAGCTTACTTCACAATGCTATTTGCCTATGCTTTTTCACGGGTCCTTTTGGAAAGGGGGGGTTATACGGCACACGGAACCGCGTATCTTTAACAGCTATAGAAAATTTCAAAGGGGGGTTGTATTTTAATTGAGATAACTTCATTAAAATCATTGGTTTAAATGATATGTGAATTCATACTTAGTTCGATTTATATGCTTTGGTTCAATTTAATGGTGGGCACACTGCACCGTTAAATTGAATGTTTGCACTAAGGTATTGTATACCAGACCTAATTTATAAATATTACTCAAAGGGTAACTGAGTTTTACCTCGTTATGGTTGTCCATACCCAATACAGCAAGACCAAAATATAGTGTGTCGAATCGGGCTTCTCTTCGCGTGGAAGCAAAAGGATAAGGGGCGCGGGGTTAGATAGGTATATTTCAACTGCAAAAAGTGCAAATAGTGCAAAAGTTAATAAAAAGCATATATTATTCATCTATCTATAAACTTGCACTCAACGAAAACGGCTTTGCTTCTAGTGCAAAAAGTGCAAATGCTCTATTAAAAAATAAGGAAGTTTAATGCAGTTTGTGAAGAACGGCCCTGAAGTGCCAGCAGCCTTGCTCAAAGCTCACGAAGACGGGAAAGTTGTATTCTTTTGTGGTGCAGGGGTTTCTTATCCAGCCGGGCTTCCAACTTTTAAAAATTTAGTCGATGAGATTTACAACGAACTATCGGAAACAAAAACTGAGCAAGAATGTCAGTCCTATAAAGAAAAGCGTTATGACCAAGTCCTCTCAGCTTTAGAGGCAAGGATAGTAAATGGAAGGGCTGTAGTTAGAAGAGCGTTGTTTAATATACTACAGCCAGACTTAAGTAAGCCTAATTCAACTTTAACTCATGAATCTATTCTCACATTAGCGACCAGTAATAAAGATGAAAGTACTCGTTTAGTAACGACGAACTTTGACCGTATTTTTGAGTTGTCAGCTGACAACTTGGCTCTTAAGTTAGAGTCAAACCAAGCACCTTTTCTGCCGATTCCAAAACCCTCAAAATGGTCGTCGATTGTTTATTTACATGGCCTTTTACCTGAAGATGTAGATGATGTTCAAATCATGAACAGACTAGTATTAACTAGTGGGGATTTTGGTTCAGCATACCTCACTGAAAGGTGGGCGTCTCGATTTGTAGGTGAATTGTTGAGAGGATACGAGGTCTGCTTTATTGGTTACAGTATTGAGGACCAAGTTGTAAGGTATATGATGGATGCTCTAGCTGCCGATAAGCTTTTAGGGGAAAAGACTAAAAGTGCATGGGCATTTGGAGCTTCAACTCGCATAGACATGCATAAAACAGCTAACGAATGGAAGGCAAAAGGCGTTGTGCCTGTTTTATATGAAATTGATGATGACAATGATCATTCTTTGCTTCATTCCACTTTGGAAAAATGGTCAGCTCTATACAGAGACGGTATCGAAGGAAAAGAGCGGTATGTTACTTCGAGTGCGCATTTACTGCCTGTTTCCAGTACAAAAGAGGATAATTTTATTGGCAGGATGCTTTGGGCTTTATTTGATGAAAGTGGCATACCTGCAAAGTCGTTTGCTCAAATCGAACCACCAGCGCCCTTAGAATGGTTTCTAGACGTCATTTCTAAGCCTAAAGCTAGCAATGATATGCTATCAGAACTGTCGGAAATTGGCTTTAATTCCTTATCTAACTTCAACAATTCACTCTTTAGCAATTCCAGTGATGGAGAGCCTTGGGGCAATATTGAGACTAGTTTATCTGGTTGGCTTGTGAAACATTTAGACGATGCCAGGCTACTTTCTTGGGTGCTCAATAATGGTCAACGGCCTGTGAGCCGTTTAAAGCGCCTTATTGAACAAGAATTAGTTAAGATGCAAACGGCACCTAATTCATGCAATGAAGTCGTTTCTAACATCCCAACTAATTATAGGTCAATATGGAATCTTATTATTTCTGATAGGGTACGATTCAATGAGTTTCGTAGTCTATCTTACGATTGGATAGAACGATTCAAGGCATTCGGGAAGGACTATTTTTGTCGGTTGATGTTAAGAGAAATTATTTCTCCGAAGGTTCTAGTCAGTGATGGAGGGCTACGAAATATTCGAGAAGAAGTCAGATTTAGTATCGAAACGACTATTGCTGAAAATTATTTCCGTAACGCTTTAGAAATGTTAGATAGAAATTTGTGGAGCAGCTGCTTACCGTTTTTTATGGAGGACTTTGAGAGGGCTTTGTTGGATGCTGTAGAGCTTCAAGATTTTATATCTCTGAAAGTAGGTTTAGACGAATCAACATATCATATGCCTTCTATAGAGCCTCATTTTCAAAATAGAGGATTCCATGATTGGACGATCTTAATTGAACTTACAAGAGATAGTTGGCTTGAATTAAACATGCAAAATCAACGAGAAGCCTTTAGTAAAGCATTAGAGTGGTTTTCTTCAAAACATGTTGTTTTCAAAAGACTCGCTTTATTTGCTGCGGCAAATTACAAAGGAGACTCAGAGGTTCCATGGCTCAGCTGGCTAGAATCTGAGAACGGTCGCTGGCTTTGGGAAATGGATACCAAACGAGAGGTTATGAGGCTTATAGTTAAAAAGGGCAACTCTCTCTCTCCTAGTGAACAAAGGCGCCTTGAGAGTCTAATCGTTGATCGAACAGTCGCAGTGAACTCTAAAAATCTAGAAGTCGATAAAGCTCATTACGATTTTAAGGCTTGGTATCTTCTGGCAAAGCTTGAGTCATCAGGCGTTGAGCTAGGGGAAGAGGCAGCAAAAACAGCTAAGCGAATTAAAGAGGAGTTTTCTTACTTAAAATTAGGTAGTCAAGAAGAAGAAGAGTTTTCAACATGGATGAGCACATCCGAAGACCCTGGTTATGTATCAAGTATCAAACAAACATCAATACCAACTGGTCGAAACGAGATTGTCCAGTATTTCGAGAATGAAACTGAGATCACGGATAGCTTTTACCGAGATAATTGGTATCAAGTTGCAGAAAAACACCCTCTAAATACTGTTTATGCTTTAGATGACCTTTATAAGCGAGGTATCTATGACGCGTCGCGTTGGAATGGCGCTATACAGGCATGGAGTAAGCCTAAAACTATCAAGTTGTTTTTAAAACTATTCGGTAATGAATTACTTAGACTGCCCTCTGATGTTTTTCAGGACAATCTCTACTCAATTTCCGTTTGGATAAGAAGATGCTCTGAACTCGCTGTGTTCGACATCGATTTATTCACCAAGCTTTGCCAACGTTTTTTAGAATTTAGTAAAAGTGATAAGAATGTTGCATTAGAGGAAGGCGCAGATGCTCTAAGTTTGGCTAGTAGTCCATTAGGCCAAGTAAGTAGTAGTATCGTTTCATCAATATTCCATGAAGGCGTTGAGGATGGTGATGGATTGAAGACACCGTTTAAAGAAATACTAGAAGGTGTGTTACAACTTCCTGACCACGTTTCGGTGGCCGCTAAAGTCGTACCGTTTTCAAATCTTGTTTCTTTACACAGGTTAGATAGTCACTGGACATCTTCTTGTCTTATTCCATTACTCGATATAAATAATTCAGCTATTGCACCTTTGTGCTGGCAAATGTTTTTATCAAATGCCCGAATACATCCCCCGTTATTAGAAGAAATAAAAGGTGGCCTTTTAGAGTTGGCTTCAAACATAAATTTACTTGGGAGGTATGGTGATCATTACGTTCGGTTTATCGTCTATCTTGCCATGTATCAAATTGACGGATTTACTAGCAGCGAGTTTCGAAACGTAATAGATAGGATTCCACAAACTAAGAAGAACAAAATTTTTACCTATGTTAGGCAGTTCAAAGGAAACTCAAATGAACTTGAGTTTTGGGAAAATAGAGTAGAACCGTTCTGGGAGCATGTGTGGCCTAAAGACAGAAGTTATTTGTCTTCAGAAGTTTCCGAGAGCTTAGTAAATCTAATTATTTCCTCTGAAAAACGTTTTGAAAGGGGAGTTCAGCTATTTAGTGATTGGCTTGAACCAATGCAATATGTGGCTACGAGTTTAAAAAAAATTGTTCAAAATAATTATTCGACTGAATTCCCAGAAGAATGCCTAGCTCTTCTTTACAAAGTAACGGACGATAAATCGTTTTTTGAAAGAGGCAAATTGAAGACTTGTCTATCAGAAATCAAGGATGCTAAACCTGAGCTAGAGAATGATTTCAGATATAAGAAGCTTATGGTCCTTACAAGGTAAAAAACTTACCAAAATATTTATGAATTTTTTTCAACAAATTGTCTACTATATCGCGCACCCTTCATTTAAGGTTTGAAGGGTGCTACAACGGAAAAGTGGTGCTACAAAAGGTGCTATATTCAAACTAGCTATAAATTAAACATCATATTATTCAATAGTATATGATTGTATTTTACATCCGGCTCCGGCACCATTATCTACTCCCAAACATTCCAAATTTTAATCAAAAAATTGATAAGATATTTACGCTCTTTTATCACAAATTACTATGGTAAAATCCGTAAAAATTTTGGCAAAGACGTACTATCTTGAATTCTGTTATGTCACTTCGTTTAGACGAGTTATCTCGTGCTGAACGTCCATTTCACGCTCGTGGGAGTAAAGTAGTTCGCTGCGACGCATGTCTGCTTCCAACGCAAAACTGTATTTGTGAATTTAAGCCTGAGGCTGGCACTGATGTGGCGGTTTTGTTCTTGATGTACAAAGGCGAATATTATAAGCCTACTAATACCGGTCGTTTAATTGCGGACGTGGTTAAAGATAACCACGCATTTTTGTGGAAGCGCACCGAGCCAGAAGAGGCGCTATTGGCGTTACTTCGCAACGAAAAATATTTTCCTATCGTGGTATTTCCACACGAATATGCTGCAGCTGAACGTTGTATTGATACGCCACCATTGAATACTGGGAAAACGTTACTATTTATTTTCTTGGATGGAACGTGGCGTGAAGCAAAAAAAATGTTCGTGAAGAGCCCTTACTTGCATGACTTTCCTGTGTTGGGCGTGAGTATGGACGTAGCGTCAGATTATTTACTACGCGAATCTACCCATGATTTCCAACACTGTACTGCTGAAGTTGGTATTAGCGTTTTAGACCTTGCAGAACAGAAGCAAGGGGCACAAACCTTAGCGCATTATTTCAGTGTGTTTAGACGGGAATATTTAAAAGGTAAGCCGCATTTGCAGCATAAGCTTGCGTTTGCAGAGTCGCAGGTTAAAAGTAACATTTAAAAAGCGTCACTTTTATTTGCGAAAGTATTGTTTTACATCCACTATTTCATATTAACAAAACACGGAGAAAGCGAATGGCATCAGTTACTTTTCAAGGCAATACAGTTACGACAAAGGGTCAGCTTCCTGAAGTAGGCACATCTGCACCAGACTTTACATTAGTGAAAGCAGATTTGGGTGAAGTAACACTGTCTGAGCTTGCAGGAAAAAATGTGGTATTAAACATTTTCCCTTCTATCGACACGGGAACATGTGCAATGTCTGTCCGTAAATTCAACGAAGAAGCGGCAAAATTGGATAACACTACAGTTATCTGTGTATCGGCAGATCTTCCGTTTGCAGCGGGTCGCTTCTGTGGTGCTGAAGGTATTGAAAATGTACTTACAGGCTCGACTTTCCGCTCAAGCTTTGGTGATGACTATGGTGTTACCTTTGAATCAGCGCCGCTTACTGGGCTGCTGTCTCGTTCAGTAGTGGTTATCGATGCCGAAGGCAAAGTGGTTTACACAGAGCAAGTTGCAGAAACAACAGAAGAGCCGAACTACGACGCGGCTATCGCAGCTCTTAGCTAAATAGATCCGCAACATAGGTTAGTTAATTAGCTAACTATGTGATGTGTTTGAATACGTACCGATTTGTTTTATCGGGGTATTACAGGGCACTCACTGATGTGGGTGCCTTTTAGGAGAATGTAATGGCATCGGTATTGCTCTCAGTTGGTGAATTAGCCAATGTAATGCAACAAAAGCCGGTAACGCTTGTACGAGCGTTAATGGACGACCCCGTTTCAAAAACACCAGATACGCGCACGGCAATGGTTTTACCTGCGTCAGTCGACTTTGACTTAGATAGTGAAGGTAGCGATCACACTACAGGTCTCCCTCACAGTATGCCTTCTGCAAATGACCTTGCAATTTATCTTGGTAATCAGGGTATAACAGCGAATACACCTATTACGGTATACGATACCCGTGGAATATATTCTGCGCCAAGAGTGTGGTGGATGTTAAAAGCGTTGGGCCACCAAGATGTTTATATTTTAAATGGCGGACAGCCTGCATGGGAAAAAGCAGCGCTGCCGGTTTCAGAACAACAACAATACGGAAAATTAACCTATCAAGCTACACCTAGGCCTGGTTGGTTCGCAAATTCCGGTGCAGTTCTTCAGGCAATAAATACTGAAGCACAACTTGTAGATGCGCGTAGCGCGCCGCGATTCAAAGGAGAAGTGTCAGAGCCTCGTGAAGGAGTACGTTCAGGTCATATGCCTGGAGCGTTTAATATTCCTTTTGACACCTTACTCAAAAGCGGGCATTTTTTGCCAGTTGAGCAGCTTAAGGCTATTTTTGACCGCGCTAATATCGATTTACGCAAACCTATTATTTGTACGTGTGGTTCTGGCGTTACCGCCTGCATAATTGGTGTGGCGGCATTATTGTGCGGCGCTACTCAGGTTTCAGTATACGATGGCTCTTGGTCAGAGTGGGGCGCTGATACTCAATATCCTGTGGTCAAAGATATGTAAAGAGTCGCGGCTTTTAACTAAGTAAATATACAACATGCTAATCGTATAATTAGCGCTATAACTACAGAGTAAGAACAACCTGATGCCATCTGATCAATCTCTACCCAATATTGTTATTCTTACCGGTGCGGGTATTTCCGCTGAATCTGGATTAAAGACATTTCGGGATAATGACGGCCTTTGGGAAAATCATCGCGTAGAAGAGGTGGCCACCCCAGAGGCTTTTGAACAAAATCCTAGCTTAGTTTATCGCTTTTACAACGCTCGACGTGCGCAGTTACAGCAAGACGACGTGAATCCTAATGCAGCGCATGAGGCGCTGGCCAAACTTGAGAAAGCGTTCGGTAGCAACCTGATGTTGGTTACTCAAAATGTGGATGACTTGCATGAGCGCGGTGGAAGCCAGTCTGTTTACCATATGCATGGCAAGCTGCTATCGGCGCGCTGCGCTATAACCCAGCAAACTTTTGACTGGAGTGATAGTTTTGATCACACCACTAAATGCCCGTGTTGCAACAGAGTAACCTTACGACCGGATATCGTGTGGTTTGGTGAAATGCCCATGTATATGGAAGAGATTTACGATGCGCTTTCAAAGGCTGATGTGTTTATTGCTATTGGCACATCAGGTAATGTCTATCCTGCCGCGGGTTTTGTTCAGATCGCTAAAGAAAGTGGCGCACACACCATAGAGGCAAATTTGGAGCCGGGCGTAACTAATGCATTGTTCGATGAATCGCTAACAGGCCCTGCTTCTCACATCGTCCCACAATGGGTTGATCAATTAATATCAAAGTACGCGCTGTAGGAGGCGCATAACATGCAGTATATGAATGAGTTTCTTACCATTGCGTTGGTACACCTTGTGGCTGTTGCTAGCCCTGGGCCAGATTTCGCGGTGGTTGTTCGAAACAGCGTGGCCTATGGCAGACGTATTGCCATGTACACCAGTATAGGGATTGGCTTAGCTATATTACTGCATGTGGCTTACTCGTTAGTGGGGCTTAGTGTGGTTATTGCAACTACTCCATGGTTATTCACCACATTTAGCTATGCCGCCGCAGCTTATTTACTGTACCTTGCATTTGGTGCGCTTAGAAGCGGGCCTGTAAAGCAGGACCAGGCAGTTAACGCTGAAAAGAAAACATCCCACATATCTGCAAAGCGCGCAGTTTGGATGGGCTTTCTCACAAATGGACTAAACCCAAAAGCAACGCTATTTTTCCTCTCGTTGTTTACTGCAATTATTAGTATTGATACCCCATTTACAGTGAAACTTGGCTACGGTATCTATTTAGCTATAGCTACTGGACTGTGGTTCTGTTTTCTTTCATACCTTTTGAGCACCAGTAAAGTAGCTGAGCTTATTGGTAAAAAAGGGTATTGGTTAGACCGTGCGATGGGGGTGCTACTCGTCGGTTTAGCTGCGAAATTAGTGCTAGGTTAACGTTTGTTTACCTTACAAACAGGCATTTGTTTTTGTGAATTGGTATAATCCCGCCGATTTTTCAAAAAGATAAGAGAGTTGTGTGAAAGACGTAAACCAAGACCGCCTGAACAATACGTTGTCTAAACAGTATCAATTTGATACCAAAGGTCTATTGCGCCGCGCTGCCGGTTTAACAAAGGCAAACTTTTCATCATTGCTGCAGGGAAGTGTTGTTCTATTTTTGACGTTTGTCGTGTTAGGTGTATTTGCTCAGCAGTACATCACAATAAATGCCGATGGGACCTACGTATTCGAGCATCAGTCTATCATAGAAATTGTTGCAATCTGCATCGTTGCCCCGCTGTTGACGGGGTTGTATATGATGGGCGTTTTTGTTGCCCGCGGCACTAAAACTTCAGTATTTACCGTATTCCAGTTTTTCCCCTTGATATTTTTGCTGGCGCTAACTCAGCTAGTGAACAGTATTCTTGTTCAACTAGGTATGATGTTGCTTATTATACCCGGCGTTTATTTTTATTTAGCCTCGTCCTTTTCACTTATGTTGGTTGCTGACAGAAAGTTAACGCCAATTAGCGCGATCATCCTGTCGTGTCGTGTATTTAATGCATACTGGGCTCAAATCGCCAGCATATTTGGTGTGTTCTTTTTACTGTTTGTGTCGGTGCCATTAACGCTGGGCTTTTCACTTATTTGGGTATTACCTTTTTATTTTAGTATGATGGGCTTGCTCTATCAGGAACTGATTGGCGAGCAGGGAGTAAGCACGGAAGCATCTGAAAACGATGTGAATGAGTCTAGCTTCGATGCATAAGCGTGAAACCTTTAAAATTGTTCTTATTACGTTAGGCGTATTGGCGGTAATCGTCATTAACGCCATAATTTTTACTGAGGACGAACCGGATATTTTAGATATACCGCAAACGGTTGAAGCTAAAAAGCCGGTGCCTAACTTCTCTGCCTATACAGATGTAAAAGAGAAGAAGGAGGCGTTTTTTAACTATTTACGCCCCGAAATAGAGAAGCAGAATGCGTACCTACTCACGCTAAGACATTACGTACAAACCTTATATAGAAAGGCGTTAGCTAACGAGACGCTCTCTGAAGAAGATATGGCAAGGCTTGAATGGTTAGAAGAGGAATATCGAGTTAAGCCAACGCAGCCGCTAAAATCAAAATTGCTAGCTCTGCTACAAAAGATTGATGTTCTACCCGCCGAACTGGTGCTTGTGCAAGCCGCGAATGAGTCAGCTTGGGGCACCAGCCGGTTCGCAAGAAAGGGTTATAACTTCTTTGGCTTATGGTGTTTCTCTAAGGGGTGTGGCTTTGTTCCGAACCGTCGAAACGATGGGGCATCTCATGAAGTTGCCAAATTCGACAGTTTGTCGCGTGCAACGTACACCTATATGCGAAACTTAAACCGCCACGACGCGTATGCGGATTTAAGAGAGATCCGCAGTCGACTGCGTGCAAACCAAATTCCTATAACTGGTGTTGCGTTAGCTGAAGGGCTAATGAATTACTCTGAGCGAGGAGCCGCTTATGTTGAAGAGCTTCAAACTATGATCCTATTTAACGAGGAGTTTTTATCCGAATGATACGCGCTGCTTTATTTTTTGCTTCATCTCTATTTATTGGTGTAGGCAGTTCTTCCGTTGCTGCTGAAACGATAGATGTTGAGTACAGCCGTTTCTATAGCCATGTCAAAAAGCTGGATAATGAAGATACCCAAGCACTTCAGTTTGCATTCGGGTTTGTTCGTGTTGGCGAAGGGCGTTTATGTGAAGTTAACGGAGCGTCTATCGTAACCGATAAGAAAACAATGCCCTTAGAAGTGAGTGGTGAAGGGCGATTCACGGTGCCTACTGAAAAGGCCCTGAAACTTGCCAACGCACTGGTTCGCATCGATTTAAACGAACGCGCGAACGTGTGTGATATGTCGGTACAACTTGAAACCAAGCCGGAATATCTTAAGCAGTATTACACAAAAGACGACCTTACATTTTTGTATGGTCAGTACGAAGCTTTCTTTAATGAAATGGGAAGCTTTTTGTCTTTCATGATGCCTTCGGTAAAGGGCTTGATGATTCAGTTTGATGACAAGAATTTAGATTTCATTACACCACAAGGTGTGCAAATCAATAACGGCGTGTTGCATCTAGAACAAGATTGGATCAACGACGCAAAAGGCTTAACACTGCCTCATGCGCCGCTACGTGTTACCGCTATGGCTTCAAGCTAGATGCATATTTGGGATTAGGTAAGAAGCTGATACCTAATTTGCTCTGCTAAACGCGCGATGGTTTCTTCGCCCTTCGCGCATAGCTCTTCGGCTCTGTGGAATTCCATAATACCCACGTCGGTAAGCTGAGGCTCAATAAGAATGTCAGGCGGGTCGCCAGCCAAACGTGAACGTGTGACGCGAGCTTGAAGTATCTCAAGTGAACTGCTCATCACGCTCATAATTCCAGGCGGGTTTCGCTTGTTCACTTTAGCGGGGACTTCGGTCAACTCTTCTTCCACTTTTTCAATCACATCAGAAGCAATGCCTTCTTCAGTCTTAACATTGCCAGCCGAGACGCTGTCTTTTTCATCTTTTTTCTCTAGGGCTTTTTCTTCTTTGTTGTCAGGGGAGAACCATTGGCGTAGTACGTTTTGACTCTTTGTAAAAAAGTCCTCGGTTTTGCGCTGGTTTTCTTCATGATCTTGTCTCAACTTTTCAAGACGAAGTGGTCGGAAATCGGCGTTAAGGTTAACCGCGATTACAAAATCGGCCCCTAATTGGCGACATAAGTTCACCGGTACAGGGTTTACAACGGCACCGTCTACCAACCAACGATCACCGTGTGCTACGGGCGCAAAAAGTGCGGGAATAGCGCAGGATGCTTGAATGGTGTCTCCAATAGGACCAGAGTTAAACACCACTTCACGGCCTGTATAAAGGTCGGTAGCCACAGCCGCAAACGGCTTAAGCATATCTTCATAAGTCGATTCACAAAACTCGCTTGCTAGTTTGTCGAAAACCTTCTGTCCGCTTGCAATGCCGCCGCGTCTAAGTCCTACGCCCATAAGAGCAAGTACCTGCCAGTCGCTAAGGGAACAGGCCCACTCTTTCAAGCCTTCCAGCTTGCCACTTGCGTAGGCAGCACCAACATAAGCACCAATAGAACATCCCGCTACAACGTCAATTTTTACGCCGAGTTTTTCTAATGCTTCAATTATGCCAATGTGAGTCCAGCCCCTTGCGGCACCGGCACCTAGCGCAAGTCCAATTTTCATTTACTTAGGTTCCATAATGTTTATTACTTCAATAGTATTATCTTCATCACTGAAGTCCGTACTATTTTCTGTAGTGAAAGAAGGTTCATCGAACCCGATATCACCGTCTTCTACCGGGCCTTCTTGTGTAGCTATAGCTTTAAAATCATAAAGGTTGCTGTCGATTAAGTGTGAAGGCGCTACGTTTTGAAGCGCACGGAACATCGACTCTATACGACCTGGGAAGCGACGGTTCCAGTCTTGAAGCATAGCCTTTATGTTTTGGCGCTGTAGGTTTTCTTGTGAGCCACAAAGGTTACAAGGAATAATCGGAAATTCAGCGGCCTGAGAATATTTCTCGATGTCTTTTTCTGTGCAGTACGCCAATGGACGAATAACGATGTGTTCACCGTTATCGCTGACTAGCTTTGGCGGCATAGACTTAAGCTTGCCACCATGAAACATGTTGAGGAAAAACGTTTCTAGCATGTCGTCGCGGTGATGACCTAATGCAATTTTAGTCGCACCTAACTCTTTTGCCGTGCGGTACAAAATACCACGGCGCAAGCGAGAACAGAGAGAGCATGTTGTCTTTCCCTCTGGAATTTTGTCTTTAACAATAGAGTAGGTGTCTTCTTCTACAATTTTGTAGTCAACGCCAATGCTTTCTAGATATTCAGGCAAGATATGTTCTGGGAAACCAGGCTGCTTTTGGTCAAGATTAACCGCAACGATATCAAAGTGAATAGGCGCAATCTTCTTTAAAAACAATAAAATATCTAGCATGGTGTAGCTGTCTTTACCGCCAGATAAACACACCATTACTTTGTCGTTGTTTTCAATCATACCGAAATCGCCAATGGCTTTACCCACATTGCGGCGAAGTCGTTTCTGAAGTTTGTTGAAGTTGTACTTTTGCTTACTTTGCGCAGCATTTAATGGCGACGCGTCAGCACTGTTTGTGCCTAAACTCATAATTAACTAGCTTGGTTTGTGATAAAGCCACCATTATACATTAAAGCGGCTTTTCGAGACCATGCTTGTGAAGTTAAATTTGTTGGTGACATACCGTGTTGGCCGCTAAGTAACGGCAAACACGTGCTATGTAGTACTAATAAAAAGACTACACCGACAACGGCGACACAAATCCATCTGGCTTAATAGCAAGTACATCGCAATTGAGTTCGTCGATCACGTGTTCTGCAGTGTTACCAATTAGGGCCGCTGAAATGCCCACACGGCCAACGGTACCAATAACAACCAGCTCTGCATCCAGTGTTTTTGCCACTTGCGGGATAACTTTTTCCGGAAGGCCTTCTCTTACTACACATTTGTTGTCAGGAATACCGTACTTTAACGCGTGACTACGCATTTCTTTTAAATGATGATTTTTTACCGCGTCGTGATAGGTATCGGGGTCGAACTCAGGTACTTCTATGGCGATATTAAGTGGTGTAGAAGGGTAACTGTTGACCAAATTTACGCTACCTTTCAATAAAGAGGCGTAGTCGTTAGCAATGAGGGTGAGCTTATCGTTAAGTGCGGCGTGCTCATCGTCTTCACTGCCTACGTTTACTGCAGCAATAATCTCTCCTCCTTCTGGCCAGTCGTGCTCTTTAACGAGCAATACTGGGCGAGGGCATTTACGCATTAAATGCCAGTCGGTGGGGGTGAAAATAACAGAAGCAAGATCGTCGTGCTTTTTGGTTGCCTTTACCACTAAATCTATCTGATTGTTTAGGGTGTAGTAAATAATCGACTCATACGCACGATTATTCCATTCTACAACGATATCAGTTTCAGTGAATCCTTGTTCTCTTAAGTGGGTGGCAAGCCATTTTGCATGCTCCTTTGTAACTGCATCGCGCATTGACTCGCGCTCATCCGGGCTAAGCATGGTCGTCATATCATAAGATAAGTCGTATACCACCATCATTGCGGTAACTGAAGCGCCTGTTTTTGAAGCGAGTTCATAAGCTCGGCTTAGTGCAGGTTGGTTATCGCGCTCGGCATCTACCACGGCCAGAATTCGTTTACACTCAATCATAACGTCCCCCTAACTACGAAACTTAGTAGCGGCTGTCGAAATCGAAGCTTTCTAATACTAACTATAAACGACATTGGGAAAAACGTAAGTTGTTTTAGATCAAGAATTTTACGAGGCGACCATGAGTGAACCTACCTAATTGAATATGGAGCAACCGGCGTGGCGCTGAAAGGGTAGATAGGTGGCTAACACAGGTTACAAAAAAGCGCGCTTAGTGCGCGCCTTATTTAACACTTAAAAAGGACTAACCGCAGACAACGCTAGGGCCGTTAAGCGCCGCTAGTTTGGTGTTTAGCCTATCGAAATCCAAAATAGTAATAAGCTTGCCGTCTACTTTTATGATGTTGTCTTTTTGAAAACGGCTTAACAGACGACTAATCGTTTCAATCGTTAATCCTAAATAGTTTCCAATTTCGTTGCGCGTCATGGTTAAGTGGAATTCTCTATGGGAAAAGCCACGCTCTTCAAAGCGTTGCGACAGGTGTGAGATGAAATACAGTAAGCGCTCTTCTGCAGTTCGCTTGTTTAAAAGCATGATCATGTCGTGATCTTGTTTTATTTCAGCGCTCATGAAGCTCATGATCTGGTGGCGTAGCTTTGGAAATTGCACTGACATTTCGTCGAGGGTCTCGTAGGGAAGCTCACACACCATGGCAGTTTCTAACGCAGAAGTATAGCTTTGGTGTTTGTTCTCTCTTAATGCATCGAAACCGATAATATCACCAGGAAAGTGGAAGCCGGTAATCTGTTCTTCACCTTCGGTATTAGTCACAAATGATTTGAATGAACCGGTTCTCACTGCAAATAGAGAACGGAATTTATCACCAGTTTGAATCAGCGTGTCACCTTTATGAAGCGGCTTCTTGCGTTCAATAATATCGTCAAGAGACTCGATTTCTGTTTTGTTTAACGCCACCGGTAAACACAGGTGACTGAAACTACAGTTTTGACAGTGAATAGAAAATTGGCTTCCTTTGCTCATAATGCACGCTCTCTAAAAGAATACCCGACAATAATACACCCATTTTTAAACGATTGCGCCATGAATAAGATAAGCTGCATATATTGCCATTATTACTGCAATAATTTGTCTAAAATGGTTATGTTGAAAACTTCGAACAATATATTGGCTACCAGCGCTTGCAGCGAGCAAGGTGGGTAATGTACCCAAACCGAAGAAGAACATAATAGCAGCGCCTTCTAGCGCGTTACCCGCCGCGAGAGACCAGGTAAGTGTGGAATACACCAAACCGCAAGGAAGCCAACCCCAAATAAAACCATAAGGCAACGCACTTAAAGGGGTCTTAAATGGCAAAAAGCGTTTTGAAAGCGGCTGGACTTTGGAAAATAGGCCTTTACCCGCATTTTCCAGCACTGTTAAGCCAGTCCACCACTTACCCAAATAACACGCCAGTAGAAGCAACATGATTCCGCTAAGTAGGGAAAGGGCATAGTTGGCAAGAGGTATATAATCTGCTGCAATTTTTCCAAGTGCCCCGGTTATTGCTCCGGCGATGGTGTAGCTCACTATACGTCCCATGTTATAGGCAAGGGTATAGGGTAGTGCTGAAGCGCCTTTAGGCGATACCATCCTTAGCGCAGCGACAATTCCACCGCACATTCCCACACAGTGAACTCCACCGGCTAAGCCGATAAGAAAGGCAGAGAAGTAGTTAATCCCTTCCATGTGGCGCTTGGCTTTTGTCTACTTTACTGTCTTGAAGTTGCTTGCGTTGCTCAGCTAGCTTTTTTTCTTCTGGCGGAAGATCATCGTCAAACAGTATGCTATACCCTTGGCGATCCAAATCTTCAAATTGATTGGTTTTCACCGCCCAAAAGAATATCACGATAGCGACGGCAACAATGATGATGGCGATTGGAATTAATACGTAAATAATACTCATGCTATTTGCTCAAAAGTCGCGTTGAGTTTGTGACCACAATGATACTGCTTAACGACATACCAACAACAGCCATCCACGGTGAAAGTAGGCCTGATACGGCGAAAGGTAAGATCAAAACGTTGTAACCTACCGACCAGCCGATATTTTGCCTTATTTTTTGCTTCACTTGATGCGCAGTTCGAATAAGCTCTGGTACAGAAAGCAGCTGATCTCCAAGCAGTATCACGTCGGCGGCAGTTTTAGCCACGTCTGTGGCATTACCCACTGCAATTGCCACATCAGCGCTGGCAAGAACTGGAGCGTCGTTGATACCGTCACCCATCATCATCACTTTCGCGCCAGATTGCTGCATAGCTTGAACGGCTTCGTACTTTTGCTCAGGTGTTAGGCCACCTTTAGCGGTCGAAATTGGCAATGGTGCGGTAAGCGCATTAACGTTTTGCTGTGTATCACCACTTAAAACGGCGAGGGTATGGCTTGCAGCTAATATATCGAGAGTTTCTTGCGCATCTTCTCTTAGTGAATCCTTTACTTCATACGCCGCCATAATACGCCCCTTAACCGTGAGAAACACGTTAGCTGAAGGGAACGCTTCAATGAGTTTTAGCTGTGATTCGTGAACGCTGAATGCTGCAGATCCCATAGAAAACAACGTGTCATTGATCTCACCGCTGATACCACCTCCTGGCGTAACGGTAAAATTAGTCACTTTGTGTACCGTGTTATCGATGGCGTCAGCACTACCGCTAGAGGCAGAAGTCTCGCTTAGGGCTACACCGTCGCTAAAGGCTTTGGCAATCGGATGTTCAGAGCGTGACTCCAAAGCGCGCGCAATTGATAGCGCACTATTACTATCCACGCCGTCAGCGTACCAGGCATTTGAAATAGTAAATTTGCCTTTTGTGAGCGTGCCGGTTTTGTCTAAAGCGATGGTGTCAATGTCAGTAATTTGTTCTAGCGCATCGGCCCGTTTTAGTAAAATACCTTGTCGGTTTAACTTTGCCATAGCGCAGGTTAACGCTGATGGCGTAGCCAACCCTAGTGCGCAAGGGCAGGTTGCAACCAGCACCGATATGGTGATCCAAAATGCCTCGTCGCTACCCTGATACGCCCAAAAGCCATAGGTTAACGCCGAAATCAGCAATACCGCGGTAACGAAATAGCGAGAAAAATTATCGGCTATCTGCGCTGCTTTAGGCTTACTCGCCATCGCACTTGCTTGCAGTCGTACAATTTGATTTACCAGCGCATTTTTAAGGGTCTGCGTAACCGTAATGGTTAGCGTACCATCTTGACAAACCGTGCCGCCGTAAACCGGGCTACTGTTCGACTTACGCACGGGGTTAAACTCGCCGGTAAGCATTGATTCGTCAACCGCTGCGTTGCCGTCGGTTACCACCCCATCAATGGGGACTGTTTCACCAGGCTTCACCAGTACTACGTCATCAATTTTTAGCTGCTTAGCCAGACACTCGGTTAGGCTGCCATCCGGATTTAGTTTGGTCGCTGATACGGGCACATACTGCATCATATTGGCAGAGATCTGTGAGGCGCGATGACGACTACGATGTTCTAAGAATCGGCTAAGTAACAGCAGAAAAATAAACATACAGATGGATTCGAAATACACTTCACCTTGCTCTAATACTGTAGAGCGAATTCCAGCAATGTAAGTACCGAATATGGCGAGCGTAACGGGTACGTCCATATTAACCGTTTTGGCGCTTAGCGCTTTAGCGGCGCCCACATAAAAGGTGCTGCCTGAATACAGCACCACTGGTGTAGTAAGCGTAAGGGCAACCCAATAAAAATATTGGCGGGTCTCTAACTCAATGGCGCCGAACCAATCAAAATAAAGCCCAGTCATCAGCATCATAACCTGCATGGTCATAATGCCTGCTAGGCCAAGCTTTTTTAGAAAGGTCTTCTGTTCGCGTTTATAACTGGCTTCGTGTTCGTCGGGGTGAAATGGTGACCCAACATAACCAATGCGTTTTAGCGTAGATAGAATTTGGCTAAGCTTAATTTGAAACGGTGACCAAGTGACTAAAGCGCGGCGCTCTTGTACATTCACCGCGACTTGCTTTATTCCTTCAACTTTTGACAACTGCTTTTCGATAAGCCAGCCACACGCAGCGCATGTAATACCTTCAAGGGTCAACTGAATCTGTTTGTCCTGACCTTCTTCAAACACGAACTCTTCTTGAAGGGAAGGGTCGTCATAGACTTTTAGCTTATCTAACGTTTCTAAAATACTGTCGTCAGATTTTTGCGCCGGTTCGGTTCTAAACTGGTAATAGTCTTCAAGGCCGTTGTTAACGATCGCTTCAGCTACCGCTAAGCAGCCAGGGCAACACATGTCTCGTTGTTGCCCTAAAATGACAGTAGTAAATTTCCCATTGTCTGGACTCGCTATAGGCAAGCCGCAATGGTAACAGTCGTGCTTCGTCATTATGGATTGAATTTCATTTTGCCAGTGTGGGGCAGATAGACCGTGTTTTGAATTTTCCAGCTATCATCAATCGGCGTCAGCGATATGCGCCATTTACCGTCAAGGTTTTCTTCAATAAAGCCGCGATAAATACCGTTAGCGTCGCGACTCAATAAAACGCTAACATCGCGCTCTTCTAGCGTTACGTGATAGAAACTTAATTTAACCGCGTTACCTTCTTGAGGAATCCCCGAATGAAATTGCAGCGCTATGCTTCCATCTTCAATGGTTAAATCAGTGGTGATATTCATGCGGCGGGCTATGGCTTCTTTGTCCAGACGGGCATTAATTGCTTTTCCTTCTTTGTAGTAGTCGTCTACCACCAAGCTATCTTCGGTAGAAATAGCAAGGTTTAATAACACGCCACCCATGATGAGGGTAATGATAGGAACGGCAATTAAAAACCAGGGCCAGAACTCTTTATACCAGGGTCTATTCATCGAAATCTTTTCTCGTATTTACTTCACTAACAACATATTTATTTTTACTTCCCCAACTACACGTAAAGCCGGCAAATAATGATAAATATAGTGTTGGCGAGACATGTTAAAAGTGTACAAAGAATGTTCGCATGGCACTCTCTATACCGCTGTATTTTCTCATAAAAAAAGCCCCGTAGTAACGAGGCTTTTTAAGATATTTAATGATTTAAATCATTAATCATTTGAAAGGCTGTATACATACGCTGCAACAACGTGAATTTTGTCATCACCCAAGGTTTTCTTGAATGAAGGCATTACACCGTTACGACCGTAAGTAAGCGTTTCTGTTACCGCTCTGTGGCTGCCGCCGTATAGCCAGATATTGTCAGTAAGGTTTGGTGCACCAAGTGCTTGGTTACCTTTACCGTCCATACCGTGACAAGCCGCACACGCTGCGAAACGAGCTTTACCTGCTTCTGCAAGCTGAGGGTCCACATCGCGACCGCTTAAACTAAGTACGTAGTTAACCACTTCTTCGATACCGTCTTCACCCATAGCATCTAGCCATGCTGGCATAGCTGCTTTACGACCAAGCGTAAGAGTTTCAACGATTTTCGCACCTGAACCACCGTACAACCAGTCGTTGTCCGTTAGGTTAGGGAAGCCGCCATTTTGACCACGTGCATCAGAACCGTGACACTGAGAGCAATTTTGTAGGAACAAACGCTGACCTACTTTATTTGCTTCTGGGTCTTTAGCCAGTTCTTCAACAGGAACTTGTGCATACGCTTCGAAGATCGGATCGAACTTCTCGGCAGCAAAATCTAGTTCACGATCATATTCTACTAGGTAGCCTTGCTCTTTAGCATCAATACGCGCCTGAGCTGACTCTTCTAGCGATTGAATATTTTGGTTAGAGCTCTTCCAACCCAAAATACCTTCATACGCACCTAGGCCAGGATAAAGCGCTAGGTATAAAAAGCCCCAAACGATGGTCATGTAGAACATAATTGTCCACCAGCGAGGAAGTTGGTTGTTCAACTCCTCAATACCATCAAATTCGTGGCCCATTGACTCACCTTCAGCTACGCCAGTCTTGTTAGAAAGGCACCAGCGAAGAAGGAAGTAGCAACCAATGATTAACCCTAGGGTTATCACTGAAATCCAAATTGTCCAAAACATACTCATGAGTTCGAGACTCCTGCTAATCTTCTTTTGATTTTTCTTTTTCTTCGTCTGCAAACACTAGGTTCGCAGCTTCATCGAATTTTTTCTTGTTGCGGCTGCTGAACGCCCACCATACAACACCGATGAAGCTTACAAAGACGATGACAGTAAAAATGCTGCCTACAATTCCCTGGTCCATATTATTTCAAATGTGTGCCAAGAGATTGTAGATAAGCAATAAGGGCCTGCATTTCCGTTTTGCCCTGTACTGCCGCTTTCGCACCCGCGATATCTTCGTCGGTATACGGAACGCCAAATCCACGGAATACTTCCATTTTTTCAGCTGTTAACTCGCCATTAAGCGTGTTTTCCGCAAGCCAAGGGAAACCTGGCATATTCGACTCTGGTACCACGTTACGAGGATTAAGCAGGTGAACTCGATGCCATTCGTCGCTGTAACGACCACCAACACGTGCTAGGTCAGGACCAGTACGCTTAGAACCCCAAAGGAAAGGGTGTTCCCATACTGATTCGCCAGCAACGCTGTAGTGACCATAACGCTCTGTTTCAGCGCGGAATGGACGGATCATCTGGCTGTGACAACCTACACAACCTTCACGGATGTAGATATCACGGCCTTCAAGCTCAAGCGCGGTATATGGACGTAAGCCTGTTACCGGTTCCATGGTTTGCTGTTGAAACATCAACGGCGTTATTTGAACCATGGCACCGAAGCTGATAGCGATAAGGATTAATACCGTTAACAGACCGACGTTCTTTTCAATTAACTCATGTGCGTTTTTCATTATTCGTCTCCTTTACTACGCCGGCTGAGTCGCTGGGTCTGCAGCGATACTGCCTTTAGGTGCACGAACGGTTTTCCATGTGTTGTATGCCATAACAAGCATACCTGCTACCACGAAACAACCACCAATGAAACGAACCACATAGAAAGGCTTAGACGCTTCTAATGACTCAACAAAGCTATAGGTTAACGTACCGTCAGCATTTACTGCACGCCACATTAGACCCTGTAGTACACCAGACATCCACATTGCTACGATGTATAGAACAACACCGATAGTTGCAAACCAGAAGTGTACGTTAACTAGCTTGGTGCTATACATAGCGCGCTGACCGAATAGCACTGGAATTAAGTGGTAAATTGAACCAATTGAAACCATTGCAACCCAACCTAGAGCACCAGAGTGTACGTGACCAATTGTCCAGTCAGTGTAGTGAGACAGTGCATTAACGGTCTTGATTGCCATCATTGGGCCTTCGAAGGTAGACATACCGTAGAAAGACAATGAAACAATAAGGAAACGCAATACTGGGTCGGTGCGAAGTTTATGCCACGCGCCAGATAGCGTCATAATACCGTTAATCATACCACCCCAAGATGGAACGAATAGGATAATAGACATCACCATACCTAGTGACTGAGTCCAGTCTGGTAGGGCAGTGTAGTGAAGGTGGTGAGGACCAGCCCAGATATACAGAGAGATAAGTGCCCAGAAGTGAACAATTGAAAGTCTGTATGAATAAACCGGGCGACCAGCTTGCTTAGGTACGAAGTAGTACATCATACCAAGGAAGCCCGCAGTCAGGAAAAAGCCTACCGCGTTATGGCCGTACCACCACTGCATCATAGCGTCTACTGCGCCTGCATACAGTGAATACGATTTAGTGAAAGATACCGGAATAGCCATGCTGTTACCAATATGAAGAATTGCAACAGTTAACATGAACGCGCCTAAGAACCAGTTTGCAACATAAATGTGCGAAACTTTACGGATTACTAGGGTTCCGAAGAAGTTAATGATATAAGCGACCCAAACCAGTGCCAAAAGGATATCAATTGGCCATTCTAGTTCAGCGTATTCTTTTGAGCTGGTCAAACCCATAGGCAGGGTGATAACAGCTAAAACGATAACGGCTTGCCAACCCCAAAAGGTAAATGCGGCAAGTTTGTCACTGAACAGTCTTACCTGGCAGGTACGCTGAACGATGTAGTACGACGTTGCAAATAGCGCACAGCCGCCGAAGGCAAAAATAACGGCGTTAGTGTGCAACGGACGCAAACGTGAGAATGTTAGCCATGGTGTGTCAAAGTTAAGCATAGGTGCAAATAACTGCGCGGCAATAAATACCCCTAGGCCCATACCAATGATACCCCAGACTATGGTCATGATGGTAAATTGCCTAACTACTTTATAATTGTAGTCAGGTTGTGCTTGGCTTATTTCACTCATTTTAATGAATCTTCCACTTCAAATGAACTATGGTCTCCAACTGCCGGAATAGTACGGTCGAGACGTGTATCAGCTAAGGAATAACGCTTCACACCGAGCTCGGAAAGAGTAATAATTATTGTCTCCAAGCCAGTTGGTACGCGGATGATAAGGTTTTTAATTACAAAAAGATACCATAAACTACCTAAGCTTGATCTCCGTCAATGAAGAAATACACAAAATTTAAGAAATGCTAAATAACGATAACAATAAACGATCAAAAATTTTACATTCCCAGCTTCCATTAGTGGCTATTATTGTTGTAGCCGTGTGTGTATACCTTGCACATAAATTCCAGTCATCGGTGTTAAAAGACACTAGCGTAGTTAATGGAATAGGAAACAGCTGCAACTTTGTCAATGAAACTTGCGAATTCTTAATTGATGACAGGTTAGCAATTGCCACTTTTTCAGCCATGCCTGAAGCCGAAGAGTCAGTAACGGTTAAGCTCTTAGTTCCTGAGGGAGAGGAAATAGAGAGCGCATGGATTGAAGGGGTAAACATGTATATGGGCAAAATTCCCGTGCTGTTAGATAACGATGGTCAAGGAAAGTGGTCAGGTTGGTTTATGTTAGGTAGCTGTAGTGAGCCAGTGATGAAATGGCAGCTACGTCTAAATATTAAAGATAAAGAAAGCCCCAGCTATTTGTATTTTGTTACACAGCAGTAACTGTATTAAAAGCAATAAGACTCTCCCTAAAGAAAGGGGAGTAAACAAGCAAAAAAGGCCGCTCTTTATTTAAGAGCGACCTTATTAATTACCTGTAAATTGTAGCGTGAACGCTAATTCTTACATTTGAGACTGAAGGTAGTTTTGAATACCTAGTCGCTTAATAAGGCCAAGCTGCTGCTCTAGCCAGTGTGCGTGATCCATCTCTGTATCGTCTAGTAGTACAATTAGCATGTCACGAGTAACATAGTCTTTCTCGGTTTCACAAAGCGCAATAACTTCACGTAACTTTGCATCAACTTCATATTCAACACGTAAATCGCTTTCAAGCATTTCAGGTACATCTTTACCCACTTTGAAGCCTGTGCGCTTCGTCATGTCAGGTGTACCTTCTAAAAACAGCATGCGTTCAATTAGCTTAGTTGCATGTCCACGCTCGTCATCAAATTCATGATCGATGCGTTCGTAAAGCTTATTCAAACCCCAATCAAGATACATCTGAGAGTGAATGAAATACTGATCCATGGCGGCTAACTCATAAGAGAGTAGTTCGTTTAAGCCATTGATGATTGCTTGGTTACCTTTCATTAGTCATCTCCCATTACTTGCGCTTGTAGGTAGTTCTCTATACCCATAGCATCAATTTGGTATTCTTGCGTTTCAATCCAGTCTAGGTGCTCTTCTTCATATTCAAGAAGGTCTTCAAGCAAGTCACGAGAAATATAATCCTGCTTTTCTTCACATAGCGCGATAGCTTCACGAAGTAGTGGAAGCTGTTCTTTTTGAAAACGCGCATCACATGACAGCATTTCAACGGTATCTTCACCGATATAAAGTTTGCCTAACGCTTGAAGATTAGGAAGGCCCTCAAGGAATAAAATGCGCTCGATAAGATCGTCCGCTTGCTTCATGTCCTTGATAGACTTTTTATAATTCTTTTCGTTAAGTTCAGAAAAACCCCAGTTTTTGAACATACGAGCGTGCAGAAAGTATTGATTTATCGAAGTAAGTTCACTTGTCAGTACTTCGTTCAATTTTGCAACAACTTGTTTATCACCTTGCATTGTGTAAACCCTATTAACGTATTTGCGTGAAGTTTAGTCTAAATTTGACCGCATGTCAAAAAAGTCTTTGTAAAACAGTTGTTTACAAACGATAACGTTTCTCAATTCATCCATTGTTCGCATTTAGAACAGCATTACTGTTGTGCATGCGCATAAGCAAGACTTTCTTCAGCAAAACCAAGCCCTGCTTCGGTAAAGAAGTTGAAGACTTTATCTACACCATTTTCTAATAGATGTGACACTTCATCCTCATAGCGTGCAATGGCTGCGACTTTTCCAACATAGCCCGCGTTTTTAAGCTGACGTGTGATGTTTATTGAGTCCTGAATAGAAGGCAGAGCAAGCAAAACAAGCTGAATCTGTTTGATATCTAAATTATCCCACAAATCGACGTCTTCACCGTCGCCGCATATTACGTTTAAGCCTTCGTCTGATAACTCTTTTACTTTTACTCGGTCGGCGTCCATTCCCCATACGCTCACATCACTTAATTTAGATAACGCATTGAAGGCACCGCGACCAACTCGTCCCATCCCCAACACTAAAAACTCCGCGTTGTGGAGAGTAGGATAAATGTCTTCTTTTAAGCGCTCGTTTTTCTCAAAACGTTTAATGGTGTGTTTATGATTGTGATATTGAGAATGAGAATTGCGATAGAGCACGCTGGTGATAACGAATGAAATAGATACGGCTAAAGCAATCACCACTAACCAAGAGTTTGCCAATAAACCTAATGAAACGGCTAGTGCGCCAACAATAAGGCCAAATTCACTGTAATTTGAAAGCACCAAGCTGCTCAAGTAAGCCGTGCGACCGCGAAGGCGAAGTGACGTAAATAAGCCGAAAAAGAGTGCTGCTTTTAACGGTATAAATAAGCAGAACACCATAGCTAGGACAATCATACTAAGATCGGGAAGGGCGGTAAGACCGATAGTAAGGAAGAAGCCGATTAAGAAGAGATCCTTAAAACTAAGCAGCGACTTCGCTAGCTCCGAAGCCTTTTCATGTTGTGCTAACATGATTCCAAAGATTAGTGCCCCAAGATCGCCTTTAATGTTAACCAGCTCAAACAAGTGATAGCCACCTAAGGCGAGGATAAAGCCAGTAAGCGGAAGCAGTTCACCGTGGCCCGACTTATTAATCATTTTGTTTATGATTGGCATTGCTGGGAATAAGGCCAACAAAGCAAGCGCCCACACAGAGGGGAGCTTTCCAGTTGCTGCAACAAGGAAGATAACGGCAAAAACGTCTTGCATGACCAAAATGCCAATGGCAAGGCGGCCGTGGCGGGTTTTACTTTCGCCACTTTCTTCTAATACTTTAACCACGCAGACTGTGCTACTGAAACTAAGGGCAAAAGCGATAAGCGCAGCGCTTTTCCATGTAAGCCCATCAACGAAATTTGCAGCAACCGCACCAATCGCATAGACGCAACAGGTAATAACGCCCACCCATACTAAGGTATGTGAAACGCTTCCCGCCCAAACTTCTCGTCGACTCAAATCGCGGATGTTGAGTTTCAGACCGATGGTGAAGAGCATAATGGTGATGCCCAAGTTGGCTATTTGGGTTAAATCTTCAGTGAGCGTGTAGCCTGCAAAATTTAATAAAAAGCCAGCTACCAAGTAGCCAACTAAAGGAGGAATGCCAATAAGTTTAACCGTTAAGCCGCAAACAAATGCGAAAAGAAGAAATGCATACTCCATGAATTACCTTTCAGAAAATGTTGAACGTAAAATCCGTTACCTTTGTATAGGTCACATCATCTATTAACCAGTGATAGCTATAAATCGCTCTCTCAACTCGCTAATTGAAAGGTTTTAGACTAGCATGCAATGGCTTGTTTTCGCAGCTAAAAAAGCATTGTAATTGCATACTTTGGTAACGCGTAACCAAATTGAACTAAAAGCCGGCTCAGTATATTTAACCACTAAATCAGTCATTTACCGCTAAAGTAAATCTAGTTCCCGATTTCAGGTGTATTGAACAGGGTTGTAGGCATATTATTTTGTTTAGATATGACCAAAAATAAAGAAGGACTTTGAATGCGTTTAACAATTCTAACTGTGCTAACCCTGCTCGTCGCTTTCAATGTGTTGATTGGCGTATTGTGGGCGCCCGTGTGGTGGTTTTTACTTTTATCAGTCACGCTACTCATTTTTGGTCTATATGATGCCTTCCAAACAAAACATGCCATTTTAAAGAACTTTCCATTAATTGGCAGGGTACGATGGACCGTCGAGGGACTAAGGCCCTACATCCAGCAATACATCATAGAAACCGATACTGGCGGAGCACCTATTTCCCGCATGTTTCGTTCGATTGTTTATCAACGTGCGAAAAACAGTAGAGAAACTGTTCCCTTCGGTACTCAGCTAGATACGTATAAAGATGGCTATGAGTGGATTGGCCATTCTTTATCTGCTCGCGAAGTGGAAGACATGGATGAAGATCCCCGAGTGACGGTAGGTGGTCCTCATTGCAAAAAGCCGTATCGTGCAAGCATACTTAACATAAGCGCAATGAGCTTTGGAAGCTTGTCAAAAAATGCTATTTTGGCGCTAAATAAAGGTGCTGCAAAAGGCGGGTTTTACCATAACACAGGTGAGGGTGGTTTAACCCCATATCACCTCGAAAACGGTGGCGATATCGTTTGGCAAATTGGTACGGGATACTTTGGTTGTAGAAGTAAAGATGGCGGTTTCGATCCTGTTCTTTTTGAAGAAAAAGCCAAACTCGACAATGTAAAAATGATAGAAATAAAGCTAAGCCAAGGCGCTAAGCCTGGACATGGTGGTATTTTACCTGCGTATAAAAATACTCCTGAAATAGCTAAAATAAGAGGTGTTGAGCCTGGAACTCAAGTTGATTCTCCCCCTAGACATAAAGCGTTTGCAACGCCTTTAGAAATGGTAGATTTTATTAGTCAGTTACGCAAGTTAAGTGGATATAAACCAGTGGGTATTAAGCTGGCGCTGGGTAGAAAAAGTGAGTTTATTGCCATGTGCAAAGCCATGGTAGAGAAGGACGTAACGCCAGATTTTATAACGGTAGACGGGGGCGAAGGAGGTACCGGCGCCGCACCGCTTGAGTACACAAACTCTATAGGATTCCCTCTGCGTGAAGCCTTGGCGTTTGTTGACGATTGTCTCACTGGTTTTGGTATTCGCGACAAAATTAAAATTATTGCTTCTGGAAAAATCATTACCGCTTTTCAGTTAGCGAAAAATCTAAGTTTAGGCGCCGATCTATGTAACAGTGCCAGAGGAATGATGTTGGCACTTGGATGTGTTCAGTCGCTGTCATGCAATACGAATAAATGTCCGACCGGTGTAGCAACGCAAGACCCCAAGCTTGCCAAGGGCTTAAACGTTGAAGACAAGTACGAGCGCGTGTACCGCTTTCACAAAAAAACTATTCATGCGCTGATGGATATCTTGTCTTCTACAGGACATGTGAGAACTAGCGAACTAAATCGTACCCATATATTTAGGCGAGTAGATCAGTGTAATATTGCGCGTTACGACGAAATTTTCCCGTTAGTTAAAACAGGAAGTTTCTTAACCGACGACGTTCCCGATAGATTTAAATTACACTTAAAAGAAGCAAATTCTGAAAGCTTTATGCCTTGTAGTTTATTGGCAGAAATAGAGAAAGAAACGAAAGCGTTATCTTAAAAAAACTAAGCCATGACTCCTAATCAAATACCGATTGTGGAGTCACGCTTAACGATTTTTAATGCCTAAAACTGCGAGTTAGTCTTTAGATTGCTCGCTTGGAATACGCAGTTGATAGAGACGGTAATCACTAGTCCTGTAGGGTGTTACTTTATATTTAGGCTGAAGATACGCCACTAAATCTATTAGTTCAGAAACGGTTAGCTCGTCGTTTACAACTCGCATTAATGACACTCCGTCTTCGCTGGTGAAACTGGCAGGCTGTCGAGGAGTAAGTTTGTGTGATGGGTTAATAATACTTGTCACCAACTCTGCATAAGTTTTAATTCTTCCACTGCTGCCGCCCAACGGAATAGGCTTCGCGACTAGGTATTGCGCATTGTCGGACTCTTTTTCTCCTGCAATTCTGTGACAGTCTTGGCACTGATACTTTTTAAATACCAAATAGCCTTTTTCCATATTGCCTTCGGGCAAGCTAAAGCCGCGAGGTGACTGCGCGCCCTGGTCACAGGCGAAAAGGAGAAGCGTTGCTATAACAACTATTGCCGTTTTCATACTCATTTCCCTCTTTCTTTTACGGTAAAGATGCGTAACGTTCGCTAGAACTAATGTGTATACACTGATTATGAATGAGGCTGCAGACTAATCATTGACCTAGCTCAAAGAATAATTATTTGTATAGCACTACTATTTAATGGAATTAGTTAACGGTATGGTAGAAAAGCACTGCTACCTAACAAAAATTGAGGACAGCCACAATGCAAGGTTACGAGACAATTTTAGTACCTATAGATATTTATTCTGACTACGAATTAGTGGTGGAGAAAGCCATTGCAATAGCGGGCAATAGTCACAAAATTCACCTCCTGTATGTTGCTTATCCACAAACCAATGTAGAGCCTTACGGACTATTTTTAGAACGGGATTTTTCAGAGGAAGTAAGAGAGCAGGCATTAAGGCAATTAAAAGACGTTGCCGCAAAACATGATATACCTTACAGCCACATCAATGTAGAGATAGGTTCTCCTGCTGATGAGATTCACCATATGGCCGAAAAGATTAATGCAGATCTCATTGTTGTCGGCACCCATGGCCAGAGCGGACTTCGTTTGCTACTTGGGTCAACGGCCAATGCAGTACTACATGGTGTTAAAACAGACGTGCTAGCTGTGAAAGTATAAATTAATGCGGCGATTAGCGTCGAAAATGCCTTAAATATTCATGATAAATACCTTCGCCGTCATGCAGATGTAACGAAGGTCAGTTACGTTTTGTAAGGCTGTAACTAATCTTAAAATTACTTATCATGATAACGAAACGGAAAGGCATTTTACGTGTACTCTATGCCACTTACTATTCACTTAAGGGGCTTCGAGCAGCCTTTTTAAGTGAAGCTGCGGTCAGACAAGAAATTTTCGCAATATTGATAATGACACCTATAGCGTTTTTCATCGACGTTACGCATGTAGAACGTATATTGCTGGTGATATCTTTACTGATAGTGCTTATCACTGAGCTACTCAACACCGCTATTGAGAAACTCTGTGATCATGTCAGCACAGACATCCATTTATTAATAGGGCGAGCTAAAGATATCGGCTCTGCAGCAGTGTTCATTAGCCTAATGATGGCCGGCTTTACGTGGATTAGCATTCTTTGGTAGTGCAATTTGCGATTTTTAGGCGGAAAGAAAGCCCTAATTTATAGGGCTTTGATTTTCTGGTCACAACATTCTGATACTAAGGTTCTAATTGTGCTATCTAAATTTTTAATGTGCGAATAATGCAATGAAGTTTCACCACCGTTATTGATATCTTTTATCGTAAAAACAACATCATCGCCTCGTGAAGTTACGCAGATTCTCACGTAATCATCAGATTGAGCTAATGGCACGTGGAGATATAACGGCTCATTGTTTGAGTTTAAATAATCTAGTGCTGCTTCTTGTGACTTGAATGGGTCTTGCTTCTCGGGTTGGACATTCCATGACGACGAGGGAACCACCATTTCCGCGAGTAATTTTCCATGCTTTGTATCAATACCGCTACTCATATATCACTCCTTTTACTTGAATGTTTGCCAACTTAGAAAACCTATTCATTAATATAGGTTTAGGGCAAATTTACCTTTTGATACGCGAGTAATACAGTTTCAGATTGGTAAAAGGATGTAGAGAGTAGGTGAGTTAGACATTGTTACTGATGTCGTCGGTTATGCGTAACCATGCATTAATTAAGTTACTGTATTTAATGAGCTTTATCTTTTTCGTTTTGCCGACAATTTTGCCATTCCACCACGCTTTACGTTAGCCTGTTTTGTATAATGCCCAGGCATTTCAGGTGATTGCCAACCTCCAGCCAGTTGAAGCTCGGGTAAAGATGCGCCATCTTCGGCTAGAGAAACTGCACCACCAACACGACCACTATGAGGGGTAATGTTTTCGCTAATACCTGCGCGTTGAGCAATACGTTGCCAAATCCTGTAGACACTCGAATAGTTAAGTACATTTGCCTTATGGCTGGGAATGTTCTCATCAAATGGCAAAAGTGCTGTTTTATGGTTTGTTAGTCGTCTAAACAAAACGCCTTTGTGCAGCCCGCGTAAATCTGAAGAAAGGCGGGTTGCTTTAGTCTTTGGATCAAGATTAGCTTCGTTAATATACTCTTGAACCATAGATATGGTGCTGGAAGAAATATAGCGATATTGACCTTGACCAGACTGGTCGCTTTTCGAAGAAACAACCAACAGCGTGTTATTACGCGCAGATATATCCTCGATGCAAACTCGAACTAATTCATCAGCGCGAAGCAATGCATCAAACATCAGGTTAATGATTGCAAGGTCGCGGAGTTCTAATAAAGAATCAGGAATAATTGCATTGTTTATTTGTTCAAGCATATCTATGGTAAGCGGAACCGCTTGTTTGTGAGACAAGCGAAACTTTCTATTCTCTATAAGCGATAAACGGATAAAGTCTCTTAGATACGCAGATCTAATAATGGGGTTTGGCAATTTAGCCACGCCCAAAAATTTACTAAGGGCAGATAACCGACGCTTAATGGTTCTATAGGCTAGGGGAGAACGACACAACGCTTCAACATATTGTTTAATGCAGATCTCATTGTGTTCGAAGTTGTTCTTAAAGCCACTTAATCCAGCTTGCTTACAAAAAATTGCGAACTCATTGTAGTCACTAATGTATGCCCGTTGTGTGTTGTATGGAAGCTTGGTAAAAATATCTTGATAATAGCTTTCAACGTTTTTATCAGAAGATGAACATTGACTTGTTGTTAGGTCGTTAGAACCTGACGTGTGCTGCTTACCACGAGAGTACTCGATACCAAAAGCTGGAACCGTCGCGCTACTTGAGTCTTGTGGCTGTGAGCTGCTATCACTGTTGCTGTTAACTAATTGAGTTGTGAGCAAGTATGAGCTATTAGTTTTTGAGGGCATTGAGCAACCTGGTGAAGACATTATTGTGACTATTATGCTAGTTTTATCAGAACTTGATAAGCTATTGATATATAACAATATTCACGCATGATAACTGTAATTATCATGCGTGAAGTTACGCACTAATCCATTCATCACTCCACAAACCGCTTTACTATTGTAATCTCAAGTACAGTGCTACTCTATCACATTACTGTATATATAAACAGTTTGGGTGTTTCAATGCCGTCAATTGCTGGCCTATCTCGTAATTATTCCAAACCATATCGCGAGATAAGGCTTGTGGCCTGCTGAGAGAGTACGTTTTTTGTGTAATTCAAATCGTGCGCTACGTGAAATCTGCAAGGTAACACCCCGAATGCGCGCTCAGATTTCACGTAGCGACGCCTAAAAAATAAGCTGAAAAGTGATGAAAAAACACCCTAAGAGCTTATTTATTAAAGAAGTACTTCACATGATTTACTTCCAACATGTTTGCTGGCTAATCGCACATTTTTCAAAACCAAACGAGTTAAAAATAAACGTTACAAAAGCGGAATAGGCGATAACCTAGAAGTTATTACCTTTGCTTTTTATACGCTTTTCATAGAGCGCCTATCTAATGTCGACTACAGTACGACGATAATAAGACGTCGATACGGTACGTAGCCGAATAAACGACGTCTACGCAGATATGAATTCAATAAAAATCGCGTCGATAATTATTAATTCTACGTGCTATCCACGCCACCCAACTTTAAAACAACGAACGGTCTCCATGCACGATGTTTAATTTAATAAGAAGTATAGATAATTGATGTTATTTAAAATAAAGAGCAATCAATAAATGAGTTTTAAGGGCCGTAATTATTACATGTAACGCTAAATGTTAGAAAAACCTTAACCTTATAGCTAGTCGTCTTATCTTAGAAATAATTAGGATCCTTTATTTAATTCATCAGCGTTAAGCCTTTGGTTATTTGAGCTAGTAATTAATATTACAAGCTGTGCATTCATTATTTAAAGTAAAGAAGACTAAAGCCTAATAAATGTTTTTAGGAACATGATTAAGTCTATTATTTATCTGTGCTAGTTGTCATTAAACCTTACGAAAATACCTAAATATTAAGAGAAGGATAGCGTAAAGCACCTTGCAAAGCTCCATCTGGCTCATTCACTATCAATTTTGATATCCTATTTAACATAATATACATTATGCGTAATTAAGTGTATGGACGATTAGGGCGAAGATGTCACTCTATTCGGATGTTTTGTTGACTGTGATTACTTACAGACCTTTATGCGCGGCAGCTGTTTTAGTGCTCCGGCCTTACCGCAATTGCTTCACTTGTGTCAGTGGTTTTTATTGAAAGTTGCTATGAACTTTGGATTTAGACATGGAATTTATAAATCGTGCGCTACGTGAAATCTGTAGCACTACACCTCGCAAAATGTATTTTATTTCACGTAGCGTCACGTTAGTTTTTTGATTAATTATGGGTATAACTAACAAACAGAAAGACGCAGTCTTTGAATTTTTATACTAGGCTTTAATTTATTAAATGTGGATTTTTAGCTATTTAGAGTGTTGCTGTGTTTATCTGAGTTGCAGTTAATCAGATTAAATCTGATTAACTACAAAAAGACACTCGATCGATCATTTACGTAGATTACATGGTTTGTGGTATGCAGAGATTATATAGACTGGCTAGTTGTTTACTTTAAGCATTTTTAGCAGCATTCTTAGCAGTGTTTCTGGCAGTAATAACTTACACGTTTAGTTATCATTATAAACGCGCTCAATTCGCTTAATATCGTCTTCGTAATCCAATGCCAACTTTGCACGTTCGTAACTTTGCTTCGCTAACTTAGACGCCGCCTCAACAAAATCTCTTTCTATGCTTGTACCTCCATCTTTAAAGCACGCTTTAATTGTTTTTAGTGACTTTTGTATTCGGATAGCAACTTCAATATTAGCAGCACCATCACGGGCAATGCTGGTGTAAGCATCGTCAAATAGATCATTCACATTTAACGCAGGCAATGAAATGCGGTCATATTTAAACTCCTCATGCTGAGCGCTATCGTTTTGTGAGTTTTCGGTTTCAGTTTCGGATTTGGGCTTGTGCCACAACAACATAAGGCGTGTAATGCTGCTAATGGTATTTATTGCAGTACCATGGTCATTAACCGATGGGGATAATGCACGAGATGCAATTTCGGCTAGTACGATAAAGCCAAAGCGAGGATCAGCCTCAAAGGACCTGGCTTCACCTATAGTAAATGCGTCAACAATTTCATCTGATACTACCTTTTTATTCGAATAAGCTATGGCACGTTCTGGAGAGACAAACTCACCGGGTAACATGGCAACATTGATAAAACCGTCGTTTTTATTAGCCCAGTGTTGTAGTTTGGCAATGTCTATAAGCTGAATATAGCCCACTTGTTTAGTATAAATGGCATGCGTCCCCTGCTCTTTTATTTGCTCATGCGGTACTGCGCCTAAGCACGGCATATCTATTCTATTTTTAATTGCGCGTGTCGTGGCGTGCTCCACTTTTAATAACGTTGACCCCACGCGCCCTAATCGTGCAACGCTGTCTACCCATCGGATAAAAGTTAAAATAACTATCGAAAAAGCCAGACAGGTTAGACAAAATAAAATGAAAAGCCCGGCTTTATCGAAAAAAGCTTGAGTCATTGCAGTAAGCGCTACAGCACTATAGATAAATGCGCCTATGAAAACTGACAGTGCATTTTGTGATACATCATCGGATATTATAAGGCTTAGAGAACGCGGCGTTGACGACTGACTGGCCGAAGCATAAGCATTAACCATGGTACCTGCAGAAAACGTGGCGATCACCATCATGCTAGATGCCATAATTGAAAGCAGTGTTTCAACTGATTCGGGTTTTATTTCAGGAATATGCTCAGCCAATGAAGTCCCGTCTGCTACTTTAGCGACGAATACAGCAAAGATTGAGAGCAAGCAAAAGCCAAGAGGTTTTACCCAAAGCTTTTCTTTTACACTGTATAAAAGGAAACGCAGTCTATCTACGGTAATCGGTGCTTCCACATTCTTCTCTTTTTATTAACTTTATTTCACTTAATACGGCAGTTAGGTGTTTTCTGATTTGTCCCAACTCAATTAGCAGGATCCGCCTTAGCATAAAACCTTATTGATAATGATAATCAATATCATTAAAATTGGTTAAAACAGTTTTAAGGTTATCAATATGGACGCTACAAAAATTCTTATCATTGAAGATGATATTACTCTTAATAAACAAATCGCTGCCTTGCTAAAAGACCGAGGCTTCGACGTACATCAATGCCACGACGGCAATCAAGGTCTGGTGACTGCACTTCGTGAAAGGTTCGACCTTATTCTTTTAGATGTATTGCTTCCTAACCTAAATGGTTTTTCGCTGTTAAGCCAACTTCGCAAACGGAAACAAACTCCTGTCATCATGGTTACTGCATGTGGTGCCGAACAAGAGCGTATAAAAGGCTATAGTAATGGTGCAGATGACTACATGCCAAAGCCGTTTAGTTTTGTGGAAATGATGCTTCGTATTGAAGCATTATTGCGTCGCTCTCTAAATGTAAAATCAAATGAAGTAACGAGAAACTCGATCGTCGTTGACGAAATAACACTTGACCGAAGAAACCAGAAGGCCAATTTTGCTGGCAAAGCACTAGATTTAACGTCGACTCAGTTTAAGCTTCTGTGGGTTCTGCTTGAAAATCAGAATGAGGTTTTAAGCAAACCATTACTTTATCAAACTGTTCTGGAAAGAAGTTTCAGCCGGTACGACCGAAGCTTAGATATGCACATGTCCCGAGTGCGAAAGAAACTTATCGAAGCTGGAATGTCCCCTACTCGTCTAGCAACCCAACACGGCAAAGGCTACTTATTCTCATGAAAAAAGTGTTATTGAGAAAGCTATTGGTCACTATAGCTTTAGGGACGGTTATTCTTATTTGGGTTATTGATTGGTTGTCAGCACATACAGAAACAACAATGAGTCACCTATCAGTAGAGCATCAGCGTGAACTCGTTGAATATGGCAAAGAGGCTGATTTAATTTACCGAAAAGAAGGTGAATTGGGTTTATCGAACTGGCTTCATGAATTTCAAGATAAAGAAAAAACATGGGCAGCAGTAGTAAAGTCAAACATTCAACCTATTGCGGGAAGCGTCATTCCTCAAAAGTACATTGATGAATTTAGAATAGGCCGCAGCGTGGAATGGAAAATTCACCTCTACTTTGAATATAACCCTATCATGGAGGTTCCTTTCTTAGATGAGAAATCACATCTATTAATCCAATTACCCCAGCGAATGAGACCGGGTGTTTATCTCACCTTTGTGGATATTTTGCTCAAGGTCGCACTGCCTTTTGTCGTTCTGTGTGTAGTGAGTTTAGTGCTTTACAGGCACGTAATGGTGCCATTAAGAAAGTTAGAGCATGCCACGAAAGCTTTCAGTCAAGGGCAGTTTGATGTGCGCGTTAGTAAATCATTTAGCAATAGAAGCGATGAGCTCTTCAACTTATCCGTAACATTTGACGGTATGGCCACACGAATTGGAAAATTAATTTACAACCAGAGAGAACTTTTATCCGATCTGTCTCATGAATTAAGAACTCCGCTAACGCGTATGGATATGGCCATCGATACTATTGAAAATGGTATCAATGACAGTGATACGTTAACTCGGCTTCGCTATGAATCCAACAATATGCGGGCATTAGTCGAAGACACGTTGACACTTGCTTGGCTTAACAATGAATCGCCTGTACTTAACACCGAGACTTTTGACCTTGCTGAATTGATTCAGGTTATTTGCGACGATGCAGCTTTTGAGTATTCCGAAACAAGACTAAATGTAGAATTACCTAACAACGCGGTAATTGATAAGAGTAGTCAACAAGCCCTCGGCCAAGCGATAGAGAACATTATCCGGAATGCCCTTAAATATACGCCAGAGAATAGCGGTGTTGTTGTAACGCTAAAGCAAAATGAAGATGTCTATATGCTTTCCGTCCTGGACTTTGGAAATGGTGTTCCAGTAAGCATGCTTAGCGATATTTTTAAGCCTTTTTTTAGAGTAGATAAGTCTCATGGCCTTCATGTTGTTGGACAAAAACGGGGAGGGTTTGGTTTAGGACTGGCGCTAGCGCAGCGGCAAATTACTGCTGTTGGAGGAAAAATTAAAGCGTTTAACCACTTGATAGCTGACTCAACAGGCATTGGAGGTTTACAAATTGATATAACGCTACCGAAAAGGTAGCGTTATACAAACGTTATATTCAAGGCTTCAAAGGAACGGCAGAAACATGAGGCATTGACGCTTTACTACTCTTAGACTTATATTCATGCCAAGGTAATACTAGATAGTGACAGGCCGTTAAAACAACTATCATGGCTACCAAAGTATATGTCATTGTAAGCTGTTGCAGCCCAACGAGCATTAACCCCCATCCAATTAATATCCATTGTAAAACATATAGTGCAGTGACGTTTTTACCCCAGAAAGCAAATAGCGTAACCACATAGTTTTTCTTAAAGCGTTCAATGAGTATGTGAGTGGTGTAAATAAAAAGCATCACGATACCTGTCATTAAAAGAACAATTCCAGGACCGCTTCTTAGGTTTGTTACAATGTGATATGCAGGGTTAGTGAGCGTGAGCCCTGTACCGAGGATTACACAAACTACGCCTAATTTAAGGCACCAAACAAAGTTTAACGTGCCTTTATTTTGTTGCTTTAAGAAGCGACCAAATGCCATACCAGCAATTGGGTATGCCGCCCAAGGAAAAATAGGAAACATAACTCCCGCTTCTTCGTTTCCTACAAAAAGCTTCAAAAATTCATTGAGTATAGGTAATGACGTGTACTTATCCCAGACGCTGTGTGATAAAAACGCAATGGCAATAGCCGTGCCGATCCAAATAGAGATTTTATTGGTTGCATGTTTCAATCCTGTACAAAGGAGTAGCGCTATACCTGCGAATTGAAAGACATCACCAATTAAAAATTCACTCAGCGGAGTGTGTGGAGCAACATCTTGGTACGTGACGAGCCCAATTTTAATCGAAAGCCACATGGGAATGGTTCCGCGAACAAAATTTAGTGCGTAACCTAATACAAACAGAGATATTGCTCGTTTGATATCCGCTTTCAGTGTCGATGATGGAGATAGGCCAACAAAAATCCCCATGATAAAGACGAACATTGATGCTGCTGGCCAACCCAATGCGAATTTTACCGTGGCTCCAAATGCACTAAACCGCACTTCAGGTAAGCCATAAAAGTCTAATACATGGATCATAACCATGAGTAAAACAGCAACACCTTTTGCTACGTCAAAAGTTTTCTGCCTGTTAATACTTGGCGTGCCAAAGTGACTAGGTAAATAAAATAGTTTCATAGTTTTCACTTGTTTTTATTTTGTCTTTTAAATGTTTGATGTTGCTATTCTTTGCTCTTTTCATCTTTCTCAGAAAACTTTATACCCAACCAAAATAACAGGCAGGCAAAAGCAAAAGAGACGAAGGAAATTGAAAAAGGCCCGGTGTAGCCATTATTTAGAAATTGGATTATTGCTTGGTTATGGCCAAGTGCCTCAATAAGGGATAAAAGTGCAAGAATGAGACCGCTTGCCAGTGCTGTTCGGCTTATCGCTAAATGTACATGCTTAGTGAAAAACGCACCTATGATCGATATGGCATAGACCGCAAAGAAAGCAGTTTCAACAATAAACGACCTGTTGTTTAAATCTGTACCAAGCACTCTCTCGAGTAAAAACGCAAACGCTGTCGCCGGCACGATGCCAGCACATCCACCTAATGTAAGTGCAAATATGCTGTGTTTAAAGCGACTAGAAATACTGCGATTATTTTGAAACTTAGTAAGCCACAACATATTGCCAACAACAATTAAGCCGCATACACCCAGCCCGAGTATGAAAAAAACAATTCTTATATCGACGCCTGCGAAGTGCCCAAAATGCAGTGCGTAAAGAAAACGTGTCCCATCGGCGAAGGCATTTCTTTCAGCGGGATTTAAATCTGCTGAAAATTCATTTTCACGCACACGGTAGGTCATATCTATCCGTTGCGAAAAGTTCGATCTATGTTGCCCAATAATACGAATTAGCGCGTTTTCATCACCATAGTTTGTAAGCCTGAGGGAGGAAGCTTTTGCATTCTCTTTCTCTTCCCACGAAGTTATAAGGGTATTCAGGTCTGGCATTTCTCTTTCAATGCCAGTGTAAGATTCGGTTACTCTTGGAAACCCTGTATCGTTTAGTAGCGCAGTCCTGTCTCCATCGTAGATAAACAAGAGTGTCACAATCTGAGAAATCAAACCTAAATTAAACATTAGACCGGTAAGAGCGTACATGAATGTATAGGGTAAGCTCATGACCCCTACTACGTTATGCATGTCTGTAAGTTGATATCGAAGAGTAGTGCTGCCACCTCGATAGTAGAAAAAGTGCGTGATCAGCTTTTTGAACTGAACGACTAGCCCAGTGAAAATGACAACGGTAAAAAACAGGGTCACAATACCGACAATGTGGTCACCCAGTGGCAAATTCAGGTCAATATGGAGGCCATAGAGAAAATCAGCTAAGTGAAAACTGTCTATAGACGCTACCGTTTCTCCATTAACCGGATCAACATAAATTGAAGTCAGTGCATTTTTAGCCGACGGGGTTTCATTTACTGGAAGATGAAGCTCGTATAGTGGCATTGTTTCAGTTGGAAGGACTACAAACATTCTTTGTTGCGTATTCACATCATATTCTGAAAACACTGTGTCCAATATGTTGTTAAGTGGCAGCTGGTCCGAGACTGAACGATATTCTGTATGAGGTAGAACAGACCATGCTTTGATTTCCGGGTAAAACAAAGTAAGAGAGCCTGCCCAAAAAACGATGAATAGAGGAATGGAAATAAATAGCCCTATCCATCCGTGACCTTCCAAGGCTGAACGAATCACGCTGGCTTTCATGCAACTACTCCTAATTTAATTAGTACATTAAGCACAAGTGAAAAAGTCAAAACGGAAAGGCATTGAAGCGCTGGCTTTTTAGTCTTTTCGAAACAGAAAAAGTAACTCATTAACCCCGCCCAAATCAAAAAACCAAGTATGTAACCCACCAGCAATTTGACATCTACATCGAATGGTAAAAAATGGTTAAGATTCAAAACGATGCTTGTGCTAAGTAGTAATCCAATTAGAAAGGACAGATAGGTTTTACGCCACATAAACCCCTCCTATGAGCGCTAGTACAACGTTAACGCCTGTTCCATATGTAAGTAGCCTTAAGGGACGATTTTCGTGTGCACCCGTAAACGTCACTAGCGCTAAATTAAAAATAATCATGGTAATCGTAGAAAAGATCATTGCCCAAGCGTTGTATTGCATTCCTAGAAGAAAGGCCGCCAGCACGATAGTGGCAACAAAAAGCGTGTTGCCTAAAGCCTTTGGCATTGATTGAGTGAACGTTCTTTGGTGATCCGACGAAAAATAAAGCGCTGTACATCCCCAGAAAATGGCTTGTAAAGCGAGAATATTTGAAATCGAAAACATATCGACAAGTCCTTTTGTATATATTTCTGCAGTTATACTTAAATGGCTTGAGCGGTAGTCGCGGCCTGGCTCATTTTCTGTAATTTATATCTGTCCTGACTGAGGATATTCTTGCAATTGTTCCCAAACCACTCGAGTGAAGAGTCAATATTTCGCAGAGATGGTTTCGAGTACAGATATTCAATAAACCCTTGATAATCTACCGCACCGTCGAAAATGGGAACCATGCCTTCTCGCGAGCCTGCTGCGGCATACACATTGTCTGGAGCAAACACACTTAAGTGTTTTCTGCTACTTATGTTTTTAAAGTGAAAATGATTTATATATGGAGCGAGTTGTTCACAAGAGGAAATAATGTCAGCGCCAGATTCCCATACATGCAACACATCGTAATTTAGTTGCAAATTGTCTTTGTTAACTTTTTCAAACAATTCAATGGTAGAACCCACCGAGTCAGCGTAAGTGTTAGGGTGTGTTTCGATAACTAAGTTAAGCCCATAGTCGCTAAGCCAATCACAGACAAGTTGTAACCGCTCGAAAAGCAGGTTTTTTCGGTCTTCAGGTATGGCTGCGCTGCCTTCGTTGCCAGCAAATGTGCGAATCTTGGTTGCCCCCCAGTGTTTAGCCAAACGACAAAGGCGATGAACCTTAAAATACAAAGCGTCGTTCCCTTCAAAAAGTGGCAAATAATCGCTTAGCATGGATGTTTTCAACGCGTAGCTTGAGAGCCACTCTTTCCCATACTCGGGTTGGTCTTCTAAATTCGTAGCATGTGCACCCCATAATTCGATCCCCTGAAAACCATTTGCCACAGACCATTTTGCAATTTCAGCGATTGAGATAAGTTGGTGCCTAAAAGTGATAGTGCATACTGAAAGATTCATACGGCGGCCTCCAAGTTTTCTACGCCCACGGTATTGTTAGCTTTTTTATCTTGAAGGTTGTGAAAAACTAGCCAGTCTTGGTACACAGTTTGAAGCTTACATTTAATTTTTCTTTCCGTGGTATCTTGCTCATTGAGTAATGTGAAAAGTTCATCAAACAACGGCAATGTGTCTTGATTCTCTTTAGCTAATTCAGAGAGCTTGATCGCTCGGTATTGTATTGCTTTGTATGTAGAAACCAGCTTTTCTATTTCATCACACCAGAGCTCGAATGTTACTTCTGGAAATCCAATATCTCTCCAGAAAAAAGCAAAGCCATGTTCATAGGCGTATTTCCTAATTGCAAGAACGGGGATTTGCTTAAGGGCATTACCCAGCAATGCTCTATCAGCAGGTTTTTGTTGATGAGCTACAATGACTTTCCGGATAGCATCCGTTAACACGTTGTGTTCAGGGAAAAATGTAGCATTGAAGTAACTGGAAATAGCTTGCAGAGAAGAATGAGTTATTTGATTACTATCAAATACGTAGCCCCCCGCAACATGTGGTGATGAAATAGCGTTGAGAACATCCTTACGCTTAACCTCTCCTTCCCACCTGAAGTCTGGGTCCAACATAAGCCACCGTTCCGTATCTTCCGTCTTCTTCAGCATTACATAGTGAGGGAAAGGATTCTGGTTAAACTTATTTTCTCGCTCAGGTAATAAGTACATATCTAGCATTACCATGATGTTCTGGGAAGGCGTTGCGTCATTGAGCAACCTTTCCAAATTGGCAATGTTCTGAGCTTTCGTCTGTTCATTGTTATACCAAGAGGTAACCTCTACGCCATAAATTTCCTTATACCATTGAATAAAAAAGTCGTGGCTAATAGATTCGTCGTGATAGGCGAGCATGTGGTCTTCATTGACGACTACCTCCGCGTCCCACACACCAAAATAAAAAGGACGATGATCGACTTTGGGGGATGCTTTTATACATTCACACAAACAGCTTACAAAACAGTGGACTTTAATGTCTTCGAACGGCACTTCATCTACACTATCACTTACCTCAATGTTGTTGGTTTGCTGATAAGATAAAATGAAGTGAGCAAGGCTCTCGACAGTATTAACATCCTCCTGAGATATTGCACTTTCCGGTATTTCAATATCGTGATTCAACTCTAAATGGATAAGCAACTGCATAAGCAACACTGAATCAATATAGAGATCTTCGTTTAAACGAGCTCGTGGAGAAAATTTTTGCATGTGCTTGCAATCCATGTCATGTGCCAGCACGTGTTCAATTGTGTTTATTAAGGACTCTGAATTCATAACGCACTCTAGGCTGTAGCTGCTGTTGTTTCTGCTTCTAACTGGAAATTTTTTGCAATTTCGTTGCGATTTACTTTGCCATTGGGTAAGCGCTTGATCGCATCAACCTGTATGAAATCGAACGGCACCTGATATGTGGCTAGTTGCTTGTGGCACCAACTTCGCAATGCGACCTTATCTTCATTCGAATAACGATGTGGCGCGCAAAATTGAAGATAAGCTCGATAGCCTGTACTTCTGTCCTGTACTTTAAATAAAACGGCATCGTCAATGTCAGGGTGACTAAGCACAACGTCTTCCACGTCTTTGGGGTACACATTAAGCCCCGATACAATAATGGTATCGTCTTGGCGCGCAACGAAGCACAGTTGGTGCACACCATCTTTGTCTTCAAAATAGCCGAGATCATTGGTATAAATTTCGGCCGATTGTCCATCAAGCGGTTGTTTAATTTTGATAACTATTTCACTGGGAGCGCTTTGGCTGCTGCCTGCTTTAACGCTAAGGTGAGGAAGGACTTCGCCTATTACATTTGTGCTTTCAAAGGTTTTACTTATTGCAACGCACCCGGCCTCAGAACATCCATACTGCTGATAAAAATGTTCCACTTTTGATTTGGCTCGCTCAAAGACAGGTCCTGACATGAGTGTGCCAGAGGTCATTACCGCGTGAAGTTTGCTTGTCTTGGGCCATAGCATACATACGGTATCTATCATTAACGGTGACGAATACAGTAATGGTTGCTCAAGTTTGAGCAATGCTTTTAGCAAATGTTTAGGATTTATACTGGTAAAAATTCTGGGATGCTTGCCTCTGGCAAGGCCAACGAATATACCGCATATGAGCCCGTAAGAATGAGTAACAGGGCAAGCAATCACCGGAGTCATTGAATTGGGTGCACTGAAATGTGCAACATAAGCAGACACCTCTTGATCGATACTACGCCAAGACCGTTTTATGCTCTTTGGTGCACCAGTGGTTCCAGAACTCATTTGAATTAATCCTGGAGTATTATCAGGCTTTTCGTTTTTAGGGAATATAATTACATTGTTTAGAGTTTGGTAAATGAGGGCATAGCAACCGGCATTTTCCGCGTATTTTTTCGCTAGTTTTTCTGGCGTACTGGCATGAATTGGCATCACGGTAAGGCCCGCTTCCTTCGCGTAAAAACACAGTGAAAGCCAGTCGCTGACGCTTTCTATGCACACAGCCACACTACCCTTTTTTGAGCTCAGATAGGGTGCGTTTGAAAATATTTTAAATTTCGAGCTGATGTCTTGGGCTGAGAGGACATTATCGTCAATACTAAGCATACGATTCTCCGCAGGTATCTTTGGCAAATTTTACTAAAGGGTTTGTAATGGTATGGTGGAACTCTTCATGCGCATTGCTTGCGTAGAGTTTTTTCTTCAAAAGCGACTCAGTAATAACCTGTGTTTCAAATATATTGAGACGGTTAATTCGGCTATGTGGCGTCACACCACTATCGTTGTAGGAACGTAAGACACTACATACCTTTGACCAAAAAGTGTTCTCATCACAATAGTTCTGCTCAGAGAAAAGAAACGACAGCTCGGTTAGGTTATAGACGAACACGGTATCGACAAATAGCTCTCGCAAGGCTTCGACGTCTTCCATCCAGTAATAAAGATTGGCAGGTGCGTTAACATACTCTGGATTAATCTTATCGAATTCTGGTACGTTACTTTTGTTCGCAAGAAAGTCAGGCACGAACTCTAAACTTTCGTGAAAGTCCCGCAGAATGACTTTCACAGGTAATCCATCTTTCAGTACAACGGACGTATTCTGAGCATGTGCCTCAATGGCTATACCGTGATGAATCAATAAATGCCAGACGGGAAGAACAACCGTGTTAAAAAGCGCTTCTAGCCATTTTTCTACTCCATGTTTCTCAATCCAGTGCGCCACGAAAGGCTTTCCGTCAACTTCAGTACTTGCAAGTACGGCGAATGGTACAGTTTGATAATTCGGTTCGTTCAGCACACTGGCATCGCGAAAGATAACACTAAGGCTTGGGGATAAATCATCAGCCCAACTGACATTTTCTCCACTATCCGCTGATTGCTTCAGCGAAATGCCCGCGTATTCACTTTGTATAGTTAGCGCATCACGGCTTTGTAACCACTCATCTTCGGCTATTAGGTTAGTCAACCATTTTGAGATATGTGGCGCAGTACAAACTGAATGCGGTTCAATAGTACGCAAAGAGGACGTGTTGACGATATTGAGCGGCAGTTTGACGCTCGCTTTGTTAACGTTACTTGTATTGAGCAAGGTTCTTAATGAAATACTGGCTTGATAATCGTCTCCAGCTAAGCCTAGAGAATATACGTCACCGTTTGATAACGGTTTTTCAAGAGAAGGCTTTAGCTTGTCATATTGCCACGGATGAACCGGTAAAAAACAGTAACGTAGGTTATCCCCGCCGTGTTTACGTAAGCTGTCAGACAGATTTTTATAGGTAGATTGGCCTAGCTCTCTTTTCCAAAAACTTTGCTCTACTTCACCGTTGAAATTTACGGACAAGTATTCACGCTTTACAGCAAGCCAATGAAGCTTAAACGTATTGCTGGCTTCAGGCCCATATTTTTCGTGGTCTTCAATGCTAAAGCCACTTCTTGATTTAAAGCATGGATGGTACGGGTGGCCCTCAATCAGAGCAGATTCTAAGCGAATATAGCTCAGTGCTCGTCTACTTGAGAGTTGTAGCAGGTTTTGTTGATTCCAGCGGCAAAGTAACAGTGTATGTTTTAACTCTTCGACTAGCTTATTTTGTCTTTCTTTGCTGCAAGGAAGCGTATGGATAATCTTCGCTGCGTCAGATAACGTAAGAGGGTCACCGTTTATCTTAATAGAATTGGCATCTAGACGAACCCGACTGAAAAGCGTCTGTTTACCATTAGCTGTTACAAAATTGTCGCCCACTTGAAATGTGAAAAGTCCATCTTCAAAACAGAAATCAATTAAGCCTTCGAAGATAAGCGCTTCAATTAATTGTCGGACAACGCGTTTCTCGTTTTTACACGATACTTTTCCCCTTGTTCCTGTAGGCACGCTGAGATGCTCTTCGGTAGTGTCTAAAGTGCAACTAGCAAGCATCAGCAATCACCTCTTCTAATTCACTCGCTTGTTTACAAACGAGCGATGGCGTGTCACTTCGAACCGCAACGCTTTTAAACGGGTTGGTTACCCAGACATAAACAGCTAGCTCGTCTTCGGCTTCTAACTCATCCACGTCTTCAACGCGAGTCAGAAGATTGGCCTTGAAAGGCAGTTTTTCTCGCCCCAATACCGATGTGACGAATGCTGTGCCCAACGAACCTAAAGTGGGAAGAATGGAATTTAGCCTGGTGTACACTTTTTGAAGTAGCGTACCTTCTTGAACAAGTTGATCGGCACCTAGGCGATTGATGACAGCGAATAATTGATTAAAGAATAAGTAGTATGTGAAGCGATTAATTATCATTTGTTCACCGTAGAACAGGTCATCGCACTGAGCGAGTCGCGGTTCCATAGTCTCAAGAATTTGCTGTCTTTCTTTTGATAAATAAAACCCTTGGTTATCACGATAATAGTAAGCAGTTGGGTAACCTTCGCTTAAATCCAGAAGCGAATTTTGCTGGTGCGCCTCTAACGCTATACCACACTGGTCAAAAAGTCTGATTGCTGGCTCAATTGCACAGTCTAGGTAATTATCAAACCAAGTTAGCGCGACATCAGCACATTCCTCGCCTTCTTTCTGGGCTAACATTTGGATTATTTTGGCAAGTCGCGAGTAAGTTCCTGGTGCAAGTGGCTCTTGTACCAAGGCGGCTATAGATTGCGTTCCGCCAAGCCCTGTGATTTCATTTTTTGAGTTAAATGGATTTTTTCTGAGTATCAACTCAAACCCACTTTCTTTTGAGGCGCCAGCGTTCAATGAAATATAAGCCGGGTCGTCGATGAACTTGAATTTAGGATAAAGCCTTGAAAAGCCGCATCGTTGAAGCAGTCGACAAAGTGTTACTCCGGCCTCTAACTCATGGTGCATGTTCTTTCGCAACGAATTCGTTACTTTTACTGGTATCGATAGCTTAACCATGTAATTAAGCTCGGCGTTATACAACGTTCTGACGGAAGACGTAGGTGTAAATAGAGGCCCTAATTCGCCCAATTGAATCAACTCACCTTTGTTGATCAGATCCTGAATGTGAGGCTTAGCGCACAACCAATCCGCTTGAAGCGGATGCAGAGCCAGCAGCTTTAAATTGTCTTTTCGAAGTTTTTCGATAAGTGTTTTTGTAGAATCTTTGCCATCGCTTAAAACAATTTCTTCTAGTATCTCAAAGGCTGAAATTGACTCAGCACTATTAGAAAGAGTGATATCCTGCTTGGCAGCAAAATAATGCAGTCTAAATTGGCCTTTTAGCTCCGGGGTAAAAAGTTCATGCTGCCATCGGTGCATGCCCTGTCTTGACTTTGGCGTGGGGTGTAACCAATGACCAAAAAGTATAGCTTGTTCAGAATCAATAAACTTATTACTTGCGAGATCGGGATCGCCAGCACGGTTTTCTAAGTAAAGCGCCATAATCTGATGGCTTTCGATTGTTCTGGCGTAAAGCTCTAAACTCTGCTCGTCGACTGCATCATTTGGTTCATGGCTCTCTTTGCTACCACTGTATATTTCGTCAATAAGCAACAAAATAGCGTTCATTAATGATACTTCTTCCCATTGAAAACTATTGGGGAGTTGCTTGAAAACTGCTGTGAATGCATGACGACCTACTGTAGAGCGGTAGGATGCTGATATTGAAAGTCGAGTATTAGTAGAGGTTAAATATAGCTCTACGGCATAGTTGTCGTTTGGTTGTAACTGTATTCCTGTCCGAATTACCCAGTCTTCTTTTGTGTGCCAAACACCGGAATCGATTTCTTTAATATAAGCATTAAAAAACGCTTGAAACGACGCGATATTAGCTTGTTTCTTAGCTACTGAAGTCATGTACAGACCCTTTTAAGATGAGCAAATTACCGGGTCAATCTAGTGAGAATGGTTCTCATTAGCAATGAATTTTACATTTGTTACATGTGGGTATTTTTTAGGTAGTAATGTTTATAAACCAAAACCACTGCGAGTAAAAAGGTCACCCATTCAGCCGCAGGCAGCGCAACGAGGAAAGAAATGTTGATGTCGTTGCCTTCATTAGCCAGGGGTGATGGCGTGAAGTGAAATAGCAATACTAGGAAACTAACAGGGAATAAAATGCTTCTACCTAACGCTATGACAGCGGAATGTAATGGTTTTTCAATTGCAGTCAAAAATACACTGAGCAGTACGTTACAGCCATTTACAAGAAACAGTGGCCAAACATATAAAATGATGGTGTGCGCGTATTTAGTAGCTTGTTGTTGGGAAGGCTCGATAAAAAGCGCCACAAAAACATGATTAAACCACAGTAAACAAACCGTCAATATTAGCCCTGCTATGAATGCTGTAGTTAGCGCTATAAGCAGGAAAGCATTGACACGTGACGTGTGGCTCGCTCCGCGGTTGTAGCTGACGAGCAGGTGAAGCGCATCTGCTATACCGAAACTAAGCATAATACTTAAAAAGATAAAGTAGTTAACTACACTGTATGCCGCAACGCCAATGCTGCCAGAATTGATAACGAGCAGAGTGTTAATTACAAGAAAAAGAACACCCACAGAAATTTCATTAGTAAACTCAGATAATCCATTTTTCACCGCTCTGAATACACGACGCCATGGCTTATTAAACGTCGAAAAGGTTATTGCACGATTTTTGTCACCAAAATAAAGAAGTAGTACAGAGAGCTGCACAATTTGAGCAGCAGCCGTTGCATAAGCTGCGCCTTTAATACCGTATCCCAAGTACGCCACTAATAATGCGTCGAGTAAAATATTTGTCACTGCACCCAATGCTAATGCAATAGTTGCAAGCTTGGTGTAACCGTCTGCACGGACAAGATAGTAAAACACCATCGTAGAAAATTGAAAAATGAAGACCCATCGGATTACTGACAAATACTCTCTAGTCAACGGTACGACATCGGACGGAATGTGTAGAAGCCAGAATAGAAAAGGCTCTGCAACGAAGCTTAGCACTGCCAACATAATATTAAGCGTTACAGCAACAACGATTATTTGTGTAAATAGCGCACTGGCAGATTTTGTGTCGCCCTTCCCCATAAAAGTACCAATCGATACGCTTCCCCCAATGGCTAGCATTAACGAGAGAGCGACCAGAAAGGTGATGTAGGGTAATAGTAATGAAACTGCGGCTAACCCAGATGCACCGACATATTGTCCTATAAAGATGCCATCGACTAGACTTGCAGTCGTTAAAGCAACAAGCCCTATGAGCGATAAGAAAGCTTGCTTAAAAAAAGTGCCGAGCAATGGGTTGTGTAAGATTGCATCTTTTGTAGAAAGTGACATTACTACTTCTCTAAATCAATATAATGCAATCCTAAGTTTGTTATGTGGCGCAATCAATTAAGGTTACATTTGTCACACTTGTTAATGCATTGTTACTTTGTCGTCTTGGTAAGGGTTAATATTTTTCACGGTATGAATTCATTACCTGCGCTTTCGCTTTGTGTCAGCAAGGCTCTTGATGTTTTGATTTTTTTGATGAAGCGCAACGTTTTGAGCAATAACGTACATTTTCCCAGTTCTTTTCCCATTTTTTGCGCCAAGTAAATGGTCTCTGACAAACCGGACAAATTTTGGTGGGTAAATCAGACTTCTTCATTTTTCGTTAGCTTAGTCAGGAATGTTGAGGCATCTTGCTTCATAGTTTCGATATTTTCTTCTTTCATTCGCCCGTAGGTTTTATAGATCATGGCCATGCGGTGATTGTTGCTCAATTTTTCCTTGTGTTTGTCAATAAAGTGCCAGTATAAGTAGTTAAACGGGCACGCTTTTGGTCCGGTCTTTTTAGAAACTTGGTATCCGCAATTTTTGCAGTAATTGCTCATCTTGTTGATGTAGCTTCCGCTTGCGACGTACGGCTTACTTGCTAGGTTACCTCCATCGCTGTACAAAATCATGCCCGCAACATTAGGAAGTTCAACCCATTCATATGCGTCGGCATACACTAACAGATACCATGCCTGCACTTCCTCAGGGCTAAGTTCAGTTAAAAGACTAAAATTACCAATAACCATCAATCTTTGTATGTGGTGGGCATAAGCGTTCTGCTGCGTTTCTTTAATACACTGGCGCATGCAGTTCATATTCGTCTGGGCGTCCCAAAAGAACGAGGGCAATGCGCGGCTGTTATTGAAGTAGTTATCAGTTTTTAGATTTGGCATAAAGTGCCAGTAGAACCCTCTGACATACTCCCGCCAGCCCAGAATCTGGCGAATGAACCCTTCAGCAGAATTCAGTGGAACTTGCCCTGCATGGTAAGCTTGCTCGGCTGCATGAATGGCTTCTTTTGGCGTCAATAAACCGCAGTTCAAATAAAACGCGATATGTGAATGGTAAAGCCAAGGCTTGCCTTCCACCATGGCGTCTTGATACTGACCAAAGTTAGGTAATCTTTCTTCTATAAAAGTATTCAATACGCTGAGTGCGTCTTTTCGAGTTACCGCAAAGTGGAAGTTATTGATATCGCCAAAATGATCGCTAAACTCGCTTTTTACGAGCTCGATAACTTTCGAAGTAATGTCATCAATCTCAAACGTAGAATGCTTCGGTACTCTCTGGGTTTCAGGCATTGCTTCGCGATTCTGGGCATCGTAATTCCACTTACCGCCAATGGGATTTTTTCCTTCCATGAGCACGTTGTGTTTGCGACGCATCTCACGGTAAAAAAACTCCATTCGAAGTTGTTTCTTGCCTTCAGCCCAGTCCGTAAATTCATGTGGGGACGATAAAAAGCGATTGTCATCACATATACTAACGGGTATGCCAAGCACGTTTTCCCATTGCTCCATGCTTTTGAGTAAGCGGTACTCTCCGGGCATAGTCACCTTTACTTCGTCAAAATCATTTCCGTTAAGTTCATGCTTAACCTGAGCGAGCAAATCGCCCTGATTGTTTTTGTCGCTATAATGAACATAGTTAACGTTAAAATTGTCTTCTCGCAACGCTTTGGCAAAATGACGCATTGCGCTAAACAAAAACGCTATCTTCTTCTTATGGTGCTTAACGTAGGTGGCTTCTTCACGTACTTCCGCCATCAAAATTGTGTCTTTGCTTTTTACTGCGTTAGCAATCGCTGGCAACGTCTCGGTAAGCTGATCGCCTAAAACTAAAATGAGTGCTGCCATACCCTACTCTTTTAATGTTTGGAATGCGTCTAGCGCGCGTTGACGCGATGCTTTTAAATCAACAATAGGTTTTGGGTATTCCTTACCAAGTTCTATACCTGCATCTTTCAATATCGCCGAAGGGGCTTCCCATGGCTTATGGATATACTTGTCTGACAGCTTTTTCAATTCAGGGCAATACTTACGCACATAGTTGCCCTTTTTATCAAATTTTTCGCCCTGTAGTATTGGGTTAAATATCCTGAAGTAAGGCGCAGCATCAGCGCCAGAACCCGCAACCCATTGCCAACTTGCACTGTTACTCGCAAGGTCGGCATCCAACAATGTATCCCAAAACCATCGCTCGCCTTCATGCCAACTGAGTAATAGATTTTTCACTAAAAACGAGCCCACAATCATGCGAACTCGATTATGCATGTAGCCCGTTTGCCACAGTTCGCGCATGCCAGCGTCTACGATAGGAATGCCTGTATTTCCCTTTTGCCACGCTTTGAGCGCTTTCGCATCTGTGCGCCAAGGAAACTTATCGAACTTTTCGTTGAAGTTCTTATTAGGCAAAGTAGGAAAATGGAACAGCAAATAATAGCTGAACTCGCGCCAACCTAACTCACTCAAGTAGGTTTCAATGCTTTTGTCTTCACTATTTCCAAACTTGTCTTTTATCGCGTACCAAACTTGATTTGGAGACACTTCACCAAAGTGTAAATGCGGCGACAAACGCGATGTCCCATTGGCTGACGGTATGTCTCTGCCGTCTTTGTATTTACGTGCTGAATTTTCAATAAAGTCAGCTAAACTATCAGCGGCGCCGTCTTCGCCTGGTGACCACTCTTTTTCAATGGTTGCATCCCAGTTGATGGAAGGGAGTAAATCTAGCGATGTTAATCCATCGCTGTCGTTGTCGACATCCGCATAAGTAATACGTGCGGGTGGTGCTTTGGGATAACGAGGCTCTTCAACCTGCAGGCAGCCCTTCTTGTAGTAGGGTGTAAATACGCGATACGGTGTACCGTCTTTCTTCAATACTTTCATTGGCTCCCATAGTAAGCTGCCGTTACAGCTATGGGCTTCATAATCATGCTCGATTAAGGTTTTCTTGATCGTTTTATCGCGGTTTATTTGCCATGGCTCATAGCACCGATTCCAAAAGATACCTTTAGCGTTAAATGACTTCATTAACTTTGGAATAAGTGTCTGTGGGTCACCCTTAAATATTTGTAAATGTCCGTTCAAGCGTTTATTGAGCGACGAGAGTGAATGATGCAGCCACCATTTACTTGCCCCCCCAGGCTCTCTGCCATTAGGTGCAGTGTCATCATATATGTAGATGGGTACTATTTTTCCCATATCACAGGCAGCGTTTAAGGCCGGATTGTCTTTTACACGAAGGTCTTGTCTGAACCACATTATACTAACGGGAACGGTCACTTTTTTTCCTCAGGCATTGCGCCAAATCTTAATATTATTCGTATTGCATGTACTACGATAAAACTCGGATTCAGGATCCGTAGAAATAGTAAAAAAGTACTCAAAATTAGTATGATAAATCACCACCAACAATCAAAACGTACGAACAACAATCAACGAGGTTTATATTGGTTTCGACATGACCTTAGACTTCACGATAATGCTGCTATTTCTGCGCTGTGTGAAGCAGTTCAGCAGGTTACTTTTCTTTATATTCTTGATGATAAAGCGTTTACACCTACGACATATGGTTTTGCGCCTATGGGGAAACATAGGCACACATTCCTGTTTCAAACACTTGTGGATTTAAAACGGCAATTAGCTAAGCTCGGACATGATTTGCTCATTGTCAAAGGCGACCCTGCTGAGTGTTTAGTTCAATTGATGAAGTCCGGACAATATTCTCACCTTGGGGTAAGCGAGCACTGTGGTTTTGATGAGAGAGCACAATTAAATACAGTAAAGCGCTTTTTCGATTCGGTAACAGTAATAGAAACTCCGACGTTTGGCTTATTTGATGCTCAAACCCTTCCTTTCAACATCGAAGAGATGCCCGACGTTTTTAGTCCGTTTCGCAGAAAAGTGGAAAAGCACTGTAAGCCATTATCTGTCCATCCACCCATGGAAAGCTTACCAAGCCCTTTTACACCGCAATTAGATGAGTCTTTTTTATTCGCCATTGATACTGATTTACCAAGCCCGTCTCAATCATCGTTTGTTGGAGGTGAAACAGCAGCGCTGACGCATTTAAATACTTATCTCTTCGATTGGAAAGCTGCAGCAACGTACAAAGACACAAGGAACGCTTTAGATACTTGGCAAGACAGTACCAAGCTTTCGGCCTGGTTAGCGAACGGGTCGCTGTCTGCACGGGAAGTCATTCGGCAAGTTCAACAGTTTGAAGCAACCGTTGAAAAAAACGATTCCACTTATTGGATATACTTTGAATTACTTTGGCGCGAATTTTTTCATTGGTTACAGTGTAAATACGGGGCCAATTGGTTTCGTTTTAGCGGTATCCAGGGTAAAAAGCCGTCGACACAGCATTGTCCGGAAACCTTTGCGTTATGGTGCGAAGGAAAAACTGGTTACCCGATAGTCGATGCTTGCATGCGACAACTCGCTGAAACTGGCTATATGTCAAACCGAGGCAGGCAACTGGTTGCGAGCTGTTTTGTTCACGAACTAAGGCAGGACTGGCGATACGGTGCAGCGTGGTTTGAGCATCAATTAATCGATTACGATGTGGGGAGTAATTGGGGCAATTGGCTTTACTTAGCTGGTGTTGGAAGCGACCCTCGCGGCCACAGACAGTTCAACCTTCAAAAGCAGACTGAGATTTATGATTCGGACGGCCAATTTCGTGAAAAGTGGTTGTAGTTAGTTAGTTCGTCGTATGGTTCCAGTACATTCTAAACAATCTGTCACTGTCATATGGTTTAAACGTGACCTTCGTCTTCGAGACCACGAGCCTCTCTACCGTGCAGTTGAAAAAAACGAAAACATTCTTCCGCTTTTTTGTTGGGAACCTTCCCTTATAGCCGACCCGCATATGGACATACGTCATTGGCAATTTATCCAGCAAAGTATCGACGACATTAACGCCCAGTTGCCTTCAGACGCCCGTTTACTGACCTTACACTGTGAAGTTATTGATGCGCTCGAACTTATTGCCCAGCACTACGCCATTTCAGCGGTTAGGAGTTACCAAGAAATAGGGTTGAGCGTTACGCATAACCGTGATATTTCAGTAAGTAACTATTTGAAGAAAAAGAAAATAAACCATATTGAGTCCCAGTATGGCGCAGTGATGCGTGGTTTGCCTCACCGTGAGCAATGGCAGCAAAACTGGGATCGTCACTTTACAACGAAAACCTATGATATTGATATAAACAGCGTTAATTGGGTCGACTGGGCCCAGCACAACAACATCAATACTGCTTGCAAAAATTTAGATGAGCTTGGTCTGTTTGATTTTCATATTACTAGTCAAACCGGCACTCATAGTACCGAGAAAGCGAATTATTATCGGCAGGATGTTTTAGACAAGTTAAAAAAATTAAACAAGATGCAGCCAGGCGGTGAAAGGCGTGCTTGGCAAGTATTAAAAGATTTTTTCGATGCTAGAGGACAATACTACCATCAACATATTTCTAAGCCGGAATATGCAAGACGGGCATGTTCTCGTTTAAGTCCCTACTTGGCATGGGGCAATCTATCAATTAAGCAAGTTTACCAAAGCGTTCAACATCAAAAGCAGACGAAAAAGTTACTGCCGAATTCTGATAGAAAACAATGGAGTCGCGCCCTAGCCGCTTTAACGTCTCGGTTACATTGGCACTGCCATTTTATTCAAAAATTTGAGAGCGAACACAGTATTGAATGGCGACCAATGAATAGTGGATACGAAAACTTTCCGTTTATAGATGGTCCAGAAGCCGAGCGTCGCTTTTACCTTTGGACAATGGGATTGACCGGCTATCCGTTGGTAGATGCCTGCATGCGAGCACTTAAGTATACAGGGTACTTAAACTTTCGAATGCGTGCCATGGTAACCAGTTTTCTGTGTCATCACCTAAATGTACACTGGCTAAAGGCAGCGCATTATTTGGCAACACAGTTCTTAGATTTTGAGCCAGGTATTCATTACCCCCAAATACAGATGCAGGCTAGCGTAACCGGCATTCACACCGTGCGCTTATACAATCCTGCAACACAATCTTCAAAATTAGATCCTGAAGGTGTATTCATCAAGAAGTGGGTGCCAGAACTTGCTAAATTACCCAGTGAAGCTGTTCACGCCCCTCACCTATTGCCGCCCCTAGAAGCGCAAATGTTAGATTTTGACGTTGAACGCGACTACGTGGAACCGCTCGTTGATATAACAGAGAATAATCGCATCACGGCAAAGCGCTTATGGGACTATCGCGAGCGAGATGATGTGGTTAAAGAAGCGCATCGCATTGTTAAACGCCACACCATGCAAAATAGTCCGAGTCGTGCATGGCTGAAAACAAAAATTAAATAAACCGGCTAACGGTTATTTTTGCGAAGCCATTCATTCAGTAGTTTAATTTGTCCACATTTGTAAGCTGCGTACATAAGCCGCATGGCATTTGACATGGCTTCACTGTCAGTCCAGCCAGTCTTGTCGCGTATTTCGTCATAACATGCCTTTGCTTCGGGGCTAACATAGCCTCTTACAAGTTTCTTACCTGCGTCTTTTTGCCTTTCTCTGAACCTTCGTTGTTTATCAGCGTTGGCTTTAGCTCTATCTGCGGCACTCTTTTTAATGCTTTTTTTCGTTGTTTGTTCTGTCATAGTTTTCACACAATGTTACGTTACTGTAGAGCTTGTATTTAGAAGTCGTACAAAAATCACACGTGTAGAACGATGTTTGTACAAGCCAAAGTTGCTAAACCTATATTAGCATGCGTTTTTCTTCAGAAAAATGACTGTTCAGAGTTGTTTGGCGTACAACTGTTCGCTAAATTAGCAGCGTCACTTTAATAACAGCAACGAGTTGGGAATGTCAGAGAAGAAAAATAGTTTTAACAAAGAAGATTTATTGGCGTGTAGCCGTGGTGAAATGTTTGGCCCAGGTAACAGTCAACTTCCCGCACCTAACATGTTAATGATGGACCGCGTAGTTTCAATTACAGAAGATGGCGGTGAGCATGGGAAAGGCGAAATTATCGCTGAATTAGATATTACCCCCGATTTATGGTTTTTTGATTGTCACTTCCCAGGTGATCCGGTAATGCCGGGATGCCTAGGCCTAGACGCGATGTGGCAGTTAGTTGGTTTCTTCTTAGGTTGGAGCGGCGGCCCTGGTAAAGGCCGAGCTTTAGGTGTAGGTGAAGTTAAATTTACCGGTCAAATCCTTCCAACCGCTAAGAAGGTAACGTATAAGATCACGATGAAGCGCGTGATAAAGCGTAAACTCTTCATGGGTATGGCAGATGGTTCAGTAGAAGTTGATGGCCGTGAGATTTACGTAGCGAAAGATTTGAAAGTTGGCTTGTTCCAAGATACCTCAAACTTCTAAACTGCCTTTATAGAGCTATAAGGTCAACTAACGTTGACCAACAAAAAAGCCCCTTTTCAGGGGCTTTCCTTTTTGCATAATCAGTTCATAAAAGAGAAGTGTTACTTAACACTTAAACCTAAGTGTCTGTCTTCTACTGCCTCGCGCCATCCACCTAACCACTGTGAACGTGCATCGTTTTGCTGAAATGGACAATTTTCCTTTGAACGACCGCTAATGCCAGCTTGATAGCCTTTCGAATGGGCGCGTGTCAGTTTATCTCTTTTTTGTCTTTTCATTGATTAGCCTCTTTTGTTTGTTGAAAGTACAACAAATCATTTTCTCGAGCGCTCTACATCATTTCGGTTGATAGTGCCGGAAAAGTGATTGCGTACAATACTGTGATAGTGCAATTAACTAAATGGTTCAAGAAAAATAAAAAATAAAAGGGCTTGACAAAATTTAAATAAATGAAGTTTCTATGAAATTTATGTTACATTTTTTATGCATAAATATGTCTTTTTTTACGTTTTTTAGGCATAAAAAAAGCCACGCATAGGTGGCTCTTTTAATATTGATTACATATTGTCCAAATGGTCAGCTATTTCTTTAAACGTCTACGCATAAATACTGCAGCAAATAGACCAAAAAATGCGAGTAAACCTGTTGCAGCTCCTTTTCGCTCATAGGGCTGTTCGTCCTCAGGAATTTCACATTCATCTATGGAACCATTCGATAACGGAGACAGTTTAACCGCCACTACGGAGTCGATTTCTTCTGTTTCACCGTCTGAATTAATTATATCGTTACCCGTTACATACTTGTTCGTAGCTTTAATTCTCGCATTCGCAATGATCTCATTATCATCGTTGATATCTACTGCTTCAATTAGCTCATATGGGTTATCACAAGAAACTAAATCATTTAAGTTAGTAAACTCTTCAGTATCAATGTTGTACATAAATGCCGCTGTATCGCGAAGCGTATCACTCGTTGCATCCACGTCTGCCTTACCCACTACGATATTATTATTGTTAATGGCATTCGCAGTCACACCAGCACTCACGAAGAAGCCATCAGGGTAATGCTGTTCTTGGGTATCAAGGTTGTATACAAACAAACGAGAACGTGCGATATCGCTTTGTGAACGAAGCACTGCACCCGTCACCCAATTTTCATCATTAATTGCGATAGCTTGGCTAATGATATTTTCTTCGCGTGGAAGAAGTTCAATGGTTTCACCGTCTATGAAAACCGTTGCAACTCGTTCACTTTCAGTCCTGCCTGATGTATTTGGGCGCGTTATCGTAATGCGATCTCCAGTAAGGCCTTCACCGACTGCGATACCTTGGTTATTTATGTCATAGGCATACGTGAAATAGTGGCGTGTATCGTCTTCATCAGGTTCAAATAATAACGGGTAGGTATCGGTGCTGATTACATCGCCGTTGACATCGATCTGCCAAATGGTAGCGTTAACCTCAGACAGCAATACGAAGCTCGGTAAGTAATTTGTAGATGAATTAATGAAGTAGCTAGAAATACGTGGAACAGCAAAATCGCCATTATAAATAGTAAACAGGCAGCGACCTTCAGATGTGTCACCACGAGACTCATCGTCTGTACACGTTTCAACAGCATCGGCAACATCATCGCGGAAACTAACAGTACTGAAACCTGCAACCTGTAAGTTTGCGTTTATTGCTCGAGCTGAAGAGAACCCTCCTACAGTGTCATCAACAGCTGGAAGTACTTTAGTCTCTCCAGATGCTTGAACAAAGGCTTGTTGTGCTGACTCTGGATACGTGTAGTTTAATGTATCGCCATCTTCGTTCTCATATGGGTCTAGAACAACCAGTCCCGAAGAATCACCGACAATAAAGTTACCGTTCAAGCTGTCACGACCAGTCGATTCAACAGATCGCGTATAGTCATCAAATTTGTCTGTAACTTCATCAAGACCTGGTACTAATGATATATCTTGAGTGTCGGTTGCATAGGTTCTATACGACGCTAGCTTCTGTCCCGTTGTAAGATTTGGGTTCGATAGAAGATAGTTTACTACCGTGGTGTAGTCTATGTCTGTAAAAACACCCTGGCGTGCGTCATCTTCGTTTTCTAGACTCTCACCGAACTGGTCAAAAAAAGTCGTGTCTTCTTCAAGCTGCTCTGCGTCGATTGGTGGATTGAACTCCAGTTGAACGACAGACAACATTTTGCCTGAGTTATCAATCGAACGAGCAAAATTGTTTCTAGCGGTATCCTGTAAAGGAAGAGGCGTCACTGAATAGGTCGCGGCGAATGCCGAAACACTTCCTGTTGCCAACAGAACGGCGGCGGCAAGCTGAGTTCGTTTCATTTAAAATCCTATTTACTGCTGATTATCTTCCAGCATACTTTCTAGTTCATCCCAGCGCGCATATTTCTGGGAAAGTAATTCTTCTTTATCTGCCAACTCGGCTAACGCGTTGGCAGTAATGTCACTGTCTTGTTTGAAAAAGTCCGGGTCGTTCACTTTTTCTTGCATAGCCTCAAGCTCTTCCTCAAGTGTTTCTAGTTCTTTCGGTAAGGACTCAAGTTCACGCTGGTCTTTGTATGATAGCTTTTTCGTCTTACGGGGAGAAGACTTAGCACTAGGACTGTCTGAAGCTGAATTAGTTTCATTCTTTACCTTGGCTTTTTCTTCCTTTTCGATTTGCTGACGTTTTTCCTGTTGCTCTTTATACCAGTTTTCTACGTCAGTGAAACCCCCAATAAATTCGCGAAGCATTCCATTACCTTCGAATACCACGCTACTATTTGCTACGTTATCAACAAATTCCCTATCGTGACTGACTAAAAGCACGGTGCCGGTATATTCGTTGAGTAAGGTTTCGAGCATTTCCAAGGTTTCAACGTCTAAGTCATTGGTAGGCTCATCCAGCACCAAAACGTTGCTCGGTTTAAGCATCAGTTTTGCTAGCATCAGGCGGTTTTTCTCTCCACCTGATAGCGACTTAACCGGGGCATTAACGCGTTCAGGCGTAAATAAGTAATCTTGTAAGTAGCTGATCACATGGCGTGGGTGACCATTTACCATCAGATCGCGTTTACCGTCGCCTACCGCGTCTATCACAGACTTTTCTAAATCCAGTCCGTGGCGGTGCTGGTCAAAGTAAGCAACTTCAAGGTTAGTGCCTTGTTTGCAGTTGCCGCTATCGGGCTGGAGTTCGCCGAGTAGAAGCTTGATAAGCGTACTTTTCCCGCTACCATTTGGACCAATGAGAGCAAGCTTGTCTCCACGCAAAACATTCAGGTTTAACCCTTTAACAATAGGCTTGCCTTCAATGCTATAGCTTAAGTCTTTTACTTCAAACACCATCTTTCCAGAGCGCGCGCCCTGGTGTTGATTGACTACCGCATTGCCCTGAACCGCTCTTCTCGCTTTACGCTCCTCGCGTAGTTTTTTCAGCGCTCTTACTCGGCCTTCGTTGCGGGTACGGCGGGCTTTAATGCCCTGACGAATCCATACCTCTTCTTGCGCTAGTTTTTTATCAAACTCAGCGTTTTGTGAAGCTTCAACCTCTAAATCGTGCTGCTTCTTTTCTAAATAAGTTTCGTAGTTACCCGGATAGCTCGTAACCGAGCCGCGGTCTAGATCAATAATTCGCGTAGCCATGGCACGTATAAATGCACGGTCGTGGCTCACAAACACAATTGCGCCTTGGTAATTACTCAAGCTGGATTCAAGCCAGCGGATCATTTCAATATCAAGGTGGTTAGTTGGTTCGTCTAACAGGAGCAAATCCGGCTGTCGAACAAGCGCACGAGCTAGCGCTGCTTTTCTGCGCCATCCCCCAGAAAGAGTAGATAGCGATATCTCAGGGTCTAGCTTTAGCATGGTTAGCGTCTGTTCAATTTGCTGTTCAAACTGCCACGCGTCTCTGGCTTCTAACTGTTCTTGTAGTCGCTGTAATTTATTTAAATTTGATTCGCTTGGATCTTCACCAACGATACGGGTTTGATGAAAGTAGGCTTTCAGTGTTTCACCTACGTCAGATAAGCCTTCGGCAACATAGTCAAAAAGCGTCACATCGGTGGTTTGAGGCGGGTCCTGCTCTAAGCGCGCAATGACCGTATTATTTTCAATTATACGCTGCCCATCGTCGGCAATAATATCGCCAGCAATAACTTTCATTAGCGTTGATTTACCACTACCGTTGCGACCTACTAGGCAAACGCGCTCTTTAGGCTGTACAACCAGTTCGACACCGTCTAACAGCGGCGGATTCCCATAAATAACAGTGATGTTTTTTAACTGCAAAATGCTCACTGAAGAAACTCCTCTAAATCGGCGGTATTAAAAGGCCAGCCGATTTCTTTTTCATTATCTGCCCGTTTCAAAACGGGGATCCTTGCACCGTACAAATGATAAAGCTCAGTGCTAGTGCGAATGTTAACCTTCTCTATATTAAGCGATGAAAACATAGACGTTTGTTGAAGCTCAACATCGGCTAAGTCGCACAGGCTACATTGCGGCCCGGTGTAAAAATAAATTTTCATGAAGCTAGTACCCAGCACTGATGGATATTGCCTTTACGTGCAAAATCTTCTGGAATTGTGTCTTTGGTAATATTGTCTACTGATAAGCCCAGTTCACTCATGGCTGTCTCATCTAGCTTAAAGCCACGCTTGTTGTTAGAGAAGATGATGATCCCCTGCTCTTTTAAGCACGCTTTAGCATCGGTAAGCATTTTTACGTGGTCGCGCTGCACATCCCACGTATTTTGCATACGCTTTGAATTCGAAAATGAAGGTGGGTCGATAAAAATTAAGTCGTATTTGCCTTTATGCGTGCCTAACCAAGTGGTGCAGTCAGCTTGAATAAAAGCATGAGGCGCAGTGAGTTTGTTCAGCGCTACGTTCTTCTTTGCCCACTCTAAATAAGTATTAGACATATCCACTGTCGTTACAGACTTTGCGCCACCTTTAGCGGCGAATACCGACACACTACCCGTATATGAAAACAAGTTAAGAACGTCTTTACCTTGGGACAACGCCTGCACTTTTTGGCGGGTATTACGGTGATCTAAGAAAAGGCCTGTGTCCAAGTAGTCAGTAAGGTTAACCAGGAAACGAGCGCCATTTTCAAACACTTCCATCATGTCGCCAGTCTGATTAATTTTCTCGTACTGTTTTGTACCTTTTTGTTGGCTACGCACTTTAAGCGCTATCTGTCTTGGTGAAACACCTGTTACTGCTGGCAAATGAAGCAAGACTTCTTGCAGACGCTTGCGTGCTTTATCTTCAGAAACCGTTTTTGGCGGCGCGTATTCTTGAACGACCAGCCAGTCACCATATCTATCTACGGCAACGTTATAATCTGGCAGGTCAGCATCGTATATGCGGTAACAGTTAGTGTTAGCGTTCTTGAGCCAGCCTTTCATGCGTTTGAGGTTTTTCTTCAAACGATTAGCAAACTCGTGGTTGCTAGCGTCCTCGCTAAACTGTACCGTGTTTTCTTCATCCAACACATAATTCGCTAAACGACATTCCAGCTTACCGTTATTCATGGCATAGTCTTTGGTGGCGCGAAGCTTTAAAACCCGAAGCAAATCACGATTGCTGCTAAGAAGCGACACATGCCATCCCTTCCAGGCTTCTTTAAAACGCTTACCCCAATCACTAAATAGCGGTATTAACGATGTTAGCTCGCCCAAACGTTCTCCGTAAGGAGGGTTTGAAACGACATAGCCTGGTGTGGCAACGGGCGGAGAAGATTTTGTTGCGTCTTGCTGTGAGAACGAAATATCGTTAAATACGCCAGCAAAATCAGCGTTTGCTTTTGCAATTGCTACCATTTTACGGCTGAAATCACCCGCGTAAATACCACTGCAGCTTGGCTTTTGCGCGGAAATAGCTTGTTCTACCAAATCATCCCAAAGCTTCTCTTCGTGGCCGAGCCACTTAGTAAAGCCCCAATACATACGCTTTATACCTGGCGCAATATTGCGAGCGATGTAGGCTGCCTCAATCGCGATGGTGCCCGAGCCACACATTAGGTCGACCAATGGCGCATCGGTATTCTCTGTCCATCCACTACGCATTAGCATTGCGCTTGCGATATGCTCTTTAAGCGGCGCGTCACCGGTTTCTTGTCGGTATGCGCGTTGGTGCAGACTTGCCCCCGCTAAATCTATGCCTAAAATTACATTATCGCGATGTAGTCTTGCATACACAGAAATATCAGGGCTCTTTCGTTCTACTGATGGGCGCGGTAAGCCTTGCTCTACAAATGAATCTACTATGGCGTCTTTAACACGAACCGCACCAAATTGAGTGTTTTTTATGGCAAAGTTTGTGCCGATAAACTGTACAGATAAGGTATGACGTGAATCCATCTGCATTTGCCAGTCAATACCCATAGCCGTGTTATACAGTGCATCTGCATCGCCTGCTTTGCCTGATGCCAACACCCAAACTACGCGGTTAGCTAAGCGTGACCATAAGCAAAGTTTATACGCATCCTCTTTTGAGCCTTCAAACTGAATAGTGCCAGGCCCTTGCTTAACTTGCGCATCAGGGCAAAGGCGTAGCACTTCTTGTTTTAATAGTTCGTCAAGACCGCGACTGGTCGTAACCAGAATAGTATTCATTCATGTACCTGTTTTTGATGTACGTGCTTAAGAAAAAGCACGTACACGAGAGATTGGTTTCGGGTGTAGTTTACTTAGATTGTATTATAACGCGTTTACGATGCGTTTAACGAGCGATGGGCCTTGATAAATAAAAGCCGAGTAGACCTGCACCAGTGATGCGCCAGCGTCCAAGCGTGCTTGTGCCGCTTCGGGTGAGTCAATACCACCAACGCCAATAATAGGAATAGCGCGGTCAAGTGCTTTGTTTAGCTTGCGTGTTACTTCTAAGCTCATATCTGTCATAACTGAGCCACTTAAACCGCCCATTTCCTCAGCGTGCTGTAATCCGGCAACGGCATCACGTGAAAGTGTCGTATTAGTAGCAATTACGCCATCCATTTTGCTGTTAATTAGCGAGGCAGCGATACTGTCAATTTCCACATCGCTCAAATCTGGCGCTATTTTAATGAACAGCGGCACATATTTACCGTGGGTTTGCGTTAGCGTTTCCTGTGCTGCTTTTAGGCCAACTAACAGCTTATCGAGCGCTTCACCGTATTGAAGGTTTCTTAGGCCAGGTGTGTTCGGTGACGAAATGTTAATAGTGACGTAGCTTGCGTAAGGATAAACTTTGTTTAAACAAATCAGGTAATCGTCGAGCGCATTCGCTTCTTCGGTATCTTTATTTTTACCAATATTAATACCAATAGGCCCTTTAAACTGAGCCTTTTTCACTTGTTCGACAAGATGATCAACACCTTTATTATTAAATCCCATGCGATTAATAATGGCGTGCTTTTCCGGAATTCTGAATAAACGAGGTTTTGGGTTTCCTGGCTGCGGACGAGGCGTTACCGTGCCTATCTCAACAAAACCAAATCCCATGCTCGCAAATGCATCAATACAATCGCCGTTCTTATCAAGCCCGGCGGCAAGTCCTACCGGATTATCGAAGGTCATGCCGGCAACGGTAACGGGCTTTTTTATCGTCGGTGTGCTGTACATCCATTTCAGCGGTGTATGTTGGGTCTTGTTTAACCAGTTAATGGTGAAATCGTGACTTTTTTCAGGTTCACACTGAAGCAAGAATTTTTGCACTAGAGATTGCATGGTTATTTTTACCGCTCGCTAATTAAGGGCCTGTTGATCATCAACGTATCTTGCGCTTGCATGAGGTTTGCATTTGCAAACGATGCTGCAAAAACGTACAGCAATGTTCAGTCGGCCAATAAAAAGCCCTGATAAACAGGGCTTAAATCATTAAGGTGCGTGTATTCTAATGGTTAGACTTCACGCTTAAAAGCATCAATTCACGTAAAGCGACAGAAAATTTCGCAAATTCGTGCGTTGTACTGGTCTTAAACTCAGACATCATGTGATACCAGCGCTTAAGTAGGACTTGATTGCTTTCAATCCACTCATCAAGAATTTGATCTGCACTACTTACGTCTTCGCGAGAAGCTAGCAGGTTAGCTGCAATGGAACGCTGCTGCCAATCTAACTCTTCACGATACGAGGCGCGAGCTAACGCTTGCCAGTGGTTGCTTACCGCCTGGTTGTTTATCTGATCTAAGAACCAGTGAAGTTCTAAACGAGAACCTAGCTGATAGTAAAGCTTAGCGACTACATCGGTATCATGCTTATCTGCTTCAACGATTTGCGCAAGGTCAAAGCTAGAGAACATGTTAGAGAAGCTTGCAACCTGATAAGCGATGTCTTCTGGTACACCCTTATCAATGTATTTCTGCGTAGCGTTTTCAAGCTGAGTAAATTCGCTTTTAACCAAGTAGTTTTGCAGGTTCTTCGATAAAATATCGAAGGTACCACGGTAGCTCGCGATGGCTTCTTCAATGGATTGCGTCTTATTACCGTGGCGAATATACCAGCGCGAAGCGCGACGCATAATTCTACGTGCTTCATCTAACATTTTAAGCTGTAGCTGAGCTGGAATAACGTTATCCAGTTGTTCGATGCGCTCCCACAGCGTCTTCATGTTAAAGATACCGTGAACAATTGCGTATGCGTCAGCAATTTCGCTCACACTTGCGCCAGTTTCTTCCTGCATTCTAAACACGAAGTTAAGGCCCATGTCGTTAACCATGTTGTTGGTTAACTTAGTCGCAATAATTTCGCTTCTAAGCGGATGCTGTTGCATGTGTGTTGCGAATTTTTCGCGGAGCACTTTAGGGAAGGCTTCTACTAACAACTTACCGTGGTAAGGATTGTCAGTAATTTCCGGAATATTAAGCGCATCTTTAAGTACCATTTTGCCGTACGCAATCAATACGCTTAACTCTGGGCGAGTTAAACCTTGATCCGTGGCTACGCGATCTGAAATCTCATCGTCACTTGGAATAAATTCCAATTCACGGTTTAGCTGACCTTCACGCTCAAGACCGTGGATAAAGCGAAGCTGTTCTTTAAGTTGCTTAACGCCAGCTAACTCAGTAATAGAGATAGACTGAGTTTGACGGTAGCAGTCTTTCAGTACAATTCGACTTACATCGTCGGTCATATCGTAGAGCAACTTATTACGCTGTTTAAGCGTAAGTTCACCGTCGTTTACTAGGCTGTTAAGCAAGATTTTGATGTTTACTTCGTTATCCGAGCAATCAACTCCACCTACGTTATCGATGAAGTCAGTGTTAACTCGGCCACCGTTAGACGCATATTCAATACGACCTAACTGCGTTAGACCTAAGTTACCGCCCTCGCCCACAATTTTAGCTTGTACGTCACGACCATTGACGCGTAAGTCATCATTAGCACGGTCACCTACGTCTGAGTGAGATTCTTTCTTGCTCTTAATATACGTACCGATTCCACCGTTCCACAGTAGGTCGACTGGCATTTTCAATATATTGTGAATTAGCTCATTAGGCGTCATCGTTAGCTGACGCGTACCTAACCACTTTTTCATTTCAGGTGTAAGCTTGATAGATTTAGACGCGCGGCTAAATACGCCACCGCCTTTTGAAATCAGCTTACTGTCATAGTCTTCCCAGCTTAGGCTTGGATTCTCAAACAGGCGTTGACGCTCTTTATAACTTGCTGCTGCATCTGGGCTTGGATCGAAGAAAATATGTAAATGGTTAAACGCAGCGATTAGTCGCGTATGCTCTGATAGCAACATACCGTTACCGAATACGTCACCTGCCATGTCACCCACACCAACAGCGGTAAAGTCAGTGGTCTGACAGTCGATACCAATTTCTCTGAAATGACGTTTAACCGACTCCCATCCGCCGCGCGCAGTAATACCCATTTTCTTATGGTCATATCCAATACTACCGCCAGATGCAAATGCATCGCCCAGCCAAAACCCAAACTCTTCCGCAATACCGTTTGCGATATCAGAGAATGTGGCGGTGCCTTTATCTGCAGCAACAACCAAATAAGGGTCGTCATCATCAAGGCGAACAACATCCTTAGGAGGAACAATTTCACCATTTACAATGTTGTCAGTAATATCTAACAAGCTGGTGATGAAAGTGCGATAGCATGCTTGGCCTTCAGCCTGAATAGCTGCGCGACCTTCGCCTACAGGTAGGTTCTTACAAACGAAACCACCTTTTGCACCAACCGGCACGATCACCGTGTTTTTAACTTGTTGCGCTTTTACTAGGCCGAGTACTTCTGTTCTGAAGTCTTCTTGTCTATCAGACCAACGAAGACCGCCGCGGGCAACTTTGCCGCCACGCAGGTGCACACCTTCAACGCGAGGACTGTAAACAAAAATTTCAAACTTAGGCAGTGGTAATGGCATGTCAGGAATGAGTTCAGGCATCATCTTAAATGATACATATGATTTTTCATTGCCGGCATTGTCTGCCTGATAGAAGTTTGTACGTAACGTTGCAGACATCATATCCAGATAACGACGAATAATTCGGTCATCATCCAAGTTGCTAACGTTATCTAACTGTTCCTTAATAGTCTCAAGAATACCTTCCTCTTTTTTCTCATTGCGCTTTTTCTTAGGATTAAAACGCTGGTCGAAAAAGTCTACGAGTAAACGAGCAATGTCTGGATAGTTAGCTAGTGTGTTTGCGATGTAGTCACGGCTGAAAGAACTGCCGGTCTGGCGCATGTATTTAGCATAAGCACGGAGTACCGTAACTTTACGGCCAGTCATATTCGCGCCAAGGATAAGGCGGTTAAACGCGTCGTCTTCTAGTGTCTTGTACCACACTTTGGCAAAGGCATCTTGAAAGAGAACCTGGGCGTTTTCCATGTCAAAGTGCTGACCACTTTTATGTAACATGGTGAAGTCCATGACCCAGTTACGTTCACCTTCTGAACACGTAACTTTATAAGGGCTTTCATCGATTACGCGTAACCCAAAATTCTCAAGCATCGGTAACACGTCAGACAAATGAATAGGCTCAGCACGGTGGAAAAGCTTAAGCTTAACTACTTGGCTGTCAGCGTCTTCTTCTTGTGGACGATAGAACAACATATCCAATGTGTGGTTGTCGTCTAACATCTCTAGTTTGCCAATATCTACAAGCGCTGCTGACGGTAGGTTATGCTCCATATAGCTGCGAGAGAAAGCATTGTTGTATTTGCGTTCCAACGCTTTACCCGAAGCCTCACCGTGTGCCGCTGAAATAGCTGACGCGAGTCTGTCATTCCAGGTTTTGGTCAACTCAATAATGTTTTGCTCTATTTCCTTCACATCGAATTCCGCGTTGTTGTCGTTGACTCTAGCAATGTAATGCGTACGGGCATATACAGACTCTGAGAAGAACGTAGTAAATTCCACTTCTTCAGTTGCGCCCAATGACGCTTTAAGTAGCGCTTGGGTTTCTTTGCGTAACTGGGTGTTATAGCGCTCTCTTGGCACAAACACCATGCACGAGAAAAAGCGGCCAAAAATGTCTTTTCGAATGAATAAACGTGAAATTCCACGCTCTTGCATTTGAAAAATACCCATCACAATTTGCGCTAGCTCTTCCGCTGGCGTTTGTAGCAACTCATCTCGTGGGTAGGTTTCTATAATATTTGCAAACGCTTTGTATGCGTGAGTTCCAGGCTCGAAACCAGATAGCTCACAAATACGTTTGATTTTTTCACGTAAAATCGGAAGCTGAGTTACGCTGTTGTTATAGAAAGAGGCAGAATACAGACCTAAGAAGCGGTGCTCACCAACAACCTGACCTTCTTTGTTAAATACCTTCACGCCTACATAGTCCATATATGCAGGACGGTGTACTCGCGCGCGTGAATTTGTTTTGGTCAGAATCAATGGGTTTTTGCTAAGCGCTTCCGCACGGGCCGACGCAGGCAAGCGAGACAACAAACGCTCACGGTCGTTTACTGAGTTTTTAAGCAAACCTAAACTGGTGTCGTTTTGAGGGATCCATCTATGGTCCCCTTCAATGGCTTTAACGTCATAATAACGGTAACCCATCATTGTGAAGTTGTGATCGCCTAACCATTCTAAGTAAGCTTTAGTTTGCTTTTTGGCTTCTGCAGATACAGGCCAGTTAAATTTACCATTGTTTTTAATTACGTCTTGCAAGGTATTTGTCATGCCTTGCCAGTCTTGAACTGCCAGAGAAACTTCATCAACGACAGAGTGCAGTTCTTGTGTTAGAGCATCAATGTCTTTTTTCGATGTTTGTCTATCGATTTCGATAAAGATGACCGTTTCTTTTTTCGCACCTTCAAGCGATTGACCTGGCTCAGCAAACGCTTCAACTTTGTTCGCTTTGTCGCGCTTAATGCCAATTGGGCTGTGAAGGAATAAATGTGCGGTGATGTTCAAACGATTTAGCAACATGCGCACCGAGTCAACCAAGAATGGCATATCCGACACAATAATCTCAACAATTGTGTGGCTTGAGTGCCAGCCGTGTTTGGCAATTTCCGGGTTAAATACGCGTATGTATGGCGACGTATGCTCAAACTTCGCCAAGCCATTCCATAAACTAAGTGTTGCACCATAAAGGTCGCTGTCGTTGCGATTTTCTAGGTCATCGCTTGAAATATTTTTATACAACAGACGTCCGAATTGCTGCACAAGAGACTTCTGCTTGGTATCTACTTTTTTGTCGATAAGTGCAAATACATTGTCTAGCAGTACTGAGTGTCGCTGTGAGGTGACTGTCATTTGTTAACCTTTTTTGAATGTCGTAATACCAATCCAGCTTGGTATAAGTGCCGAGTACCTAACTATTTTCTCTAATAAATGACGCTAATGAAAGCCCATTTTTAACCTTATATTAACAGCATAGATAAGTATGCAGAAAACACCCAAAAAAAAGGGCCTAAAGGCCCTTTTTAATGCTTAGCTATGCAAAAATATTTTATGCATCAGGGTCATTCTTGTTCCACCATAGGAATCTTGCTAGTGCAGGCAGTACAATTATTGCTCCAAGCATGTTCACGACGAACATAAATGTAAGCAAAATGCCCATATCCATTTGGAACTTAAGCGAAGAGAACACCCATGTGCTCACGCCTATTGCCAGCGTAATACCGGTAAATAGCACAGCACTCCCACGTTCTTTTAAGGCAGCGAAATATGCTTCTTGAACGGTAGCGCCTTTCTTCAGCATTAAGCTCTTGGTAGAGAGTATATAAATACCATAGTCCACACCTATACCCACGCCAAGTGCGATAACTGGTAATGTAGAAACGGTGAGGCCAATCTGAAGGTATGTCATTAGGGCTTGCGCCAGTACAGACACCACATACAGCGGAATAACAACAACTAACGTAGCACGCAGCGAGCGGAAGCTAATTAGACACAACGCAATAACGGCGCCAAATACATAAAGCATCATAGGGTCTTGCGCTGCACTAACCGCTTCATTAGTTGCGGCCATCACGCCAACAGGCCCAGAAGCAAGACTGAACTTCATATCATCGGTTTGATATTCATCGCGATACGCTTTTACCGCTTCAACGACACGAGAGATCGTTTCTGCTTTGTGGTCTTCCATAAACAGAATAATTGGCATGACCGAGCAGTCGCCGTTAAGTAAACCAGACGATGTTGGAACGCGAGAAATTGCCTGCACCAATGTTTGCTGGTTCCGAGGGAGTACCTGCCACTTAACGTTGCCTTCGTTGTAACCTGCGTTAACAATTTTTGCTACAGATGCCAACGAAACCGCCGATTGAACGCCTTGAACATTTTCCATTTTCCACTGGAAATCGTCCATGGCCTTCATCACGCTGTGTGACGTACAAGCTTCTGGTGTGGTTTCAACCAAAATAGAAATGTAATCTACCGTTACTTCGTACTTATCGGTAATCAGGAAAGTGTCCTGATTGTAGCGTGACGTTTCATGAAGCGCAGGTGCACCCGCATGTAAGTCCCCTATCTTCATATTCTGAGCTTGGAAATGACCAAACACGAATAGGATAGCAGTAACGATAAGAATTATTGCCGCAGGCTTTTTACGTGAACAAGCTGCAATGACTTCCCAGAATTTCGAATTAGCGTTTTCTTTACCCGCGAATTTTTCGACATATTTCTGGTCAAGTTTTAAGAAGCTCATCAGCACAGGCAGCAGCAACAAGTTGGTAAGAATGATTACCGCTACACCCATACTTGCCGTAATCGCCAACTCGCGAATAATGCCGATATCGATTACCAATAACGTCATAAAGCCAACCGTATCAGATAACAATGCAATTCCGCCTGGAACCAGCAAGTTTCTGAATGCCGCCATAGATGCCCGTTTAGCACCAATACCGGTTACGGCTTGTTTTTCTACCGCGTTAATCATTTGTACGCCGTGGCTCACACCAATGGCAAATACCAAAAATGGCACCAGTATTGACATAGGGTCCATACCAAAGCCAATTGAAGTAAGCAGTCCTAGCTGCCAGACAACGGCAATGATTGAGCATACTAATGGCAATAACGTAAGCATGATGCTGCGCGAGAAGAAATACACCATTACGGCAGTAATCGCGATAGCAATGGCGAAAAAGATCAACACGTCTTTTGCACCGTCGGCCACATCGCCAATCATTTTCGCAAAGCCAATTATATGAATAGACGTATTTTCGTTTTCATATTGACCGCGAAGCTGCTCTTCAAGCTCTGCTGCTAATGCCAATGTATTGAGAGGTTCGCCAGTTTGCGGGTCAATATCGAGCAATTGCGCTGTTACCATTGCGCAGCTGTAATCACTGGATACTTGTCTTCCGACGATGTTTGCCTTTTCTACGTTGGCAGCCACCAACTCTAATGCTTCTGGGCTTGCAGAATTAAAGTCTGCAGGAATTACCGGTCCGCCTGCAAAGCCGCCTTCCACAATTTCAGTAAAGCGGGTTGAAGGAGAGAAAAGCGAAATAACTAACGAACGGTTCACCCCATTAATAAAGAAGAGTTGGTCGTGAACATTCTTTAATGTATCGAAGAAGTTTTGATTGTAGATGTTATCGTTTTTATCACACACAGAAACTAATATATTGTTAGCGCCACCAAAATCTTGGCGGTGCTCAATGTACGTTTTCATGTATTCGTGATTTAGCGGTATGTTCTTTTCAAAACCTGCGTCTAAGCGCATTTGTGAAGCTTGGTAACCAAGGAAAACTGTGGCTATAGCAAACAAGGCTACGACAATTTTACGGTTTCCGAATACTAATTTTTCAAGAAAATGGGTCATTGTTTTTATACTGCCCTATTTTAAATTCAACGTTTTAATGCCATTCGCAGTAACGGCAATATTCTTACCTTTAAACTGTGTTGCATTAAGAAGCGCGGCTTTGTCTTTAATTTGTGAAACGACAATGCCTTCATCAGCTTCGCAATCTGAAAGGTTTGCATAGGGGTCTCGCATACTGGTGGGTAAAGGTCGCTGTGCGCTTACCATCATCCCATTGTTACCCAAAGCATAAACCTTCGATTCAGAACCAATTAGAATTGAATTTAGTGTGCTGGTTGAGCAAGTTTGTACGTATTCCCACTCACCTTCGTTTCTGTTAACAAATATATTTCCGCGAAGGCCAACCGCTAGAACGGTATTTTCATCAAGCGGCTTAATATCGAAAAACGATCCTGTATAGTCGACGTAATACCGTTCCCACGATTCTCCCATATTGGTACTTTTGGCTAGCAGGCCGGCTTCGCCTGCTAGGTAAAGCGTATCACCATCAAGGGTAATTCTGTTTAAGTGGGGTAAAATAGATTCAAGTTCTTGCTGATAGAAGTCTTCATCTTCTTTTCGAATATCTTCAAGGTATTCTTGATCCATTGGGTCAAGCAGACTGGCATGACGTTCTGCCGTCCACGTTTTTCCACCGTCTAAGGTTCGATAGAACAAACCATAGGCTCCTGTAGCAATACCCTGCTTTTCATTGAAGAATAATACGTCTAGAAATGGGCGCTGAAGGTCAGGTTGGAAATTTTGAATTTCCCACGTTTCGCCTTTATCTGAAGAATGAAGAATGACAGCGTCGTGGCCCACTGCCCAAATATTATCGCCTACAACAGTTGTCGCTGTAAGCGTTGATTGTGTTGGTACGGCTTTTTGAGTAAATGCCTCACCATCCTCTGAAACTAACACGTGACCGCGTTCACCGACAATAACGACAAATGTATCAGCGTCTATGTCCAAAAGAACCGATTGCTCAACCAATGGTGCCATGAATGCTTCTTCGGCGATTGCAGTTGTAGAGTAATTAACTGCGAAAGTGGCGGCAATGCACGCTGCAATGGTTTTTTTCATAATTAACCATTCCCCCTATTTATAATTGTCTGCATACAAAAACGGCTGGCAATTGCCAACCGTTTGTTGTTTAAGGCGATTAGCGCATACCTTCTCGTCGTAACGCCTGAGGTGTGAATTCCACATCTCGTGGGCGTACGGTGAAGTCGTACATCTCTTCTTCGTTATCGAGGCCAATGGCCAGGTAACGACGAGAGTTCAAGTCATGGTACACATCCAGCGTAGACCACTGAGTAGGTACTTCATAATAGTTCACACCATACGCTACACCAACACGATAAAGTTCGCCACGATTATCATACATATCAGCAACTTGAATTTGCCAGCTATCTTCATCAATGAAGAATACACGCTTTTGATAAATATGACGGAAACCGTCTTTTAATGTGGCTTCCACTTCCCAAACGCGGTGTTTTTCCCAACGTGTTAGGTCTGGATTAACGTGATTTGGCTTTAAGATGTCATCGTACTTCGCATTATCTGAATGAAGTGCATAGTTGTTGTATGCAACGAACATTTCTTTCTTACCCACTAACTTCCAGTTGTAACGGTTTGGTGAGCCGTTAAACATATCAAAGTCATCGGTAGTACGAAGGCCATCAGCTGCGGTTCCAGGTGTATCATAAGCAATGTTTGGTGCTAGACGTACACGGCGCTGACCCGTGTTGTAGGTCCATGCTTTACGCGGCTCTTTTACTTGGTCAACTGTTTCATGTACAAGCAGTGCTGTACCCGCCAAACGAGCAGGCTTTGTTACTTTTTGTTTAAACATGAAAAGGACGTTTTCGTCAGTAAGCTTTTCTGGTGTAGCACCTTCTTCTGCGTACTTAATTAATAACTGCTCATCGAAACCGATTACGTTGTAATCACCGCCAGTTGTTACTGCAGCTTGACCACCATTACGCTGAACCGCTTCACCGCGATAGCGAAGTATATGGTTCCAAATTGCTTCAAGACCATTTTGTGGAATTGGGAACGGAATACCAAGAACAGCCCCTTTAATTCCGTTACCGCCGTCTAATAGCTCCGCGCTAGTTGCATTTACCTTAGTTGCATCGTAGATAGCCTGGGGATTAGACGCAGAACGACGCGTTGGGTAAACCGGCATACGGAAGGTTTCAGGGTAAGCTTCGAAAAGCTTTTTCTGACCTTCAGATAGAAAGTCCGCATATTCTTTGTAGTTTTGTGCCGTGATTTCAAATAGCACTTTATCTTCAGGGTACGGGTCTGGATGGTGATCACCCACTGTGTAGCCCGCTGGTGCTGAAGTAATACCGCCAGTCCACGCTGGGATACTGCCGTCTGCATTACCTGCTTTCATAGCGCCCAGTGGCGTCAATTCGTTACCTAGTTTATTGGCATCTGCGTCAGACACCTTTGCCATCGCGCTTGCACCTGACAGAGCAAGTGATAAAGCCGCAGCGATAATTCCTACTTTTCTAATCATAAATACCACTCTTAGATTGCATATTTGATGTTAAATGAAACGAAGTCTCTGTCTGATAGCGCATTAGTAGTACCAATACCGCCCCAGAAAGCGCTGTACGACGCTGTTGCTGACCACTTGCTTAGGTAGTCGAACGTCAATGAAATTGCAGCAGACTTAACATCTTCTGTGAAAAGGAATAGAGGGTCTGGTGTTGTACCCTCTACATCGTGAGAGAATGTTGCACGAGCACGTAAGTTAATTCCGGCCATGACGTCGTTGTAATCAGCGACAGCAAGTAAGCGGTAACCCCACGCATCGTCAGTAGCAAACGGGTTAGTCTCTGGTCCGTCTGATAGCGCTTGGTGTAAACCTTCACGACTATTGCCGTTGATAGGCTCTAGTGACGGCGTACGTGCTGTACCAGGCGCATTTAAGCGAATTACGTTCGGATCTGGCATATCTACAACGTTCACATAACCTACTTCGCCTAATAGTACGAAGTTGTCAGAGCCAAATTTAGGGCCAAACACGTGTGAGGCAGTAAACTGCATTTGCCATGTATCAGAGAATAGATAACCTTCCGCTGTTTCGCCTGGGCCTACTGCTCTTCCGATATTGTTTAGCTGTGAAATACCTTCTAAATCTGGACGTAGCCCAGCATTCGCTAGCTGCTCTGGCATACCCATGTAAAGCAATTCAACATCATCGATTTGAAGCGGCTCATCTACACGGTAAGCAAATTCACCCGCAAGAGCCGTAGTACCGATGTTAGTGTTAAAGCTCATACCATAAAGTTTGATATCTTCTGGGTAGAAGAACTCTGACTGTGTAAATGCACCCAGTTCAGTGATGTTGTCGCGAGTAACGGTATTAGACGCTAGGAACGCGAGATCCGCGCCAATTCCTTCAGCAGTAAAATCGGATGTCTTACCTGAGATAAGCGGGCGTTGGCTGTGGTAATTGATGTGATAGAAACTAAACTCTGTTTCATTCAAATTCTCAGCAAACCACGTCAAGCGTAAACCGTATTGACCCTGATCGTCCGCGTCATTGTGCGCTTCGTCAGAAAAACCGCGGATAGCCACTTTGGTTGGATAAGCAAGGTAGGCTTGCGAAATGTCAGCTGGATTAGCGCCAGAGCGAAGCAAATCGCCATATCCGTTTAACGCAGTGAGAAGGTGATCTAAGTCGATGTCTGGGTTACCACTGAAACCAAGCTGGATATTTTGGCGTTGACCGCCCTCACCTGCAAAGTCGTTGCCCGCGAAGTAGCTGCCAGAAACTGGAAGCCAGCTGCGCTGCCATTCGTACTGGTAATAACCAGAAATACTCACTGTGTCAGTCAAACCTAAAGACGCGTACACCATCCCTACTGGAAGGAATACTTCTTTAAGTTCTGCACCTGGAGCACGAGCTCGTGTTACATCAACAGGGTTCGTTGTGTTAATACCGTGCTGGATGAATGTACTTTCACCCCAACTGATCACCTGACGGCCTACACGAAGCGTAAGTGGTTTGTCGCCAATCCACCAGTCGCCATAGAAGAATGCGTCGTAAAGACGTACATCGGTACACAGTAGGTCTTCTGCTTCAGGGTCTTGACACAAGTCGTATTGGTTACCCGTTATTGGGTTAGAGTATGGACGGTCGCCGTCCATTTGCTCAAAGTCGTAGAACCAGAAACCACGGGCGAAGAAACCATAGTCGCCAAAATTGATATCTAATTCATGAGTACCTGAAATTTGCGTTGCAAACGCGTCACCTGGATCGTGTGCAAGGTTACCAAGGTCACCATTGGTGGAATAACCGCCATCTGCTAAACCCCACACGTCGCCACTTGGGTATAAAGGGTTGAAAGCTGCGTGATAACCGCTCCAGTCGAATTGAGGATGGTTACTGTTACCTATAAGGTCGTAATCTCTTGCCTCTGTTCGAATACTTGTAGCTAATGTAAATGTTGAATCTAAAGATATACTTACATCACCCACTTGCCAATTCGCAGCGTGTGCTGGTACTGCAGCAGCACCTAGCAGTGAGAGAACTCCCGCTGCTACCGGTGATATCTTAAAAGCGCTAGGCCCGTTTTTCATATTTTTATACTCCCAAGTCGATGTGACTTAATACGTGACATCATGACCAACCATAACGATTAACAAAATCATTACATCATTTTGCCATAACCGCAAGAACTAATCCTACCAGTTAACAAAATTTACAACATTAGTCGTATCAAATAGTTATTGCTTTATTGTGAGTATAAAAGGCATTTATAAACTTGCAGGAAAAATGTACAGAAATATTGCGAAACTGTTGCGTTAAGTATTTTGGAACGCTCAATGACAGAAGAAAACGCATAAGTGTTACATATGGGAGTGGTGAAAGCTCGTGTAAAAGAGAGTAATTCGTCGCGTACAAAAAAGGCTCTATGCGAGCCTTTCAAAGGATTTTATTTTTTTGTTGGCATCAATAATCATCCTAAAACGACCTTTAATACCATCAGACGTAACAAATTGCCTGAGCCGGTTGGTCGGTACTTGGACGCTTAGGCCTGATTCACTGACCATGACCACATCTGGCATAGTTGGAATATAAAGCACCTCACATTGCTTGTAAGGTGCATTTATTGAAAAGTAAAAAACCGAGTCAGTTTGGCTAATGCTTGTCATAAGCAAGGCTTTTACTTACTTTCTCAAACAAATCTTTACTTAAACCTTTATGATTAAGCAAACGGCCAAGCTGTTGCTTCATATGAACCTGATGCTCGCTTGCAAAGCCCTGCCATTGCGTCAGTGGCGTTACAATACGGGCGGCAACCTGTGGGTTGACCGCATCGAGCTTAAGTAAGTAGTCGGTTACAAATTTATATCCACTGCCATCGAGTGCATGAAACCTTTCGCTGTTATAGAAAGCGAAGCTACCAATAACAGAACGAACACGGTTCGGGTTACTCATTGCGAACTGAGGGTGCTCACATAACATTGTGATAGTCGCAAAGATATCGTCTCGATTTTGTGTAGCGTGGAGTGCGAACCATTTGTCCAAAACAAGCGGGTCATGATTCCACGATTCCTCAAACTGAGCCATCAAACTGTCGAAAGTGGTGGCGCTACAGTGTTGTGCGCTTCTCAACGCGCCTAGCGTATCTGTCATATTATCAGCGGTTTCAAACTGAGAAACCACAATATGCTCGTGTTGGGGTAACCGCGCTAAGTGTGCAAGCACGACATTTTTGCAGCGACGTTGATTCACCGCTTCTTGCGTGTAGCAATACGCGCTTTTCTCGATATTTTCGAAGACTTGTTTTAGCTCTTTTTCGAGTGCGCGAGCAAACTGGTCGCAGAACGCTTTTCTCGCTTTCGAAAGTGCGGAAACGTTTATGTTACTTCGGCTTTGGCACAGTGTCTCAAACGAAGGTATGACTAAACATTCACTCAGCAATTCAAGGTTGTTCTGCTCTTGGGCAATCGCTTGCTTGATACCGTTCCAGATTTCATTGCTGATACCAGACCCCGGCGATTCCTCTAATTGCTTCACACAGCGGTCATACAACGTTTGCATTGCATCCCAACGATTAAATGGATCCTTCGCATGCTTAAATATAGTAAGTAAAGACTCTGTCCCCAATGGGTTTTCTACTTTCGCTGGCGCTGAGAAGTTACCCAATACTACAGGTGTTAAATTAGTAGTTTTGGCTTCTACAGTAAAACGCAAAGAATCATCTTTTAAAATGACCATGCCGTTTTGAATTAAAGACTCGTTATCTGTGTAGCTTTTCCCCTCATCATCAATAATCTCGATATTTACAGGAATATATAGAGGAAGCTTTTCTTTCTGATCGGAGGTTTCAGGTGTGTGCTGTGACAATGTAAAGCTATGCTTAACAATGCCTTCATCATCGACCTCAGTGCTGTGTGCGACAGAAATCACTGGCGTACCAGATTGACTATACCAGCGGGTAAACTGGGTTAAATCTAAATCAGTAGCAGACTGCATTGCTGAAATGAAGTCATCACAGGTGACAGCCTGACCGTCGTGTCTTCTAAAGTACTCGTCCATACCACGTCTGAAGCCGTCAGGCCCCAATAATGTGTGGAACATGCGAATAACTTCAGCGCCTTTGTCATAAACCGTCACCGTGTAGAAGTTGTTCATTTCAATGACTTCTTCTGGACGAATTGGATGACTCATTGCACTCGCATCTTCTGCAAACTGGTGTTCTCGCATAACACGAACGTGCTTTATACGATTACTTAACGCCGAAGTCATATCAGCGCTGAACTGTTGGTCTCTAAATACAGTAAGCCCCTCTTTAAGGCTTAGCTGGAACCAATCGCGACAAGTAACACGGTTGCCGGTCCAGTTGTGGAAGTACTCGTGCGCGATAACCGACTCAACATTGAAAAAGTCATCATCGGTGGCACTTTTTTGATCGGCTAAAACAAACTTACTGTTAAATACATTTAAGCCCTTGTTTTCCATCGCTCCCATATTGAAGAAATCGACGGCAACAATCATGTAGATATCTAAGTCGTACTCTAACCCGAACACATCTTCGTCCCACTTCATCGCCCGTTTGAGAGATTCTAATGCGAAAATGCCTTGAGACTTTTTGCCTTTATCAACATAAAGTTCTAGCGCAACCTCTTTACCGCTAGTGGTGGTGTAGCTATCGGTAAGTAGATCGAAGTCACCGGCAACTAGAGCAAAAAGGTAGCAAGGTTTTGGATGTGGATCGTGCCATTTAACAAAATGCGTATTTTCGTCAACCTCGCCCTTGTCCACTGGGTTGCCATTGGCCAAAAGCATCGGTACTGATTTGTCGGCAACTACCGTCACTGTGTAGACCGACAAAACATCCGGGCGGTCCATGAAGTACGTAATGCGACGAAACCCTTCCGCTTCACACTGCGTACAATAGGCACCACCTGATAAATACAAGCCTTCCAGCGCTTTGTTGTGCTCAGGGGCAATGGTATTGGTAATTTCTAAGACGAACTCATCAAGTTCAGTAACCACGCTTAAAGCGCTATCTGTTACCGTGTATTCATTATCAGATAGGTGCGTACCGTTAATAGAAATAGAATCTAGCGATAAATTATCGCCATCAAGCACTAATGGACTATCGTGCGCGCCATTACGAGTGACGGACAACGTGCTGATAACTTTGGTTTGCGTTGGGTGTAGCGTTATATGTAGGTCAACTGTCGCTATTGAAAAAGCGGGCGGCTGGTAATCCGCCCGGCGTTTAGCTTGAACTGACATAGATCCTCCTGGAAGAAAGCCTACGTGGGTTTAATTGGAACTCTGTGTTAAACCGTATCTTTGCTGTTTACTTCAACATGCGGTGGCGTAATACGTAAAATCTTAATTCCTAAATACGCATAAATAACAGCGAGGATCGGGTTGATTACGTTGAAGAATGCATAGAATACGTAATCAAATGGATTGACTAATAAAACACTGTGCATGTAAGCACCACAGGTGTTCCAAGGAATAAGTGGAGACGTAAGTGTGCCGCCGTCTTCAAGGCTTCGAGAAAGATTCAATTGGTCTAAACCACGCTTTTTGAATTCTTCTTTGTACATACGGCCTGGCATCACGATTGAAATATACTGATCTGCAGTAACCAGGTTGGTACCAAAACAAGTAAGAATTGTACGGCTCACCATATCCCCTGCGGATTTTGCACCAATTAATATGGCAGAAACTGCACGCTTTAATAGGCCAACACGCTCTAATACGGCACCAAACGACATTGCACAGATGATCAACCAAATGGTATTTAACATAGAAGACATGCCACCACGAGAAAGCAAGCTATTTAAGTTCTCGTCAGGCGTTGAGAAGCTTACGCCATCGAATAGCGCAGTCCAAACTACCTTCAACGCACCTACATTCACCGAGTCGTCACCACTTGCCATAGAAGTAACCACATCCCACTGGAATACAACTGCCCAGACGCCACCTAACAAAGCGCCGATAAAAACAGCTGGAAACGCAGGCATCTTTTTAATCGCTAAAGTGAGCAAAACGACAAGCGGAATTAACAAATGCCAACCTAAGTCAAAGGACTCGTTTAACAAAAGTTGCATCTGCTCAATGCGTTCTGCTTTGGCTTCACCCACTTCACTAAAGCCCAGTACCGTAAATAGAATAAGCGCAATAACAAAGCTCGGAATCGTCGTCCAAAGCATGTAACGAATGTGCTCAAATAAATCCGTGCCCGCAACGGCAGGCGCTAAGTTTGTTGTTTCAGATAAGGGCGAAATTTTATCGCCAAAGTATGCACCTGAAACTACTGCGCCGGCTGTTATGGCTGCCGACATTTCCATGCCTGCAGAAACCCCCATTAGCGCAACACCCACAGTCGCCGCGGTAGTCCAAGAACTACCTATACTCATTGCAACAACCGCACAAATCAGACAAGCGGCAGCATAGAAAAACGAGGGGTTAAGCAACTCTAAACCGAAATAGATAAGCGTAGGCACGGTTCCGGCTAGCATCCATGTGCCAATAAGAGAACCTACCGCTAACAGAATTAAGCAGGCACCTAAAGACATTGAGATACCGTCTACAATGCCCTTTTCGATAGTTTTCCAGCTGTAGCCATTTTTCATTCCAATGATAGCAGCTAAGCCCATCGCTAGAAGAAGTGCAATTTGGTTTGGACCGTAAGAAGAGTTATCGGCAAACAAATAAACTGCGCTTCCCATCATTATGACTAACGCAAGAATAGGAAGCATTGCATCGAGAAGTGACGGCGTTTTTATTTCTTTATTCGTCATTGTCGTTTTTTAAAACCTTATTATTGTATTTGTAACGCGTTAAGCGTGCTGTCCGCTTTTTACCAGAATGCTTTAGAAGACTGAGCGGTAGAACATAAGCGCAATGATAACGGGACACACAAAGCGTACGTACCAAGGCCAAATCTTCCAGAAAATGCTGTGTTCAGCAAACTGATCACCTTGTTTAAGTTCATCGAGTATTGCATCTCTGCGCCACACCCAACCTGCGAAAATACACAAGGCGAGTCCTAGTAACGGTTGGCTATACTCGGTAGTTAATGCGATAACAAAGCCGAACAAGGTTTCAAAATTTAAGATGATGATGCAGCTTAATACAAAGATGACCGATGCCATTAATAACACGGCCTTTTTACGTTGAAGACCTTTACTTTCTACCATAAACGCAACGGGAACTTCCAACATTGAAATTGAAGACGTGACGGCAGCAATCGCCATTAGCGCGAAAAAGGTAAAAGCAACGAAAAGACCTACGCTACCAATGGTATCAAACAGTGCTGGTAGTACTTTGAAAATCAGCGTATCACCTTGGATTAACGCGCCTTCAGGTGTGAAGATTTCAACGCCGTTGTTTAATGCAACGTACATGGCCGGGATAATAAGCATACCCGCAATAACCGCAACACCGATATCGACAAGCGCTACAGACGCACCAATGCTTGGTAGATTTTCATTTTTACTTAAGTATGAACCATAAACCAGCATGGTACCCACACCTAAAGACATTGAGAAAAAGGCTTGTCCCATGGCGTTAATTAATAAGTCTGGGTCTAGAACGCGAGAGAAGTCAGGTACTAAATATGCTGACCAACCTTCTACGGCACCAGGCTGTAGGCTCACATAAACAATCAGTGCAAGAATGAGAATAACCAATGTAGGCATCAAACGCACCGACCACTTCTCAATGCCTGACTTTACACCACCGACAACGATAAATGCAGTTAAGCCCATGAATAAGAAGCAGAAAATAATGTTACGCGTAACTGATGAAGTGAGTAGCCAGTCGCTAGCACTCGTAAATCCCACCATGCTAACGGCTGCATCGGCGAAATAAACCAGCATCCATCCGCCTACAATAGCGTAGAATGCAAGGATAAGTGACACGGTAACACAGCCCCAAATGCCCGTTAGCCTTCCGACGAAATTGCCTGATATTTTACCTAAAGCGTCAACCATATTCGAACGTGAACTACGACCGATTATAAGTTCTGCCATAAGTACGGGATAAGCGAGTACAAAAGCCAGCAGTAAGTATACGAGAACAAATGCTGCGCCGCCGTTACTTGCTACCTTTGTAGGAAAGCCCCAAATATTACCTAGTCCTACTGCCGAGCCTGCCGCTGCTAGCACGAACCCTATTCGAGAGGAAAATTCGCCTCTGATAGCCATGTTATTTCCCTTTATTATTGTTTTAATAATTTATAGACACAAAAAAAGGGCTGGCCCTAGACCAGCCCTTTTTTCTAATCACTTAATTTCTTGTGATAGCGTAACGGCCTGTTTCGATCATATCGAAAGTAATATTGGCTGCCTCGTCCAAGAATGGATCTAATTCTTCCATATCTTCAGGTAGGTCGTCCAATGTTGTGACAGTTTCCATTCCCAATCGCTGTAAACGTTCGTTAGCACGAGCAAGCGACTTCTCTTCCGCCTCTTTCTTCTCGCCTTCACGTACAGATTTAACTAATGAGATGAAGTTCTTGTCTTTATTTTCCTTATATTCCTTTATGTCGTCTTGGATATAAGAAAACTCAGGATCTTGTAAAATACGTTTGTTGTGCTTCGCTGTTAAAACATCAAGCGCAGCAGTACCGTCTGCAAACGTCGTATAGTTAGCGCGATTGATACTGTCCCATGGCAACGCATTTTCCGCTTGGCTTTCTCCCCATTCAGCTGGTTCAACTGCCGATGGATAAAGAATATCAGGAATAACGCCTTTATGCTGTGTGCTGCCGCCGTCAATGCGATAGAACTTGGCGATAGTAAACTGAACACTACCTAATGGGTTGTCGTAAAGGTCATAAATTTTACCTAAACCGCGATGCTGCTGCACTGTCCCTTTCCCGAAGGTTTGTTCACCTACGATGAGAGCACGGTTGTAGTCTTGCATCGCTGCCGCAAAAATCTCTGAAGCAGACGCGCTATATCTGTCAACTAATACGGTTAACGGGCCATCATAAGCCACTTCGCCATCTGTATCACGGTTAACGCTAACTTTGCTTTGACCGTATCGAATTTGAACCACCGGGCCTTTTTCGATAAATAGGCCAGTAAGTAACGTTGCTTCGGTTAGAGAGCCACCGCCATTACCACGCAAGTCTACGATAACGCCTTTAACGTTTTGCGCTTTCAAGCTTTCTATTTCTTTAGCAACATCCATACTAAGGTTGTTGTAAAAACTTGGAATGGTGATTACACCTAGAGGCTCACCCGCGTGAGGGCCAGTCTCTGGCACATATACCTCCGATTTGGCTGCGCGATCTTCTAACTTAATTTTATCGCGAGTAAGGCTAACTACCGACGTGGTTTTCGCGTCCGTGGCTCCTTTTTCAACCTGTAGACGAACAGTACTTCCTTTCGGGCCTTTAATTAACTCAACCACTTCGTCCAATCGCCAACCAATCACATCAACAAACTCTTCGTCGTCTTGTGCTACGCCAACAATTTTATCTTCTGGTTTTATTGCGCCAGACTCATCTGCAGGACCGCCAGGTACAACGCTTTTGATTACCGTGTAATCATCTTCGCTTTGCAAAACCGCACCAATACCTTCGAACGACAAGTTCATGTCCATTTGGAAACGTTCAGCGTTACGCGGAGATAAGTAACTGGTGTGAGCTTCAATTGTACGTGCGAATGCATTCATTGCAGTTTGAAAAACGTCTTCGCTCTTTGCTTGCTTAGTGCGCTTAATCGCTCGTGTATAGCGTTTGGTAAGAAGCTCCTTCGCCTCTTCCCACGTTTTGTCTGCAAGTATTAGATTCAACGCGTCGTATTTAACGCGTTGACGCCAAATTTCATCCAGCTCAGCTTTATTAGCTGGCCATTCAGCATCTTCTCTGTCGTAAAAGAACTTATCGCCTTCTTTTTCAAAGTCGAACGGGCCTTTCTCTAACAGTGCAAGTGCAAATTCATAACGCTCAATGCGTCGTTTTGCGCTTACGTTATACATATCATAGGCAACAGAGAGGTTGCCTTTACTCAGCGCATCATCAAACAATGTGCGGTATTTCTCAAAACCCACAACATCAGACAGCAATAACACTTGTTTATTGTGATCTAATGAATCGATGAAGCGCTGGTAAACTCTAGCTGAGAGTGCATCATCCAACGAAATTTCCTTGTAGTGCGCCCTCGAAAAGAGTGCGCTTACTCGCTTAGCTGCAACACTGTGTTGAGATTCCTGTTGTAAAATGGGAAGCTCGTCTACCTCTGGTGTTGACGTAACTGCGCCTGCTCCTACCCCAACGGTAAGAAAAGCACTGGCGATGGAAATTCGAAGGATGTCTCTCATATTTTACGACCTCTTGGAGCGTGCCAAACGTAAAGCGTCTGCGTTTACTTTAACTACCATGCCTGAGTCTAATTGAACGTGAATGCCATCTTTAGCTACTTCGGTAATTACTGCAGGCATAGGTGCTTTACCTAATTTAACGGTAACTTGCGTACCTTGCTGTAAATCGCTATCTGTCAATTTCGCAGGTGGTGTATTGTTTGGTCTGTTATTTTTCGGTTTAGTTCCGCGCTTAGTATCAGCATGGTCCGAATTTGCAGATTTTTCACCTTTTGGACGATTAAATTGACGTTTATCTTTTCGCTTAGGCTGCTGAGCTAGCTTAGCTTTGCGCTTTTCAGCTGCTTTTGCTTTGCTTTCTTCTAACTGCTGCTGCGCATGATCAGCGTGTTCTTTTTCAATTGCATCGCCTTCAACGCCGTCTAAATCTACACGGTTTGCACCTTCTTTGATGCTATGAAGATAGCGCCAGCTGTTGGTGTAATGTCGTAGTGTAGAACGAAGTAAGGTTTTGCTAACGCGTTCCTCTTCTTCTAAACGTGTGGCAAGATCTTGAAAAATACCGATCTTAAGTGGGCGGGCCTCGCCTTCAATGCTAAAACATTTCGGAAAGGTCTCTGCAAGGAAAGCTATCACTTCCTTACTGTTGGTAAACTTCTCTGGTGATTCCATTAACTTTCTAAATTATTCAGGAGATTTCATCGTTACTTGCATCATCCCAAGTTGCCAGCGTGTGGTCAACCCAATCAAGCAATTCGTCGTCATCTATTTCTAATAAATGCTTATCTTGTTGCCAAGATTCCCATGCGTAGTGCAAAATTTGCTCTAAACGCTGTGTTTCAATATCTTCTTCTGCATTGTCGTACACCGCATGTAAGATGAAATTTAAACGTTCAGATGCCTCGTCTGGGTCATCATGAAAGTCTTCCATATCCTCATACGTGGATAAAACAACGTGAATATCAACACTGGATTTCATAATTATTTCTGCGAATCCATAAGAATTTGAGCAATTTCAACGAGCCCTTTTTCGTCTTCTTCGGTAAAGCGTTCAAAAACAGGGCTGTCGATATCAAGTACGCCAACCAGCACATCGTTTAGCACTAGTGGAACAACAATCTCAGAGTTTGACGCTGCATCGCAGGCAATGTGTCCTTCGAACTGATGAACGTCTGCTATACGCTGAACAGTTCTGGTACTTGCACTCGTTCCGCAAACGCCTTTTCCAAGTGGAATGCGAATACATGCTGGTTGCCCCTGAAATGGACCGAGTACCAACTGCTCTTCTTTATAAAGGTAAAAACCTGCCCAATTCACCTCTTCGAGGCTATTGAAAAGCAGCGCACTTATATTTGCCATGTTAGCGATAAGATCGTGCTCGCCAGAAACCAAGCTCTTTGCTTGGTTTATTAACTGACCGTACTGTTGTTCTTTCAAACGAATTTCCTGCTATTGAACAATGTTAAAAGACACATTAACACGCGCTTCTATGCGCTCTTGGCCAGGTAAAGACATAGACATGTCTTTGGCAAAAGCTTCTGCGCGCATTACTGGAATCGGCATATTGCCACCAGATTCTGAGATTGCAACAACTTCACCTACTTCAATCTCTAATTCTTTTGCTAATAACTGTGCACGTTGCTTTGCGTCTTTTACCGCAGAGATAAGTGCTTTTTGATAGGCATCGCCTTCACCAACTGAAATAAAGTTGAATTGTTGTATGCGATCAACACCTCGTTTGAGCACGCCATCTAATACTTTGTCATAAGTTTCAAGGTCAGTAGATGTGACGGTGATATCTCGTGACAACGTGAAACCTTCTTGCTGACGTCCTTGAGGCGTATTGATATAGCGAGGTTGTAAGCGTACTTGCATACTCTGAATGTGCTTTTCATCGATACCTTGATTAAGCAAGAACTTAACAATAGAGCGGAGGTCCGAATCAAGCTGAGTGTTCAGTTTACCTACTGTATTACCTTCTTCTTCAACAACGAGTGTGACTGAATAAGCGTTTGGTGTCACTTCTACCGCTCCTACGCCTTGCACATTTATAACCGCTTCTTGTGCGGCCTGTGCAGCAACCATAGGTGCAGATAAGGCAATAAATGATGATGCTAACAATGCTTTTTTAACTACACTTTTAGCTGTCGAATAAGTATTGGTACGCGTGATCATTTTCATAGAGATTCCTTTTTTATGGTGCCTTTTAATTACGTTACCTAAAGGATAAATGTTTAAAACTGAATAGTTTATGAATATACGCAATAAACGAAATCTTAGCACTGAACTAAGACGAGAAGAGATATAACTTCGCCGAGATGTGCTTTTTATGAGGCAAGACCCAAAAATGGATAAGTAATACCAGTCAACTTGATGTAGAACCACTATAACTGCGGTAACACGGCGTGATTACAAAGATTTTAAATCTCGCTGAGTGGGTAATGATCTATGCGGACTGATATCAAAGCGCTATGTTAACGGCTAAAAGCCAACCGTTCAGCAAAGCATCTCGCTGAACGTGTTGACCGAAAAGATTAAAAGGCGTTAGGCGTTTTACTTAAGCACAGTGCGCAACGCAGCAAGGCAGTGATCGATATTACGGGGCTTACATGCGTATCCCATAAGACCAATTCGCCATACTTTACCGGCATGATCGCCTAAACCGGCGCCGATTTCTAAATTAAAATCTTCAAGCAATTGCTTGCGAACGGCAGCATCGTCTACGCCGTCTGGAATTTTAACTACATTTAATTGAGGCAAACGATAAGCACTGTCTACCGTTAGCTCTAACCCAAGTTCACTTAGACCCTGCGCAAGTTTATCATGACCCAATGCATGACGCTGCCACGCATTTTCTAAGCCTTCTTCTTTTAAAATCAGAAGTGCTTCGTACATAGCGTACATACTGTTGACAGGTGCGGTATGGTGGTAGGCACGCTTGGCGCCCTGCCCCCAATAACCAACAATCAAGTTCATGTCTAGAAACCAGCTTTGCACTTTCGTTTTTCGGTTTTGAATAACGTTAACTGCTCTTTCACTAAATGAAACAGGAGAGATACCCGGCACGCAACTCAAACACTTCTGTGAACCTGAATAAATAGCGTCAATGCTCCAACCGTCAACATCTAACTCGATACCTCCTAGAGAGGTAACTGCATCAACAATGCTAAGACAATCATACTTTTTAGCCAGCTCACAAAGCGCTTTGGCTTCATTGCGTACGCCCGTAGATGTTTCTGCGTGAACAAAGGCAAGGATCTTAATATCCGGATTGGCTTTAAGGGTGTCTTCTACCACATTAAGGTCAGTTTGCTCGCCCCATGTATTGTTGACGGTAATAGCCTCACCACCACAACGCTCTACGTTTTCGACCATTCGATTGCCAAATACGCCGTTAATACACACGAGTACCTTATCGCCTGGTTCTACAAGATTAACAAAACATGCCTCCATTCCTGCTGAGCCCGGAGCAGAAATAGGCATAGTAAGTGCATTGTCAGTTTTAAATGCATATTGTAAAAGCTGTTTGGTTTGGTCCATTAACTCAATGAATAATGGATCGAGATGACCCAGGGTGGGTCTCGCCATGGCGTTTAGAATTCTGGGGTTAACATCGGATGGTCCTGGACCCATCAAAGTCCGTTCAGGGGGAATAAAAGTAGAAAATGATTGCATAATCCATCCTCGTATTAATGTAAGAGCCTGTTTTTAGAGTCAGTATCACGCATATTTAGCATGAACGTTGACGTCATACTACAAGGATAATGGCATGGTACAACCGTCTGTTTTCAACATAACTTACATGAATGAAAGTATGTCTATATATTTAACAAGGGTATACATTAACAACGCTTCATCACGTGGATAAAATGTGTGCAACATGTGGATATAAACTGTACACCTTTTTACTCAAAAAACACCACATCCGACCAGTCTTTAGTCCATTGATTACTAACGTATAAGTTCTACAATTAAATTGACTTTGAGAGTGTAAGATAAAATTCACACAAAAATTGTTTATAATTTAAACAAATGTATTCTATACTCATTGTCCGTTTAAAAGATTTTATTTAAACTCTCCTGTGTAAAAGTTAGCGCACGGCTCAGCAATGAGCCATTCCCCTAGGCCCGGAACGTTTGTTCTGGGCATTTTTTATGGGGATTCAAAATATCGCGAACAGCCTAGTCTTAAATTTCAGCTATCAACTGGCTGTAATGATGACTTATATGTTTTGGCGTTATCTACGTAATGTTCAGCGGACGCTTTTAGTTTGGGTTCGATCTTCTCATCAAATGTTCTAATGACTTTACCAGGCGCTCCAACTACTAAACTGTAATCAGGAATTTCCATGTTTTCCGTTATCAAAGCGTTAGCGCCAATGATGCAGTACTTTCCAATTTTTGCACCGTTTAATACGACAGCGTTAATTCCTATCAAGGAATAGTCACCAATCTCGCAGCCGTGAAGCATGACTTTATGTCCTACTGTTACCCCTTCACCTAGCACTAAAGGAATACCTGCATCGGTGTGTAATACGCTGCCATCTTGGATATTCGTATTTTTACCAACGGTTATCTTGTCCATATCGCCGCGTATAACCGCATTGAACCAAACGCTTGAACCCACTTTGAGTTCAACATTACCAATAACATGTGCGCCTGGCGCTATAAACGTACTTTCATCAACCAGCGGTGATGTAGAACCTAATTTGTAGCGCATTACCCTCTCCCTATTCGTCTACTTTTCTCATTAATCCTTCTTGCATGGTTGACGCAACAAGTTCACCATTTTGGTTAAATATTTGTCCGCGTACCAAACCTCTAGAGCCTCCGCTAAAGGGACTCTCCATTGCATACAATAACCATTCGTTCATATTGATTGGGCGGTGGAACCACATAGCATGGTCTATCGTTGCGATTCGAAGTGATTTATCGGTTACCGCAACACCGTGTGGTTGAAGCGACGTACTGAGAAAATGATAATCTGATGCGTAAGCAAGCGCAGCTTGATGAACAGTCAGTGATGCATTCATTGTGTCTCTTGCTTTTAACCAGATGTAACGCGTCGGTTCGCGTTTCGCTGACTGGTAAGAGTTAGCTGCATCTACCGTGCGGATATCTACAGGTTTATGATAGCTCAACGCTTCTTGCATAGGACGTGCAATCTTATTGAAGTTAGCTTCATAGAATTCAATGTCAGACTGCACATCTTCCGGCGCAGGCACATCTGGCATTGTTGGGTTTTGATGCTCCATGCCATCTTGAGGAACCTGAAAAGACGCTGTCATGTAGAAGATATTTCTACCATCCTGAATGGCTTTAACCCGTCTAGCAGAGAAACTTCTGCCGTCTCGCACTACTTCAACATCGTAAACTACAGGCTTTTTAGCGTCGCCTGGTAATAAAAAATAAGTGTGGAATGAGTGTGCGACTCTACCAGCCTCCACTGTTTCGTATGCAGCTGCTAACGCTTGCCCCAAAACTTGTCCACCAAACAAGGCGCGGAAGCCTAAATCCCAGCTTTGACCTCGATAGATGCCAGCTTCCACTGTTTCGAGTTCAAAAAGTGACGATAGTTTAATCTCAGACATGTTGTACTTTCTCTTCAATTACTGCTTTTGGGTTTCGCGGGTAGTACTTTTCAGGCAATTTTGCTTTATGCTCGAAAAAGCGCGTATCTTTATAGGGTAACTTCATAAACCCTGAAATGCCTAGCCCTTTTATTTTGGGAATTTGCTGAACGAGTTGCGCTAATAACGCGTGGAAGCGCTCTTCTTGGCTGTGATCAAGCAATGTGTAATAGTTGTGAATTTTCAAATGCCGCGGTAATGCTTCAAATATAATACAACCAGTGTGATGTATTGTATTAAGTTGAACGATGGTATCGATAATCTCCTGAGGCAGCTTTAATAATTCATCTGGATCATCGCCATCTTCGAAATATGAGTGAGTACGGCTTTCATCCTTTTGTGCAGAAACCCGTGATAGTTCGTAGGGAATAAACATACCGCCTGCTGGTTTAAAGTCTTCATCTTCACTTTCGCGTTCAATGTGCAGCGTGTTTTTGGCGTTGAACATACAACATTTGAACACCGCGGGCTTGTGAATAGCCCTTGCTAAATTAATGACATTATTCACTGCTAAATCAAACGCTGCTTTCATTGATTCATCATATAAGTTCAAGCTCGAATCGACATATATACCTTCTGGCTCCCAGCGCACAGCCATACCGCCAACTACAGGGTAACGGCCTAGTCTGCTTATTGCAGAAACAAATGCTTTTTCGGTATCCCCCATGCCCTGTAAATAGTTTTTGTAGTAGCGGTCAAATTGCGCATCGTCTATATAACGAAGTTCCTCTACGTCTTTTTCATCTAACGAGTCAGACAGTCTTGCCTGTTGGCGTAGGTAAGATTTTCGAGAGCTGTAAACAACGGTTTCAATATCAGCACGGTTCTGAGTGTGGGCCAGCCATGTAGGGATTAACGGTGTATATTGCGTTGGCTTGTCTTGAGTGAAAACCATATTCTTCAAAACGTGGAGATGATTAAACAGGTAATCTCCGCCTTGTCTTCTCTTTGTAGGATCTTCACTGAGCATGTGCTCAAGGATATTAGCAAGCATTTTAGGAAGACCAAGGGATGAAGGTGTAATAACCTTGCTTCCGTAACGACACGATTGCCCTGATGCCAATGCATATAATGTACTGGCCAAGCCTTGTTCATCGAAGCGGGGGCTGGAGAGTGCGCCATTAAGCTGCTCCTCGCCAATAAAATACACATCGCCAAGTCGAGCATTAGTTTGATGCAGTTCACCCGACATTAAATCCATTACATTGTTACCCACATATTGCCCAGTGATGTCAGTCTGTGCGAACACTGAAGAGCCCCAATCAATCAATCCAACCGATTCATTTTCGGCATCCCAAACCAGATTCGAGGGTTTTATGTCTCCGTGCACAATGGGTTTAATTTCTCCATTTTCACTGTATTGGCGAAAACTGGATAAAAGTTCGCCGACCTGCACTGCAATTTTGACGATAATACGGGGCGAAAGTGGGCCTGTTTTCAAGCTGACTTTTTCTAGGTCTTCGCCAGGTGCTCGCCCCATAACTAAGATGGATTGTTTGCGTATTTGTTGATATTCAATAAACCGCGGCACAAACTCATGATTAACGTGAGAAAGCATAAAAGCTTCCTCTTCTAGTCTATCTTGCACATGCTGCGGCAAGGTTATTCGCGAAAATTTAAATACCCGAGATTCACCGCTTGGCGCGTTCCCTGCAAACGCAAACCCAAAGGCTCCTTTCCCTAAAAGTTCGATGTCACTGTACCCCAACCCTTCTAACTGCGAGATACAAAGGTTTACCCAGTCTTTTAGCTTTTTAGCATCCGCATGAGATAGCAGATATATCGACTGCTCATCGGGTATATAGAAATGTTTTAGGCCTTTGAGTTGCGACATGTTTTTTACTTCACGCTTTTAGTGACTTATTTGAAACGGATTAATCAGCAACAATACGCTTACCATTGTTAACTGCACAGCAATCAATTATCTTCGTTTATCCAGGTAACATGCGCTGTAGCGTGATAACCCGTTTCATCGGCACCTAACATACCAACAACGCTTTCTAACGCACTCTCTAAATTAGCATCTAATTGCCAAGGCGGGTTCAAAACGAATACGCCCGAACCATACATTCCCGCATCAGCGGTATTTTCTGCCACGCATATTTCTGCTTTAAAACAGGGTTTACCTATTGCTGCAAGCTTTTCACACATAGCTTCACTTGCACCACTTTTGGCGCCAGCCCTCTCTGACAATAGTGGATACCACACTACGATTTGTGCCTGCTGCCAGCGTTTAAATACCTGTTCCACACCCTTAACAAGGTCGCTATATTCATTCACGCGCTCATAAGGAGGGTCGATTAAAATAGCACCGCGATTGGGTTTAGGTGGCGTGAGTGCGCGAAGCCCTTCGTACCCGTCACGTTTATGGACGTGGCTATTAAGGGTACGCAAACGGGATACGTTGCTGTCTAATTTATCGAATTCCGCAGGGTGAAGTTCCATGAGGTGTAAGTTATCACCGTCCCTTTTCGCTTTTGCGCTTATTGCCGGTGAGCCCGGATATTGCTGTTGTGCTAAAAACGGTTCACACAACGATAGATAGTCTGCCAACAAATTTGGCAAGTCCTGAACACCTTTGTCATCTGAAAGTAAACGGGAAATACCTGTCTCATACTCTTTATTTTTTGACGACATGGCATCGGTTAAATCGTACGCGCCCGCGCCTGCGTGGGTGTCGAAAAGCGTAAAAGGTTTATCTTTTTTCTTTAATGCGTTGATAACGCCAATCCAACAAAGATGTTTGATGACATCAGCGTGGTTGCCCGCATGAAAGGCATGTTGATAACTAAGCACAAAACCTCAGTGAAATTTTCGTTTGTTTATAGTGCTCTATAATAACGTCAACGCGCTTTGAGGTATACAAAACAAAAAAGGGCCAATAGTTTTACTATTGGCCCTTTAAAAATATTGCTACTGCAAATCAAATTGCTTTGAATGATATCACTTGAGGTGCATCAACATTTTTTCCGGCTGAGTTAGGTAACTCATCCATAGATTATTGAATCGCACCATAGTCGCACCATCAATAATACGGTGGTCGCCAGACCAATTAACCGCCATGATATTTTGCGCGCTAACATTCCCTTCATCGTCAAAGCGTGGAAGTTTCTGCGTTTTGCCAAGAGCAACAATAGCAGCTTCTGGTTTATTAATTACTGGCGTTGCGGTAATACCGCCTATTGCACCGATATTAGAGATACTAATCGTACCGCCTTTAAGGTGCTCGCCAGCCACGCGGCCCGCTCTGGCTTGTTCGATAATATCCTGCATTTGAACAGCAATATCTAACAGAGATAGGTTTTGAACACGCTTAATATTGGGTACAAGCAAACCAATTTTAGAGTCTACTGCAAAACCAATATTGTGATCTGCGAAGTAGCTTATCTCAGTGGCGTCTTCGTTAAGCTGACTGTTAACTACAGGGAACTCATTAAGTGCCAATGACATTGCTTTAACGAAAAACGGCATAAAGCTGAGTTTTACGTTCTTCGCTTCAAATTCAGGTTTAAGCAGGTTGCGTAGCGCCATCAGGTTGTCCATTACCAACTCGTCACTGACTGTGAAGTGCGGGATAGTATAGACAGAAGCCGACATTTGCTTCGCCATCGCTGCCTGAATACCGCGTACTTTTTCGGTTCTAACGCTGCCTTTAACCACTGTGCTTGTGCTATTCAAATCACCTTTTTCTGCGTTAGATGAGCTTGGCGCAGAAGATGTCGAATTTTGAGACGACGTGTCAACATTCGAATGTTGTAGATTCAACACGTCAGACTTAAGGACCCGTCCCTTTTTACCCGAGCCTTCCACAGTAGAAAGGTCGATATTCTTTTCTCTTGCAACACGTCTTACCGCGGGGCTAGCCAACACTTTACCTTCTATAGCGATAGGTGGCTCGTATTCGCCGTCGCTGAATTTTGAAGGAGCAATTTGCGCTGATTGCTGACTTGAACCGTTTGTTTGCGTGTTCACTGAACTTTGAGATGCAACGCTTGAAGCGCTGTTGTTTGCCGATGGTGATTCGTCATCAGTACCGCTAGTAGTTGTGACTTCACCGGCAACTTCTAACGCAAACAATGCACTATGCACTTTCGCTATATCGCCTTGCGCGTAATAAAGACGATGCACGGTACCTGCGTTTTTAGCGGGGATCTCTACCACTGCCTTGTCGGTCATCACTTCTACAACGGCTTGATCTTCTTCAATTTCATCGCCTTCAGCCACGTTCCATTTCACAATTTCGCACTCGACAATACCTTCACCAATATCTGGCAAAATAAAGTCTTCGATGTGCTTGCCGTTTGAAGCGCCTGAAGAAGCACTATCATTCGCTGTCGCTGTTTCAGACGCATTGTCTTTTACTTCCGCTTGCGCGTCTTCATGTGTATCTGAGTTAGCGTCGGCATCATCTGGCGTCATAGAGAATAATGGTGCGTGCACTTTAGCAATATCGCCTACCGCGTAATGCAGTTTATTAACCACACCCGCATGCATTGCAGGAATTTGCACGGTAGCCTTGTCGGTCATTACTTCCGCGACAGGTTGATCTTCTTCTATATGCTCACCTTCAGAAACTAACCATTCCAGAAGTTCACATTCAACTATACCTTCACCAATGTCCGGTAAGATAAATTCAATTGTCATTTCATCGTCCCCCGGCTTAGTAGTGAAGCGTACGTTTTATGGCTTCGTACGTCTTCGTTTCATCTGGCATATATTCTTTTTCGTGCGCCAAAGGATACGGCGTGTCTAAACCACACACTCTTGCAATAGGCGCTTCAAGGTATAAGAAACAACGTTCCTGAATGCTCGCTGCGATTTCACTCGCAAAGCCACCTGTTAGCGGTGCTTCGTGGTTTATCAATAAGCGACCTGTTTTCATTACAGATTGCATAACCGTTTCAACGTCCCACGGTAATATGCTGCGTAAATCGATAATTTCACACGACACACCATCTTCAAGAGCCATTTCTGCAGCTTTTTGCAGAATTTCTATTTGCGCGCCCCACCCTAATAAGGTGATATCGCTACCTTCTTGAACAATATCTGCCTTACCTAATGGCAGTTCGTAATCTTCTTCAGGCACTTCCGATACAGAAGCACGGTAAAGACGTTTAGGCTCCATAAACAATACGGGGTTTTTATCGCGAATTGATGCAAGCAACAAACCTTTCGCCTGATATGGGTCACGAGGGATAACAATCTTTAACCCTGGGCAGTGAGCGAAGAATGCCTCTGGTGATTGACTGTGGTAGTGGCCGCCTGCGATACCGCCACCATAAGGTGTACGAATTGTTAGCGTACCAACATCGAACTGACCGCCTGAACGGTAGCGCCATTTAGCCGTCTCATTCACAATTTGATCGAATGCAGGGAAAATGTAATCACCAAATTGAATTTCAGCAATAGGTACAGAGCCTTGTGAGGCCAAGCCGTTCGCGAAGCCAATAATGCCTTGTTCAGTAAGCGGCGTGTTAAAGCAACGCGCCTTACCAAATTTTTCTTGAAGGTGACTGGTTGCACGGAACACGCCACCAAAATGGCCTACGTCTTCACCAAAGACCATTACTTTTTCATCTTCGGTCATGGCTGTGATGAGTGCATTATTAATTGCTTGAAGTAGATTCATCTTAGCCATTATTTTACTCTCCCTGCTGTTTTAGGGTACATCTTCGGGTACTTCTTAATATGCGCTTTCAATTCACTGAGTTGTTCTTTTAAGTGCCAAGGTGCTGTGTCGTATACATCTTCGACAATGTCTTCAATGGCACATACGTCAGTCTTTTCACAACTCTTCATTGCTGCTAAAACGTCTTGTCTTGCTTTATCGACGCGCTTTTGGTTCTCCGCTTCGTCAAACCAGCCCTTGCTGTCTAACCATTTCGCCATACGAGCGATAGGATCTTTTGCACGCCACTTATCTTCTTCTTCACGAGAGCGATAGCCTGTTGGGTCGTCTGACGTGGAGTGCGCCGCTAAACGATAAGTCATGGCTTCAATAAGTACAGGACACTTTTCTTCAATGGCAATACGACGGGCTTCTTTTGTAGCTGCGTAGATGGCTAACACATCGTTACCATCAACACGGATAGTTTTAATACCGTAACCTAAGCCACGAGAAGCAATGCCGTCACCCGCGAATTGCTCTTCTGCTGGTGTTGAAATGGCGTAGCCATTATTACGGCAAAAGAAGATAACTGGGCAGTTTAAAACAGCGGCCATATTTAACCCTGCGTGGAAGTCTCCTTCAGACGCTGCACCTTCACCGAAGTAACAGATAGTAACCACATCTTTACCCGACATTTTTTGACCATAGGCGTAACCAGATGCTTGGGGGATCTGTGTGCCTAGTGGTGAAGATATCGTCATGAAGTTAAGTGGCTTGTCACCATAATGGATAGGCATTTGACGTCCTTTGTTAGGATCGTCTTTATTGCTAAACATTTGGTTCATGAATTGTTCTGTGGTGTACCCGCGATATGCTAAAGCGCCTTGCTCACGGTACTGAGACATGATCATGTCGTCGTCTGAGAGTGCTGCTGCACTTGCAACTGACGCCGCTTCTTCACCCGTGCTTGCCAAGTAAAAACTAATACGACCTTGGCGCTGTGCACCCACCATACGTTCATCCAATACTCGAATGTAATGCATGGTATTAAATATTTTTAATGCTTCTTCTTTGCTGAGGTCAGGTTCAACTGCTTTTTCAATGAGTTCACCTTCGGCAGAAAGGATTTGCAGCATTGGGATATCAACAACCCCTTTAGTAATAATTTCGACCTTATTTGTTGTTTTTACTTCGGCCAAATGATTTCTGTCTTTCACGTTTGTTCCCCTTAAATATGAGGGTTAATAGCGACTTATAGTGATAACAATATGCTAGTTGAGAAAATGCAGGAGCGTCCTACTTATTCATTGGCATTTTTTCAAATGGGTGAAATAGACATACTCAATTAGTCTAAATGAAAAGGATGTTCGTCCTAAAAACGTAAACCCCATGTAAAAAATATGAAAACCGAGTAGGACAATCATTTCTCATTCACATCCAGTAATAGAGTTTCTAACGTTTCAAACGCTTATATATCCAATAATCTACTGCTTAGAACTTCAATGAAAAAAGGAAGTTATCTATGCAACGACTAATCGTCGTTAAATGTAACAAAATGTGTAAATTGTGTATTGCAGAAACACACGTTACAAAAAGAAAAAAAGTGTGCTAGTAATAGATAGTCACAGCGATAAGTTGCGTTTTAAAAAAGGCGAATGACCTTTTAAGCAAACAAAAAAATCGTTGGGCTCCAGGGAACTATTCACACGAGAATAATTATGAAAAAAACAATCCTTAGTACGGTTATTGCTACCGCATTAGCAGGCTCAGCCTTTGGTGCACTAGCAATATCAAATCAATTATCTGGCCACAGCGTTGAACAACGTAACGCCATCGAAGCATCCTTCGACAAAAAGAATATTCTTGCAAATGCAATCCAAGCGGATAGTGATAGCGTACGTGTTATCGTACAACTTACTGACGTGCCTATGGCGCAATTCAGCGCAGTAAATCCAAGTGTAAGCAGCATGGCTGCCCACAAAGGTCAAAAGGTAAATTTCAAGTCAAATGCAGCGAAGGAATATCAATCTTTCCTTGAAGCTCAACAGCAATCGGTTATCCAGTCTATCAAGTCATTCGATAAGTCATTCAAAGCTGACATGTCTTACACAGCAGCATTTAATGGTTTTGCGGGTATCGTTTCAAAAAGTGCACTTGATAAGCTTTCCAGCCTTTCAACGGTAAAAGCGGTATACCCAGACTTAGTACACCATGCCCAAATGGACGCTAGTTTGGATCTGATCGGTGCAGTTCAAACGTGGGAACAGTTCGGCGGCAAGGAAAGCGCCGGTGCAGGCGTGAAAGTTGCGATCATCGATAGTGGTATTCGTCCAGAAAACCCTTTATTCAGTGGTGAAAACTTTACAGCACCTGATGCTGCGACACTTCCTACTGACGACTACTGTTCAGAAGTTCCTGATTTTTGTAACAATAAACTGATTGTTGCTCGCGCAGCAGACATCGTAGAAGGCTTCTCTGTTGTTGAAGAAGAATACGAGAGCCCGCTAGGATTCAATGGACACGGTACGCACGTAGCAGGTACAGCAGTAGGTAATTACGGGGTAATGGCAGAGCGCGATGGCGCAGAAGCTGAAATCTCTGGTGTTGCGCCAGCTGCTTATCTAATGGTTTACAAAGGTTTGTATGCCACACCAGCTAACCCTGCTTCTTCTAGCGGTGCTTCTTCAATGCTGCTTTCTATGCTTGAAGCTGCGCTTACAGATGGTGCTGACATTGTTAATAACTCGTGGGGTGGCGGTGCAGGTGGAAACCCTAACGGCTCTGTATATGAAGACGTACTTGAAGCCATGCACGATGCGGGCGTTGTTACCGTTTTTGCAGCGGGTAACGATGGTCCGGGTGCTGGCACTATTGGCTGTCCTGGTTGTTCAGAAGACGTAATAACGGTCGCAAATACAACAACGGGTCGTTTGTTCGCAAACGAGGTGACCGTCGAAGGCGACACCACTTTAGGTTCTATTCCGGCCCTTTACTCAGTCGGCAACCCTGCCATTGTATTTGATAGCCCAATTACTGCACCTGTTGTTTATGCAGGCGAAGTAGATGCGGCAAACGTAGAAGGTTGTGATGCATTTGCTGCGGGCGCGTTCGATGGTGCAATTGCGCTTATCAGCCGTGGTACGTGTGGTTTCGTGACTAAAATTGAAAACGCAGAGGCTGCGGGAGCAACAGCTGTTCTTATTCATAACGTTGATGGACGCGGTGAAGCGCCAATATTAATGGGCGGCTTAAGTGAAGCTCAAACAATTCCATCACTTATGCTTCCTGCTACACCAGGTTTAGCGCTTGCTAACCTAGCTGAAACTACTGAAGAGTCGCTAAATGTAACTATCGGTAGCGATATTGTTCGCGTTGTTTCAGACAGCCTTGCTGACATAATGAATGAAAGCAGCTCTCGCGGTCCTAACGGCGACCCGACGTTCCTTAAGCCTAATATTGCTGCTCCTGGTACTCGCATCTTCTCTGGCGAATCACCGGATGCACCAGGACACGAAGACCAGAACTTCTCGTTCAAGAACGGTACTTCAATGGCATCGCCACACGTAGCTGGTGCAGCTGCACTTCTTAAGCAAATGCATCCTGATTGGACTGCACAGCAAATAAAGAGTGCGCTTGTTACTTCTTCAATTCGCGATATTTTGAAAGAAGATGCGTCTACCGCAGCAGACAACTTTGACATGGGTGCAGGTCGTTTAGATCTTCCTCGTGCTACAACGGTAGAGCTAACTTATAGCGATTTAAGCTTAGTAGACGGTAACTGCTACCTGAACTGCGAAATGTCTATCACTGTAACAAACACCAGCGATGAAGAAGTTACAGTCGATGCTACAGCAATGTTTAATGACTCAGCTATTTCAGCAACCGTTACACCTCAAATGGCAACCCTTGCAGCAGGTGCTTCTGCTGAAATTATGGTAGCAGTAGATGTAACAACAGCGTCTACAGGGTCATGGTCTTTCGGTGGTATTAATTGGGCAGACACTGACGACACAACAACCGATTATTTCATCCCAGTAGCTATCTATCCTATTAGCAGTGATGAACCATCATTGTTTGACAGCGATGTAAGCACGCAAATAGCAGCTGAAGGTGAATTGGTGGTAACCGAAGCGTTTGCTACTAACACTGATGTAACTGGTATGATCAGCATCACGGGTGAAATTGACCACAAATATGCGATTAACCCTTCTACAATTTCTGCTGTTAAAAACGGAAACCAAGAGCCAGTAAGCTATGACGCTGAATCAGGTACCGTATATTGGGAAGGCGCACTTAACACCGCTTCTTTCTCGATGAACGCAGATACTACTATTGGTGACATACTTGAAGGTTTTGGTCTTGACCGTTACGTACCAATGGCATCTATTGGTGTTGCGCCGCTAGAGTGCTCTGGTTCGTGTGATGACGCTTCAATTGAAGTAAGCCTACCTCGCACTATCACTTACTTAGGTAGCGAATACACAACCATGCAGATTTCATCTAATGGTTTTGTATCGTTAGGTACAAGCTCTGGCAACATTACTACACCGTTTGCAGAAGTATTGCCAAGCCTAAGTGAGCCAAACAATATTGTCGCACCTTATTGGACTGATTTTGACCTTGCGGGTGGCGGTGCAGGCGCTGGTAATATCTACGCAGTAAGCCTTACAACAGGTCACTTTGTTGTTGAGTGGGAAAACGCTCAAATTTGGAATGAAGATGGCACAAGCTTTAACTTCCAGTTGTGGTTTGAGTACGAAACGGGCAACGTAAACTTTGTATATGGCCCAATGGACTCACCTGTTTACGCAACGGTAGTTGGTGCTGAAAACATTTCAGGTAGCGTTGGTACAACGTACGCTGCACTAACATCTGCGGGCCTTCAAGGTACCCTTCCAGTTGAAGGTGACGAATTTGTACTAACTGCTAATGCGGGTGACGAAGTTACTATCAGCTACGCAGGTACTGTTGTTCCATCTAGTGAGTATATGGACGACATGTTGTCAGTTAACGAAGATGCGTCGGTAACGGCTAACATTCTTGCTAACGAAATGGACAGCACAATCATCAATAAATTCACCATGGACTCTCTGTCTGGTGAGTTCCGTACGTTTACGCCTATCACTATTGATAAAGCGCCTCTTGATCCATCAACAGTTGTAATTTCTGGTGAGCCAGCAAATGGCACAGTAACTGTAAATGATGATGGAACAGTAACGTATGCACCAAATACTGACTTCTTCGGTGAAGATTCATTTACATACACCGTTCGTGTTGAAGGTACAATTGATGAAAACGAAGAGCCAGTTGAAGGTGAAATTGTTGGTGAAGGCACAGTAACTGTAGCGGTTGCAGGTGTGCAAGATGCTCCAGTTATTTCAATATCTGCTCCAACTAGCGTTGATGAAGGTCAGTCTTACACTGTAACTGCTTCTGCAACTGACGCAGACGGAGACGACGTGACTATCACCATTAACGGTGTAGAGCGCACTTCGTTCACTGATACAGCGCCTAGTAACGAACAGTCTAACCGTGTAACGGTTCAAGTAACGGCTTCAGATGGTATTGAAACTACTACAGAAAGCGTGACTATTCGCGTTAACGATAAGTCTGGTGGTTCAATGGGCTGGATTGCATTGCTTCTTGCTCCAGCAGTTTACCTACGTAGACGCATGAAACGTTCATAACGTTTTTTGATAAGAGAAAAAAGGCCGCAATTGCGGCCTTTTTTAATCGTCTTGAGAAAGTTGCTGTAAGTGCTGAGACATTCGCTTACTGGGTTGTACGCCAAGTTCTCTAAACTTTTCTATTTGCCTTACCAAGTTCCCTCTTCCACTGGTTAACTTATTCATTGCTTGTTCGTAGTTTGCGTGAGCGGTATCCATCGACTTACCTACTTTTTCCATATCCGTCACAAACCCAACGAACTTGTCATAAAGCTTTGCTGCTTGTTCCGCAATAAGCTGTGCGTTTTGATTTTGGTACTCATACTGCCAAATGTTATTAATAGTACGCAGTGCAACCAGTAAATTAGTTGGGCTAACCAACATGATATTGTGATTAAGTGCCATTGTGACTAAATCTGGTTCTTCTTCGACAGCAATCAGAAATGCAGGCTCAATGGGAATGAAAAGTAACACATAATCCAGTGTCTTTATGCCTTTCAGCGTTTGGTAGTCTTTCGCGCCTAAGCCTTTGATGTGCCCTTTTATAGAAGCCACATGTTGACTTAAAAATTGCGCTTTCTCAACTTCATCATCACAGTTGTAATACCTTTCATAGGCCGCCAAACTTACTTTTGAATCTATGATCACATCTTTATCATTTGGCAAATGCACCACGACATCTGGTTGAAATCGCTTGCCGTGCTCTGATGTTGCTGACATTTGTGTTTCAAATTCATGACCCTCGCGTAAACCAGATTCTTTGAGTATCCGCTCAAGCACTACTTCGCCCCAGTTTCCTTGCTTTTTATTGTCACCTTTTAGTGCATTGGTCAGCGCTGCAGCTTCTTCCGTAATTTTCTGGTTGAGAGCCTTTAAACTTAGAATCTCTGTTTTAAGTGAGGCTCGCTCCTGCCCCTCACGTATGTGTTGTTCTGAGATTTGACGTTTAAAACCATCTAACTCGTTTTTGAATGGCGCCAAAACAGCTTCTATATTGTGTTTTGTTTGTTGCGTGTAACGCTGTTGCTTTTCTTCAAATATCCGATTTGCTAGATTTTCGAATTGCGTATGCAGACGTTGTTCAGATGCATTCATAGACGCAAGCTTATCTTCATGCGCAGCATGAAGCGCCTGTATTCTTGCTTGGTGCGCTTCGTTTTGTGCTTGAAGCTTGGCAATAGCAATACGCTCGCTATTCAAATCATTTTGTAGCTGCTCATTGATTTGCGAAAGCTGCGCTATCTGGGTGGCATTCGCCTGGCCTCGAATAAATGAATAAAGTGAAAAAGCACACACACTTACGAAGGCTATTAGAAAGGAAATGGGTTCGCTAGAAATAAGGTTAATTAACATAGTGCACGATCATACTGTTATTTTGTACAGCACTATAAACAAAATCAGATAAATATACCAACTGGTATAAATTTAAAATGAAATTGGGGCAAAACGTCTAGCACGTAAACCTTTGAAAAAATGAAACTACACAAATGAAAACGGGTGCTATTGCACCCGTTTTTTATACTGTGATGAAAAACCTAATTAGCTTTCTTAAGCAGAACGGCTCATCTTAAGTTTTGCCTTTCTATCTATTTAGATAGCGAGGCATCAAGCTCTTCAATTTTTGCTTTCCAAATGGCCGGACCATTTTTGTGAGCATTGGCACCCGTGCTGTCTACTGCAACGGTTACTGGCATGTCTTCTACGTCGAACTCGTAAATTGCTTCCATACCTAAGTCCTCGAATGCTACGACACGAGATTTCTTAATGGCTTTAGATACAAGGTACGCTGCACCTCCAACTGCCATTAGATAAACCGCTTTGTGTTTAGCAATTGAATCAACGGTTGCTGGACCACGCTCTGCTTTTCCAATCATGCCAATAAGGCCTGTTTTCTCTAGCATCATGTCAGTGAACTTATCCATACGGGTAGCCGTTGTCGGGCCAGCCGGACCAACCACTTCGTCACCTACAGCGTCAACAGGACCAACGTAATAGATAAAGCGGTTAGTTAGGTCAACGCCCTCTGGTAAACCTTCACCATTTTCCATCATGGTTTGAATGCGCTTGTGAGCAGCATCACGACCGGTAAGCATCTTACCTGACAGCAGTACCGTTTCGCCTACTTTCCACTCTTGGATATCTTCTTTTGTTACTTCATCAAGGTTAACGCGGCGAGTGTTTTCGCTTACTTCCCAAGTTACTTCTGGCCAATCTTCTAATTTAGGTGGCGTAAGCTCCGCTGGACCCGAACCATCTAGATAAAAATGTGCGTGACGAGTCGCCGCACAGTTTGGGATCATTGCTACAGGTTTTGACGCAGCGTGAGTAGGTAGCGACTTAATCTTAACGTCAACAACAGTCGTTAAACCACCTAGGCCTTGTGCACCGATACCCAACTTATTTACGCGGTCAAAAATTTCTAAGCGAAGTTTTTCGTCGGTAGTTTGCGGGCCGCGCTCTATAAGCTCTTGGATGTCTACTGGGTCCATAAGGCTTTCTTTTGCAAGTACCGCTGCTTTTTCAGCCGTACCGCCAATACCTATTCCCAGCATACCTGGAGGGCACCAGCCTGCCCCCATCGTCGGCAAAGTTTTTACTACCCAGTCAGCAATATCATCGCTTGGGTTAAGCATTACCATTTTAGACTTGTTTTCAGAACCGCCGCCTTTAGCCGCGATCATCACTTCGATCTTTTCACCCGCTACCATGTCGATATGCACAACAGATGGCGTGTTGTCTTTAGTGTTTTTGCGCGCACCGGCAGGGTCAGCAACGATAGAGGCGCGAAGTGGATTGTCTGGATTAAGGTATGCACGACGTGTACCTTCATCAACCATTTCTTGAACGGTCATGTCAGTTTTATCCCACGTCACACCCATACCAACTTTAACAAAACAGGTTACGATCCCCGTGTCTTGACACAAAGGGCGCTTACCCTCTGCAGACATGCGTGAGTTGATAAGAATTTGCGCCATCGCGTCTTTCGCGGCTTGGCTCTTTTCCTTTTTATAGGCTTCTTCTACGGCTTTAACGTAATCGAGCGGGTGATAATAAGAAATAAATTGCAGGGCATCTTCAATGCTGTCAATGAAGTCTTGTTGACGGATAACGGTCATGACATCCTCTTTTTATTTGGCTTTCGTGGTCTTAGCTAGCTAAAAAAGCGTATACTAGCGCATCTAAAGACAACGCACCATGTAAAACCATGTGCTTGTGGCTAATTCCAGTCATTTTTAAAAACTATGCTGAAGGGATATTTGAAAAAGCAGCCTAATGTGATCGGTTATTAGCCCTTATTTGTTAACGCCAGTTAAAAATAGAAGGAAGTTTGTGCTTAATTCAAGCACCAAACGCCCACGATAAAAAGAAGTACAGAAAACACCTATGTCACACGCAGATACTATTCACGTTCATGTTTCCCGTTTCACTGCAGAGGAATTAGCCGATAAATTAGCGCTAAATTGTGACGAGAACACAGCCGTTTTCAATGAACTTTTTAAGCGAGTCTCTACACACCCATATTCCCTTTTACTAGATACTTCTGGTTCGTCGAAAAGTGAAGGACGCTTCAATATTATGGCATTTTCACCTTCCGCAATTATCGAAGCAAAAGGTGATAATGTTCAACTCATCGATCTAAACACTTCAAAGCGTCAGCAATTGACATTAGCTCCCTTTGAAGCGGTGCAAGCACACTTACATGCGCGCGTTTCAAATGTGAACATACATGCCAGTGTAAATACAGCGCACCTCCCTTTTATTATCGGTGTGGCTGGTATGGCAGGCTATGACACTGGGCGCTTTTACGAAACGATGCCAAGCATCGCCAAAGATGACTACGAAACCCCTGATTTCGCGGTTGGCCTTTATCTTCGTTCACTTATTGAAGATACAAAAACAGGTTACATCTATTATTGCTCCGTTGACAGTCAACCACTGACTCAGTTTTTTTCTTCGTTCAACGACGAAATACCTGAGCCAAAATTCAAGTTAACGTCGCGGTTCGAATCAAATTTGTCTAAAACGGAATATGAAGCTTGTTTGGATAAAATACACGCCTATTTGCGTGCCGGTGACTGCTACCAAGTAAATATGGCGCAACGTTTTAGCGCAGCGTTTGAAGGGAATATGTGGCAAGCATATTGTGAGCTACGCAATCAAAATCAAGCGCCATTTTCAGCTTTTTATAACCTTCCCCAAGGCTGTATTGCTTCCATTTCACCAGAACGCTTTCTACGCGTTAAAGATGGGGTTGTAGAAACAAAACCGATAAAGGGTACACGCCCGCGATTTGAAGACAAAGAAGAAGATGCCGCCAGTGCTCAGAGCTTGCTCTCAGCAGAAAAAGACCGTGCAGAAAATCTTATGATTGTAGATCTGCTGCGCAACGATATTTCAAAGCACTGCAAACCTCACTCGGTGAACGTACCTGCACTCTTTGCTCTTGAAAGTTATCAGGCTGTGCACCATTTAGTAAGTACGGTAACTGGTGAATTAAATGAATCTTCTTCGCCTTTATCGCTTCTGGCATCAGCATTTCCTGGGGGGTCAATAACTGGAGCACCGAAAATCCGCGCGATGGAAGTTATCGATGAGCTAGAGCCACACCGCCGGAATATCTACTGTGGCAGCGTGTTCTATATGGGTTTTCGTGAGGACATGGATTCAAGTATTTGTATTAGAACCGTATTGGCTGAGAACCGTCGATTACATTGCTGGGCCGGTGGTGGTATTGTGCTAGATTCTGTTTCTAGTGAAGAATATCAAGAAACCCTAGATAAAGTGTCTAGAATACTGCCAGTACTTGAATCAATTAACCAATAGCACAGTATTTGTATGTAATGTGCTAGCACAAAGGTAAGCATATAGGTTGTAAGCAAATATCTATGACAAAGAACGAATTCCTATCACAGTTTCACCACTTAAGGCAGCCTCACACCGAGCCAGATTTTCCGTTGCGAAAAACAGGACGCCCTGCGGCTGTACTTATCCCCCTGATAGATTATGGGAATTCGCTTCAATTACTGCTAACCGAACGAGCGCACCACCTCAAGCATCACCCAGGTCAAATCAGCTTTCCAGGCGGAGCGGTCGACGAAGCTGACAATTCTTTTTTTGACGCGGCACTTAGAGAAGCTGAAGAAGAAGTTGGTTTACCCGCTACTCACGTAGACGTAGTAGGAATGTTGCCTAGATACCGAACAATCAGCGGATATGAAATTGCGCCAGTTGTTGGCTTTGTAAATCCTGACTTTACACCGATAATTGACAAAAATGAGGTAGAAAGCGCTTTTGAAGTGCCTCTCGCACATGTTTTAGACAGAAGAAATCATTTAGTTCACACGACGCATCGCGATAAAAAGGCATTTCCAATTTACTTTATCCCATGGAAAAACCACATGATATGGGGCGCAACGGCGGCAATGTTACGCAATTTATCTCATCATATTCATCCATAGCCTTTGTATTTGCTTAACCGCTCTTGCGTGTACTATAAATTAAACTTTACAGCGTATTAGCAAAACTAATCCCTTTATTAGCTTTTCTGTATTGTGGTTTTTCCGTGGTGGATGCATGATCTTACTATTACTTTGTTTTAATTTTGAAAGTTTATGATCAGTGTATTTGATATGTTCAGCGTGGGCATTGGCCCATCGAGTTCGCACACCGTAGGACCAATGAAAGCAGGCGCCGAGTTTGTCACCGAACTCGCTCAGGAAGCTACGCTTTTTGATTCAGTGGATAGCGTGAAAGTTGAACTGTTTGGGTCATTAGGCCAAACCGGTATCGGCCACGGAACAGGAAAAGCTGTTATCCTCGGTTTACTAGGAGAACTTCCAGACGTTGTCGATGTGGACAGCATCGAGACTAAACTTGAAGAAATACGCAACACGGAAAAGCTTTGCCTTAATGGCCAGAAATTAGTGCGCTTTCCTAACAAAAACGCCATTGTTTTTCACCGCCGTAAAACGCTCCCCAAACACGCTAATGCCTTAACGTTTTATGCGTACGCGAAAGATGAGCTTGTAAAACAGCAAACTTATTACAGTATTGGCGGTGGTTTTATCATAAAAGACGAAGACTTCGATGCGACCAAAGCGCATGCGGCCAGCCTGCAAGCATCAGTACCCTTCCCTTTTAAAACGGCCGGTGACCTTCTCGCTCTGTGTAAAACTAACGGCTTAAGCATTAGTTCACTGATGCTACGTAACGAATCAACTTTCAGGCCCAAGCACGAAGTGAAGCAACAGCTACACAACATTTGGTTAGTAATGAAAGCTTGTATTCAACGAGGTATCGAAAGCGAAGGTATTTTACCTGGCGGGCTTAAAGTAGTTCGCCGCGCACCTGGACTATACCGTCGACTTCAAACTGAACACACAAACGACCCTATGCAGACTATGGATTGGGTTAACTTGTTTGCTTTAGCTGTAAACGAAGAAAATGCAGCTGGCGGCCGTGTTGTAACTGCACCTACAAATGGTGCAGCGGGTATCATTCCGGCGGTTCTACAGTACGTAGATAAGTTTATTCGACCTGTTGATGAAGAAGTAGCAAGTCGATTCCTGCTTACCGCAGGCGCTATTGGTATTCTCTATAAAGAGAATGCGTCAATCTCAGGTGCTGAAGTAGGTTGCCAAGGAGAAGTAGGCGTCGCTTGTTCAATGGCTGCAGGCGCGTTAGCTGAAATTATGGGGGGCACAGCTGCCTCGGTAGAGAACGCTGCGGAAATCGGTATGGAGCACAACCTCGGCCTTACTTGTGACCCCGTGGGTGGCTTGGTTCAGGTTCCTTGCATTGAGCGAAATGCCATGGGTGCAATCAAAGCCATTAATGCTTCTCGTCTTGCACTGCGCGGAACGGGTGAGCAAAAAGTATCGCTAGATAAGGTTATTAAAACCATGCGCGATACCGGTAATGATATGAAGACTAAATATAAAGAAACGGCGAGAGGTGGACTCGCGGTAAATATTATCGAATGTTAGCGCCTCGTTCTAACTAGACAATATGTGAAATGCAAAAAAGGGGCAATTAGCCCCTTTTTTAATGAACGTTTTCAACAAGCGCTGCGTTTACTTTACTGGAAGCGTCACGCCTTTAAACATTTTTTCTACTTCTTCGTTATTTTTCAGCATCATAGCCTTCTCAACCTTGTCCTTGGTCAGATGAGGCGCAAAACGCTCAATGAAGTCGTACATATAACTTCTTAAGAACGACCCTTTTCTGAATCCAATTTTCGTCGTGCTGTAATCGAACAGGTGACTAGCATCTATCTTCACAAGATCATCATCTAATTCTTCGCTTACCGCCATCGACGCAATAACACCAATACCGACACCTAAGCGAACATAGGTTTTAATAACGTCGGCATCTGTTGCGGTAAACACGATTTTAGGTGTTAGCCCTGCCCTTTCAAACGCTTGATCTAATTCAGAGCGCCCGGTGAAACCGAAAACATAAGTAACCAACGGATATTTGGCAATGTCTGAAATATCGATAGTGCCCTTTTTCGACAAGGGATGGTCCTTGTTTACTATTACACTGCGATTCCAGTGATAACAAGGAAGCATGACTAAATCGTTGTACAAGTGGAGAGCCTCGGTAGCGATAGCAAAATCGGCTTCGCCCTTGGCAGCCAGGTCGCTAATTTGAGACGGCGTGCCCTGATGCATGTGTAATGACACTTTTGGATACTTGCTCATGAAACCCTGAATAACATCAGGTAATGCATAACGGGCTTGCGTATGCGTAGTCGCAATATTGAGTTTACCTTGATCTGGAAGCGTGTGCTCCCTTGCTACCGCTTTAATACTCTCTACTTTGGCTAGTATTTCACGAGCTATATTGATTACATCATTACCCGCGTCTGTTACGTGTGTTAAATGCTTACCGCTACGGCCAAAAATCTGAACACCTAGTTCATCTTCCAACATGCGAACTTGTTTGCTGATACCCGGCTGTGAGGTATATAAACTTTCTGCTGTTGCTGACACGTTCAAATTGTTATTGAGGACTTCTACGATATACCGTAGTTGCTGTAGCTTCATATTTTACACCGTTTAATGCGATAGACTGACACTGTACTCCCCCCGTTATAACCAAAACCACCTTTTTTTACTAGTTGCTATTACGAAATTGGCATTATAAAGTTGAAAATAATTGAATTTTTGCATTTTCGAGTGGGATTTATTCGCCTTTGTCCGATTTCTTCTACATTATGGGTAGGTGATTAAAAAGCACGGTGTTAGATAGATAATGAGTAGCAGTAAACAAGTTACATCCACAATTGATTTTTCATCGGTGTTGGCAGCTGCTGTGCACGATATGAAAAATTCACTTTTTCTCCTTATTCAATCTATTGAAACACTCAGCGACGCCCTTTCTCCTCACGACGAGAAAGCTAGAGAGCAGGTTGCGAGTGTTCATTATGAAGCATCCAGGCTCAACACCAATCTCGTTCAAGTACTCTCTTTGTACAGGGCTGAATTAGAAAGTTTACCCATTACCGTTGACGAAAGTTTCATCAAAGATTTGGTTGAGGATGTTGTTGGCTCTAATGCGTTATATGTATCGCAGAAAAATATTGATATAAGCATCGCTATCGAAGATGACCTTAGCTGGTACTTAGACAGTGAGTTAATTTATTTGTTATTAAACGATGTAATCATTAACGCAATGCGCTATGGAACATCCAAAATAATAGTAAGTGCCAAGGCAGACGAGAACGACTTCATGACCATTAAAATAGAGGATGATGGTCGTGGCTATCCCGAAGCGATGTTAACCAAAAGCCACGAAGAGCTCTGTGATTTTGAGTTAAGCCAAGGAAGAACGGGGTTGGGGTTATTTTTTGCGAAGTTAATTGCAAACGCACATTCTCAAGGAGATAAAGTGGGCTCAATTGCCCTTTCCAACGGCGGGAGTCTCGGTGGAAGTGTATTTGAAGTAAAAATACCGTAAGATTGACCGATAACATTAAGTAATACAAAAAGTAACGCTCGTACGTAGTAATACGTTAACGTTATAAAAAATAAAAAACAGACGGAAACACACGCATGTACGTGATTATTATTATATTAATTGTTGTTTTGCTAATCGCAGCTATCTTTATCAATGCAATGCAACAACATCGTCAAAAGCAAGAGGCTGAGCGCAGAACTGAACTTGCGAAACAGCGTACTATTGTCGACGAAACTGAGAACGTTATTGCCGCCTGTGTAAACATGCCTGTTTCTTCGCGCATTATGGGCATACTTCACAATCGTATTCTAAATGCCTTGAAAGCGATGAACGATTTATCGAGTACATCTGAACTAAAACAGCGTATCTCAAGCAGTGAGCAAGCAACCGCCGCTGCTCTTTCGGACAATAGCGGTATCACTAACGATTTCGCGTTACCCGACAATGACAAAATGATCATTCAATACATTCAGGCCGTTAAGAAACTGCGCATTATTCTTCGTTCAGAACATAGCAAAGGGCAAATTGATTCTAAAGTATTCATGGATGAAGATAAGCAGCTTGAACGCTTGCAGGTAAAAGTAAATGTAGAAACATTGATTAAGCGCGGCCGCGCTGCACTTCAAACCAATATGCTTGGGTCAGCCAGACAGTATTTTGAAAAGGCGAAAAACGCACTAGAAAATCAAAATCCCCAAGACGAATACTCAATGTCTAAACTTGCTACACTTAACGAGTGGTTACACGAAATCCAAAGCAACCTTAAGAGCGTGAACGAAAAAGATCGCGCCAAGAAGCAAGAAGAAGAAAGAGACGAATTAGACGAGTTGTTCGCACCTAAGAAGAAGTGGTAGGTCGAACCTTTTCTTAGAAACTATAAAGCGCATTATTTCACTCATAATGCGCTACGGCCATGTCCCACATAGATTGAGCCGGCAGCGATAACCCTTTTCGCGCATTTCGAATTATTCCAATATTTTTCACCAGAGGCATGTCACTAATTTCTTTTGTTACTAGCCCCAATCCCTCCATTTGCGCTTTACAAATCGCCGGCATAATAGATATACCTAAACCATTTAGAATAAGCTTTCCTAGTGTAGATAGCTGCCCCGTTTCCGCGATTATATTTAGCTCACCATATTGTGCTAGCTTAGATTGAGTCCAATGACGTACCGCAGATCCCCTATTCATCATTACCAATGGAAGTTTTAGACAGTCCTGCCAATGCAACTTGTCCCCTAAATGGGCTGATTGTGCTTTGTTGGTCACAACAACAAACTCATCAGCAAAAAGGCTTTTAAACACTAAACCATCTTTGCGCTCTGGCTCAAACGAGAACCCAATCTCGCTGCGGCCAGTAGTAACTTCATGAATTACCTGTTCCATTACTACATCGACAATTCGTAAGTTTACGTTTGGAATTCGTTGATGAAATACTGACAAGATATTCGGTAAATGAGACTCGGCAAATGACGGCATAGCGCAAATGGTAAGCTGCCCTTTCGCCATAGCAAACAAATTTTGAATATCAGAAAAAGTATTGTCCCAGTCGTGCAGTAGCCTCAAAGCATTTGGAAACAACACCTCTCCTTCTGGTGTTAGGCTTACATTGCGTGTATTGCGTTGGAATAACTTACCGCCTAACTGCTCTTCCATTTTTTTAATTGCCGATGACAAAGCTGGCTGTGTTAAATGTAGATTTACCGCGGCTTCAGCAAAGGTTGATGACTTGGCCACTTCTACAAACGCTTTTATTTGACGGTATGAAACATCCATAAACTTTTCAACTGACTTCAACAAATAATAAATAGTTTTTATTAATCGCAAGATTAATTCGATTTTACAAATGAAGCAACAATGTCGATACTTATTATTAACAAATGCATTGGAGATAGAGAATGGCGGGATTTAACAAAGTTGTATCCTCATACGAAGAAGCAATGGCTGGCCTTGAAAATGGTATGACAGTCATTGCGGGCGGTTTCGGATTGTGTGGTATACCCGAAGGACTGATAGGCCAAATTAAGAAAATGGGCGTAGCTGGACTTACTGTAGTTTCTAATAACTGCGGTGTAGATGGATTTGGCTTGGGTCTTTTACTAGAAGACAAACAAATAGCAAAAATGGTGTCTTCTTATGTAGGTGAAAATGCCCTGTTTGAAAAACAACTGCTTAACGGTGAGCTGGAAGTTGAGCTTACACCTCAAGGAACGCTGGCGGAAAAAATGCGCGCTGGTGGTGCTGGCATTCCTGCCTTCTACACTGCCACAGGTTATGGTACGCCTGTTGGTGAAGGAAAAGAAGTCAAAGAATTCAACGGTCGCCCTTATATTCTTGAACATGCTATTACTGGCGACTTTGCCATTGTAAAAGCATGGAAAGCAGATACTTACGGAAACTGTATTTATCGCCATACAGCACAAAACTTTAATCCTATGGCCGCTACTGCAGGTAAAATCACTGTGGTTGAAGCAGAGGAAATTGTAGAGCCTGGTGAATTGAACCCTAGCGAGATCCACACTCCCGGGATTTATGTAAACCGTGTCATTCAAGGTTCATTTGAAAAACGTATTGAACGCCGTGTAGTTAGCAAGGAGTCAGTGTAATGCTTAGTAGAGAACAAATCGCAATGCGCGTCGCTCAGGAATTTAAAGATGGCGATTACGTTAATTTAGGCATTGGTATCCCTACCCTTGCAGCTAACTATGTACCAGATGACATCAGCGTGATGCTGCAATCAGAAAACGGTCTTTTGGGGATGGGACGCTACCCGACTGAAAGTGAAATTGACGCTGATATGATAAACGCTGGTAAAGAAACGGTAACGGCTATCACAGGCGCATCTATTTTTAGTAGCGCTGAGAGCTTTGCCATGATCCGCGGCGGCCACGTTGATTTTACTGTACTTGGCGCATTTGAGGTTGATGTATCGGGCAATATTGCGTCTTGGATGATACCGGGCAAACTCGTTAAAGGCATGGGCGGTGCTATGGACTTAGTTGCTGGCGCGAAGAACATAATAGTTACCATGACCCATACCGACAAACACGGTAACCCAAAACTACTTAGCGAATGTACCTTACCGTTAACCGGTGTGAACTGTATTACGCGCATTATTACCGACTTAGCAGTGCTGAGTGTTGAAGACGGCGCATTTGTGCTTCAAGAACGCGCCCCGGGCGTCAGCGTTGACGAAATTAAAGAGAAAACGGGCGGAAAGCTTGTTGTTCCTGAAAATGTACCTGAAATGCAGTTTTAAACTCTGCGTTTAATTGTGCTTTTCATTTAATTGTGTTTCGCAATGTCGCGCTTATCATTCAGCATTTATGCTCTTGTGGTAAGCGCGCGCCATTGAGTTAACTCACATTTTTGCTTTAACTTTATATTCTTCGTTGAGTAACGATTGTTACAAGCACCTGCCTTCAGTCTGCAAACTCATAAGCCTTTCCAATAAACCTTTAAATGCACCGTGCATTAAGGGATAATGCGCCCGAATGTCATTTTAAAAAGGCTATACCTTCTTGCTAGTTACTGATTTACCTGTTCACCACAAAATTATTTCAAAGCTCGAAACGAAAAACATTTCGACGCTAACCGAAATTCAAGAACGCACTATGCTGCCAGCTATTCAGGGCAAAGATATTATTGCGTCATCAAAAACGGGGTCAGGTAAAACCTTCGCCTTTTTAGTGCCAGCTATAAACAGGTTAATGTCGCAAAAAGCCCTTAGTCGTCAAGACCCACGCGCACTTATTCTTGCGCCAACTCGTGAGCTAGCCAAACAAGTTTTCATTGAAGCTAAATCAATGTGTACCGGGCTAAATCTTACTTGTTCACTTATTGTGGGTGGTGAAAATTATAACGACCAAGTTAAAGCGCTTCGCCGTAACCCTCACATTATCGTTGGTACCGCTGGTCGTGTAGCCGACCATCTATTAGATAAAAGTGTGTATTTAAACGGTTTAGAGTTGCTTATCTTTGATGAAGCCGACCGAATGTTAGACTTAGGCTTCTCTGCTCAGCTTAAAATGATTAACGACTATGCTGATCACAGAAAGCGTCAAACTATGTTGTTTTCTGCCACGCTCGATAATATTGAGCTAAAGCATATGACAACGCAGTTAACCAAAGGCGCTGTCCGTGTAGCTGTAGGAGACTCAACCGCAGAGCATGGCGATATCGAACAGAAGTGCTTCTTTGCAGACAATGTTGATAACAAAGATCAAATTTTACAGTTTGAACTAGCCAATCGTACCTACAACCAAGCTATCGTATTTACAGCTACCCGTGAAGATACCGATAGAATTGCAGCACTGCTTAACGAACAAAACTTCGAAGCTATTGCGCTTCGTGGTGATATGCTACAAAGCCAACGCGCAGCAGTAATGAGTGCGTTTGCTCGTGGACAGCACAGTATTCTGGTTACTACCGACCTCGCCTCTCGTGGACTAGATCTATCAAAAGTTGGATTGGTGGTTAACTTTGACCTTCCTAAGAACGCGGATGAATACATTCACCGTATCGGCCGTACAGGCCGTGCTGGGCAAAAAGGCGAAGCATTCTCGCTAATTGGCCCTCGTGATTGGAACAGTTTCGAGGGGCTTAAGAATCACCTTCAATATGCGTTAGAGTGTTCACCGCATGACGAATTCTCGGCGTCTTTCAAAGGTTTTACGCCGAAGAAAAAAGTATCGAAACAATCAAATGCGAAAAGTGGTAAAAAGCGCGTAGCGAAACCAGCAAAACCTGGCACTAAAAAACGTGTCGATACCATGTCTGGAGAAGACATTGGTATGGTTCCTGTGAAACGCAAGCCAAGAAACACTCTGTCTGACGACGAGTAAAACTCTATATCGTAGTTTGAACCATCACCGCCGCTAGTCACAATTCACTATTGAATAGCGGTGTGTAACCTTTCACATTGTTTTTAATCACATTTCCTGCAGCCCTTTGATGGAACACTTCGCCATCATATGCTCTACTACGCATATAGAAACAAGTCGATTGTGCTGACTACACGCTTCAACTGTTTGTAACAAAGCGTGTAAGCGGCACAAACTCCCCCTTTAAAATGGATTTTAACCACATGAAATTTATAAAGTTCGTATCGTTAGTCTCGTTTATAGTAATAGTCGTTGTGGCACTTTCCTATGAAAAAATAATAGCACGCGTATTGTTGCCGCAATACATAGAGTGGGCACATGAAACAGATATGAAAGGCTTAAAAATAGGTCAACCGTTGAACGAACAAGAATTGGCGCTAGCAGCGGAGATAGGCATAAAACAGCCTAAGAAAGTAAGAATTGTTTATGTAGATGAAGTGCCTTATCCCTACGAAAACTTCGCGCTTAAAGTGTTTGGCGAAGCCGTTGGACTTGTTGGAGAAGGAATAATAAATAACGCACAAGTTTTCGGCTATTCGATTTATGCTCGTAAAGATTTCGAGCTTAATAGGCCCAAGTTAGCCCACGAATTAGTGCATGTGTTACAGATTGAACGAGCCAGTTTAGATGAAGTTGTCACCCAACACTTTTTCGACATGGCTGAATACGGTTACGATAAAGCCCCACTAGAAGTAGAGGCGTCCGCAGCCAATATAGTATACAGCGCTGATTGGTAGTCTTTACTACATAGCATACTTTTTTAGCTTCGCCCAACGTGTAGGTTCATCTGTCGAGGCTTTAAGTTCTGCTATAGACAAGTTGCCGACGAACAGATTGTTGACTGGCTACTTCTGCTTTGTGCCAATTGCCGACTTCTAACCAATCAAATTCGAAGACTCATAAATTGACAAAAGCAGACGTGAATTTTGACTATCAAGTTTCGGCTACTGCCACAGAGCCGACTACATTGGATATTATGCTTAGGTCATGTTTAAGATACCAAAAGGAGACGTTGAGTAATTTACTACCGTTCAACAACGCCCGCCTATAATGTGGAGCAGACTGGTGCTACTTTTTGCTCTGCAAAAATCGCGACAGCCTGCAGAATCAGATTTTAGGCACTTGTTATGAGTCAATCGACCTGTTCAGGAGGGCAGCTTTAAACCGCGCAACATGATTTTTTTCACTGCTTATTGATTTTAATTTTTACCAAGCGGTTATAGGTCAAGCTGAGCTGTATTGATTTAGTTTGCAATAACCTCATTTTAATGAAGCTAATAAATCTTGCAACCAATGTGTATCGTCAGATATTGCCGTGTTTTCTTCGTCTAATAAAAGATCATGAGGTAATATTTTAGTTGGATCTGTACCGTTTCTGCCAAATCTAATGGTTGTTTCAGCCCATTCCGAGTCTTCAACACCTGTTGAAGGTTGAAGAGCATGACAGTAAACAGCACTTACATTTTTCTCGCCATAATTGAATGTGTTTATTGAATTGGCAATTTTTTTATGCCGTTCAATTTCGACTTGTGGGCCTTCTAATGTTTCGTAAGCTATATGAATGATGGTGTCCCCGTTTGCTGGTGCTTGTTTTATAGCTTTGCTAAGAAGCTTGCGAACATCTTTGGCTTTTTTATCAATTGAGATGTCAGAAATACATTCCCATTTAGCACAATAAGCACTATGCACTCCTGAGCAGTATAAATTCAGAACATGCTCATCATCATCTGGCCCTACGATGTTTATGCCTTTGGGTGAATGAATTTGGGTGTAATTACCATTACTCTCATAGCCACCAGCAAATAGAGAAATCATCTGAGGTGAGTTCCATAGCACTTGGTATTTGTCAAAGTGCTGGTCGACAGAACTCATATCTATATTTTTAACTGACACTTTAATTTGGTCATTTTCAAGAAAGTGACCAGAATCAATCATATTATTTTTAACAAGCTCGTTGAAAGCAGATACTAAGACTAATTCATTTGTTTCAGAAACTTCCACCTTGAACAAAATATCCATATGGGTAGGTGTATTATATGCAGTCATAGCTGGAACAAGTTTATCCCAGCGCTTAAGCCATTCATTCCTCTCTTTTTCTGAATACTCAGTGACTTTTGACTGCCTTTTACATTCAACATAGAAGCTAATATTACCTTTTTCTATTAAAAGGTCTGGTGATTTTTCTGGGGGAGTTTCTGTTATAAAAGATACTTTCCAGCCGTTTCTGGCGTACATTAACGCTACACTTATTTCGAAAAGTACTGCGTCAGGTTGGTTAATTTTACCTCTCAACAGTTCGTGTAATTTATCATCGACCCCAGAAATGTTTTTGATTAAATCTATATGACGCCCTATAGCCGAAAAAAAAGGAAATATCCTACAGGATTGAGATGGCTGGCTTACATAAGGTCTGTAAAAAAGGGACTCTACTAAGTATAAATACCAAGCTGTCCAGTCTTGATGGAATGCTACAGCTTTCTCATTTTCAGATAAATACTTTTGGGGTTTACCGTTTTCTGGAAAGATGCTTTCTTGTTGCTTTTTGAAATAAGCAACCACTGCCTTTTTCCGTTTCGCCCATTCATCTTCTCCCATTACTTCAAGAAACCAGTCCAGAGCGTTTTTTGCATCACCAACCCATTTTTCTTGAGTTCTGCTTTTGATAAATTCGCGATGTTCTTCCCATTGTTTACTGTTTGACATAAGAGGTTTTAAATTATCCATGCGATAACGATTAGGTCGTATTGTATATCGCATGCGGTTATATTTCAGCAAATTAAGGGCTATTTAGCATAGAGACCAAGTAAATAATTTAATAAAAATTAAAGTGTTGGGGAGCTTAACAAAAAGTGATTAATTGGTATTATATCAAGCTGCCTTACTATAACTAACTGGTTGGAAATATGGATTATTTTGAATTGGACTTGGCTGAAGTTCAAAGTGTTTTGAAAAAGCGAAGAGATAAAAAGAACCTGACGTATGACAGCACCTTTTTTATGGTTAGTCCATCCATGAGGTTTGCATTTGAAATATCAATCTACCACGATGACAATTTTTGTCATCCGCCAATAGTGCATATCGATTACTTAAAAGGTTTCAATGAAATTAAAATGATTGGTGGGGTTGAAAAGCCTTTTATAAATGAAATCAACTCTCAGATAAAAGAATACTTAAAGAGAAAAAGATTTGAAAAGAATAGCGTACTTACGAGTATTATTACCTATTGCTCCGAGCTTATTCAAAATTACATTTTAAGCAGCCATGCTGTGCAATGGTTTGTTCTTCCGTCATTCGACTGGTCACCGATATACAAAACTGCTATTCATGCTCCTGACGCGAATGAACTTTATCATGATTTTAAAAAGCTTCTTGATTTTACATCTGAAAATAGCTTGTTTAGATATACACTTAAAGAGCTTGAGTTTTCAGCAGACCGAAAGGCTTTTAAAAAAGCTTGTGCTTCAATCCCAATAATCACAGCTATTCCAGAAACCACATCAGTCGAATTCTCTTGCCTAACTATAAGAAATAAAAAATTTGAACGACGTACATATTCTGAGCTTGTTTATCTACAAGAAGTACAAGGAGCTATTGGTATAGATGTTTCCGAAAAAAATAATGATTTAGATGTGGTCAAAAATAGAAAATACTTAATCAGTATACTTTAGTTGAGAATATATAAGTTTTAAAAACACCATTTTTCAGGGGCAGCTTTTAGCCCTTTCGGGCATTTGAGGAGCAGTTTTACCAATGCCAGCTATCAGATCATCCAACGGTCGAGTCCGGTTCAACTCGCTTTGACCGCTTTCGGCCTAAAGTTACGGCGCTTTACAGTATTAATGAACATCTGCTTTAAGGAAATGAGACTTAAGCGAAAAAGAAAGCGCGAATGACCGTAATACGCTCATAGCTGTCGCTTATGTACTAGCTTGGGGAAGGCAGTTACTGACAAAATTTCGACTATAAGATTGATTTTTGTTAAACATCTTTATTAAAAATAAGGTTCCACCCACTTATTGATTTTACTGGGCAGTATTAAACGACTTATTTACTGTAAACACTAAGCTTCTGCTAATTTAGATTGATATAAAAACCCTCGCTAAGACGAGGGTTTTTTATTGTTGTATTTTTAAAAAGGACTAAAATGTTAACGTATCTGCCTTATTCAACGTGTACAGGACGTATAAATACACGCTTTCCTACAGGTATACGGTTTCGTACTTGATTGGCGCTAGCAGCTTGAGAATACGGTTTTCTTGTTGATAGGTTAGCCCCACATCGCGCCTATCCCATGAATTGTGAAATGCACGCTGCTGGTGATATTATCTATTATCGAATTTTTATTATCAAAAAATATTTGAAACTGATTCGTTTTTTATGGGGCTTATCATTGAAAATCCGAATCTATATCATACACGCCATATTCATTGAGTACTTTAATTTTCGGTTCACTGCATTTGCACCTATGCCACGCTATATGGGTAAGCCTATAAAAAAAGCGGTGTTCTACGAATTGTTAGTAGACATAAAACAAAGCAACTTGTGCTGTTTTAAAGAAGATTTTTTGCCCGACATTAATGTAGTAAGTGCGCCTATCTTTAGTTCAGACGGTTCGATAAGCACCGTTATTAGCTTGTTGGGCAACAGCAAAGAAACACCGGTAAATGCGACAAGCATATACGTACAAGCAGTGCAAAAAGCCAGTGTAGAAGCCACCCGTAAAATAGCGGGCTATTCTACGGGTATTGGGAATTGATTTTGTAGCGCGCTTGGAATCTTCTTAATCACCCTAACTTCGGCAACTTACCAAATAGTTGAGAAGACCACTTGTAACCTGCGTCAATCAGTGTGTTGTCAGTGCGTTGTTTAGGGTAAACAAACCAATAGCCCGCCTCTATTTCAAACATTTGATGAGTAAGGCACTGTAGCTTTTGATTGTTTATCCAATTGTTAACCGCTGGAAAAATGCCAAGGGCAATACCTACGCCCATTTCAGCTGATTTAATAATTGAAAAGTAAGAGTCGCACACCACAACCTCTTTAGGCGTAATGTTGGGAAACAGTTGTCGCCACTCTTTAATGCTCTCATCGGTAGTAAGAATAATCTGGTTATTCAATTGCTCTTCGAGTATTTGCTGACTATCGATATGTGAACTTGCATAAATAGTTGAACAGATTGGGCTAGCAGTTACTTTGCATAACAGTTTTGCGTTTAACTCAGGCCAATTTCCATGTCCAAAGCGTATTGCGGCATCGGCAATGTTGAAATCAAAGTCGATGTATTCGGTGCCAGTAGAAATGCGCAACTCCGCATTCGGCTCTATCACTTTAAAATGCATATAGTTTGGAATAAGGAGCTCTTGAGCAATAAAAAGAGGGGTATTTAAGCGCAATACGCGTTTGTTAAACCGCCTATCAAACTCATTAAAGCTGCTGTGATAGTGCATCATTATTGGCTGAATACTTTGATAATAAAACTTACCTTCATCGGTTAGCGTAAGCGTCGGGCCATTTCGCTTAAATAAACGCATACCCAAATACGCTTCGAGGCTTTTTATATGTTGGCTCACCGCCGGCGGCGATACGCACAGGCGCTCAGCCGCTTTTCGAAAGCTCTTGTACTGGGCTGCATAATAAAAAACAGGTAACCATTGGATAGGAGGTGGGTTCACAGTACTCGCTCTTTACTCTTTTTGCTCTTAAGTCAGTTTTAGGTGTCTAGGTAGTACGTGTATTGACCTTATATGCACAGATTTTTGATGTTTAAAGATTAGTAAAACTTACCTTAAGTTAACAATAAATGAATTTTAAAAGTCGAATGGTCAGATTAACTTAACATCATCGTTGTTGCTAGTTGCTTTTAATTTATTGCCTAAAGTGGAGAGTTATTGATGAAAGATAAGAAAGTGGCCCTAGTGGTAGGGGCAGGTGATGCCATTGGTGGTGCCATTGCCAAGGCTTATGCGCTGAAAGGTTTTACCGTATGTATGGCCAGGCGAAATGCGCAGTCACTATCTGCCTATACTGAAACCTTAAGGACAGAAGGTTTTGATGCTCATGGGTATGGCGTTGATGCCAGAAATGAAGAGCAGGTAGAGCAGTTATTTGCTGACATTGAGGCCAATATTGGTGTTATAGAAGTGGTGGTTTTTAATATTGGGGCAAATGTGCCCATGAGCATTCTCGACACAACTGCTAAGAAGTTTTACAAAATATGGGAAATGGCGTGCTTTTCGGGCTTTTTGGTGGGGCGTGAAGCCGCGCGCAAAATGATTCAGCGCAATAGCGGCACCATTATTTTTACCGGTGCAACAGCAAGCGTTCGTGGTGGCGCATCTTTTGGTGCATTTGCCAGTGCAAAACACGGGTTGCGAGCGCTTGCCCAGTCGATGGCACGAGAGCTTGGCCCGAAAAATATTCATGTTGCTCACGTCATTATTGATGCCGCCGTTGAAACACAGTGGATCAAAGATAATCACCCCGACTATGCAACATTGTCATCAAAAGATGGTGTGGTGCAGCCTGCAGATTTAGCTACAAACTATGTAATGCTGCACGAGCAACCTAGAAATGCGTGGACATTCGAATTAGACATACGTCCATGGGTAGAAAAATGGTAGGGCAAGATTAGCCCATAAAAGCAATAAATTAACCACTTAACAAATAAAAAAGAGAATTCTGAATGAACCAACAAATAGATTTTTATTTCGACATTGGTAGCCCAACGGCGTATTTCGCGTATGGCGAGCTTAAAAGAATTGCCAGTACTTACAATGCTGATATCGCTTACGAGCCCATGCTGCTGGGTGCAGTACACAAGGCCACAAACAATGTATCTCCCGGTGCTGTTGCCGCCAAGGGACGCTATATGCTGAAGTATGACTTGCCAAGATATGCCAAGCTCTACGGTATTCCTTTTATTATGAATCCACACTTTCCTATTAACACGCTAACCATAATGAGAGGGTGTTTTGCAGCCAAAAAAATGGGCGTTTTCGAAAAGTATCTAACCGTATTGTTCAACGCAATGTGGGTGAAAGGGCTGAACGTTGGAGTGGAAGAAATACTGCGGACCGTGCTAATTGAAAATGGGCTGGACGCTGATGCGCTTTTATCACTCATTGAGACCGATGATATTAAAGCGGAACTAAAATTAAATACTCAGAAAGCAGTGGAAAAAGGTTGTTTCGGTGCGCCTACCATGTTCGTGGGCGATGAAATGTTCTTTGGTCAAGATCGCGTGTTTTTCATAGAAGATATGGTAAAAGTATAAGAAGAACAAACGCTATTTACTACCCTTTATACCAGCTGAATTAAAGACTTGTTTCGTATACTCAGATTGAAGTTTGGTAATGAAGTGATGAACTAATTGTCCGCCACATAGTTGAGTTCGCAGGCCATTGGTACTGAATAATTGTTCGTGAAATGTGAAAGATGGTGCCTCAACAAATTAATGCTCAAGCTCTATTTTGCGGTAGGACGTTTAAGCCCCAAAATCGAAATTTCGCTGAATGACAAAGTCTTCAAATGACGGTGGTTCTAGTACTTCATCTAACGGTGGTGCTCTGCATGTGTTGACAGTAATGGGAGAGCCGTTTTTGTCTAAGTGCATCAATATCTTGTTGATGATAGTAGGCTGTGTAATACAAGCGACAATTTTGACATTGTGGCTCTCACACGCTTCGCAAATGGTAATATCATTGTTGAATACTCGCTTTAACCGCTGAGCCCACGACATACTGCGGGCGTGGTAGGGTTTATCTGGATCTTTCAGATGTTCTGCTAACCGAGGGCTGTTCTTTCCTCGCTGAGAAGCCGTGACCTCTTCACGTGGGGGCAAATACCCCGTAAAAACGAGTAAGATTGAGTCTAGGTGGTGGCACAAGTGCAGCAAGTTTGCCTATGAAGTCAATCGGCGAAAAGTAAACGTGAGTGGTACCTTCTGTATATGGCGTCTTGAGTTCATATCTGACGTTGCCTGTGAAGGTTAGACTTAAGCGTTTTTCACTCACCGCTGGCCTTGCGATGTATCTGCAAAAGCGTTCGAGATTATCAGATTGGTGGGTATCAGCAACCCCCGCTGCATGTGAGCTAAATCTAGCTATCTTTGCGAGTTGACCAAAGTTTTCCGAATCTTTTGCTGGAACTGCTTGTAGACTGAACACTTTTTTACTTGGATCTGGCCCCATAGCGATACGATAACTAACCGATGCGGCCTGTAATGGCAATAAACTATCTTCATCATCAATCGGCAAGTTTAGAAAGGTGTTGTCCATGTCACGTTGGATCTGTCCTGTTTTTTCCAGATATTGTGCGATGCGATGGCTGATGGTGTTGTCTACCCGCTCCATATCGCTATGGCTAGGGGCTTTGACTCGTTTGAATTTGGTTTGACCTCGCTCTTTTTTGACGACGCCTTCTAGAAATAGCATGTGGAAGTGGATATTGAGATTCAGTACACTACCAAATCTTTGGATATAAGCCACTGCCTCGGTCTTGGCTTGCTTTTTCAAGTAACCTGCTCGATGGATGATGTCAGTGGAAATTGTGCGAAGAATGATTTGCATGACTTTACTGAGCTCTTTGGAATATCTAGCGAGCAATAAACGCAGTGGGATAGGTAAGCTTAGCACCCATTGGCGGACTGGGTGGCCTCGAAGAACATCATCAACTAGCAACTTGGCACTCTCTGCCGTACGTCTTGCCCCACAACTTGGGCAGAACCCCCTGCGTTTGCAACTAAACGTGACCAGCTTCTCATGTTTGCAGTCGTCACAAATAACACGCAAAAATCCGTGTTCAAGATGACCACACTTAAGAAATTCGGCAAACTCTTTTTCCACATGGCGCGGTAACGACTTTCCTTGATCCGAATGCTGCTTTATAAATTCTGGATAGTGACTTTCGACTAATTGATACAGCAATGTCTGCTCTGGCCGATGTCGTTTATAGGTAGAGTATTGAGCTACTAGCAAATGTATCCTTGCCAAGGATTGGTATTTCAGTGTGCAGATGAAGTTGGGTTTGGTCTACTGTCCTTTGAGGTGGAAAAATTCCTTGTCCCAAGGTCCGCTCTACGCTCGAAGCCGACATTGAAGGCTATCCAAAGGAAGCTATATCTCACTCCCAACACAAATCACCAAACTCAACACATAAAAAAACGAGTGCTTAAAAGCACTCGTTTTCAATTGGCTCTTTTACGTGGCCTAGCCCTCGTTTCCACGCTTAGCCTAGCGTGTCGAAAAGCCTCAGTCGACGATAAGTGTTACTAAGTTTAAACTTAGTACTCCCACCATCCTTCTTGCCACCACTCCAAAAACTCTTCAAAGTCGATGTAACCGTCGTCGTTACTATCGATAAGCTTAAAGCCTTCTTGTACGTGGCTAGCTTTCGTTTTTGGTGAAATAACGGTTAGAAGCTCGATGAACTCCGGCAAATCGATTTGGCCGTTGCCATCACGATCGAAAAAGCTGAAGTCCTTTCTAATTTCTTCAATTTTAGATTCTGAAAGTTGAGTGCTCACTCGCATTCCTTATTTCAACTGCAATAAGCACGAGTGTAACGCCCTTCTTTCTAGCTGTCTACGCCTGATTTTCTTTTGCTTTAAGTGCGCGTAAACGTTGAGCTTCTGCTTTTTCTTGACGCTTTTGTTCCATGGTCAAACGCGCTTCCGTTCCTACGTGCTCTTGTTGACGCTCTTTTGCCAGTTGAACCTGTTTTTCACGTTCTCTAAAGCGAGCAATTTGATCGTCGGTATGGGTACCAAAGCAGTGTGGGCAGCTTACACCCGGCTCATACTTATCACTCTGCTTGTCTTCTTCAGTAATTGGAAGTCTGCACGCGTAGCACTGCTCATAATGGCTTTTCTCTAAGTCGTGGTTAACTGCAACGCGATTATCAAATACAAAGCAATCGCCTTCCCACAGTGACTCTTCTTTCGGTACATCTTCAAGGTACTGTAGAATACCGCCTTCTAAGTGATAAACCTCGTCAAACCCCTGCTCTTTCAAGTAAGCCGTCGATTTTTCACAGCGAATACCACCGGTGCAGAACATAGCCACTTTTTTATTTTTTGACGGGTCGAGCTCTTTCGCTACGTATTCAGGAAACTCACGAAACGTTTCGGTTTTAGGGTCGATAGCGTGTTTGAAAGTACCTATTTCAATTTCATAACCGTTTCGCGTGTCAATAACCGTAACATCTGGGTCGCTAATAAGTGCGTTCCAGTCTTTAGGTTTTACATAAGTACCAACGGTTTTGCGAGGGTCAATACCCTCAACGCCCATGGTCACAATTTCTTTTTTCAGTTTTACCTTGGTGCGATAGAACGGCTGTTCATCGTGAAGAGATTCTTTGCAAGAAATAGGATTAATACGCTCGTCGCTGTTTAAATAAGCAAGTAATGCGTCGATACCTTCGCGGGTACCAGAAACCGTACCGTTTATCCCTTCGTGGGCAAGAAGAAGTGTACCTTTAATACCATTAGCTTCCATTGTTTCGAGAAGCGGTTGGCGGATTTCTTTGAAGTTTTCAAGCGCAACAAATTTATACATTGCGCATACAATATATTTAGACATATTTTAACCTTTGCTGATTGGAGCGTAAGACCAGTGCAAAAATGCGGCGCGCAATATAACAAAAAGGAATGATAAAAACTAGGGCGGATACGAATTAGCGCTCGCACGTCAACCCAAACTTGGCACGCAATAACGAATTGAAATAACTGCTATGCAATTTTCTCAAAAGATGTGAAGTGTGACGAATTTTCTTGTTGTGAATAGTGTTCTTTATCTTGTGATGAGAGGATATCGTATAGCAGCGTATTATCTTCCTTCACGGTGTTAGCGTATTCCTTTTTCAACCGCTTTTGTGTTGCCAAACTACAATTATCTACTACATCGTCGGGTAGACGTTTAGCATCATCAGTTTGTGATAGTGGAGAGGGATTCATACTTAAATATAATCTTGCTGCCGCATAGTCTTGAGAGACTAACTCAGACAAAACGCGCATTCTGCCCCATTCGCTTTCATTAGCGGCTAGCGATGGCCTTCTATAATAATTTAACGATGCAAGCTTGGATTCGATGCTGCTTTTATCATCAGATTCTGACGCTACCGCTTCGATTTCAAATGGCTCGGCAACACTATGTTGCTGCATAGCAAGATATAGAGAGAACAACGCTCCCTGCGCAGATGCTTTAGCAAGCACACCACTGCGCTCCCAGTATATACTGGGGTCAATAGGTATTTGCTCACGAGCTTCGACAGTTTCTTGCGACATTCTTATTTACAACTTCATATGTATACTTATGTTTTCGGCAAGATAATGTTTTTCTTAAGCTTATTATCTAGAATTAGATATACTCCTATAAAGTAATCGCGCGCTCATTCATGGATTTGAAATGCAATTTAGCAACAAACAAGTACTGATTGTTGAAGACCAACGCCCTTTCCTTCTTTTATTGAAGGGGCTGATGCATTCGATGGGCGCATCTGATGTAGTTACGAAGTCATCTGCTGAACAAGCGGTATCACTATGTAAAAAGCATAAGTTTGATATTGTCATTTGTGATCTACACTTGGGAGCTGACAACAAAAATGGCTATGAGCTCATTGAAGAGTTGCGCACTCGAAGGCTTATCAGTCCCACATCGGTGTTCATTCTGATAAGCGCAGATAGCGCTCGACCGATAGTATTAGGCAGTATTGAACGTAGACCCGATGATTTTTTAATTAAGCCCTTTTCTCAAGTTCAGCTGAAGTCTCGTATTGTTCGTGCGTGGCAAAAAAGACAGTTTCTCCAGCAAGCGTTTAGTCTCGTTGAACAGGGTGAAATAAACAGTGCGATCGACCATATCGAAGCGTTACTTGACGCCCCTTCCCACTATAAAGGTCACTGTGAACAGCTATTAGTCGAGCTATATTGGCGTATAAAGCAACCCGATAAAGCGCTAGATGTGTTACGTGACTACATTGACGGAAAACCCGTACTGTGGGCGCAAATAGCTATTGGAAAAACTTACTTGCTTTTAAAGGAGTATGAGAAAGCGATTTTAATTGCCAAGAGAACGCTAAAGCGAAACCGGTTCAATGCAGACGCTCACGATATTCTTGCGCAAGCACACCAAGCCACGACATCTGGCGACAGAGCACTAGATGCAATAAAAGAGGCAATAAAACTGTCGCCCTACTCCCTACCCAGGCATTTCAAAGCCTGTGAGATAGGTCGGCAAAATGACGATTTAGTGCTGGCTGCGAGTTCAAGCCAAGCGATCTGGGATTTATCAAAACGAACCGTTCACAAAACAAGTTTACACTGGTGCGGTATTATCCGAAGCCTTTTAGATGTCGCAGAGTTTGCAGACGACAAGCGCCAGCGCAATAAGTATCAGCAAGAAGCATTACTTACCCTGCAACGAGGAAAGTTTGATGAACATCTTCAAAAAATGGACAGAGATTTTGACGTAGATATATTTGGTACAATCGTCAACGCTAGAATTAGCGCTATAGACGGCAAACTGATTGATGCCAAACGCCACTTAACAACGTCACAAACACTTCTTGACGATAAGTACACGGAAGTTCCTACCGCGTTCATTCCTGACAGTATTAACGTTATGTATAAACTGGGTGAGTTTGATGATGCGCTACAGTTGAATGCACTTTTAACTTCAAGACAGGATGAGCTCGACCAAAACAGTTTAAACATGCTGGATGCGCAAGCCCTCAATGCTCAGAAAAACTTAGCCAGTTATCAACAGTTCAATCGCGAAGGCATTCAACACTATCAGCAGCAAGATTACGAACGTGCTAAAGCTTCGTTTGCCCTTGCTCAAGGCTTTGCTCCTGTAAATACAGGGGTTGCGCTTAATCTATTGCAATGTCTTCTACAAATTGCAATCAAAGAAGATAAAGCCGAAATGAAACTCATTAATGAGTGTAAGCGGCTTTTTAAATTGATTGACGATATGTCACTTAAGGCGCCTTACAAAGAAAAATACACCAACCTTAGAGATGAACTCTCTAAATATATTGGCTTTTGAATTAGAAAACTGGTGAGCTATGAGATTGTTAGTTTTTTTACTGGTGGCAATTTTAATCGACGAGGTTAGCGCCAATGAACAGGCGCTAAGTCAGAACGAGTCTTTTGTACTAGCCGATGCTGGTATTCACAGAATGACATTTGAAGAGCTAAACAGTGGTGAAATATTTGTTATTCGCGGATTAAAAGTACCTAGCACACAGCAATTCGAGGGTAGTCAAGCTAACGAGAAACACCTCCCAAAACTCGTCAAAGTTAAAACTGGCAAATACTATCTAAAATCGATAACTCCAGCTTTTTCGAACATTGGGGTAAGACGTTTTAAAAAACCTGAATGCGATGGCTGCTTTTTCTCGCTTCAACCAAGCGCGGTTTCTTATCTGGGTAGGTGGAATATTGATTTAGAATACAAATCAAGGAATAAGGTAGAGTGGCATATACAGAGGCAGTATTCCTACGAGAACCTTAAAACATTAAAACAAAAAAACACTAAATTGACCGAACTTCCCCTTTTCGTTGCTAACGAAGAAGGTAAAGTTCTTAAAATCGATTGGAAAGAATTATAACTTAATACCTTATTTAGTACTGAGTGCTACCACCATAAGTCGGAGTTTTCTTCTTGTATTACGAGAAGACCAGTACTGTATCGACCGAGCTGAATGTGTACTGAGCCAGAGTATTACTAATTAATCCATAAAATTATCAACCGTTTCGATTAGCTCATCCACGTTTTCAATCAGTGTTTGACGCTGTTTCCCTGAAAGAGTTGAAAATATCTCGGCCAGTAGCGTTGCTGTCACAGTCATATTATGAGCACTACTTTGCTTGTACACATCGCTTTTATAATTATCCGGATTTTGCATTAGCGACACCAATTCTTGCTCAAACCTTTCGTTTTGCTTGCGCGAAACGAATAGCTTTCTTGCCGCAGTTTGAATGTTTCTGCGATACGTTATCCAAGCGTCACCTGTAGAAATAAATTGTTGTGCGTAGGTGCTAACAATTTGTTTTTGCTCTTTACTTAGATCTCCAATACGCTCACTTATTGTTTCTTGTATTCGCTCAATTCTATCTTTAAGTCTCTCTGCTTCAGACTTTTCCAGCGCCTCTTGTCGCTCTTCCTCTTCTTCTTTATTGTCTTTTTCTAATGCCGCAAATAGGGTGACAACTTGTTCATCATCGAGTGTTTTAGCTATAGCCGCTAGTTCAGGACTGACCTCGTCTCGTACGCGCTCCCAATGCGATCTAGCTAGCTCAAGGTTGTTATATACAATACTCGAATTAAGGGTGTCATTCTGAATCTGCTTTTTTATATCCTCTAATTGCGCTTTATAACGAGTAAGTTCACTCTTCTTGTGCCAGCTCAACCAATTTTGTAAATGCGCATCAAACTTCTCCTCTTGCTCATCTTTAAGCTCGATGTAATCGTCCATGTACCAATACACCCACCAATCCAGGTTGTTATAAGCCAGCTTAGAACTGCATGAAGTAAGAAAAATAATAAAGACAACAACCAACAATGAACGCATAGTATTTCCTTTTTTACGTTAGTTACGGCGTGACAAGCAAAAACGCTTATTGCTGTGTACTGAAAAATTGAATTTTACTTTGATATTACGCAATAAATATCCGCAATAGAGAACTTTACGTTGCACAGCCTTTACTCTACTTTAATGGCATTGCCTGTAAAAAGAAGGACTTTAATGTGTCAAAACGTGTCGCAATTTTAACCTCTGGTGGCGACGCCCCAGGTATGAATGCATGTATACGTGCCGCAATTATTGCGTGTCAGAAAGCTAACTTCACCTTGCTTGGCTACAAGCACGGCTACAACGGATTACTACAGCAAGAGTTTATTCCTCTATCTCTTGATTCAACGCACAATCTTATCCAGCAAGGCGGCACCATACTACACAGCGCAAGGTGTAAAGAATTTAAAAATCGTGAAGGGCTTATCAAAGCGGCTGATAACTTGAGACAGGCCGAGATCGACACACTTATTGTAATCGGTGGTGACGGATCTTTTCGCGGCGCAGCAAAGTTGAGCGAACTATGGGATGGCCAGATTCTTGGTATTCCGGGAACAATTGATAACGATATAGCGGGTACTGATGCCACTATAGGCTACTTTACCGCAATAGATACCGCCATGAGTTCTATCGATAAAGTTCGTGATACAGCTGATGCCTTCGAACGTATTTTCCTTGTAGAAGTAATGGGTCGCAATGCTGGCTTTTTAGCATTAAATGGTGCCCTTTCCGCGGCGGCTGACTATGTGGTTGTTCCTGAGTTTTTTGAATCCGCTGAAACTGAAATCAAAAAGATCGTAAACCAGATCAAAGCGCAGCGTGCCTTGAAAGGGCCCGTCAGTTTTATTGTTGTAGTTGCTGAAAACGTTTGGCCTAATGGCTTAACAGGATTAACCGAAGCTTTGCAGTATCACAATATCAACGACGTTAGGCCAGTAACCTTGGGGCATGTCCAACGTGGCGGCTCGCCGGTAGCACAGGACCGACTACTCGCCACTACTCTTGGCGAATTCGCCATAAGCTTAGTAGGAAGCGACGTCACCAACATAATGGTTGGTGAAGTTAATCAGCGCCCTATTACCGTACCCCTACCCAAAACTTGGGAAGAAACAAAGCCCCTCAATCAAGCTCGGGTTGACGCTATGCGTACCCTAATGAACGAAAGATACAGCTGCGACTAAGTAAGATGGTTCAGACGCTGTTTAACCTGAAACATTTGTAGATTGTAAAAACAAAAAAGGCGGTGTTTTATAATAAAACACCGCCTTTTAGTACTTAAGGCTCAAGTTTCTTTACATCTTCATTGCCGCTTTCACTTTATCACGATGACTGCGACTCACTTTAAGTTCTGTATCATTTTGAAGTATTAAATGATACTCGCCACTAATATGGCTCACTAACTTTTTAACAAAACGGATATTAGCAATAGCTGAACGGTGCACTCGAACAAAGAACTGTGGGTTTAGTTCCTGCTCAAGTTCTTTCATGGTTTTGCGCATTATATGCATGCCATCCAGTGCGTGAACGCACATATAATCACCTGCAGCATCAATCCATTGAATGTCTTGAACGTTTACGCGCGTTACTTCTGAGCCATCTTTAATAGCCAATACATCTGGGTATGGATTGGTTTCAACCGGCTCACCATTAGCTAACTTGCGTAAAATCTCTTCGCAATCATCGCCAGTAAGTTCAGCAACAAGGCTTACCAATTTTTGTGACTGCTCATCTTGATGCTGAGTTGAGTAATATTCACGTACTTTGTTTAACGCCGCACCTAAGCGCTCGTCGTCTGCTGGTTTTAACAGATAATCTAAAGCATGCACGTCAAACGCTTTTATTGCGTAGCTGTCATAAGCAGTTACGAAAACGATCATGGGAATGGGCTGTTTCAGTTCGCGCAACTTGTGAATAACCTGAAAGCCGTTTAAGCCAGGCATTTGAATATCTAAGAACACCAAATCTGGACGATGTTGAGAAATGCTACTTACAGCCTCTAGGCCGTTCTGACACTCTGCAAGCACCTGCACATCATCATGACGCTCTAACCTGGCACGAAGGCCCTTGCGTGCTAAAGGTTCGTCGTCCACTACAATGGTTTTAATCACTTGCTTTGTCATGTTATACGTCCTTAACTTCATAGGGAATGCGTATTCTAACTCGCACGCCTGAAGGCTGATTGTGTTCTATAGAGAATGCAAAATTACGCTGATAGAGGGATTGCAAACGCTCTTTTATATTGGCTAGGCCTACGCCGTTTTCTCGACTAAGTGTTCCGTCTTTGATATCTGCACCAGGGCCGTTGTCGGCAACATCCATTAACAAATCATTGCCAAATGTACGTGCTGTAATCGCTATACGACCACCATTTTCCATCTTAGATATGGCGTGCTTTATTGAGTTTTCAATAATGGGCTGCAAGATCATGCTCGGCACAAGTGCACTTTCACACCCTTCATCGATGTCCCATAGCACTTCTAGACGATCGTCAAAACGTACCTTCTCTATCTCTAGATAGAGTCGTAATGCCTTTATTTCCTGACCTAGTGGTACTCGCTTTATCGGGTCGTTGTCTAATGAATAACGTAGAAAGTCACTCAAACGCGACACCATCGCTTCTGCTGTGTCGTTCTCTTTTAAAAGAATAAGGGTTGAGATAGCGTTAAGCGTATTGAAGAGAAAATGCGGGTTGAGTTGATAGCGCAACATCTTTATGTGAGCTTGGTGCGCCATGGTACTCGCCTTTAGCGCGTTCTGCTTCTCTTTTTGAAGCATTTGGAAGTTCTTGATGCCAAAGTACACACCACTCCAACACCCCACCATTATTAGCGAGTTAATAGTGTTGGTAAAATACATATACCATTCGTCTGGGCGATATCCGTGCTTGTAGATTTCCCAGTAGTTAATGTTTTTTACCACGGCCCATAGCAAAGCAATTAAGTAGCACGACACAATCACTATGATGATCATGTTGAGCGGTGATTGCTTTCTTGCCCATCGATAGATGTAGCGAAGCGGAATGGTTAGCAACCATCCTGCATAGGCATTTAGCATGATGATGAAAACCCAAATGGGTCGAACATCATGGAGAAAAGATCCGATGTAATAAATTATTGCGAACCCTGCCCAGCCTGCACTGTGCAATGTCCAAAATAAACGTTCATTACTTTCTATTACACGCTGAAAGCGACTCACAATATTACCAATTTAAAAACTTATATGAAGATTATACGCAAGCCTTGCCACGACCCAAGCGCCTTGGTCGTGCCCCTTATGCTTCTTGTCGCAGGGCAAAATCTTGAAATTAGACATGTTTTGGCTATATCACTTCGCTGATTAAGCTCAGTAACTGATATTCATTCTTTTCAGCCAGTGCACCCACCACCAGGCTGGGCCAACCAGCAAGAAGCGCAAATCGTCAAAAAACGAAGGCTTTTTGCCCTCGATATGATGGCCAATAAACTGCAAAATCCACATAACGACAAACAGTACAAGAGAAAATAACCATACTGAGATACTGAAGTGGTCTAGGGTATTAACTGCACCGAAACACAGTATAGTTAAGAGGGTCATTGCAGCCCCAATCGGACCAGACAACATAAAATAATAATACAATACGGGAACCGCTATGATATGCGCCCACGTTATATCGAATTGCGCTATCATTTCAGGTACCGGCAAACTCCACAGCAAACCTATCGTTACAAAATAGATGCTGGGTACGGCAATAGCATGGATGATAACGTTGGTCTTGTTTTGGTGGCTTTCACCGTACTGCATTAAAAGTCGCTCAATACTTCTCATGTAGATCCCCTTAGGCTGTTATTTTGATTATTATCTAAATAGCACCCAACTATTGTTTTCCTACGTTAACAATGTGTGTCGGGACAACAGCGTTTTTATCAATTTTTCTTCACAGGTAAAGGCGAGCCCATAATAAACCACATCACTATCAAGCTTATGATTTTTAACTTTTGCAGTAAGCGCTACTTCTTTACCGTCCAACGAATAGTTTAGCTTAACCTCAGCTTCATCGAGCATTACCGGCCAATTTGGCTTGACCTGTAACGCTACTTTGCACCCTTTTTCACTTAAATCTATGATGATCCCCGTTACGTTTTCGTCACTGGGATAAACGTCAGCTTCTAACGTTACTGAAACGCCAAGTTGAGCACGCTTTACAGCGCGAAGCCCTATACTTTCAATACGTTTTGGGAAGGTTGTAATAAGTAAGCCTGATGGCTTTGAAAGCAATTTGAGTACTTTCACTTTAAACGCAATAACCTGGCCAGTATCGCCCTCAAGCACAGAACGCACCACGATATCGTTGCCAACAGTCAGAGCATCCCTAACGGTAATCCACTTCGCCGATGTTGGAATATGAAAAAGCAAACATTCATCAATAAGCATGCCTATGTAGTCAGTCTTCACACGCTTTGGCGCTGCAGGCATAGCAATTTGTAAATCTACTGTATCGCCGGGTACCAGCGTACGCAACGATTCCAAATTATCTTCGCTTAGTAAATTGCTTTGTATTTTTTCAGCCATTTGTATTTGTTATTGCTGGATTTAATGTCATTTAACTCAATGTACGCATCAAACAAAAACTTATCAATACTACGATTGAAAACCATGTTCAATAAACGTAAAAATTGCCCCTTAGTAGCAGGCAATCTATTGGGATTAACTCAATAGGTTGATATAGTTGAGGGATAGTTTTGCTTATCTTTTCGGACGTTTATGACCTCTGCTCTTCGCTATACGTTAACTATTTCCAATTGGCGTGCCCATCAATTTACTGTCGCGCTGCAAATACCTGAGCATTCTGGCTCATCAATTGAGCTTAGCCTTCCAAGCTGGATCCCGGGAAGCTACATGGTGCGCGATTTTGCAAAAAGCATTATCGAGCTAACTGCAAACACTTCTGAAGGTCATAGTACTGAAAATGTTGGCGATAGAAGCGTTTATAGCCTTTCGGTAACTAAGCTCGATAAACAAACTTGGCGTGTAGACACAGATGGAAAACCATGTACGGTCGTTTACTCGGTTTATGCCAACGACTTATCTATTCGCTCTGCTTTTATGAACGACCAATATGCGTTTATAAATGGAACCAGTGCGTTTCTAAACGTTTCCAGCTTCGAGAATGTGCCGTGTGAGGTGGACATTGAGCTGAACGACAGCGATTCTGCAACCTCGAATTGGAAGGCTTATACGTCAATGCCTTCTCGTTGTGAAAGTACAAGCCCGTCTCGGTGGCACTTCGTTGAAAAAAATTACGATGAGCTCATTGATCATCCCATTTATGTGGGCATTGCAGACACACACAGCTTTGAGGTTGACGGCATTACGTTTACGTTACTTTTCTCAGGTAACAACAATATTGATTATGAGCGCATAGCAAATGACTTAACGCCAATTTGCAAGCACCACCTAAATTTGTTTGGTGCTCCACAACCTATTAATAACTACCTGTTTATGACGCTGCTTGCCGACAATGGGTTCGGCGGTTTAGAGCATAAGTATTCTACTGCCCTTCTTTACCCTCGCTTCGACCTTCCTCAAGTTGGTGAAAGTGAGAAAAAAACCGACAGCTACATTACGTTCTTAAGTCTGTGCAGCCATGAATTTTTCCACACATGGCATGTTAAGCGCATTAAACCTAGCGTAATGGTGAAACCAGACTTATCTCAAGAAACATACACGAATCAGCTGTGGATTTATGAAGGCTTTACCAGTTTCTATGATGACGTCACCCTTGCTAGAGCCGGCGTTATTGAACCACAGAAATACCTCGATATTGTTGCGCAAAATGTCAGTCGACTTTTGCAAAACGCTGGTCGCTTTAAACAAAGTGCAGCTGAAAGTAGTTTCGACGCATGGACAAAATTCTATAAGCAAGATGCGAGCGCTACTAACAATATCGTAAGTTATTACACCAAGGGAGGCATTATCGCCCTTGGGTTAGATTTACTCCTTCGTAAGCAGTCAAACGAACAAGTGAATTTAGATACCTTGATGCAGTTATTGTGGAAACACTATGGCGTGGATGAAAAAGGTACGCCTGATGACGTGATCCAAAATCTATGTACAACGCATTTTGGCATTGATGTTTCAGAATACTTAAATCGCGTGGTGTATGGCACAGACGATGTAGAATTGGCTTCGTTAGTATCTGAAATGGGCGTTAACTATGCGGTTCGTGCTCGCGTGCCAGGTGAAGATAAAGGCGGTGCTTCCTCGCTGCCTGCTATTAAAAATCAGCTTGGCGCCACGTTAAAGCCAGCTACCTTCGGACTTACTGTAATACAGGTATTTGAGGGTCTTGCCGCAATGAAGGCAGGTGTTCTTTTAAACGATGTCATCATTGGGTTAGACGGTCATATCGTCAATGCCCAGAAGCTTCAGCGCCTATTAGATAATGCCCAAACGTCGCAGGTGGAGTTAACGCTTATTCGAGACGGGCGGCTTCTAACCCTGCCTCTTGAGGTAACTCAGGCAAGAAAAGAAATGGCTTACTTTGAAATCACTGATGAAGAAACGCTTAATCAGTGGCTGGGGAAATAACTCCGCCCTGTAGCGTAAAAACTAAAAAGGCGCTTTGAGAGTTTACCTGAAAGCGCCTTTTTCTTTATGACTGTTAAAACTAAATCAAATTAATGGTTACTCTTCGGGAGACCCCGAAATGATAGTCTGTGGGTCTAAACGAGTGTTTCCCAAATTAATACGCCAATCCAGATGCGGGCCTGTAGAGCGCCCTGTTGAACCTATTGTTCCAATCTGCTCGCCTTGCTTAACGGTTTCACCCACTTCTACCGTTATAGTGTCCATATGAAGAAACGTTGAAAACACGCGCATGCCGTGGTCGAGAATCAAGGTGTTACCCGAATAATAGAGATCATCAGCCATTGTTACCACACCATCAACAGGTGCATACACAGGCGTGCCCGTTTCATTGGCGATGTCCAAACCATAATGCGGCCATTTCGGCACGCCATTTAGAATACGCTGACTACCGTACACACCAGAAATCACGCCTTTAGCAGGCCATTCAAACCGGGTGAATAATGCATCTAAATCAGTATTACCGCTTCGCGCGTTAGCTACGTTGATATTGTCTTGCTTAATACGCGCCGTCACTTCTGCTGGCGGAGAAACCATTTTTTGCTCTAGCCCGTCAATTCGCTGAATGTTGTATTCGCGTTTTTCAAGGGTAATGTCTCGCTGCCACTTTTGGCCGTTATCTAATTTTACAACCAACGTTTGCTGCAGTGGCGCTTCCCGTTCAAAGCCAACAACAAATTTTCCGTCTTTGTTGGTTTGAACAGTTTCGCCATTAAGCGTTACTTTGGCCCCAGCGGGAGCTTGCCCGCGCAGTAAGGCGCCTTGCGTAAACTTACCGTTCAACACAACGTTTACTTGCTCTTGACTAGATAACGCTTCGTTTTGGCCGTTTAACTCTACATCTGCGTAAGCAAATGGCATAGAGGCAACTGTGCTAATTGCCACTACACAACTCATTACACGAGATAGTGCGCTATGCAATGCGTTTCTTGAAAGCGTGAATGCCATAGTTGTTTCCTTTCCCTATAACGAACTGTGGTCGAATGTTAACCCTTTACTGTGGCGCCTTTACCTACGCCCTCATAAGCGATAACTTGGCAAACGCCGTCAGGCGTGCGTTTCTTCTGCTCTTCAAGCAGATACTGCGCCAAACACTCAACTGTTGAGTCGGTTTCGATGACTTCACAATCTGACTTAGGAATTAATAGTTCAAAATAGCCCTGTGACGACTCGTAAGCAAAACAGTAGTAATCCGCTTCATTTGAAACTTGACCTTTAAGCTTTCTGTCGCTGTACGCTATTTCGTCTTCACGGGTGGCTATATAGATGTCGGCCCAACGGTCAGCCCAATACTGCTGACTTTCAACACACACTTTGCCGTCAAGTATAATATCGATTCGCGAACGGTGACCGTGCGCTATGCGCTGACAATTACCATCGTGCTTTTTAAGCCCGTGGGTATAGTGATAATACGGAGAATTAATGACTTCCTCACGTAAATGCAGCGTAATGTTTTCAACGTTTTCTGGAAGATGAGTCGCCAATACTTCTTTTAAGTAAACGCCAACAGATTCCATGTTTATCTCATCAGAATAAACAAATGCATAAGCTTCAGCGGGGCAATGTAGCATGATGCTACGCCCATCAATGCAGGTAAAGCGCGCTTCTACCTGTTCAGAATCGTCGTCGTGAATAACCTCTGAACCGCTGTATTCAGCAGGTACAAGCAACTTGTGATCAACATATTCGTCGATTAGTCGCTTTAAGTTCTTTTTCACGTGACCAAAGTCTTGAACCATGCTCTCTTCGTTGAGCTCACCGTCCAAAATCACATCGACAATCCAGCTTTCCCCTACCATGCCGCGTTTTGGGCAAAGGTAAGAGAAGTCCATCACTGTCAAATCATTTACAAATAATTGCATAACACCCTTGAGTCGAGTTTATATTCTACTAACTAGTATACGTTTTTTATTTTTGCTTCGCAGCGACTAGTCCATTGAAGATTGGCGATTAAGCTGATCTTTTAAATTAGGTGGAATTCCACGGATTGTTAGCGTATCCGTAGCTGGGTCGTAAAATACCCGATCGCCCATTAATTTGCGTTCGAAGCTAAGCGATATACCACCGCCCTGACCGGTAAATTTAGCAAGTTGTTTCAGCGCTGCAGGGTCTGGCTGAATTTCTTTTTCAAGCGGTACTTCCATAGACTGTGTGAACGCAGAAAAGTTACTGCTAGTTTCTTCATTTTGTGGGAGTCGGTTAGCCAGTTCATCTACTGATAAACTCTCGCCCGCATCAATCTTTTCTTTAAAGTATGATTTAACTTCTTCTCTATGCTGGTGCTGCTCTTGCGGGTCTAGTGACTCACTGGCTAGGTAGGCATCAACTGTAGAAATCAATTGTTTATTTTGCTGTTTAACATCAACCAGCTCTTCGCAGCCTACAAACTGCATAAAGAAGTCTGATACCTTACGTCCCATTCTACCTTTAATAAAACTAACGTAACGCTGCTGTTCTGGCTGAATATCCCACTGGGTTAAATCGAACCGCACAGCGAGCTGCATTTTTGCTAAATCCAAGTGTTCACGCGCGGAAAGGTCTAAAGAGTTTGTCACTTCAACGTGCGAGCGGGTATTTAACAATGCAATCATCAAATACTGTGTGGCTAAATACTCATACTGGCAGAAAATAAGAAAACCGGTCTCAACCGTACCCGTTTCTGCCAAAGTGCGAACTAAGCGATTGGTCGCTGATACCGAAAAAGCATGGAATGCATCTTCAACGTTATCACCCGCCGCTTTTTGAATATCCATGTATTGCTTAAGGCCTTCCGCGAACTCTGCTACATTCTCGGTGCTTTTTTGCGTAGTCGCTTCGCCTTCTTCGTTTTCCACTTTTGCTTCACGGGTAACTTCCGTCACGAAGTGGCCAACCCCTTTTCCAGGTTTAGCATTGAAACTGTGGTTTATTTGATGGGCAAGAAGCTCGATTTCCGGAGTAACAGCTAAGCAGTTGTCACGTGGAATTGCTTCAATTTTCTCTTCTTTGTTTACAATCAAACGATGTACAACAAAGTGATGAATCAGTGCACTCATAGAGTATCGGGTGTCCTGTTGCTTAAAAAGTGTCAGAAATATCCAAAGAATTGCGGGATTTTAGAATGAATGATTGTACTCACTCAAACAACGATTATAATCATTTTACGTGTAAAACCATTCTTTTTATCAAAGAAATCATAAAAAAGAGGCGTAGCAATGCCCCAACAGAGCCGCTATAGCAACGACGAATTCGAAACGCTAATGAATAACGTTATTCTAACCCTTGAAGAAGGCGGTGCAAACCGCGATCTTTCACTTATGGTGTTAGGAAATGTCATTACGCACATTTTAAATACTCAGGTAGCCCCTGAAAATCGCGAAGCCATGGCAACGCAGTTTGCCGACGTACTCAAGAAAAGCGTTAAAAATAGCTAAGGGATTGCATGATACTTGCCGAATCACCTCGTCGCCAGCGTGTTACTAAACTGGTAAATTGGGGGCATTGGTTTGCCTTGGCGAACATTATCATCGCCATAGTTATTGCCTCGATTTTTGTTTTCTCATCACCTATGCCTGGCACAGGTGTCGGCACCTTGTATCTTCTAGCCAACTGGTTCGGTCATATTGGTTTTATGACCTTTTTTGGCTTTGTTATTTTTATCCTCCCTCTTTGCTATTTGGTTAACAACCCCAGAGTCATAAAGGTCAGCGCGTCTATTATTGCAGCTGTGGGGCTAGCGCTCTTGGCTTTCGATGCGTTGCTATTTAATCGCACAGGCTTCCATATTAGCTTTCACGCCGCGGATTTACTGCGCAGTGAAGCTCAGTCAACAATGGCGATAGAAAGCTGGCAACAGTGGGCATTTTTATTTCTTCTGTTTATCGTTTGGCTTGGCTTCCAGCTGGTCTTAGCCAATGCAATCTGGAAACGTGTTGAACGCTTCACTCGCCATAAAGTGGGCATCCCTGTTACTACATTTTTTGTCAGCTGTTTTGTTACCAGTCACGCTATACACGTGTGGGCTGATGCCAAGTTGTATCAACCTATCATCAAGCAGGACAACATGTTTCCGCTTTCTTATCCTGCGACTGCTAAAACGACGATGTCGCGTTATGGCTTGCTTGACTTAGCGGCTTATGAAGAAAGAAAACAACTTCAGTTCAACCCTGATATTCACAATATTACTTACCCAGCCGAGCCGGTTTATTGTTCTATTGAAACAAATAGAAACTTAACCGTGGTTGTCCAGACTGATAACGAACAGGCGGTGGACTTAAGTAACATCAAGCGCAACACCTTAAACAAAGTAGCCAATTACTATTCGACGGCCAGCAGCATAGAAGGCTTAATGACTACTACGCTATTTGGTGTTCCCGAAATATACCAAGACGCTTTATCTCAAAAGCGTCCGGTGTTATTAGCACTTCCATTGGGGTCTGGCATGCCGGTCTCTATCCACAGCGATGAAGCGTTGCCGTTGCCTCAATTAGCGGGATATTTGCAACCACTGAGCAACAATCATGATGGTTTGCATATTGCGTTTTTGAAGAGTGCTGATATCGAAAGCTATGTGAAAAACACGTTAGCGCGTAAACACGATGTGATTGTTGCAACTGGCTTTGGTAGCGAAAGTGGCAAAGGCACGCTGTACAGTACCCTTAAACTGAATGCTAGCTTAGCCAGCACGGAAGATTTAGCGCCTACCATTTTAGGAGCATTGGGATGTAACGCCCCTGCTACGTTTTATTCTACTGGCCAAAGCTTACTTTCTCCTTCAAGACCATGGCTAGTTAGCACCTCTGGTGAACGCATTGTTGTGTTCCATGACAATAAACGTACTGACGTACTTAGTAACGGCAGCTATGAAATAAGCGACATGGCGACCGGCAAGCGCAGCAAAGAAGCGCTAAATGTCGATTTATTAAGTCAGGCTATTAAACACCTATCACGATTCTCAACACAGAATTAAAATTCTGGCGGCAGACTAAGGAAAGTCTGCCGTTAAGCGCTTCGGTGTTATGTACAACCACCCAATATGAGTTACGCATAACCACCCATCTAATTGTTTTGCACAAATAATCTAGAAAACCAGCACTTAACGAAACACCGGCCCAAACGGGTTCTCGCAACACACTGTGTTAAGGTCGCAAACTAATGAAGACTATAGTTTTAGGCCATCTAGCTAGAGGTGTGGATGTCTACCCACCATTGAATTCGATGGGTAATCCACTTTATACCAATCCGCAAAGATAATTGCCCACTCAGAAGGCGCTGGCAAGTTTCCTAGCGAAGCGTGGGAATGCAGGAATGGCTGTTTCCTTTCAAATTCCCAGAATGAAGCTAGGAAGCTTGCCAGACATTCCCGAAGGGCGAGTTTAAAATGTCCGTACACTTTGTTGTGTTACCTCGATGTAGAACCACTATACCTGCGGTAACACGCCGCGATTACGAACATTTTAACTCTCGCTGAGTGGGTAATGATCTATGCGGACTGGTATTAAATATTACTGCGGTGTTTTTTGCCATAGCTGAATATGGAAGTCTGCGGTTACGCTTTTCAACGTTTCAACAATCTCATCGATTTTGCCGTTTGGCAGTTTCCAGTAAAACGGCGTCATTTTGATAAGTGCCAGCGCATGTTCTTCGCTTTCGAAATGGATAGGAAAGGAAAAACACTCATTGTAAACCCGTGTAAGCCCATCTCGTTCTTGGTTGTCGATTTCATGCTGTCTTGGATTGTCGTACACCTGCTGTTTAAGCTCAAACAGGTGTTCAGGCGCTGGATCGACCGTCACTAAAAGGCCATTGTTTTTAAGAGCCCTCACATATTCTTCATTACTCCCAGGTGCGAAAACCTGAATCATCACGTCTTGCGAGTTACCGCTTAGGGGTAAATCGAAACTGCTAGCAACAACGAACTGTGCTTGTTTGTACGCTTTAGCTGCCAGCTCTACTGCGATTTTGGCGATATCGCTACCTGCTCCTTCAACCTTTAAGCCACTCGCTGAAAGTCCTTGTACCATCGCATCCAAGTAACTCCCCTCACCACAACCCGCGTCATAAACCTTTATGACATTCTTTGATGCTTCTTCACTGGCTGCCGTTTCATTTAGTACCTTTTTCACCAGCGTCACTAATTTATCTTTCAACGGCTTATAGGCATTTAATTGGTGGAATTCCCTTCTGGCTCTCACCATTGCTTTGTCGTCACCCGGAAGTTTCGATTTTTTAAATTGAACGGGCAAAAGGTTAACGTAACCTGATTTCGCTTTATCGAAGGTATGGTTGTTTTCGCAGCGAATAGGCGTTGTATGTAATGAGATAGGGAGTTTACAAAGTGGGCAGTGCCACATGACAGGTTCTTTTTACTGAGAATTTGCCGTAAAGGATATCAAACCCGACACCTTTACGGCAATAAGCGTAACAACATCACACGCCGAGTTAATAGTAATACTGGGCGCTTTCGTACTTATTTGGAGAACTTTTACACTACAGCTTTGCCAATGGATGTTGCTCTTCAGCCCATGGAGAAGTGAAGAAATGTGCTATTGCGCTTTGCGGCACTTCATCTACTGTTTTGTATTTCCACTGTGGTGACATGTCTTTATCAATCAAAAGCGCTCTTACCCCCTCTTGGAACTCACCACTTTCTCCACATCGACAGGACATATCAGCTTCCATTCTAAAACAGTCAGCCAACGTCATATTCGCACCTTTCTTACATTGCTCGAACACCAAATGCATAGTGATAGGAGAACCTTTGGCTAGAGTGCTTTGCGCTCTCTGTAACCACTTATTCTCACTCATGTCTGCGTTAAGAATGGCATGAACTACGTCGGTAACATTGTCAGCCGAACACAAATCATTAATAAGTGCCATATTCGGCTCAACGTTGCCATTAGGAAGTTCTTCTGGCGTTTTCATTGTGTCGATAATGTGCGAAACACTAGAAGCCAAACTTTCGCTGTCGGTCTTTTCCCACGTGTATTCTACGAGGGTATTAAGCAAAGTGTCTTTTTCTGTACTCGCCAGCAAACTGTCTGCAAGCCCTACAAAGCAAGCATCGGAGCCATTCATTTGGCCGCCTGTTAAACCTAGGAAGAGACCTGCTTTACCTGGTAAGCGAGGTAGAAAATAGCTTCCGCCTACGTCCGGGTACAAACCTATCGTAATTTCCGGCATAGCAAGACGAGAGGTTTCGGTTACTATTCGATGGCTTGCACCGCATAGAAGCCCCATGCCACCGCCCATAACAATACCACTGCCCCATACAACAATAGGCTTACTGTAATTGTGAATAGTATAATCTAGCGTGTATTCAGTTTCGAAAAATGTTTCTAAGAAAGCTGGAATTTGCCCATTAGCTTCCACCATCGATTTGTACATAGACACTATGTCACCACCGGCGCAAAATGCCTTCTCGCCAGCAGCATCGATCACAACAGCTACGATATCGTTGCGAGGCTGCCATCGCTGAAGCGCGTCAAGCATGATGCTAGCCATTTCCAAATCCAATGCATTTAATGCCTTTGGCTTGTTAAGCGTTAAACGGCCTATTGTGTAGTCGTTGCTAGACGTCTTGATTTCATCAACAATGACTACCGATTCCACATCTGTCATTTTCACTCCTTCCCACAGTCCATTAAATCGTGCCTGAATTAGTTCGTTAGCGAAGTGTACTACAGTACACTTCTCTCATCTGACAGCAAACGTCTACCAATGATAACGCGCATAATTTCATTGGTGCCTTCCAATATTTGATGTACGCGCACATCTCTGAAGTGACGCTCCAACGGATATTCTTTGATATAACCGTACCCGCCGTGTAGCTGAAGGGCATCGTTACATACATTGAAGCCAACATCTGTCGCGAACCTTTTCGCCATAGCGCAATAGGTGGTTTTGTCTGGGTCGTTATTATCCAGCTTACAAGCCGCCATACGTACCATTTGTCTCGCTGCAACAAGTTCAGTAGCCATATCAGCTAATTTAAACTGTAATGCCTGGAAACCTGCAATAGGTTTACCAAACTGCTCACGTTCATTCATGTAGTCACGCGCAACGTTTAGCGCCTGCTGTGCAGTTCCTACCGAGCAAGTTGCAATATTAATTCGGCCGCCATCAAGCCCTTGCATGGCCATTTTAAAGCCTTGTCCTTCCTCGCCAAGTAACCAACTAGCATCTAATTTCACGTTATCGAACGTGATCATACGAGTGGGCTGTGCATTCCACCCCATTTTTTCTTCGGCTTTACCGTACTCAATCCCGTCGGCATTAGCCGGAACCGCGAATGCAGATACGCCCTTAGGACCATCTTCCCCTGTACGCGCCATTACAACAAGAACATCCGTACTGCCAGCACCAGAGATAAACACCTTAGACCCGTTAAGGACATACCCACCGTCAGCTTTCGTCGCCTTTGTTTTTAGCGACGCTGCATCAGAACCAGCGCCAGGCTCGGTTAGGCAATATGATGCCAGCTTGTCACCGGTTACCAGTTGGTCACACCACATATCTTTAACTTCACTGGTGCCCCAAGTGGCAATCATCCACGTTGCCATGTTATGTATGGTTAACATAGCTGTAGTCGTGGTACATCCCATTGAAAGCTGCTCGAAGATTATGGAGGAATCGAGCCTGGATAGACCCAGCCCACCTGCACTCTCAGGCGCATACAATCCACAGAAGCCTAATTCACCCGCTTTCTTTATCGCTTCTACTGGGAAGTGATGTTCTCTATCCCACATAGCGGCGTTAGGTGCTAGCTCTTGCTGAGCGAATTGACGGGCGGTGTCTTCAAAGGCTAACTGGTCATCGGTTAATTCAAAATTCATTAGGCATACCCTCAATTGATTTGCTTTTGAACTACAATAACCAATACTTACCCCTTACGTAAACGTAAAGGTAAATTTTTATTTAAAAACATTGAGGGCTAACGTAAATATTTTGTGACGAGAAATACTGTTTCTTTATAGACTCCAGCACGAAGCAGAAAAAAGTTATCCTTTTTAATAATGCACTTTTATCTCGCCGCTGATAAGCTAGGTTGATGTAAGTAAACCTTGTTTGGTCGCCGTGGAATTCAGAATAGCTATAGTAGAAGACAATGCTACTGCTCGGACTGCGCTTCGAGGACATTTAATGTCAATTGCTAACTTATCGGTAAGTAGCTTTGCATCTGGTGTAGAACTGAAAGCGGCACTTAAAAAGCAAAACTTTGAACTCCTGTTAATGGACTATCACCTAGGTCAAGGCAAAACAGGCGTGGAATGGATCCAGAGTTTAAGAGAGGCAGGCTTTATAAGACCTAGCACAGGCATTATTTTCTTAACGTCTGATCGCTCACCGCAAATTATTGGCCGTATAATGGATTTACAGCCTGACGTTTTGCTTATTAAGCCATACACCATTGCTTCACTAACCCGCCAAATTAATCATTACTTAAGTTATCGAGACTTTGTTAAAAACGTATTGCACGCGCTGGATAACAAACAACTTGACCGAGCAATTAGTGTCGTTAGAGCTAAGATCACCGAAGGCATTCCTCCTCGGCTTGTTGCTGAAATTAGAAAGCTTTATGCTCGTCTTCTTTTCGAGAATGGTGATTTGCAACGAGCGTTGAGTATTTATGATGATGTGTTAACCCGCTCTGACAAAGTCCTTTGGGCACAATGGGGAAAAGTAAAGTGCCAGTACGCTTCGGGTCAATGGCCACATTGTAAAAGCCATTTGAGCCAAATGGTTAACTCTAGCTTGGCTCGCGACAAGGCATTTGAATGGCTTGCATCCATATCATTTGAACAAGACTCCTACGATCAAGTAGAAAAATACTTAAATGAAATTAAGTTTAGTGAATTAAGCCTACCGGCTGCAAAGTTAAAAACCATTGCCTATCAAAAGCAAGACAAGGTTGTAGAAGCCATCGATCTCTTACAGAAGAAACGGGCTATGCATCGCAGTGCAAAAGACAGGTTCAATGACTTTACGTTTGAGCTCGCTGAGTTCTATTTGTTTCTTGCAGAAGAGTCGCCTGAAACCAATAGAAAAGAAAGCTTGTCTCAGGCTAGAAAATTAGTAGGCATTGCCGGAAGAAGTCAGGGCGACCCGCAGACTTTACAAAAAAGAGACTACCTTCTGGCTTTCTCGGCTGTGCTGGACGGCGACTTAGAAAAAGCGGCACATTTGCTTGAAAGCGACTACGTCGACAACTACCTTCGTACTGAGCCGTCTATCCTCGTTATTGCCGCAAAAGTACATCACGGTCTTGGAGATGAACGCAAAGCTGGTGAGTTACTCTTGATGGCTAAGCGTAAAAACGCGGAGTTACAAGCTATTTCAGAACAGGTTATGAATGACGAGCTGATTTTTTCGGGTGGAGAAAGGTTAGGTTTAAATCACGAACAGGCCATTTCTATAAACGAGGCCGGCACACAACTCTTTATCGAAGGCTTATTCAACAAGGCAATGAGGCATTTTTATGATGCTTTCCAACTCTCACCTGATACCGCAGCATTTGGCTTAAACCTTCTTCAGTGCATGATTGAGTCAGACACAGGTGTTTACCGAAAATTTAACGTCAGACAGCTACTCGACAAGATAATGTCACTCCCCTTGAATGACGTTAACAAGGCCCGTTTGGAACAGCTTACGCTATCTGCTCAAGAACAGGCGCTGTAATGTTTAATTAGCAAATGACTAAAGTAACATCCATAACCTGCGTTGTGGATAACAACGCACCGCTTCCAGAACGCCACTGTTTTTCGCTGTTTAGTACATTTTATTGTAAACCAGCGGGCCTTTTATTCTTGTTAGTCTGTTAGCGTTATTTTAGTCGGGTAAGCAAACTCGATGTATCCCAACGGCCGCCACCAAGCTTTTGAACATCTGCATAATATTGATCAACAAGTGCCGTAAGCGCCAAAGTCGAGCCGTTCTTACGCGCTTCATCCAATGCAATACTTAAGTCTTTACGCATCCAATCAACAGCAAAACCAAAATCAAAGCTGTTGTTTAGCATAGTGCTGGCTCTGTTTTCCATCTGCCACGACTGAGCTGCGCCTTTGCTAATAACATCGACAACCGCATTACAATCAAGCCCAGCACGCTGGCCAAAATGCAATGCTTCGGCCAAGCCTTGTACGATGCCGGCAATACAAATCTGATTCATCATTTTTGCTAGTTGACCGCTGCCACTCTTACCAAGTAGCTGACTGTGTCGTGCATAATGTGCCATTACCGGCTCAACCGTGCTGTATACGTCTTCATCGCCGCCCACCATAATGGTCAGCTGCCCGTTCTCAGCCCCAGCCTGGCCACCAGAAACCGGTGCATCCAAGAAGCCAACTTGCTTATCTTGGCAGCTTTTATATAATTCTCTGGCAATATCTGCTGATGCAGTCGTATGATCGACCAGCACACTGCCCGTCTTCATCACTGCTAACGCCTGTGTGCCCACATCTCTTACATCGTTGTCGTTACCCACACACATAAATACGATGTCAGCGCCTTCACACGCATGCGCAACGGTATTGCTAGCACTGACTTTAGCGTCACCAGTGTTATAGGTTGAAAGCCAATCCTGCGCCTTTTGAGAGGTACGATTATAAACAGTGACCGAATAGCCAGCTTTGCTCAAGTGCCCTGCCATAGGATAGCCCATTACACCCAAGCCCAAAAAACTCACTTTCAAATTACTCATACAAAATATACTCTAGATACTTAACAAAGATGGTTGGATTACCTAAGAGTAACAGACTTAACAACAACAAAAATATAGGAAAATAATTTTGGCGCTCTATGAACACGCTATTACGTTGAACAACGGTGAACAAACTACCCTTGAACAATACAAGGGTAAGGTATTACTTATTGTTAATACGGCAAGCAAATGTGGCTTTACTCCTCAATATGAAGGACTAGAGTCGCTCTATAAAAAATACAACGATAAGGGCTTTGAAATTTTAGGATTTCCCTGCGATCAGTTCGGACATCAAGAGCCAGGTAGCGACGAAGATATTGCGCAATTTTGTAGCCTTAATTTTGGCGTTTCATTCCCATTATTTAAGAAAACAAATGTAAATGGTCCAGATGCCAATCCGCTCTTTGAGGAATTGAAAAGCGAAGCCCCCGGTCTTCTTGGCACAAAACGTATAAAATGGAACTTCACTAAGTTCTTAGTTAATGCTCAAGGCAAGGTGCTAAAACGTTATGCGCCTACTGTAAAACCAGAAGCCATTGAGAAAGACATCGCTAAGCTTTTATCAGCGAATTAGTACGCTTTGCAGTTTAGATAGCCGCCGGCATGGCGGCAGTGAACGAGCGTTTTGAAATATACCTAATGCGTTAGTGCTCAATACATCCCGCTAGATTTATTGATCTACATCTATGTAGTTTAAATGTGAATGTGGTAATTTTTTGCCGTCTAAGTGACTTAACTGGGTACTAAAATGAATACCTCTGCACGTAAAAAAGCGCACGATAACCTCAGCGACCAACGACGCAAAAACATCGCTTTTTTTAGTACTCGCTCTTATGAACACGCTCTGTTTTCTGAATTGCTGGAAACATTAAACGGTGCTAGTGACAAAACCATCAATGCCACATTTTTTGAACACCCACTGAACGCTTCAACCGCAGCGAGTTGCAGTGGATTCAGCGATGTTGTTGTGTTTGTAAATGACGACATTAATAGGAAAACCATTGAAGCTCTAAAACTCTGTGGCGTTAAACATATTGCGCTTCGCTGCGCTGGCTTCAACAATGTTGATGTGGATGCAGCAGCAAAGGCAGGTATCACTGTAAGCCGCGTACCCCCTTATAGCCCTGAAACCGTAGCTGAACATACAATTGCGCTAATCCTTACGTTGAACCGAAAAACACATAAAGCATACAACCGAGTACGCGAAGGCAACTTCAACCTTGGAGGATTGATGGGCTTTACGCTTCACGGTAAAACCGTAGGGGTAATTGGCACAGGAAAGATTGGACAAGCGGTTATACGCATACTATTGGGATTTGGATGCCATGTGCTTTGCTTCGATCCGCATCCAAACAATGATGTAACCACAATGGGAGCCCATTATGTAACGCTCAATGAACTACTTGAAAAAAGCGTTATTGTTACCCTGCACTGCCCGCTCAACGAACAGAGTCATCATATAATCAATGCTAAGAGTATTGATAAAATGCCTCAAGGCGTCATGCTAATTAATACGTCAAGAGGCGGGCTTGTCGATGACAATGCCATCATTAAAGGGCTTAAGTCGAAAAAAATTGGATATTTAGGGCTAGATGTCTACGAAAGAGAATCCGAACTGTTTTTTAACGATCATTCGCAAGACATAATTCAGGATGATATTTTTCAGCGCTTAACTACGTTTCCGAACGTTTTAATAACGGGCCACCAAGGGTTCTTCACGCTCGAAGCCTTAGAGGAAATCGTAAAAATCACGGTCAATAATATTATGACGGGTGAGAACGCGCTCTAAGGCGCCACTACAACTATCTACGTATTAGCGCGCTCATAACCCTATGTAGTCCGTCACGTAAATATCCCAACAAACTCTTTTTTACTGGCTTTTTCTATTTCTCTTTTTCTAGAATCAGCTGAAAATATTTTCCTAACCAAAGGTAAGGCGCTTGCCTATGATACTGCCGCTCTAGCGCAAGTAAGTCATCAAATTTGCTGCTTTGATGGGTTATATCTCGCATGTAATCATGGAAACAACGAATGCCTGCTTTTTCGATAATTTTGAAACCCAATGATTCACAATGTTCAACCACGCGGGTTGCACTTAACGGCTGTTTTGGGTTCAGTCTAACTTGCTTTTTAACTTTCATCCCTTTCGCGATGTAATCAAAGTTTCCGTAGATAGCATTGGCAAACAAATTCGCATCTTGGTTGAAAAAGCTTAGGCTTAAACGGGACCCTGGCTTCATGTTCTTATACATAAAATCGATAGCATCAAAGGGCGCATCCAGCCACTCTAAAACCGCATGGCAAATCACTAAATCAAAACTGTCTAAATCCTCAATCTGCTGCAAATATTGATGCCTAATTGTAATATTTGGTGCATCTGCAAGCAGTGCCTCAGCTTGTTTAAGTACATCCTTCGACGCGTCAGTTAACACAACAGAATGCCCTTTAGAAGCAATATGCGCTGTCATTACACCTGTCCCCCCGCCTATTTCAATAGCGCGAACAGGCGTGGTTAAATAAGGCTCGAGAACATCACATAATAAGGTGTGCCTGAGCTTTCCCTTAGTAGTGCCATATATATTGCTAGAGAATTTTTCTGCAATACCATCGAAGATACGATCGTTATTCATATACTACAGTCATCGCTAAGCAGGATTGTCAATATCAATAAACTCGACAGGCACGTCGAATTGCTGCCCAATGTGCTCTCCTAAGGATTTCACACCGTATCGTTCAGTAGCATGATGACCAGCAGCAAAAAAAGTTATCCCCATTTCCCTTGCCGTGTGTACAGTTTGTTCAGACACTTCTCCGGTAATAAATGCATCGACGCCCAGTTCAACCGCTTGTTCGATGAACCCTTGTCCACCTCCCGTGCACCAAGCAAGCTTCGATATAGGTTTTGATACAGGCCCCTCAATCAGCACGTCTCTCCCTAGCAACTTCTGTAATTTAACCTGTAACGCTGACCCTTCAATTTCTTCTTCAAAATTTCCGTGCATAACAACGCCAACAGGCTTCACACCGCTCACCGCACTTATATTTTGAATGCCTAATAGCGATGCAAGTTGTCGGTTGTTGCCAAATTCAGGGTGTACATCCAGTGGAAGGTGATAAGCAAATAAATTGATATCATTTAACAGTAGCGCTTGAAGGCGCCGCTTTTTCATGCCCGCAATCACTTGTGACTCACCTTTCCAAAAATAACCATGGTGAACAATTAGCGCATCTGCCTTAGCTTCAATGGCGGCATCAACGAGTGCTTGTGACGCAGTTACACCGGTAACTATCTTCTCAATTTTACTTGCGCCCTCTACCTGTAATCCATTGGGGCAATAATCACTGATCTCGCTAACCCTTAACATTCCATCAAGATAATTTTGTAGTTCTAGGCGGGTAATAGACACAAGTCCTCCGGTTGAAAGTTAGACAAATTGTTCAAAAAACGTTATAAAAAGACGCGAACGTTTAGCATTATACCTGTAATTAGACAATTATGAGTGGTGAGTAGATCCAATTTTAGTTTTGCGACACTTGCTGGCTTGGTCGTTACGCTGGGCGAGTTTTTCTCAGCGTTATAGCAATTACATACGTCGCATAGCGTTCGTCATCTTAACAAAATAAAGAGCAAAAAAGCATGGCAAACTTAGACAAAGACGAAGTGATAGCAGCATTTACCGAAGCTTATAAAAAGGCGAACGGCAAAGCACCATCTATTGAGAGCAAAAGTGGTTGGTACAGTGTAGATAGCGGTAAGAACGTCCGTTTAGCACAGCTTCAAGAGATGACAGCGTCGTTAGCTTCTGGCTCTTCTGACGCCACGAGTGAAAGCGAAGAGAAAAAAGCGCCAAAGAAAGAGGCAAAAGCCGCAGCGAAACCAGCGAAGAAAAAGGCACCTTCATCCAAAAAGTCAGGATTTTCGGTAAAGGATTTCTGGGCAGAAAAGCTCAATGCAGAGGCGCCTGGCGCAACCCTTCCTCGATAATTTTGCATAACCTGATTTAATATCTTGTTTAGCTACTGGTGTAAAAACGCAATAAATGTCGCATACCGTAAGTGTCGTTGAGGCACTTATGTTATGTGACCCCTTCACTATTTATTATGAAAGAATAATAGCTTACCACTCTTTCTCAACTGAGTATTTAACGAGCGCGCTTGAATTATTTGCCTGCTAGCCCTTGGGCTACGAATGGAACTAGGTGCTGGATAACTTCTTTTATATCGACATGCTTGTGAAAGTCAGACTCAGCTATTTCTGTTAGCGCTTGGCTTGACGCCATTGAAAATACAAAACTTCCCATCGCAAAATGCAAGCGCCAGAATAGTTCTTCCTCAGGTAGATCAGGAAGACAACGCCTTATAGCGTCGACAAGTGCACGGATACAATCACCGTAATCATTCATTAAGAACTTACGCAAATGCCCCTGAGTTTCGTTGTAGCCACGTCCTAGCAACTTAACAAACGTAGAAGTACCCTGCTCTGAAATGGTGTTGAGGTTAAGCATAGGAGGGATCAACGAATACAAGAGTTGCTCAACGCCCTTCGCACCTTCCATAGGTGTCAAAGACGCCAAGCAAGACTCTACCTGCGGCATTAGGTGATCAAAGTACCTTTTAAACACGGCTTGAATTAAATTCTTCTTACTGCCGAAGTGATAGTTCACCGACGCCAAATTCACTTCTGCTCTGGCAGTAATCTCGCGCATGGATGTTTGAGTAAACCCGCTTTGAGAAAATAAGTACTCTGCCGCATCTAATATATCGGTTTTAGTATGCCGTGCCATATTCTTTTTATTATCTTTTTGTAGGTTAAAAATTTAACGTACGTCTGTGTTAACAATCGTTTTATCGGTCCTGAATTATCAACACAGACAAATTGTCGCTATTAAAACCAGTGACGCGCTTTGCTCATTGATTTCATAAACACGCGCTCGACAACATTTGCTGCAGACATCCCCAGTTTCTCTGCTACATTTTTCTTCACAGCATACTTAACACTAAATATTTCGCGTGCGGGATAATGAGAAAGAATATAGTCATCTGAGGTTGTGATGTCGTCAATTAAGCCAAGCGACTTAGCTTTAATACCTGGCCAATACTCGCCTGTGGCGACTTTATCGATGTCCATATCTGGACGCTGGCTTTGAACGAAGTCTTTGAACAGTACATGAATCTCTTCAATTTCTTCTTTAAATTTCGCGCGGCCTTCATCGTTGTTCTCACCAAATACGGTTAGAGTACGCTTGAATTCACCAGCGGTGTGTTGCTCAAACTCAATATCATTTTTCTTCAATAGTTTATTGAAGTTAGGCAACTGAGCTAAAACGCCTATGCTGCCAATGTAAGCAAATTGAGACGCCAGTAATTTGTCTGCAACACAAGCCATCATGTAACCACCGCTTGCCGCCACTTTATCTACCGCAATCGTTAGTTTAAGACCCTTTTCCTTGATACGCTGAAGTTGAGACGCTGCAAGTCCATAGCCGTGTACAACACCCCCACCACTTTCAAGTCGAACCAAGACTTCGTCTTCTTTATTTGCTACACATAAGATAGCGGTAATTTCTTCTCGTAAGTGTTCCACTTCATTGGCGTCCATCGAACCTTTAAAGTCGATGACATAAAGACGGGACTTCTCAGACTCTTCGCCCTGTTCTGTGATTTTGGCTTTGTTTTTTGCTTTATTTTTAGCTTTCGCTTCTTTTTTCTGTTCCTTGGCTAATTTCTTTAACGCATTTTTATCTAACAGAACCTGTTTCGCGTAATTTGTAATGTCTTTCAACTGCTCAGAAATAGACACGATCTCAAGTTGCCCTTTCCCATGCTTTTGCTTACTCGCTAAGCCAACAATGGTAGATACAACCACAATAAAAGCGATAACTAGCGTTACTGCCTTGGCAACAAACAAACCGTACTCGTACAAAAACTCCAAACTTTACTCCTAGTAAAATAAACGGGTAAGCGTCGTTGTTTACCCACAACGTAAATAGCGGCCTTGCTTTGTGAAAAGCAACGCCGCTTTGCTAATTACGTTATAATACCAGTCTCATCTTATTCTGACGATAGGGTAACTTGCTCTATCTTGTTAGCCTCTATCTCCTCGTCAGTAAAGAAGATATCTCTTAGCGTAGGCTGCGTAGAATAAAGCTGAGTTTGGTCTAAGAAGTGTTCACTGCCATACTTGCGAGATTGTGAGTAGGTCAGAATACCCCGTCCCTTGGGGCCTTCATCAGTGAAGTTAATAACCATAGCCCAACTGGTGCCATAGTTAATATGGTAGCCTTCAGCTTCTGCACTCATTATGGTGTTACCATTCACAGGCTCGTAGTTATGACGTGGAAGCAACGTACCGTTCCTGTTGCTTATAACGTCAAACACGTTAAAGCCACCTTCAATATTGTGTGCACCAGCCCATGGTAGTTTGATACCAGACGCCGTGCCATCTGGCAGGCTTCGCTCAACAAACTGAACGTCCCCTAGCGGCGCGTCAAATGCGACACCTGCTTGCTCAATAACTTGTGTTGCTCTTGCCAATTGTTCAAGAGTAACGTCATTTTGCATCAAGCCAGAAGGCGTAGTGACTGGTGATTCTAGTGAAAACGGCGTCTCCCACTGTGGCGCTTGGTTAAACTGGAATGCAAACTCTCTAAACACGTGTGCACCAGTACTTGTAAGGTTCATGGTGCCATCCCAATCCTCCAACGCAGCACAGGCTTGTGAAACATCAACGCTAGTTCCGTCTACATCTACAGGTGTAGAACCTTGCGCGGCGCATAGCGAAAGCAATGAAGGCAAAATATTCTCTGCTAAATAACTTCTGTTATTAAACAGTAAGCCTTCCACTTCGTCTGGCGTAAAGGTTCCGTCACTTCCCGCTTCGTTTTCAATAAACTGTTGACCCATTCTTGAGCGTAGTGTTTGTTGATATTCCACGCTACCAAATAGCGGATTGCTTACAACAATTGGTGAGTTTAAATTCGTTAACCAATAGCTGTCGTTCGAGTTTTGAACTGAATCCGTGCCCTCGTACTTAGGCGCTTCTTCGTATGGAACGGGTCCTTCGAAATCAAACTGCGAAATGTTACCCGGTAATACGGTAAAGCCAGCAGCCGCTTTAGTTTGAATAAGTAACGGGTTTGTGGTTAGTTGCTCAATTGCGGTTTCGGTTAGATTCGGCACGGTTGAATCGTCAATGTAGAAGACTTGACCATCATCAGATGCAGCCATAGTATTATTGAAAATAACACCGTCGTAATCTATAAACGCCTGCTTAAACTCGTCCATGGATGTCGCCATATTCATGGCAAGCCAATGGTCTACAATATCGAAGTTAGGCAGATTTGCGTCTTTTATGGCAAAGGCATTATTACCATTCCAATCAAAGTTACCAGGCACTTCAATCATTGGACCGTAGTTGGTGTAATACGCGGTCTTATTAAGCTTAATGGTTTGCCCTCCACCCACTGCGACATCAATTTGAAGTGGCTTTTCATAGATGGTGCGTCTGTTGCCATCAACCATATGGGTAAGGCCAGATTCATCATTTTCGTCGAGGGTCAGCTGATACACAACAAAATGTTCAGCCGTCGAGAAGGTGTGTGTCCATGCAACGTTTTCGTTAAATCCAATATTTACTGCACCAGGCAATCCCATCAACGAGCCACCTGTTACATTCAAGTGTCCGGGTACTTGAGCATGGAAATTCCAAAAGCGTAGGTTTCCTGTGTGAGGAAAATGCGGATTTCCTAAAACCATACCTTTGCCATTGGTCGTTTTATCGCTGCCTAACCCCCAACCATTAGAGCCCATTTCTTGAGGATTTTTTTCAGGCAGACCTACCGTTGGTGAAATCTTAAAGGTAGAAGCAACGTCACTTGAGGACGCAGCTGGAGTAGGTAGATAACTCTCACCTTCAGGCGCTGCAATAAACATAGGTCCTAAGAAATTAGCGGCCCCAGGTAATAGCGCCACGCCTAATGAGTACGTTAATAGATCCACACTATCAATTTCAGTGACCCATGGTTGGCCAGCACAGCTTTGATCTTGTTCTTCTACAGGAGTTTCAGCTAAGTACCGGTTGTATCCAGCAGTGTAGCCTTGAAACATTGCACGTGAATTAGCAGACAACCGAGGTAAGTTCTCTTCTGCTAACTCTCTAATACCTAGAGTAAGAAAACCGAAATCGTTAATAAGGTGCTCTGAATCACCGCTACCAGGTACAGTATCTGGACCAAAATACTTAGCTCTCTCAGAGTTATACTTCACAATCTGGTCGGCCAGTACGCAAAGGTTATCGCGTGCAAACGCATAACCCACACCGTAAGCCATACTTTCTAGGTTATCGGCTTTCACATGCGGAACGCCATAGGTGGTCCAGGTAACATCCGCGGACAGTGTACCGTCAGGAGAAAATGCTGGAATTGGTGCTGGTGTTGGTTCGGGTGTCGTAGGCGTTGTGGGCGCTGGTTGTTCTACGTTAGAAAAGTCGTTATCGTTATCGCCGCACGCACCGAGAAGTGCAGTGAGTGATAACGCAATAAGCGTCCTTTTAGCGTTAAAGGTGTTGTCAATCATCTCAAATGTTCCCTAATGATAAATGAAAAAGGTCAACCACTCTTACCGCACGCGTCTTCAAAGCGGTGTTAATTACAGTATAAGTAAAACTGATCCGACCTGAATTCACACTACATTAACAAATGAAAACATTCAAACAACATTATAATTTTTCTACAAAAAAGCCGGCAATAACGCCGGCTTTCTTTCTATAAAATGTAAGCAGTTGTAACGCTGCCCATTGGAGCAAACTACCCTTGGTTAGTTCGCTACAACACTTTCATCAGAAATTGGCAGTACAAGTGCGTCAGACGCAATATAACCCGCCACTTCTTTTTGCATTTCCGTTGTTACCGCTGCGCTCGCCGCAGGGCTTAAGCTAGAAGCATGAGCACCACTATTGAACTGTACAATTCCGCTAATTGGATCTGTACCAGGACCTTGCGTGGTTGTCACTTGCTCTAAGCCAATGGTCGCTGCCAGAGGAAGCTGACCTGACAATGGTAACGCTGTTGAAATTGGAATAACTTGATCCGGAAGGTTCGCGTCGCTGCCATCACCCACTACGGTCATCATATGAACTGGCGTATTGCTACCCAGTGTCTGAGCGTAGTTAGTAGGGTCACCAGCATCCATTACCGTTTGCGCAGCAAAAGCAAACTCTGCAAATACTGCATTTACTTGGGCAGCCTGCTCAGCAGTAAGATTTTCTTCGAAAATCGCTACCGCTGCGCGAAGTTGTTCTTCGCTCACATCAGTGGTTTCATACAGTTGATTTAGCAAGGCAACAAACTCTTCAGAAGCCTGAGACAGCAACAGACCTTTGATAAGTGGACCAAACGCGGCTGACTCAATTAGGAACTGAGCAACACCGCCCCCTGGAGACTCAAGAGAAGCTTGCTTGACAGCAAACATGCCATCAAGTGCTGCTAAATCGCCGCCCATCGACGTGTTTGCCACTGAAGCAAAATTACCACCAGTGATAGCGCCTAGAGACACACCCATAATCGATACACGTGACATATCAAACTTAACATTTTGCGCTGCTGTGGTATCGACAACTGCGTTTAGTCCTAAACGTAGACCAAGTAAATCTGACACGCTTTGGCGTAGATTGTCGCGAGCCGTAGGCAAGCTGGCAAGGTTCATATAGTGAGTTGCGCTAACCGTAGTCGCGTTCAGTTCATCTGTACCGTCGCCATTAAGGTCAAAACCGCGGCTACCGTGTAATGGTTGGTCGATTGCTACTGACGCAATACCTGCTAGAGACAGAGTACCTGTGATAGCAAGCATATCTTCTTTTTGGCTGGTAATGCCGTGCGCTAGAATAACCACTGGCCAACCAGCTTCAGGCATGCTGATAGGAAAACCTAAAGCACCAGCAATTGCTGGGTCAGGAATAGTAACCTGAACGTCTAACGTTTCTGTACCCATGTTTCCGCCAGTAGGCTGTGGATATGGGTTGAATTTAGTAATGTTTCTTGCGCTATCTAACATTTCGCCGTTAATACGAACGTCAGCAAGGCCTAGTGAAGAACACATTGCTGCATTAGGACCTGGCTCTGCGTCTGCAAGTAATTCTTGAGGAGCACCAGCTAAAACAATACCGCTGTCACAAGCTGCCTTCCAGAAATCATTTACTGGAGCAAGTGGGTTCTCTGCACTTGGAACACCCAAGAAATAAGGCAATGCAATATTACCTTCATAACGTTGAGCTGCACAGAAAGGACCGGCTTGCGCTAAAATGCCCGTAGAAACACCAACAGCAAATTCGTTCAGCGCACCCCATTGAGCAGAAAGTTGACCAGACGCCGTACCCGCAAGTCCTGCACAAGTTTCTAACAAGCTGAAATCAGTAGCGTCAATCGCTGCTTGAATATTATCTGGTAAACCTTGTTTACCCTGCTCTACTGCGCCAGCTACAACAGTAGCGTTTACAAGACCAAGTGCTTCCATGGCATTAGGCGCTGCAGATACATCGCTTACCGTGATTGCAGGTAGTGCAGTTGGAGCGGACGGGTCACCGCCAGCAGCCAGTTGTGCAAAACGGCTAATCATGACCTTCTTGATGGTATCAAGCGAGTTGGCAATAGACTGTGTGGTGAAAGCTGACACGTAAGTAATGTCTTCACGATCGAAACCCGCACCAAGCACTGGATTAACTAACGAATTAACTAAGCCTTGTAATTGAAGCTGTGCTGCACTTGATAGAGGATTAGTGTCGATGTCTTGTCTTACTGAGTCCCACGTAGTTGAACCCTGAACCGATTTGCCAGAAGAGTCTTTCAAATCAGTGGTCATTACTAACATGTAGCCCTGAGCTGCTTTTAGCGGCTTAAGAGGAACAAAAGTGATTGTGTTGCTATCAGCAAGGCTGAGTACGTAATCAACACCAAAGGTAAGTTGATCGCCAAGCTTACAACCCGCAGAAGGTGTTGTAACCTGCGCACAGTCAGGATCACTTTGGTCAAGACCTAACGTTGCTTCAAAAAGCAACACGCCAGAAGATAATGTACTTGCATCAAGCGATGCGCCGGCAGGTGTTTCTACATTGATTACAAACGGGTGTTGAGTTGACCAACCGTCTAACACGTTGAGTGCATTTTGCGGGTCAGCAAAATCTGTAGGGTCATCGACCGGAATATTCAGTGTGTAATCAAAGAAACCATCATCGCCTGGAAGCATCAGAAGGTCGTTTGGAATGTTCAAGTTCCCATTAGCTGGGTCAAAAACGATTCGTGAAAATGGTGTTTGGACTTCTGTTTCGGCCTGAATGTCGGAAAGGGTTTCATCGGAGCCACCACAGCCTGCTAGACCCAGCGCAAGGGCCACACTGGAACTTAATACGAGTTTTCTCATCTCTACTCCCTACAAGCATTGTTGTTATTCTGTGTCTAAAACTTAACTCTATTAAAAGTAGCTTGGTCTACCCTGTCTTTACAGGCGTAGATGATAGTTTTAAACATGTTAGACCAGTTGTATCTTCCTCAATCTTATTGACTTTGTTGCAACTTTGCAAAGTTTTGTTAACTACTTTTGTTAACTTTTTTTACGTTTGAAGAAATTTTCATTCATTGTTTTACTTGTGAGTCAGGCTGAGTATGATCTGGGGTTTGATTCTTAATTGGGTCTACAGGCCCCAATCATTGCGATATAAATGAACCTTTTGAAGGAAAATGATGAACGATTACAACGCACCAGCGGATTTATTGCGCGATAAAGTTATTCTTATCACCGGGGCTGGCGATGGAATTGGTGCACAAGCCGCAAAAACGTATGCTGCACATGGCGCTATTTGTATTTTATTAGGCCGCACTGTGTCTAAACTTGAAGCTGTGTACGACGACATTGTCGCAGCAGGTGGTCAAGAACCCGCCATTGTTCCTTTAGATATCAAAGGCGCAACGCCCTCTCATTATCAGCAAATGACGCAAACCATTATTGACCAGTTTGGCCGATTAGATGGTGTTCTTCACAATGCGAGTATTTTAGGCCACCTAAGTGCATTTAAAGATATTGATGCGCAAGAATGGCAAGACGTGATGCAAATTAACCTAAATGGCATGGTCTTCATGACACAAGCGCTTATTCCCGCTTTAGAGAAGGCAGAAAGTGCATCGGTAATTTTCACCACCTCTAGCGTAGGCAGAAAAGGTCGCGCATTTTGGGGAACGTACGCCGTATCAAAATTCGCAACAGAAGGCGTTATGCAAACCCTTGCTGATGAATATCGAAATAAGTCACTGCGCTTTAACTGTATTAATCCAGGTGGTACCCGCACACAAATGCGCGCTCAAGCGTTTCCAGCAGAAAACCCTGATACACTTAAAACACCTGAAGATATTATGCCTACGTATCTTTATCTTATGGGCGAAGACAGTAAGGAAACAACCGGACAGTCACTTGATTGCCAACCAAAGTAATTAATGAAAGCAATGTTCCATTAAACAAAAAAACCGCTTAAGCAGCACTTAAGCGGTTTTTTATTTACAGCGCATAAATGGCTAAAGGCCAGTGCCTACTCGCCCATTTTGGCCCATGTATCTCTTAGACCTACAGTGCGGTTAAAGACCGGCTTGTCGTCTGTGCTGTCTTTATCTACACAGAAGTAGCCAGTGCGTTCAAACTGCCATGCTCCTACTTCAGGAACATTGTCTGCCAATCCGGCTTCTACCCAACCGTGTTTTACTTCCAACGAGTCAGGGTTAATCGCATCGGTAAAGTTTTCTTCCGCTGCTGGGTTAGGCACGTTAAACAAGCGGTCGTAAAGCCTAAACTCTGCTGCCTGTGCTGTTGCTGCATCCACCCAATGAATAACACCTTTAACTTTGCGGCCATCAGCCGGATCTTTACCAAGCGTATCAGGGTCATACGTGCAGTAAACGGTAGTGACATTGCCATTTTCATCTTTTTCAACGCGATTAGCTTTAACCACGTAGGCGTTGCGAAGACGAACTTCTTTATCAAGCACTAAGCGCTTAAACTTCTTGTTCGCCGACTCTCGGAAGTCTTCTGCTTCTATATACACTTCGCGACTGAATCCGATGTTACGCGTACCCATACTTTCATCGTTAGGATGATTTGGCGCAACAAGCGTTTCTGTCTGGCCTTCCTCATAATTTTCGATAACGAGCTTTATTGGATCTAGTACGGCCATTGCGCGAGGAGCATTTGCATTTAGGTCGTCGCGTATGCACGCTTCTAGCATGGACATTTCAACCATGTTGTCCATCTTAGTCACACCAATGCGTTTACAAAACTCAACGATTGAACCCGGTGTGTAGCCACGACGGCGTAAACCCGCAATGGTAGGCATGCGAGGGTCGTCCCAGCCATGTACATGGTTTTCGTCGACTAACTGAATAAGACGACGCTTGCTTAATACCGTATATTCTAGATTAAGACGTGAGAATTCATACTGTCTTGGCGTGCAGTCGATAGAAATGTTTTCGATAACCCAATCATAAAGACGACGGTTATCCTGGAACTCTAGTGTACACAGGGAGTGCGTTATTCCCTCAATGGCGTCTGAGATACAATGTGTAAAATCGTACATTGGATACACGCACCATTTATCACCAGTTTGATGATGGTGAGCATGCTTAACGCGATAAATTACCGGGTCACGCATACACATAAATGGCGATGCCATATCAATTTTCGCACGCAGACTACACTCACCTTCTTTATATTCGCCTGCCGTCATTTTGGCAAACTCACTGAGGTTAGTTTCAACGTCTGTATCGCGATAAGGGCTATTTTGACCAGGCTCTTTAAGTGTGCCACGCATTTCGCGCATAACGTCTTGCGCTGAAAAATCTACATAGGCTAAGCCTTTTTCAATAAGTTCAACGGCGTATGCGTGTAGTTGGTCAAAGTAATTCGATGAATAGCGCGCTTCTCCGTCCCACGTAAATCCAAGCCATTGCACATCTTCCTTAATTGAATTAACGAAGGTAATGTCTTCTTTTGCAGGGTTGGTATCGTCAAAGCGTAAATTGCACGTACCTGTGTAGTCTTGAGCAATACCAAAATTCAAGCAGATAGACTTGGCGTGGCCAATGTGTAAGAAGCCATTCGGCTCTGGTGGAAACCGTGTTTTAATTGCGTCATGTAGACCACTAGACAGGTCTTTATCAATAATCTGACGGATAAAATTGGTCGGACGGTGTTCAGTCTCGGCCATTCGCTTGTTCCCCTTATGCACGTAATATTTCAAAATCTCGCTGAGTATAACACTCTCGCAATTACTTCAACCATGTTTTATTCAAAGAAGCCTGACAAGTGATTGAATTAAGAGCGATCTGCAAATACCTTCTAAAACTAAATGCCGTTATGACTTCCAAAATATAAATAAGCACTGACGAAATCGTAACTTTGCGTGGCATTTGAGCGACTGCGTCTCAAAATGCGCGCGTCATTATAAAAATATGGTAATCTAAATTCGCGACAACAAGGTCGTAGCAGCAAATCATGGTGTTTATGAAAGAAAAAGCAACCTCTTTTGACATTGCCCACTTGGCAGGTGTTTCGCAGTCGACGGTTTCGCGAGCGTTAAATAATAGCCCGCTAGTTAATCAAGAAACTAGAGATCGCGTTCAGCGTATTGCCCGGGAACTCAATTACAAAGTGGATAAAAACGCAAGTAACTTGAGAAAGCAAAAGAGCAGCACAATTGCCCTACTCTTGTTTGAAGATCCTACGTCCGATGATTCGATGATTAATCCGTTCTTCCTAGCGATGCTCGGCAGTATTACTCGCGCGTGTGCGCAAGCAAACTATGATCTGCTTGTGTCCTTCCAAAATTTAGATGATGACTGGCACGCAGAATATGAAGACTCAAATAAGGCTGACGGCATTATTCTATTAGGATATGGCGACTATACTGATTACCAAAACAAAGTCGCGCAACTTGAATCGCAGGGCACCCACTTTGTTCGTTGGGGTGCGCCAGATGAAGCCCACCCAGGGGTTAGTATCGGTTGTGATAACTATCAAGGTGGCCAAAGCATAACGTCACATTTAATTGGCTTGGGTAAAACTTCCTTTGCGTTTATTGGCGACAACGGCGATCACGCCCCTGAATTCAAAGCGCGTTTTAACGGTTATTTTGAAACACTTCAATCTCATGGGCTCGATCAGTCAAGTGTTCAACGCAATGCTATTTCGACTGAGGACGCGGGGTCAGAAGCGGTGAAATCATTGCTGCAAAGTGGCGAACTTCCCCAAGCAATTGTCTGCGCATCAGACCTTATTGCAATGGGCGTGCTTAGAGCGCTGCGCCAGGCAAAAGTGAATGTGCCTGATGATGTAGCCGTGGTTGGCTATGACAATATTGCGGTTTCAGCCTACACCACGCCTTCGCTCACCACTGTTCAGCAAAATACCAAACTGGCGGGCGAGTTATTGGTAAACACCTTATTAAAAGCCATTAACAACGAAGACGTTCAGGATTATTTAATGCCTGCGGATATTATTATTAGGCAGTCATGTGGCAGTGAGTAAGCGTGCGCAAATTACACGCTAGAAACTAAACAAAAAGCCCCGGGCGTTAAACAACCACGGGGCTTTTTTATTGTGCGCTAAACACGTTTTATTGGCGGGCCAACTGATGCTTAATTTTTGCAAGTAATGCGCTGTTACTTACTTGACCTTCGCGCACCCATACCTGAACGCCATTGGGCTTAACCGTTGCGGTTAACGCATCACCGAGTTCTACCGTTTGCGTTTCTCCAGATAATTGTTCCGTCCAGTCGCCCGATTGCATAAAGTCACTAACCTCGAAAGATTGTGCGGCATTACCCTTATTAAGCAATACAAGTGCAGTCTGCTGTGTTTCTGCAGTATCAACAACGCGATAAAATGCCGCTTGATGACCGTCAAGTTCAACGTTGACTTGAACACCGCGCTGCAGTGCTACCGTGTTTTTACGCACATTGGCAATCTTTGTAAGCTCCTGTTGAATAGGATGTGTCTTGGCTTGGTCTAGGAGCTCTTGGCCAACATAGTTACGATTGCCAGCATGTTCCGCCGTACCGCGCATGAAGCCAATTTCAGATCCCATGTATACAACCGGAATGCCTCTTACTGTAAACAACCAGTTATGCGCATTAATAAAGCCTTCATCAGTGGCATTAATGCGCGCCATATCGTGGTTATCGTAGAACGTAGTTAATTCATATGGATTGTTATATGGCCCGTGCGTAAGATGAAGCACCGTTTCTAAGTCAGCAAAATCACTCTCTAGCGGCTTTTCAAATACACTCACCATGGCCTTTTGCATAGGAAAGTCTAATACACTGACGCCCCCATTTTTCGGTAAAGTATGTTGGGCAATGTTGTTCGCCTCATAGTCAAATGCTTCGCCAAACATAAAAAAGTCAGGGTTTTTCTCGCGTATACGATCTGACGCTTCACGCCAAAACGCATGAGGCACATGCCTGATTGTATCTATTCTAAATGCATCAGCACCTTGAGAAATCCAATACAAATAGCTGTTGATGAGATAATCGCGTACAGCGGGGTTTTCGTCATCTAGATTAGAAAGCTTTACTAAATCTGGATAGTTGTGAAAAAAGCTATGAAGCGGGTTTTTTTCTGGGTCAAGCTCTTCAGGCGCCAAGTTTTGATGATCAGCAACCAGATTTCCATCGCTGTCATATATTTCCCCGTAGCCGGGTAAGTCCTTTTCCATGGTGAAGCTCGGTGTGCCATGATTTGCCACAATATCAAACACGGACTTAAGGCCATGCTGACGCATTTTCGCCGTATAGTCACTAACGCTTAAATTGGCGCTAACCAAATGCTCGTCAGCTTTATAGAAATTAGTTGCCCAATAGCCGTGATAACCCGTTTTACCACCGTCTTTAAAGGCACCGCCATAAGTAATGGGTTCATCGCCATTAAACGCATAGCCCGGGTTATCGTGGACAGGCGTCATCCATACTGCTGTGAACCCCATTTCTTTAATATAATCGGCGTTGTTTAAGATACCCTGTAAATCACCGCCCATGTAACCCACATAGGCTTTCTTACCTTCAGGACCTTCTAAGGGCAGTTGCCACGTAGGGTGATCGCCTCCCTGCTCTTCATGATTGTTCGAAGGGTCGCCGTCTACAAAACGATCTGTTACAACAAAGTACACCGCTTCGCTAGCAAATGGCGTAGTCGTACCCACGATAGCGTGGCTGTTTTCTTGTATATCGTTAGATGAAGGAACAGATGTACTCGAGCAGGCTGAGCAAAATAAACCAGCTAACGTTAATGCGATTGTTGTACGATTAAATGACATATTAAGCTCCCTGCGCTTCTTCAATTTCTTGCTTATCGGCCTCGTTCACGAAGAAAACTGAAACCGCACCAATTAACATAGAAACTCCGGCAACAACGATAATGTACTTTGCGTCGTTGTCGAAAACAGAACTTAGAATCCAGCCAGCAGTTAGGCCCGATACAATTTGAGGGGCGGCTACGGTAAAGTTAAAGATACCCATATAAACACCCGTTTTATTTGCAGGTAACGCACCAGCTAACATAGCGTAAGGCATAGCAAGAATAGCAGCCCACGCAATACCTACGCCTACCATAGGGATTAACAGCTTCACTGCGCCCAAAGGTACTGTTACTTCAGTAATCAGTAAGTTTACGTTGATCATCGTTAGGTCTTGGAATAACAAGAAGCTTACGTAGCTCAGGCCACCTAGCGCTAAAGACGAAGCGTAAACCGTTTTGCGTCCAAACTTGTCAGCAAGTTTTGCCAAGAAAATAGAAAAAATAGCAGCAAATACCGAATACGCAGCAAATAGAATCCCTACCCAATCACCAGCAGCTCCCTTGGCCATGATGATGGTTTCAGGCACCATCGGGGCTGCAGCAATATAAGCTGGGTCAAACCACTGCTTATCTACATTCCATATATGTTGCGTAATAGCAGGTGTGGTATATACCCACATAATAAAGAGCGCAAACCACGAGAAAAACTGCACGACAGCAAGTTGTTTCATCGTCTTTGGCATATCTTTTACTAACGTGAAAAACTCACTTAAGCGTTGTCCTAGCGGTGCTTTAGGCGCTTTTTCAGTTGCAGGCTGCTCTTCGGTAAGCCCTTTATAGCGGTTGTATTCATCTGGTGCGTATTCTTTGGTACGAACTACCGTCCAAATGACCGTACCAAGCAGTACTGTAGCGCCAATGTAGAAAGCCCAAACAACAGAAGGTGCAACCTCACCCATTTGTGCCGTATTTTCAAGGCCAATAACATTGGTAAGTACAAATGGCAGTATTGAGCCGATAACTGCGCCTATATTAATCAGTAACGACTGAATCGAATAGCCAACATTGCGTTGTGACGGCGGTACCATGTCTGACACCAATGAGCGAAACGGCTGAAAACATACGTTAAACGACGCGTCCATAAGTGCAACCATTAACGCGCCCATTACCATAGGTGCCAAGAAGGCAACAAATATCGGCGCATTCGGCAGTAAAATCATACCCAATACTGCGGCGATTGCACCAGCAAGAATGAACGGGCGGCGTCGACCTAATCGATTCCACGTTCTATCAGATGCTGAGCCAACAATTGGTTGAACGATTAACCCCATGATTGGCGCGACGAGCCAAAATAGTGATAGCGAGTGAAGGTCTGCCCCTAAGTCTGAAAGGATCCGACTTACGTTTGCGTTTTGCAGTGCAAAACCGAATTGAACACCTAGAAAGCCAAAGCTGACGTTCCATATTTGCCAGAAAGAAAGGCGTGGTTGAGTTGCTTGCATACTTTGCTCTATTTATTGTTTTACTATAGTTAATACGATTACTGCACAATGAAAACACTAGCAGACATTGCTGGTAAGCTTAAGGTATCCGTCGTCTTAAAAGATATCCCATCGCTAACTCGTGTTAACGTCTGGTGTGTGCTTAGCACCTCTGCATACTTATTTAGAGGCAGGTCCACTGGCTTTTTATTTAAGATGACCAATATTTTATCAGACTGATTAGTATTTGATTTATCTGCACCACTGGCTGAATCGACATTTGCCTCTCGAATATAGGTATAAACCCCATTCTCCGGTGCAAAATGCTTCAACAGGCCTTTAAACTGCAAAGGGTGTGATTTACGCAGTTGAAGTAAGCCCTTCACACGCTGCTGTGCCCAACGCTCATCATCCGTTAAACCGTGCCCGGTAAAAGCGTTTTTGTCATTGTCCGAAGGCCACCCGCCAGGAAAGTCAGAACGAATAATACCGTGGTCTTCACTGCCTTCGTTACCCATTAAAATTTCTGTACCGTAAAAAACTTGTGGAATACCGCGCGTAGTGAGCAATAGCGTCATCGCCATATTCCATTTGTCTTTATCATGACCGAGCTGAGTAAAAATGCGGCTCATATCGTGGTTATCAGGAAAGATGACCAAATTATTCGGGTCGCCATACAAAAAGTCAGTAGCTAAGGTTTCGTATACAGAGATGAAGCCAGAATTCCAGCTTTCGTCATTGCTCAACGCTTCAACGACTGCGGCTTGAAGCGGGAAATCCATAACCGATGGTAGAGCGCTATCGTAATCATCGTGGCGGTGGCTACCCGCCTGCCAATATGCCGTGATTGCGGGGTTAACTGACCACTCTTCCCCTACTATATTGAAATTCGGGTACTCGTCCATTATGCGGTTTGTCCATTGGCTCAAAAACGCCTTATCAGGATAGGAGTACGTATCCACACGTATTCCACTTAGCCCAGCGCTTTCAACCCACCAAATCGCGTTTTGAATAAGGTAGTTCGCTAAATGCGGATTGCGCTGATTTAAGTCCGGCATGGTTGGCACAAACCAACCATCGCTAAACCCTTTTATATCGCTTGCTATGGCGTGAGGGTCGTGAAGAGCTTCACGCTTGTGGGTTGTCCCTACAAATTTACCGTTGTTATTGATCCAGTCGTGTGACGGCGTATCTTTCATCCATAAATGATTACTGCCTATATGGTTAAGTACCATATCCATTATAATGCCAAGACCCTTTGATTTAGCTTCAGTACTTAACGCAATAAAATCGTCATTGGAACCAAATCTAGGGTCTATTTTGTAGTAATCCGTGGTGGAATAGCCATGATAACTGTATTTATCCATGGCATTTTCGAGCATGGGCATTGTCCATATTTGAGTAAAGCCCATATCCTGAATGTAAGTGAGGTTATCAACAATACCTTGAATGTCACCACCGTGGCGACCACCTTTGAATGAACGGTCTGCGGGATCGCCATAACCCTTAACATTATCATTTTCCTCATTACCATTGGCATATCTGTCTGGGGCAATAAGATAAATAGCATCTTGAGGCCCAAAGCCTTCGCGCGACGCTGAGCCTTGTGCTCTTTTTTCTAACGTGTAAGTTAAATCACGGGTCGTACCATCGCTGTCAGTAAGCCTGATAACTAGTTCTTGGGCACTAACATTCGACGTGTCTAGCGTTACGAATAGATAGTTTTCACTATCAAGGGCTTGGCTATGCTTAACGCTTACATCGCCTTTCGCTATTGAAACAGTGTCATCGGCAACATCATCACCATAAAGCATCAATTCTACATTACTGTTTTGCATACCAACCCACCAATTCGGCGGGTAAACATCAATGCCACTGTTTGCAGATGATTGAACTGAGAACAAAGGAAATGTAGTGATACAGCTGAGGAGAAGCGGAATTGCGCGCTTTTGGATTTTTTTATGACCACTGTCATTAGTTACACGATTACGTTTTGGCACATCAACCCCATGTTAAAAATACGTTAAGTACAAGATGGTGATGAGATACTACCTTGCCCGTCCGATCTGACCAATGCTCTGCATACGTATTCACGAAACACCATGTAAAAAAACATGGTGTTTCGCGTTAACTCAGCAGCATGTGATAAAACCTAATTAGAAGGCGAATACTTTAGTCTCAAGCCCTTCCAATGAGAACGAAGCGTTGTAGTTAATGCCCGCTTTTTCTAGTGTTATGCCTTCATGAGAAAGCATAGGCGCTAGCGTGATCCGATCGCTATCTTTACCTAAAACATTTGAAGGAACAACAAGCTTCATTGCTCCTGTAGGCTTATCGTTAAAATTAGCCACAACCACAAATCCGTGCTCACCTTGCGCGCGCACAAAAGCAAATTGCTGCTCAGTATAGGCTGAATCTTTCACATCAAGATTGAGCGCGTGAAGGCTTTGATATTCACCTGTAACTGCAGGGTTTGTGGCAGCAATAGCCATCACGTCTTGGTAAAATTGGTGAAGTGCTTTTTCATCTTCGGTAGATTTCCCTGCATCAAACTTACCGTCGTTCATAAAACGCTGATGGGCAGGAACACCTACATAATCGAAAATTGACGTTCGTGTTGGATCTCCAAAACCTGTCTCTTCGCTACCGTCTTCACCCACATCTTGACCAAAGTACAACAGCATAGGCGAACTGCTAATAAGCGCACTCACTGCGAGAGCGGGTTTACCTTTCTCGGCACTACCGGCAAAGTCGGGGCTGGCTATACGTTGTTCGTCGTGATTTTCTAAAAAATGAAGCATATGCGGGGCGATATCATTGATTTCATCATGAATAGTAACCAGTTTGCTTACTTCTCCACTCCCCTGCATAATCGTTTTTAATGTGTCGTAGAAACCCACCTTGTCGTAAAGGTAGTCCATTTTGCCTTGGTGGATATACTCGCGATACTTATCTGGTTGATAAACTTCCGCTAGCAAGAACGCATTAGGTGCCTTTTGTTTAATACTGCTATTTAGAAACGACCAAAACTCGACAGGCACCATTTCGGCCATATCGTAGCGGAAACCGTCGACACCTTTATCTATCCAATAATGTGCAATATCTCTGAATTTATACCATGAATCTGGTACGTCTTTTCCTTGCCAAAATGCGGCATGTTCTTCAAAAGACTTATCACTGTACTCTTCAGGTAAAACTGGAAAGTCGTAGGTGCCGTCAGGCTTCACGCCATAGTTCACTTTTACGGTCTCGTACCAGTCGTTTATATCCGGTTTCGAAGCTCTAGCACCGTTGCCTGTCCATTTTGCTGGAAACTCTTCGAACTTACCGTCAGATAGTGGATGCCTTTCACCACCTAGAGGTTGATAGTTATCAGCTGTGGGCACTTGAAACGCTTCACCTACTACATAGTAAAAGTTGTTATCACGGGCGTATTCAACAGACGTGTCGTCGTGCGCGCCGAAATCACTTACACCTTCAGGTGCAGAAAGTGAATGGTAATCACGGGCGACATGATTAGGCACGATATCGATAATAACTTTCATTCCCGCTGCGTGAGTCCTGGCAATTAGCGCTTCAAATTCTTCTAAACGCTTGGCTGGATCATCGGCTAGGTCTGGATTAACGTTGTAGTAATCTTTAACTGCGTAGGGAGAGCCCGCTCTGCCTTTCACTACATCTGGGTCGTCGTTTGAAATACCAAATTCAGTGTAGTCATTAATCACCGCATGGTGCGGCACACCGGTATACCAGATATGACTGGTTCCCAAAGATTTTATGGCCTTTAGCGCTTCGGGAGTAAAATCACTAAACTTACCTACCCCATTGTGCTCAATTGTGCCCCAAGGCTGGTTATTTGTATTCGTGTTTCCAAACAAGCGAGTAAAAACTTGATAAACAACAGGTTTACCTTGCCTTTCAGCAGAATCGTTTAGCGTCGAACTTTCGCCGTTTTGACCAAATGGTTTCAGACTAGCGTCTTTGATCACCGGATTTTGATTATTCACTGGAGAGGTCGGCCCTGTACACGCTGTTAATCCAATTGACAGCATAGCAATTGACAAGGGTTTAAGACAAAAACGAAATTGGAAATTTGGCATGGCAATCATTGTGATAAACGTAAATTATGCCAACAGGATACGCGTTAACTGGATGTTAAAAAACATGCATACGTATTCAAACATAAAAAAACCGCCTGACGAGGCGGCTTAGTATTCCAGATAGCATGGTGTCATGCTGCATGGGCTATGCGAAGAGGCTTTCGAGTATGCTCAATGGTGGGAACGGCCACATCGCCAATAGCTTGTAACGCACTATTTAGTTCTGAATGGATCTTTCTGTGAAAACCTTTTAGTGGTTTTGCTAAATCATCAAGCAGTACATGCGGTGACAATCTATATGGCATACGTTTGCCATTGAATTCAATAGCTTCACCTACTGGATTAAAATGAATACCGAATGCCTTCATTCTTCTTGCTAACTTAGGCTCCATAAGCACATAGGCGTGCTTAACGTTTAAATGAAGGCACACACTCGTTGCCATTAAGTACAGCGCAATTGAAAGATAAGGAAAATGCTCAACGTTAAATGGAACATTTTTCTTTTGTTTAACTTTTTCAATTTTTTCAGAGGGTAAGATTTTAGAGCGTAACTGTCGCACTCTAAATTCTCTCGGTATTGCAAGGCGAGAGATTTCACAGACGCTTTGTGGGGACAAGTTTGAAGGTAGCAATGCACCATCGCCAATTACTTCCGCGCACTTTTCTTCTAATGGAAGTGCCAAACCAGCTTCAGTTGGCAAGACCAACCTTATCGTGCCTGCACACTCTCCTGTTGGCAAATGCTTGATATAGCAATTGATCGCGCGATCATCAAACTTGTCTTTTTCTAATGCAGTGGCATTTTTCTGCTCGAAGTTCATTTCTTCACAATACACTTTGTGTCGCGTTTTATAACTCACCTGCTTTTCACTTTCTTCGTTAGCAATCACAAGTTCGTAACGGCTAAAGAAGAAATTAGAAATACTCTCTTCGAGTGAGAAACGACTAGGGAGTACCCTAGAAAATGTTTGTGGTAGTCGACTCAGTTTGTTAGACACGGCGCCATTAAACGCTCGAACTGCGCTCATTGTTCTCATCTTCAACGCAAAGCTCCCCTGATTTAATTTATTATTAGGCTTGTGGGTAACTTCCTGTTCGCAACGACAGCCTTAGTTATTTAATTACTATTTAATCTTAGATTTGTTATTCGTATCTCTACTTTGTCTGATAAGTGCATCCCCACTTACGTAATCAGACTTTGACAGACGGTCATACAGCAACACATTTGCTGTGGCCGCTAAATTCATGCATGAAAAAGTAGGAACGTAGACAACATGATCGCACCAAGACAAAACGTCTTCGCCAATACTGCCATCTTCAGGACCTAGCAAGTAAAACGCATTGCTCGGGTGCTCAAACAAAGGTAGTGGTGTAGCACCCTCTACCAGTTCAACTGCTACGACTGACGCACCTTCAGGCACTACTTCTTTTAAGTCGTCGACCCCAATGGTCGGAATGACTTTATGAAACGCTTTCGTATCCGCATTAAAATCTTTAGCAAATCGATAGCGCTGACCAGTATAAAAAACGCTGGCCACACCATAACAACCTGCAGCTCGCAGTATAGAAGCAACATTTACGGGATTTTTCGGGTTTATCAACCCAATTGACATTTTCTGATTCGCAATTTGCACGTTTGTATTTATTTTATTTTTTATTCAGCATTTGATATTGCCACGTTCTTTATCACGCTTCTAGACAGGTTAGCGTAAACTAACCTTAAGTATGATTAAATTTATCTAAAAAGCGGTAGACACAAAACTCGCGATTCAACTATGCCAATAAGCATTTCTGCCAATGAGCACTGGTCTCCTCTTGCTATCGAGAAGCACGTGATATTGCAAAGCGTGGTCGATTATAATTTCTATATTTTAATAACGTGTGACAGTTTGGTCTATTTACTCAATCCCTTTTTTAAGAAGGATTTAATGTTGAGATAAATGAACCACCTGAAATCTTCGCATCGTTAAAAAAACAGCGTTTATTGCCACCTGTTCAGCAAGATGTAGACCAATTTAATGAAAATATTGCACATTCCCTGCAAAGTTTACATAAGAATGCTTCATAAACTCGATAAAATTCATTTTTTTCAAAATGTTACTAAAATAGGAAATATGGCAACTTATGTTCAAACGGGAAGTAAACAGCGCTAGTTATAAGCGGTGTAAGGGAAATAGCGTTGCTAAATTCAACAATTCACGCTGTGTAAGACTGGTACTAGAAGTAAGAACCAGTAACTTAAGCTTAAACTGTTGCCAAATTGAAACAGGGTAAGATACTGAAAATTAGAGTTTTATTGGAGATTAAAAAGAGCTTGGAAAAAAAACCAAGCTATATAAGCCTTTTGTTGCGATTTGCATACAGGCTTTGTACAGAAAGAAGAAATCAGTCTGGTAGGGTAGCTATGCGCTTTTGCGCTGTCTTTCCACTGAATTCTCATAGCAATGTTTAAGATAGCGTCTTGCCATGCGCCGCCCTTGACCGTAGCCTCGCAATAACTTCTTCTTATCCATAGTTAAACGCTTAACGCAAAAAGCTTCATCAGGCGCTATCACACGGATTGTGCAGTCGTCGGGTGGATTATTGAGAAAAGCTAACGTTTCGTTATAAATGGCTGCACGCTGCAACATCTTATCGAGTAGCGCAGGCTGGTTGCCATACATCTTTTGCATTAGCCAAACAGACTTTACTTCTGGTTTTGTAAAACCTAACGGTTGAGAAAGAATAACCGTGATATCCTTCGCACCCATTTTGTATGCTTGGATAGCAGGTATTGCATCTGCCACTCCCCCGTCCAAGTATCGCGTACCATTTATTGAAATTTCGTCTCGGTATGCAGTTGGCAACGCACAGGAAGCTACCATTAAATCATCAACATTATCTTTGGTGGCTTGTATATATTCACATTCACCTGACTCTGCATTAGTAATCCCAACATACAGTGGCATGCTGCTTTTTTCACCTGGTGCAGGAATATTCATGGACTGTTTAGAGTGATGCCATAGCCAATGAACATCTGTCATGTGCCCACCTTTTATGAAACGAAGCGGGCTAAAAAACTCCCTCTTTGTGGCGTATTGCGTGATGATGGTTTTACTAAGCCCATGCATTTTCGATACGTAGGTTGAAAGATTAGTTGCGCCAGCTGAAACACCAATCGCGAAGTCGAACGAATGGTAGTCATGCTCCATGAATTTGTCTAACACGCCTGCTGCAAAAACTCCGCGCATAGCGCCACCTTCAACAACAAGTGCACGTTTCATTTTCATCTCCTTTTGAATAAATTCAACCACTCTGGTACGACCACTATTTTCTTGGTGATACTACTAGAGAATCAAGAGATATGCCAAAAACAAAAAACCGCGAACTACGTCGCGGTTTTTAAATCTTGGTTAATTAGAAATTTACCAAATTAGCGTTTATTCGGTCTTACTTTTTCGTAACCGTTAACGTAGGTGCATTTCCATCAGGGCCATATACCTTAAACTCGTATAGACCAGACTCAGCAACTTCAATCATTAGATTATTGTTACTTGCGCCAAGTGTTTTCGGCTCGCTAGGCGTTACTACGTTGCTTGCTGCATCGTTCGGGTTGCCAAGGTTTACTGTCGACCAGTCTTCAGAAGCGACTTTGAATTCAATACTACCTGCGCTCAATTCAATGTCTGCGGTATAAACACCTTCTCCTTGATATTCAAACATATCGACAGCTCCCCAGCCATTCATACCACCACGGATATAAACTTGAGTGTCGCCCCAAAACGCTTCTTTAAATACACCAATGGTTGGCGCATTTAAATCAGTGACGTTGAATACGAACACATAGCGGTCGGCGGTTTCAATGTTCAAAATAAGATTGTCGTTGGTAGCGGCGAGCCCCAAAGTCTGGCCAGGCGCAAGGTTGCGATCTGAATCATCGGCTGATATCGCACCGAAGTTCACGGTACTCCAATCTTCTGAAGCAACCTTAAACTCGTAAGTTCCTGGTTCAACATCACGAGAGAAAGTGTAAATACGTCCGCCTTGGTACGCAAACTCCTCAGCCGTACCCCAGTCGTTCATTGCACCACGAAGATACACTGGTGTGCCAACATAGGGCTCTTCGTTCTCAACCATAAGGATTGGTGCTTCGCTATCAGTCGCATCAATAGTAAACAGATAGGTCGCGCTCGTCGCTGGTGTAAATGAAAGGTTGGTATTAGTACGTGCAAGAACCTTTTCTTCGCCCGCTATTACTGTACCTTCTTCACCATCCGCTGCGCCAAAGTTCACTGTACTCCAATCTTCAGATGCGAATTTGAATCCATATGTAACGCCACCTTCAAGTGTAGCTGTTACGGTGTACTTACCGTCACCCTGATAGGTAAATGCATCATCCGTTGACCAACCATTCATATCTCCACGCAGGTAAGCGATGGTGTCGCCGTAAGGAACAACATCAGGCGCACCAGACGTGGCATACGCTGATAGACCATAACCTTGAGCTCCAGACTGTGGTTTTACGAAAACAGCAATAGTTAGTGCAGGAACGGTAAAGGTTCCATTACCATCTTCACCTTCTACAAATGTGGCGCCGCGTACCGCTGCATCTACAGAATTCATTTGTGTGGCGTGAAGCGAAAAGCCTGTTGCTGTGTTTACCGTGATAGACTTCTCTTCATACCCCGTATTCACAAGCACCATAACCGCATCATTCATCATGTCTAAATCTAGGCGAGGTACTTCGCTGTTTTCAGATATGCCGTCATCAATGCTCATCGCTATAAGACCACGCTGCTGGCGTTCGCCAATATTGTGGAAACCTATACGGTCGATGATGTCTTCAGCGGTGGTTAATCTAAACAGCGGACTTGTCATTCGAATATTAAGCAATTCTGCAAACACATCAGAGGCAAACATTATATCTGCCATTGAGGCCGCGCGATTTGGATTGTAAATGAATTCACCCATTTCTTCCCAACGGGCTTCGTTATCTTGTGCCAACGGTAAACCTACGTTCCAGTTGTTCGTTTCGTAGGTGAAATCGACGTAGTTAAACCAGTCGCCCGCATCATAGGTATTTCTATCCATTGATTTTGAGCGAAGCATGTCGCCGCCCATTTGTAAAAATGGAATACCTTGAGACACAAGATTAATACCCATTGCTACATTTTGGGCACGAACCCGCTGTTCTAGAGTAATATCTTGTGGAAGCGTGTAGTTTAACTGATCCCACAGTGTTTCATTATCGTGCTTCGACACGTAGTTAATGATATCCGCAGGATCTTCTGCATAGCCGCCTAAGTTACTGGTAGCGCCTGCACTTCCTGAAGACGTCTCCAAAACATAGTCTTTTAACGTTCCGATCATGCCCATTTTCACACGGTCTTGCGCGCTTAATAGCCCTTCATCTTCCGGCCTAAAGATAGCGCCCTGGCGAATAGCTTCGCGAATACGGTCGTTATAGGTACCAATCTCGGTACCAGCCATATTGAGCTGGCTCGCTTGCTCGTAACCGCGGTCTATTTTAATCCAGCCTTCACCGTAGAAATAGTTGTCAGCATCGATAGCTTGGACTGCATCACGCAAGCGTACCATAGTGTCTTTTGTAGCTTGGCTCATGATGTCGAAACGGAATGAATCATACTTATAATGCTCAGTCCACATGAGCAGCGAATCTTCCATGAACTTTTCCATCATGACATTGCGAGGCTCTGTGTCATCACAGCACGTTTCACGAACAATCGCACCAGTATCCACTTCATAACGGTGATAGTAGCCCGGTACCGCTTTGTCTAATACTGACTTACTGAAAACACCAGACGCATTGGTATGGTTATAGACTACATCAAGTGCAACACGTAGCCCCATCTCGTGAAGTGCTTGGATCATGGCGCGCATTTCTACAATGCGTTCTACTCCCTCTGCACTCGACGCATAGCTGCCCTCCGGCGCGTTAAAGTGATGAGGATCATAGCCCCAGTTGAATGTATCTAGATTGCGTAAATCATTAGTAAGCTGCTGGGCTTTACCCGCTTGAGATAAAGGATCGTAACCGTTGTAAACGTCAATTAGCAATGCATCAGCGCTTTCTTCTTCACATACCGCAGCACTGCTATTTAAGCGACACAGTTTGCCTACCGTATCGTATAAATCTACCGTTTTTGTTGGATCCTCATCGATGGTTGCAATGTCATTTGCTGGAAGTATATGGAAGTAAGTAAGCCCTGCTTCAACAAGCTTTTTAAGGTGCTCAACCGGTGCTGTGCCCTCTTCAGTAAAGGCAAGGTATTTACCTCTATTTTCCTCAGACGTAGACATATCACGTACGCTAAAGTCACGAACGTGCCCTTCGTAAATGACTGCATCTTCATAATTTTCAACCGTCGGAATAGTATGAGTATCCCAGCCTTGTGGTTTTAAATCATCATCAGCTAGATTTACGAAGCGAGAGAAACGGCCGTTTGTGCTTAGTGACACAGAATATGGGTCTGTAACAAGCAGCGTTTCTACATTCCCCGTAATAGGGTGATAGACGGTAACTTCATAACGGTAAAGCTGACGGTCAAGGGACATATCGCCTTCATGACGCCAGACACCAGACGTATCATCTCGAACCATATCAATACGCTGGCTTAATGTCTTGTTGTCGTTATAAATCAGAAGATCAACATTTGAAGCAGTAGGCGCCCACAATGCGGCAGTAATACCTGTATCAGAGTAGATACCACCAAGTTGAGCTTCGTCAGCATCGTCTTCACCGAGCGTATATAGTGCGTCTATTCCGTTAGCCAGTTGGATCCCGGTCGCAACAACAAGCGTACCGTCAGCATCGTACCCCCCTACTACGGCTTGTGTCGTCAACACGGTTTTAGCATCTTCGACCGACCAGTCGCCTTCCCAAGCCTGCATAGCAGATAAGTGCGGCGCACGGGCAGATTGCTCTTCGGTAAGTGTTGTACTCATTAACGTTACTTGAGTACCGTTAATACCCTCTTCCAGCGTGCTCTCTAAGTCAGCCTGTGCTGAATAGTGAAGTTTCACCTCTGAAACGGTTTCAGGTACGTCCCATAAAATAGTGTTGGCATCTAACCAATGCGCACCAAAACCCTCGATATCAACAGGCTGTGGACCAAGAGACATGATAGGGAACTCAAATATGGTTGCCTCGCCAGAAAGGGTAAAATTCATGCGTACAAATGTTTCATCATCTTGTACTAAAGAACCCTGGAAGTCTCCGCCCCCCATTTCTTTTCCGGCATCGTCAGTGCCTTTGTGGATGATGAAATTGTGGCAGCTTCCATACCCGTCTTTAAGGTCTAGAATCCAATACGCACCATAGTTTGGATCGATACCGCTATGAATGCGACCGTTGGCCCAATCCGTGTCCGCGTCAGCATAAGCATCACACTCGTCATTGTTCCAAGTATGTAGTCTCCAGCCTTCATAAGCTGCATCGTTACTTGAGTTATCAGCGTCAACAGCAGCCCGATTATAATAAAGTACAGCTTGATTAGATGAAGGGGTAAATACAGGTGCAGGTAAACTTGGATCAGCACCGGCTTCACATGCATCGTTCGCTTCATTAGGTACGAGCGGCGCATCGCATTGAATAGGTGGTGGCGGTTCACAAGCCGTACCTGTTGAATTAGGTACATTTGGAACCTCACAGGTAAGCAGATCGTTGGTGCCCGACTCTACGCCCGAGCCACCGCAACCTGCAAGTGTATATGCGCCTACTACGAGTAACGCAGCGCGCACTACTCTTTTTTTAGTAAACATAGAATTCTCCTGAATATTTTCGCTACTTTTGGCAACCGAATATTCCGTCGTGTTGCTAAATAAATTACCTAAGATGCTGTTTTTCATAGTTGATATGTCATCCCTAGGTAATATTGCGTACCAAAGTATTGGATAGTGCCGGTTTGCTCTTCTGATGAGAAATAGCTCTTCGTTGGCTCGTCTGTTAGGTTGTTAACTTGAAATAGTACGCTCCAATTGTCGTTAATCTCGTACGACGCTTGGTAATCAATAACCAATTCTTCATCAAAATTAACCACCTGGTCGTTTACCGCTACTTGCTGCGAAACAAATGCATCGCGATATCGGCTAGACAAGCGAGTTTCAAAACCTTCGTATTCCCAAAACACGGTTAGCGTAGCAACGTTTTCAGAAAGACCTGGTAAGTTAGCGGCATACACGTCATCACCTAGCGTGCGTTGAATTTCACTTTCGGTGTAAGAGTAACTCGCGCTAACGCCTAAGCCTGACCACATTCCAGGCAGCATGCTATAAATTTGCGTATAGGCGATTTCTAAACCGCGAATATAGCCACCTTCGGCATTGTTTACGGCTGTGCTGTAGCTACCATTTTCAGTAGGGACGGTAATAAAGATGGGGTCGCCATTTTCATCAAGCGCTAGTTCGGCTTCCTGTCCTGCAAACTCTGGCGTCAAGTAAACCGGCACACTTACGTTATCAGGAATTACAATGCCGTTTGCTTCAAAATCATAAGGCTCTATTTCAATGTCTTCTACGAACGATTCAATGTCTTTATAAAAGCCAGCGACAACTAATGCGCCTTCCGTATCTGAGAAATAATACTCCCACGAAACGTCGTATTGAGTTGCATAGAATGGCTCTAAATAAGGGCTGTTACGGGCGCTACCACTAACCCTTGCCGTAGGGTTGGAAAGCGTAATTTCACCCGAGTCTCTGTCTTGGAAAGCGGTAACCGTTTCAATAGTGGTTGACGCATTTGCGGCAAAACGGTTTATTGGCGCTCTGCCCATCACTTTTGCAGCAGCTACACGAAGTTGCGTGTCATCTGTAAGTTTAAAGTTCAGGTTAATTGAAGGCAAAACGTCAGAATATTCGTGACTTATCAACGCTGGGCGATAAAAGTTATTAATTAACCCTACGTCGTCGGTAATGTTTTGTGCACCAGCCGTAGGGTCACTAACTTCAACCGATGTTCCGGTCTCAAGGTCTTCAATTAACTGAGTAGCACGCTGTAGTGTCGTTGAACTTTGTTTACTTTTAACGTAACGAACACCAACATTACCTGTAACAGGAATACTGCCAATTTCTGTATTAATGTTTGCCATCAAGTAAGCAGAATTCACAGTTTCAAATACATCGCCACTTTCTTGTAGCGTCCACGCAGTAGCAGGCCCGGTACCTGGACCATTGATAACGCCGGCAGCTCCTGGTCCCCACGTTTGAACAGGCTGTGGCCTACCGCTTGGAAACCAAGCATTAAGTGCACTGTCTAGATCAACGGAAAGATAACTTGGAAAATAACCAAAATCACCGCTCCAATTAACCTCTTCGACCATATCAGAAGTTAACTGAAGTGGCGGTTCGCTTACTGAGAATGCACTATCGTTGCCGTATTCAAACACAGAGCGGTCATTGTTATATTCCCGGTCTGAGTAACGATAGCCAAATTCAAAGCCAGAAATGATTGGCACATCGACATAATATTGGAAGTCTACGCGATAGGCGTCTAACTCATCTTTGTTTTCATACGGATAAATACCGTATTTACTTATCATTACACGGTCTAGGTCTGTAAAAGCATCACTTTGATTAAAACCGATATCAGGTAAGTTTAAACCGTTGAGTAAATAAGAAATTTGGACGTTTTCGTCGAACACGGGGTTTGCCGCTGTCGCATCTTCGCCAACGAGCGACCACAGTAAACCGTTTCTGAAGTCGCTTTCAGCACTTGAACGGGAGACGTCAAACTGAACCGCTAAATCTGGCGATATCTCCCAGCTAGCATTCACGCCTAAGTTGGTAACACTGTCGAAATCTTGGTTGTCGTCGTTTACCAACTCAACACGGGTAAAGCTGTTGTCTGTACGAGAAAATGTGCCGCCAATTACGCTATTATTTACTACTACAGGATTAGTTATACCAGCGTTTATTCCACCTAGCTTAACGCGAAATCCACGTGCAAAGGCTTCGGAGTCAAATTTCGAGATAAAAGCATCAGCTTTAAGTGTAAAGGTATCGATAGGTGCCCATTCAAACGCGGCAACGTAACCATCGCGAGTCTCTTCCCCGCCCTTGTGCTGCATTTCAAAGCCTTCTGAAATGAGTTCACAATTGGGGCAATCTGCTGGCCCGTCTATATCACCTTCAAGTCCGTCTACATCAACTTGACCGTTATAAGCTAAACCAATGAATTGCGTAGAAACGCTCGGTTGGAATAAACGAGCATAACCTAGTGATACACCTAGCGTATCGTCAAGGAATTTACCTTGATATGAAAAACTCAGTCTATGTCCATACTCTGTAGCATCACTCACCTCTGACGCTCTATCGTTGTACATGCCACGCATGTTGGCGCTGAATTTATGCTGCTCTTCAATGGCAAGTGGAGATGCAGTTTTAAGTTCTACCGTACCCGCTATACCACCCTCAATAAGCGATGCCTTGGGTGATTTATAAACCGCTGCCTCACTAATAAGCTCTGAAGGATACTGATCAAACTCAATTGCCCGACTTCCGCTGGTCGATACCTGCTCTCTACCGTTTAATGTAGAAAACACAAAGTCACCGGATAGACCACGAATATTGATTTGCGCGGCTTGCCCCCCGGTTCTTACTGCAGAGATACCCGGCAAGCGGGTCAGTGCATCCGCCATCGACACATCGGGAAGTCCGCCCAAATCGTCTGCAGATATTTGTTCAGAAACCGTATCGGAGAAGCGTTTCTGGTTTAGTGATTGGATCAAGCTGGTACTAAAACCACGTACTTCAATACGCTCTAAGGTATCTTCTTGTGGTCGTTCAACTTCGTCTATTGAGGTGTCTGGTGACTCTTGGGCATAAAGTGGAGCTGCGCTAAACGCGACCCCACTACTTATCAAGGCCGCCATGATAGTGCTGGGTTTGAATGTTTTCATTGGTGTCCCATTCCTTGTTTATTATCGACACTTTTAGGACTACCACACCCAAAAATGCCTCTTATGGTTCAACACCAAATACTACTGTTTTGTATAAAAAGGGAGCAATGCTATGCATACGTATTCATTTACATCAGCGCAACATATTTTTAATTTGCCAGTAAAAAACCAGCACAATTGTAACAATTCATCCTTAAATACGAATAAAGCAGCCTTTTGGCTGCTTTATCCTTTACCTGTTTAGTTAGCTAATGCGTTCGCTCGCAGCACTTCTAACCATATGAAATTATTCAACTCATTGCGCGTTTATACTTTGCAACCATCCCATTTATATACTCGTCATGTGTCGGCAACTTAGCAATGGGCTCTTTTTTGATTTCCAACAGTCTTGTTAACATTTGATTTAACTGAACTTCAGGCACACTGTTTACCAAACCGTGATAATCCTTAGGAGTAACCCCCTGACCGTACAAGACCTGTAGCCATGAGCTTTCAAGGAATAGATCATTTTGTTCTCGTAGCAGATTTCCGCTTTCTTTAAACAACGCAATTTTATGTGCTAAGGAATCGGGCAAAGTAATATTTCGCATATCATTGAAAAAGGCGCTATCGGTTCGCTCATTTACGGTGTAATGCAAAACAAGAAAATCTCTGATTTGTTCAAACTCTAATTCAGACTGCTTGTTATATTCCGTTTCCAAGCTCGGTGCAAAGCCGTTGTGGGGAAACAACTGAATTAAGCGAACAATTGCAGATTGTATGAGGTGAATACTGGTAGATTCAAGTGGCTCTAAGAATCCACTTGATAGACCTACTGCTACTACGTTTTTGTACCACTGCTTACGTCGTCTGCCCGTCGTAAACTTTATCAGTTTAGGGTCGCCTAATGGTTTGGTATCTAAGTTTGACAACAAGGTGTCACAGGCCTGATCATCACTGATATAGCGTGAACTATATACGTGGCCATTACCATTTCTGTGTTGCAGTGGGATCCTCCATTGCCAACCCGCATCGTGGGCAATAGAGCGCGTGTAAGGCGCGGTTTTTTCATGTCGCTCAGACGGTACTGCAATGGCACTATCACAAGGAAGTAAGTGAGACCAATCGTCGTAACCAGCGCCCAGCGCTCCCTCTATCAATAGCCCCTTAAAGCCCGTGCAATCAACAAATAAGTCCCCTTCAACCACGTCCCCACTTTCTAAGTGAAGTGCTTGAATAAAACCGCTGTCGGTAAAACGTTGAACACGTGAAATTTTACCTTCTTTGCGTACAACCCCCATATTTTCACTCAGCTTTCGTAAATACTGAGCGTATAAACTGGCGTCAAAATGATAGGCGAAAGGTAGCTCAACGACTGGGTCTTTGGCATTTATCTGCGCAAATCGTCCCGCTTCAGCGGCATGGTAATTTAGGTCAAAATCCCACAGGTCGTCTTTTAGGCCTTGCTGGCGCGCCTTTACCCAATAGTGATGAAAATGACAAAACGCCATGCTTTTGCCCGGCGCACCAAAGGTGTGATAGTAGCTTTCACCCTTCGTTTTCCAATTTTCGAACCGTATAGCAAGTTTTATCGTTGCTTTAGTATCATGAAGAAACTGTGCTTCGTCGATACCTAACACTTGGTTTACTAGGCGTATTGGGGGGATGGTAGCTTCGCCAACACCGACCGTACCAATCGCTTCAGATTCAACCAGAGTAGTATCAACTGCTTTACCCAACACCTTTTTCATTAATGATGCAGCTAACCAACCAGCCGTTCCACCGCCGGCAATCACTACACGCTTTATCGGTTTATTATGAGGATCTTGCATAAACTTCTCGCAATTCGTACCAAAAATTTTGAAGGGTTCCTTTCATACAAAAAGAAAAGCCACCATTTGCTCTCTCTTTTAGCACAAGCTAAAACAAAAAGCAGCAGGTGGCTTTACACACACGAAGAAATTAGAACTTGTAGTTAAATCCTAGCAAGTAGTTCGTTCCATAAGTTTGGAACTGCGTGATTTGACGGCCGTCAGCCGCTGACGCTTGAATATCATCTTCATCGGTCAGGTTCTGTGCTTGTAAAGTAACACGTAGGCCTTCTAGATATTCGATACCAGACTCGCTAAAGTCATAGCCAATTTGCGCATCAACAAGCGTACCGCCTTGCTTCGTTGCATCAACTAACGCCAAACTAACACCACGTTCTTCAGTTAGGTACTGATCACGTTTTGTTGCCGCAAGACGGAATTCGAAACCAGCATTCTCATAGAAGAAAGTCATACTGTAAGACTCTTCAGATAGTCCAGGAATACGTGTTTCAGTTTGACCCGGAGCCGCGTCAACTTCACCATCCATAAAGGTGGCACTTGCGAACAAACCGAAGCCTTCAAGTGAATCATGGATCATGTCAAATGGAAGTGAACCTTGTAATTCGTAACCGCGAACAAAGCCTTCGAAACCATCAAGAACACTGCCTACTTGGCCAGTGAACAATACAGGAGTTTGGCCCTCTGAACCTTGGTGAACTTCTGGAATATAGAATTCTGTAAAGTCAGCTACAATAGACGTGCTACGGTGCCAGTTTTTAATGTCTTTATAGAAGAAAGACACAGCAACATAACCCGTATCAGCAAAGTAGTTTTCATAGGCTAGGTCAAACTGGTTAGCTTCAAGCGGACGCAATTCAGGGTTACCAGCACTACCACCCCATGGACCATTTTCAATTTCAGTGCTAGTAATTTGGTTATCGTTGAACGAGAACGTAACCTGAGTATTTGGACGCATGTCATCCATACGCGGACGAGAAATAACTTTACTCAAGCCTAAGCGTACAAACTGCCCCTCAGCCACTTCTGCTGAAAGGTTAAGTGTTGGAAGAACATCTGTGTAATCAGCACCACCAGATACAGGGTTAGCAACAGTAAAGCCTTCTCTATTTGAAGTTGCAAAAAAACCTGTTGACTGCTGGTCGGCACTAACAACTTGAAGACCAACATTACCGCGAACCCAAATATCGCCAACTTCCATTTCCAAGTCTAGTTTGGTGTAAAGGGTAAGTAGCTCTTCATCAACGGTGTAAGTATCACCTAAGCGATCGTTTTGAACGCGGCTTGCATCGCTTTCAATGTAATAACCACTTTCGAAAAGGCCTAGCGAGTCGTACGCTAAAACACCGTCAATTCCAATAAAGTTAAGGTTCGTTACGCCTAGCACTTCAGGAATAGGAGCATTTCCAGGATAGGAAGGCGCTGTTAGGTAAGCACCGTTATTGTCTTTAGATTTAGAGCGGTCAGAATATACAACACCAGCAGATAGGCCTGTTACCACACCCCAATCTACATAGCCTTTAACGTCGAAACGAAGGGTATCAAGCTCTTCTTCGAAAAGCGGCTGGTTTACGAAACCATCCTGCGCATCAGACTCAAGTAACGGACGTGCGCCCCATGCTTGCGGACCTGCAAGGCTAATAAGTGTTGGGTCGGTAAGGTCAACCGGTGCAATAGTTGGGTGGTCAGAGAACATTACACCAGAAGATGTCATTTCCCAGCTACGTGCAGTAATTGGACGGCCTTCAGTACCAGCACGACCTACACCTGAGTAACTTTCTACATCGACAATTTCTTTTTCAACTTTACCGGTAGAGTAATCAAGCTCTAGTGTCCAAGAGTCGTTGATTTGGTATTCTGCATTAATGCCTACTGTGGTTAGGTCTGCTTCTTGACGACGCGCATCGTTACGTACAACGCTATAGAAACCATCAGTGTAACCGCTGGTTACCAGACCGTTTTCAACACCAGTGATTGTGTAAGCGCTTGTACCCCACTCTGCACCGCCTTCTTCAAGACCACGGCGTACATCGTCTTCAACGAAATCGATATAAAGCGCATCAAGTTGGATATTGAGCTTATCGGTAGGTGCCCACTGGACTACAGCGGCAATTGAGTCACGTTCTAGCATTGCTGAACGCTGGAATGAATCGTGACCGCCCAATACAACAGTACCATCAGGAACGTCTACAGTGTCTTGACCATCATAACGACGAGGGTTCCAAAGCGGATTTCCGTTATCGTCAAACGTGTTTTCTGGTGTAGTGTTTACTGTGGCGTAACCCCAACCGCGGAAGTGTTGCTCCTGACGTGGAGACTCCATGCTCGCAACAGTTAGCGCTAAACCAATCGTATCGTCGGCAAATTGATCGACAAAGTTTAAAGAAATGCGGTGACCGTCGTTGTCAAAATCTGGGTTTGGAGAATCTTCAGCATTTTTTTCGAACGTGCCGTTTACGGTAAACGTACTTTCTGCCGTTAGAGGCTTAACCGTTTGAAGGTCAATTGAACCACCGATATTTTGGGTAGTCATGCCCGCTTCTGGTGTTTTGTATACCAGAATGTTTGAAATGATTTCCGTTGGATAAAGGTCAAACTCAACCCCACGGTTATCACCCATACCTAGAAGCTCACGACCGTTCAGTGACGTACCAACGTAGTTCTCGTTAAAACCACGAACAGAGATACCACTTGTACGACCGTTACGACGTTCACCAGTTACACCAGGAAGACGTGCGATTGATTCTGCAATACTGGTATCTGGTAACTTACCAATATCTTCTGCTGATAACGCTTCAACAATTGAAGTGTTATCCATTTTGATTGCTTGAGCACGCTGTAAGCTGCCGCGAATACCGCTAACTTGAATTACTTCAAGATTTGCTTCATCAACAGCATCAGTGTTTGCATCTTGTGCAAATGCTGGTGCACTACCAAACGCCATACCGCCTGAAATAAGCGCAGCTTTAATTAGGTTGGGTTTAAATTGTTTCATAAAACGGGTGTCCCATACGGTTATAGTTGTTGTCTTTTTGTTGTTCTTATGACAATTAAATGACAATACATCTCGTCGGCATAATGCTATAGAGGACCTAGGGTTTGCACAATTGCCTGCATACGTATTCAATAAAATTTGTGCAACACGCCGTTAACAAAGGATATGCAGGCCTTTATGTAATTTAACAACACAATATGGATTATACGGGGCTTTTACGGCAGATAGTTGTAATTTTGTTACATGCATTTCTGCAGAGTTGTTAATAAGCGCGCACAAAAAAGCCCGCTTAAAGCGGGCTTTTATCACAAAATTGTTAAGCGTTAGCTTACCAACCTGTAGTCTCGCGAAGCGCCTTGCCGATTTCAGCAAGTGAACGTACAGTTTTAACGCCAGCGTCTTCTAGTGCTTTGAATTTCTCATCAGCAGTACCTTTACCGCCTGCGATGATTGCACCAGCGTGACCCATACGCTTACCTGGAGGAGCAGTAACACCAGCAATGTAAGAAACAACAGGCTTGGTTACATTAGCTTTAATGAACGCTGCTGCTTCTTCTTCAGCTGTACCACCGATCTCACCGATCATTACGATAGCTTCAGTTTGTGGATCGTCTTGGAACATCTGAAGGATGTCGATGAAGTTTGAACCAGGAATTGGGTCGCCACCGATACCAACACAAGTAGACTGGCCAAAACCTTCGTCAGTGGTTTGCTTAACCGCTTCGTACGTAAGTGTACCAGAGCGAGAAACAATACCTACTTTACCAGGCTTGTGGATGTGACCAGGCATGATACCAATTTTACACTCTCCAGGAGTGATTACACCTGGGCAGTTTGGACCGATCATGCGAACGCCTTTCGCTTCTACGTATTCTTTAACGTAAAGCATATCTAGCGTTGGGATACCTTCAGTGATACATACGATTAGCTCGATACCCGCATCTGCAGCTTCAACAATTGAATCTTTACAGAAAGGTGCTGGTACATAGATAACTGTTGCAGTTGCGCCAGTTGCTTCTACCGCTTCACGTACAGTATTGAATACTGGAAGACCTAGGTGCTCAGTACCGCCTTTACCTGGTGTTACACCACCAACCATTTGCGTACCGTAAGCAATTGCTTGCTCAGAGTGGAAAGTACCCTGACCGCCAGTGAAACCCTGACAAATTACTTTAGTATCTTTATTAATTAATACAGACATTATTTGCCCTCCGCTGCAGCAACAACTTTCTGCGCTGCATCAGTTAGCGATTCAGCAGCAATGATATCTAGACCAGAGTTCGCTAGAACTTCACGGCCAAGCTCTGCATTGGTACCTTCAAGACGTACAACTACAGGTACTTCTACGCCAACTTCTTTAACCGCACCAATTATACCTTCTGCAATCATGTCACAGCGAACGATACCACCGAAGATGTTAACCAATACCGCTTTAACATTGTCATCAGAAAGGATGATTTTGAATGCTTCAGCTACACGCTCTTTAGTTGCGCCGCCACCAACGTCTAGGAAGTTAGCTGGCTTGCCACCGTGTAGGTTTACGATGTCCATAGTACCCATTGCTAGGCCTGCACCGTTAACCATACAACCTACATTACCGTCTAGCGCAACATAGTTTAGTTCCCACTGAGCAGCATGAGCTTCACGCGCATCTTCTTGTGAAGGATCTTGCATATCTTTCAGCTTAGGCTGACGATATAGCGCGTTACCATCGATACCTACTTTCGCGTCTAGGCAGTGTAGGTTACCGTCAGTTTTGATAACTAGCGGGTTGATTTCGATAAGCGCAACGTCAAGCTCTTCAAACATCTTAGCTAGGCCAAGGAAGATTTGAGTGAATTGCTTGATTTGTACGCCAGAAAGACCTAGAGCAAACGCCATTTCGCGCGCTTGATAAGGCTGAGGACCTACAATTGGGTCGATTTCAGCTTTAAGGATTTTCTCTGGAGTTTCTTCTGCAACAGTTTCAATCTCAACGCCACCTTCAGTAGATGCCATGAATACAACGCGACGGGTTGTACGGTCAACTACTGCACCAAGGTAAAGCTCGTTAGCGATATCTGTGCAAGATTCAACTAGGATTTTGCTCACAGGCTGACCGTTTTCGTCAGTCTGGAAAGTCACCAAATTTTTGCCAAGCCAGTTTTCAGCGAAAGCGCGAATGTCGTCTTTGTTTTTAACTAGCTTTACACCGCCAGCTTTACCGCGACCGCCCGCGTGTACCTGACACTTAACTACCCACTCGTTTCCGCCAATTCGGTCAGCGGCTTCTACAGCACCTTGAGCAGTGTCTGCTGCGTATCCTTCAGAAACAGGCAAACCGTATTCTTTGAATAGCTGCTTACCTTGGTATTCATGCAAATTCATGGTGTTTCTATCCGATTTTTAGTAAGACAAAAGCCGCAAATGCGACTTGATTAGTTTGACTGATATTATAGGGCAAATATCAGCGTTGCGTTAGGCGCAAAGCAAGCATACACAAGCTAAACGCCTAACCACAATTCCGTGAGACGAAAGTCTTATACGTCTAGAAGTAGACGTGTTGGATCTTCTAGCATCTCTTTAACGGTTACCAAGAAACCTACTGATTCTTTACCATCGATAATACGGTGGTCATAAGAAAGCGCTAGGTACATCATTGGTAGAATTTCTACTTTGCCATTAACAGCCATTGGACGATCTTGGATTTTATGCATACCCAAAATAGCGCTCTGTGGCGGGTTAATGATTGGTGTAGACATTAGTGAACCAAACACACCACCGTTGGTGATTGTGAAATTACCACCTTGTAGTTCAGCCAATGACAGCTTACCGTCACGGCCTTTAAGTGCTAGTTCCTTAATTCCTTTTTCAACACCTGCCATGCCTAGTGTGTCAGTATCTTTAAGTACTGGTGTTACAAGGCCACGTGGTGTAGAAACAGCAATCGATACATCGAAGTAGTTGTGATAAACAATGTCATCACCGTCGATAGACGCGTTAACTTCAGGGAAACGCTTAAGGGCTTCGGTTACCGCTTTCACGTAGAAAGACATGAAACCAAGGCGAATACCGTGACGCTTCTCAAAGCTGTCTTGGTACTGCTTACGAAGATCCATGATTGGCTTCATGTTTACTTCGTTAAACGTTGTTAGCATTGCTGTAGAGTTCTTCGCTTCAAGAAGACGATTAGCAATTGTCTTACGAAGACGTGTCATAGGAACACGCTTCTCAGTACGATTACCCGTTGGTAAGTCAGCTGAAACAGATTCAGACGCAGCAGGCGCTGCCTTCGCTGAGCTGTCGCCGCCTTTAAGGTATTTCTCGACGTCTTCTTTAGTGATACGGCCATTTTTGCCAGTGCCTTTCACTTTAGCTGCGTCAACACCTTTTTCTGCAAGTAAACGACGAACAGAAGGACTAAGCGCATCGCTGCTCTCGTCACTGTCATCGCTTTCGCTTGACGCTGCTGGAGCAGAAGCGCCGCTTGCTGCACCTTCTACAAATTTAGCAATCACTTCTTCAGCTGTTACAGTGGCGCCCTCTTCTGCGATAATTTCAGCAAGAGAACCGTCTGCAGGAGCAACAACTTCTAGTACTACTTTATCAGTTTCGATATCAACCAAATTTTGGTCGCGAGAAACTGCTTCACCTACAGCTACGTGCCACGTTGCGATTGTCGCGTCAGCTACAGATTCAGGAAGTACTGGTACTTTAACATCAGATGTTTTTCCAGAAGCCGCTGGAGCCGCATCTGATTTAGAATCGTCTTTCGCTTTGCTTTCTGTTTTAGCTTCAGCTGGTGCAGCACCACCCTTTTCTAGTTTAGCAATAACTTGCTCGCCTAAAACAGTTGCACCCTCTTCGTTTAGGATCTCACCAATTGTACCGTCCGCTGGCGCCACAACTTCTAAAACCACTTTATCAGTTTCAATATCAACCAGGTTCTGGTCTCGTTTAACTGCGTCACCGGCCTTTACGTGCCAGGTTGCAATGGTGGCATCGGCAACTGACTCAGGTAGAACCGGAACTTTTATCTCAATTGTCATTACTGTTCCTTATTTAATTGTGAGTGCGTTTTCAACCAGGGCTTTCTGTTGCTGGTTGTGAACGGATACATAACCTACTGCAGGTGACGAGGATGCATCACGACCTGCATATGTTAATTTTGCACCATCTGGAATTGCTTGCCAGAAATGGTGTTGGCTACAGTACCAAGCGCCTTGGTTTTGAGGCTCTTCTTGACACCAAACCCAATCTTTTACGTGGCTGTATTGTGCCACAACTTTAGCGCATTCTTCTTGTGGGAATGGATAAAGTTGCTCTAAACGGATGATTGCGACGTCTGTTTGCTCATTTTTACGGCGCTGGTCTAACAAATCGTAGTAAACCTTGCCTGAACACATAACAACACGCTTCACATTCTTCGGATCGATATCATCAATTTCGCCAATTACGTTATGGAATTTGCCTTCTGCAAGTTCCTCTAACGAAGATACAGCCATTGGATGACGTAATAGTGACTTAGGTGACATCACAATAAGTGGTTTACGCATTGGACGAACCACTTGGCGTCTAAGCATGTTGTAAACCTGAGCGGGTGTTGAAGGTACACACACTTGCCAGTTGTGGTCAGCACACATTTGCAAGAATCGCTCAAGACGCGCAGAACTATGCTCTGGGCCTTGGCCTTCATAACCATGTGGAAGTAAAACGGTTAGGCCACACAAACGACCCCACTTCGCTTCACCTGAGCTCAAGAACTGATCAAATACAACCTGCGCACCATTAGCGAAGTCACCAAACTGGGCTTCCCAAATAGTCAGACATGTAGGCTCTGCTGTCGCATAACCATACTCGAATGCCATAACCGCTTCTTCTGAAAGTACAGAGTCGTAAATTTCGATCTCGCCCTGTCCTTCACGAATATGCTGTAATGGCATATATGTCGACGCATCTTTTTGATTGTGCAATACCGCGTGACGGTGGAAGAAAGTACCACGGCCTGAATCCTGACCGGTAATACGAATATCTTCGCCGGCATCAACGATAGTGGCATAGGCCAAGTTTTCAGCCATACCCCAATCAAGTAACTTTTCACCTGCGACCATTGCTTTACGGTCTTGGTAAAGCTTGTTTACGCGAGACTGAAGCTTGTGCTCTTCAGGAATAGTAGTGATTGACTCACCTAGCTCTTTAAGCTTCTCAACTGAAAGCGAACCATCGTAAGGCGTATCCCAGTCGTGACCGAGATATGGAGACCAGTCAACGCTGTGCTCTGTCATTGGACGCCACTCTTCAACAACGCACGCGCCGTGGTCAAGAGCTTCACGGTACTCTTCAACATAACGATCTGCATCACGTTGCTCTATCACACCTTCAGCAATTAGCTGATCAGCATAGATTACGCGTGGAACTGGATGCTTTTTAATTTTTTGGTACATCAACGGCTGCGTGGCGTTTGGCTCATCCGCTTCGTTGTGACCATGACGACGGTAACAAACTAAATCAATTACAACGTCTTTCTTAAACTTATTACGGTATTCAAGCGCAAGCTGTGTAACAAAGGCAACCGCTTCTGGATCGTCTGAGTTCACGTGGAAAATTGGCGCCTGTACCATTTTAGCAATGTCAGTACAGTATTGCGTTGAACGGGTATCTTCAGTTTTTGACGTAGTGAAACCAACCTGGTTGTTTACCACGATTCGAACTGTACCACCCACAGCAAAGCCGCGAGTTTGCGACATGTTGAAGGTTTCTTGTACTACACCCTGACCAGCAATTGCCGAGTCACCGTGAATAGTGATAGGAAGTACTGTATTCGTGTCATCATTGCGGCGCGCAAGACGTGCACGTACAGAACCCATAACTACAGGGTTTACAATCTCAAGGTGAGACGGGTTAAACGCTAGTGCTAAGTGAACATTGCCACCAGGTGTTGCGAAGTCAGACGAGAAACCTGCGTGGTATTTCACGTCACCCGCGCCTAGTGAGTCGTCGTGCTTACCTGAAAATTCATCAAACAGTACTGATGGGTTTTTACCCAATACGTTAACTAGCACGTTCAAACGACCACGGTGAGCCATGCCGATAACCACTTCTTTGGTACCTGCAGTGCCAGCCTTGGTGATTAAACCTTTCAGCATAGGAATAAGTGCATCGCCGCCTTCTAGAGAGAAACGCTTTGCCCCTGGGAATTTAGAACCCAAGTACTTTTCCATTCCGTCAGCCGCAGTAAGACCTTTAAGAATTCCTAGCTTTTCGTCGCGAGAAATTTCAGGTTTTGCTTGAACAGATTCAATTTTTTGTTGCAACCAGCGTTTCTGTTCAGTATCGGTAATATGCATGTACTCTGCACCGATAGAGCCACAGTATGTGCGGTTTAACGATTTAAACAGTTCACCCAATGGCATTGAATCTTTGCCAATGGCATACGAACCTACATTAAATACTGAATCGAAATCTTGCTCAGAAAGGCTGTGGTGAGAAAGTTCTAAATCGCGTACACGCTCTTGTTTCCATAGACCTAGCGGGTCAAGGTTTGCGTGCTGATGACCGCGGAAGCGGAACGCATTGATTAACTGAAGAACTTTAACTTGCCTGTCGTCTGAAACATTTGCAGAAGGCACAGACGGACTAGACATGCGGGCGGTTGGCCCTAACGCAGCAAGTTGCCTAAATTGATTTTTAATTGTTGTATGATTGGTTTCTAACTCTACGCCATCGACTTTGGGGAGGTTATCGAAGATTTGTCGCCAATTTTCAGAGACACTTTGCGGGTCTTCTAAATAAGTTTCATACAACTCTTCAACATAGGCAGCGTTGGCACCTGCCATGTGCGAGGAATCCCACCACGCTTTCATCACGCTTTCTTGCATTTAATTTGCCTTGCTACGTTTTATAAAATCTAGTTAACAATCAAGATGTATTATAAGGTTATTCTCAGCATAACCAAGTGTTATAACAGCGAATATATAAAAAAATAGCCATCCTTTTGGGATGGCTATTTAGAGCATCACTATCTGTAACTTTAGGAAGTTATCAGAATATAGTACTAAACAGCCCGTTGTAAAAGCATAGACTTAATTTGGCCTATCGCTTTTGTAGGGTTTAAGCCCTTAGGACATACACTTACACAGTTCATGATACCGTGACAGCGGAATACGCTGAACGCATCATCAAGGTCGTTAAGACGCTCTTCAGTTGCCGTATCACGGCTATCGATAAGGAAACGATACGCGTGAAGTAGACCAGCAGGACCGATGAACTTATCAGGGTTCCACCAAAAAGATGGGCATGACGTTGAACAACATGCACATAGAATACACTCGTAAAGACCGTCAAGTTTCGCACGCTCTTCAGGTGACTGTAAGTGTTCGCGCGCTGGCGGCTGCTTACTGTCGTTGATTAAGAACGGCTTAATCTTTTCGTACTGTGTGTAGAACTGCGTCATATCAACAACAAGGTCACGTACAACAGGTAGACCTGGAAGTGGACGAACTACTATTTTACCTTTGCCCAGTGCAGATAAAGGAGTGATACACGCAAGGCCATTTTTGCCGTTCATGTTCACACCGTCTGAACCACACACACCTTCACGGCAAGAGCGACGGAAAGAAAGCGTCGGATCTTGCTCTTTAAGTGCAAGTAGCGCGTCTAGCACCATCATGTCCTGGCCTTCCTCTACTTCTAGAGTGTAGTCTTGCATGCGAGGCTTCGCATCTACTTCTGGGTTGTAACGATAAATCGAAAAAGTTAATTGCATGATCGTTGCCTCTCTTAATATGAACGCACTTTAGGCGGGAATGCTTCCCTAAGCTTAGGCGCCATATTCACTTCACGTTTAAGCATTTTATCAGTGTTCGGATCGTAGATGCTGTGGCATAACCAGTTATCGTCATCACGGTCTGGGAAGTCGAAGCGGCTGTGAGCACCACGGCTTTCCGTTCTGAAGTTCGCTGCTACTGCTGTGCTGTACGCGGTTTCCATTAGGTTATCAAGCTCTAAACATTCAATACGCTGGGTATTGAAGTCTGCGCTCTTGTCGTCAAGGCGTGCATGCTTAAGACGCTCGCGAATTTCGCTAAGCTCTTTAAGACCTTCCGCCATTGCTTCACCTTCACGGAATACTGAGAAGTTAAGCTGCATGCATTTCTGCAAGTCTTTCTTAATTTGTACTGGATCTTCGCCCTTACCTTTCTCTGAATTTTCCCAACGGTTGAAACGCGTCATAGAGGCTTCAAGATCAGACTCTGATGCGTCGCGTGTTGGTGCCATTTCAGACAATGTTTTACCAAGGTGTAAACCGGTCGCGCGACCGAATACAACAAGGTCAAGAAGTGAGTTACCGCCAAGACGGTTCGCACCATGTACAGATACACAGGCAATCTCACCACATGCAAATAGACCGTTAACAACCTTGTCGTTACCGTTTTCATCAACCGTTAGACATTGGCCATCAACGTTGGTAGGAATACCACCCATCATATAGTGACAAGTAGGAATTACTGGAATTGGCTCTTTCACTGGGTCAACGTGCGCAAACGTACGTGAAAGTTCAAGGATACCAGGTAGACGAGACTCAAGAACGTCTTTACCTAGGTGGTCAAGCTTAAGCTTAATGTGAGTACCCCATGGGCCTTCACAACCGCGACCTTCACGAATTTCAGTCATCATTGAACGCGCAACAACGTCACGACCAGCAAGATCTTTCGCGTTAGGTGCATAACGTTCCATGAAACGTTCGCCGTCTTTATTGAGAAGGTAACCACCTTCACCACGACAACCTTCTGTTACCAATGTTCCTGCGCCAGCGATACCTGTTGGGTGGAACTGCCACATTTCCATATCTTGAACTGCAACGCCTGCACGAAGTGCCATACCAACACCGTCACCGGTATTGATGTGTGCGTTTGTAGTAGATGCGTAAATTCGACCTGCACCGCCTGTTGCTAATACAACAGCGCGAGACTTGAAGTAAACTACTTCACCAGATTCGATATCAATCGCGGTACAACCAACAACGTCTCCGTCTTGGTTCTTAACTAGGTCAAGTGCATACCACTCAGAGAAAACTTTTGTTTTGTTCTTTACGTTTTGCTGGTAAAGAAGGTGTAGAAGCGCGTGACCAGTACGGTCGGCTGCAGCTGCTGTACGAGCGCCCTGCTCGCCACCAAAGTTCTTAGACTGACCGCCAAAAGGACGCTGGTAGATTTTACCGTTTTCGAAACGAGAAAATGGTAGACCCATATTTTCCATTTCGATAATGGCTTCTGGACCAGTTTTACACATGTATTCGATAGCGTCTTGGTCACCGATATAATCAGAGCCCTTAACGGTGTCATACATGTGCCATTCCCAATTGTCTTCGTGTGAATTACCAAGTGCTACAGTAATACCACCTTGAGCAGACACAGTATGAGAACGGGTTGGAAATACTTTTGATAACAGTGCACATGATTTACCAGACTGCGAAATCTGTAGTGCTGCGCGCATACCTGCACCGCCAGCACCAATTACTACTGCATCAAACTCGTGAACGGGTAAACTCATTTTACACTCCCCACAATACGAATAGGCCAACAGCTACATAGCCGAACGCGATGATATTTAAGATATATTGTAGTCCTGCGCGCAGACCTGCTGATTTAACATAGTCTGTAAGCACCTGCCAAAGGCCGATGCGCACGTGGATCATCACTGCTACTAGTGCTGCCAATGTGAAAACTTTCATAGCCAGGCCAGAGAACAACCCTCGCCATTCGATAAACGTTAGGTTATCGGTGGTAATAAAGAACCACGCCATGAAAACCGAGTACGCGAAAATAATTGCTGCTGTAGCGCGAAGTGAAACGTAGTCTTGTACGCCGTCACGCTTAATGCTTGCTTGGTTGGTTACCATAATGCAACTCCCAATACTACGGTCAGTACAACCCAAAGTGCGATTACTGCTTTTGCACTTGTGTTACCCGACTCTAATTCTTCCCAGTGACCTAAATCCATAACAACGTGTCTTAGGCCGCCTAGAATGTGATATGTCAGCGCTGAAGCTGTGCCAATTGCGACAAATTTTCCAAAGAAACCGTCCATGATTGCTTGTACGTCCGCGAAACCTTCAGGCGAATGAACAGAAACTGCCCATGCCCAGATAACAAAAAGTAGCGCGAAGAACATTGCAACACCGGTTACACGGTGGAGAATTGACGAAATAGCAGAGGGCGGAAATTTAATAGTATTGAGTTCTAAATTTACTGGTCTTTGCTTTTTCACAATGTATGCCTGTTTAATCCGTAGGGGATAATGAATTTCTTACCTTTATTATGTCCTGAGTAAGTGAATTCGATTTTTAACCTGTTAATTGCCTCATCCATTGAGTTGTTAACAATTTGTGAATTATTCTTTAATGCCTGTAACAGAATAATTATTCCATTTCCAAAGCACCGCTGAGTATATCCAGCGTAGTATATAATTACAATTTTTTGTGCCGTAGTAAGACTTTAGTCGCTATATACACTTTTATGATAATTATTTTGAATAAAAAGAGATCAAAATTGAGCGCAACACGTTTAAACGAGCGCAATTACAGTGTTAAGAAGTTTACCAGCAGCTAAATGGAATAACTATGCATAACAACGAGAAATTAAGCACTTTTAATCTGTATGCGTATTTATTCCTCATCAAAAGGTTACTTTTTAAACTAACCTGTTAATATATTTATCGTTCGGTGGTTTACCTTTATCGAAAAGCCATTGATAATTGCACCGTATCGGGCAAAGTGAAATCCCAACGAGTTAATTAATCGTTATCTGATTGCTAGTATTTTTTTAAGCAATTCGGAATATTTATTGTGCAAATATGCAATTAAATTGACTTGTTGGTGCATAATAAAGTACAAATACGCCCACTTTTCCCAACGAAGCGGATATTTTCGTCCGTTTTCGCTGCAAACAGAACCATTCTGAGGAGAGCATTTTATGGCAGATCAGAAAGCCATTCTTAAAGCCGGCGGTAAGGAAATCGAGCTTCCTATCTTGTCTGGCACCGAAGGACAAGATGTAATCGATGTCCGTACGTTAGGCCAGCACGGTTATTTCACGTACGACCCAGGTTTTATGGCGACAGGATCTTGCGAGTCTTCAATTACCTACATTGATGGCGCTCAAGGTGTATTATTACACCGCGGTTTCCCTATCGAAGAACTAGCGCGTGACGCAGACTACTTAGAAGTTTGTCACATGCTTCTTCACGGTGATGCACCGACAAAAGAACAGTACGAAGAATTTAAAGAGACAATTACTCGTCACACCATGGTACATGAACAAATTAACATGTTCTTCCACGGTTTCCGCAACGACGCCCACCCTATGGCAATGCTATGTGGTACCGTTGGCGCGATGTCTTCGTTCTACCACAGCGATTTAGACGTTTCTAATGAAGAACAGCGCATTCGCAGCGCGCACCGTCTAATTGCTAAAATGCCTACTCTTGTCGCTATGTGCTACAAGTACAATGTAGGTCAGCCGTTTGTTTATCCACGAAACGACTTAAGCTATGCAGCTAACTTCCTGAACATGATGTTCTCTGTACCAGCAGAAGAATATCAAATCAGCCCAGCTGTTGAGCGCGCGATGGACCGTATCTTTACGCTTCACGCAGACCACGAACAGAATGCTTCAACGTCTACCGTTCGTCTTGCCGGTTCTTCTGGTGCGAACCCATATGCATGTATTTCTGCTGGTGTTGCTTCACTTTGGGGTCCTGCTCATGGTGGTGCAAACGAAGCATGTCTGAACATGCTAGAAGAAATTGGCACAGTTGATCGTATTCCTGAGTTTATTGCACGCGCTAAAGACAAGAATGACCCATTCCGTCTTATGGGCTTCGGTCACCGTGTTTATAAGAACCACGATCCACGTGCAACAGTAATGCGTGAAAGCTGTCACGAAGTATTAAGCGAGCTTAACGTAAAAGATCCACTACTAGAAGTAGCGATGGAGCTAGAAAAGATTGCGTTGAGTGACCCGTACTTCGCAGAGAAGAAACTGTTCCCGAACGTAGACTTCTATTCTGGTATCGTACTTAAAGCGATTGGTATTCCAACTAACATGTTTACGTGTATTTTTGCCCTGTCTCGTACAGTAGGTTGGATTTCACACTGGCATGAAATGATGAGCGACCCTAAACAAAAAATCGGTCGTCCTCGTCAGCTTTACACTGGTCATAACCAGCGTAAGTACACGCCAATTAAGTAGTAAATTAGTAAATACTGAACTAAGTATTACGCTTAATAGTAAAAATAGCGCCTTTAAGGCGCTATTTTTGTTTATACAAGATTACTTCAAGGAACAACAATGCCCTATTCAGCGGTTTTTCTAGGTATTGCCGGTCTCATTCCTTTTGTGGCTATGCCACTGGCTTATCAGCTTAACCTGTTATCGCTTACACAAAGCGCCGTTTACTTTGTCCAATACTCAGCCGTGCTATTGTCTTTCTTTGGTGGTATCCATTGGTGGGACGCAATAAGTAATCAACGTTACGACAAGCAAATGCTCGTCGCTATGTTGCCGACCATAATTGGGTGGTTGTGTTTAGTGTTCTCTCACGACGTGAAGGTGTTTGGCGTGTTATCGCTAAGCTACGTCGCCGTACTTATTTACGACAAGTTTATCCTTAGTCTTCCTAAAGAGCAGATTGTAAGTTACATAAGCTTGCGGATGGGATTAACAAGTGTCGTTGTTATCTGTCACGCGTGGATGATTTACTTGCTCGTCTAACGTTGTTACTAAGAGCTTAGCGTTAAAGGCATGACATTAGTTAATTGCAAAAAAGTAATAGAGGCAAAAGCCTGCGGTGATTAAGCGAGTGTCTAACTCAAACCGTAAAGTTACGCATAACCAGCTTAAGCAATTGATAAATAGAGCTTTAACAAGTTCAAATCTCGAAAACAAAAAAGGCGATAATATCAAAATATTATCGCCTTCGTTTTTTACTTATCTAGGGCCTGTTGACCTAGCGTTATTAACGAAAAGTACCGTGGTTATTCAGCGCGAATAAGCGAAAGTAGCTCTTCGGTTTTTTGTTCCATCAACGCAATGTCGCCTTTACTTTCAACGTTTAAACGAATAACTGGCTCAGTATTCGATTTACGTAAATTAAAGCGCCATGTGCCAAACTCCAGGCCCAAACCATCGGTAGTATCGATTACGCTGGCTAGTGGCTGATATTTATTTGTAACGCGTTCCAGCGCTGCGTCAGCATCTTTTAGTTTACTGTTAATTTCACCAGAAGATGGAAACGCTTCAATTCGCGCTTTTACCATACTCGCTAGTGTTTGCTTTTTCACACACACCAATTCGGCAATTAACAACCAAGGGATCATGCCTGAATCACAGTAGGCAAAATCTCTAAAGTAGTGGTGCGCACTCATTTCACCGCCATAGACCGCATCTTCTTTGCGCATACGCTCTTTAATAAACGCATGGCCGGTTTTCGACTTAATGGGTGTACCACCTGCATTCGCTACGATATCTTCTGTATTCCAGTATACGCGAGGGTCATAAATGATTTTACTGTCGGTGTTTTTCTCGATAAAGGCTTCAGCAAGCAAGCCAACGATATAATACCCTTCAATAAATTCACCATCAGCGTCAAACAAGAAGCAACGGTCGAAATCACCATCCCATGCAATGCCAAAATCAGCTCCCGACGCTTTAACAGCGTCAGCCGTGTCAGCACGGTTTTCAGGTAACAATGGATTGGGGATGCCGTTTGGAAATGTACCATCAGCATTGTGATGTACTTTAACAAACTCTATCGGAACACCCTGCACTTTCATTTCTTTTTCAATAGCGTCTAGCGCGGGGCCTGCGGCACCATTACCTGCATTAACCACCACTTTTAACGGCGTAAAATTGCTCAAATTAACGTAAGAAAGCATGTGAGAAACATAGTCAGACATACACGATTTAACCGCATATTTATCGGTTTCAGAAAGCTTGTCTTCTTTTACATGGGCCGTACCGTTAAAAAACGCATCAGCATCAATCAACGCACCCTCCGTGTAGTGTGCTAATCGCTCTGAAACGAAGCTATCTTCTAGTGCTTCCGCTTTCTCTTTTATCGCGTTTAGGCCTGTGTCGCCACTAATTGGAACAGAGCCTGACTTCACCAGTTTCATACCGTTGTAATTAATGGGGTTATGACTTGCTGTTACTTCAATGCCACCATCAACGCCAAGGTGTTTGGTAGCGAAATAAATTTCTTCTGTTCCTGCCATGCCAATATCGGTCACTGTTGCACCAGCATCGATTAGACCCGCGCTTAACGCTAATTTTAATGGTGTTGACGTAAGACGCACATCACTACCAACAACAACAGTTTTCGCATTTAATTCTTGCGCAAAAGCATAGCCAATTCGATACGCAACATCTTCAGTCAGTTGTGAGTTCAATTCGCCACGAATATCGTACGCTTTAAAGCAGGTAATTGGGGTTGACATTTGGATCGAAATTCCCTGTGTTTTAACTATTTATGATTACATTATCGCCTTTTACAACAAAAAAGCGCATACGCCCCTTTTGTTATTGTCGTAAAAGAGATTAGACATACCGATATTAAATCATTAGAGGGAGTGAATTACTAATTCAATTTGAATAGCGCAACGTTTTGCTCACGCTGTTTTCAATCGATGAGTTTAAAGCGCAAGTTCGAAGTAGATACTGTTATGGAAAGCGCCTAGATGACGATACTTTCGGCGAAAGCACAGCTTTGGACTAAAGCCATTCTTGATAAGAACTTTTTCAGAAGCGGCATTATTGTCCATGACTTCTGCAGTGAGCAATTTTATGCCCATGCTTTTGGCCTCCTCAATTAAAAATGAGACGCAGCGAGAAGCAATGCCTTTTCCACAATCCTTCTCTGCAACTCGATAGCCGATTTCCGCCTTGTCGCCTGCTCTATTTTTGATGTTAGCACGCGCTACAATCTGGTTATTTCGTTGCTCATCAACAAGCAAATAACCCCAAGCTCTTTCCTGCTGTTGTAAGTAAAGCAATTCGCTAATGTGGTAGCCAACGCCATCCAATGAATAGAACGCTGCCTCTCTTGGTGCTATAGACAATTCAAAATAGGCTTTGTTACTACGCTCAAATTCTAAAAGTGATAGCACATGTTTTTCGGCGACGCTTTCAAAATGCATTGGCAGTGCAGCTCCTTGCTGAACCTAATGAAGAGGTATTGACTAAAAGCCCAATCTACTACCAGTCCGCATAGATAATTACCCATCGTCGAATCAAATCAGGCAAACCTTGTATCTACTTTGCTAATGAACCGCTTTGGTAATCGTTAAATGCCTGAACAATTTCCTGCTGAGTGTTCATTACAAAAGGCCCATATTGGACCACAGGCTCTTCAATAGGTTTACCTGAGACCACTATAAACTTACAACCTGTATCAGCGGATACAGATAGCTGCTTGCCACTTTGTGACAAAACACCCAACTCTCCCTGCGACACAATTGTTTCTTTGCTAAGTTCGCCGCTATTAATGACCACGTTTCCCTCGTACGCATAAATAAAGGCAGCTTCATCCGAACCCAGTGCAATTTCCGAACTCCCGCTTCGTAGTGCAACGTCTAAAAAAGTAGGAGCAACCGCCGTTGTCTTCACAGGCCCTTTCACACCGTCAATTTCACCTGCTAACACTTTGATTACTGCATCTTGAATGTGTACTGTAGGCACACTATCTGGCTGTATGTCTTGATAGTTGGGCGCTGACATTTTCTCTACGGCCGGAAGATTCACCCACAGCTGAAAGCCTTGTAACAAGCCCTCCTCCTGCTCTGGCATTTCTTCATGTATTATGCCTCGACCCGCATTCATCCATTGAATGCCACCAGCATCAATAACCCCCTCATTGCCTACAGAGTCTTTATGGCGCATTTTTCCTGCAAGCATATAAGTAACTGTCTGAAAACCACGGTGAGGATGTGGTGGAAAACCAGCAATGTATTCACCTGGATTATCTGAACCAAAAAAATCCAACATTAAAAAGGGATCGAGGCGAGGTAGTTCAGGTTGTCCGATAATACGAGTAAGCGACACCCCCGCGCCATCACTTGTTGGCATACCTGTAACCACTTTCTCTATCGATTTTTGTTCACTCACTTCCACTGACATAATGTGTATCTACCTTAAATCTTAACCTTCACTATCTTTTACGAACTTCGCGTTTAGCTTTTTGTATTACCGACCTTGGGTGCTTCAACGTCCTATTTTATCGCGCCCGTGAGGCGACATAAGATCTTGCTCTGGCCCAACGGGGATTACCTGGGTTGGATTTATCATAGTGTGGCTGTAGTAATAGTGCCTTTTGATATGGTCGAAGTTTACCGTTTCAGCAACGCCCGGAACTTGATAAAGTTCTTTCATATAGCCGTAGATGTTTGGATAGTCTGCGATTTGTTTTTTATTGCATTTAAAGTGTCCGTGGTACACAGCGTCGAAGCGTATCAGCGTGGTAAATAAGCGCCAGTCAGCTTCTGTTATTTTGCTGCCAACCAAATAACGTTGTTTACTCAACCTTTCTTCAACCCTATCTAGCGCGCAGAACAATGCAGTTACTGCCTCTTCATAGGCCTCTTGCGTTGTAGCAAATCCAGCTTTATACACGCCATTATTTATGTCGTGATACACCATATTGTTGATGGCATCAATTTCTTCACGTTGGGCGTTAGGATAATAATCGTCTTCATTATTAGTCAGTGAATTAAACCCACTGTTAAAAATACGGATAATTTCAGCTGATTCATTATTAACGATAGTTTCTGTTCGTTTATCCCAAAGGATTGGAACAGTGACACGGGTGGTTATCTCAGGTTCTGCCTTAGTATAAATTTGATGGGCATAATCAAAGTTATAAAGCTTATCTCCCGTTGACCCAGGGTAATCTTTAAACTCCCAGCCTTGATCAAGCATCTCAGGGTGTACCACCGAAACATCAATATGCGCCTCCAATCCCTTTAACTTTCTAAATATGAGCGCCCTGTGGGCCCAAGGACAAGCTAACGAGACATAAAGATGATAGCGATCAGATTCAGCGGGAAACGTGGAACCATCTTCGTTACTGACTTTGTCACGAAATTTAGATGCTTGGCGCTCAAATTTCCCACCATTTTTGCTGGTGTCGTACCACTTGTCTTGCCATTTTCCATCAACGAGTAAGCCCATATGCCTGCCCCTTTTTATTATTTCATAAACAATGAATTCATTTAAACATGTATTGGGTAGAACGTATGTCGCTTAAAATCGGATTTATTATTCGAAAAAACTGGAGTGTCTTGATCTTTAGTGTCCACTTTTGAGATGATGCGCGCCCTGCTAGCGTGTTTGCACGTTTTTGTGTAAACACACGCCTTTGAGTTAGTTTATTTTTAAGTGAAGTGAAACATGTCTGATGATCCACGTTTAGGCGGTATTGTGCGTTTATATGGCGCACAGCAAACTAATAATTTAGCCAACAGTCATGTGGCTGTAGTCGGCATTGGCGGTGTGGGAAGTTGGACTGCAGAAGCACTAGCTCGTTCGGGCATTGGTACTATAACCCTTATTGATTTAGACGATGTTTGCGTAACTAATACAAATCGCCAAATTCACGCGCTTTCAAATACCATAGGAGAAGCAAAGGTCGACGCTATTGCATCGAGAATTCACTTGATAAATCCTGCTTGCAAAGTGAATTGTATTGAGGATTTTGTCACTCCAGAAAATACGGCCACACTTTTAACCAAAGAAATGCACGCTGTGGTCGATGCCACCGACAGTATTCGCGCTAAAGCGGCGATGATAGCTCACTGTAAACGCAATAAAATTCCCATTGTTACGGTTGGCGGCGCGGGCGGTCAAATAGACCCAACTCAAGTCACTAAAGGCGATTTAGCTAAAACAACACAAGACCCCCTAGCAGCTAAGCTACGCAGTGAGCTTAGACGTAACTATAATTTTAGTAAAAACCCAAAACGCCGCTTTGGCGTTGAGTGTATCTATTCAACAGAGCAATTGCGCTACCCACAACCTGACGGCTCGGTTTGTTACAACAAATCTGCAATGGAAGGTGGTACTCGACTAGACTGTGCAGGCGGCTTTGGTGCTGTGGTCACGGTAACCGCCACCTTTGGTATGTTTGCCGCTGCAAGTGTAATAAATAGATTAACTGGACAAAAATAGACTTTAGCCGATAACTTGCGCACAATAGTCAAAAACTTATAACACCTTGTCTTAACGACTTTTTAAGCGTTAGCTTGTTATACCAAAAGTATCGGTGAGAAGGAGAACAACATGTCACCTGATGAACTCAATAAATTAATGGCAGATTGCGCGAAGGACGCTGTGGTAACAGCAGCTGATGAGTTCGATATTGTACTCGACCACTCACCCGCTAGCGTAGCACTGGTGGACGACATTTTACTTAGTTTCGTAGATAAATATCACGATTTAGCGTTAGAAGATGAAGCAGTGTTCACCATCTGTAATATCTTTGGCGCTTACGTTGGAGAAATTTTAAAAGCGCAGCTAGATGGTGAATGGATTTACGATCAGTCAAATCCTAAAGCACCTGCCGTTTTTCTTCAGGTTGGTGAAAATACCTATGCCTTAGCGGGTATTTGCTATGAACGTCTGGTTAACGACAGTCAAATCAGCGTATTTGCCTACTATGAACAGGCGTTGGGGAACCACTTACGCAGCCACTAACGTTCTGACAGATTTTGCACTCAGTTTTACGTCTGTTCAATTGAGTGCATTTAATATATTTCCCATAAAGATGTTTTTGGAGAATGAGGTTCAGGGGTTAGGTGTTTCCCAATCCTCTACCATCCACTTTAAATGACGACTTTTTGAAATTGCGTACAAGGCTATACTGTAAAAAACGATTTTTACACCCGTAATAGTTTCAAACCCCCAGTGATGATGCATAGCGTAGTAAAGCTGAACACTTAACAATGCCAACACCCCCAATTGAGCCAGCGGAATAACCCATCGGCGCCATGCTAAAAAGCCTTTTTTCCATAAGCGATCTCGTTGACTAACCAAAGATAACGCAATTAACACCGGTAAACTTGCCGCTAACCCCAACCCTAACGTTTCTTTTTGTGGGTAAAAGAACGTAAGTAACTCACTAGTTTGAGTGCGGGAAGCCAGAGAAAAGACGAACGCGAGCCAGTCAATGCATAGAAGTATAAACACGCTGTAAAGCCAACGGGGAGGTAGAATTCGCCCTGACTCATCATAAAAAGTTAGTGGTAATTTAAGCATGCATTCACTTCTATTTTATTAATTTGAACCCTAAAGCGCATTCAACTCTGATAATGTTTACTTTCAAGAAGTGATAAATGTGGGGGTGAGTAAGGTATTTTTAAACCTTGTTCGTGCCGCTTTTACAATGAAACCCGTGGCCGTTTAAACTTGTTTTCACATTTAGTGACTAACTTACGGCTGTACTGTGAGAATGCGTCAATAATTTATATCTTGGTCGCTAATTATATATACTGCGTACAAGCGTGTTTTCCTGTATAATCCGCGGCCATTTTAAGCTCAGTCATTTTCCAGGTGATATTTTAGATGACAGTAGAAACGTTTAATCCAAACAAAGTAGTAAATAAAACCACCACGCTAGAAACGCCAGTGAAGGTATTAAGTGACAACAAACCTTCGCAACAAAGCAATGGCAGCAGAATTGGTTTTGTTAGCTTAGGTTGTCCTAAGAACTTGGTTGATTCTGAGCGTATTCTTACTCAACTTCGCACCGAGGGTTATGACGTCGTCCCCACGTATAACGATGCAGATTTAGTTATCGTTAACACCTGTGGATTCATTGACGCGGCGGTAGAAGAATCGTTAGATACCATTGGCGAAGCACTTAAAGAAAACGGTAAAGTTATCGTTACCGGTTGTTTAGGTGTTAAAGAAGACGAAATTAGAGAGCTTCATCCAAATGTGTTGGCTATTACTGGACCTCATGCCTACGAAACGGTAGTTGAGCAAGTCCACGATCATCTTCCAAAACCCCAGCACAATCCGTTTGAAGACCTTATTCCTGATCACGGCGTTAAATTAACGCCTCGTCATTATGCTTACTTGAAGATTTCAGAAGGCTGTAACCACCGTTGCACGTTCTGTATCATTCCTTCTATGCGTGGCGACCTTGTCAGCCGCCCAGTGGGTAACGTACTCGATGAAGCTAAGCGTTTGAAAGACGCTGGTGTTAAAGAGCTATTGGTTATTTCACAAGACACTAGCGCCTATGGTGTTGATGTTAAGCACAGAACGGGCTTTTGGAACGGCATGCCGGTTAAAGCACACATGCAACAGTTGTGTGAAAAGCTGGGCGAAATGGGCATTTGGGTCCGTTTACATTACGTGTACCCTTACCCGCATGTGGATGACCTAATTCCACTAATGAACGAAGGTAAAATCCTTCCTTATTTGGATATTCCGTTTCAACACGCCAACAAACGTATTCTTAAGTTAATGAAACGCCCAGGTAGTGCTGAGCGCGTATTAGAGCGCGTTAAAAAGTGGCGCGAACAGTGCCCATCATTAGTCATTCGTTCGACATTCATCGTCGGCTTTCCGGGCGAAACGGAAGAAGAGTTTGAAGAGTTATTGGACTTCCTTCGCGAAGCGCAGCTTGATCGTGTTGGTGCATTCGCCTATTCCCCTGTTGAAGGTGCAAGAGCAAATGACCTCCCCGACCCAGTGCCAGAAGAAGTGAAACAAGCTCGCCTTGCACGGTTTATGGAAGTACAGGGCGAAATAAGCGCAGCGCGACTTCAAGCGAGAATCGGTAACGAATATCAAGTTGTTATCGACAGCGTTGATGCGGAAGGTGCCGTCGGCCGTACCTATGCAGACGCACCGGAAGTTGATGGTCTGGTTCATTTAAACGGTGTTTATGACGTAAAACCTGGCGATCGTGTATGGGCTGAAGTTATTCACGCTAACGAACACGACGTATGGGCAGTATTGTCTGAAGACCAAGACGAAGAAGACGAAGGTGCTGATCCCGCGCTGTAACTTTCGATTAACTGCAGTCTAAACTCGAAAGTCATCTATTCGTTATTTTTGTAACCCTATCGGCTAATTGCCAGTCGATAGGGTTTTATGTATAGCAGACCCTATACATAATTAAACAAGTAAAACTATCAATGCCATCTTCTGTGGTATGTGAATAAAATATGGCAATGTTACCCTACCCCAAACTGAAACACTCTTCCCGCCACATCTTGTCATTTGGCATAGTGCTCATTTTGACTTTTGTATTCAACCCTCGTGCACTTGCCAGTACAGAGTGTAAGACTTTACACACCGCGGGAGCACAACAGTGGTTTCCCTACGCATTTAACGAGTTTGAAGGAAGGTTGAAAGCCACGGGGATAGCATTTGACGTTTTAACCCTGCTAGCACGGGATTTAGGTGTCACACTAAAGATAGAAACCGGGCTCCCCTGGAAACGAATAGAATCCAAACTCGACGCGGGCGAGCTTGATATTTTGGCGGGAAACTATTGGAACGAAGCTCGTAGTCGAAAATGGCTTATCACCGCACCGTTTGCAGCAGAAGAGGTTTACGTTGTGCTCTCTCCTTCACTTTCTCAAACGCGAGGTACCGACCTTTCGCTCAACGCACTCGCGCAATATATTGGTGTGATGCCTCGAGGAATAAGCTTAGGTGAAAAATTCGATAGCATTAAATCAAACTTGAATATTATCGAAGTTAAAGACCACGACAAAATGTATGAAATGATGCGTCGACATCGTGCTGATTACGCAGTTTCACCACAAAGCGCAGCACTAAGCCACTTGAACGACCCAGAAAATGACGGCATGCGAATAAGCCAGTCACCTATATCTTCAAACAATGTACATTTTGCTATCTCCGCCAAATCTAAGTGCGCATCACTATTTCCAGAGTTTAACCAAGCCCTTAGCGCTCGTTTAAAAGACGGTTCTATTAAGCAAATCATTGATACGTATGATTTAACGCGCTAAAAAGCTAAGGCGCGTTGGAATCATGTAGTTAAGAACAGGTGTAGTTTAAAAGTAAAAGAGCGCTTTTCGTAAGCGCTCTCTTGGTGTGATGCATTATTGATTGAGTTTGTGGCAAGCCATCATTAAACCTACCAAGGCAACTCGTCACCATTTGAATGGATGAAGCGACCTGCGTTAGATACATTTAGCTCATCTATGCGTTGTGACAAACGCTCAGCACAGGTATCAGCATCAATATCTCCCGCTCCATTGACCATTTCTGTTTGAACGAATCCAGGATGAAAAATACCTACTGCAATTCCCTTGGGTTTCAGATCATTCGCCATGGAAACTCCCGCCGCGTTTAGTGCGGCTTTGGACATTCGGTAGCCATAGTAGCCGCCTGACCCATTGTCTGCCATTGAACCCATGCGACTGGTTATCATGGCAATTTTACCGTCTTTTGCCATTGCGGGTAATAGTGTTTGAGTAACTAACAATGGACCTAATGCATTAACCCTAAATTGATAATCGATGGTATTTGGATCCCAATCGTCAATACTCTCGCGTCCGAGCACTCCGGCATTATTAATGAGCAAATCGATGTTAACGTCCATTAAAGGTGCAAGCTTTTCAGCCAACATTTCTGGTTGGGATACGTCCACACCTTTGATGATTGTCACACCAGCACTGTTTAGCTCGTCGCAACTGTTTCGACAGGTAGCATAAACTTTCGCACCACGTGCTTTATATTGCTTGGTGAGCGCAAGGCCTATGCCTCTGTTGCCACCGGTAATAACTACGTTCATAACGGTTCCCTTGTTACTATGTGTATGCGTTTAAAAGGTTTCACTCACCTTTTATAAGAACTGGCTGTTTAAATAAGGCTTGTTGCTAATTTACTACAAGGCGTCAGCCCTATTTCAGCACTCATTTCTTATTAACTTATAGTCTTTAAAAGACGTTCTAGATCTTCTGGGGTATCAATTCCAACTGGCGGTGGCGCTATCGCCACCTCACAGTGAATCTTATCGCCATACCATATGGCTCGAAGCTGTTCTAAGGATTCAATTTGCTCCAGAGAGCTAGGCGCATAGGCAACATATTGCTTAATGTATTCAGCACGATAGGCATAAATACCTATATGGCGTTTGTACAGCGACGTATTCGCAGATTGTGGGTTTGCCATCATGTGATCGCGTTCAAAAGGAATAGGAGAACGTGAAAAATAGATAGACTCACCCTTTTCGTTTACCAACACCTTAACGATATTAGGGTTAAACACATCCTCAACACGTTCGATAGGCGTAGATAACGTTGCCATCTGGCACTGAGGCGCATTGGCAAGATTATCTGCAACCTGCCTGATGTTTTCGGCGGGAATAAATGGCTCATCCCCCTGTACGTTAACCACAATCATAGAACTCACAATGCCTTCTTTTTCGATAACCTCAGCAATTCGCTCTGTTCCAGATTGGTGGTTGACAGACGTCATGCATACTTGAGCGAAACCAAGCACAACGTTTTGAATACGTTCATCGTCCGTGGCAACGATGACGTTATCGGCTCCAGCTTCTTTAGCACGTTCAACCACATGTTGAATCATCGGCTTTCCGTCAATTAGCGCTAAGGGTTTGCCAGGAAAACGACTTGAGCCGTATCGAGCAGGGATCACAACTGTAAATGACATAACTTTATTTCGCCCTTATTTACCACTTAGTTTAACGTTTTATTACCGTGTTGCGTCAACATCGTCTAACGACAATGCTGTTGCTTTACTTTCGATAAGTACAGGGATGCCATCTTTAATATCGAAAGCCAATCTATCAAATCGACACACTAACTGGGTGCTATCATCACTGAGAACTAATTTTCCCTTACACACTGGGCAAGCCAAAACTTCTAAAAGCTTTTTATCAAAGGCCATTGTTATTATTCCTGTCCGTCTTGGTTGATCTTCAAACCTGCCTTGGCAAGTTTCACATTTACTAAATTAAAAAAGTCTGGCGCTAAATGCGCGGTAACAGGTAAAAACCAGCAGTCGTTATGAGCAAAAGGTGCAGCTTTAACGGCGTCTTTTTCTGTCATTAATACTCTGCCATTCGGTATGTCTGACCGTGTGATCGCATGGTGATCGGCCAGCGGTATAGCCGAAGAAAGCTGGATACCCATTTCTTTAAGCTGAGAGAAAAAACGCTGAGGTGAACCTATTCCAGCAATTGCGTTGCACGGCACTTTTTGTATCTCTTCAAGGGGACTGGTTCTTACTCTGTTTGAAACAGAGGTGAAGTCCCCAGCTACTAAGGTCATTAGATATTGAGGCGCTACAGCATGGCTAAATGTCGGCATTGAACGGCTATTATGTACTAGCGCATCAACGGTACCAAGGCGCCATTGTCCTTCGCGAAGGGGCCCCATTGGCAGCAAATAACCACTGCCTACTTTTCTATCGTCCATCACCACAATTTCAACGTCGCGATGAAGTGCGTAATGTTGAAGGCCGTCATCACAAATAATTAAATCGCAGTGTAATTCGTCACTTAAGTACGCGGCTCCACGTGCGCGGACTGGATCGATAACAACGTCGCACTGGCTTCTAATGGTCAGTAAACGAGGTTCGTCTCCCACCTCAGACGCATCATCTTCGCCTTTCACTAATCGCGGGTATTCTGGTGATTTAGCGCCATAGCCCCGACTTAAAATGCCGACCTTAATGCCCTGCTTCTGGTAATAATCGGCTAAAGCTAATACGACTGGCGTTTTGCCGTTGCCGCCCACTGATATGTTGCCAACGACAATCACGGGAGCATTAGCCTTAAAGACCTTTTTGATTCCAATTTTAAAAAGTAACCGGCGAATTGCCGAAATAAAGTAGAACAGCAGCGCAAATGGTGAGAGCAGCCACACAAAAGGATGGCCGAAATACCATTTATCGTGCTTGGTTTTACTTTGTGATTGACTCACTTAGTCTCACCAAATTGCAACGCATGCAGTTGCGCGTAGTGACCACCTTTTTCAAGCAATTCGTTGTGTTTACCTTTTTCAATAATGCGCCCCTGCTCCACTACCATAATGCAATCTGCGTTTTCGATGGTAGACAAGCGGTGCGCCACAACAATGCTGGTGCATCGTTTTTGCAGCGTTTCTAATGCGTCTTGGATCAAACGCTCAGACTCTGTATCAAGGGCAGATGTCGCTTCGTCAAGAATAAGTATGGGCGCTTCGGCAAGTATTGCCCTAGCAATGGCAATACGCTGACGTTGACCACCCGAAAGCATTAAGCCGTTTTCACCAATAACCGTATCTAACCCTTCAGGCAAGTTTGATAAGAACTCTTCAACATGCGCCATCTTTGCCGCATTCTCGATGTCTTTACGTGATACGTTTTGGCGCGCACCATAAGCAATATTGTTAGCTATGGTATCGTTAAATAGCGTAACGTTTTGCGATACCACGGCAAACTGCGCCCGCAGATCTTTAAGATCAATATCGTTGAGCGCCGTGTCATCCAAGCGAATTTCACCTTCTTGCGGGACGTAAAAGCGTGTAAGCAGCGACGAGATGGTTGATTTACCACTTCCCGAGCGCCCTACCAAAGCAATCGACTGCCCAGGGTTTGCGATAAAGCTCACATTAGATAACGCGGGCGTCTGTTTTCCTGGATAAGAGAACGTAACGTCGTCAAATTCAATTTTTCCTGTTGCGCGCTCTACTTTGGTTTTCCCTTTATCTTCTTCGTCTGCTTCATCAAGAATTTCAAAAATACTGGCGCAGGCTGCCATACCTTTTTGAAATTGGTTATTAATGGTAGTGAGCTGTTTAAGGGGCTTCAGCAGCATTACCATGCAAAAGACCACATTGATAAATACACCTGCAGTAAGCTTTTCAAGCATACCAGGCGTGCTGGCAATAAACAGAACGACTGCAAGGGCAATTGACGCTATTACCTGTATTGAAGACACACTCAAAATAGAAGTGACATTCAACTTCATTGACTGTTGACGGTTGTGATTGTTTTTCTGCTCGAAACGCTTTTGCTCTATTTCTTGACCGCCAAACATGATCACAACTTTGTGACCTTTCACCGCTTGCTCTACCGACGATGTTAGGTTGCCCATTGATTGTTGAATGTTTTTACTTACAACGCGAAAACGCTTACTAACGATAGAAACAATCACTGCCACAATCGGGCCAATTAAAAGAAATATGAGAGAAAGCTGCCATGAGTAATAGAACATGACACACAGCAAACCGATGACCAGTGCGCCTTCCCTCACCAATGTTAGCAGCGCTTTACCAGATGCATTAGCCACTTGCTCTGTATCGTAGGTGACTTTACTGATAAGCCCGCCAACCGCATGATTATCGTGAAATGCCACTGGAAGATGAATGTATTTTTCAAACAACTGCTGGCGCATGCGCATTACCACCTGAGCACCAATCCAGCTTAGCGTGTAACTACCTAAAAAGTTGAAAACACCCCGTAACAAAAAGAGCGGCACAATCGCATATGCGGCTAGACGTAGATAGTCATGGTCGTTTTTCCCCAGTGACTCGTCAATCATTGGCTGAAGCTGGGAAAATACGAAGGTATCTACCGCGGAATAACCAATCATACCGATGATGGCAAAAACGAAAGGCACTTTATACGCTTTAAGATACTGTAAAAAGCGCTTAATTTGATAATCCGAGTTGTCGGCTTGTTGCATGTAGTTTTTTTAACCTGTTTGAAACGTTAACAAAAACGCGTTGGAAGTATTGTACTCGTTCTCGCTCTAATTCACTAATATAGCGGCAAAATTGGTTAGTCTGCCAACTAAGTGAATAATGTGTGGCCACTTCATACTTATTTAAAGGTATTCGTGCACATCTTCGTTTCGTTACAAGCTAATATTTTTGGCATTTGGCGATATTACTTAGTCTTTGAGGTGTCGTGGTGCAATGCCTGGTAAATACCAGCGATTATTCAACGTTCCACGTTGGGAATCTATATGGAAAGAGTCCTTATCGAAGGTTGCGTTTATATATCCGTGATAGCTTGTTAAATATTGCGTTACGCCCAAACGCTCGTAACGTTTAGCCACAACATACGCAGGAAACTGCCATCTATTCTCATAACCTTGCGTAAAAATCACAGCTTTTGGTGCAACGTGTTCTATAAAAACATTAGTAGAAGACGTTTTGCTTCCGTGATGCGGCGCAATAAGAATGTCGGCACTTAGATTTGTAGAACTCGCTAAAGTATCCATTGAAGCCCCCTCTGAAAAACCATCCATGATTTCACGGGTTATCAACGCGTACTCACTTGTTTTCTCAATGTCACCAGGAATTAACACGCTACCAGAGTCGCTTGTTATTTTAACCACACACGACATGGCATTGTTGTCTTCTTTATTGCCATTTGGCGGCCATAGAAAATTGATTGTTAAATTCTGCCAGCGAATACGCTTTCCTCGCTCACAACCTAATGTTGGTGTGTAGAAAGTGGCTTTTTTAGCTAAGGCGTGTTGTTCAATGGCTAATGCGCCACCTGCATGATCGTTGTCACTATGCGTATGAACTACAACATCTATATTTGAAATATGCCTACTTTCCAAAAAAGGTAACAGGTGTTTCGTTGCAGTATGAGCATTGCCATTAAACTGAGCGCCAGAATCAATAATCATAGCCCGACCTCCCGCAGTCACTGCAATAGCACTGGCCTGGCCCGCATCAAATACATGCAGCGCCCATATCGATTCATTGGTAGGTAACCACTTTTGAAAAATGCTTAGCGATGGGAGCAAGAGAAGCGCTACGCAGATAGCTTTGTACCGCCATGTTGGCAAAAGAAAAATAAAAAAAGCGACAATTAGACAAAGTGCCGCATCACTACTTACGTAAAAATTGATAGCGCTCCCGGAAAACTGACTAAGAACGTTCAAAAGCGATAACAAATACCCTAAACACGCATCACTGTAATGCATAAGCATACCCGTAATTTGTTGTGCGAAACTAAACTCAACAAAGTGAATGACCAGCAACGAAATTAAACAAATAGGTAAAAGTAACGATATGACGGGCAAGGCGATTAAGTTAGTAACAACTGCAATAAAACTGGCGTTACCAAACCATATTAGGGTTAGCGGCATCATTATTACGGTAAGCGCTACTTGTAGTTTAAACAAAGACACATACCATGGTGCTCGATGTAGCCCCCAAACAACAACTAAAAACCAAATGCACAGTACAGCCCCTATGCTCAAGTAAAAGCTAGCGCTTAATATAGAGAAAGGAAACAGCAACAAGCTCAAAGTAAGCATTGTGAGCGCAACATTTACTGGCCGCCATGCATGTCGAGAAAGAGACAGCACACACCCCATAGTTACTAGTATAAGCGCACGCACAACCGGCAATGCGCTTCCACTAAGCAGCGCGTAACAAAAACAAGCAGCGATAAGCACACATAGCACAGAGGCTCTAATTGGCGCGCTGGTTTGAAACATCTTACTTGTTTGCAGCTCTCTGTTCTTTCGTCCTGTTGCCGGATAGTTGATGGAGGCTGAACGTACTAACCAATATTTCGCTCTGCCTAATAGGCCTGTAACATGCGTGAGTAAAAATATAACGGGGTTAAAAAACAATAAGCAGACCCCAGCGATAAGTGATAGATGCATGCCTGATATACTAAACATGTGCCCAGTGCCGGTACGTTGTAACAGCGTCCAATCACCCAACGTAAAGCCCGTTTTATCCCCTAGCAGCAATGCGCGCCACCATCTTTCATGGATAAGGTCTAGCTTCTGCAATGTTGTAGCAAGTCCATAACGCACTGAGTGATTATGCTTTGTTTTATCGTGCTCTATCGACTTGATGTAGCCAGTTGCATGAATAAATTGGCTAACCAACTGCTGTTGTCGGCTAGCTCCAACAGGATTAGCCGTACCGTATGCAGGTTTAAGTTTTACAATTGCGGTGAAGGTATCGCCGTTGTGCAAACAATTTAATTTCACTTGGGACGGAGAAACTGATTGAGGCCGCACGCCTATAGTCTCCTGTTGAGCATATGCGATTTTCTTGTTGGCTAAGCCTTCGCTTTTTCGATCATTTGGGAATTCATAACGTTGGTGAGTAAGACGAGCTTTGAAATTAAACGTGCTAGTTAAAACACGCTTAGGCAAGGGGGAAAGTATACCCTTGTCTAGAAATGTCGCGGTGCTTTCACGGTTGACAGACTCAATAGCGACAACATAGTGATAAGTTGCTTCCAGCACCCTAGCTGTGCCGAAGACACATCCCCCCGACACAACTCGACCTGAAATTGTGACATCTTGTTGAATTTTCCCTTGGGGCAGTTGCCAAGCGTAGTAAAAATGCCCTACACTCGCCACCCAAAGTACTCCAGACAGCAGCCCGCTCACTGCCCAACATAGCAGCACCTCTGGAAATGCATGATGTTCAGCGGGTTTTGTCGTCGAAATGAATATAATGATAGTCACAGATATTATTAAAATGGCAATCATCAATGCCATGCTGTGAGTACTTGGAAGTTTTTGCCAGAAAACTGCACTTATTGCGCTAGCGCAAAAACAGCTTAAGCAAATTGTGATACGATTGACCATGTTTTCACGTAGCAATTGACAGTGAGTGAATGTGAGTGGTGCAAATTCATGTTGCGCAATTCCGTTTACTGTTATTTTTTCTGTCTTTTTTGATTTTATTTTCGAGATGCATTGATATTTATGCCTAAGAAATTTATCCGACGTTTTTTGCCAGATCACCAAAGCATTAAGCAAAACAAAGCTTTAAAAATTTTTGGTAGCGTATTGCACGAGCCCAATCTTTGGCACTTAAACCGTCGTTCTGCATCTGGTGCATTTGGCATAGGTTTATTTTTCGCGTTTTGGCCGGTACCGTTTCAAATGTGGCTTTCTGCCGGTTTAGCTATTCCATTTCGAGCAAACCTGCCCTTATCTGTTGCAACTGTTTGGGTGACTAACCCATTTACTATTCCGCCTATATTCTATGGGGCTTACAAGGTTGGTACTACTGTACTTGGGACCAAGCCTGAGCATTTTGAATTTCAGTTTAGTTGGCAGTGGGTTGTAGAAAGCATTAATACCATCGGCCCTGCATTTCTAGTCGGGTGTGGAATTTGCTCGGTTGTGTTTGGACTAGCGGGTTATTTCTCTTTGAACTGGGTTTGGCGCTTTCAAGTGAAAAAAGCCTGGGAAAGACGCAGACAAATGCGGAATCAAGAAGCCCACTAGCGTGAGAGCCCTACACTTAAGGGTTTGTAGAAATATTTACCTTTTCTCAAGCCCCTTACAACGTTCAGTACAAAGTACGCCGTAAAAGACAGAGCAAGAATTACAAAAAACGCCACTTCATAGAAGTGGCGTTTTTTATTGGTAACAATCAATATGAGTTCGGCGTAAATCTATTCAGGAAAACCATTACGCCTAGCGCTCTTATTGAATTTAAGCCAGACAGACTACTTTTCATGCTCCGATAAAAAAGCGATAAGCGCAGCTTCGTCCCATACCTCAACATCTAGTTCTTGTGCTTTAGTTAATTTGGAACCCGCTTTTTCTCCTGCAACTAGGAAGTCGGTATTCTTACTTACCGAGCCTGCCACTTTTGCACCAAGTAACTGCAAACGTGCTTTCGCGTCAGAACGCCCCATTTCGCTAAGCGTACCGGTAATAACGCATGTTTTGCCTTCAAGAGGCAAATTATCCGAATCTGGCTTTTCAATAGCAGGCCAGTTAATTCCTTCTTTTAACAGCGCATCAATAACATCGGTATTGTGTGACTCGTTAAAGAAATTGAAAATGTGGGTAGCCACCACTTCACCAACGTCTTGGACTTCAACCAGTGCTTCAAGCGACGCCTCGCGAATAGCCTCCAAGGTTTCGAAGTGCGCAGCCAAGTTTGCCGCAGTAGCTTCGCCAACCTCACGGATCCCCAATGCGTATAGGAACTTGGCAAGCGTTGTTTGCTTTGAAGCTTCAAGCGATGCCAGTAGCTTAGTGGCAGACTTTTCAGCCATGCGCTCTAGCCCAACAACATCGCCTAACGAAAGCGTGAAAAAGTCGGCGGGACTGTGCACAAGATCAGCGTCAACTAACTGATCGACTAACTTGTCGCCCAGACCATCAATATCGAATGCTTTACGCGAAGCAAAATGCTTAAGCGCCTGTTTGCGTTGTGCGGCACAAATTAGTCCACCGGTGCAACGAGCAACCGCTTCATCTTCTAGTTTTTCAATCTGCGAGTCACAAACCGGACATTGGCTTGGGAAAGTAATGTCAGTTTCACTTCCAGTGCGATTAGCTTCTACCACAGACACCACCTGAGGAATAACGTCACCCGCACGGCGGATTACCACAGTGTCGCCAACTTTAACGCCTAATCTCGAAATTTCGTCTTGGTTGTGAAGTGTAGCATTCGACACAGTTACTCCACCCACAAATACAGGCTCCAAACGGGCAACCGGCGTGATTGCACCAGTCCTTCCTACTTGAAACTCAACGTCCAGTAACTTAGTCACTTCTTCTTGTGCAGGAAACTTCTGCGCAATCGCCCAGCGAGGCGCTCGAGCCACAAATCCAAGGACATTTTGCAGGTCAATACGGTTAACCTTAAACACAACGCCGTCAATGTCATACGGCAAACTGTCGCGCTTTTCCAAAATGTGGTTGTAGTACGCCAAGCAGCCCTTACCGCCCTCAGCAGTATCGATATCAGGGCACAATGGCAGCCCCCAATTACCCAATTGTTTTAGGCGCTCGCTGTGTGTTGTGGGTAATTCAAAACTTTCAGGTTGCACTACGCCTAGCGAATAAGCATAAAACATCAGCGGGCGCTTGGCCGTAATTTTAGAGTCTAACTGTCGTAAGCTGCCAGCCGCAGCATTACGAGGGTTTGCAAAAACCTTACCACCCGTTTCTTTTTGATGTTCGTTGAGTTTTGCAAAGCCCTCACGAGGCATAAACACTTCACCGCGCACTTCTACGCGCTCAGGATAATGCTCACCACGAAGCGTTAACGGCACATTAGAAATGGTACGCACGTTAGCCGTGATATTCTCGCCTACCTGGCCGTCACCACGGGTTGCAGCACGCACTAATTCACCATTTTCGTACAGAATACTTACCGCTAAACCATCTAGCTTGGGTTCGCAGCTAAAATCTAACGTTGCCGAATCTTTTAGTCTGTCTTTTAAACGTTTTTCGAAGGCAAGCAGTGATTCTTCATCAAAGGCGTTATCCAGCGACAACATAGGAACATCATGGGTAACTTGTTCAAAGGCCGATAACGCTGCGCCCCCTACTTTTTGACTGGGAGAATTCGGGCTTTGAAGCGTAGGATATTGTTTTTCTAGCGCAATAAGCGCCTGCATATCTCTATCATATACTGCATCAGGAACCGAAGGGTCATCCATCACATAGTACTGATAGTTGTACTCATTAAGTGTGTTGCGAAGTGTTGCTATTTGTTGCTTTGCTTGTTCTAAAGAATCTGACATGGAGTTGTTGTCACGCCGTTTAAATAGTTAAAAGTATTACAATTCGTTGCCAAGGCCTATTCGCCCAAGCCGCTGTATGTTTCAAATGGGCTGCAAAAATCTGATCTATTTCAGTCAGGTTGTGAAACGAACAGCCACGCTACAATGCTATGGCTTGCTAGCCCTTGTTATACATCAAAGATCAATAGACCCTAATCAACAGAAAAGGACCTGGGTATGAGCCAAGTCCTTTTTTGTTTTTGCACCTACATGAATAATCCACAAGATTGAGGCGCAAGTGATAAATTAACGCTAGCTGCGCGCAATCATACGCTTGCGCTCGAACTCACGAATTTTCTCGACGTATTGCTGTAAGCCCTGCTTCGTTAATACGCTTCGGCGTCCATCAAGTACTTGTGCGCCGAACTCATCTGCCAATTTGCGGGCTGCATTGTGCATCATGTTAAACACTTGATGAGGGTCACCCTCAATAGGCAATATCATAAACAGTGAAATACCTTGGGTTTCAAAGTTCTCTAGGTTATCAATATCGAAAACCCCAGGCTTAAACATGTTAGCAAGGCTAAACAACACTGGCCCTTTGCCATTTGAGTTTACGTGGCGGTGAAAGATGTCTTGATCGCCAAATTTAAACCCTAATGTTAATAACATAGGTAATAGTGCAGCGCCTGAAATGGGCTCGCCTTCTGGCGTTCTTACATTTAATACTAAAACCTCGGGTTCAATCGACGACTTAGCGGTCTTTGGTGTACTTCCAGCACCATCATTACCTGACTCATTAGCACTAAAGCTTTCATCGCCAAAATCAGCGCTAGCTGCTTCACTGGTGTCAAAATCAATACGCATTTGATCGTCACCAAAATTCGGCTCTTCACGTCTTCTCACTGGCGTTTTGCTTCGTTTGTTACGTGCAAAACGTCGCGGCTGTTCATTTTCTTCATGAACATCGCTGGATGAAACAGACTCTTCGGGTGCATCTAAACTAAAATCAGCAACTTCTCTTTCATTTTTAGCCGGCGGCTGCACTGTTTCAGGCTCTTCCTCCAGCGTTGGGTCTATATAGAACTTCTGTGCAGGACGAACTGGCTCTGCACGCCCTCTTTCTTGATGACCGCCCGCCTGACTCTGAATTGGGTCATGCGATTGCGCGTTATCCGCTCTCTCTTGAATACTTGGAGTATTTGGCTGTTCACTCTCTTCACGCTGAGCATGCGACGCTAAAGACGTTTCCTCTTGCTCTTCGCCTTCACGAAGTAAGAAGCCTGGAGGTTCAGGGAACGCGGCAAGGTTTTCGTCGCCTCTGTTAGCACCTTTTGTTGATGGGCCATCGGGACGAGTTTGCCCTTTCATGTGTGGCTTCGGATTCGTAACCACAGAGCCATAGAGCTTTGGTGCTTTCTCAGCTTCTTCTTTCCCGTCAGACGGCATAGCTGAATTACCAACGCTGCTTGAGCGTTTACCCGCATGCTCACCGTGTGCGCCCTCTTTTCCATCACCGTGCTCTTTTGACGTGGCATGTTGAGACAAGCTATCGTCGTCATCAAGTTCTTCGCTGCTGTAAGCATGTTTTTCATTGATATCGTGATGTGCAGGGCCATTTGCCGTATTCGTCGATACATTGCTTGCAGCCTCATGCTCTTGGTTTTGTGATTTGCTAACCACGCGCACCGCGCCAATGCCAAGCTCGTCAAAGCCTTCTTGCTCGTCCGACTCAAAATCGTTGTCATCATCTTGCCACTGACGGGGCTCTAAGCGCTCTTTTTCTGAAGGCTTACTGTTTTTACGAATTTTCCAAATACCATGGGCAAGCACTGCGATGATAAAAACCGTGCCTCCAAGGAGTAAAAATAGACGTAATTGATCTTCCATTTAATTTCTTTCGCCCTTTGTTATGCTTCTGCGAAGGCTACAGCTTCGTCCACATCTACCGCCACCATACGCGAAACTCCTGGCTCCGCCATGGTAACACCGGTTAAGTGACTGGCCATTTCCATCGCTATTTTATTGTGGGTGATATAAATAAACTGCACTGTTTGTGACATTTCTGACACTAAGTTACAAAAGCGCCCTACATTTGCATCATCCAATGGTGCATCTACTTCATCCAGCAAACAAAATGGTGCCGGATTTAATCTGAAAATAGCAAACACCAATGATAAAGCGGTTAATGCTTTTTCTCCACCGCTTAAGAGGTGAATCGTACTATTTTTCTTGCCAGGGGGGCGAGCCATTATCGTCACCCCAGTTTCCAACAAATCGTCATCGGTAAGCGCAAGATACGCCGAACCGCCCCCAAACACTTTGGGAAATAACATTTTAAGGTCTTCATTAACCTGTTCAAAGGTAGTAGAAAAGCGCGTGCGGGTTTCTTTATCAATTTTCCGAATGGCCGATTGTAGCGTTTCCAAGGCTTCGGTCAGGTCGTTATGCTGTGTATCTAAATGCGACTTCCTTTCCGACTGGGTTTCATATTCTTCAACCGCAGCTAAGTTCACTGCACCTAAACGCTGCAAATTAGCCTGCGTTTTTTCAAGGTCTTCTTGCCAGCGTTTCTCTTCGGCATCTTCGGGTAAGGTTTCTAGAATGTTCTTCAGCGACTGCTGCGTTTCATCAAGCTGTTCTAAAATCGTATTCGCACGTACCCGATACCCTTCAATATCAATGTTGAGTTTATCGATGTTTGTCTGTCGCGTTTGAATATCTTTACCTAAAGCTTGATGCCCTTTTTCGGCTTCTCGCAACCACTGCTCTATATCTTCAAGACTACTTTGCTTAGCACTTTTAAGCTGTTCTAATTCAGCTTTGTTTTCCAACAACGACTGTAGCTCTGCTTCTTGAATTTCTTCAGGAGACGTAAGCTGTGTATGTTCTTTTTGTAATCTTTCTTTGTTTTTTATGTACTCTTCACGCTGCTGAAGGTTACGTGTAACCTGTTGGCTATATAAATTCTGGTGGTTCTCTAGTTGCTGCTTCTTAAGTGCAAGCTCATGATTTTGCAATGTTAATGTATCAACTAACGCGCGTAGCTCTGATGTAGTTCGCTCATTTGCATCACGCTTAGCATTCACATCGTCAATGTGTACTTCGTGTTCAAGAATTTGTGCCTCTTGAAGCTCTAACTTTTCCGAAAGCTGAGCTAACTGCTCTTCTTCTTTCGCTAACATTAACTCTTGCTTTGCTAACTCGTCATTAAGTTTGGCAGTGCGTGTAGACTGTTGCTCTTGCTGCATTTCAAGCAAAGAAAGTTTATTTTTAATCTGTGCGCGCTGGTTTTCTTTTTCACCCAAGGCGCTCTGAATATCCTGCTTTTGCGCTTCGCTCTGTTCAAGTGCCTGTTTGGCGCGCTCTAGTGAATGCTCAATCTCATCTATAAGGCTTTCAGTTTCTTCAATGCTGTCTACCAGTCCCTTAATTTTGTTCGCCCGCTGCAAAGCACCGTCGCTTGCTTCGCCAGGTTTCACTACCCACTGTGAGCTTGCCCACAACCCTGAAGGCGAGATTGCGCTAGTAAACCCCTTGGCTAGGCCTTCAGGTTCATCTTCTTTATCAAGAACGCTTACAAAAGCACTTTCAATCGTTTCCGCTAGTTCGTCATCGTTGCTACAAAGGTAAATGTCATTAAAAAATGCGGGAACACGCTGTGTTGACGATTCATTAGTGCTAGATTCAGTTAATAGAGCGTGTGCTAATGAACCCGATTTGGCAGTGCTTACAAACGCCTTATCGGTAAACACTTTAATGCCGCTTGGCAAATAAGCGCGATTTTGAAGCAATGCCTGTATGTCATGGCTTTTGGCAACAACGGGGTCTTTTGCGTGTTGTAAAATCGATTCTACGCAAGGTGCAAGAGTTTGGTTAGAGCTAAACTGTTGCCACAGCTTTTCTATCCCGTCTAATAGTACGTCTTCATTATTTGAGGCATCTTGCTGAAGCGCTTCTAGCGCAGCTTTTGTGGACAGTGCAGTTTGCAACTGGCCCTGTGCATCACGGCGCTTCGCTTCTATTGCGTTGACTTCGCCTTGTTGCTGCGACACCTTTTGATTGGACTCTTGAAGTAATTGCTTAGCTTCATCAATGTCAAAATCGAGTTCGCTACATTGCTCTTCTAAAAGCGTTATCTGACTAGCAAAATCTTCTTCGTCTAGCTGTTTTAGCTCGTCTTGTAGTTCGCTGATACGCTGAGAAGTGCGTAACTGCATGCTCATCGTTGACTGAATTTGGCTATGGCATTGCTGAACATTCTGACGAAGTTGATTGTAGGTTTGTTCTTGCGCTCGCGCTTGTGCGTTAAATTCTCTTAGCGCTTGTTCAGCGTCTTCAAAACGCTCTTTGGCATGCTCTAACTCTGCTTCCTTAAGGGCAAATTCAGGCTCAATGTTTTCAAGCGCCTCGTTTGATACTGCAAGTGCTTCCTGTGCCTCATCAATAGAGTGGTTAAGCAATGCATGTTGCTCGCGAATTCTTGCTAACTCTTGCTCTACCTGCCCTTTGCGTTGTTTTGCGTGCAGCGCATTTTGCTCTAGTCGTGTGATTGCGTTACTGGTAGTAAACAGCTGCTGTTGAAGATCATCTATCGTTTGTTTTGTTTCCAGCTGCTTTGTTTTATACGACTCAAGCCCCGCTTCATCGCCCTGTAGTCGAGCAACTAAGTCGTCAACTTCTAACTGCAGTGCTTGCTGCTGTTTTTGCAGCGCTTCAATATGTTCACTATTTTTCAGAAAACGAAGGGCTGCTAACTGGCCTTTTAGCTCTCTGGCTTGTGCACGTAGCGTTTTGTATCGAGTAGCCGCAGCAGCCTGACGCTGTAATTTTTCGAGCTGCTTGCCCAATTCATCGCGCACATCATTCAAGCGTTCAAGGTTATCTTGCGTGTGCCTTATACGGTTTTCTGTCTCTCTACGGCGCTCTTTGTACTTTGAGATACCCGCGGCTTCTTCTATGAATACACGCAAATCCTGTGGTTTTGACTCGATAAGCCGCGAGATCATACCTTGCTCAATGATGGCGTAAGAACGGGGGCCCAGCCCTGTTCCTAAAAATAGATCGGTGACATCACGCCGGCGACATTTAGTGCCGTTTAGAAAATAGGTAGAGGTGGCGTCCCGTGTAACTAAGCGTTTAACAGACAGCTCATTGTAGTTGGCAAATTCACCCGCTATCCGCCCTGCACTATTGTCGAAAACAAGTTCAACGCTACATTGCCCCACTGGCTTACGAGACGAAGAGCCATTAAAAATCACGTCGGTCATTGCATCGCCGCGTAAGTTTTTGGCAGAACTTTCACCTAAAACCCAACGTACAGCATCAATGACATTCGACTTGCCGCAGCCGTTAGGACCTACGATGGCGGTCATTTCGCCGGGGAATTGAATGGTAGTTGGCTCAACAAAGGACTTGAAACCCGCGAGCTTAATCTTTTTAAGCCTCACACATCATCCCTCTTAAACACAAAGCTGCACGCGGTATCGCCTTGATATTAGCCAGAAACCAGCTAACCATCGGCTGAAATAGCAGTTGATGTAGAAATGATGCAATCACACGGAAGATTCTTTTGTTATTATGCTCCGACTCTACCAAATCTAACAGCTTGTAACAATTACCATTTCACTGAGTTAGGCAGAGAATACGCCAAGCGCGTATGATAGAGCAGATAGTTAACAAACACAGCGTTTCAAACGCGAAGGAGTTCGAATGAGTTCAGGCGGTGTACATTATTTCTTTGAAGGCTTTTCGCTCATAAAAACCAAAGGATTAAAGCGTTTTGTTTTTGTACCCCTAACAATAAACTTAGTGCTTTTTTCTGTGGCTTTTTACTTCTTATTTGGCCAAATAGAAATGGGTATCGCTTATGTGATTGATCTTGTACCTGAATGGTTAGGCTGGATAAAAACAGCGATCAGCTTTTTCTTGTGGCCCCTAGCAGTCATCAGCGTATTGCTCATTTTCGCACTGATCTTTGGTACACTGGCAAACTGGATTGCAGCGCCGTTTAACGGTGTTTTATCTGAAAAGGTTGAGCGTCACTTAACGGGTCAAGATTTAGGTGACGAGGGCGTGATGTCTTTAGTTAAAGACATTCCTAGAACTGCAGGGCGCGAACTCACCAAGCTGGTTTGGTATCTACCTCGCGCTATTGGATTTTTGTTATTGTTCTTTTTTCTGCCCATTATTGGGCAAGTCTTGTGGTTCTTATTTAACGCCTGGATGATGGCAATTCAGTACTGCGATTACCCATACGACAACCACAAAATAGATTTTACGCGCATGCGCCTGCACCTTGGCGAACACAAAGGGAAAGCGATGACTTTCGGAATGATGGTGAATATATTCTCACTTATTCCCGTGGTTAACTTTATCGTTATGCCCGTAGCAATTTGTGGTGCAACGTCTATGTGGGTAAGAGAGCTTAAAGATACACTCGCCAAATAGTGGCGAGTGCATTGTTTTAGTAATGACAACTGCGGTTATTTGCCACCAGTAAACGCTTCGTATTCGGCTAACCAGTGTGCGGCTTCTTTTTGGTTGCCGCTATTGTGGAACGCCTGGAAGAAATTCATTGAAATAGGTCGCTGGGCATTTTGTTTTTCCAGCTGCTGCTGCCACAGTACCAAATATAAAGGCGGGATCACGCCGCTATCGTGATGTTCCATAAAGGTAATTCTGCGGCTGGGCTTATAGCTGTTTTCCCCCAATACGGTGCACGTTTTGGCGCGTGCAATAATGGTTGCAGGATCTATCTCTAGCCAATTTTCGACCGTTTTGTGAGGTGCATACCAGTACTCAGAATCTACGATTAGGTTTGGTGGTGCAAAATCGCTTATTCCTTCTTCATCGCACAGCCTATTCGCCATGCCCTTGCCAATAGGATATTCGTCAGCGAAGCCTGCGAAGTGCGCTAGCTCGTGAACAAACACTGAATAAGCGTCACTGATGTCTAAGTACATTACGCCGTTTTGAACATTTGCCTTACCCTGCTCTGCCACTACTACTGCATGACTAAATTTCTGCTTTTTCGCAATGCTTGCCAAAGGAGTAATACTACAGCCTAAGATCCCAGCGTTCTTATAATCCGGATCGCAGCTTAGTACATCGGGTTTAAGCCAAATAGGCGGGGCCAGGCAAATAGAAAGGTTCTGCAGGCGCTTGTCGTCATTGAATGAGTTATAAAGACTGTGAGCACGCATGATAGTAGCTAAACTGGTAGCAAAAGGCTGAATACGCTGAAGGCATTTCCCTTCATTCTCCCAGTTGAATGAAGGAGACTGCTTTAGTGCTTGCTGTATAGAATACGGCGTGTAGAGATTGATGGCCTCTAAGGCTTTTTCCGCTTGAAGATGCCCTTTCTTCGCGGCAAAGCTAAAATGCTCCTTAGCCTCAGAAAATTCCCCTTCGTCCCACAGAAGGCGAGCATACTTAAATGCACTTTGCATGTCTAAGGTTGCTGTTGCTGCGAGCAGTGGTTTCGCTAGTTGTTGTTGCCCGTGTAGAAGATACCAATCGGCCAATGCGGCCTGTGCGGGTACGTAGTTTTGTGAAGCCGCGCGTACCAGCCACTTCTCACGTTTTTCTGGCGAATCGGTAGACATTGCAAACGCAAGCTGTGCTTCTGCGACCTCGCCGAGCGCCGCTAAGCGCATAAAGCGCTGTGACGCACCTTCTTCACCTAATATTTGGTACAGCAGCCATGCAGCGTCTGCGTTTTCAAGGTTCACTAGCTTCTCTAGAAAATAGGTTGCAGTGGCTTCATCGATATAGTCAGTAGCAATGAAGCCTGCGTTATACGCACGCTCAAATTCACCGAGCAAGCGTGCCTGTGCATTTTCACTGCCCTGCTTTGCAGCTAACCAAAGTAGCGCTAGTGCGTCATGCTTAAGGTGATAGTCAGAATAATTGAAACGTTCGGTATTAGCCGAAGTTTGAGCGTCGGGAGAAGATTCTGTGCTGTCCTGTGCCATGCCGTCGGCAGCATTTACTGAAGCAGAGCTCGCCTTTTCAGTTGGGTCGCTATCTGACACTAGGCTTGCCGGCGTAAGCACCTTACTTGCATTAGCAATTAGCTGCGGGACATAGCGTCCGCTATCGCCCGCAACTATGAGCAGTGCGAACACTGCTAAAAATAAGCCTCGCATAACGCTTGCTGCTTACTCTTCGCTAACCAGATCGCTGCTAGCTAGTTCACGCAAACGGTTAAGTTCCATTCGTGCGTAGCGGTGTTCAACGTAATCAAATACATTGGTGCTTAATGCAAGCTTGAAGTAATTTGATGCAATACCGCTGTTGCCGCGCTGGGTATGAAATTTACCTAAGTAAAAATACGCTTCACACAACCTGTCTGTTAACGCTTTTTGGCTTTTCACACCGTCTAACAATGAGTTAAGTACATCGTTCTCATCAACGGTACCTAAAAACAAATCCACCAGCGTAGTAGCCCAGTGCTGGTTGTCCAGCGTTGGTCGAATAGAAGCTAAGTATTTTTGTCCTTCAAGCTCTGACACGTCGTGATGCGCAAAGTACGCCCAGAGAGCGCGAAATGGATCGCTGTCATCTTTTTCAAAAAAGCGGTTAAGATCGTTGGTCGCGAGTTCGGCGCGGCCACCGTAATAAAGCGCAATACCGCGATTTAGGAACGCGAAATCATACTCTGGGTTGATTTCCAGCGTGGAGTCGAATGCGTCGTAAGCCTGAATAAAGTCGTTCTGCTGAATATAGTGAATACCCATAGAATTATAGGCTTCAGCCAAATCTGGCTTTAAATTAATGGCTTGGGTGTAATCAAACTGCGCTAAGCCCGATAGGCCCACGCTGTCGTACAACATGCCTCGCTGAAAGTGCAGTTCAGCTTTGTCTTCATCTGATAACGCAGGGCTGGTAAGCACCTGATTGTAACGAGCAATAGCCATTTCGGAACGAGGATTAATGGGCGCAGGTTCGGCTAAAAGCAGGTTTCCCATTTGTGGTCTTTCTGAAACAGGTGGTGTTTGCGCACAACCGGTTAAAATAGCAGCGAATAGAGAAAAAAAGATGAGACTAACGTTTCTGCACATGGTAAAAAAGCATTCTATAAAAAAAGAAAAAACCGCCTGAGTATTAAGTATACGCTTGTTGCGGCGCTAATGCCGCCAACCTTCTCGCATTTGATGATAAAAGTAAAGCGTATTGGGTGGTTAACACAGGTAGCTATGAAGAAAAATAATTTAGAACAACTATCACAACTTGCTTTTGACGCACAGAAAAACTCACACTCACCTTATTCCAACTTTAAAGTTGGTGCTGCGGTGCTTACTCCAAGTGGCGAAACCTTCTCTGGTTGTAATGTAGAAAGTGCTGCTTTTCCATTAGGACAATGCGCTGAAGCCACAGCTATTGGCAATATGGTCACACAGGGACAAAAACGTATTTCGCATATCGTTATTGCGAGCCCGAACGACGAGTTTTGCTTTCCGTGCGGTGGATGCAGACAGAAAATTGCTGAATTTGCCCCAGATGAAACTCCCGTTACCATGGTAAGTCAAAACGGCGAGACATTCGAAACCACCATTGGTGAGTTACTTCCAAATGCCTTTAGAGCACACGATTTAGACAAATAAGTCATTCCTAAAATACTGTTCGTAATCGAGGCTCGAGCGAGTTTCACCGCCCTTACCTCGTTTACGAACGCATCCAGCTAAACACCCTATAAATCAGCACATCAACGGCTTACTCGACTGTTTAATTGAAAGTATTCTTCCTTGCGCATCAAAGGCGAGCGCCACATGCGTGCCAATATTGATATCCCCTTCTATGCGACCGTTAATATTTAATGATGCGATAAGGTTTTCAGAAACCACAACTTGCTGATTTTTGCAGCTCACCAAGAGCCAATACCCATTTTGCGCCGTAAGCGTGGCTGGCTCTAACGTAACCGCTCTAGCGACTAAATTGCTTTCAATATATTGTTGAGTATAGGCATTAAATCGCGCTTTATAATCAGTTCCGGCTTTACCAGCTAGCAGCTTATCTTCCCCTTCGAATCCGTGATATTGAACAATGTCTACACGGTGTGCTGTCGTTTGAAAAGGCGACGAACTATTACGTTGGAATGTACCGATATTGTAAACGCCCAACATTGCGACAATAGCAAATGCCACAGCCGTAAAACGTAAGGTTGAAGAAGCGAAGTACGCTCGAATATTAGCAGCCGTAGCAGCAAATACGCGTTTTATTCCACTATCACTTTCTATTGCCTTGTTGTACGCGAGAACCCTTTCACGAATTCGAGCATTAGCCTTTTCGCTCATTCCATCATTTTGCTTTTGTACCTGCTGGCTGCGTTTAAACGCATCTTGTAGCTCTTTATCTGATGTAGACATGATTACAGTTTCTCCAGCATGGTTTTAAGGCTGTCTTTGGAATAACGTATCCGGGTTTTAATCGTTTCTTTTTCAGCACTGCAAATAGTGGCGATTTCCGCTAACGAAAAACCTTCAAACTGTAGCGAAAGCGCCTCTTTCTGTTTGTAGGGTAACTGCTGAATACATGCCTTAAACACGTCTTTTTCTATCCCTTTTGCTACGTCATCCTCTACCGAAGACTGTGCATTTTTAAGTAACTCACTTAACGAAAACGATTCAACCGCCTCGTTGTTATATTCAAGCTTGGCGTTTTTTCTGAATTCATCAATAAGCGTTCGCCTACCAATAGTGAACAGCCAAGCCTGGAAATTATCCCCGCTTTTAAATAAGTGACGATTTTCGATAACCTTAATCCAAGTGCGCTGACACATATCTTCTGCAACAGTGCTATCACTTAACACCTTCAAAAAATAAAATAGCTTATGGCTGTGTAAGTCAAACAGCGCGGCTAACGATGCTTCATCACCTTTTGCGCTGTACCGCAGCATTAGCCTTTCGCTGACTCCCAGCGCTTTTTCGCGCTTGCCTTGAAACAGGCTTTGCAAGCTTGCGCCTATACTCATAGGCAGTCCTTATTGTTCTAATTTGAAATCTAATACTACAACCATACCTGCTTGACTAACAGGTTTACCGCCATTCAGCTTGGGTTTGTACTTCCATTTTTTAAGCGCTCTGCGCGCAGCTCTATCGAACACGCGCTTGGGCTCTGAATCTAGTACTGTAATATCAGACACTGAGCCACTAGCACTTATTGTAAACCCTAGCTTTACCCAGCCTTCAATACCGTCGCGACTGGCCTCAGGTGGATAAGTGGGGTCTACCCTAAATTGGGGTGTGGCTTGCATATCACCTTGCGCACTGTTCAAGTTAATCGACAAATCTAACGCAGTATTAGGTATGTGCGTTTTTATCTCAAAGCCGCCTGGGCCTTCATTGGGCTCAGGGTCAATCTCGATAACTTTTTGAGGTGGCGTTTTAATTACCTGCTCAATTGGCACCATTGGTTTTTTAGTGATGGTCCGTTCGTCTTCAGGTTGGTAAATGATCGGCTCAAAGAACACCGGTGGGGCTTCGCTTATGTTTACTTTGTCTTGCTTAATGAGCTCTGCCATTAATACGAAAAGCCCTGCCGTAACGGTACATCCAGCTATAGCAATTGTGGCTGCGTTAAAAGCACGTTTAGCGAAAGGCGCTTTTTCAAACGGTAGTACACTTTGGTGTGTTAAGTGCTTTGGGTTGGCGTTTGGTAAAATTGTTGTTTGCATAATGTTCCCCCTTTTTTCACTAAACGGGGGAACTGATATAAAGGGGTGAATAAATGTGAACGTTTTTATTTAACGTTGACGTTTTTATTTAACGTTGACGTTTTACAATGTTCGAAAGGTTAACTTTTATTTTGGTTACTCGGCTTTTCGCCTTCACGAGTAGGCTCTGCAGACGTCTGATTGGCGCGGTTTTCTTCTTGGCGTTTATTCAGCTTAGCAGCGGCCATAAATCCAATAAAAAATATGGCAAAAATAACAACGCCCACCCAAATCAAAACATTAAAAAGAAAGTCCATATCATTCCCTAATCACAATTTCGTGAAATAACTTTAACATTTATTTGTTTGAGTAGGTTAATTAGATCACCACTGTAACTACGCCACCAGCTTAGTTATTCAGAAACTTCAACACCAATAGCCATAACAGACTGTCCGTCTTTGATGGCTGGCATTTGATTAACCATCATAACCGTGCCATCAACGGGCGATTTAATGGTTTCAACGAGATTTCCAAAATAGTCCGTGACCGCACCTACATCCTGTCCTGCCTTTACTTTATCGCCTATCACCACAGAAGCTTTGAAGAACCCGTTTTTTGAGCTCTTAGGATATTTGATTGTTTCATAGATAACTGGCTCGGGGTGCTGCTTTGGCGTCTCTGGCAGCATTTTCAAAAAATACATGGCGTTTTTAGCCACATCTAGCGCTTCTGCTATTGATTCTTCATCTGTCTGTGCCAAATGCCCAATTTCAGTCGTCAGTCCCGGCTTTCCTCTCGTCATCGCTGTGTTAGGGTATGAAATTGAATTGTTGGGATCTCTTGGGCGGTCGCCATACATAACGATATGCTGCATGCCCGTGGCTTTGGCAAATTCAAATGTTAACGCATCAAGTTCTTCGTCGCCCACAAAAGGAGAATACACATGATTCAGCAACGTTTGGTTTGCGCTACCAGAATGCATGTCGATCAAAAAATCTGTTTTGCCAATAAACTCTCTGGTTAGCAGCTCCGCAATCTGTTCTGTTGGTGTGCCATCAACGCTCCCTGGGAATTCCCGATTTAGGTTTTTCTCATCTTTAGGGTTCAACGCGATTCTATTTGCGTGAAACCCATCTAAGTTTGCCAAGTGCAACACAACCAACACACCGCTCATCTCTTTAGGATCAATGCTTTGCTGTAGTTGCTGCAACGCATACATAGATGGAAACTCATCGCCATGAATACCAGCGGTAAGCAACAATACAGGACCGTCACTTTTTCCGTTAACAACCGTCACTGGCAAAGTTATGTTGTTTTCTTTAGCAAGATATGACGTTTTCTGCCCCGTTTTTGTTGTCACCCCCATTAATTCATAGGGCGCATTTGCACTAACATTGAGGCTAAACGCACAGCATAGGGAAACAACAATGGAGGCAAGAGGATTTTTCTTAAATAGCATAGCTGACAACTCATGAGAAAATAGCGCACTAGTAAGCCAGAACGTTCCAACTTAATCAATAAAGAGTATTTTAAAACACCTTTGCAAAAAAATACCCGCTATAAAGCGGGTATTCTCGATTGGTAAATTAGCTTGCTCGCGCGGGCTCCAGTTCGGGGTGCGTGTTCTCTACGTGATGCTTCTCTCGTACAGGTTTTACAAGTAAGTTAGCAATAAATGCCAATACCAATAAGCCAGCCATTGCATACATAGTGGTATTGTAGAGCGTAGAGGTTGGGTCTACCGTTCCGGCTGGCGCAATTTCCAGCAATCGTGCAACCGTTACCGTTTTTGCTTCTACCAATTTTTGCAAGTCAGCCATTGGCGCACCGAACTTACTTGCAAACGCGGCAGGGTCGACTTTTGCCGCTAAATCGGCAATTGCATTCTCTACTGACATATTGCGCAAATAAGTAATAGCGAATGGCCCTAATACGCCGGCAGTAGACCATGCTGTTAGCAATCGGCCGTGAATGCCGCCTACATGTAAGGTACCAAACAAATCTGCCAAGTATGCAGGAATAGTTGCAAAGCCACCGCCATACATTGTGAAAATTATCATTGTTGCAATGTAGAACCCAATTAACGCGGTGGTGTTCCCCATTCCAGCCCAAAATGGGATAGACAAGTAAAGCAGCGTACCTATTACGAAAAAGCAGTGGTAGGTATTCTTTCTGCCAATATAATCAGACGTAGAAGCCCAGAAGAAGCGCCCTACCATGTTAAACACCGAGATCATCAATACATAGGTACCTGCAAAACCTGCGGTAACAATAGCTAAATTCCCAAAGATCTCATTGATCATGGTCTTGGCTACGCCAATAACGCCAATACCCGCGGTAACATTGAAACATAGTACTATCCAAAGTAACCAAAATTGAGGTGTTTTAAGGGCTTGATCAATATGGACGTGATTTTTCGATACCATTCCTTTCGATGATGCTTCAGGCTTAGGCTGCCAACCTTCTGGTTTCCACCCCTCTTTCGGTACGCGATACTGGAAAGACGCAAACATCATTACAATAAAATAAGCAATACCAAGGGTAAGGAAAGTCGATGCCGCACCAGTTTCGCCCGTACCAACGACATAAACACCGGCTTCGCCACCGAACGAGGCTGCTTGATTTGCAGAGGCAATAACCACTTCTACTTTTCCAGCTGCCGTCTCTGCAAAACGACGCCCTTCTTCGGTAACCAGCGCAACCATGTTTTCTGCACCTAAGTATTCTGGCGCTCTTTGAAAGGTTTCAAGCAGTGCACTAATAAGAGGAGCGCCTATCATTGCACCTCCACCAAAACCCATGATTGCGAGGCCTGTCGCCATACCTCGTCGATCGGGAAACCACCGTATTAGTGTTGAGACTGGTGATACATAACCGAGCCCAAGCCCAAAGCCGCCGAGTACGCCGTAGCCCAAGTACAGCAGCCACAGTTGATGGGAAGAGATACCTATCGAACCAATAATAAAACCACCGCCCCACAAAAAAGCCGCAACCACGCCTACAAAACGCGGCCCTACTTTCTCTAGCCATTTACCTGCAAATGCGGCGGCTAAACCAAGGCAAACAATAGCCACTGAGAAGATCCAAACAACCGAAGATAAACTCCAATCGTTAGCAGAAGACGCAACAACGCCCAAGTCTCGAGTTAGCGGCGTGTTGAAAACTGACCACGCATAAACAGACCCGATACAAAGGTGGATTGCGATAGATGCTGGCGGAACCCGCCAGCGGTTATAACCATCTGGTGCGACAATGTTCTCTTTGCGTAAGAAAGCAAGCGCCCCCGTTCCTGAAGTTGACATACATTTTTCCCCTACATGTATTGTGCGCGTTTCTATGCCGCTTTATTACTGGGGGTGTATGGCTCCCATTATTGTATTAAATCAAAGGTATAGAAACGAAGATGTGTACGTAAGCCAGCGTTATCCTGACCTTTTGTTATACTTAAGTATAACGATACTGTCGCGCAACTTAATTTTTACTTAATGTTTACATATAGAGTAAGACTTTAGTCTTATAAAGACAGTTGCTCTACCTTTGTGGCAGAGCAACAAGCGAAATGGATACTACTATTTTGCGGGTTGTAAATCTGAATCTTCTGCAGTTTCTGCTTTTTCCACGTCACCTTCAATCTGTGCTTTTTGCATGTTAGAGATGTTGTTAATCAATAACCAAGTAACTATGGCTAGTGGAATGGATAGGACCTCAGAAACCTGCGAAACCAGATTAACATTCATTATTTCGGAGATTTCTTGCGCCCTTCTGGACATACGAAAAACGACCTGTCCAACCACACTGTTGGCGATCCAGAAAAACCACCATATGCCTAAAATAGGGCCTGCTTTTTCTAACTGCCAATTGTTAGGGTTTTGACTGGCTTGCCAAATCTCTTTCATCGCTTGATAAGGTTTCCATAACGACACAATAGGAATGAAATAGAAACCAATCGACCAAGCTGGTGTAAACGTCATATCTTTAGCGCCTAAATAACGCGCATTTTGGTTTGACTGATAAATCCATTTAAGAATTAAGATGCCGGAAATGATAAACACCGCCAAATACGAAAAAGCAATTATCTGCTGCCTTTTGTCATTGGACTCAGCGTCTGCAACGGCCATTTCTTGATTGAAATAAACGCCATTTTGAAAATCTGTTAGAAGTTGATACTCCATTAAGTTGGAACCAATGGCTATAAGCGCTAAAGCCACCTGTACGTACAATAAATACTTTATCCACGTAGTGAGGCGACCAGGCTCCTTAAATTCTACGTTATTTTCCGACATCTCCGTTTACCTCTTTCCCCTTACTACTGCGTAACCGTTATCTTTTATTAATTGTTATCTGTATTGAGTTAGTTACTGGTTTATTTACTGCCTAGGTGAACTAAGCTTTATTAGCTAATAGTTCCTGTAGCGCTTTCGGCAGTATCGCTTGCGCACTCTTTGTTATGCGAGCCTCATTCTTTTGCCACCAAATTCCCGAATATACGACGCCTAAACCGATCGCTGATAGCGCTACAGGGAAAAGCCAACTATCTTCAAAAACGGTAGAAGCAAGATGACCTAAATATAAACAGCATCCCAAAGCACCAAATATGACAAATACACGTCGAACCAACAGAGCACCAGCGCCAATCATGGCAAGGTTAATACAGAAATAGATAAACTTAGACAGTTCGCTGTCTGAATCTTGGCTGGTAAGGCCGCCCCAAAACGCTAAAACGCCGAAAAGATAAAGCCAAAACGCGTAATCTGCTGTGTTTCGTGCTCTGATGTCCACCCAGAACGCCAATAGCGTCATCAACGCGCCAAAGAACATCGACACAAGTGCTCGGAATTGCCACGTGTAGCTGTTCCATAAGTCCTCATGGTCAATAATGAGCATCACAGCGTCCATACTGATATACCAGAGCGTTACCGCAATCGGCATTATTAAGAACGGGTATTTATATCGCCATGCTACGACAAGTCCAGTTACTAGCGTTCCAAGTTCCATATATAACCATAGCCATTTAATGCGGTGGTGAAACTGGCGAAAAACCGTATTGTCGTCGGGCCATAGCCCTAGCCATTGCTGCGCACCGTAGATAGCAATTGGCGTTAAACAAACGACGAACGTGGCACAGATCCCTGCTGGTATTATTAAATGCTTACGCGCAAAGGAATTGGCAAGCTTTAAGCCCACGCCAGCATAAAGCATAGAGATAAATACGATGCCGGCACCACCAAATTGCTCCCAGCCTAAATTCATAAATAGAGTCATAGCGCCAATTGCAATAAGGCCACCTAAGTAATACAGAATATGGGTGAAGGTAAAAGAGGGAGTATGCTGATTTTCTTCTTGAAAGAAATTGTACAGAGCAATGCCCTGTTGCTCGGAGATGATATTGTTAGCTACTGCTTTTTGAATACTGGCTTTAGATACTTCCATGTACTTCTCTAAATAAGCTTGAAGAGCTGAAGATTATTACTTTACTTTGTTATGGGTAAAAAGTCAGCCTAATAGAAGTTACTCGCTTCCATTCTCGATATCTAATTCCGCTCTATCGATTAGCGTAAAATAATCTTCATCAGCGTAAAGCTTTAAAAAGATAGACATTGTGATGCTTGTCATTTCATTTGCCGTCTCTTTGAACCCAGTATTAACGTGAAGATCAAAGCCCGTTGGCGATGCAGAACCCATGAACTCTTGAAGTTCAGTGAATTCTTTTATTGCTTCGGTACTTAACCCTAAAATGTACTCAGTTCGCGCTGGCGTTTTACTCAGCCATCCTGACTCAGCTGGCAGTGTATTTTCTGAAATGACCTCAAGATTATACTTAAAACTTCTTTCTTGCTCTGAGGAACTAACACCCAAGGTAAGCCAGGTGCTTTCTGGTTTTATTTCGGCTGGCTTGTCTAAGTGAATCTTCGTAAGTAAATGATTGGGGTCGAGTTCAACAAATTTCTCCTCATCAAATGAGCGAAACTCAAGCATTGTTGCAATAGGTATATTGGCGCAACTAACTACAAGCAAAGTTAATGAAACAACCAGTAATTTTTTGATACTTAACAACAGCGGCTTCCCTTCATTGGTTATTACAAGACATGTTCTAGCCATTCTATACAGCTTTCGTCGTTTCTTTTGCAAAAGCTTTTTCAGATTTATTCCACGTTATGTGACCAAAAGCGAGCCCCGCAATGGGAAAGATGATCATCGCAATAACAAGTCTACCCCAGACATTTTCGGAAGGCTCGATAAACGCCATAAGTAATGACCATAATAAACCCGTCGAGACTCCCCAGCCTAAAACGCCGTAAACTAGTACGAAGCGCTGTTTTCCTTTTTCTCTTATGCTCGCCCACTTTTCTAATTTCATCGCAGATATCCTTTTTCAAAACTAAGCAATCATTGCAAGACAGACAAAAACCACCACAAAGCTTATAAAACCAACAGCAACGGTCCTTCCCTCATCACGACCTGCTCTTGGATATTTTCCGAAGGTCAGCAATTTGAGCACCACATGGCCCGTGCCCTTCAAAACGAATTCCATAAAAGCGTCTATGATAATCCACTTTATTATTCGAAGTATAAAGCGGCCCAGCGGTTCAAAAACTTCTTCCATAACCTTTACGCTCTTTAACCTTAAACCTGTTCTATAAAAAGCAACAACCACATTGCAAGAACGGCAACGAAGTTGATAGTAAACACCAAACCACGCAATCTAATATTGTCAGTAAATATTTGTACAAGACTATGCAGCACCCTGCCAATAACAAATACCCACGCAAGGAAGACTTGTGAATTGCTAATTGGCTCACCTAAGGCAATTAGCAAGGCGCAAACAACGTGAAAAAATAACGGCCACTCAAATTGATTGCTCAGATTCGCACTTACTTTTGGCTGTATATCAGCAAACGGATTTGAACCATCTTTGTTTTTCCCTACTCCCCATACCGAAGGCGCGCGAACTAGCGTGAGAAATACGTAGAGCAATGCACAAAGAAGAATGTGCATAAACATAGGGGCTATTAAACTAGACATCTTGGTTTAATTATCTCGTTGTTATCAAATTTCGTTAGCTATCAACGCTTGCTCGTTGGGGTAATCAACAATGAGTCTTAGGTACTGAAGCGCTGAACCTCCTAGTGCGCCATCAATTCGCCTATCCATCATCGAAGACATAAATTGGTGGAAACTACTGTCTGCTCTTCTTGTGAACCAAACTGGGCCAACGGTTTTATTTCCAATTCTTACATAAGGAACACGAATCATGGGTTGATGAGAAAAATTACATGCATCCTCAATCACTAACCATTCCGGGTTAGACTTTACCCATTCATCGAATATTGAAGCGACAATGAAAGAAGTCGCAACTTGACCGCTTTCTAGCCCTCCTTTTTCCATCGCCTCTGTCGATGGCCATGCCGAAGCACCTGAATCTAATAACATTGGAATCTGTCTGTCATTAACTGAGATGTCGATACTTGGAAAAGCCATTGTATAACCACCATCCAGGCCCTTTTGAAATCCCAAAGGTACCGTCGAAAACTCATTTGATGTAGGAGTTTCATCTAGCACTTCTACTTTTTTCTCAGGGTAATTAAAACTAATTACTTTTTCAGCATGCCACCGTCCGCCTAGCGTTCCGTCGCTTTTCGTAGTCGAACTAAATTCTTCGAATGGTACTACTTGTAATTTTCCAGCCCACCAATTATTCAATCCCGCCATGGGGATTGACGCTTCTGGATCAAACTGAGGCATATCAGTAACATCGATAACCCCATTTTCAGATTCTTTTTGACTTATCTCCCAACCATATTTTTCGCTGAGCTCTCGTGAGATCGCATTCCAACCACCACCAGTATCAGTAAAAAATGTTAGGGTAGTTCCGTCCGCGAGCTTTGGTTTTAGGTAAATTAAGTTATTCTTAAATTCACTGGGTAACTCTTCAGAAAGACAAATAAAAGGGATTGAAAAGATTAAAAGCGATACTAAATGCTTCTTCATTGGCCTTCCTTTGGCGTTGTTTTTTTATTTTTCCTGGGCAAAAAAGTAAATTCTTCTAGAACAACATTATGTCTTTGAACGCAATATTTAACATCAATAAAACAACCGAAGCGGTTCCTAAAGCTTTTTGCATATTAAGTAATTTGGCATTGGGTTGGCGTTTAGGCATTAAAAACTGTTTTATGTTTAGTTGCGTTACCAAAAACAGCACCGATGCAAGAAGCATTGAAATGAATAGCAATGGCTGACTGCTTTGAAGCGTGGAATAAGCGAAAAAAAGAGGAATAACAGTAAATAGCGATAATACAATTCTGGCGGGAAGTTCATACCTGACCATAAATAACATCCTTGCTTTTGTAGGCGTCGAGTTTTTAAACTCTAGCGGTTGAAACAAAACGGGGCAACGTTTTTTTTAATCCCTTTAATTATCCACTCAAACATCTGAATATTTGAATACTCAAACGTCAATCAACGCAACTATCATATCTTTGAACACCTTTCGGCAGACCAAGTGCTACACCGGTGAAAGAGAAAATAAAGATAATCGATATTACAGTTAATCCGGCAAAACTAGACTCGTTTATGTTAGGGCTGACAACTACCGAAAAGGTGTTGATACAAAGCAAAAGCAAGCTTATTTTTGAATACCCTTTAAAGCCTAAAACTCCAGCGAGGATAAGCATCAAAAACGAGCCCGCAACTGCCGGAGTAAATGGCGCAGCGGCCAGTAGCAAACACAAAACCGATATAAGCACAGATAACATTAAGAAGAGTTTTTTCACGTTTTGTCCCTTTTTTGCCGAGCAGCTGAAGATATAAAATAACCACTAAAAGCATAGAGTAAAAACGGCGAATTAATAAACTAACCACATAATAAAAACCGTTCTGTTGCCACTCATTATTTTCTAACTTGTAATGATTGGCCTACACTGAAAAAGCGTTGAACCAAGCCTACCACCTACTCGTTTTCTGCTTTTCTTAGTATTTTAAAGATTCGGCTTATTGTGATTTCAGACAAGTTCCACTCATAACCGTCAAAGTCAGTGGTATTGATAAATTGAACGACCACGGTATCAAGCTCTTCGTCATATTCTGCAAGGCTCTGGTAACCGATAACCAAGCCTCCATGCTCGAACACATAAGGATAAAGTTCCGCTTCGCCTTCATTGAAAATAGAGCCGTTGTTTAGCGCTCGTAAGAACTTACCCACATCTTCAGCTGTCGCTAGCATACCGTAGTCGCGCGCCTTAACATCTTCCTTGTAACCAACGTAATAGCCGCTCATCACGTCGTCCATATTGACTTCGCTCAATGAAAAATAGGTGTTGCTCAATTCAAGCGGAAGCAAAACGTTTTGCTTAATGTACTTGTGGTGACTGTACCCCAAAACCTTATCCATGATATTGCGAAGCAGCAGATAGTTCGTGTTGGAATACTCATATCCATCACCGGGCTCAAAACTCGCCGGAAGATCTAGCGCAAAGTCGAGCGCTCGCTTACTGTTTTCCGGTTCGTTTTCCCAGTAGGCAGCATTATCAGTAAAATTAGGGATTCCTGACTTATGCTGCACCATCGTTTTAAGCGTTATTTTTTCTGAATGCTCAATTCTGTCTTTGAGTTCGGGTAAATGATCAACGAGTAAATCGTGTAGGGATAGTCGCTGTTCTCGCGCCATTTTGGTGATAGCCACAGCAGTGTACAACTTACTGATACTGGCAATTTTAAATAAAGAGTCGGGGGCAGCGGGTATTTTGTTATCTCTGTCTTTCCAGCCTGCTGTGTAGAAAGCTGGAGGTTTTCCCGCCCGATCTACGTAAACAATAATGCCGTCAAAGCCGTGGCTAATTGCCTCATCAACTTGTTCTTGTACTGTGTGTGGCAAAGGTAGGATCCAGGCTTTAACTAATATCCACGGAACGAAAAACAAGGAAACAATAGTACTGACTAGCAGAAGAAGCCTGATGATGGTTGTTCTTCGGTTCTTCGTAATTTTACCCCGCCCTTAAAGCTCGGCCTAATATTCTGTAAAAATGTGCTTGTCGGTGTCTTCATTTTGGCGTCGACGCACGATTAGCTTTAACAACTTCGTTAGTCAAACAGCGCGAGAGAGTCTAGTTTAAAATGATAAACTGAAAAGGAATCCCCCTCTTCTTTTAGAGTAAGGGTTAGCACTGCATCGCCATTCTCATATACGGCTGGAACAGTATAGGTAACAAACGTTCCTGAACCACCAGATGTTAGTGCTCTGGACGTAACTGTATTGAATTGATATTCGCCAATTTCAACTAACGCCCCCATCTTTGATAGCGCCTTTATAAGCCTTTTAAGATCATCTTCATTGATATTTTCTACTTCAGACGGAGTGAGGTAACTCTTAAAGGTACCTAGCTCCCAAGAGGAGATGTCAGCAATTGCAGTATCCATGTAAGGAATTGCCGTTTTCTCGTATTCAGAAGATTTATAGCCCGACCAAACAGCAATAAGTACAAATAGACAGATAAGGATTAGAAGCGCAATTCCAAATCCTTTTAACAGCTTCTTAAACATACCGTTCCTTTAAAATGGAATAACCTACTTTCTAGCTAGAAAGCTCCCTGTTCTATCGCTGAGCTCTCATGTAATCGTTTCGAGAAGCAATGGGAATGTTAGTTATAGGCATTAGACACCACACAATCCATACTAGCAGTACCTGAATAAGAATTATACATGTAAAATCAAACCGATAAGAAGCGTCAATGCCAGGCGCATTACCGCGAAACTAAGCAACGACCGACGTCTCTTCCCAACGCAACTTATCAGAATGTGAAATTTACTCATGGTACTTTCGAATTACAGCAATCTTACCGTTCTCTATTTCTAGTACTTCCATCATTACTTGACTGTATTCAATAGGCTGATTGTTTTGCGGATGCACGCCCTTGGCATAATTCTTATACCTGATAGCAATAGCAGAATGATTAAATGTAAAAACATCTAACAGCTCAGCACTATATTCTGTGTGTGCGCCTAAATAGAATGTCATGCCCTCTCTCATTTGCTCCTTACCGTCAGGTAATCGCGTATCGTCTATCACCCATGGCAAATGTGAATGACCAACATCATCCGCGAGTAAACTCAGGTGATTTTCAAGCTCAACTTTTGTAGCGCCAGGGGCCTGAGTAGCAACCATTGTGTCGAAATACCGTTGGGCAAGCTGCTTAAGATCTAATTTAATATCTTCAGCCGATACCGTAGCTGACACTAGAAGTGATAATGCAAGAAGTAGATTTTTTTCACTAGAAACTCCGTTTCACCTATTTCATATATTAACGAATTTGCCTAACTTGTCTCGGTCGGGACATTTTGCGTAATCATCTTTTTATGACCATGGTAGCTATCATAAAACTGCTTATGTGCCGCATAAGAAAATGTATCGTTTCTTTCTGAATATTGCCCAATCCAATCAATAAGCATTGCTAAGTTGTCATCTTGGGCTTGCTTTGTTTTGTATTTATGGGGCTCCCAAGGTCTCGCCTTTGCGTTTGAAATGCAGGATTCAATGGGTAAGTTCATAAATATAATTTCAGTAGACTGCTGTTCTACAATTTTTAGTAAGTCTGTATAACAGCCTTCAATTACCCATTTGTCGTTGGAAGAAATAAAAGTGTTTATCTCTTCTGCAGACTCATCAATAGGCTTTCTCTCAGGAGGACTAGTAGGTTTCCACGCTAATGTATCTAGATCTAAATGAGCTAAACCTTGTGTTTTGCATAAGTGCTGTGCCAGCGTAGATTTTCCAGAACCAGAGTTTCCAAATATTAGAATTTTTGCCAATGTTCTATTCCTTAGACCAAATAACAGTAACTTCACCCAGCGTAGATTGTTTTATCGCATTTAACCTATTAACTGCTAAACGTAGATGACGACAAATCATAGGTAGCGTATCGTTATTAGTCGCATCTACAGAGATACCGCATCAGCTAGACGTTCCTATTACTTGTGAAATTCAGCCCATTTATTTTTTTCTCGCACAAATCCAATATCTGTCACAGCATGAGACCACTGACTATCAGGGTTATGCACAATACCTCTCACTGTTTCAAGGCTCTCAGTATCTTCTGAACCCGTAACAATCAACACATCTCTGGATGGCACGTAGACTACTATATCTCCTTTCACCGGAAAGTTTTCTTTCGTCCATAGATCGTCATAAAGCAAAAAAGATGCTTCGTAAATTCCATCAGCTACAACCATCGAGACCGTCGACCGGTCACCCTGAATTTGTAATGACTCATTAGCATTCATCAAGTTAGCCATTGAAAGGTTTCTAAGTTCTCCCTCTTCTACTCCGAGAGCATTGATATCTTCCTTTGGCATGAATTTAATAGAAGAAGGCGTATCAATGGCATACAAAACATACAGGACGTCGTTTAATTTTTCATAATAGAAAGGTAGTTCCCCCTTGCTGCTATGATTCATTAATTTCGTTATTTGCTCCATATAGCCCCTGTCCTTGATAACGGGAAAGATATGCTCTTTTTCTATGTTGGATTTAACATCGCTACTGCTTTTGGTTAATGCATTGATGTAAGCGTTTATAATTGCGTCTAGTTCGCCTGGGCTTGAGCGGTAATTCATGTAGGCGTTATCGAGGTACGCGGTAGATGTTTCTCCGTTGCTGTAAGTCATTTCCACTTCCAAACGCCCCTTTATATCTGCCCTTACGCCATCTTCTCTGATGTTAATTGCTTTAGCATAGCGCTGAGTAAACGCACTTTCATCTAAAACGATTTCAGCGAACGAACTACTAACAAAAAGCCATACAAAAGCTATGATTATTATTTTCATAGTTACTCACTTATTTCCCTATTTATCGTAAAACTTGCGACTTATTGATTTGGCCTACGCATGCATTGATTAAAGTTTTTAGTAAAGCGAGAAAACAGCCTGAACAATCTTCTTGCGTTACGAAGTAAATGTATTCGCGCCCTACGAGCACACGAATAAATTAGCTTACTTTTTAATTACCAATAATATTCAGAATCCAATGGTAGTAATTTGATAATCTAGTCTGATAAGCAGTAGTACCATACAGCCCTCCTTTAAATTCAGAAATATCTCCAGTCGCAAATTGCCAACTCGATAACCCCACTAGATATGGTTCGCCATCTTGATAAATAATAGAAGCGCCTCCGCTATCTCCTGAGCCATGCATTCCTTCTAGGGGAAGCGCATTTTTAGGAGAATCAAATTTGAACGTTAGCCATTTACCATTTGCACTTTCTACGACATTTTGAAATTTGTTTGCCTGATTGAGCGATTTAGTTTCTACGTTCTCACCTGTTAACCCATTTCCAGTTGCGCCTTTACCAAAAACTGTTATGACACGCCCTTTCTCGGCAGCTTCTGAATAGACTGAAATGGGTTTAATGTCTGAAACTGGACTGGATAGTTTTATTAACGCAATATCGCTGCTGGATTTCAAAACTTGCATTAGCGGAGCTAAATCACCGCTTAATTCATTGCCCCTTGGCTTTATGTAACCTGGATGAATATAAACCTTTTCTATTTCATAGTACTTAGAACCAACTTTTAAGTTGGTATTCGTATAATCGTAAAAGATACTATGTGCGACAGTAACAACCCACTGCTCTGCGATGAGAACTCCGTGGCCCTCACCCGGCATATCTACAACATATTCTGGCATTTTTTCAACACGATATTTTTCTGCAGAAACATCGTGTCTCATAACTACTGCATTACTTTCAAAACAACAGAGCGCCAAAAACACCCATATTAGTCTGCATTGGTGCAATAGGGATAAATTCAAAATTTGTTTTTCGTTAGTCAATGTTAAATATTACTGATCATTTTTACTGACCAGTCTCCCCACGCCTTTTGGGGGGCGATTTTTGATGTGTTTGTTAGGTGATTTAGTCATTTTATTGACTACCCTTGCCAAATAACTTACCAATAGTACCCGCCAATATGCCTTTGTGTTTCTCTGGCGGTGTGCCACCCGTAGTTTCATGGGATATGCCGATAGCTACATAGCTGCACTTTTTAAAGTCCAATGTTTCGTCAGTTAAAACTGATTCGTCTAAGACGTAGGATATTCCAACGGGCAAGTTTTTGACATGAGGTTCGATTCTTGTGCCTTGCCATCTAGCCGCAACAACTACATAAGTAATATCTTTATTGCCTTCGATCCATTGAATAGGAGTTTTACACCTTCCTATCCAATAGTCAGGACGGTCACTGCCTGGAATTTCCCTTAATAACTCAAACACCAAAGGTACTTGATCATGTAGTTCCTCTGGAGCGTAATCTACGCTTGTGACGTGAAGTTCCATTTTAACCCTAACGCCGCATTCAGCGGCTCGCCCGCTGCAATGATTTGTTAGCTATAGTATCTGCAGCAAAATCTGATCGATTAAAAACTTCTCCATGTAGGATAATGTGGTGGATGTTGCTCCAAGCGTCCACGGTATTTAAAGGGTTTTGTTCTAGCAAAAGTAAATTTGCAACCTTACCAACTTCAACCGTTCCGTAATCTTCATCAATATTAAATTGTCGCGCATTGTTAATGGTCGCAGCTGAGAGTATTGCAGCTAAAGATACGCCAGCGTCTGCCATTGCTTTCATTTCAAGGAAAGTGGTTAAACCAGGTTGGTTGGAAAAACTAGGACTTCCCGGAAAATCAGAACCTAATAACAGCGGATAGTCTGCCTCGGTGAGGATCTTTAAAATTTTGTTACCTTTCCCAACCCGATCTTTTAAAAAGATTCGAGCAATAACCTCGTCAGGTAGTCCGTCAAATCCTGCGCGTAATTCTTCTTTAAACCATTGTGCCGAAGGTTGCTTATACCATTCAATTAATTCTTCGGGCGTTACCTTACTAAATTCAGAAACACCATGTGAGTTATGCAACATGAGTTCACCTAGTCCGGCAATTACCCTTTGGGTTGGCATGTACCCAGTGCCTTTGCTCATTAACTGGTTAAGCACGCCATGCATTGGTTTGGACACTTCAGTTTCACGCGAAAACTTCCCCCAATTCCAGAGCCCGTGCGCAATTACATCCACCTCTGCATCAATAGCTCTTTGATACATATCCAATGCATTGGCATGCGCTACCAGAGGTAGTTTATGTTGTGATGCAGATTTTCGAATACGTTTCAGGGTATCGTCAGACAATAACGGCCACTGACTTTCATCCCCATAGCCATCTTCAAAGTATATTTTTATGCAAGATGCGCCGGATTCAGCAATACGTCTTCCAATTTGTTCAGGAGAGTTCAGTGCTGTCTCAGCAACGTCCTGTTCAACGATATAGGAAAACATGGATTTCGACAGCTCATCATTTTTCTCTACCAAAGGAAACGTTGAGCGTGAGGTAATGACTTCGCAACGATAGTAATCAGGATGTATTTCAGAAGCAGTAAATTTCTTCCATTCAAGCCCGGGGTTTGGGTCGACAACCTGTGTTATACCGTAGTACAAGAAGCTATAGGGTTGCTGTTTATAGTATTCTTCAGCAAGTGCGTCATTCTTTTGCGCCACAGGCTCGACGCCAAATCCCATGCCAGGAATAGATGAAACATGAACATGGCTATCCATTATTCCTGGGGCTAGGTATAAAGCAGTCCCGTCTATTACCTGAACATCAAATGTTTTTTCTATCTTAGATGACGATACTGTTTTTATCCGTCCATCAGAAATAAGAACATGCGCCTTTAGTAATGGCTCCTGAAGGTGCGATGATACGACGGTCACATTTTCAATCAGCACACTCTCTTTTGCAAAAGTAGGATAATGTAGAAACAGAATCGCAATGAGCATATGTTTGAGCATAACTTTCCTTGTTGTTGTGATCTGGCTAGACACAATGACTCCCTGTAAAAGTGCTAGCCCCCACATTTTCGTGGGTTAACTTTTCAGCCACCGGAGCGTCGGCCTGAGTCCATAATTAGTTTGTTCAATACTAAATCAATTTAGAGGCTAGCATGAACAAACATAGCATGATTTTTATAGGATTGGATACGCATAAGGAGTTTCACGAAGTTGCTTATTGTGAAGAGCAACGTGGAGCGACGCCCGTTCATTATGGGCGTATTTCCTCGTCTAAGGACAGTGTAAAATATACAAATATGCCTGTCTTATTTAGTCTATAGAAGCTTCCTTTATGTATACAACTTTTCCAAAAAGTACGTTAAACCTAACGATACTATAATAAACGACGCATTAAATAACGCACGAACAGGCCAACTTACATGGCCGTATGAGATCCCTGCCCCTTTAGAAACTACAACAATCAAACCCATTAATCCAAACCAAAGGGTGAAGAAAAAAATGGTTTTCAGCTTGACGATTGAGACCGCTAAGTCATGAAGCGCGCCGCTAACGAGAAATGTAAGAAAAGTAGCTAACGAAACAGGAAGAAAACTCGCAAGTGGGCGCATGACATTGCGTGATAAGTAGTAACCCCAAATCGGATTCCAATAGTGCCAAAAAATTGGAAAAGATGCGGCACCAAAAGAGCGCGAAAGCATGTTTGTCATGGAGCCACTTGCCCCTAATGGAACCCCATTTCGCTTCTTAACATATTGTGCAAGTGAGAGTTTGCTTTTCATGGTGATTCCGTATATCCACAAAAATGCATGGCTTGTTTCTTTTCCTTTAGTATTAAATATATAATCCGTTGCTTTTCAAAACTTCTCGTACTTGTGTTTGGTCTTGAACCTTCTTTTTACTAGCCATAAGTCACCTCTTATCTAACTATAGGAGATGTCCACTAAGTTTGGGTAACTCCTCAATATAACGTCCGCGTATTAGGCGTGAGCTTGCGAACGACTTAACTGACGTGCTTGTTAGAGCTAGTTTGAGAGCACCCCATGTTTATTAAACTCTCGTAGTAAAGAATCTACCGACGATTCACTCTCTTTATGATGAGAAGCTAATATCTTTGTACTTTCATAAACGCTATCCTTTATACTCTCAAATCTAGCTTGTGTGTGTTCGTTTGAATTCTCAGCATTTTGCCAATACGCCGCTTCATATTTAAGCAACAACTGGTTATGTAGAGACAGCTGAGCCAGCAAAGCCTTAATTTCACTGTAGGCTTTTACAGTTAGTCTTCGCAAGTCAGGTTCTTTAATATTACCAAGGAGCCCCACGTTACCCTCATAAATGGCAAATGGAGCAGCTATCTCAGGATAAAATTCATTAAGAATAAAGTCATTATTTGCAACTGAAAGCTTATTCCCAATTCCTTGCCTATATGCTTTCCAAAACACATCTAATTCATCGTGAAGGGCTTGCTTATATTTTAGTAGTGCCGATACCTGAGATTTTTCGTCCTTTCTGACATTTAACATATGAGAAACAAAAACAGACACGATTGCTACAATTGCACCTACAAGTGAACCAAGAATTCCAGAGCCAACAATATTCCATTCCATTATGCTTTTCCTAGGGATTTTTCTTTACATAAATATTGTTGTTGCAGTGGGGGCATTTTGCGTTGCTGTTTGTTGTGCTAGGTCCACTTCCAATTGGAACAGAAGTAGGAACTCCAGTTGCGGCATACCATCCCCCAACTTGCTCTATGTTCTCTCGGATAAGCCTTAGACCAAATTCTTTGGCTTCATCATTCAGGTAACTATTATCCTTTAGATCGACAGATAACTTATGAATAGATGCAATAGTTTTCTCTAACTCAGAATCAATACTCATTTAGTTCTCTCCATTTCTTAGGGGACTTCACGTTGTTCTAACAATTTATTATTCATATATAATTATATACCACTGATTTACAGATATTTTTAATTCAATAATGAAATAAAGCAGACCAATACTATGCGCATTAGTAATAATTCAATTCTGTCATATTAAAATAAACAGGCATAACTAGAAAAATCCAAACTATCCCTTCGTACACTTTCTTTAATCTAAATCCCTATTGAAACTGTTAATCAAGTTAATCAGAGTCGGACAGTCGCATTGCCTAAAGCCCGAAAGTCTCAAATTAGTTTATCGGATACGCCCTATTACCACTGTGTTTGCCGCTGTGTTCGTCGTGCTTTCTTATGTGGCGAAGAAAACGGTAGAAGCTTTGAGCATCGTCGCCAATGGGTAGAAGACCGTATTCATATTTTAAATGAGGTTTTTGCCATTGATGTATGTGCCTATTCGGTAATGAGTAATCATACGCACCTAGTATTATACGTACACAGAGAGAAAGCAGACGCACTAAGTACAGAAGACGTGATTCAACGTTGGCATAAATTGTACAAAGGCACATTAATCTCACAGCGCTACCTATCACCAGATTTACTCAAAGAATTACATGAAACCCAAATTAAAACGGTTGAGTTAACGGCTGAAGTATGGCGTAAAAGGCTATTTGATATCAGTTGGTGTATGCGTGCACTGAATGAATACATTGCCAGGGTCGCAAATAAAGAGGACGACTGTACTGGTCATTTTTGGGAAGGACGGTTTAAGTCACAAGCGCTATTAGATGAGTCAGCCCTTGCCGCCTGTATGGCTTATGTTGATTTGAATCCAGTACGAGCAAAGATGGCCAAAACTCCTGAGGCATCGGACCATACCAGTATTAAATACCGTATTAACGCAGCCAGGCTAGGCAAAACACCTAAAAGACTTATGCCTTTTGCAGGCAATCCAAGACAAGAGATGTCACACGGTTTACCTTTTACCCTTCCAGACTATTTACAGCTTATAGATATAACCAGCCGATATCTTCATCCAAACAAGCGCGGCAAGGTTGAGCATAACCTCCCCTCTATTTTAGAGCGTCTCAATATTGGACAAGAACATTGGCTAACTTTAACCACACAGTTTGAAACCTGCTTTAAGCACGCCGCTGGCAAAGTGACTCATTTAGAGCAATACGCGCACAATCAACATCAGCAACGGGTTCAAGGCCGACAAAGTGCAATGCGATTACTCGGTTAGCTTTGCAGCTCAGTAAAGAGCAAGACGGGCACAAGATATAAACAACTGTACTCAAAAATATCTGTGTTATTAAGAAGGAATTAGTTCTTTTCTATGCGCATGCGTATACTTGACAATTAAGACCATTTGGAGTGATAGCATGCAAGACTTATATGACATTAATGCCCCAAAAAATCGACTAATTTGAGCTTAAACAGCGACTTATTGCAAAAAGCTAGAGACTTAAAAGTTAATCTGTCTGCAACCTTAAAGCAGGTACTTAAAGACAAATTAAAAAGTGTTGAAGAAGAAAGATGGAAAAAAGAAAACATAGCTGCGTATAACGAGTTTGTTGCTGAGAACGGCTGTATAGGTGATGAGTACAGGAACTTCTAATGGCATAGCTTGATGTTTACAAAAAACCAAGCACAAAAACAGATAAAGCTTACCCCTTTCTTGTAGATGTTCAGAACTCCGTAATTGACCAATTAGCAACAAGGTTAGTTGTACCGCTGACAAAGAATAAGACTAGAAATAGTCTTTACATGAAAAACCTAACGCCGGAGATAGAATTCGAAGGCGAGACATACCTATTTCTGACTCAACAACTGAGTTCCATACCCGAAGACGTGCTTAAGGACTGCATCGGTTCTTTAGCGCAATCCCCGAATTGCTAATAGGTGCAATAGACTTTGCTATTACTGGAATATAGCTTTCAATAACAACTCAGATAGGTGGGTATACAGAAACATGCCTGTCTAGAAAAGAAATATGCCTGTCTTGTTTAGTTTGCCCACAACGGAGGGAAACAAATATGACTGTCTTGTTTAGTAAGAGTTGACAAAAGGAGTCATACCAACGCCCACATTTGCGGCTGGTTTGGAGCGCAGCGGAAAACCAGTCCGCCAACATGCGCTTGTTATGTCTTTTTTATACTCCCTCTCTTTCAGGGTCATTAATCCAGAAAGAAATAGCCCTTACAAAGTCCCAGATATCCCCTTTTCTAGGGCCAACAAAATCCGGAGCGTCTGGATCTCCTCCAAGTTTATCAAATGCTGACAAAAGCCAATTTCTCTTATTCTTTGTTTCCACAACATCTAAGTCTTTGAGCCACGATTCTAGCTCTCCATTTGGAACGACAAACACACCAAAGCTTCGCAAGTTTTGGATCAGATTCTTTACGCTTATCCTAATGTCCTCATCCGCTATATCTAACATTCCTCGTTTTTTCCAGTCTATCTTATTGTCGCTACAGTGTTGCGCAATTAGCGCCTTTGTTTGGCACCATCCGTTTGCTAAAACCTGGGGTACACCTAAATCCGAAAGGATATGCTTAAAATCCTCATTGCCTTTAAATACATCAAAATCAACAACAATGGCTGCTGGAATCCCCATCTCTCTCAAAGGTCCTGCGATTTTTGCAGTGGATTGCTTGCTATGTGCATTTATAAATAACGCTTCTGAAGAATCAGTTTTATTAACGGAGGATAAACGATCATTAATTTCTTGATATAGGGCTCTATCAGAATCCCCCTCACATACTATTGCCCCCTCATGAAATAAGGCGCTCAACACGCCTGTGGACCTCATTATAGGTGACTTAATAATCTCGTTTAGCCTATCGTGACTCAACAACCTAGCCGTAGGTTTTCCACCCTTATAAGTTAGCCTCACTATATTTACGGCTGGAGTTCCTGAAACACATCCCATTAAAAAGTCAGCGCTATGTGTCGCTATAAATGCTGTGGCATCTCTTTGTACAGATATTTCAGCCAGCTCTTTTCCTAATCTTTTAGCTAACGGTGGATGCAAAAATGCTTCCGGCTCATCTATAAGAGGAATTTTACAATTTTGCCCAAGAACAGTTGCCACCATGCCTGTAAATGCTTTTACTCCGTCAGATGCCTCTGTAATTTCGAGCGAAGCTTTATGATAGTCCCTTGCCCTTTTGTCTAATGCTTGCTCTTCCAATTCATCTACTGGTGCTCTGTCAGCTAATCGAGCTCTCAGCTGCGCTTGATTTAAAGCATCAATTGTAAAATGTTTACCAAATGCCTCGAACGTAAGCTTCCTAAGCTTCTTTCTCGATTCGCCATCTTGAAAAAGGGCGGCGAGAATATTTGTAGGCGTTTCTAATAAGTCTCCTCTGTTATTTGGATTCAATAAATTTGTTCTTGTCGCACCATCAAGTCTTACAGTTAACAGAGAAAAATAGTATCGAGCCAGTGCATTTATTTGTTTATTTTCAGACCAGCTTTTAATTTGGTTGGTTTGAATAATCTCTCTTGCTTGAAGTCCCTTATATGTATTAATTCTTTGAACAACGATTGCGCCATCTGGTACATTCTCGCCTTTATTTGGCAGCGTTTTTTTCGTCTCAAGGTCTTTAATTATCTCTTTCTCATCTGGAAGATTGAATTCGATGCTCTCTATTATTGAGTCGCCTTGCTTATTATAAGTTGAACAAAATTTCTCAATTTCTCTCAAAACTAAACTCTTACCTGAATTATTTGGGCCTACAAAAAGAGTTATTCCGGTAGGTTTAAGCTCTAAAGGGGCCGAGCCAGTTTTCGCTCCGAACTTTAAAGTAAGGGACTTAATGAGTTTCATATTTCTGAGAATTCCTTATAAATGTGCACACAGGCCGTTGGTGACATAGACACAATGGCTCCCTGTAAAAGTGCTAGCCCCCGCATTTTCGTGGGTTAACTTTTCAGCCAGAGCCATAATTAGTTTGTTCAATACTAAATCAATTTGGAGGCTAGCATGAACAAACATAGCATTGTAAAAAGATGACTGTCTTGTTAAGTGTATTTCTTGTACGCTAAGATACCTGTCTCGTTTAGTCTGCTACACAGGGCATCGTGCAATCTCAACGAAAAGGATTTTAATAATGAAAAAAGATTTACTTCTAATACTGCCAATATTTCTTTTCTATGGCTGTGGGGAAAAAACATATTCCAGTAAAGAAATTGAAGACTATAAGCTCACTGTGTCTTGTGAAGGCTATACGCAACCGAGCGACCTATCAGATATTGAAGATGAAACACTGAGAAAAGCGGCGTTAGAAGTTTGTGAAAGACAAAAATTCTTAAGTACGGACAACATAAAACCTAGTAAAAAACAGGGGTTCTAAAATAAAACAGGCATCATTCAACTTGGTAAGGCACGGTATTTAGACACAAACATGCCTGTCTTGTTTAGTTTGCTGAAGGGACCCCTCGCTGATTCATCTATAATAATTTTATCAGTGAACCACCATTTTTTAAGATCATAATGTTCAATGAGTCTAAAAATTTGTTCGCGTTTCAACTCTTCTTTCTCAGTGCCATTGGCAAGAGAAACGTCAATTTCGGCAGCAGCAATCTGCGATATAAAAAGAGTCAATATAGCTACTTTTATGAGTTTCATTTCGACCTCCTTGTCTTTGCAATTACCTAAGTAAAATAAAGGGTAGACTGGCAAACAATGTATGACTTTGCACACAAACATGCCTGTCTTGTTTGGTCTTTTTTAGTGTTCCTACAGCAAAAAACAAAATATCTAGGATGTTCAACTTGACTGTTTCGTTAGCTTTATGTGACTAGTGCCACTATAAAATCGACTGAAAAATATGTACTAAAACAACCGAACATAAATATAGTAACTGAAATACTACCGTGCCTTAGCAGCCAACGACTAGGCAGGTAAGCAAGAAAAGATATTAAAACCAGTAGCGCACCAAACATGATCATAGGTACGCTGTTAATATTTGTTGTGGGGATCACCTCCACACCATTTCGAAACGTGTTTATGTAGATCCAGCTTCCTTGAGGGCTTGATTGAATCAACTTGACTTGATCACCAATTTCAATCTTTCTATACAACCCTTGAGGAATTGCCTGCTTCTTCTTTTTGACACTTCCCCCGCTCAAATGAACCATATAACTATCGGTTTTTCTATTATCTTCCACCCATTTTTTCATGACACTTGCATCTACCGAGGGCGTATCTTTAGGTGTAAGCGCTGCAGAAAAAAGACATAGAAAAAAAACTAACGACGGTATCACCATCAACCTCAAAAGTAGTATTTTCTTTTTATCACTCATTATTTGATCATGGTTCTTAGAGAGTTAACTTTTAAATAAGGGCGCATACAAGTGGGGCGTAATAGCGAAGCCGCCGCGTTACTGTCCCAGTGACCGAAGGGAACGTGTTTAGCGCTTTGTTATGTGCCATTCTTGCCGGACTTACCATCAGTCCATACATCATGCATTTTTCGGATATGCTCGCCAATCCAGGTGAGTCTCCAAAACCTTGTTGATATAGCTATCCCAAAAATTCTAAAGGTTAAACTATTGTTAATTACGATATCTTTTTTCTCAAGTTCTCTAAGGTAATATGATTCTCTATCCGTTTCTGCAAGAAATTCCCATCTTTTCAACATTTTCGAATATTTAAAATGGAGCAATACTTCAGCTTCATGAGGAGTCATTAGTTTTGTTTTGTCAATTACAACAGGATCAATGGAAACACCATTTTTGATGTCTTTAAGGATTCCTCGCCAAATTGCGGACAGCTCTTTTTGCGTATCACTTATATTTTCGGCCCCTTCTAACCATTCAGAAAAAAGCTCTAATTGTTCTATAGATTCAACTTTTCCTTCTGGCTCTCGTTCGATCACTGCCGCTAAATGTAAGGATGTATTTTCACGTTTCTTCTTGTCCTTGTGCTCTTCTAGTTTAGCTTTGACACTGTCTCTAAGCTCTTCACCGAGATACTGAAAAGTTGGAGTAAGCAGTTTGTCAAACCCAACTAGCCAGTTCGTCGATTCCTTAGATTCTTTTTTTTCGTCAGTCATTTATTAATAACCTTTTGGCACATAACGCCGCGCTAAGCGGACTAAAATAGTGGGTTATAATGTGTAGCGAAGCGAAACTTAACCCACTGTTTTAGTTCCGTTTTAAGCGCCTTGTTAGGCTTTCTTTGCACCAGAAATAATTCCTTTGACGGAGTCTAAAACGCTTTTCATGTTATCTTGGTCTGCTCTGTACTTTTCAAGTTCTACGGTGCTTTCACCTTTAGATAACTTGAAATTTCTTTCGGTTTCCGAAAGCGACTCAATTACTTTTGATTGAGAATCGGTCGACTCAAGCATAATTGCTTTTTCCGCTGCAATAAACTTCATTTCTGCATTAGTTAATTCATTTTGGAAATACTTAATCTCACTTAACCCTGCTTTATATAACTTAAGAAAGAAAAATGAAAATATTTCCACAAATAGACTTAAAGTAATACGAGGAAGGTAATATGAAATCAACTCATCATTTGTCAGTTGTTTTTCACCACTTAAAACCGTAGATGCAAGTATCACGACAGCAACTACTGTTGTTAATACGCCGATGATTAAGTTTAAATTTCCTCGGCGTGTCAGTGAGTCAATTTCACGCATCAAACGACGCCTAGTCATCTCACATTGCTCACGTATGCTATCTAAAAAACGGTCACGCTTTATATCTTTAGAAAACTTTTTTTCAATTGCTAAAAGCACACTGTTAGAAGCGTCACCTACAATCGATGATTTTATATCGTCAACTATCTCAGCACGCTGATCACTCGTTAATATTTCCTCTTTATGATCAACTTCACCAACGATTTCTTTAAGCTGTTCAATTTGATGGCGTAAAATATCAAATTCTTTAGAGGATGATCTTCCATGGGCCAATTCGTTTCTCAGATGTCTAATTTCCTCAGACATCATTTCTTGCTTCTCATTTTCATTGAAAAAACTACCTGTTCTCAGATAGTTCATTAGAAAAATCATTGCACCAGATAACATAAGCACCAAAGGGATTATGAAATCTAATTCTGAATTACCAAAAAATGGGACCGTTGCAAACAAAAGTACAAAGCCTGTAACAAGTGTCATTGCTCCAAGGACAACCTTCATTCTTAGTGCTATTGTATTTGGCCGATAATCTGACATTTAATCTCCTGATGATGCTGAAAATATTGAGAAGCCTAACGCCTTACTAATAGGCGCAAAGTGCTTGGCTAAAATCAGCGACGAAGGAGCAAAGCCAAGCGTTTTGCGTCCTTTTGGGTAACTTGTTAAGTAACCTTTTGCCCCTGAACTAACGGAAGCATACGGTACTCACCCTGTTTCTTTTCGTGCATGACACCGGCGAGTTTTACTTCGCTACCATTCTGCGGCGATATTTCCATTACAAATGGAAAACCAGGGGCTGTATTTCTCTCAATTCTTACAGCCTGTGCGTTATATTCTCGACCATCATTTAACTTTATATTAGGGTTGAAGCCACCATACGTCATTGAGCTACTCAAACAATTAAATTGGATTTCACTTTCAGAGTTATGCGTCAAGATTAGGAAGCTCGATATTGGTTCTAAATAAAACTCTGCATGGCACTCAACATAAGTCTTACCTTCTTTTTGATAAGCGTAAGCTCTCATATTTGAAAATTCTTGCGGCCCTTTTTGAAAGGTATTTCTACCACTTGTGACGTCAACGACTTGACGTAGCGCCACCTCTAAGCCTTGACCATATAGATCTATATAAAGCGACTGCATCAGAATTGGCGGCATCATGCAGTCATCTAACTTTACTGGGATGATCTTCGTTTTTCCTTGCGATGCCTTAATAACGGCATTTTGCCACTCCAACTCTACCATTTTACTTTGTAGGCTGTTTTTTGAGACAAAAAATAAGAACAACTCACAATCACCAAGGCCTTGGTTCATACGGTCAATAATGCCATCACCCGGTTGAATTGACCATGCATCATAAAACACTTTGTCTTGACCAAAAAGCTCCTTCAGCCTGATTGCAATTTGTTCAACAACGGGCTTGTCATTATAATTATGGGATAAGAATATCACGGCATTTCCTTATGGTTACTTAACAGCTTACTCGTCCCCAAACCGACATGCTTTTACACACCACATTGGGATACTTGTCCTTTTTATTTATAACTACTCTAAACTATAACCACCAGAGAAATAAAGAAAAAACCGTAATGTCGTTTTTCGCTCATTAATTGAAAACACCAAAACAGCGTTCAACTAACTATGGTGTATTTCACGCAAGCCAAAAACAAAAAAGCCAGCTTCCGCTGGCTTCTAAAACAAATAAATTAACGTCACTTGAACTAAAAACTACTTTCCCTGCCTAGCAGCTAATTTCTCCAACTGCTCGTCAGTGGCAGGAAGCTGATGCTTCTCTTTCCACTCTGAATACGGCATTTTGTATACCACTTCACGTGCAGCTTCGTAGTCGATATCAGCGCCCTGCTCGCTTGCAGCTGCCGAATACCATTTTGCCAAGCAGTTACGGCAGAAATCCGCCAAAATCATCAGGTCAATGTTCTGAACGTCTTTATTTGCGTCTAGGTGTTCTACTAAGCGGCGGAATACCGCTGCTTCTACTTCAGTTTGCGTTTGCTTATCCATTATCTAATACCTCTAAAAAAGCGCTTTTCGTTATAGGTTGGATGTGAGGGTTAAAGAGTAAAACCCAACCCGTTACTGCTTTTAAAACCTAAAACGAAAAAAGGGAGCCAAGCTCCCTTTTTACTTATATACAGCTAACTAGGTTTAAAACCCAATCGGCATTACTCTGCGTCGTCAGACTTAGGCGCAGGCTTTTCTAGAAGCTCTTTAATGCTTAGGCGTACACGGTTTTGGCGATCGATTTCCATAACCTTAACGTCAACCATTTGGCCTTCTTCTAGGTAGTCAGTTACTTTGTTCACACGCTCGTGAGCGATTTGTGAAATGTGAACAAGGCCTTCTTTACCTGGAAGTACTTCTACAAACGCACCGAAGTCTACAATACGTGTAATCTTACCGTTGTAAGTCTTACCAACTTCAATTTCAGCTGTTACTTGCTCAATCTTGCTAATAGCGATGTCTGCTTTCGCACGCTCTGTCGCGAAGATTTTGATAGTACCGTCGTCTTCAATCTCGATGTTAGTGTCAGACTCTTCAGTAATTTGACGGATCATTGCACCGCCTTTACCGATAACGTCACGAATCTTGTCTTGGTCAATCTTCATTGTGTAAATGCGTGGAGCAAATTCACTTAGCTCTTTACGGTGACCGCCAATTGCTTCGTCCATTACGTTAAGAATGTGCAAACGCGCTTCTTTTGCTTGTTTAAGCGCAATTTGCATGATTTCTTTAGTAATACCTTCAATCTTAATGTCCATTTGAAGTGCAGTAATACCTTCGGTAGTACCCGCTACTTTAAAGTCCATGTCGCCAAGGTGATCTTCGTCACCAAGGATGTCTGAAAGTACGACAAAGTTGTCGTCACTCTTAACTAGGCCCATTGCGATACCCGCAACAGACGCTTTAATTGGAACACCTGCATCCATAAGCGCTAGTGAAGTACCACATACCGACGCCATTGAAGATGAACCGTTTGATTCTGTGATTTCAGAAACCACACGTACTACGTACGGGAATTCTTCTTCACTTGGCATTACTGCTTGAATACCACGCTTCGCTAGACGACCGTGACCAATTTCACGACGCTTAGGCGAACCAATCATACCTGTTTCACCAACACAGTATGGAGGGAAGTTGTAGTGAAGCATGAAACGGCTGTCGCGCTTACCTTGAAGCTCGTCAATCATCTGTGCGTCACGCTCTGTACCAAGCGTAGCAGCTACAAGTGCCTGCGTTTCACCACGAGTAAAAAGTGCAGAACCGTGAGTACGAGGAAGAATACCTGTCGCTACGTCAAGTGCACGGATCATTGCTGGGTCACGACCATCGATACGTGGCGCGCCAGATAGAATGCGTGAACGTACAACGTCAGACTCAAGGTCGTGAAGAAGGTCTAGTACTTCTTTCTTGTCTTGTTCTTCGTCTTCAGCAAGGATAGCTTCTAGTGCTTTTTCAGTTGCTGCAGTTACTGCGTCTTTACGCTCTAACTTGTCAGAAATCTGGTAAGCCGCAGTCATTTCTGCTTCAGCTAGTGCTTTAACTTTGTCTTTAAGTGCAGTGTTTTCTGCTTCTGGTGCCCAGTCCCACTTCTCAGTGCCAACTTCAGCAGCAAATTCGTTAACTGCATTAACTACAGTTTGCATTTGCTCGTGACCGAACATAACCGCACCTAGCATAGTGTCTTCAGAAAGCACGCTTGCTTCTGATTCAACCATAAGTACTGCGCCTTCAGTACCCGCAACAACAAGGTCAAGCTCGCTTTCAGCTTGCTCTTCTGCACGTGTATTTAGAATGTATTCACCGTTGCTAAAACCAACACGAGCCGCACCGATTGGGCCGTTGAAAGGAATACCAGAGATAGCAAGGGCTGCTGAAGTACCAATCATAGAGATGATGTCTGTAGGGATATCTGGGTTAGCAGACATTACAGTAACAACAACTTGTACTTCGTTTTTGAAACCTTCTGGGAATAATGGGCGGATTGGACGGTCGATAAGACGTGCAATCAGTGTTTCACCTTCAGATGGACGACCTTCACGCTTGAAGAAACCACCTGGGATTTTACCCGCAGCGTACGCTTTTTCTTGGTAGTTAACAGTAAGTGGGAAGAAGTCTTGATCTGCTTTGGCTTCTTTTTTACCAACTACTGTTACCAGTACAGACGTATCGTCCATGCTCGCAAGAACCGCAGCTGTTGCCTGACGAGCAATTACACCCGTCTCTAGAGTTACAGTATGCTGTCCATACTGAAATGATTTAGTAATAGGAGTCACTATTTGTCCTTTAATTTCAATCTTTATTTTATCGCTTTTAAACGCGGCGCATAGTATAGCCATGAAGTAGCGTTAATACCATGGTCAAATGCAGCCCCGCGCGGAATTTGTCGTGTTATTTGGTCATTAACCGCTACCACCTATAGCACCATGACTATATGAAATATCTGTGAAATTTCAATTATTGACTATATTTTCATCATACTGACACAAAACAGCGTATGCTAGAACAAAAAGCGAACAAAGTAAGAACTTAAATAAACATCACGTGCGACCAATGCGCAGAAGTGATTAACCACAACAAGAACGTCTAATATTAGTGTGCTAAAGGAGATAACCATGTTGGTACTTCGACTTAATAAAGCAGGCATGCCACAAGAGTGGATAGATGTTGAACAAGCCGCAAAGCTTTACAGTCAAGATAAGGTGCTATTTGAGCTAGGTAGCGATGCTATTACGCTTAAGGGAGGCTGGAATCACGAAGGGCTGCAAAGTCAGCTTACCCTGTCTAGTATTATCGCGTGCGACGGCAAGGTAACAGATTTATCTGGCAAAGTTGCCCTTACTAATCGCTATTTGTTTAGGCGCGATAGCTACCTATGTATGTACTGCGGCAATAAATTTACGCCAAAGCAGCTTACCCGAGACCACATTATCCCCCGCTCTCGTGGCGGAAAAGACAGTTGGACGAACGTTGCCACGGCTTGCCAGAGATGTAATCACGCAAAAGGTGCTAAAACGCCAGAAGAAGCCAACATGCCTCTACTAGCAGTACCCTTCAGGCCCAATGTGTACGAGCGCTTTTATTTAATGAACAGGCGAATTTTGGCTGACCAAATGGCCTTTTTACAAGGCCACTTTACCAGCCACAGAGAATGGACGTGCTTGGAATAAACGCTATAGCGCACCGCTAGTAGTTGTCTGTGCTTCGGGCATTGCTTTAGCTTGATTCTGCACTGAAGAGGAATCGCTGTGCTGTGCGTGAAGCTGGCGCTGCTCTTCTTTTTGCGCTTTGAACCACAGACTTAACCAATCTGAGCACATTTTGTGCTCTAACTCGTGAGCTTCGGCTGTAGGGCAAAACAAGCTTACCTTTACCACCACTTTGGCAAGTTCATTGGTTTTAATCTCAACCTCAGGGTCGATGCGAATAAACTCTTGCTCTAAGTGACGTTCAATTAAGCCTTTGTAGCGCTCTGCTACATCGCGGAAATATTCACAATGTGCCTGTGCCCTGGCATGAAACGCTGGAAGCAAACTATAGGCGTTAACAGAAGGCTCGTTCACTATTTCAAATGAATGCAAACGGTAGCGACGCATAAAGTTAAGATTTCGTACGGTTTGGGTCACTAGCTGACTGTTAGGCACGTACACGTGTTTACCCGTGTAGTTAAAGCTTTCAGGGTCTACTTCTAAAAGCGCAGTCTTTGCCCAGTCCATTTCTACCACTTCACCAATGATGTTGTTCATTTGGATCCAGTCGCCTACCCTGAATGGCCGAGCTCCCAAGTAGTAAATGAACCCCATAAAGCACTGAATAAACTCGCGGGTTGCCAACACAATGGCCACCATAAAGGCAGCAATGGAGATTGCCAGTGTTTGGATTTCAGAGCTCCACACCATCATTAACACAATAATGATAAAGGCATTACCCAGCTGCTCTAGGATATTGATTTGGTTTCGGCGGTCTTCGCCACGATGAGAACTAATGCGCCTGATAAGGCGCAACACACCCTTTTTGATAAAGTGCAGTACAATTAAAAGTACTAGAGATGTCAGCAGTTTATAATCATTGGCAAAACTTATAAATTGATGCCATAACTGCGCGGGGTCTATCACAATCTCCATGTAAGCTCCGTCTGTACTCCGAGGGTAAATATTTGAATAGGCGAAAAAAAGCGCCGACGAATGTCAGCGCTTTTAATTATGAAGCATGTAAACTCGTGGCACAATGCCGACCAGTTAAAACATCTTTTTATTAGTCGCGAATTTGGCCTTCGCCATTCACTAAATATTTCTCTGAAGTCAATGACTCCAAGCCCATTGGGCCATAAGCATGTAGTTTAGTGGTTGCAATACCAATTTCTGCACCTAAGCCAAGCTGGCTGCCATCAGAAAAACGTGAAGAGGCATTAACCATTACTACACTTGCATCAACTGCGCGTTGGAATAACTTGCCTTTTTCAGCATCTTCCGTACAAATTACTTCAGTATGGTTACTACCAAATTGCGCAATGTGGTCAACCGCTGCTTCGAAATCGTCAACTACACGGATAGCGATTTCAAGGCCAAGATACTCTTCACCGTACGCGTCTTCAGAAATAACGTCAGCACCATCAAAGTACTGGCTGCCTTTGTCGTTTACGTGAACCTTAACGCCCTTTTCTTTGAATGCATCGGCCACTTTAGGCAGAAAATCACCCGCAACGGCTTGGTGTACAACTAAGCCTTCTAAGGCATTACATACGCCAGTACGCTGTGTTTTACCATTTAGAAGTAGTGCCATAGCTTTATCTAGATCAGCATCTTTGTCTACGTAAAGGTGACACACACCTTTAAAGTGCTGAATTACCGGCACTTTAGCGTTGTCAGTCACGTAGTTGATTAGTCCTTCACCACCACGAGGAATAATTACGTCAATGTAATCACGCTGCTCCATTAGCTCTTGCATTAATGCACGATCGGGATTCGGAACTACCGTTACCAGCGCTTTTGGTAAATTGTGCTTCTCCAGCACGTCTTGCATAAGCTCAGCAATGGCTAAACTCGTATCTAGTGCTTCTTTACCACCACGTAATATCACTGCGTTACCCGATTTAAAGCACAGCGCGCCTGCGTCGGCAGTAACATTAGGTCGTGCTTCATATATCATGCACACAACACCAAGCGGTATACGCATTTTCTTAATCTCAATACCGTTTGGACGTGTACCGATAACGCGCTCTTTACCCACAGGATCGTCTAGTTCAACAATAACTTCGATGCCTTCAGCCATTGATTCAATACGCTCATCGTTTAGGATTAAGCGGTCAACCATCGCTGCGTCTAAGTTATTCTCTTTGGCGCGCGCGACTTCCTTTTCGTTTACTTCAATAATTTTGCTTTTGTTTGCACGAATTGCCGCGGCCATATCAGTTAACACCGCGTTTTTCTGGCTTTCACTTAAAATAGCCAGTGTACGTGCAGCTTTTTTTGCCTGTTGTGCTAACTCTGTAATAATGCTCATTCTTTCTCCAGATTTGCTATGTGCTGATCAGAAATAATTGGCCCAGTCTTTTCCTCAAACTCATGGGCGAATTCTTCGTTTTCCTGATTCGCAATGAAATTCAATAAACAGCTACTGTAATTCGACTTGGCTTTTACCAGTTTAGTACCGTCTTCTTTACGTACTAGAATGGTGTCGCCTACCGAGAACTCACCTTTCACGTCAATAATTTCGCTACTTGTCAGTTGCTCTGCGTCGCCAGCTAAAGAGGCGTCAAAGTCCCCTTCTACTATCACCTCGCCCTGCGCGTTTGACGTATGGCGCATCCAATGCACATTCTCTTGCATTGGCTTGGCGTGAGGTTTGAAATGCGTGCCTGGGTTTTCACCTGCTAGCAGCATATTAAACGACAGTTCAGTAAAGCCGTTAATAATATATGTATCTATACCATGCGAAACGGCTTTTTCGGCCGCTTCAATTTTAGTACGCATACCACCGGTGCCTACACCGCCTTTTACCGCACCGCCAGCCATGTCATAAATGCTTTGATCAATGGTATTAACTGATTTAAGCAATTGTGCGTCGTCGTGTTCATGCGGGTTTTTATCGTACAACCCATCAATGTCTGAACAAATGATAAGTGCATCTGCTTCAGCTGCCGACGCCACCATGGCCGATAAATTATCGTTATCACCCACTTTCAATTTGTCGGTGGTAACGGTGTCGTTTTCGTTAACGATAGGCAGGATATTGTTATCCAATAAACTGAATATCGTTTCACGGATACTTACGTAACGCTCTCTGTCTCGCAAATCAGCATGCGTTAAGAGCATCTGAGCAGACGGAAAATCAAACAGTCTGTCCCACGTGGCAATCATTTCGGTTTGACCCGCTGCTGCCATTGCTTTTTTAACTGCAATATCTGACTTTTCTTGCTCTGGAAACAGGTGCGCGCCCGCTGCGACAGAACCAGAAGACACGAGTACAACTTGTGTACCGTTGGCTCTGCATCGCACGATAAATTGCGCAATGCTCAAAAGGTAATGACTGCTACAACCTTGTTGGTTGGGCGATATCAATGCACTACCCACTTTGATGACTACGCGTTTCCAATTTGGATGACTCATAATAAACTTTTTAACCTTAAGATTGTTGATTTGCTAATTCTTCACTGGCTTGCGCGAATGTTGCCTGTACGTTTGACGATGGGTTTTCGCTAAAGCGACTTACCAAATAAAGCGTTAACGTACTTACCGCAAACCCTGGAATAATTTCATAAATAACGCTGCTTAACGTTTTACCGTCAGCTAAAACGGGCGCGTAAATCCAGAACAGTACGGTTACCGCACCGCTGATCATGCCCGCCATTGCCGCTTTCGCTGTAAGGTCCTTTTTATACAGACAAAACAGTACTAACGGACCAAATGCTGCACCAAAACCTGCCCAAGCATTACTTACTAAAGATAAAATTGTGTTCGACGCATCCATGGCTAATAACAATGCAACCACAGCGACACCTGCTACACCATAACGGCCAATTGTTACCGTTTGCTTTTCACTCAGCGCCTTGGTTGAAGACTTTTTATTTACCATTACGCGGTAAATGTCTTCGGTTAACGAACTTGCGCTAACCAGCAGTTGCGACGAAATTGTACTCATAATAGCGGCTAAAATAGCGGCCATTAAAAATCCACTAATAAGTGGGTGGAACAGCAATTGTGAGAAAATAATAAATATCGTCTCAGGGTCGTCGACAGCAAGACCAAACTGATTGGCATAAGCAATGCCTACGAATCCTGTTGCCAGTGCACCAATGATGGTCACTAACATCCACGACATACCAATATTTCGCGCTGTGCCAATGGCATTAACAGAACGAATTGCCATAAAGCGAACAATAATGTGCGGCTGTCCAAAGTAACCTAAGCCCCAACCTAAACTCGATAGCAACCCAACAATCGTTAGCGTTTCTAACGATTCAGAAAAATTGGGTACAGATTGATAAGCGGCGCTTGTCATTTGCGACACACTATCGAACTCGGTAAACGCGACGATTGGAACCAGTACAAGCGCCACGAACATAATGCACCCTTGTACAAAGTCCGTAAGACTTACTGCCAAGAAACCACCAAGTAGTGTATAAGACACCACTACACCCAGCGTAATAAATAGGCCTAACTGATAATCGACTGAAAATGCGCTTTCAAACAACTTACCACCTGCAACTAACCCGGCAGAGGTGTATAGCGTGAAAAACAGTACGATAATCACCGCTGAAACAATGCGTAAGCTTGAGTTAGGCGTATTAAAACGCTTCGCAAAAAACTCAGGCACAGTCAGCGAGTCGTTCGCTACTTCGGTATAAACGCGAAGTTTCGGCGCTACTAGTAAATAATTGGCTAACGCACCTGCAACCAACCCTATAGCAATATAAACCGCATCGAAACCGGTTAAATACATTGCACCTGGTAAGCCCATTAGCATCCAACCAGACATGTCAGACGCACCCGCAGACAGTGCGGTTACTTGAGGGCTAACTTGTCGCCCTCCCAAAATATAACCAGAAATATCACTGGTAGATTGTCGGTAAGCAAACAACCCTATCCCTAACATCGCTATAAAATACACCGCTAGTGATAGGTAACTTTCCATTGGCATAACGTTCGTTATTTCCTCTATTGCTCTTCGAAAACTCGTAAATGAAAACGCCATTTAACCTTTGCTAATTCAAATTCAAAAGCAAATAATTAAATCGAACAATAATCATTAGAGCTCTAACAATATAAGGATCTGACAGAAAATTTCAAGTGCAATTTTTAAACAACATCGTTTAACAGGCACTTATGTTTAAATTAGCACCAACCATGTTTCACAGCATATTACGCTAATAAAATCCCAAATTACCCCTAGTATTCATTAACTTAAAAACACTAAGTCATTTATGAAACAATTAAACTTTAGCTGAAAAGTCGCAAAAAACAGCAACTTTACTATCAGCTAAAACATTTTCATTAAAAATACTTTGTTACGCGCACTCAGACGAAATAACATCCAAAAGAAGCTTTTCTACAGGCAGTAAATGGGTAAGTTGCGTACAATCTTCACTATGTAGCGAGCGAACCCGATTAATTAGCTTCTCACACGCCTTTTCGTCATTTTTCACAGTAAATAGTTTCGGATGAATATAATATTTCCTGCAAACGGTGGGAGTATTGCCAAGTTCTGCTGCAACACACTTACTTAACGTACTCTCCCATTTCTTGGTTCTGGAGTTTGCTATCTGTTCATACACACTGGGCAGGTTTGTTAGTGCAAATCGACTTGATGCCCACGTTCGAAAGTCTTTACAACTGAACTGTTCACTTAGTTCGTTGTGGATGAACGCATTTACGTCTTCGCTCGTTACGTCGTGCCATTGTTTATTCTCATCTTGATAACGAAATAAACAGTAACCTTGTTGTTGCGCACAGTCACAAACTAATGAAGCAAGCTCAGGGTCATTTACTTTTAGTGTTCTTGGTTTGCCGTGCTTACCAATGTAAGCAAGTTCAACACTATCGTCACACTGCGCTTGTACATGCTTGCGCCGCAATGTAGTTAACCCATATGTGTTATTTTCCTTGCTATATTGAGCGTTGCCAACTCTAGCACCTGTGTAATCGAGCAACAGGCACACCAGCGCGCAAGCTCTTTCTTGCGTCCATGTTGGCTGTGAAATTAATGAAAGACAGTGCTCACGGAACTCAGGAAGTGCATTACCAAAGGCAACCAAACGCTCAAATTTTTCTACTTGCTGCTGCTCGTGCCATTTGCTGTGATAGATATATTGTTTACGTCCTTTTTCGTCATAGCCGACGGCTTGAACGCTGGCTTTACTGTCACGGCTTATAAAGGTGTCGCGCCAATTTGGAGGAATGACAAGCTTTTTGATACGCTTTAGCACGCGCTCTCCTGTGACTTTTTTTCCACTTGCATAGCGATAGTAAAACCGTTTATCACCGCAAGCGATGCGCCTTATTGATAGATGGCTATCATCAGAGTAGACGTTGCAATAGCCCTTAATCCGTTTCATTTATAGATACTCCTGTCCTTACCAGCTAAGAAGACCGACTGTTAAGGTGCTGCTACGGCCGCAGATGCTCGCTGTGCTTTCTTAGTCAGATTGCAAACAACGGTACCAAATCTCAATTTATAAATAGAATCTACAGAAGAACGTACAGAAATGATCACTACACGCAATTAACCTTGCCGCAAGCCGACGCTTCCACGGCAAGACAGTGATTTTAAAGGCCATAACGAATTTTCACGCTATGTGTAAAATTATCACAGTACCGGTTGCTTGGTCCGGCAGTGACGCTTGCTAAAACTCAGCATATCGCTTCGAAATCCTTCTTTATTTCGCCTTCCAGCTTACTAAATCATATTTAACATTCCGAAAATAACCATTAAAAACAACAATATAAAAACGAACCCTCTCTTTTTTCTACTAAAGTATAAACCGCTACTTTTCTTCGTCGGAATGCAACTTGAATAAGTATGAACAATAGTTGTCGAGTTACTTATGCACTTAGGTGAAGCCGAACAGCAATACCCTTTGAAGTGCAAGTGAAGTGGATTGATTTAGAGAGTCCAAGTAAGAAGTCGAGGATTTAAAGATGAATGTTCAAAGTTCGAAAAACGTAGAGTCAAAAAGCGAAAACAGTAATGAACATGAGAATTTGAGAGCCCATGTTGTATCAACCGGTGATTTGCAAGTCGCGGCTGTATTTCCGTCAAAACTTAAAGTGCAGGAAGTACTTGAGATAGTTCAAGACCAAACATCTGTTGAGGTATCTCAAGTAGAAATTATCGAAGCTGGCGACCCTAAAATGAGTGAAAAACTTGAACGTAACAGCGCATCCATTGGCAAAAGCATGTGGTCGTCCCACCTGTTGCTTGGTTCAATCGGTCTGATTGTAGGTTTAGTGGCGGCATTTTTGTTAACGCAGTTTGGCCCAGCGCTTACTCAACAAAATCCTTTGTTTACCTACATAGCACTAATTAGCCCAGGCATATTCATTGGGTTATTCATAGCGGGTTTAATCGGTTTACGTCCAGACAGAAATGAGGTTATACAGACCGTAAGACACGCGGTTAGATATGGTAAAGTTGCGCTGGTAATTAACCTTAAAAAGTCACAGTCTGCTTCTAAAGTCTCGCAATTACTGAAGCAGCACACCGACAAAGTGGTCGAATCTATTCGGTAGCAAGACTAGCGACATAATATGGAACGCTGCTTCAAAGCAGAATGTGATACAGTAATCATAGCGGAGTTATCAATCTAGCTGTTCCAATATTTTCGAAGGGCAATATAACGAACTCCACGTTTATTGCCCTTCGTCGTTTGGTCGGCGTTATTCTGAAAGAGAGATTAGGCACCAATTGTATGGATTTAATATTTTTTGATTTAGATGGCACTTTATTAAATAAGTCTTCTGAAATCTCCTCGTTTACTAAAGAGACGTTGGGCTTGCTTGGTGAGAGAGACATTGCATTCACCGTAGCAACGGGTCGTACCATGCATTCAGCGCAATTTGTGCTACAAGGTCAGTCTTTTGTACTCCCTCACATTTATAATAATGGGGTGGCAATTTGGGATCCTGCCGGAAACGCGCTAACACTAGAAAATTTGCTCGCGCCCAGTGAAGTAAATCTTATTATCGAGCACGCCGTAAATAATAATATTACGCCTTTCATTAACACAGTGAATATGGATAGCCCAGATCACGAGCACGTGATTTACCATTCGTCGCCTAAGCATCAGGTGGAACACGATTTAATTGAAAAGTATTTTTCGCGCACTAAAGCGCGATTAGCGTCTATTGAGTCGCTACCTGCTAATGCACATATAACAAACATCAGTATGATCGGAGATGCACCGCTAGTCTATGACATGTATAAGCAGCTCAACATGCACGAAGGACTGATAGCGTACTCTGGGCCAGCTATCGAAGGAGATGAGTACCGTTGGATGGATGTACACCACAATCTTGCGAATAAAGGTAGTGCGGTAGAGCTTTTGCGCCAACAGTTGAATGCAAGCAACGTTATTGTGTTTGGTGACAGTGATAATGATTTAAGCATGTTTAAGCTAGCAGACGAGGCTTATGCACCTTCTAACGCTAAACCTTATATCAAAGACGCCGCCACTTCCGTCATTGGGCATCACGATGAAGATGGAATCGCCCGCTTTCTACGAGAGCGATTCTCACTTTAGAAGATGCTGATTAAAAAGCATCGTGAAAATGGTAGCCTTCAAACTATATGAATTAGGCTAGTTAATTAAGGCTACCACTCTATAGGCTCTCTATCTTTTAAGAATTGGCCATGGGGACCGCCCTCTTCCATGGTTGCTAACCAAATAGCCGTATCTGCTCCCTCCTCGGGCGTTTTAGGCGCATCACTTCCACCCATTCTGGTATGCACCCAACCCGGGGTCATGCTATTAACGGTTACATCAAGAGACTTACCGTCAGCAGCTTCATCAACTACCGCTGCCATCTTAACCGTAAGCGCATTAATTGCAGCCTTTGTTATCGCATAGCACAGTGGCCCTTTCAGTCCCTCGGCGAAGCTACCGTAACTAGAGCTTACATTGATAATACGTCCAAAACCTCGCTCAATCATTTGCGGTAACGTTTGCTGGATAAGTGTAAGCGGGGCGTTCACATTAATTTGCATCGATTTAGCCAACGTCTCAGAATTTACATCTTTCCATGGCGTATCGTCTAAGATACCTGCATTGTTTATGAGGATATCAACAGGGCCATACACGGCCTCAGCTCGAACAAACGCATCGACGATGGCGGTTTCGTTATCAAGAGGCATCTCAATAATATGCAAATCCCCTCCCACAATATCTTTCTTGGCTTCAAAGCCGGCCTCTTCGTCTCGACACCCCATCAGCACTTTATAGCCTTTAGACAGCATTCCTTTTACTATTTCTAGACCTATACCTCTGTTTCCACCTGTAACTAATACGTTTTTCGTCATTGCCAATACACTCCTTGCATTTACGCTTGGGCTTGTTTTGCCTCAAAACGATTGGATAAATAAAAACACAGCGGGAAGATTACACTCCACACTAGAGCGATAAAAATATAAGAAAGCACTACGCTTGCGCCCAATTCAACCGCGCCGAATTTGGCGCCGGCGATATAACTGAGCGGCGCGAAGATAGCTCCAGCAACCGCCGCAACGGCCATTCGACCATTAAAGGCGGTTAAACTGTGATAGACCGTACCTGCAAAGGCTGCCCATAGAAGACTTAGCCAAATTGGAATTGGCCAGAAGCTGACCAGCGTTTCTGTCTCGTTAAAAATGAACAGCCCGCTTAAGGTTAAAAGCGCATCAACCACCGTGCCCAGTAAAAATACCGTGCCCATTAGCTTTATATCTTCCACTCGCTTGGGCGAAATGACTATCCATAGAAGGATTAACCCTAACACTGGAATTACTGCTTTATTCTGGAACAAGATGACCAGCCACCAAATTCCTTGGAACCATACAAAGTTCGCAACCTTTAGTACCGCACTATTCTTCATTTGAAACGCTCATATTTTCAATACCAAAGCATACGTTTACCGGTACGTGATAGTTCAACCCTATTGCGACAAAAGTAAACGAAAACGCTCTAGTGTAAGTATAGATGCATAGACTGTTTGCTCTTTCCAACTACAAAGGATGTGTTAATCGTGAAAATGGTGAAGTATTACGTACTTGGTGCATTAGTGGCGTTAGCACTAACGCTGACCGTGCCAGTGATATTGTTAAAAGTGGTATTTGGTTGGATTGCATTTTCCCTTATTGCCGTAAGCAGCGCCTATTTGCTCAACTATCCAAGCCTGTTTCGCAAACGTGAGGATGGCTCAATACCATTCTACATACGCTGGATTTTTGTACCTTTTTTACTGGGCTCTTGGCTTTACAATGAATACGCACGCAGAACGGATAAAGTCCCTCCCTTACAAAAAATCGAGCCGCACTTATTCCTTGCGTGCCGCATGTCGGGAAAACACGTTAGCCTTTTAAACGAAAACAACATTGATGCCATTCTTGACGTAACCGCTGAATTTGATGGACTGGATTGGACGGCATATCAAGAAGATTACCGCTATTTAAACGTACCGGTACTCGACCATACCAGCCCCACTCCTGAACAACTTGTTTTAGCAATAAATTGGTTGAATCAACAAATTTCTGAAAAGAAAAATGTTGTTGTGCATTGTGCGCTTGGACGAGGTCGCTCTGTTCTGGTAGTTGCAGCCTATTTACTGGCCAAAAACCCTACGTTGAGTGTAGATGATGCATTACGTGAAATTAACCAGATACGCCAAACAGCAAGGCTCAACAAACGTCAATTAGCATCGCTACAGCAGATTAGAGATGGTGGCCTACTTTCACTACAAAAGAATCTAACCCTTATCGTTAATCCAGTTGCTGGTGGCGGTAAATGGGAGCAATACCGAGATGACGTTCTTTCTCGATTAAATGAAAAATTCAAAGTGACCGTGAAAGAAACCACACCTGAAGTAGATGGTAAGGCACTAGCAGAAAAAGCAAAACAAGACGGCGCCCACATTATTGTCGCATGCGGAGGCGATGGAACGTTAACTGAAGTCGCTTCGGCTTTGGTCAACACCGACGTTACCATGGGGATTATCCCCTTTGGTACAGCAAACGCACTAAGCCAAGTATTGCATGGCTACATTAGTAAAGTCATGCCTATTAGTACAGCATGCGACATCATTATAGAGGGCAACACCTTAGCCATAGATACCGCGACCTGTAACGACCACGTTATGCTTTTGGTGGCAGCAGTTGGCTTCGAAGAAAAAATGATTTCGGCCGCTGATCGCGAAGAAAAGAATGTAGGCGGCCAGTTTGCCTACCTAAAAGGGCTATGGAACGCGATTTCAAATAACGAAAACATGACGTTTAAAGTAGCAAAAGATAACCAGCCAGCTGAAACATTAGAAACGCCGAGCTTTGTTATTGCAAACGCAGCCCCAATGACCACAGCACTTGCTCAGGGCGCAGAGCCGCCCGACATCACCGATGGGAAGCTTGATTTGACCTGGCTATTACCTCAGCCCAGCTCTGATAAACAATTCGCATCGTTAGCAGAGCTAGTGCTAAGTCCAGCTGAAGCAAAAAAGCAATCTGAATCAATACGGCACGAACGCGCATCAAGCATAACGTTAACATTTGATAAGCCCACGGCGTATGCTGTCGACGGCGAGATTTACGAAGGCGAAAAGCTTGAGATAAAAACATGCCCTCGAAGCCTTACCGTTCTCACCAATTTTGAAGAAAAGGATTAAGCAGTACATGACTCAGAAAAGTAACTTTGAAGAAATCTATACCTTTCTTAATGAAAAGTTTGCTAACGAAACGGAATATCTACAGGCGGTACACGAAGTATTAGAAGATATTGTTCCTATTTACAATGCAAACAAAGACTACAAAGCGTTCGATATTATAAGACGCATTTGCATGCCTGAACGCATTATTTATTTTACCGTGTCGTGGATGAACAGTGATGGCGATATTGAAGTCAATCAAGGTTGGCGTGTACAGCACAATTCAGCCATGGGTCCTTACAAAGGTGGCTTGCGCTTTCATCCTACCGTCAACTTATCGGTGCTTAAGTTTCTAGCTTTCGAACAGTGTTTCAAGAATGCCCTGACCGGCTTACCCATGGGCGGAGGTAAAGGCGGGTCAGACTTTAACCCCAAAGGGCGTACTGATCGCGACATTATGTTGTTTTGCCAAGCCTTCATGCGTGAATTACAGCGACATATTGGCGCAAATACCGATGTACCTGCAGGTGACATAAACGTTGGCGCAAGAGAAATAGGATACCTTTATGGCGAATATCGCAGACTAAACAATAAATTCGAAGGCGTGTTAACCGGTAAAGGCTTAGAATTTGGTGGTAGCTATGTACGTACTGAAGCTACAGGCTTTGGCTTAATTTACTTTTTAGAAGCGGTATGTCGACATCAAGGTACTCCAATTGAAGGCAAAACCATTGCAGTGTCTGGAGCCGGAAACGTAGCTTTGCATGCTGCACTTAAAGCGGTAGAGAAAGGCGGAAAAGTGATTTCGCTGTCTAATAGCCGAGGGCTTTTACATAATGAGAATGGGTTAACTGATACCGCGCTTAAATGGGCAATCGACAACCATGCAAACCGCAACAATATCCTTGCTGACATGGCAGATGAAAACATGGGCAAGTGGATAGCTGATAAAAAGCCTTGGCATTTAAAATGCGACATAGCACTGCCTTGCGCTACGCAAAACGAACTACTTGAAGAAGATGCAAAATCACTGCTAGATAACGGCTGTCAAATGGTACTAGAAGGTGCGAATATGCCGTGCACAAATGAAGCGCAGGCTTTGTTTTTAGACGCCCAAATTGCATACGTACCAGGCAAAGCATCTAACGCTGGCGGCGTTGCGCTATCAGGCTTAGAAATGAGCCAGAACGCCATGTTCAATCAACGTAACGCAAGCGCACTCGATGAACAGCTCTATTCAATTATGGAAAGCATTCATCAGCGCTGTGTTGATAAGGGTAAATCTGAAGGCGATGCTGGAAGCAGCTACGTTGATTATATGAAAGGCGCCAATGTAGCAGCATTTCGTAGACTCGCTGACGCCATGGTCGCACAAGGCGTGTAGCGCATATCCCATCTCCCTCTTTCGGTAAATTCACGGACTTACTGCCGTGAATTTATCGGAAACTGACTTGTAAAATTTGCGTTGTCCCCTTCCCCAACTCAATGACTCTGTGTCACTTCATTTGAAATTTCTTTTAAAAATCAGCGCGTAACAAATATCTCATTCATGGAATAAAAATAGCATTACCACAGGTGTGATTCATTTTTTTGGTATTTATAAGGAACTACCCATGAAAATTTTTGAAGCTTTGCGTCAAGACCATGAAAAGCAACGTTTACTGCTTAAAATTCTAGCTGAAACAAGCGGAAACACTGCTGCGCGCCGTGAATATTATCAAGAGCTTAAGACACAGCTTGAAAGTCATGCTATCGCTGAAGAGCGCCATTTCTATTCTCATCTTCTGGAGAAAGATGCCACTGTAGATTTAACACGTCACGGCATTGCAGAGCATCACGAAATTGATGAGCTACTCGCAAAGCTCGATGATACGGATATGAGTTCACCAGCTTGGTTGCGTCATTTGAAAACACTTCAGGAAAAGGTGGAACATCACCTTGCCGACGAAGAACAGGAATTCTTCCAAGTTGCAGGCAATGTGCTTAATGACCGCCAAAAAACAAAACTTGCAGATGAATATCAAAAAGAGATGAAGCAAGAGTTAGACGACGAAAAGCTCACCGCCTAACATGGAATATGTCACGTTGCCGAAATCGTCCTATTCGACAAACGTCATCACGTAAAAAGCCAGCTATTAAAGCTGGCTTTTGTTTATTTCATATTTGGTTGCTGTACTCGCTACGACTATGCGATTGATTGCATAGCCGCCAATACAGCGTTTTTCACCACCTACTTTTTGGCGATGATGTAAACAGCGTGAATAACACCTGGGAAATAGCCAAGAATAGTTAAAAGGATATTAATCCAAAAGTGAGCACCGATACCCACTTGTAAAAATACGCCCAGCGGTGGAAGTAAAATCGATAAAAGTATACGAATGATGTCCATAATAAATTCCTTGTTTTTGAAGTAATTTCACAACTCAGTGGGCAAAATACTCACACTTTGGCGAAGAAATCAGGCCCGCAGAGCGTTTTACACGCTTCATTATTAGTTTTGCATTTACGATGCCATGTCGCCAAATACTGCGACAAAGGCATAGTGATTACTGTAAAACAATAAATTTAATTTGAAGAAATAGCTATTCACCGAAAGGCGTATTTTGAAGCCAGTCTTCAAGGTCTGAACGGCTAAGTGGGCGACTAATGTAATAACCTTGAACGATATCACAGCCCCAGTCCTTTAAGATTTCAAGCGACGCTACGTCTTCAACACCTTCAGCCACAACCTTTAAATTAAACACATTCGCCAAACTCAGCACGGTATGAACAATTTGCTGGTCGTTTTCATCACTCGCCAGCGACAGAATAAAACTCTTATCAATTTTAATCGTTTTTACGGGCAAGTTCTTTAAATAGGCTAACGACGAATAGCCTGTACCAAAGTCGTCGATGGCGAAATGAAAGCCCCGCGCCGTTAGTTCATTAAGGTTCTCAATAGCAAGCGAGGCGTCAGCAACTAAATCGCTTTCTGTTATTTCAAGTTCCAGAGCTTCAGGTGACAGGCCTTCCTGAGTTAAAAGCGACACCAGCTTCCCTAGAAGTACCTTATTTTGAATATCCTGAGTAGATAAGTTCATCGCAACGGTGAACCCATACCCCATACCTCTAAAATAAGCTAAGTCTGAAATGGTTTGCTTCATTACCCAAGTCGTAACTTGCTCAATTAACCCTGCTTGCTCAGCAATGGTAATAAACTCATCAGGTGGAACAAAGCCCAGAACACTATTATTCCAACGAATAAGCGCTTCCATGCTGCATACTTTCATAGTCTGCAGATCTATTTTTGGCTGGTAAACCATAGACAGTTCGTTTTGCTGGCTAGCCAGTGCACGTTTTAGTTCGGTGGTAATTGATAGTCTTCGATTGTATTTATCTTCTAATTCCGTTCTGTAGCGAACGCACCAGCTGTCGCTGTGTATCGCTTCATCAGTAACAATATTCATTTTTCTGAATAATTCTTCTGATGTTGTTGCATCTTGCGGGCACTGGATAACCGCCATTGCGACTTTTACTGGAATTGCAATCAGGTTACTTTCCACTGGTTGCTCTAAAATGTGCTTGAGCGTTTCGAGCTGGTCATCATTAAGTGAATCTTGCGTAATATATAAAATCTCACCGCCAGCTAATCTTGCGGATGTACCAGGCCAACGCTGAAGCCTCTCGGCCAATGCTTTCAGTGTATTATCGCCGTTAGAGTAACCGTAGAGGTCGTTAATGGTTCGAAATCCGATTACGGTAATGGCAACAACCTGTAACTCTCTTTCTTCTTGAAGTTCTGACTCAAAGAAGCCTTCAACATAGTTCCGATTGAAAAGCCCGGTAAGCACGTCGTGCTCTGCTTGATAACGAATATGATTTTCACGACTTTTAATACTTGCTTGCATGCTATCGACTGCGTTGGCAAGTTCGGTAATCTCTTTGAGGTTCGACGGTGCGTCAAGGGTTGCGCCATAGCTTCCTGACGCGACCTTATTCACTGCTTTTACCAAGGTAGACACTGGTCGACTCACGTTCCTGGCAAGCAGCAGAGAAAGACCCAGAGCAATGAATATTGCGACTAAGCAAAATGCCAAAATCGTCAATTGAATACGTGTGAAAGCACTAAATGAAGACGTTGTATCTACAGCTAGAGTTATCTTAACCGGCAAATTGCCATCAGAGGCGATATTCACCTCACGGGCAAAGTAAGTAAGCTCGTCTTTAAAGGTTACATCTATCCACGAGGGGTCGTGTTCTGACGCGAGGATCCGTTGCGCATCATTTTCTTTTAAGGTAGTCGTAAGAACGTCATTGGTATCAGTTCTTGAGATAATAATTTCAGCGTCTACGAGCGCTTTTAGCTCTTCTAATAATCTGCTATCAAACTCAACGCCTATTAGCATGTAATATCTAAGCGTAGGTATTTCTACGCGAATTAGATTTAACTGTACTAATTTGTTATCGACTACGAAGAAACCGCTGTCTTTCCCTTTAGCAACCAATGCTAGGCTACTTTCCACATTTTGACCGACTTCGAATAGGTCTGTACGCGTTACAACTACTTGATGGTCTAGACTTACCAGAGCGATGATATCTGTGTTTAGTCGCTGCGCGTAACTGGTAAACGCGGCTTCAATAGAGGGTATATTCTCTGTGCCAACCGCACGCCTGAAATCAAATGAGCGAGACAGTACTTTTGAAACGTTGCGTATGACAGCTTGACGATCCGCAACCACTTTATCGAATACTTTCTCTGCTAAAACAATATTGTGGTCAATGTTTTGAACAACGAGAGTATTGGCTGAGCGCCACACTGCTCCAATTATCAGAAGTGATGCTATCACAATCCCTATGAATAGGGTTTGGAACAAACTCTGACTAAGTGTTTTTTGCACTATAGTGCCTCGTAAAAATTGTTTTGTTTATGTCGCAGACAGTATGACTAAGTATTGAAAAGCATAGCCGAATAATAAAAATAGGAACAGACATAACATCCTGTAAATTTTAGATTTTAACGCTTTGTTACAATTAACAAGGCCAATTAAAAGTGAGCGTACAGGGTCACCTTAACAAGAATTACACAGTGTAAAAACAGAAAAGGCCAGCATTGCGCTGGCCTTTACATTTATTTGGTGCGGAAAGCGGGACTTGAACCCGCACGAGCTATGCTCACCACCCCCTCAAGATGGCGTGTCTACCAATTCCACCACTTCCGCGAATACTTTTTAGTTTGAACCTTCAGCGTCGTCAGACTTTGGTACGTCTGTTACATCGCTTTCAACAACAGGAACATCACTTTGAGCTGCATCTTCAATAACTGGTACGTCTTGATCAGCTGGTAGCTCTACTGGCTCTTCCACTGCCGCTGGAACTTCTAGGTTGTTCCACTCATCTTCTGCGCTTTCACGGTTTGCAGTCATTGCACCCAAAGAAAGGCTAATTAAGAAGAATAAGCCTGCTAATATAGCGGTCGTACGAGTCATGAAGTTACCTGAACCTGATGAACCGAAAACAGTGTTTGAACCGCCTGAGCCAAATGAAGCGCCCATATCTGCACCTTTACCTTGTTGGATCAAAACAAATCCAATAAGTAATAGCGCTACAATTAGGTATGCTACTAATAGCACTTCGTAAATCATAAATACCTCGTCAGTTTGCCGCTTGGCAAATTGAAATAAAATCTTCAGCTTTTAAACTGGCTCCGCCAATTAAACCGCCATCTACATCTTTCTGTGCAAATAGGGTTTCAGCATTATCTGGCTTAACACTACCACCGTACAAAATACGAAGGCCTTGAGCCAATTGTGCGTCTACTTTATTAAAGTAGCCGCGAATAAATTCGTGTACTTCTTGTGCTTGCTCAGGGCTGGCTGTTTTACCAGTACCAATTGCCCAAATCGGCTCGTATGCAATAACAGTTTTGCTGAGTTCGTCTACCGACATGGCGCTAACTAGTGCATCTAGTTGCTCGCCAACAAACGATTCAACATCACCTGCTTCTCTCACTTCAAGTGGCTCACCTACACAAATGATGGGTACAACACCTGAAGAAACACATTGCTTTGCCTTTAATGCAACAAGTTCGCTTGACTCGCCTTGGTCTTCTCGTCTTTCTGAATGCCCAACAATTGCGTAACCGCAACCTGCTTCTTTAAGCATTTCAACTGACAACTCACCAGTGTGAGCGCCGTTATTAAGATGACTTACGTTTTGAGCACCAATGGCAAACGAATGGGTTTCAAATGCGTGTAAAAGAAGTGAAGGAGCGCAAATTACGATTTCCGAATCAGCTTTTACATTCGCCAGTTTTTGATTAAATTCAGCAACTAATGCCAAATTTCCGTTCATTTTCCAGTTGCCAGCCACGAATGGCTTTCTAAGATTTTTACTCACAACGCAGACCTTAGCCCTGTCTTCAAAGCGGGCGTGATATTAACTATTTAATTGAGAAGATACAAGCACAAAAAGCAAAATTTCCTGCTACGCCAACTAATTGGCGAGATTACGAACAGTTTCAGCAATATGCTCTGCCCATTTGTGAGATTGGCTTTCGTCATTCGACTCAACCATCACACGAATTAACGGCTCAGTACCACTTTTACGTAGAAGTACCCTGCCCGTTTTACCTAACGCAGACTCAGCCTCTTTCTTAGCATTTTGTACATTGCTGTGTGCTAAATAATCCACTTCTTGGTTAGCGTACCTCACGTTAACTAGCGTTTGCGGGTACATTTCAAACCCACTTGCTAAGTCGTGTAAGTCCATGTGCGAACGAAGCATTGCAGCAAGCACTTGAAGCCCAGCTACAATACCGTCACCCGTAGAGCTCATATTAAGATTGAGAACATGACCCGAGTTTTCACCGCCAATAGACCAGCCTTTCTGCTGTAGCAGCTCCATCACATAACGGTCGCCAACATTACTTCTTGCGAAAGGAACACCAAGCTTTGACAACGCATTTTCAAGGCCTAAATTGCTCATCAATGTGCCAACGACACCACCCTGCATTTTGCCGTTCTTGAGCGCGTCGCGGGCAATGATGTAAACAATCTGGTCACCATCAAGCACATTACCAAGGTGGTCTACCATCATAATGCGATCGCCATCGCCGTCTAGGGCAAAGCCAAGATCAGCGCCGGTCTCCTTAACCTTTTCAACAATCGCATCCATTGAGGTTGCGCCCACACCGTCGTTAATATTTAAACCGTTCGGCGCTGTACCAAGTTCGATAACCGTAGCACCTAACTCTCTCAATACATTGGGGGCAATGTGGTACGTTGCGCCATGTGCGCAGTCCACAACAATTTTAAGATCTGTCAGCGATAATTCTGAAGGGAATGTCCCCTTACAAAACTCAATATAACGACCCGCAGCGTCGTTTATACGCGTAGCCTTACCCAGCTTATCAGATGCCACACATGTCATTGGACGCTCAAGCATATCTTCAATCGCTAATTCGATATCATCATCAAGCTTAAAGCCTTGCGCTGAGAAAAATTTAATGCCGTTGTCATAAAACGGATTATGTGACGCACTAATCACTATCCCTGCTTCTGAGCGAAATGTTTTGGTGAGATAAGCAATGGCTGGCGTTGGCATGGGGCCTAGCAAGCCGATATTGATACCAGCAGCCGATAAACCCGCCTCTAAAGACGACTCTAGCATGTAGCCAGAAATACGCGTGTCTTTACCAATAAGTACTTTGTTCGTCCCTCGTCCGGCAAGGACCTTACCTGCTGCCCACCCGAGTTTTGTAACAAACTCTGGGTTGATATTGCTCTCGCCTACCTTTCCGCGGATACCGTCGGTGCCGAAATATTTGCGCTGCGTCATTATTATTCCTTATTTTACTGAATTCAGCATTTTCACGATATTGACAGCATCAGCTGTTTCTTTCACGTCGTGAACGCGAATTATCTGTGCGCCCATTTGGGCGACAATTGTAGCGAGGCTTATGCTTCCCGCCAAGCGCTCATCCACTTTTCTATTTAGCAAATTGCCAATCATCGACTTGCGAGACATGCCTACTAGCACTGGGTAACCCAGCTTCATAAGCGATGGCAAGTGTTTCACCAGCGTATAATTGTGTTCCAGTGACTTTCCGAAACCGTAGCCAGGGTCGAACAAAATCTTGTCTTTAGCAATGCCCGCTTCTTCACATACTTTGGTACGCGCGAGTAGAAACTGCCCCACATCATTCACTACATCATCATACTCAGGGCTTTGCTGCATGGTTCTGGGTTGCCCCTGCATATGCATTAAACAAACAGGTACTTGTGCTTCAGCTGCTACTTGCAATGCACCAGGCTCTTGTAACGCGCGGACATCGTTGATTAGCCCCGCGCCAGCTTTCACCGCTTCGCGCATAACGTCAGCCTTGCTGGTATCAATAGAAATAACACATGGGGTATTTTTAGCTACGGCTTCAATAATGGGTATTGTACGATCAAGCTCTTCCTGCAGCGATACGTCGGGCGCGCCTGGCCTTGTCGATTCACCACCTATATCAATAAAAGTTGCCCCTTCTTCAATCATGCGAAGCGCATGGTCAAGGGCTTGAGATACATTTGTGTGCTTGCCGCCGTCAGAAAATGAATCAGGAGTAACATTTAAAATGCCCATTACCTGAGGCTGTGACAGATCTATGAAGTACTTACCAAACTGCATGAATTACCTGCATTATCTTTATTTTGAAATTACCGTATTTCTTAGACAGAAAATATGTTGAGAAATGAAGCTATAAAGCAAACTGATTTTGACCCGCTGTTTTAGCAATGAAACCTACTTAAAAATGCATGCTCTTTGCCTTGTTGCTTGCTGAATTCTTTAGTTTGTTCTTCGCCGTGTTTTTTTCATTGTTCTTTGCAAAGAACAATGTAAAGCGTAACGAAATAAATAACTCAGCTAACACAGTGACATAAACTGTAAGTCAAATTCCCAGATTAAAATCAATCAGCTCTAACAAAAAACGCCAGTTAAACTGGCGTTTTTCAATGGATGTAGAAGGTTAGCTTGGAATATCGCCCGGCTTACCTACCGACGGTTTGTCTACACCGTCATTTTTAATTTCACCTTCACGAACCGGCGCACCACCACTTGGCTTATCGCCACCCGATGGCTTGCTGTCATCCCAGTCAGCAGGAGGACGAACGTCAGTGCGGTTCATCAGATCATCAATTTGCTTAGCATCAATGGTTTCGTACTTCATCAGTGCGTCTTTCATTGAATGTAAAATATCGATGTTGTCTTCAAGGATCTTTTGAGCACGCTCGTAATTGCGGTCAATCAGTGACTTAATTTCCGCATCAATAGCACGTGCTGTGTCATCAGACATGTTTGTTGCCTTAGACATAGACTTGCCTAGGAACACTTCACCTTCGTCTTCAGCGTAAAGCATTGGGCCCATTTTGCTCGACAAGCCCCATTGGGTGACCATCTTACGTGCAATTTCAGTTGCGCGTTCGATGTCGTTAGATGCACCCGTGGTTACTTTGTCGTCACCATAAATAATGGCTTCAGCAATACGCCCACCAAACAAGCTAGAAATCATACTTTCTAAGTGCTGTTTAGAGTGGCTCACTCGGTCTTGCTCTGGTAAGTACATGGTCACACCCAGCGCTCGACCGCGCGGAATGATTGACACTTTGTATACCGGATCGTGTTCTGGCACTAAGCGACCTACGATAGCGTGACCCGCTTCGTGATACGCAGTCATTTCTTTTTCAGGCTCAGACATCACCATAGACTTACGCTCAGAGCCCATCATGATTTTGTCTTTCGCTTTCTCAAACTCTTCCATAGAAACAAGGCGCTTGTTGCCGCGAGCAGCGAACAATGCAGCTTCGTTTACTAGGTTAGCAAGGTCAGCACCTGAGAAACCTGGTGTACCGCGAGCAATAACTGACGGTTCTACGTTATCAGCCACTGGTACTTTGCGAATGTGAACTTTAAGAATTTGCTCACGGCCGCGGATGTCAGGAAGACCAACCACTACTTGACGGTCAAAACGACCAGGACGAAGAAGCGCAGGGTCGAGTACGTCAGGACGGTTAGTTGCCGCAATAACGATAATACCTTCATGACCTTCAAAACCGTCCATTTCAACAAGCATCTGGTTAAGGGTTTGCTCACGTTCGTCGTGACCACCACCTAGACCAGCACCACGTTGACGGCCTACCGCATCGATTTCATCGATAAAGATGATACAAGGCGCCGCTTTTTTCGCTTGCTCAAACATGTCACGCACACGAGATGCACCTACACCCACGAACATTTCAACGAAATCAGAACCAGAGATAGTAAAGAATGGTACTTTCGCTTCACCGGCAATGGCTTTTGCAAGCAACGTTTTACCTGTACCAGGAGGACCTACCATAAGTACGCCCTTCGGAATTTTACCACCAAGCTTTTGGAACTTAGACGGATCGCGTAGGAAGTCTACCAATTCAGATACATCTTCTTTCGCTTCGTCACAGCCTGCTACGTCAGCAAATGTTGTCTTAATTTGGTCTTCACCAAGCAAGCGAGCTTTGCTTTTACCGAATGACATAGCGCCACGGCCGCCGCCACCCTGCATTTGACGCATGAAGAAAATCCATACACCAATAAGCAGTAACATGGGGAACCATGAAATGAAAATAGACGTCAGAAGAGACTGCTCTTCTGGTGGTTCACCGTACACTCTTACGTCGTTCTTAACCAAGTCAGATACTAACTTGTCATCGAAGTAAGGTACGAATGTTTGGAAAGTTTCGCCTGAACGCTTAGTACCTCGAATTTCGCCACTATTATTGATGCGAACTTCTCGAATATTTCCCTGTTCTGCTTCTCTCAAAAACGTTGTGTAGTCAGTTTGCGAACGAGACGATTCACTCGGTGAAAAGCTCTGGAAAACCGACATTAAAACAACGGCGATGACTAACCATAAGATTAAATTTTTTGCCATATCGCTCAATGCTACTAACCTCTATAAACCCGAATTGCTTGTATATTCAACAAGTTGTTTATTGAATAAACGACACAACTCGCAACGAAAACCGCTTATCTCAAAGCGTACTACACTTTATACCCACAAGCCACCAAATACACCTCTCGCGAACGTGATCTGGACGAGTCAGGCTTACGCGTCTTTATGGTTGTGAAAGATTGTTTAAGTGCGTTCATGAACTCAACAAACCCCTCACCTTGGAACACCTTTATGACAAACGAACCACCAGGCTTTAACACTTGGTGACACATATCAAGCGCTAGTTCGCAAAGGTACATAGAGCGAGATTGGTCAACCGACGCGTTACCTGCAAGGTTCGGTGCCATATCAGACAACACAATATCTACGGTGTTCCCACCGATTCTGTTCAATAGTGCGTCGAGAACAGCGTCCTCTCTGAAATCACCTTGTAAAAAGTCTACGCCCACAATTGGATCCATGGGCAAAATATCGCACGCGATAACTTGACCATTGTCGCCAACGAGCTGTGCGGCTAGCTGTGACCAGCCCCCCGGTGCAGCACCAAGGTCTACAAGTGTCATTCCCGGTTTAATAAGCTTATCTTTTTTCTGAATTTCTTCCAGTTTATAGATAGCTCGCGAGCGCCAACCTTCCTTATTTGCTTTTTGCACATAATGGTCGTTAACGTGTTCTTGTAGCCAGCGTTTACTGCTGGCGGAGTGTTTCTTTTTTGTCATTCCAATACAATGTCATTAGGATTGTAGAGAAGATGGCGTTAGAATACGTTATTTCAAGCATAAACTAACAGATTAATTGTAAGAAATATTACTTCATGAAACTTTCAAATAAACAGAAACAATTCCTAAAAGGCCTTGCACACCCTTTAAAACCTGTTGTGCAGCTAGGTGGGAACGGCCTGACAGAAGGTGTGGTTGCCGAAATTGACAACGCCCTTAGCCATCACGAATTAATTAAAGTTAAGGTGCCAACAGACGATCGCGAAGAAAAAGCGCTAATCATGGATGCCATTGTTCGTGAAACAAACTCAGTTAAGCTACAGGTAATCGGCCACACGCTAATTATCTACCGTCAAAGCGAAGACTGTAAAATTCAGTTGCCAAAATAGCTGAATATAAGGTGCCGATCCCCGTCGGCACCGTAGTTTTTCTTCTTACTTCCCGTTAACATCACATTAATAATAGTGAAAAACTAGGGTTTAAGGGAAATCTATGACGCTAAATAATCTTACTGCCATTGTTACTGGCGGTTGCTCCGGACTTGGTCACGCCACTGCTATCGCACTTCGAGATGCAGGTGCTAACGTCAGCCTTTTCGACTTAAATGAAGAGCTTGGCGCACAGCGCGTAGAGGAATTAGGCAGTAACAACACACTTTTCACCAAAGTCGATGTACGCGATGAAACTTCTGTTCAAGCGGCTATAGACGCGACAACCGAAAGGTTTGGCGCCATTTCTTTAGTGGTTAACTGTGCAGGCATCGCCCCAGCTAAGCGACTGCTCGACAAAGAAGGCAATCCGGCGCCGTTGGGTGACTTCCAGAAAACTATCGATATTAACTTAGTAGGAAGCTTTAATGTTTCTCGCTTAGTTGCAGCGACGATGGCAAAGCAATCGCCAATTAACGAGGAAGGCGAACGCGGTCTTATCGTAAACACTGCTTCAGTTGCTGGCTACGAAGGTCAAATAGGGCAAACCGCTTATGCCGCGAGTAAAGGTGGTATTATCGGCCTAACCCTTCCAATGGCTCGAGACTTAGCCCCGTTGGGTATTCGTGTTAACACCATTGCGCCGGGTGTAATGGGCACGCCAATGCTACTTGCTATGCCAGAAAAAGTGCAAGACGCCCTTTCTGCTAACGTTCAGTTTCCTAAGCGCCTTGGGCTACCAGAAGAATTTGCTAAGTTGGTTATCCATATGGCGAACAATAGCTACCTAAATGGTGAGACAATCCGCTTAGACGGCGGGCTGCGCATGCCTCCAAAGTAGTGAATAAGTACATTAATGCTTTAATCAAAAAAACCGCCTTTCGGCGGTTTTTTTAAAGCGTTATCTATTGTTAATAGTTAGCTTTTCATTTTAATTAGCGTATCAGCTTCTACGGTGAAACGATTAAAGAAATCGTCTTCTAGTTCGCCGGTGATGCGTACGCGCTCGCCTTTCATTAGCGTTAGGTAACCATCCGCATCAACAGGTGCGTCCTCTAACTCATCAAGATCTACCGTGAGGGTGGTATCGCCCACGTCAATTTGTAACGCTTCTTTGCCAATTGATTTAACGGTACCTACAAGCACCATTTCTTCATCGTCAAACTCAATGTTACTTGCTGTACTTAAATAAAGGTCTGCCGAAGCCTGATTAACCGACTCAGCTAAGTAAACAGTATCCATACCATCAACAATCACACTCTGAGCAACTAACCTTTCGCTCGAAAACATGCCATCATCAAGACGCGCCGTTACCATGACTTCTTCGCCTTTCATTTTTGCATAGGCATTACTGTCAAGGTCGGTGTCTCTTAACTCAACAAAGATATTCCCGTCACCGTAATCTAACGTAAAGAATTTTGAATCTACAGCAGACACCTCACCAGTCAACGTAATCCACGTATCACCAGACTCAGATGTTCTGGACTCAGGTTGCACTGACGCTGAAGCTGCTTGCATTTGCGCAGTTTTCATCTCGTCAACGTTAGCTTGTGCCATTGCAGATGAGCCCATCATAGCGAATGAAACCAGAGTTGCTGTAATCGTTCGTTTTGAGTTAAACATCGTAACCTCCTTAAAGGCATCATTGTTATCCATTCGATAATCTCTGATGCAAACCCAATGCCGCGCATATAAATCAACAACTTAAGTGGAACACACTTAAATTATCTATTTGCTAAAAAGAAAAATATTCCGACTATTGAAGAGATTACACTGTATCCTGCATGCGTATTTGTGGGGTGCTTGTCCTTCAGATAAAAGAGTTAAAATAACACGCCTTACTGTGTAAAGTAGTGTTATGGAATTAGGTTAAGCACAGTGGACGGCAAATGTCTCACCCTCATCAACATATTGATACGCCACCTCTTAGTAGTGATGTCGAAAATAATACTGCAGATAAATTAGAAACCGTTGAAACAAAGGATATAGTCACGCCCTATGCGTTTGGCGTGGCTAGCTCGCTGTTGGGCAAGCGTCTGGCTACACCTTTTCAACGAGGGTTGGCTCAGTGTATTGACCTACTATTTGTCGCCATTTTGAGCTCACTGGATGCACTGTTTTTGGCGATTATTGCTACAGTGACGTTTTATAAAGCTAGCCGCAACTTAGCCAATCAAAGCCATAAAAAAACTACGCGTTCATTTCTTCGAATAGGTGGAGCGTTCATGCTCTTTTGGACAGTGTTGCTTACGTTAGATGCTGCCAATGAGGCTAATTACTTTCGTGACGATGCAACTGTCAGCAACGTGATCGACTCGCCTAATCGCCCAGGTGAGAAAAATGGTGCGAATGATGATATTGGAGTAAATGAGCAAGTTGTAAATAAAGGTGTGCATGAAAATCGCCTACAGGAAGCTGAAGGTATTGAAAGTGACCTAGCAGATTTCGATGACGCAACTTCAGAGCCCTCAGCAAACACATACAGCATTGTCGCGTGGATCAAAGGGTTAATTACTGAGCTTGGCTTAGGCTTTGGTTGGGCCGCGCTTTATTACAGCGTGTTTACCGCTTGGTTTAACGGAAAAACTCCAGGTAAACGACTGCTAAATATACAAGTACTCAAACTCGATGGTTCTGGACTGTCGCTATGGGAGAGCTTTGGTCGTTATGGAGGTTATGGTGCGGGTTTAGCAACTGGCTTGTTGGGATTTGTGCAAATTTACTGGGATCCTAACCGACAAGCTATCCAAGATAAAATTTCAGAGACTCTGGTCATCAGCACCCGCGATTAGCGCGCTCTGGTACTTGCGTTTAGCATTGAATGGCTGTGTGCACGTTCTACTGAAAAAGCGCATCTTTATTAGCGCATCAACCAAGATTAATGCAAAAATCAAGAAGCGCGTCTCGACACTGCAAGTACGCGCTTCGTTTTTATCTATTCGCCATCGCCCCCATTAACAATAAGCGCAATATTGTATAGACGGTTTACGGCATGGTAATTGATTGAATTTTTGGGGTAACGACCTTTACTGCTTATTTTACCCGCTTCCTGTTCCATCAAAATAGATAGCGCATCATCAACAGTCTCTACAGTGTAAATATGGAACAGCCCTTTTTTCACTGCGTCGATAACGGTGGCGTCTAATACCAAATTAATCGCATTTGATTTAGGAATAATCACGCCTTGCGTGCCGGTGAGGCCACGGTGTTGACACAAGTCGAAAAAACCTTCTATCTTTTCGTTCACACCGCCAACCGCTTGCACTTCACCATACTGGTTTATGGAACCCGTGATAGCCAAAGTTTGTAAGCAAGGGATTTCAGTCAACGCAGAGATAAGCGCAACCAGTTCACCAAGGGATGCACTATCGCCATCAATATGTCCGTATGACTGCTCTAGCGCTATATTTGCCGATAGGGTTAATGGGAAATGCTGGGCATACTTGTTGCCCAAGTAGCCGTTCAGCAACATAACGCCCTTTGAGTGAATAGGCTGTCCAAGCTCTACCTCACGCTCAATATCAACTACACCACTTGCGCCGGCAAATACAGTAGACGTAATGCGTGCAGGCGTACCAAATGCAGTGTCACCAATATCCAATACCGTTAACCCGTTTACTTTGCCTACCGCTTTTCCTTCAGTGGCAATAAGCACGTGCCCTTCTTTAATATCGTTTAATAGTGTTTGACTGACGCGGCCGGTGCGACGCTTCTTGGCACTTAAGGCTGTTTTTAAATGATCAAGTTCTAGCGTGTCGGCATTAGATTTCTGACAGAAATAATAGGCTTCATTAACTAGCTCGATAACTTCAGCGAAGTGCGCAGATAGCTTTTCTTTGTGTTCAGCCATTCTTAACGAGTACTCAACTAGCCTGCACATCGCGTTAGCGGTAATGCCTTTAAGTCCTAACTGAATAAGGTGCGCACGTACTTTGCCCACGAAATCAAAAAGCGCCTGTCTGGTGACGGGAATTTCCAAATCAAAATCCACCAACACTCTAAACAGTTCATCAAACTCGTCATCGTAATCTTGCAGCGTGTAGTATAAATCACGCGAGCCTAACAGAACGATTTTCACATTTAAGTCGATGGGCTGTGGATTGAGCGTAATATTGTTCACCATACCCACATCTTGCTGGGGTAAGTCCATGCGCAAGCGCTGTGACTTGATGGCAAGCTTAAGAGTATCCCACACGAAAGGTTGTTCAATAAGTTGGTCGACATCCAACAACAAATAACCGCCATTTGCACGATGGAGCGCACCGGGCTGAATCATGCGATAGTTGGTAAACACGCTGCCGTGAATGTTGGTGTACTCTATTTTGCCAAACAAATTTTGATAAGTAGGGTTCGGCTCATAAATAACAGGGGCTGCGTCATCGAGTTTATTCGACACCAAAACGTTAGGAAGAAATTGCTCTTCTAAAAATATCTTCTTGTCGAAGTCATCACTCTTCTCTTCTTTCTGCTCTTCACTGTGAATGACTAAGATAGCATTGACTAATGCAGTTTTAAGCTGCTTGAGGTACTTCATTACCCCTAGCTCAGATGCGTATTTGTGTTCAAGCACTTTTAGCAGCGGCTTAATCCCCTGCTCTGCGGTCTTTTTGTCAAGCTCACGCAGACGCTCAGAGTTTTCGCGTTTCCATGTAGGCAGGCTTAACAGACCTTCGCTTAACCTATTTTCTAGCTCGTCAATAAGAGTATAAAACCCTTCCCGTTGTGCATCAGTTAATGACGCAAACTCTGTGTCACTTATTGGCTTGCCGTTAACGATAGGTGAAAACGTAATAGAGCCACCCTCTTCGTACAGCGCAACATCATTCGCTTGTGCGTAACGCTCTACCGCATCGATAGCCGCATCGTACTTTTGCTCGAACTCTCTGGAAATTGACGCGCGACGGCGCTGATATCCCGGGTTATCAAAAGCAATGGGCAGTGAGTCTAAGACATCGTCAATAAGCGCAGCCATGTCCTTGTGGAATGCTTTTCCACCACCGGGAGGAAATTTTAGCGCAACAGGTTCGCGCTCTTCGTCAAAATTGTTGATATAACAACAATCATCAGGCGCCGGTAGCTGGGCAACTTGGCGTTCAATGTAATCCTTCACTAGAGTGAAGCGCCCCGTAGCGGGCTCACCCATCACGTAAAGATTATAGCCTTTGGTGTAAATACCTAACCCAAACGTAAGTGCTTCACGCGCACGCTCTTGCCCAATGAAGGTCGCATTTAGCGCTTCATCATCTTTTAAGGCACTGTTTATCGCTCGGCGATTTATGGTAGGTGAAAGCGCGTCTACATCTAACGCATATAATTTACTGTCTACAGACATGTCTGTTCTATCTTTGTTTCTTTACTTAAGTGAAACCCTAATTAACATTAGTGTCAAACGCTTATCCTGAATAAGGCAGCTTTGCATCGCTAATTGCACAACAAACAACCACCTTCATGATTTTAGAGAGGAATTGACAAGCACTACGAGCTTTTTGTGGCCTTCATTAGAACTGATAACTTGCGACACAAGGTGTAGCGTTTAATTAAAGCCGAAAAGGAGTTAAGTACGAAAGAACTTACTTCAATTTAACCGCTGCATTTATTTCTGCCACATAATTTGGATCAGAGCATTAAAATCACAGCGATAAGAAAAGCGCGCCAAGGTCAGAGCCGTAAGGACAATGTGGTCAAGACAAAGCTCTGAAGAATCCTGTAACAGTAAGGCTTTAAAGTAGGTAGCAACGCAAGCTGCTTTCAATTACCTTAGAAAACACAAAAACCGAAATTCGTTTTGGCGACGAGACCAGGTTTCGCGCGCAATAACCAATGAACAAAAACAGGGTAATAACAATGACAAAAAAATTGAAAACTCGCTCACCCCTTCTGCTCACCTCCGCTTTCCTTGCTACTTTTCTGGGTACGGCATTTTCTTCAATGAGTATCGCTAACGTAAACTATGCAGATAACTCAGGGTTTTCTATCACCAATGAGAGTGAAAGCTATGCGCCAGTTGAAGTCGTGTACTCTCATTTTATTCAACATGTGGATATGTGGTGGCCGAAAGACCACACATGGTGGAAAGGTGCTTTGCGCATAGATGAGCAGGCTGGTGGCTGTTTCTGTGAAACGACAGACACGGCGAGTGCAGCGCATATGCAGGTAAGCTATGTTGAACCGAACAAAAAAGTGGTGATGACAGGTGGCTTAGGCCCGCTTCAAGAAATGGGTATGTCAGGTGCACTGACATGGGAATTCAGCACAATAGCATCGAGCACTTCATCGGATGCAAACACACAAGACGGTCGCATACCGAAAACTAAAGTCACCCTTACCTACCACGCCTCAGGCAATATTCACTTTAATGGCCAAAAAGCATCTAACGAAGACGCCGCCAATTTAGTTCGAGTAGTCGACAAAGTGCAGGCGCAACAACTAAATGCGCTAACCGCGTTTAGTGACAATAATTAGATGTGACACCGGGGCCTGTTTATCGACAAGATAAGATGGCGCCAAGAGAAAGTAAGATGAGCAAATGGGGCGTGTTCTGGTGTTCAATCGACGAAAACCGTGTCATTAATGCTCACTTTTCAAGCAAGCAACAATAAATATTGCCAAGTTCGGTGTTAAGCTATTGAGGCATGGCTTAGCGCTGGGTTATTCTATTGGGCTATATGTATGTTAAGTGGGTGAATCCCACGCGCGGTTAGTTGGCGTTGCTACAAACTCGCCTTATGCCGCCCCATAAACGTTTTAACTTTTAATGCGGAAGCCTAAGTTTCATGGCCGATAATCAGTACAATCCGAAAGACATTGAACAACGCGTTCAGCAATACTGGGAAGAAAACCAATCGTTTAAAGCAAATGACGACGTAGAAAAAGAAAAGTTCTACTGCCTGTCTATGTTCCCATACCCTAGTGGCCGACTTCACATGGGCCACGTGCGCAACTACACCATTGGTGACGTGATCAGCCGTTTCCAGCGCATGCAGGGTAAAAATGTATTGCAGCCTATGGGTTGGGATGCTTTTGGTCTTCCGGCTGAAAACGCAGCAATTAACAACAACACTGCACCTGCGAAATGGACATACTCAAATATTGATTACATGAAAAACCAACTTCGCTCGTTGGGTTTCGGTTACGACTGGGATCGCGAAGTAACCACATGTAAATCAGATTACTATCGCTGGGAACAGTGGTTCTTCACGCGTCTTTACGAAAAAGGTCTTGTTTACAAGAAAAACTCTACCGTGAACTGGGACCCTGTAGACCAAACGGTTTTGGCTAACGAGCAGGTAATCGACGGTCGCGGATGGCGCTCTGGTGCGCTGGTTGAGCAAAAAGAGATCCCTCAGTGGTTTATTAAAATTACTGACTATGCCGAAGAACTTTTACAAGACTTAGAACAGCTTGAAGAATGGCCAGACCAAGTACGCGCAATGCAGGCAAACTGGATTGGCCGCTCTGAAGGCGTTGAAATTACCTTCGATTTAGCCTCAGCGGTTAACGACATTGCCGATTTGACGGTATATACCACGCGTCCAGATACCTTCTACGGCGTTACTTACGTTGCAGTGGCTGCGCAGCATCCTCTTGCCGAATTCGCAGCAAAATCGAACCCAGATTTAGCGGCCTTTATCGACGAATGTAAAAACACCAAAGTTGCTGAAGCTGAATTAGCAACCATGGAGAAGAAAGGTTTCGCCACGGGTTTTGAGGTTGTTCACCCACTAACCGGTGAAAAGCTTCCAATTTGGGTCGCTAACTTCGTGTTGATGGACTACGGTTCAGGCGCGGTAATGGCTGTTCCTGGCCACGACCAGCGCGATTGGGAATTTGCGACTAAATACAACCTACCTATTCAACAAGTCATCGCGCCAAACGCAGGTGATGAAGATAAGTGCGACCTTACCGTCTCTGCATTTACTGAAAAAGGCAGCTTGATCAATTCAGGTAAGTTCGACGGTCTTGAGTTCGATGCCGCATTTAATGGTATTGCTGATGAACTTGAAAGCAAAGGCTGTGGAAAGCGCAAAGTAAATTACCGTCTTCGTGACTGGGGCGTAAGCCGTCAGCGCTACTGGGGCGCACCTATTCCAATGCTAAATTTGGAAAACGGTGAATCTGTTCCGGTTCCTGCTGACCAACTACCGGTTGTTTTGCCTGAAGACGTAGAAATGAATGGCGTTACCTCGCCAATTAAAGCTGACCCTGAGTGGGCAAAAACCACATACAATGGCGAAGCCGCGTTACGTGAAACGGATACCTTCGACACCTTTATGGAGTCATCGTGGTACTACGCGCGCTATGCCTGTGCTACTAACAACGATGCCATGCTTGATCCAACATCAGCTAACTACTGGTTACCAGTAGATCAGTACATTGGTGGTATCGAGCACGCTATTTTGCACTTACTTTACTCGCGTTTCTTCCACAAGTTGTTACGCGATGAAGGCTTGGTAAACTCTGATGAGCCGTTCAAGCGTTTGCTGTGTCAAGGTATGGTATTAGCCGACTCGTACTATCGTGAAGACGCGTCGGGTAAGAAAACCTGGTTCTCGCCTACCGAAGTAAGCACTGAAAAAGACGACAAAGGCCGTATTGTTAAAGCATGGCTAACCGCTGACGGTGAAGAAGTTATTCACGGCGGTATGACGAAAATGTCTAAGTCGAAGAATAACGGTATCGACCCGCAAGAAGTTATTGACCAATACGGTGCCGATACGGTGCGTTTATTTACCATGTTTGCTGCGCCACCGGAGCAAACCCTTGAGTGGGTAGACTCTGGTGTTGAAGGTGCAAACCGTTTCTTACGTCGTATCTGGAAATTAGTGACCGAACACGTTGAAAAAGGCGCGCCAGAAGCGATTGATGTTAAGGCACTGTCGAAAGACCAACAGGCTCTTCGCCGTGAAGTACACAAGACCATTGAAAAGGTGTCTGATGACCTAGGCCGTCGTCAAACCTTTAACACTGCGGTTGCAGCGGTGATGGAATTGTTAAACCACCTTCAAAAAGCACCACAAGAAAACGCGCAGGACATCGCAATTATGCGCGAAGCCTGTGAATCTATCTTGTTGCTTCTAAACCCTATTACGCCGCACATCGCTCACGAGCTATGGAAAGTGTTGGGTCACAGTGAAGATATCGATTTAGCACCATGGCCACAGGCTGATAAAGCCGCATTGGTTGAAGACGAAAAGCTAATCATTGTTCAGGTTAACGGTAAGGTTCGCGCTAAGATGACAATTGCTGCTGATGCTAGCAAAGAGAGCATTGAAGCATCTGCGAAAGAACAGCCTAACGTTCAGCAATTCATCGAAGGTAAAACCATTCGTAAAGTGATTGTTGTGCCTGGCAAGCTTGTAAACATTGTAGCTAACTAGGTCAGATACTGATGAAAAAGCACTTACAATTCGCAGTCGCTGTGTTGGGAACCGTATTGGTTACTGGCTGTGGCTTTCATTTGCGAAGTAGCCCTAGCTTACCTGACGACATAAACACCGTTGCTATTGAAAGTGCCCGAGCACACGCGCCCTTGGCGCGTGCGCTTGATAAACGCTTAAACGTTTACGGTTTATCCAGTGTTAGCGTAGATAAAACATCGCGCTCTAACCAAAACGTAAACATCTATTTGCTTCCAGAGAAATTAGAACGTCAGCTGCTGTCGGTTTATCCTTCGGGTCAAGTTGCTGAATATGAACTGATATATGTTGTGCGTTACCGCGTGCAGTTTCCTGGTAAGGAAGCGGTAATGGTGCAATTTGAAGTAGTACGTGACTATCAAGACGACCCTGACCAAGTGTTGGCAAAGTCTCGCGAACTTGAATTGATGCTAAGTGAAATGCGCGATGAAGCCGCTGATATCATGATCAGACGCCTTTCCAGTCAGGCAGCCGCTGCACCAAATGCATCAACTTCCGTTAGTCAGTAAACATCAGAATTTTTCATGCAGATTTATCCAAACCAATTTAGCCAAGATATCACCAAGGCACTTCGCCCGTGCTATCTGGTGTTTGGAGATGAACCCCAGCAGAAGTTTGATGTCATTGAGCAAATACGCGCTAAAGCAAAAGCCAATGGCTTTGAAGAGCGTACAGTACTTGTTGCTGAAACGGGCTTTAACTGGAATCAGTTGATTGAAGCCACGCAAAGCATGTCGCTTTTCTCAAGCCAACAGTTTATTGAACTAGAGCTGCCTACGGGAAAACCGGGCACTGAAGGCAGTAAAATGCTGCAAGAAGTCGCGGCATCATTAAACCCCGATATTTTGTTGCTGGTTCACGGCCCCAAAATTGGCAAAGACGTGCAGCGCGGCAAATGGTTTAAAGTGCTTGATGATTTGGGCGCGTCGGTATTGTGTTACCCGTTGGAAGGCAAGCAGCTCAATGCATGGCTAAACCAGCAGTTAAATGCCCACCAACTCTCCGTATCAGCGTCGGGTGCTAAGATGATTGCTGATTTCTGCGAAGGCAACATGCTTGCTGCTAAGCAAGAAATTGATAAGCTCGCCCTACTCTATCCACACCAGTCTATTTCAGACGAACAAATTGAAAAGGCGATGGTCGATCAGTCGCGTTTCAACGTGTTTCAACTAGTTGACGTTATGCTTAGCGGCGACAGTACCCGCTGCATAAAAATGCTATACCGATTAGAGAGCGAGGGTCTGGAGCCTAACATCATTATTTGGGCGCTGATTCGAGAGTGGGAGCAGTTATGGAAACTAAAACTAGTGCAGCAAAGCGGTGCCCCCATTCAGTGGCAAAAATTCGGTATTTGGCGTAATAGACAAGGTTTTTATCAAAGTGCCTTGAATCGTCTGAGCGTCGCGCAGCTAGAAGACATCCAAAAAGCGTTGACTCAGTCAGATCATGCATTCAAACAAAATGTCATTGCCCGCCCTTACGTCGAAATGTGTCACTTGTGCATGATGTTCATGGGTATGGACCTTCGCGAAATTCCTTTGTTACAGGCATAATGGGCAAGTCTAAGTGAGTCTTTCCGGCGCTTCTCGAGCATATCCAACGGTGAAAGCCATTCTTGGTGGTACGTTTAATCCGCCGCATAAAGGCCATATTGGTGCGGCACTAAAAGCGGCAGATGAAATTGGAGTAAACCACGTTCATCTCATGCCTTGTAAATTAGCTCCGCATAAGTCAGTAGGTGTGTCAGAAAGCCATCGGGTAAAAATGATTGAACTTTGCGCCCAAAACAATGACAGACTTATTCCAGAGTTAATTGAACTGACGCTTCCGTCACCTTCTTATACAGTTAAAACGCTGCGTGCACTTAAAGAGAAAAGCGATGACACAATCTGTTTTTTCATTGGCGCAGATTCACTGTATAATCTGGACAAATGGTACGAGTGGGAACACCTGCTCGATTATTGTCACTTAGTGGTTATGCGCAGAGACGATGAGAAATTTTCGCCTCCACCCGCAATACAAGCTTGGTTAGATTGTCATGTGGCTAACGATAAAAGTGTTATTCACGCAAAGCCTGCAGGCCATGTAGTGTTAACCAACACACCGCTTTTTAGTGTTTCATCTACTGAAATTCGTGACGTACTAGCAAGTGCTGCCACGTCCGAGAAATCGGGTACGCCAAACAGTTCAAATGCTGACCTATCTAACTTATGGTTAGAAGAAAGCGTTTTAGATTACATAAACGAACATCAGTTATATAAAAGTTAAGTAAGTGAGGAAAACTCTTGGAGAGTCAACAGCTCAAACAGTTTGTTAAAGACAAAATTGACGATATGAAAGGCCGTGATGTTATTGAACTAGACGTTCGCGGCAAATCAAGTATTACAGATACCATGATCATTTGTTCAGGTAACTCAAAGCGCCACGTTTCATCTATTGCAGAAAATGTCATGGTAGAAGCGAAGAAAGCGGGCCACGCACCTGGAAGCGTGGAAGGTAAGGAAACCGGCGAATGGGTTCTGGTTGATTTTGGTGATGTTATTTTGCACGTTATGCAAGATGAAACCCGTGATTTCTACCAGCTAGAGAAACTGTGGTCGTAGTGGCGTAAACGCCTGCTATAAACATGCAGTAACACGGTCAATAAAGGCCATACTCAAATGCGTATGGCCTTTATTGTATAAGTGAAATACTAATTCCTGCGGTAAGGGTAAAAGAAGTGCGTATACAAATCGTCGCGGTCGGAACAAAAATGCCAAGCTGGGTAAGTACAGGCGTGGATGAGTTTATTCGTCGTTTCCCTAGCGACATGCCAGTGTCCTTTACTGAAATACCCGCCGGAAAGCGAGGCAAAAACGCGGATATTAAGCGCATTTTGGAAAAAGAAGGCGAGCAAATGCTAGCCGCTATTCCCAAAGGAAATCGCATTGTTACGTTAGAAGTAACTGGTAAACCCTGGGACACTCCCACGCTTGCTAAACAACTCGACAATTGGAAAATGGACGGGCGCGACGTAAGCCTGCTTATTGGTGGTCCAGAAGGGCTAGCACCAGAATGTATTGCAGCGTCGGAACAAAAGTGGTCCTTATCAGCCTTAACTCTACCCCATCCACTTGTTAGGATCATTCTTACAGAAAGCTTATACCGCGCGTGGTCGGTGACGCAAAATCACCCTTATCACCGTGAGTAATTGGTCGCTTTATTAATGCAAAGGAAGTCAATGCAACGAAAACGTCAAGCAATACGGGACCACTCCGCTGAAGCGAACTTGTTCGCGCGCCGAGCGACCATTGCTTTTATTATTGTTGTGGCCATGTTGGGCATTGTACTTAACAACCTCTATTCTTTGCAGGTCACCCAGTTTGAAGATTATCAAACCCGGTCTAACGGTAACCGAATTAAAGTGCTGCCCGTAGCGCCTAACCGCGGTCTCATTTATGACCGTAACGGCGTGCTTTTAGCCGAGAACCGTCCGGTTTTCAGTTTGGAAGTTATTCCAGAGCAAGTGGATGATATTGAGCAAACCCTTGCAGATCTGACCGAGTTAATGAGCATCACCAGCGATGAAATTGAACGCTTTCAATCTACGCTTAAAGGAACGCGAAGATTTAAACCCGTTGCGCTTCGCACTCAGCTAAGCGAAGAAGAAGTAGCGTTATTCTCTGCCAGCAAACACAAATTTCCAGGTGTTCAAATTGAAGCGCGTTTAGCTCGTCATTACCCTTATAAAGAAACGCTTACCCATGCACTGGGTTATGTTGCACGCATTAACAAGCGAGACTTACAAAAACTTGTTGAAGCAGGCCAAGAAGATAATTACGCCGCAACCCACGATATCGGTAAGCTAGGCATAGAGAAATACCACGAAGAGCTGCTTCATGGAAAAGTGGGTTATCAGCAGGTCGAAGTAAACAACCAAGGCCGAATTATTCGTGTACTCAGTGTTGAGCCACCAACACCGGGCAAAGACATCGTACTTAACCTGGATTTAGAGCTTCAGTTAGAAGCCCAGCGAATAATAGAAGGCATGCGCGGCGCTGTAGTGGTTACCGATGTTAAAACAGGTGGCGTACTGGCACTTTACTCTAACCCTAGTTACGACCCCAATTTATTCGTGCACGGTATCAGCAGCAAGAATTACTCTGCGCTACTGAATTCGCCAGACCGCCCGCTAATTAACAGGGCGACACAAGGACAATACCCTCCCGCTTCTACCATTAAACCGCACCTTGGTTTTGTTGGACTAGAAGAAGGCATTATCACCAAAGACTACACCATTAACGATACAGGTCGCTATCAATTGCCAAATGTGTCGCACGTGTGGCGCGATTGGCGTAGATGGGGACATGGCAAAGTTAACGTATCAAAAGCAATAGAAGTGTCGTGCGATACTTATTATTACGAGCTAGCGTATAAATTGGGTATCGATAAAATCAGTGAATCTATGTACGAATTCGGATTCGGAGATTTCACGGGTATCGATCTTTACGAAGAGTCAGATGCCAACATGCCTAGCCGAGGCTGGAAACGCGCTCGCTTTAATCAACCTTGGTATATTGGTGACACCATACCCGTTGGTATAGGACAGAGCTATTGGACCACCACGCCGGTACAGTTAAATACATCGGTTAACACGCTGATCAATGCTGGGGAACGCTATATTCCACAAATCATTCGCGGTTATATGAACACCGATAGTTCTGTCGACCTCATCCCACTTAAGTCGCTGCGGCCTATAGAGATTAAGAACCGTAACAATTTAGATGTGGTGTTAAACGCCATGCGCGATGTTGTGAGTGGCGAAGAAGGCGGCGCGCGTCATGCATTTGCAGATACCCCATACGACTCTGCGGGTAAGACAGGAACAGCACAGTTATTTACCGTTGGTCAGAATGAAAAATATGACGCTACTAAAATTGATGAGCGTCTTCGAGACAATGCCATGTATGTTGGCTTTGCCCCTTTCAATGATCCAGAGATATCGGTAACCGTGGTCCTTGAAAACGTAGGCGGTGGTAGTAAGAACGCAGCACCCGTCGCCCGTCAAATCATGGATTTCTATTTCAGAGACCGAGTTTTTGAAACTGCCGAAGCTGACTCGGCAAACACTGATAATGAATTAGGGACAAACTAGTGAAGAGAACCACCATAAACCCTAATAAAATAAGTTTTCTTCAGCGCATTCATATCGATGGCTGGCTGTTAGTCGGGCTACTCGTGCTAAGTTGTGTTGGGCTATTTACTCTGTACTCGGCGTCAGGTCAGGATATGGAGCAAATGGAGCGCCAGTTTATCAGGCTGGGATTTAGCTTTATCGTTATGTTCGGATTAGCCCAAGCCCCTTTGGGCGTGTTTAGGTTTTTCTCAACCTATGCCTATGGTGCAGGCCTGCTCATGCTAATTGCCGTTTTATTATTTGGTGATATGGGCAAAGGCGCACAGCGCTGGCTAGACCTGGGCTTTATCCGTTTTCAGCCCTCTGAACTGATGAAGCTTGCCGTGCCTATGATGGTTGCATGGTATATCAGTAAATTCACTATGCCGCCACGCACCACCCACATTATCGTTGGGTTTGGTTTGGTGGTCGTGCCCACCATTCTCATTGCAAAGCAGCCTGATTTAGGGACCTCGTTACTCATCGCCAGTTCAGGTATTTTTGCCATATTCCTGGCAGGTATGAGCTGGCGTCTTATTTCAGTAGTGGGCGGCCTCATTGGCGCGTTTGCGCCTGTGATGTGGTTCTTTTTAATGAAGGATTATCAAAAGCAGCGGGTTCTTACTTTTTTGAACCCGGAAAGCGATCCACTAGGTTCTGGCTACCACATAATCCAATCTAAAATTGCCATTGGTTCCGGTGGTGTAGACGGCAAAGGCTGGCTGCAAGGCACGCAATCACAACTCGAGTTTCTACCTGAACGTCACACTGACTTTATCTTTTCAGTATTCAGTGAAGAGTTTGGTCTTACCGGTGTAATGTGTTTAATGGCAATATACATTTTTATAATTATGCGCGGCCTTATAATTTCTAGCCGGGCACAAGACGCCTATGCAAAATTGCTTGGAGGCAGTATTACCCTTACCTTTTTTGTTTATGTGTTTGTAAACATGGGCATGGTGTCCGGATTACTTCCCGTGGTGGGTGTTCCCCTTCCTCTAGTGAGCTTTGGAGGAACATCTATGGTGACTTTAATGGCAGGTTTTGGCATTCTTATGGCCATTGCCACTCAGAAACGTTTAATGTCTAGATAACTTGTATGTTGCAGCGCCTTTTTTCGGTACTTGATTTTGTAAAAGCGGGTTTAGTTAATGCGGGTCTTGTTAACCAGAATCTGGCAAACGGGCAGTTCTTTCGCTATGGCTCAGCTGTTTTTATAGTTTTGGCATTAGTGGGATGCCAAAGTGCACCTACACAATCTGGTCGCTATACCCAAAAGCAAGACTCAGCGCCTAAGCACGTAGCCAAGAAACCAGAAACACTTGATGCTGTACCAAAATACGAAGCCTACCGCATGTTTAACAGCAGGCCTTACAAGGTACTGGGCAAGCACTACACGCCAATGGATAGTGGTAAAGGCTATGAAGAGGTCGGCTATGCCAGTTGGTATGGCCAGAAGTTTCACGGTCACTTAACCTCAAATGGCGAAACTTACAATATGTTTGCCATGAGCGCGGCTCACAAAACATTGCCTCTGCCCTCTTACGTGCGTGTTACTAACTTGGAAAACAACAAACAAGCGATCGTCCGCGTTAACGACCGCGGCCCTTTTCACGATGATAGAATTATCGATTTGTCGTATGCAGCCGCAGTAAAACTAGGCTACCACAGCAAAGGCACAGCGCGAGTCAAACTTGAAGTTATCCACTTTGACGAACAAAACAATGTGACGGTGGGAAACAGTCCAACTGTTACTTACGATGAATATTTGGGTATTGCGGTAGTACCCGCACCGGCCTTGGCAGCAACTTCACCTACCCCGCCATTAGCCCCCTCTTCGAACACCGCGGATACCAACTCAAGCAGCAGTGAGAAAAGTAGCAACGCGGTAAGTGATGCGATCTATATTCAAGTTGCTGCGCTTTCAAACGCCGAGAAAGCAAAATCTATCTCTAACGTGCTATCGGCGTTATATCAAATTCCCGCTCACCTGCCAGTAGCAGATAACATTTATAAACTACAGTTAGGCCCTATCCACGATGAAGCAGTCGTCGCGGAGGTTCTTGAACAATTAAAGCAAAATGGCTATCCCAACGCTTACGCGATTACGCAGACCATGTAGTTAGTTGGGTTGTCGCACGCTCATAAAAACAACGACATTGTGGCAGCATTGTGTCATTCAGCAGGCAATATCACGGTTTCTTCGCCTAATACCTACAATCACGTAAACTTTTTTGATAAAACCTAGTCTTATAAGCAGCCTTTCGTTAAGATCTCTCGTCACCTCAGCTAATAAGTAGGTGAAACAACAGAATTCGGTTACGAACTGGACAAAAGCTAAAATTGGGTAGCCATGTTTTGCGGTCATCGTTTCGCGGTCATCGCAACAATAAGGTAAGCTTTAACTCACACGGATAAAACGGTCAAAGAAATTAGAACCATGCTCAGAATAATTCAACGCGCTAAACCGTCATTACTTTCATTTGCCTTTTTGGTGATAGGCACTTTACTACACACAGCAAATGCTGCCGTAGTCACTCCGCCTGCTCCTTCAGTTGCCGCAGAAGGTTTTCTTCTAACCGACTTTGAAACGGGTCATGTGATTGCATCTAAAAATGCGGACATGCAGCTTGCTCCTGCGAGCTTAACGAAAATAATGACTATTTATGTTATTGGCAAAGAACTACAGGCCGGTAACATCAGCTTAGACGACGAAGTGACTATCTCGGAAAACGCATGGGCGAAGAAATTCCCTGACTCGTCAAAAATGTTTATTGAAGTAGGTACACAAGTTTCAGTACGTGACTTACTACGTGGCATTGTTGTGCAGTCAGGTAACGACGCCTGTGTTGCTATGGCAGAACACGTAGCAGGTTCAGAATCTGCTTTTGCCAGCATGATGAATGCACACACGGCATCACTTGGCATGAGTGGTTCTCACTGGGTTAATGCTCACGGTCTTCACGACCCTGACCACTACACTACCCCTCGTGACATGGCGATTCTGTCTCGCGCGCTTATCGCAGAAACGCCAGAAATGTACAAGATTTATAGCGAGAAGGAATTCACCTACAACGGCATTAAGCAATACAACCGCAATAGCCTGTTATGGGACAAAAGCTTAAACGTTGATGGCATTAAAACTGGCCACACGTCTGATGCGGGCTACAGCCTAATCACTTCTGCAGAGCAAGGCGGTATGCGTCTAATCTCTGTAGTTATGGGGACTGATAGCGAACGTGCACGTAAAGTTGAAAACAAAAAGCTACTTAAGTATGGCTTCCGTTTTTACGAGACACTTACGCCATACCAAGCTGGTCATAGTTTCGTTGCTCACCGCATCTATATGGGTGATAGAGAGACAGTAGACCTTGGAATTAATCAATCTACCCCCATTACTATTCCACGCGGTCAGGCGGCTAATTTAGAAGCTAACTTCGAACTTGATGACAAGCTTGAAGCACCACTTGCAAAAGGTCAGGTTGTTGGAAAACTTTATCTACAACTAGACGGTGAAGATGTGGCTAGCTATCCCCTAGTTACCCTTCAAGAAGTAAAAGAAGGCAGCTTCTTTAATCGCATGAAAGACTACATTATGCTTCAGCTAGGATTTGACGACGAGTAAACACCTTTACTGAATACGTTAAAAAGCTAGTTGTGAAGCGGCCAGATTTGTTACAATCTGGCCGTTTTTTTATATGATATTTTAAGTACCAAGGATATCGCATGGATACCCGTTTCGACGAATTACTAGATTTTCCAACAAACCAAACGTTTAAAGTCATGGGCGTTGCTCATGAAGACCTACCTCAACAGGTAGTGAGCTGCCTTCAGCAACATGCGCCAGGCGATTACTCGCCTAACGTAAAACCAAGTAGTAAAGGTACTTACCACTCGGTGTCTATCAGTGTGCGTGTAACCAGCAAAGAGCACATGGAAACCATTTACACTGAACTTGCCAAATTAGAGCTGGTTAGGGTTGTACTTTAAGTGAATGAGCAGTCGATAGCGTCTGACGCAAACGGCGTTATAGTACGTCAGTTAGGGCGTCAGCCGTATGAGCCTATCTTCGAGGCAATGAAACGCTTCACCGATGAGCGAGACCAAAATACCCAAGATGAAATTTGGCTTGTTGAACACGATGCCGTCTTTACGCAAGGACAAGCAGGCAAAGCTGAACACATACTTATGCCTGGTGATATTCCTGTTGTTCAGGTTGACCGAGGTGGCCAAGTGACCTACCACGGTCCAGGCCAACAAGTGATTTATCTGATGCTAAACATAAGGCGCAGAAAGCTAGGTGTTCGCCATTTAGTCACTGCTATGGAAGAAGCGGTGGTCGGACTACTTGGAAAATACGGCGTAACCGCGTATCCAAAGCCCGATGCGCCTGGCGTATACGTCGATGAGAAGAAAGTTTGTTCATTAGGTTTAAGAATACGTAATGGCTGCTCGTTTCATGGCTTAGCTTTAAATGTTAATATGGACTTATCACCGTTTCAGCGTATTAATCCTTGCGGTTATGCCGGTATGGAAATGATCGATACCGCGCGCCTCAATGGTCCAACTACGCTTGAGACCGCTGGTAATGAATTAACGCATTTGTTGCTAGAAGCGCTTTCCATTGCACAGCCAACATACAAAGAAGGTTTTGATGAGTAATGCACGACCTCAAGCGGGGATAAAACTCCGTGATGATGAAAAAGTAAAACACATTCCCGTCACTATTATTCCTACTGAAAAGGAAGAAATGCTGCGCAAGCCGGAGTGGATTAAAATCAAGCTTCCTCGTACTACCGAGAAAATTGATCACATCAAACAGACACTTCGCAAAAACAATCTTCACTCTGTGTGTGAAGAAGCGAGTTGTCCTAACCTTGCCGAGTGTTTCAACCACGGTACAGCCACCTTTATGATTCTAGGTGATATTTGTACTCGTCGTTGTCCTTTCTGTGACGTAGCCCACGGTAAACCTCTGCCTCCTAGTGCAGAAGAGCCTGAGAAGCTGGCTAAAACCATTGCAGAAATGAATTTGCGCTATGTGGTTATTACTTCTGTTGACCGCGATGACCTTCGCGACGGTGGCGCTCAGCATTTCGTAGATTGTATTAACGCCATTCGCGAACACAGTCCAACAACGACAATCGAAGTATTAGTACCCGATTTTCGTGGACGTATGGATCGTGCACTTGAGATTTTCAAAGACGGCGTGCCTGATGTGTTCAACCACAACTTAGAGACGATCCCGCGTTTATACCGTGAATGTCGCCCTGGCGCGAATTACCAATGGTCGTTGGATTTGCTTAAGAAGTTTAAAGCGCAACACCCTGACGTGATGACCAAATCTGGTCTGATGATGGGTATGGGCGAAGAGAACGAAGAAATTCAAGGCGTACTTGATGATCTGCGCGCTCACAATGTGGACATGCTTACGCTGGGTCAATACCTTCAGCCAAGCCGTCACCACTACCCGGTTAAGCGCTACGTACACCCTAAGGAATTCGACGCCCTTGGTGACTACGCAAAAGAAATTGGCTTCACCCATGCAGCATGTGGCCCAATGGTCCGCTCGAGCTACCATGCAGACCAACAAGCAGCGGGTAAAGAAGTTAAGTAGTACCGAACTTCAGCATAGGGCTCAGCCTAACGTTGCTAAAAAGTTGATACAGAATAAAAGCGGTGATCTTCACCGCTTTTTTGTGCCTTCGTATTTCAGGGTGACAAACCCGTGGGTATTGTTAGAATGCCCGTCAAATTACGCTATCCCCTTTTGAAAAGTATTCCCAAATTAAGGGTAAGGTCATTTCATGCGCAAACATATATATATTGCCTATACAGGTGGAACTATTGGTATGAAGCCGTCTAAACAAGGCTACGTACCCGCTGCAGGCTTCTTGTCAGACACACTGAAAAAGATGCCGGAGTTTCACCGTTCTGAAATGCCCCTTTTTACCCTGCATGAATACGATAACCTTATCGATTCATCAGACATGGACCCGTCTGATTGGCAGCGTATTGCCGATGATATCGCCGACAACTACGACAAGTACGATGGCTTCATTATTTTGCACGGTACAGACACCATGGCATACACCGCCTCGGCGTTGAGTTTCATGCTTGAGGATTTGTCAAAACCTGTCATTGTTACCGGTTCTCAAATTCCACTGGCAGAGCTTCGCTCAGATGGTCAAGTCAACCTTCTAAACGCGTTATATGTTGCCGCGAACTTCCCCATTGCCGAAGTCGGACTGTTCTTCAACAATAGACTACTTCGTGGCAACCGCAGCCGCAAAGTAGATGCAGATGGATTCAGTGCCTTTGACTCCCCTAACTTTCCTCCACTGTTAGAAGCTGGCATTAACATTCGTCTGAAAGCCGGTGAATTAGCGAAGACACCAAATAACACCTTAACGGTATCGAACGTCAAAGCCCAACCGATCGGCATGGTAAGTTTGTATCCCGGTATTGCGCCAGAGGTGATTAAAAACACGCTACAGCAACCTGTGAACGCGTTGATTTTACTGAGTTATGGTGTGGGCAATGCACCTCAGAACCCTGAGCTTATTGCACAGTTAAAATACGCAAAAGCCAGAGAAATTCCTGTTTTGAATTGTACCCAGTGTATGCGCGGTCGCGTAAACATGGGTGGCTATGCCACTGGCCATGGCCTACAAGAAGTAGGAGTTTTATCGGGTAGCGATATGACGCCCGAGGCTGCCCTCGCGAAACTGCACTACTTATTAAGTAAAGGGCTTCCTTTTGAGGAAATAAGCCATCTATTAACGCAAAACTTGCGCGGCGAATTAAGCGACTAACAGCGTTACAAATAAAGTTTTTAAGAAAAAGGTTTCAACAAGTGACAACAACATATTCGGGTATGCTTAAAAAAATGCGTACCTCCGCCGATGAAAACAATACCGTGCACTACTCGCTTCCAATTGGTGATGAGTTGGTAGATATCAATTCTCTTATCGGCAAGGAAGTAACGGTAACCTACTCTGGTGAAATCAACTGTGTTCACTGCAACCGCAAAACCAAAAAAAGCTTCAACCAAGGATACTGCTACCCGTGTTTGATATCGCTGGCACAATGCGATAGCTGCATTATTAAGCCAGAAAAGTGCCATTACCACGAAGGGACGTGCAGAGAACCTCAGTGGGGTGAAGAACATTGCTTTAGTGAGCATTTTGTTTATTTGGCTAACACAGGTACGGTAAAAGTGGGCATCACTCGTCAAGTCACCGAAGGCGTGTCTACCCGTTGGATGGATCAAGGTGCCACGCAGGCTACCGTAATGCTGCGAGTTCCTGACAGGCTTACCAGTGGTTTGGTTGAAACGTTATGCAAAGATCACATTGCAGATAAAACCAATTGGCGAACAATGTTAAAGGGCAAACCTGACGAGGTTGATTTAGAACAGGTCAAAACCGAATTAATGGGTAAAATTGAAAGTGAGCTAGAAGCGCTGAAGCAAGAAAAAGGGCTTCAAGCAGTATCAGAAGTGACTACGCCTATCCATGATATTCATTACCCTGTTGAAGATTATCCGGTAAAGATAAAATCTTTAAACTTAGATAAGACACCGTCATTTACTGGTGTATTGCAAGGTATCAAGGGGCAATACTGGATGCTAGATGGCGATCGCGTTATTAATATCAGGAAGTTCGCTGGTTATAATGTAGACCTATCTTTCTAGGTTAAATGTTAGGGTCTTATGTTAACTTACTTATAAAAATAAGACCCTTATTACCCGCCGCTAGCTATCTAATGCGGCAGTTTATTCGAATAGGTATCAACTACTGCCAGAATTCAAAGTAGTCGTTACTATTTCTTTGCGGTTTAGGTGCAGGCTCAAACGCTGGCGTTCCTAAATATAAGAAACCTACCAGCTCGTCTTCTTCACTTAAACCTAATCCGTTTCTTACCGTCTCACAGTGTGCGTAGCCACCGGTGCGCCACATGCCGTTAAACCCTTGTGCTACTGCTGCCATTTGCATCGCCATCACGCCACAGCTTGCCGACGCTATCTGCTCAACACGCGGTACCTTTTCATGTTCCACATGCTTTGCGATGGCTACGATAACCATAGGTGCGCGGTGAGGAAGCTGCACGGCACGTTCAATTTCTTTCTGCGACTTTTCATTTTCAATAGCGGATTGCTCATAGAGTGTACCTAGCTTATCCAGCCCTTTTCCTGTGCACACGATAAAACGCCATGGAGTAAGACAAGCATGGTCTGGGGCACGTAGTGCAGCCTGCATAATATTCTCTAAGGCACCTCCACTAGGTGCTGGCGCTTCCAATCGAGGCTGAGAACTTCTGTTGAGTAACAATGTTAATGCGTCCATTTACGTCCCTACTTTATTTTTTCGCGTTGCTGTTGTCACGCTTCGATTTTCATAATCGAGACAAGCGTGCCAACAACAATAATTTACCTAACCTGAATGCTAGATCCTACGGTTCATAAACGAAAAAGACCAGAAAATTCCGGCCTTTTGTACAGGAAATGGAGCGTCCCTAATTACTTTTAGAACGCATGGCTTTATTCACATAGTAATCGACACTAAAGAAGCGTCCACCACCATAGATAAACAAAACTAAAAGCATAATAAAATAGGTCGCAGCGAATTCGATGCCGTTGTTAAGTACCACAAAGTTACCGCTGGATGTAAGCCAGTCATAATGGCCATGCTCTTGTAACAATGATTTAGCTGCCGCAAGCTTTTCTGGCGCAGCCATAATGTTTTCATTCAGTAAGATAGTACCGTCGGCTAACCATGAAGACGCATCAGCAATAGCGAGCCATCCATTCTTAGCGTGAACACTCACCATAGCGACTATCATGGTTACCATTAATGGAATACTCACCAAGCGCGTCAATGCACCCAATAACAATAGAACACCGCCCACGAGTTCTGCGGCTGTAGCTAAGAACGCCATTACCAAAGGCATTGGTAAACCAAGCCCATAATCATCGTTACCAAACCAATCTACAATACTGTCGAAACTGGATGCTTTATTCCAGCCAGCCTGTATCATCACTGGTGCTAAATACAAGCGCAATAAAAGTAAAGGAATGCCATCTGCCACTTGCAGTCGGGCTACGATTTGTTGGTAAATGTGTGTCATTGTTTTGCCTACTTTGTGTGATTAAGAAATAAGAACGGCACTTTATGAAAAAAATTTCATCGCGCGAAAATAAGCCCTCACCGTTTTTACGACTAATGAAAAAGGGCCATGGAAAAACCGGCTATAAAGCAAAGAATGGAAAATTTCTTATGACGATGAGCGAAGATAGTCACAAACGTATTGCCTCCCTCATTCGAAAGTGGCTGGAACAAGACGAAAAAAAGAACGCAGAATAAAAGTCATCGTAAGTCGCCGAAAACAAAGACACTCACAAAAAATTACAATTAAGTTCGCGATCTTACTCGATTTAGGTAACATAATAGAATGCAGTACGTGAGTAAGGTATGCCTGATCTATCTTGCTCTGGTTAGTTAATTCAAAAAAAGGTAGTGATTAAAATGGCAGCCAAAGGAAATTGGACTAAATCCTTGTTTATTGGCTTGTGGACGGTGCTTAACTTCACCCGCAAACTTTTCTTTAATTTGATATTCATTGTTATTTTTGTTGGATTGATAATCGCAATAACTGGTCAGGACGATGAACAGTTTACCGTAAACAAAGACAGTGCTTTGTTTCTAACGCTTAACGGCAAGCTAGTTATAGAAAAAGAAAGCATTGATCCTTTCGAACAGTTCTTACAAGAATCGCTAGGCAGTGAACCTGAAAACCCAGAAGTACTGGTACGCGATGTAGTGAAAGTGCTTGAAAATGCGCAAAAAGATCGCCGTATTAAAGCTTTGGTTCTTGACCTTCAAGGTCTTACCGGCGGTGGTTTAGACAAGTTGCGCACCGTAGCTAATGCTATTGACGCATTTAAAGAATCTGAAAAGCCCGTTTATGCCATTGGTGATTACTTTTCCCAAGACCAATATTACTTGGCAGCACACGCTGATAGCATCTATCTGAACCCAATGGGCGGGTTAATGTTTGAAGGCTACGGCCGTTATGGCATGTACTTCAAAGACATGCTAGAAAAGTTAAAAGTAACCACGCATATCTTCCGGGTTGGTACTTATAAATCTGCTGTTGAGCCTATCATGCGAAATGATATGTCTGAAGAAGCAAAAGAAGCGGAGAAACAGTGGTTAGATGGTTACTGGGCGCAATACAAAGCGGATGTAGCAGCAGCTCGCGGTATCGATGAAGCAAACTTTGACGAGACCCTTGAAGGTTTATTAGCAAAGTTTGAAGCGGCAGGCGGCGATTTCGCACAGTATGCGTTTGAGAATAATTGGGTAGACGCATTGAAGACCCGCGAAGAAGTAAGATTGGAGCTTACTGAGTTAGTCGGTGAAGATGAAAACAATCACGGCGTTAACCTCACTTCGTTCAATACCTATCTTAAAGTTGTTAACCCGCCTATGCCGGTTATCGAGTCAGACATGGATAAAGTGGCGATTGTAGTTGCCAAGGGCACCATCTTAGACGGTAATCAAAAAGCCGGTACTATAGGTGGCGACAGCACTGCGCGTCTTCTGCGTAAGGCTCGTCTTGATGACAACGTAAAAGCAGTGGTTCTTCAGATTGATTCTCCTGGAGGCAGCGCATTCGCCTCTGAAATTATCCGTCAGGAAGTGTTGCAGCTACAACAAGCAGGTAAGCCCGTTATTGCTTCTATGAGCACCTATGCAGCTTCAGGCGGTTATTGGATTGCAGCAAGTACCGATAGAATAATTGCAAGCCCTAGCACGATTACAGGCTCGATTGGCGTGTTTGGTATGTTTATGACCTACGAGAATTCACTGGATTATTTAGGTATTCACAGTGACGGTGTGGGCTCTACAGAGCTTGCAGGCTTCTCTACTGTGCGTCCACTAGCACCAGAATTCGGTCAAATTCTTCAGCGCAACGTTGAAAACACTTACGGAAACTTTTTGTCGTTGGTTTCAAATGCTCGTGGTATGTCGGTAGAAGAAGTGGATAGTGTTGCCCAAGGACGCGTGTGGATTGGCGAAGATGCAATTGAACTTGGCTTGGTAGACCAGCTTGGTACGGTTGACGATGCTGTAGTTGCTGCGGCCGAGCTCGCCGAGCTAGAAAATTATGATACGTTCTACGTACAACGTACGCTGAGTGCCCAGGAAATTTTCTGGAAGGAATTCTTTGGCCAGGCAATGACGTTTGTGGGCAAATGGCAATTTGCCCATGCCGACTCTGCACTGGTAAATGAATTTAAGCGCGTACTTAAAGAGTTCAGTTTAGTAAACCAACTAAACGACCCTAAGGGTACCTACGTGCTATGTTTACCTTGTGACGTTAAATAATTACGCGCAGCAAATAAGTAGAAACAGTAAAAAGACAGAGGCAGCAACATCGCTTCAAATGACTTAACTCAAGAACAGCGTCGCGTTATTACCGACGCTGTTTTTTATTGCTATGAGCAAGCAGAGCAATACTTCAAGCAAACGTTCAAGCGCCCTACCATCACTTTTAGACGGTCGGGGAAAAATGCGGGCACTGCGTTTTTACAGCAAAACCGCGTGAATTTTCACCCACTTCTGTTTAAAGATAATATCGATGCCTTTTTAAGTGACGTGGTACCACACGAAGTCAGCCATTTGTTGGTTTGGGTTCTGTTTGGCAGAGTTCAGCCCCACGGCAAAGAATGGCAGTCGATAATGCGCAGCGTATTTAACTGCACGCCTAATGCTACCCATCAATTTGACGTGAAACGGGTAGCCCGCACTTTTCATTATGTGTGTGACTGTGACACTTATGCGCTAAGTACACGCAGACACAATAATATTTTAAAAGGGGCACAATACAAATGTAGGAAGTGTCAGGCCTTGCTTCGCGCACCAGACGTTGGCAGCCCAAAAGCCCATTGACCCAAGACGCTGTCTGGCGAGCGGTATTTACAGGATACGTGCTGTTAATTAAACCAGTGTTTAGTAAATGCGTTGTCTAAATCGTTAAACGCTGTCTTAAGAAGTTGCGCTAGCTCTTTATATTTTGGTTTTGATTTAGCATTGGTCATAGCCACACCTTGCGAGCGCATTTTTGAGTGGATTTCTTGGTACCAGCTTTTCAGTTGTGGTGGAAGGTATTGGTCAGAGCGATGTCCTAGCCAAAGCAAACCTTGCATAGGCAGACTTAAGAAGAAAGCACCTATGGTAATGGTTTGAGGTAGATAATCGGCGCCTAAACTCTGATAGAGCAGCGCGCATGAAACCATAGCCACCGGCGGCATGGTTTTAATTGCAAACTTAGTCGCTGCTACAACTCTACACTCTGGGAAAAAGGCATAGAGTTCTTTTCTTACAGGCCATGTCTTCATGTACTGCTGACCGTTTTTCAACATTGTCATTATTGATTGAGACATGCCTCACCTCTTTGATAAACCTTACTATCAGCATTAATGCTGATATCACTCACGTCATTATTCGATAGTTATAACTAAATTGTAATCCGCTTTTTGGCTAATACAAACTGGTTCTTCTAAATCAGTACGTAATTACAGCGATAAACTATCAACATCGATCTTATCAAATATGATTGCACTGTAGTTAATTAAGTTTCGTTGATGTGGCGGCTGCCTTTTCGTCTGCTGTGAAGATCGGCGTTGTGTAACTAATACACCCTACGTTAATAATTAAAAGGTATAAGTTCAATCTATCTTTAAGTGACATTTTTCTCGCTTAAAGGCATCATATAGCGCTTAAGCCTAAACATTGTGCTGCATGGCTTTGTTGTTACTTTTGTTAAAGCAAGTGAATAACGACCTGCAGATGTTGCGCTGGCAAATTACTATAATAAAAGTAACTAGGTGTTGAGCTTGATTTACAGATTTTCGCCCCTACCTAGCTTTCTAAGAGAAATTTTATAAGTAACCCTTTTGGGTGAATTATTTGGAGAGGAAAATGGCAGAAAGCAGACACGTCCGTCTACTTATCTTGGGTTCAGGCCCTGCAGGTTATTCAGCAGCGGTTTATGCTGCACGTGCAAACCTTAAACCTGTACTGTTAACTGGTATTCAACAAGGCGGACAGCTTACTACCACGACAGAAGTAGAAAACTGGCCGGGCGATCCTGAAGGCCTTACTGGTCCTGATCTAATGGTTCGTATGCAAAAGCATGCTGAAAAGTTCGATACTGAAATTATTTTCGATCACATCAATAAGACCGACTTTTCGAAGCGCCCTTTCACGCTTTACGGAGATAGCGGTACTTATACGTGTGACGCACTAATCATTGCTACAGGTGCTTCAGCTAAATACCTTGGTCTTGAATCAGAGCAAGCGTTTATGGGTAAAGGTGTATCTGCTTGTGCAACCTGTGACGGTTTCTTCTACCGCAATCAAAAAGTAGCGGTAATTGGTGGTGGTAACACCGCTGTTGAAGAGGCGCTTTACCTTTCAAACATTGCATCAGAAGTACACGTTATTCACAGAAGAGATAGCTTTAGAAGTGAAAAAATTCTTGAGCAACGCCTTCGTGATAAAGCAGAAAACGGTAACGTGGTATTACACTTAAACCGTACGCTAGATGAAGTGCTCGGTGACGAAATGGGTGTAACCAAAGTCCGTATTAAAGATACGAACAGTGATGCCACTGAAGAGCTTGATGTTATGGGGCTATTCGTTGCTATCGGTCACAAACCGAATACCGATATCTTTGATGGCCAGCTTGAAATGAAAGATGGCTATATCGTTGTAAACAGCGGTACAAACGGCAATGCGACGCAAACAAGCGTTGAAGGTGTGTTTGCTGCAGGTGACGTGAGCGATCACATTTATCGTCAGGCCATTACATCAGCAGGTACAGGATGTATGGCGGCGCTAGATGCTGAAAAATACTTAGACGGTACGATGCCCGAACAAGGTTGATACTGTTTCCCAAGCCCTGCTGTTCAGTAGGGCTTTTTTCTGGCCCGATTATGATAGCGTTACATTACATCGAAGAAGGCGCGCCCTTCCCTCCAGTCGACACTGCATTAGACGAACCTAACGGCCTGCTAGCATTTGGTGGCGACCTCAGTCCTGCACGTTTATTTTCTGCCTACTCACAGGGCATTTTCCCTTGGTTCAGTGATGACGAACCGCTGTTGTGGTGGTCACCCGACCCCAGAGCCATTATTGAACTCGACAATTTTGTCGCATCGAAAAGCCTTAAGAAGCTTGCTCGAAAACAAAAATACACGGTAACGTTAAATTATGCGTTCGACCGAGTAATTGAAGCCTGTTCATCAACCCCTCGTAAAAACCCAAACACAGGTGAACTCAATAGCGAAACATGGATTACCGATGACATGATTGGGGCTTACCGGCAGCTCAATGGTCTGGGTTTAGCACACTCTGTGGAAGTTTGGGACGGCGAAACACTTGTGGGTGGACTATATGGCGTTGGAATTGGCAAGGTATATTGCGGTGAATCGATGTTTCACCGGGAAAGTAATACGTCAAAACTTGCTATGATGGCGTTGGTTGAGCACATGAAGTCTCACGATATGGCCTTTATTGATTGCCAGCTTCCTACCGATCATTTGGCATCCCTTGGTGCGAATGTGTTATCCCGTGAAAACTTTATTGAAAAACTGGAAAACAACAACCACACTTTAACTGAAGACGGTAGGCTGTCAGAAGACTACCTTAATCGTTGGAAGCCAAGAGTGATTACTCCGTGAAGTTTGGTATAACCCAATCATTTTCATGTAGCTATTTGCCCGATGAGCAAGAGCAATTATTAGTATACGCCGAAAACAATGATTTTCAGGCGTGGCGATACTCGCAACTTATTCAAGTGGGATTTCGACGAAGCGGTGAACAAATTTACCGTCCACACTGCCCAGCCTGCAAAGCGTGTAAGTCGGTGCGAATTCCGGTGAATGCTTATACCCCCTCTCGCAGTCAAAAAAGGCTGTTAAAGGCCAACCAAGGGTTTCGCGTTCAGCTAGTTAGTGAAACTAAAAGCACATACTACCCGTTGTATGAACGCTACATTACAGAGCGACATGCCGACGGTAGTATGTATCCGCCGTCACGAACCCAGTTCGACAATTTCGTTTTGTGTGATTGGATGACAACCCATTACCTAGAGGCCTATGATGGCGACAAGCTCATTGCAGTGGCTGTCACTGACGTCGTCGATGCTAACGAACATATGGGTGCCCTCTCTGCGCTCTACACGTTTTTCGACCCTGACTATAGCTCTGCGTCTTTAGGTACATGGATGATACTCATGCAAATTGAGGAAGCGAGGCGTTTAGGCCACCACTATGTTTATTTGGGCTATTACGTAGAGGGTTGTCAAAAAATGTCTTATAAACACAAATTTTTGCCATTTGAGCAGTTTAGTGACAATGAATGGCATCTATTTAGCAAAAATAGTAAAATACCCACTTAATTGCTTTACACCGAACCCAAGATTGGGTAAGGTCTGCGCGGCAAAAATTTTGAATTACTGAGGTAACTGCTTTACATGGCAAAAGAAGATTGTATTGAAATGGAAGGTACTGTGTTAGACACGCTACCTAACACTATGTTCCGCGTTGAACTAGAAAACGGTCACGTAGTGACTGCACACATCTCTGGTAAAATGCGTAAGAACTATATCCGTATTCTTACTGGCGATAAGGTCACCGTTGAGATGACTCCTTACGATTTGACCAAAGGTCGTATCGTTTATCGCGCAAGATAATGAGCCATTTAAGCGGTAACGCATAAAAAAAGCCCGATTAAGATCGGGCTTTTTCGTATCTGGGTTTTACCTATTTCATCCTCGAAGCACTATCGCTAAAAACAAAGTTACTAACGAAGATATAGCGCTTGATAGACGACATTAGTCTTTCTACTTAGCGCTACATGCTTTATTACATTAGCTTGGCTCTGCTTCTTCTGACGTTGCACCTACACCTGTGTACTCAAAGGTAAGTTTGTCATCAACGCAGTCTACTTTAACGTTTCCGCCTTTAGATAACTCGCCAAACAATAGCTCGTTCGCTAACTCTTTCTTCAGGTCATCTTTAATGACGCGCGCCATAGGACGTGCACCCATTGCCTTATCATAGCCTTTCTCAGCCATGTAAGCGCGGGCTGCACTAGTGACCTCTAGCGACACGCCTTTAACGTCAAGCTGTGCCTGAAGCTCAATAATAAACTTATCTACCACCTGCAAGATGATTTCAGGATCAAGATGGTTAAACCAAATAATACCGTCCAGGCGGTTTCTGAATTCAGGTGTAAACACCTTATTGATTTCAGACATCGCATCGTGACTGTGATCTTGCTGCTTAAAGCCAATAGATTTACGTACGGTTTCTTGAACACCTGCGTTGGTGGTCATCACTAACACTACGTTTCTAAAATCAACCTTACGTCCATTGTTATCAGTCAGCGTACCGTGATCCATAACCTGAAGAAGAATATTGTAGATATCGCTATGCGCTTTCTCAATTTCATCTAACAGCACTACTGAGTACGGGTTTTTGATTACCGCATCTGTTAACAGACCGCCTTGATCGAAACCAACGTAACCAGGAGGCGCACCAATGAGGCGGCTAACTGCATGACGTTCCATGTACTCAGACATATCAAAACGTACAAGCTCAACACCCATGATTTTAGCCAGCTGTTGGGTTACTTCTGTTTTACCAACACCAGTTGGACCGGCGAATAAGAAGCTACCAATTGGTTTTGCTTCAGCTCCAAGTCCGGAACGTGATAGCAATATAGCGTCATTAAGCGTCTCTATAGCCTTATCCTGACCAAACACGACCATTTTAAGGTTGCGGCCAAGGTTCTTAAGCACCTCTTTGTCAGAAGCCGATACAGACTTCTCAGGGATACGCGCCATTTTTGCAATAATTTGCTCTATGTCGCCCACACCAATCGTTTTTTTGCGCTTAGAAGGCGGCAACAAGCGCTGGCTTGCGCCTGCCTCATCCATTACATCAATGGCTTTATCTGGAAGATGACGCTCGTTGATGTATTTAGCCGACAATTCCGCCGCAGCTTGAATCGCCTTTTGAGTGAAACGCACATTGTGGTGCTCTTCGTAGCGACTCTTAAGGCCAAGCAATATCTTTGTGGTATCGCTGACGCTAGGTTCAGTAACGTCAACTTTCTGGAAACGACGTGCAAGGGCGCGATCTTTCTCAAAAATACCTTGATACTCTTGATATGTGGTTGAGCCAATACAACGTAGTTCACCGCTTGATAGCTTAGGCTTAAGTAAATTTGACGCATCCATTACACCGCCCGACGCAGCGCCTGCACCAATAATGGTATGGATTTCATCAATAAACAAAATGGCGTTCTTGTCTTTGCCAAGCTCTTTCAGAATTGCTTTCAAACGCTTCTCAAAGTCACCACGGTATTTGGTACCAGCAAGAAGGCCACCTAAATCCAGTGAATAAACAGTACTTTCAGCAATAACATCAGGCACGTCTTCGTTAACGATTCTGTATGCAAGACCTTCTGCGATCGCCGTTTTACCTACGCCCGCTTCACCCACAAGCAGCGGGTTGTTTTTGCGACGACGACATAGAATTTGAATAGTGCGCTCTACTTCCGAATCGCGGCCAATCAACGGGTCTATTTTGCCGTCTTTCGCGTGACGATTTAGATCAGTTGCGTATTTGCTCAATGCTGAGCCACCTTCTTCGCCTGCTTCAGCCTCTTCCGACGCTTCAGGGTTTACGGGCTCATCATCATCCGCTTTGCTTACGCCATGGCTAATGAAATTCACCACATCCAAGCGCGTTACATCCGCCTTCTTGAGAATATAAACGGCCTGAGACTCTTGCTCGCTGAATATAGCAACAAGTACGTTGGCGCCAGTAACTTCGTCCTTACCAGACGACTGAACGTGGAATACCGCACGCTGCAGCACGCGCTGGAAACCGAGCGTGGGCTGAGTTTCGCGTTCGTTTAACTGGTCATCTAAAATGAGAGGCGTAGTATCTTTAACAAAAGCTAACAGTTCGCTTTTAATTGCCTCAATATCGGCACCACATGCTTTGAGCGCATCGCGAGCAGCTGAGTTATCAAGCAATGCCAACAACAAGTGCTCAACCGTCATAAACTCATGACGATGCTCTCTGGCAAATACAAACGCGTTGTTTAACGTTTGTTCTAATTCTTTATTTAACATATTGCTCGCCCTCTACAAAAAACCTTATGCCTGCTCCATCGTGCACATCAACGGGTGCTGATGTTTGCGTGCGTACTGATTAACCTGCATCACTTTTGTCTCTGCTATCTCAGCAGTAAAAATGCCACACACGGCTTTTCCTTGATAATGAACGGTCAGCATAAGTTGGTTGGCTTTCTCAGCGTCCATATTGAAAAACTGCATGAGTACCTCAATGACAAAATCCATCGGTGTATAGTCGTCATTGTTCAACAACACTTTATACATGGGAGGCGGCTGCGGCTTCTGTCGCTGCGCGTCTTTCTGTTTTTCCTTTTCGATACTAATAGCGTTGTCTTTACTCATAACTTAATAATAGTGGTTTAATGGCACATATGTGTACAAACTTTTGGATAAATTTATTCACATTTGCCCTTGACATAATATGGTTAAAAAATCTACATTTTGTATAGTGGTTTTGAGTATTGCACGTTAGCTACGACATAACTTACTGCGTAGCAGCTACAATCAATACTCTTTCCACCGTGTCTCCGGATCTATAATGGGGGCATATACTCGTGAGTTCAAGGATTAAGAGGAAGTCGAAGTATGGCGGTTGGCAAAGTTAAATGGTTTAACAACGCAAAGGGTTTTGGATTTATCGTTCCTGAGGACGGCGGCGAAGATATTTTTGCGCATTACTCAACGATTCAGATGGAAGGCTACCGTTCGCTAAAAGCGGGTCAAGAAGTAACGTTCGAAGTTCAGCAAGGGCCTAAAGGTCTCCACGCTGAGAACATTGGCTTCAAAGAAGAACCAGAGCGTTAAGAAAAGAATTTTTAAAGCCTGACCTTTTACGTCGGGCTTTTGCTTTTCTTGCCATTCAAAATGTGTAGGTGCAGTAAAGCGCCTGTGCGGATAAGTGCGTTTAAATTTTCCCCACAAAAATAAGCATTACGTTATCTTAACGTTGTGTATTAAAGTTGCGTACTAGCTCAAATTAGACAATCAACGAGCTTTTTTCCTGTTCCTTTTATCTCCCGCTTATACATTCGTTTCCAAAACATAAGGTATATCGCCCTACCCCTTATTCCAGTCCGCGTAGACCATTGCCTACTCAGCTAGGCTTAATACCAGTCCGCATAAATAATTACCCACTCAGCGAGAGTTAAAATGTTCGTAATCGTGGCGTGTTACCGCAGGTATAGTGGATCTACATCAAGGTGACACAACAAAGAGTACGGACATTTTAAACTCGCCCTTCGGGAAGGCCTGGTAAGCTTCCTAGCTTCATTCTGGGAATTTGAAAGGGAACAGCCATTCCTGCATTCCCACGCTTCGCTAGGAAACTTGCCAGCGCCTTCTGAGAGGGCAATTATCTATGCGGATTGGTATAAAATGTTCGTAATCGCCGCGTGTTAGCGCAGGTATAGTGGTTCTACATAAAAAAAGCCCTCTCGTTTGAAGAGAGGGCTTTTAAACCTTGTTTTGAAATAGCTTCTCAGGTTTGAGAGTACTATTCTATGCGCTAGACCTATAAGCCTAACGCATATACACAAAATACTATGCGCCTAAGATAGCTTTTAATGTCTTACTTGGAGACATGGTTGCGAAAAGCTTGTCTTCGTCAGGGTAGTAGTAACCACCAATTTCTTGCGCGCTACCTTGCGTTGCATCAATCTCAGCCAAGATGTCGTCAATTTTCGCAGACAACTCTTCATACACTGGCTTAAATTGCGCAGCTAGATCTGCGTCTTCCGTTTGGTTCGCTACTTCTTCAGCCCAGTATAGACCTAGGTAAACATGGCTACCACGGTTGTCCAACTGACCTGCTTTACGAAGCGGAGACTTACCGTTGTTTAGTAGTTTTTCCGTTGCTTTATCAAGTGCAGTAGCAATAACTTTTGCTTTGGTGTTGCTATGCTTAATAGCAACATCTTCTAGCGATACCGCAAGTGCCAGGAATTCACCGAGTGAGTCCCAACGCAAGTGACCTTCTTCAACGAACTGTTGCACGTGCTTAGGTGCACTACCGCCCGCGCCCGTTTCATAAAGGCCGCCACCAGCCATCAACGGAACAATTGATAGCATTTTAGCACTGGTACCAAGCTCTAGGATTGGGAACAAATCAGTAAGGTAATCACGAAGTACGTTACCCGTCACTGAAATGGTATCCAGACCGCGAATTGCACGTTCCATGCTGTAGCGAATAGCGCGTACAGGAGACATAATTTGAATATCTAGACCGTTGGTATCATGGTCTTGTAGGTACTTTTCAACTTTCTTGATAAGTTGCGCATCGTGAGCACGTTCGTCATCTAGCCAGAATACCGCAGGCATACCAGATTGACGTGAACGCGTTACCGCTAGCTTCACCCAATCTTGAATAGGTGCGTCTTTCACCTGACACATACGCCAGATATCACCTTCTTCAACATCGTGAGAGATAAGAACATTGCCGTCTTGGTCAACAATTGAAACAGTACCGTCTGCTTCTAGTTCAAACGTTTTGTCGTGTGAACCGTACTCTTCTGCTTTTTGCGCCATTAGACCAACGTTAGGTACTGTACCCATCGTTGTCGGGTCGAATGCACCATGCGTTTTACAGAAGTTGATAACTTCTTGGTAAATGGTTGCATAAGTACTTTCTGGAATAACTGCTTTAGTGTCGTGCGCCTTTCCATCTGGTCCCCACATTTGACCCGAGTTACGGATCATTGCAGGCATAGAAGCATCAACAATTACGTCACTTGGTACGTGAAGGTTCGAGATTCCTTTGTCAGAGTTAACCATCGCTATTGGCGGACGGTCGGCATAACATGCGTTGATATCTTTTTGAATTTCAGAGCGTTGGCTCTCAGGTAGGCTTGCAATTTTGTCGTAAACGCTACCTAGACCATTGTTAGGGTTAACCCCTAGCTCTTCAAACAGGTCACCCCATTTGTTGAATAGATCTTTGTAAAATACTTTTACACAGTGACCGAATACGATTGGGTGAGACACCTTCATCATGGTCGCTTTTACGTGTAGTGAGAAAAGAATGCCTGTGTTTTTCGCATCTTCAATTTGCTCTTCGAAGAATTCACACAGCGCTTTTTTGCTCATAAACATGCCGTCGATAACTTCGCCAGCTAGCAAATCTACACGCGGTTTAAGGGTTTTCTTGCTGCCATCTTTACCCGTAAATTCGATGCTAACGTGACCGTCTTTCTCAACTGTCACTGATTTCTCACCAGAGTAGAAATCGCCACCGCGCATGTGCGCTACGTGCGAACGAGAAGCTTGAGACCACTCACCCATTGAATGCGGGTGCTTACGGGCATAGTTCTTCACCGCTGTCGGTGCACGACGGTCCGAGTTACCTTCACGTAGCACAGGGTTTACCGCACTACCTAATACTTTACCGTAACGCTCGCGAATTTCTTCGTCTTCAGCTGTTTTAGGTGAATCAGGGAACGCTGGTACATTAAAGCCTTTTGCGTTTAATTCTTTGATAGTTGCACGAAGCTGTGGAATTGAGGCACTGATGTTTGGAAGCTTGATGATGTTAGCGTTCGGGTCTTGGGTCATCTCACCCAGTTCAGCTAGCGCGTCTGGCACTCTTTGTTCTTCAGAAAGATACTCAGGGAAATTTGCCAAAACACGTGCAGCAAGTGAAATATCGCTTAGCTCAACGTCGATATCTGCAGCCGCAGCAAACTTCTGGATGATTGGAAGAAGTGAGTAAGTCGCCAGCATTGGCGCTTCATCAGTCTTCGTGTAGATGATCTTAGACTTGGTCATTATATACCTCAATTTTCTCGACAGGGTACTGTCGTCTTTAGTCCATTAGGTCGCAACAACCCGCAACATGTTCATGTCACGCCCACAGTCATTGCGAAACGTATTTGATGTTTTCCACCTTTTGCTTTTATTAAGCACTAGGTCACTTGCTGTTTTCTTCCCTACATATTATTCAATTCCCTATGTTAGCAATATGCATCTCATGGCTTTGCACTCGACTACCTAGTCGTACGCAATTTCGAGATACGATGTATAAGCAAGCCCGCTTATCACTGCTAAAACTGTCTAATAATTATGCAGATGCGCTCTCTTATAAAAATGGGAGCGTCCATTAGTATAGGGTCGAAAGTTTGAGTTACAAGTCATACCATTGTCTTAACTCATAAGATCACTGAATTTATCGACAAACTTCATTGAGCAAACCACTATTTGCGGTTGATTTTCCCATGCGAAGCATCGCCATTTGTCGTAAAATCCCCCCCGAAATTTTGAATTTAAACAAGCGGAAGTAATATGTCTTCAAACGCTAAAGTGGTGCTTTTTAATAAGCCCTTTCAAGTTCTTTCTCAATTTACTGATGCAGACGGTAGAGAAACCCTAAAGGACTATATTGATGTTCCCGGTGTGTATGCCGCAGGACGACTCGACAGAGATTCGGAAGGTCTTCTCGTACTCACCAATGACGGAAAGCTTCAGCATAAACTTGCTAACCCAAAAGCTAAAACCAGCAAAACCTATTGGGTGCAAGTTGAAGGTATTATGGACGAAAAAGCAATGCAGGCGTTGCGTGACGGCGTAGAATTAAAAGATGGAATGACTCGCCCCGCGAAAGTAAAGGCCATGGAAGCACCTAGCGTGTGGCCGAGGAATCCGCCCGTACGCTTTAGACAGTCGATCCCTACTAGCTGGGTAGAAATTACCATTACAGAAGGCAGAAACAGACAAGTGCGACGTATGACAGCGCACGTCGGCTACCCCACCCTTCGGCTCATCAGATATCGCGTGGGTAATTGGACCATTGATGGTATTGATAATGGCAGCTACGTTCACTTTTAAAGCAATTCAATTTCTAATACTTGAAATCACCTTCCTTGACCACACTAAAAGAGGCACCGAAACGTCACGGATTTTTAGCGCTGTTAAAGGTTGCTGTTCATCTTTGCATATAGACAATTTTTTACAGCAAAGGCCAACGGCCGCTTGGCACATATTTAATTACTTAATCAGATAAGGATTAAATGTGAATTAGCTATCGGAATCTGATAAAATCCGCGACCTCGAAAACGGGCCGATTTGTAAGTGGCTGATTAGTGGTATGGCCCACTGAGTGGGTAAGCGCCTTAGCATATTTATCAACATGTTAATTGGTGACTGATTTAACAAATACGGTTTCTTTTTTATTAATCAAATGAGTGTGCAATCCATAGTGAGTGATATTGAATCTAACGCCAGCAAAAAAGTGATCGTCGGAATGTCCGGCGGTGTCGATTCGTCTGTTTCAGCCTACCTACTCCAACAACAGGGTTATCAGGTTGAAGGTCTTTTCATGAAAAACTGGGAAGAAGACGACAACGATGAATACTGTGCCGCAGCGGAAGATTTAAAAGATGCACAAGCGGTTGCTGACAAACTTGGCATTGAACTGCACACCATTAACTTTGCAGCAGAATACTGGGATAACGTGTTTGAGTATTTCTTAGAGGAATACAAAGCGGGCCGTACGCCAAACCCAGATATTATGTGCAACAAAGAAATTAAGTTTAAAGCGTTTCTTGAATTTGCAGCAGAAGACCTTGGCGCTGACTACATTGCTACTGGTCACTATGTTCGTCGCCGAGAAGTTGACGGTAAATGGCAAATGCTACGCGGTCTTGATAACAACAAAGACCAGAGCTACTTTCTTTACACATTAGGCGAAGAGCACGTTGCTAAAACGCTCTTCCCTGTGGGTGACATCGAAAAGCCATTAGTTCGCAAAATTGCCGAAGAGCAAGGTCTTATCACTCATGATAAGAAAGACTCTACCGGGATTTGCTTTATTGGTGAACGCAAATTCAAAGACTTCCTAGCACGTTATCTTCCAGCTCAGCCTGGCGTTATTGAAACCGCAGAAGGTGAAGAAATTGGCCAGCACGAAGGTTTGATGTATCACACGCTAGGTCAGCGTAAAGGCCTACACATTGGTGGATTAGCCAAATACGGTGACGACCCTTGGTATGTGGTAGATAAAGATGTTGCTCGCAACGTGCTTATAGTGGGTCAAGGTGCCGACCACCCTCGCCTTTACTCTAAAGGCTTGGTAGCAAAGCAGCTGCACTGGGTAGATAGAAAAACGATTACAGAGCCTATGCGCGCTGTAGTTAAAACCCGTTATCGTCAGGCCGATATCCCTTGTACAATAACGCCAACTCAAGACGACACCATTGAAGTGATGTTTGATGAGCCACAAAAGGCGGTAACGCCGGGGCAGTCGGCGGTATTCTATAATGACGAAGTTTGCCTTGGCGGCGGTATTATTGAGAGTTATATTCGCTGATGTTAGATACCGACATAGAAAATAACCTAGCTCTTGCTGGAGTATGTCAAGCTGCTGCGCTGGTTCAGCAGCTTGCCAGACGAGGTTCAGCCGATAACGAAGCGATAGAAGCCAGCTTATCAAGCATACTGGTTACTGACCCAGAAACACCTCAACAGGTTTTCGGCCAGCTCGCCAACTTAAAAACCGGTTACACCACACTCGCAGCACAGCTATCTGACAAACAAGCAACAAAAGATACGGAATTAACCCGCTATATAGCTAGTATTCTAGGCCTTGAAAGAAAGCTAGCGAGAAAGCCTAAAGCAATGCAGGAACTGGGCGAACGTATTTCCCATGTTCAGCGCCAGCTTGCTCACATCGATTTCCAAAACCCACAAATAGTCGCCTCTTTAGCGAGCATTTACAGCGATATCATCAGTCCGCTAGCACCGCGTATTCAGGTAGCTGGTAACCCAGATTATTTAAGCCAACCTGCTACTCAGCATAAAGTGCGTGCGCTTTTGCTTGCAGGTGTTAGGGCTGCAGTAATGTGGCGTCAGATGGGTGGAAAACGAAGAAACATTTTATTTAAACGCAAACACATTCTTAACAGTGCTGTTAAAGCACTACGATTAATAAACTAGTGAGGAGCTTAAGGTGGAACTGAGTCAGTTAACTGCAATTTCCCCTGTCGATGGTCGATATGCTGGCAAAAGCGTAGAATTACGCAGTATTTTCAGTGAGTACGGCTTATTAAAATACCGTGTAGAAGTAGAAGTACGTTGGTTACAAATGCTGTCTACTAACCCACAAATTGAAGAAGTTCCTGCTTTTACAGACACGTCAAATGCACTACTAGACAAAATAGTAGCTGAATTTAGTGTTGAAGATGCTATGCGCATCAAAGAAATTGAGCGCACAACAAACCACGATGTGAAAGCGGTTGAATACTTTCTCAAAGAGAAGGTTGCCGACAATAGTGAGCTTTCAGCAGTAAATGAGTTTATCCACTTTGCGTGTACGTCTGAAGACATCAACAACCTTTCACATGGCTTAATGCTTCGCGAAGCCCGCGAGACCGTTATTCTTCCTTACTGTGACAAATTAATTGAAGCGCTAGTAGAGCTTGCTAAGCGCTACCAGAACGTACCTATGATGGCACGTACTCACGGTCAGCCTGCTTCACCTACCACCATGGGTAAAGAAATGGCAAACGTGGCTATTCGCCTAAAGCGTCAGCGTAGCCAAATCGCAGGTGTTGAGTTACTTGGTAAGATTAACGGTGCAGTGGGCAACTACAATGCACACTTGTCAGCGTATAAAGATGTAGATTGGCACGAAGTTTCAGAGAAGTTTGTTACCTCACTAGGTCTAACCTGGAACCCGTTCACTACGCAAATAGAGCCGCATGACTATATTGCAGAAATGTTTGATGCCATTGCGCGCTTTAACACCATCCTTATCGATTTCGACCGTGACGTTTGGGGTTACATTGCACTGGGTCACTTTAAGCAAAAAACGGTAGCTGGCGAAATCGGCTCTTCTACCATGCCACACAAAGTTAACCCTATCGATTTCGAAAATTCGGAAGGTAACTTAGGTCTGGCGAACGCTATTTTTGACCATTTAGCAGCTAAGCTTCCTATCTCTCGCTGGCAACGTGACCTTACCGACTCAACCGTATTACGTAACCTCGGCGTAGGTGTAGGTTATGCGGTTATTGCGTATCAGGCTACTTTGAAAGGTATCAGCAAGTTAGAAGTTAATGAGCAAAGCTTACTTAACGAGCTAAACAACAATTGGGAACTGCTTGCAGAGCCTATTCAAACTGTTATGCGTCGTTACGGTATTGAAAAGCCATACGAGAAGCTAAAAGAGCTGACCCGTGGTAAGAAAGTAAACGCTGAGGTCATTGCTGAGTTTATTGATAACCTAGATATGCCAGAAGCGGCCAAAGCAGAGCTTAAGGCATTAACGCCTGCTACATACATTGGTGATGCAATCAGGCTTGTAGATCAGTTATAAGCCCTTACGCTTTCCACTACACTGAAAAACGCGGTCATTAGTACCGCGTTTTTTTATTCCTGAATTTCTCTACATTGAATTTTCACCTACCCGTGGGAGCAAGCAAATGGATTTACGCAACACGAACCACACTCCTTTCTCATTGCAGGAAAAACACTGTGTTGTACTTTCCCCCACGGTTTCGAAGGTGTTAAGTACAACGCTGGAAACCAAAAGTAGTGCCGCGAATTTAAAAAGCTGTATAAAAAATGCCGTCGTCATTTTTTGTGACCTATCAGGCTTCCAACAACTCTCAGTTAAATATGGCGACATTACATGCGCCAGACTTGTAGATAGCCTGTTTTCTGAATTCGATGTGCTTGCCGCTGATTTACATCTTTCGCCATTAAAAACAAACGGTGATCAATATATTGCGGTTGGTTTTAGCGGCGAACACAGTAGTACAACACACTCGCTTTTGAACGCTCTGGTGAACGCCATCGAATTCGCATTTCGCGCTCGCGAGCTTGTAAATAGCAACGACCTTTTAGCTTCATCTTCAAGCCAACTGCGAGTTGGCATTGCGACAGGCTCTTTACTTGCCGGCCAATCTTCTCGCCCGCTTGCAGGCTTTGATATTTGGGGGACTACGGTAAATAGGGCTGCAATGTTAGAGCAATACACAGCACCTAATACAATTGCTATTTGTGAGAAGTCTTACAGCCTGGTTAAACGACAGATTATTCATCGCTCTAGCGCGAGTGCGAATAACCCTTGTTCCTTTAATACGTACTTCACTTGTGGTTCAAATATAAACGCTAACACTGAGCTTTCAACGCGTGAACACGACAAGCGGAAACTCAGTGAGTCAAAAATGTGTGGCGAAGATTGCAAAGAAACCACATTCCTACCAAAACAGCTGCACACGAAAACAATGCTAATGAGCGCATACGTTTGCTAACTCCTGTCTAGCGCATCTGATAACCACCCATGCCATGTAAACATTGAGCTAAAAAGCACGTGATTTCTAAGTTAGATGAATTACACCTGCAGTAACTCGCCGCGAGTACGAACATGTTAAGTTTCGCTGAGTGGGTAATTATCTATGCGAACCGTTATGAATTCGGCTCTCCCTACTGAATCAGGTGAAACAAATGCAAGGTAGCAATAAACGTTTCAATAATCGATAATGCCGCCCATAAGCTTCAACCTCGCTTTTGACAAAGTGCTAACGCTTACCGCATATTTGTAACGCCACGCACAATACTTAAATCAACAGATTAACCCCATTTAATTGGCTTACTATAAGAGACACTATGCCCACTAACGACAATTCGTACATTATTGATGCACAATCTGGAAACGGCTTTAATGCAGAAACCTTTCTAAAAAACTACTGGCAGCAAAAGCCGGTAGTCATCAAACACTTCTTTGACAACTTTGTAGATCCTATCGATGAGAACGATCTTGCCGGTCTAGCACAAGAGTCGGAAGTGGATGCACGTATTATCAGCAACGTGAAAGGCAGCTGGCATGTTGAACAAGGGCCAATTACCGATTTTGACAAAGCATGTCAGGGCAAATGGACATTACTAGTTCAAGGCGTAGATAAATATGTGCCCGACGTAACCCCTCTACTAGATCCCTTTTCTTTTATCCCTAATTGGCGATTGGACGACCTGATGGTGAGCTTCGCCACCAATGGTGCAGGCGTTGGTGCTCACATCGACCAATATGATGTATTTTTAGTTCAAGGTAAGGGCCGAAGACGCTGGCGTGTGGGCAAGCCGGCGGACTATAAAGAAGTTTTTCCACATCCAAAATTAAGACAAATTGAAGGCTTCGACCCTGTTATAGATGTTGTGGTTGAGCCTGGCGATGTGGTGTACGTACCACCGGGCTGGCCTCATGATGGAGCGACAATTGAAGATAGCCTGACCTACTCTGTGGGTTATCGTGCTCCGGACAATCTGCAACTAGCGGAAAGCCTGGCTATGATGTTGGATAAAGGCGCACATAATTATCGCTTTACCGATGCAAGCCGCTCTATGCAAGGCAATCGTGCTTGGGTAAATCCAAGCGATGTTGCCATTCTTAAGCAGCAGCTCATAGATGCGATAAACGGTGAAGACTTTACTTTGGCACTTCTAGAAGCCATGAGTGAACAAGGCATTCCTGAATATCCGCTAGAAGACGAAGTATCGCTAGAGCAAATTTCAAATGAGTTTGCCGCAGGCATTAGCTTTGTTCCTGCACCGGGTGTGCGTGCATTACTATGTGACGGTAAGCGTGGTCTTCCTCGCGCGCTCTTTGTAAATGGCAGTCAGTTCGAATTTGGTAAAAGTGACCAAGAATGGTTTGAAGTGCTGGCATCAGGAGGCGTTTTGAACGCAACGTGTTGCCAAGACGCGCCTTCTTTTACATTTTTAGAAACCTTAACTACACTTATCAATAATGGTTACTGGGAATGGTTCGAAGGTTAACAGGTAAGTATGGCGTTTACGATACAAAACGTCGATTGGGAAAAGGATAAACATCGACTGAAAGCACTAAGGGAACATGTATTTGTTTTAGAGTGGCGCGTCCCCGAGGCAAGCGAGTTCGACGAACACGACAGCTCAGCGTGCCATGTGCTTATCGTCAATGATGAAAACGAACCCATTGCCACTGGGCGCTTAACCAAACGAGGCGAACTAGGCCGAATTGCTGTTAAGCGCTGCCACAGAACATTGCCTGTTTATCGCGCTTTGTTTGAAGCGCTGATTGACACGGCAAAGCAAAACAACGTCCCCATTATCAAAGTAGTCTGCAATTTAGAAAGCGTGTCCTATCACCAATCCATTGGTTTTATTCCCGACGGGCAAGTGTTCATGGACGCAGGCGTTCCAAGACAGCGCCTAAAATGTCCGGCAGAGCGATTTCCTCTTCCGGACGTGACTCAACTTCATTAAGCTATGTATTTACAAAACGTCTCACTAATACAGGCTATTGCCTGGACTTAGTTCCAAAGATCTGGCGCGTTCTGCATGGCAAACAAGCTTTCAGCACGATTAATTAGTAAAGCACCAAACGCCTTTTGGGTATCGTCTGCGCCCTCTGCATTAATAAGGTTTTCTGCTTTCAACTGCCAATGCATAGCAAAGTGACGCAGTACGTCCTTGGCGTCTTTGGCGTTATCGACTGATGTGTAATCAGAAGGTAAATCACCACTAATAACCCAATAGCGTTTACTGTCCATTGCTCTAATTTTCCAAACTGCAAGGTACGGCATTAAATAACGACTTTCTTCGGTAATAACAGAATCAAACAACACGCCATTTTCCGCTAAAAATTTGTTTGCCTTTTGAAACTGTTCTCGTACCCATGTTGCGCGTTCTTCATCACTGATTGGTTGGTTTTCTGGTTGTTCTGCCATTTTTACTCTCGTTATTATCGTTATCTGTTCTTACTAGTACTGCTACTTGATACCCATGTCTCACTTACCTTCTAGGCAGTTTTGCCACTAGTTCGTAGCGTACGCCTTTTTTATCTTTGTACTTTATTTCATCCCTGCTTTCCACCGCAATTAGGGCATTGTGCCCACCGAAGGTGTTAACCGCTTACTTATTCGACAATCTTTAAGAATACCCAACACCCAGTTATTCAAAGATCGGGCACAAACATTTACATTTTTCATATTGGCAAATGTGCTTCTTTGAGCGAAACTGTGAGATGAAAACTTCACCAAGCCGAGTGTTTATACATGCGAATAGTAAGACTTACCCTTGGAGCAATCCTGTTTATCGGCGGTATTGTTCTAACATTGCTTCCGGGCTCTATCTTGTTAGTGGTAGGCGGTTTAGTGCTCTTAAGTTACGACTGGCCAAAAGCGCGAAGCTGGCTCAAATACAGCCAAAAAACAATGACGAGTGGTGCCCGTAGAATTGATCGTTTTCTTCTTATGCGAAAGCTGCGTTAATTGTTTTTGTTCTAACAGGTGTGCTTTTAGAAAGTTGAGCACGCCATAACGCACAGTGCGTTTCGCCCCCCTCCTCATCTCTCACCACTTTGTCGCAAAGTGTTAGCAATTAAACTTATGTAAATGCGTAATGATGCAATGCGTGTTAACGTAATCTAAAGTATAAATTGCGAAGCCTTTAACAATAATAATAGTGGCAATTATCTGAGCATGCTCAGCATCTTAGATAGTTCGTATCATCAGGCAATGTAACCGTATCGATATGATTTTGTGCAATGCGTTGACCCCGCATTGCGCTGCTAGGGTAGGCCAGATTTAAACAATCTGGTCCAAGTCATATCTTTCGCTTACCTATGGAGACAAGACCATGATCACGTTTACCGTTAATGGTAACAAACACGAATTTTCTGGTGACCCATCAACACCAGTGTTGTGGTACCTTCGTGACGAATTAAATCTTACAGGACCTAAGTTTGGCTGTGGTATGGCGCAATGTGGCGCTTGTACTGTTCACATTGATGGCATGGCACAACGCTCTTGCGTATTGCCTGTATCAGCCGTTCAAGGCAGAAAAATTACCACTATTGAAGGGCTAAGCGAAAATGGCGATCACCCTGTCCAAAAAGCGTGGGTAGAACATAAAGTACCACAATGTGGTTTCTGTCAATGTGGGCAAATCATGCAAGCTGCCAGTCTATTATCAACCAACCCAACGCCAAGTGACGAAGAAATTGTTCAGAATATGTCGGGCAACATCTGTCGTTGCGGCACGTACCCCCGCATTCACAAGGCCATTAAGTCTGCGTCGAAATCAATAAGCGGCAACGCTGGCGTAAGCTACTTTGACCCAACCCAAGCGGGAGAAGAAGCATGAGTGAGAATACCTATTTTGATATGAATCGCCGCAGTTTCTTAAAATCGACAGCAGCGGCGGGTGCACTGGTTCTTGGTACCTATTTTATGGGTGGTGCACCTCGCGCCATGGCTGGCGTATTAGCAAAGCCGGCGGAAAACGCAAAGCGCGCAAACTTGTTCATTGCACTTCGCCCTGACGGCATGGTTGAAGTAACGTGTCACCGCAGCGAAATGGGTCAACAGATCCGAACCGCCATTGCGCAAATTGTAGCTGACGAGATGGAAGCGGCGTGGGACAAAGTCATTGTTATTCAAGGCAAAGGCGACCCCAAATACGGTGACCAAAACACCGATGGCTCGCGTAGTATCCGCTTCAATATGCAGCGTCTTCGAGAAATGGGCGCAAGCGTGCGTTATATGATGCAACATGCAGCAGCTAAGCGTTGGGGTGTTGAGCCAAGTACCTGTGTTGCCGAGCAGCATGTGGTAACACACACTTCAGGTAAATTGCTTGCTTATAAAGACTTAATAGACGATGCATTAACCATTACGCCGCCAGAAGCAGATAAGCTTAAGCTTAAAGAAAGGAAAGAATGGCGTTACATCAATACCGGTATGGCGCATATCGACCTTCAAGATATCGTTACCGGTAAAGCAACCTTCGCCGCCGACGTGCGCGAGCCAAAAGCACTTGTTGCTATAATCGAACGCCCACCTGTAGTGGGCGGTAAGGTGAAAAGCTTCAATGCAGATAAAGCAAAAGCGGTTAATGGCGTTGTTGATGTAATTGAAATTCCAGCGCCAAAAGGTGCGCCTCAGTTCCAACCAAAAGGTGGGCTAGCCATTATAGCTAACAACACATGGGCAGCATGGCAAGGCCGCAAAGCATTAGACGTCACCTGGGACGATGGCGCAAATGGCGACTATAACTCAGCGAACTTTAAAGAGCAGTTGCTTAACACAGTAAATGCACCTCAAGCGCTTGTTAGAGAAAAAGGCGATGCGTTGAGCGTTTTAGAAAAAGCCAGCGACAAACTGGTTGCTGACTATTACGTGCCGCATTTAGCACAAGCCCCAATGGAGCCACCATGTGCTACTGCCATGTACTATAAAGATCGCGTTGACGTATGGGCAGCAACACAAAATCCGCAGGCTGATATGGAAACCGTGGGCGCTATGGTTGGCATGGACAAAGAAAAAATCAATGTTCACGTTACCATGCTAGGTGGTGCTTTCGGGCGTAAATCTAAGCCTGACTTTTCAGCGGAAGCAGCATTCCTATCAATGAAAACGGGCAAGCCAATTCGCGTTCAATGGACACGTGAAGATGATATTCAGCACGGTTTCTATCACGCGGTTTCCGCTCAACATGTTGAAGCTGCACTTGATGAAAACGGTAAAATTGACGCTTATCTTCACAGAACCGCGTTTTCACCTATTGCCTCTACGTTCCAAGAGGGCGCGAACGCACCCTTTAGCTTTGAGTTAGATTTGGGCTTTACGGATAACCCTATTCTTACGCCCAACATGAAGTTAGAGCGCGGTGAAGCGCCAGCCAAAGCCCGTATTGGATGGATGCGTTCAGTATCGAACATCTTCCACGCGTTTGCTGTACAGTCGTTTATTAATGAAGCAGCCCACAAAGCAGGCAAAGACGCTAAAGATTACCTATTGGAAGTAATTGGTCCTGATAGAATTATTGATGTGACGGATCAAAAAGCCGAATATCAAAACTATTGGGGTGATAAGTCGGTTTATCCTTTGGATACAGGCCGTCTTCGTAATGTAATTGAGAAAGTATCTGACATGGCAGGCTGGGGCCGCAACATGCCTAAAGGCCGCGGACTGGGTATTGCTGCGCACCGTAGCTTTTTAACTTACGTTGCTACTGTGGTTGAAGTTGAGGTGTCTGACGCTGGCGATCTTAGCGTGATTAAATCATGGGTAGCTATTGATGCAGGTACTGTAGTTAACACCGATACGGTCAAAAACCAAACCCAAGGCGGCTCGGTTTACGGTATCACAACAGCAATCAGTGACGGTATAACGTTTGATAAAGGGCGTGTACAGCAGAGTAACTTCCACAACTACCGTGTACCGCGCATGAGCGATTCACCACTAGAGGTAGAAGTTGAAGTAATTGAAAGCGATGCGCCGCCAGCAGGTGTAGGTGAACCTGCAACCCCCGTGTATGCGCCAGCGCTGTGCAATGCCATTTTTGCTGCATGCGGTAAGCGTATTCGCCAGCTACCTATTGGTAACCAGCTTAAAGCGTAAGCATTCTATAGATTCGGCTTAATCGCTGGTTTGATGAATAAATACTAACGCTATTTAAGACAGGCAATCATATCAAAAAGGGTTAACACACAGTGTTAACCCTTTTTTTATGGATGTATGCTGTTTTCGGGTGTGTCTCAATAGTAGCGAAAAAGCGAATTGCTTTATGAATAATAGAAAAGACTATATAAGTTATAGATACTTAGGCAAAAACACGCTATCGAGATAACAACGCAAGCAACAAAAAGGTGAATAAATACACCATAACTTGCATAGGCGAAAACTGCACATATCAGACCAATAGTGAATTCAACCAGCGCAGCTTCACAGAACGTTCTGATGTTACTGATTACAGGTTGTGCAAAAAACTTAAATTTATAAGCCATCTTAGTTTCCCTCCCTGCCTCATGCATACTGTTAGCCAAACGTTATTTACAATAGCACACTAATCCAACCGGACATAATTTAACCAAGTAATATAAGAAGGTCTTGAGTTTTGTTGCACATCAAAAAGGCGAAAAAACCTAGTCATTAGCATATTCGCCATTTCCAACTAACTAAGCCATTGCTTAAGAGCAGCAAACAACCATTAGAGACAAAAAAGGAGGCCAACATGACCTCCTTTCATTCAAACTGTAAATCAACCTGTAACCTTACAATTAGAAGGAAAACACTTTCAGTGTTTGACGGTTAATTCCCGCCTTATTCCAATAGGTTATTCTTACTCGTAGTTGCGTTCCATCCACATTAACTGCATTTTAAGCTCGTTAATTTCTTTTTGCGCTTCCGCCAACTGCTCTACCACAGAGCGTGATTGCATAACGTTTTCTTCGGAAGTATTTACTGAAACTGCGCTGTCATTATGTGCCATGAGAATTCAACCAAGTTAATTATTAATCAAAGATTCAAAGTGAAAGTCACTTTGTAATATTACATTTTTAATTACACAAAGTCATGTTATCAACACGCAAAAATGCATAGTTTTGCTAAATAACCACAGTTTTTTTAAGGAATGAAACACGAGCAAAGATTTGCTTCTAGATGAGTGGCCATCACTTTAAGTTGCCTAACAAAAAAAGAGACCTTATGGTCTCTTTTTCAATAATATCAAAGCGATAACGTCGTGAAATAACACGACGTTAGATAAAAACTAGATAATTCTGACCCTATCTCGCCTTCACATCCGAGCTACGTAATTAGCCGTGCTTTTCAGCCAGGTAAAGCCAGGTTTCAACCACGGTATCAGGGTTAAGTGATACCGAATCAATCCCTTCTTGAACCAGCCACGCGGCGAAGTCTTCGTGATCTGATGGACCTTGACCACAAATGCCTACGTATTTTCCACGCTTCTTCGCTGCCTGAATTGCCATTGACAACAGTGCTTTCACCGCTTCATCACGTTCATCAAACAAGTGCGCGATAAGACCACTGTCGCGATCTAGACCTAGGGTTAACTGCGTTAAGTCGTTAGACCCAATAGAGAAACCGTCGAAAATGTCTAGGAACTTATCAGCAAGCAAAGCGTTCGATGGCAGTTCACACATCATGATAACGCGAAGGCCATTTTCACCTTTCTTAAGTCCCTGCTCTTCAAGAAGCTCGATAACTTGACGACCTTCTTCTAATGTACGAACAAACGGGATCATGATCTCAACATTGGTCAAGCCCATTTTGTTGCGAACGCGCTTTATGGCTTCACATTCAAGGGCAAAACAATCGCGGAAATCTTCAGAGATGTAGCGGCTTGCACCACGGAAACCCAACATTGGGTTTTCTTCGTCTGGCTCGTATTGATAACCGCCCACTAAGTTGAAGTATTCGTTCGATTTGAAATCTGACATACGAACAATAACTTTCTCTGGTGAGAATGCAGCGCCAATGGTTGAAATACCCTCCACCAATTTCTCGATGTAGTATTCCGTAGGCGACTCGTAGCCTGCAATCATATCGCTAATTTCTTCTTTCAACTCTTCAGGCTGGCTGTCGAAATTAAGTAGTGCTTTAGGGTGCACACCAATCATGCGGTTGATAATAAACTCAAGACGCGCAAGACCAACACCTGCGTTTGGCAAGCGAGCAAAATCAAATGCGCGGTCGGGGTTACCCACGTTCATCATGACTTTCAGCGGTAGGTCAGGCATTGCGTCAATGCGTGAGGTCACTACGTCGAACTCCAGTTCGTCACCGTAGATAAAACCAGTGTCACCTTCAGCACAAGATACAGTAATTTTGTCGCCGTTCTTGATACTGTCAGTCGCGTTACCACAACCCACAACCGCTGGAATACCTAACTCACGCGCGATGATTGCCGCGTGACACGTACGGCCACCACGGTTGGTAACAATAGCAGAAGCCTTCTTCATGATAGGTTCCCAGTCAGGGTCTGTCATGTCAGTTACCAGAACATCACCCGCCTGGATTTTGTCCATCTCTTCAATTGAATCAAGCACTTTCGCTACACCAGCACCGATTTTGTGACCAATTGCACGGCCTTCACAAACAATGTTGCTTTGACCTTTCAACTGGAATCGCTCGATGCTCTGTGAGTCTTCACGGCTGCGTACCGTTTCAGGGCGAGCCTGAACAATGTATAGTTTGCCGTCTGCGCCATCTTTTGCCCACTCGATGTCCATAGGACGCTTGTAGTGGTTTTCAATGATCTGCGCCTGTTTAGCAAGCTCCATTACTTCGTCATCAGTCAACGAGAAGGTTTTGCTGTCAGCTGCATCAATATCGACAATAGACACTTGCTTACCGTGTGCTTCATCATCTGAGTACACCATTTTAGTAAGCTTACTACCAAGGTTACGACGAACGATAGCAGGCAGGCCTTTATCAAGTGTTGGTTTGTGAACATAGAACTCATCAGGGTTAACCGCACCCTGCACCACCATTTCACCTAAACCAAATGAGCTGGTAATAAATACAACGTCTTCAAAGCCAGACTCTGTATCGATAGTAAACATAACGCCTGATGATGCAATATCACTGCGCACCATGCGTTGAATGCCTGCGGATAGCGCCACGCCTTTGTGGTCGTACCCTTGGTGAACGCGATATGAAATAGCGCGGTCGTTAAATAGCGATGCGAACACGTGCTTAATTGCCACAAGCACGGCTTCATAGCCTTTAACGTTTAGAAAAGTCTCTTGTTGACCTGCGAAAGACGCATCAGGCATATCTTCAGCCGTGGCTGATGAACGCACTGCAAATGACGCTTCTTCACCTGCATCACCCTGTAATGTGACAAACGCAGTTTTGATTTCTTCTTCTAGCTTCCCTTGGAAAGGAGTGTCGATGATCCACTGGCGGATATTCTTACCCGCTTCGGTCAGTGCGTTTACGTCATCTACGTCTAACGAGTCTAAGACTTCGTGGATGCGCGCTTCTAGGCCACTTTGCTCTAGAAACTCATTAAATGCCTCGGCGGTGGTAGCAAAACCTCCCGGCACCTGCACACCGGCGTTCGCCAGGTTTGAAATCATCTCGCCTAATGATGCATTTTTGCCGCCTACGCGACCCACATCATGCATGCCCAGTTCTTGATACCAAAGTACGTATTCTTGCACAGCCCAAGCCTCCAGCTTTTTTATGTGTAGGGTATGAGGTTAATTTCAGGTTTGTGCTTTTTGTCACCTGAAACTCATCAAATTGTAGTCGATATGTGGTGAAAACCACTGTTAACGCTGTCCATTACGTTTGACAGCAAACCTATTGATATTTGCCATCATTCACAAGAACCGTGTAGCTTTTCGACGAAATCATCTTAGAATGGGGAAATTCAGAATGTAAACCCTTTATTACTTTTGTAATAAAATTACACCAATGTTAAGGATATGTTGTGCGCACAGCTTTTTATATTTCAGATGGTACAGCCATCACTGCAGAGGTCTTCGGCCACGCCCTGCTTTCCCTGTTTCCCGTTTCTTTCAATCACAACACCATTCCTTTCGTTGAAACTGAGGAACAAGCTCACAAAGTTTTACAGCAAATTTCTGAAAGTTTTCAAGACACCGGAGAAAGGCCGCTCGTTTTTTATACAATTGTGAATGTAGATATTCGCAAAATAATCTCGAAATCTGTGGGCATTAACTATAATTTTCTCGATCAATTCGTAGCGCCACTGGAAAAAGTATTGGGTGTTCCTTCAAAACCAGAAAAACATCGTACACACAGTATCCACGAAACCACCTACGATATTAGAATTGAGGCCGTAAACTACGCACTGGCTAATGACGATGGCTCTAATCTAAAAGATTACGATGAAGCAGACATCATTCTTACTGGTGTTTCACGCTCGGGTAAAACGCCAACAAGTCTTTACTTAGCACTTCAATACGGAATAAAAGCAGCGAACTACCCTTTTACAGAAGAAGACATGGGAGACATGCTGAAACTGCCTCCTGCCCTAAGACGATTTAAAAACAAACTCTTCGGACTAACAATTGAAGCCGATAGACTACATCAGATACGTTCAGAGCGACGCGCAAACAGTAAATACGCATCGCTACCACAATGTAGGATGGAGCTTCGTGAAGTTGAGAACCTGTATAGAAAGGAAAAAATTCCATTTTTGAACAGCACTAAATATTCGATTGAAGAAATTTCAGCAAAGATTTTAGCCGAAACTGGACTGAAGCGCCGTAAGTATTAGTGAATCTAACAATTGGCAAACAAAAAAGCGTGCCGCAATGTGCATTTTGCCTGCAGCTAATCGAAATGAACCTAACGATTAATGCGGTGCGTTATCTTTTACCAATTTTCGGTAGCGCGATAGCTGTAAAGATGGAAGCCCCTCAACAGATATTTGCTTGAGCCAACGTCTTGCTTTTTCAGGGTCGTTGCCAAGCGTAGCGTTTTCCGCTATCCGTAACTTAATACTGTTAATTTGAGCGATATCCTTCGCTTGCTCCGCACATGCTAAACCATTCAGGAAAGCCTGCTCTGCCTCCTGATAATTCCTATTGTTGCGAAGCGCTACAGCATAATTGCTGTAGGCGATAGCTTGCTGTTGATAATCGGGTAGCTTCAACGCCCAATTCAACGATTTAATTCGATATTCAATATGTTTTGCGTTATCGCCTTCTTTTAGCGCGGCGTGCCCAAGCTCAGCAAAGATCTCATGGTAAAAGACAGGCGCATTATAGTTTTCACCTTCCAGTTGCTCAGCAAAGTCCTGCGCTTCTTTCGTTTTACCAAGCACAGTCAAAAGATTTAAAATTCTTATACCTAATTGAGGGGACGGCATCTTTTCATATTGTGCTCTCAAGCCCGTCAAAGATTTAGTTAACGCTATTCTTGCTTCCTGCTCTCGGCCGCTGGCACGTAACCACTTGCCGAAAAACAGAGAAACTAGTGGCTTGTACTCTGGCATTCCTTTCAAATTTGTAGCCTCAAGCCATGGTCTTAGAAGGGCATAAAGCTCATCATAACGTTGAAAGTTAAATAAGATATCAAACCTTCTTACTTGAAGGTCCCACCATGGTGGTGTGTTCTTATCTAATAGAGATTGCTGCGCTCTGATTTTCGATAAACATTCGTCGACACTATCCTGGCAAAGAGGCTGAATATCTTTAATCGCGGCATTTGCATGAAATACAAAAAGCGCTAGGAATAATAAAATGGTGGCTAATAGAGATCTCATTATTATTATGGCAATGCGTCTATTTTGTATGAAGTATAGGTTAAAACCAGTTCTTATAATAGTTAGCGGAAGCTCCCAATTTCTCAGCTATTCAGCACAAATTGTTCACACCTTCTATAATCAAACCAATCAAAACTTAATCGATTAAGAATATTTTCGCATATATGTAAACGTTTTACCCGCAAGTGTTAATATGGTGTTAATAAAAAGTGATTTATTCAATATAGAGGAAGTTTTATGGAAGGTTATTTTGATGCAAACAAGAGAATCAGGACAGGACTAGTAACTCTGGCGCTGTTCATTGCGTCCCCTTGTTTTGGAGAAGAGCATACATTTACACTCGCTTCGCCCGATAAGAATATTGACGTTGAAATAGAAGTTAACCAAGGGGTTAGCTATCAGATTGCATTAGACGGAAAGAGTATACTGCTTCCTTCTAACATTGATTTGCAATTAGAAAGCTTACCGTCGTTGAGTGATGGCATAAGGCTAACCGACAAAAAATCACACCAAGTAAATGAAGTTTTAGAGCCTGAAGTTCGCGTAAAGTCTCAAAAAATACTCGACAGCTATAACCAACTCTCCCTTTCTTTTTCAAATAATTACACGGTAACATTTCGTGCATTCAACAACGGCATCGCTTATCGATTCGAGACAGACATCAACCAAGACATTGTTGTTATTGACGAACTCGCAGAGTTTAATTTTCCAGCCCCTTCCACCACGTACTTTCCTAAAGAAGAAGGCTTTTACTCACACAATGAACGAAGCTACCTAAAGGAAAAAGTAAGCGACATCAAAGCAACTGACTTAGCAAGTACGCCAACGCTAATTGATACTGAAGCAGGTAAGCTGTTAATCACCGAAACTGCATTGGAAAATTATGCGGGCTTATGGTTAATAGGTAGTGAAAAAGGACTTAAAGGAACCTTCGCACACTATCCTACACAAAAAGCAGTCGGAGAAACCCCTTGGCAAGATCGAAATGAACCTATAACCCATCGTGCCAAATATATAGCAAAGAGTAGCGGTAAGCGTACATATCCTTGGCGGGTGTTAGCCATCGCAAAACAAGACAAAGATTTGCTTACCAATCAATTAACGTATCAATTGGCAATACCATCAAAGCTCGCGGATACCAGCTGGATAAAACCTGGCAAAGTGGCGTGGGACTGGTTTAACGCGAATAACTTGCACGGCGTTGACTTTGAAGCAGGTCTGAACACTGCTACTTATAAACATTACATCGACTTTGCAGCTGAATATGGCCTTGAATACGTAATCCTTGATGAAGGATGGTATCCATTAGGTGATTTAATGGGAACTGTAGCAGGCTTTGACGTACCAGAGCTCATTCGTTATGGGAAAGAAAAAGGTGTAGGCATTATCTTATGGGCGTCTTGGTTGACGCTTCGAGATCAATTTGATGAAGCAATGGACCGGTTTCAACAGCTAGGCGCAGTAGGCATCAAGCCCGACTTTTTTCAGAGAGACGACCAAGAGATGGTTCAGTTTTATTGGAAGATTGCTAAGGAAGCGGCCGAAAGAGAACTTTTGGTAGATTTTCATGGCTCATACAAGCCCGCAGGACTAAGACGTACCTACCCTAATGTCATTTCCAGAGAAGGCGTAAAAGGCCTTGAATGGAACAAATGGAGCTACGACAGTACACCTGAGCACAACACGACCCTACCTTTCATACGTCAAGTAGCAGGCCCTATGGATTACACACCAGGCGTGATGTCAAATGCGATAGGCCCAGCCGCATTTGAAAATATAAATTACAGTGGTAAAGACAGTAATCATCAGGATTTTACAATTCGCTTTATGCGACCTATGAGTCAGACAACCCGCGTTCATCAAATGGCCATGTTTACTGTGTTTGAGAGCCCACTACAAATGATGGCTGATACGCCCAGTCAGTATAGAAAAAATAGCGAGTGCGCTGCATTCATAGCGAAAGTACCAACAGTGTGGGACGAAACAATTCCACTTGAAGGTAGCATAGGCGACTTCGTTATGGTTGCAAGAAAACATCAGTCTACTTGGCATGTCGGTGCTATGACTGATGAAAACGCGCGAACTCTTCCACTTGATCTATCATTTCTTGAGGAAGGAAAATGGAAGATGGTTATCTTTGAAGATGGCCCTAATGCAAAGCATTGGGCTGAAGACTATCGGTCAAAAACGCTGGAAGTGACAAACGAGACAAAGTTGTACATTTCTCTAGCGCCTGGCGGTGGCTATACCGCTAGATTAAGTAAAATGTAATTTATTGTGGCTGCACATCATTATGTGCGGCCTTTTTTTATGCCTTTCATTAACGACACTTTCCATTCTGACTTTTACCCCGTCAAAGGGGACTCTAACCGATTTTTTCACGTCAAACTTTTACAATAGATGTACCTTTAGTGGCTAGCATCATCGCATGCACCGTGACCTTTCGCTGATAGCAATTATCTATCACGGATAATCAGTTACATTTCATTGATTTAACGATATTGTTAAAACACAATTGATACAGTATAACATAACTATTAATTAAAGGAGTTAGCGTCATGTTTACAGAAGAGATGGTACATACAGCCCTTCAGACTTGGTGCGACAATGTTGTTGCGGTGGGAAAAGTACACGCTGAAGGTGGCGATGCGAAGGCGTTCGCATCAAAGGTTTTATCTGAAAACTACGATTACGATAATGGGAAGGTACTGTTTAAACCTACCTTAACGTTTGGTGCTCAAACATTTCGCCCAACAAAAGAAGGGGCGCTTTCATACTTCGTAGGTGGCAATAGCGACTACCCCAACGACAATGGGTTCAAGCTTAAGCCTTGGGTAAAGGTTTGGTATAGCAAGGAAGATTTCATATTGAACGGCGAGTTAGCCATTGTTCAATGCAACGTACATTTTATTGGTGCAGACGACAGCCATATTTTTGTGAACAAGAGCTTTGTCTTCAAGCAATGCGACGACGGTAAAATTAGAATTATCCTTCACCAATCTTCGTTACCTTATCAGCCATAAGCGTAAGGAATGGCTCTAATGGCACAGGCTTGACGCCTTTAAATGTCAAAAAACACGAGGTACGGTAAAAGTCGTGCCTCGTTTTATTCTAAAGGTGCTGTAACGCTGTAAATAAGTAACCGCCTAGTTTCAAAAGCTTGGCTTAGGATAAAGCCCAAGTTCAGTCGAGTCACGCTAGGTACGGCTATTTAACGCAAGGCGCTTCTACTGCGTCTTAAGCGCGTCCTTCAGCGATTCCAAGTTAGATTCAAATGGCTTCCACTGCCCCATCCCCGTTTTGTAAATAGGCTGACGAACCTGCTCTGAACTTGGAGTTTTGATTATCCGCTTGGTTTTATGAAACGCTAAGCATGCCTCTTCAAACTCTAAACCGCAGAACGCCAGAATACGCTTGACCTGCCCTTCTAAATCGTCGAGCACATCTTCGTGCTGCACCGTTAATATGTCGCCGGGCATCACCGTATGCCAATGTGACATCAACTTTTCATACGCGTTGTAATATCGGCCAATATCACTTAGCGAGTAGCTAAACTCCTGCCCTTCACCAAATAGTTGTTTGTACCCACTAAAACAGCAATCCATTGGATCCCTTCGCGCGTCAATAATTTTAGCGTTAGGCAGTATCTTTTTAATAAGCCCAATATGAATGAAATTGTTGGGCATTTTGTCAATAAATAACGGTGCGCCTTGGCGATATGCACGGGTCTGCTGAATATATTGCTCACCAAGTTTCGCCAGTGTTTCTTCACTCAATGCTGAAATATTAAACGGATATGGCGTAGATTGGTGGCTGAGCGAAGACGCTATACCCAGAATGTTATGCAGCTCCATGGTTCCGTCGACATTAGAGTGCGACGCTAGGATCTGCTCAAGCAGTGTAGAGCCAGCACGTGGAAGGCCGACAATAAAAATAGGATCTGACGCTTGGCAACCCTGTGTTTTTTTGAAATTGTCCTGACTAAAAGCCTGTTGCTGGGCATCTAATGCTTGCTCGGTTTTCCCAATATCGAATTGAAGCGTACTGCGTTTAAGCTCATTACCTTGCTGGTAATACGCAAAGGCCTTGTCATACTGAGCGTTATCTTCAAACCCTTTCCCGAGCGCAAAACAAATATGAATTTTATCGTCTAAGTTAATTGCATCATTGCTGGCTTGCTCAGTCATTTGCTTAAGCATCTTGTCACTAAACTTATACGTCTTCGTATTCGCCAAGCTCCAATAGGCATCGCCATAGTCGCGGGCAAAATCTACCGCTTTTTCGTAAGCGTTAACCGCATCGGCAGTATCGCCTTTGGCTTTTAGTGCATGACCCAACGACACCCAAACTTTAGGTCTATCTGGCGTTTGTTCTAGTACGCCATGGTAAATATTTATCGCTTCATCTAATTGCCCTACACCAACAAGCGCATGGGCAAGACTAGTTTTAATAACAAAACTGTCTGGGCTTTTTGAGAGTCTTTGTCGCGCAACGTTTACGGCCTCTGGAAACTTACCCAACTTTGAAAGCACGTTTTGATACGCTAGCGCCGATCGCTCGTTGTCCGGGTATAATTCCACACAACTTTCCAACAAAAATTCTGCATCACTGTACACCTTCAACTGCATACCAATCTCAGCCAACAACATCATAGCTTCAGGGTGATGCTTTTGTTTAGCCAAAAATTGGCGGCACACTTGCTCTGCCGCAGCGAACTGCTTTTCGTACATAAGGTCGTAGGCACCCAGAATTGGCGGAGGAAGAGACTGCAAATGCGCAATCTGATTTGATGCCATTTGTTCAGCGGTAGCGTCGCGATGATTTTGATAGATTAAGAGCAGCTTTTTCCAACTGCTTATAAGAGCGGGGTTAAAATGCGTTGCTTTAAAGAACGCACTTGCTGCGTTTTGCTGGTCTCCCACAGCTTCATGACAGTATGCAAGCTCTTGGTATCCCCTGCCGTAATCTGGGCGAAGAGATAGAAGAGTGTCGATAGCCTTAAAAGCATCGCTATGTTGGTTCGAGAGCCTGTAAGTGACAGCGGCCAAATAAAGTACTTCTGCTTCTTGCTGCTCATTTAGCGACAAGGGCAATAAATCTTGAATATACGATTTCGCAGTTGATAACTGACCGCGTTGAAGCGCTTGCTTAATAGCGCGAACTTGATGTTGAAAATCTTCTGTTGTCATAGCCTTCGTTATAATTCTTGGTAGCGCAGGTGATAATTGGCGAAAGCCAAAAGGGTATGTATTTAATACTACCGAATTTTTCTAAGATAAGTAATGAAAACGGCAGGCCTAGGCCTGCCGTTTAATGCACTGTGTACAATCTACTTCTTCGTTTACGACAAACGTCTATTAATAGTAATCGTAAGAGAAACGAAGACCTATAGTACGAGGGCGATTAGTCACAACCTTAGGCGTATACTGCTGTGTATCAATGTTCAAGATTGCTGATTTGTCGAAAACGTTGTCAACGAATGCTTCAACTTTCCAGTTTTGATACGTCATCCCCACAGATACGTTACCAATTACGTAACTTTCCTGAATGTAGCGGCCACCACGAATTGTTTCGCCATCTGCACCTGGATACGTTGCGCCTTTAAACTCGTCACCCTCATCTTTAATTTTCAGACCCGAGCCCGTGCCATAAATCAATCGAGTTGCATCCTCCATGGCATAGGCGTTCATCACCATGCCAGCAAGACGGTCGCCGGTGTAGGTAAGTGATGCATTAACATACCCTTCTTTACCGCCATCTAACTCAAAGAAATAACGTGCACTAATGTTGCCTGAGAAGTCAGCAGAGTACGGAAGCTCACTGCCTACGCCAGCCGCAATACCTTCTAGTTCAGGGTTAATACTAACCAGTTCAGTATCCAGTACGCTAAATGCTGCGTTAATGACTAGGTTATCTGTCGCTAACCAAGTAATGTCTGCATCAATCCCTTTAACTTCTGCATCACCAACATTATCGGTAAAGACTAAGAAACTAATATTCGCAGGATCGAAACGCGACGTTTGCAAGTCACTGATTTCTGAATAGTAACCAGTAGCATTAACACGCAAAATTCCGTCTAAGAAGTCACCTTTCAGGCCAATTTCGTAGTTATCCAGCGTATCTGTTGTTGAGTAAACCGGAACACGGAAATCCGCAAATGCCCCAGTGTCATTTGCCGCTGCGTCACCGCCTAGTCTGTTTGTTACTGGTGGACGGAAGCCTTCTGAATAGTTCGCGAAAAGCAATACGTTTTCATTTACTTTCCAGTCGAGGCCGAATTTGAAAATGGTATCGTCAACCGTGAGTACTCCGTCACCGTCTAGTAAGCCAATTTCCAATGAACCATCTTGGATAGCATCGACAACACCTTGGCCGTCAAGACCCAAACCATCATACACGGCGGGATCTAGCACGCCTTGACCATAGGCTTCTAATCGGCTTGTTACGTCGCGTGTTGACGTAGCGCCGCGATAAATATCGTCAATTTGATACCAGCGCGCACCAATGGTAGCAGTAAGCGTATCAGTAATTTCATAGCCTAGCTGACCAAATACTGCGATCTGCTCGATAGTATGCGTAACGTCGTTTACAAAGCTAATTTCAGGAGAGAAAGGGCCACCATCGCTGTTAATTCCACGGTCACCCGCCAGCGCATTCCATGAACTTGCAAGGTTCTCAAAGATTTCAGGGCTTGCGATTTTAAACTGGCCTACTGAGCCTACTTCCTGTTCGTCATAAAACACACCCGCCGTCAGCTGCCATGGTGTATCCATCGTTGTGCTGAAACGTAGTTCGTGGGTTAAGCGAGTGCTAGTAGTGTCTTCTTTGTAGTATTTACTCGGATCGAGGCAGCGCGCGTCATCTGGATTATCTGGCGTTTCATAGTGCGTACACACATAGTACGCGGAAAATAAGCCGCCGTTGGTGTAGCCGGTGTAATCGGTAAGCGTGTCTATTTCACGATCAAGGTAACCACCGGTATACACCACATCTAGTTTTTCCAAACGACCATTTAGGGTCCATGTGGTTAAGCCAAATTCGTCGGAGTTTTCATCGCTTTGAAAGCGAATTGCCGAGCTTTCGCCTTCCACTGTGGGGTCGTAGGCAAACACACCTTCAGTATCAAGTGTTTGTTGAGTGTGTTGAACCAGAACATCCCAATCTTCGTTGATAATGTAAGACAACCCGAATCGCGCCCCTGAGTAGACCGCGTCATTAAAGTTATCTTCAACATGTTCGCTGTTTCTTGGCGACACAACGGCGGCTTCACTGCGAGTAAAACCATTAATTTCACGACGTGCATCCATCGCAGCCGGATCGATGCCCTGTTTCTGCAATGCATTTCCAGAAATACGATCAATAACTACTGCACTTCCAATGTAACCACCATTTCCTGGCTCATTTTCAATGTTGTCAATCCAACCGCCCTGACTTTCATTGTAGGCAGCCACACGCAGCGCAAGGTTGTCAGTTGGAGTAACGTTGAAATATGCCTCCACCGTGTTACTCATATCTCCGCCTTTTGTGGTAGAGATACTGGTATCGAAGCCTGCAGCAAATCCAGAATGATCTGGCTTGTTTGTGATTAGGCGGACTGTACCTGCCTGAGAACTCGCACCAAATAACGTACCTTGCGGCCCAGGTAGAACCTCTACACGCTCAACGTCGGTAGCAAAAATATCTAAGTTTCGGCCAGCCATAGAAACAGGCATTTCATCAAGATAGAAAGCCACTGAGGGCTGAAGTGCTTGAACAGATGACAGGGTAATGCTTGATTGCGTGGTCGCCGCACCACGAATGTATATTTCGTTTTGCCCTGGACCTGTACCTTGGAATACCACATTCGGTAAAAACTCTACGTAGTCTTGGAAGTTATCAATACCGAGGTTTTCTAATGCTTTTCCATCTAACGCAGAGACTGCGACAGGGACATCTTGGATTGATTCACTTCTTTTCGTGGCGGTAACTTCTATGGTTTCAAGTTTAGCGGGCGCTTTAGATTCTTGCGCAGCCAGAGAGGTGGATGCCAGTGCAGCGATGATTGCACAGCTAAGCTGAGTTTTTCGCATTTGTGTGTGTTTCCTTCAATTGTTTTTTTATTCTTCGGACAGTGTTTACTTAAAACACATATCAAAAAGATCATATATTACGATACACAATCTATTAATTATTTCTACTCTAATGATTAATAATTAACCAAAAACACCTAAAACCTAGCAGAAAGTCTAATTTTTATTGTAAAAACAACTGCAAAAAAAATACTGCACTTTGACTCATTGACCAAATACATACAAATCAAATAATTTCATCTGATGTTTATAAAAAATGCTCCATGCGGTATATTTCTGCGTATAAACCGAAATTTATAAAAGGTGAAAGGAATTTACTGCGTGATTGAGAACGAAAATAAATCTCCACTCAACAAGCCGGTGTTTTTTACATCGTCAGCTTTAATCCTATGTTTACTTATCTTCGCTGCTGGTGCTCCTGAAACAGCAGACGCGCTTTTCCAAAAGCTTCAGAGCGCAATTGTGACCAACGGTAGTTGGTTTTATGTATTTACTGTCGCAGTAATTGTGGTGTTTGTTGTTTTCCTCGGCATGTCACGCTACGGCGAAATTAAGTTAGGCCCAGATCACGCAAGCCCCGAATTTAGCTTTGGGACTTGGCTTAGTATGTTGTTTGCAGCAGGAATGGGAATTGGGCTTATGTTCTTTGGCGTTGCCGAGCCCTTAATGCACTTTTTAGCGCCCCCCACTGCACAGGCTGAAAGTATTGATGCTGTTCGCGAAGCAATGAAAACCACATTTTTCCATTGGGGTGTTCATGCTTGGGCAATTTATGCGGTAGTGGCCCTGATTTTGGGCTATTTTGCGTACCGTCAAAACTTACCTCTTACACTGCGTTCTGCTTTATATCCATTAATTGGTGACCGGATTTATGGCTGGCCTGGGCACGTGGTTGATATATTCGCGGTTACATCAACAGTGTTTGGTGTATCGACGTCGCTAGGCTTTGGCGCTTCGCAAGTAAATGCGGGTTTTAACTATCTATTTGGTCTACCGTCAAATACTGGTGTTCAAATAGCTATAATGGCAGGCGTTGTTGGTTTAGCCGTAATTTCTGTAACTACTGGCCTGGAAAAAGGCATACGCCGTCTGTCAGAAACCAATATGGTTTTAGCCTTACTGCTACTTTTAATTGTTCTTGTTTTAGGCCCAACCGTATTTTTACTACAAGCGTTCATGCAAAACACTGGGGCTTATCTGTCTGATTTAGTGCGAAACACATTTAACCTGTTCGCCTATGAAAAAACGGATTGGATTGGTGGCTGGACTATCTTCTACTGGGGTTGGTGGTTAGCTTGGGCTCCGTTTGTTGGCCTGTTTATCGCGCGTATCTCATACGGTAGAACCATCCGCGAATTTGTAATGGGCGTACTGCTTATTCCATCAGCATTTACACTATTTTGGATGACCGTATTCGGCAACGCCGCTATTGATCAGGTGTTAGTGCAAGGTAAAGACGTACTTGCACAAATGGTAAATGAAGATACTTCAGTGGCACTGTTTGTATTTTTAGAGCAGTTCCCTTTCGCTTCAGTACTAAGCCTTATAGCAGTATTGATGGTCATTGTGTTCTTTGTAACCTCATGTGATTCGGGTGCCATGGTTGTCGATATGCTGTGTTCACACGGTGAAAACAATACGCCGTTGTGGCAACGAGTATACTGGGCTGTTGGCGTTGGTGTGGTGAGTTCAGTGCTGCTTTACGCTGGTGGGCTTGGCGCGCTGCAAACTATGACGATTGCCGCCGCACTGCCATTTGCTATTGTGTTGCTTATCGCTATATCGGGACTATTGAAAGCCCTTCGTATCGAGGCGTACAAACGTGAAAGTTTACAAGTACTAACGGGTACACCGCAGCATAATGACTCTGACAAAAACTGGAAAGAGCGCCTTGAAAATATTGTGACCTTTCCAGATGAAACTGCCGTTCGTCGTTACATCAACAAAGTGGTGAAGCCTGCGCTAACAGAAGTAAGCGAGGAGTTTAAAGCGCAGCAATTCGAAATAAAAATTGAAGATACGGACGAAGCACTCATATTAACCGTTGATATGGGCAATGACCCTGAGTTCATTTATGCTGTGCATCCTGTATCGACAGAACAGCCTGAATTTGGTCCAAGTGACACACCAGCACTGGACGAAAACAAAAAGGCCACGTACTATCGCGCCGAAGTGCACCTTAGTGAAGGTGGTCAGAACTATGATATTATGGGCTGGTCGAAGATTTCGGTCATTAATGACGTCATCGATCACTATCATAAGCACCAACATTTTATTCATTTGCTTAAGTAACCGCTGGGTTACGCATTTGTTGGAAGTAACATGCGAAAAGAAGAAGAACTATTAGTGGCACTACGGCGCGTAATACGCGCTGTAGACCTGCGCAGCAAGCAGCTAAGTAAACACGTGGGTTTAACAGGCCCACAGTTATTGGTGATGCAAAATATTGAAGAGCGCCCGGGTATAATGGTGCGCGAAATTGCAGAGAATATTAACTTAAGCCCTGCAACCATCACGAATATTCTAGATAGACTAGAATCACGAGACTTAGCTACGCGCATAAGAAGTACGCAAGATAAACGAAAAGTGGGCGTATTCTTAACCGAACGCGGTAAAGAGGCAGTGGTTGACGCACCTCGCCCTCTTCAAGAACACTTTGTCGAGCGTTTTTCACAGCTTAAAGAGTGGGAGCAAAGCCAAATGGTCGCTACCGTTCAGCGAATTGCTAGCATGATGGATGCTGAAGATATTGATGCCTCCCCTTTCCTGGAGTTAGGCAGTATTTCAGAAAAAAGCTAATAGCCTTTGTCTTCTTTAAAAAAAATGGCCTTCACTTGAAGGCCATTTTTGTATCTATCTTTGGCGCTGGCGTAGAAGCGCTCAGCTGACTGCTATGACTTCGCCTTAAGTGGATTTACCTTTCCACCTGTGATTTTGTCAGCGCGCCCTTCCTCTTTCGCTTTCTCAGCACGGCGCTTGCGGATTTCTTTAGGATCAGCAATAAGCGGGCGGTAAATTTCAATACGGTCGCCATCGGTAAGCGTGTCGCGAAGCTTAACCACGCGGCTCCAAATACCCACTTTCGTTGCTTTCAAATCAATCTCGGGAAACTGCTCAAGCACGTTAGACGCGTTTATCCCTTCTTCTACCGTCGCATTTTCATGAATAGCAACATCAATGATAGTTTGCTTGGTGGGTAACGCGTAGGCAACCTCAATATTGATGAGCTTCTTACTCATGCGTAAACGCTCCGCGCTCGGTCTGTAAACGCTGCAACCATACTGCTGGCTAAACTGTTAAACACTTTACCAAAAGCCATTTCAGCTAGCTTATTGCTGAATTCAAACTCTAGGTTTAATTCAATTTTACAGGCTTCTTCTGATAACGCTGAAAATGTCCAGCCACCGGTAAGCGAGCGAAACGGACCGTCGACCAGTTGCATTTGAATACTTTTACCTGGCTCTAACACATTGTGCGTTGTAAACCATTGCTTGATACCTGCTTTTGCAACTAACAATGACGCTTTCATGCTTTGCGCTGAAGTGTCGAGGATTTTGCTATCGGTACAGCCTGGCAAAAACTCTGGGTAGGAAGCTACATCGTTGACTAAGTTAAACATGGCTTCTGCGCTATGAGCTACCAGCGCGCTTCTATGAATACTTGGCATTGATTCCACTACAATTAAAACTCTTGGCCGCATTGTATCACAGAAAATTTGGTTCGCTCGTATTCGGTTTTGAACCAAATGCCCCAATATAAGATAACAATGACAACTAAAGACATTCCTTTGAACAATCAGTATAATAGCCAGCATGAAAAAGAATAAAGCCAACAAAAACACCACAGGAAATATCGCGCAGAATAAAAAAGCGCGTCACGACTATTTCCTAGAAGACAAGTTCGAAGCCGGACTTGAGCTTCAAGGGTGGGAAATTAAAAGTATTCGTGCCGGTAAAGTGAACATTACCGATGCGTACATTATTATCCAGAATGCCGAAGCGTATTTGGTAGGGTGTAGAATTAGTCCGCTGAATCAAGCCTCTACCCACGTTATCGCTGCTCCAGAGCGTGCTCGCAAATTGTTGCTGAACAAACGAGAAATTGACCGCTTAATGGGTGCACGAGACCGCCAAGGTTATTCAATCGTTGCCACATCTATGTATTGGAAAAAGTGTTGGGTGAAACTAGAAATTCACCTAGCAAAAGGTAAGCACGCCCATGACAAGCGTGACACCATTAAAGACAAAGATTGGCAACGTCAAAAAGAACGAATGATGAAACACAGCGTTTAACGCTGTGTTTTTATTTGGGCTGCCAAAAAAGAAGTGTAATAGGTTTAACCTACGTCTCGTTTCGTCATTTTCTTGCGATGTAGCATATCAAGAATCAGACTCCACAGCGGTGACGGGTTTCTTAAAGTGGTTAGGTTGTTCCCAAGGCGTCTAAGTTGTCTTCGCACCATGGCCATATTCGCAAGGCTTGCAAGCGATTTATCTTTCCAAGAGCAGTGTGGAATTATTCCCGAATACGCCCATTCTTGTTGCCACTTTTTAGCTAAGTCTGGCGTAATAGCAAGGGCACTGGCTAATCCAACAAGAGCACAGCCCTGCTCAATCACTTCCTCTGCTACCTCGGCCCTTTTTATACCGCCAGTTGTCATAAGCGGAATATCAGTTTTACTTACCAGTGCCTGCGCAAATTCCAAAAAGTACGCTTCTCTGGCCAGCGTGGTGTCGTCACGGGTTTGCCCTTGCATAGCAGGCGCTTCATAACTGCCGCCAGACAACTCTACAACATCAACACCCAAGGCTTCCAAGCGATTTACCACCTCACAGGCATCATCAAAAGAAAAACCATTTTTCTGAAAGTCAGCAGAGTTAAGCTTTACCATAACAATAAAGTCTTTAGCGCAAACCGCTCGAACCTGACTGACTATGTTTATCAGCAAGCGTGCGCGATTAATAATAGAACCGCCCCACTCATCTTGGCGCTGATTAGTAAGCGGTGATAAAAACTGCGTAAGCAAATAGCCGTGGGCAGCGTGAATTTCAACGCCATCAAACCCGGCTTTTTCAGCTTGCTTAGCAGTTTGAACGAAACGTTTGCATACATCGTGAATGTCTTGGCAGGTCATTTCTCGTGGTTGAGCAAACAGCTTGGAGTGTTTACCCATATCAAGCGGTACAGCAGAAGGCGCAATTGCTTTGCCTTTCATCGCTTTAAATACCTGTCGACCAGGGTGATTAATCTGCATTATGGCCAAAGCACCATTAGACTTAATGATTTTTGCCCACTTTTGAAACGGTGCGATGTCGGTATCTTTTTCTAGTGCAACGCCACCTGGCCCTGTCATGGCGCCTTTATCGACCATAACGTTGCCTGTGATCACCATGCCTAAATTGCCGTGGGCCCAATATCGATAGAGTGAGTACAAAGACTCTCCGGGAATATTTCCCATACTCGACATATTTTCTTCCATAGCAGCTTTAACAAGACGGTTTCGCGCTGTTACGCCACATGGCAAGGTATACGGAGAATACAATATGGAATCTGAAGACATTTACACTACAAGCCTTTTAATTATGCTCACGTACTTTAATGGTTCTTGCTACTAATTGCATCATTACATCAGCACTATTTCCTTAAAAATTCGCTAAAGTAATCAAATAAAAAGCGCTAATTTAGTTTATAAATTGCGTTTCTTGCACAGCCCTTGTGCGCTCGGCACTTGAATTTTACTCAAGCATCCACATATCTATGATAGTTCAATAATACTCAATGTTTGTGTGTTGCTGTTTAAGCAAAGCTTCAACTGAAGGCCACACAGGTAAGCTTTTGAAAAACTAGATGTTATTTTTGGTTGATTTATAGCCAAACCCTTAAAATTTATAGTAATTTTCAAAAGAATGTATTTCACCATGTAACAATTGTGCTATTATTGAAAATCACACTCGGGGCTGATTAGGATTCGACAGGATCTAGGAAGCCGGAGGTGCATGCAGAGGAGCGGTTTGCCTCTTAAAAAGCCGCATTTAAATAGTCGCAAACGACGAAACATACGCACTAGCCGCTTAATAACCGGCATAGGCCCTTCCACCCTAGTCTTTTCCTGCTAGCGGGGATTCGGAAGGTCATCCAAGTAGGATAGCGAGGGAACCTTGTCTAAGGGTGAACCGCGAAACAGTATTAGGCCAGCTGTAAGGAAATCCTGTTTGTCGGAGTTCCAAGCAGTTAAATAAATGACAAACTAAGCATGTAGTACCAAAGGTAGACATTTTCTGGACGCGGGTTCAAATCCCGCCAGCTCCACCAATTCCAGAAGCGGTCTAGACCAATCTAGACCGCTTCACCCCCTTAAATTCGCCACTTCTGGCGATACCAATCAAAACCAACCACAGGTCTCTAACGGTCTTAAAAGGGCTGTAAAGTGTCGCGAATCTGTACCTGAATGTCGCGAGACTGTCACTTCTCCAGAACAAATCACTTATGGTTTAGGCACACGGGAATGTCATAAATTTCGTGCTGAATTATTCAGTACAATGCCCTCACTAGCCTATGACGCTGCGCACAAATACGTAAAAATTTCAAAACAAGCAAGTTATGTTCAAGCAAATCTGTTTCTATCAAATCTCAGCAAAGAGCTTCAAATAGCAGACTTAAACCTTTCAAAAGATGTTCGTGAACTCAAGCTTTTTGCCAAGCAGAAAGCCAATCAATGCTTAAGGAATACCGCCCACCTAAATACTGAACAAGCGTTTGACTACTGCTTAAGTAAATTCGAGAAATACGGTTTCTCTATTCCATGTGATATGACACATGTGGAAGCCCTCACACTGTTTAGAACTGAAAAGTTTTGGTTTAACAAATTCAAAACGCTGGCTACGCAAAAAATGGAATCAATCAGACGCCAGCTTGATTTAGTAAATCAGTCGAAAAGCGCTTATTGCAGCGACGAAAGACTCAGACAACACCAGTGGGAAAAAGCGCAAGCAGAAGAATACATGCAAAACAAATGGTTTTGCAGCGCAGATGGTGAATATGTCTCCATGCTTGATGTATACAATTCTAATGTATCGAACCCAAAAGTAAGACGCGCTGAATTAATGGTGAGGATCAAAGGCACTGAGGAATACTCACAACTGCAAAAGCATGAGAGTTGGTTTTACACGCTTACTACACCCTCCAAGTATCATTCTCATTATCCGTCAGGTAAACCCAACCCTAAATACAAAGCATACTCGGTAAAAGATGCTAATGATTACCTTAACGGGCAATGGCAAAAGGCACGCGCTCAGTTTGACAGAGAAAACATCACAGTTTACGGGATACGCGTTGTTGAGCCACACCATGATGGAACACCACATTGGCATTTGATGCTATTTATGCCACCACATCAGTCAGCCAGAGTTACAGAAATACTCCATCAGTATGCTTTAGAACAAGATACAAATGAACGTGGTGCGGCAAAGAACCGCTTTAAGGCTGAGAAAATAACAAGCGATAAAGGCTCTGCACAAGCGTACATCGCTAAATACATTTGTAAAAACATAGATGGTGAATTTCTAGATACTGACACCTACGGAAACGACGCAAAAGTATCAGCAACAAAAATTACTGCATGGGCTTCGCTTTACAATATCAGACAGTTTCAATTCTTTGGATTACCGTCAGTTTCATTGTGGCGGCAGCTTAGAAAAATAAATCATACCATCGACGATATTGAATTGAACAAGCTAAGACAAGCCGCTGATGCATCTGATTGGCTAGCCTACTTATTGATGATGGGTGGCACTAATATTCGCAAATCTGAACGCCCTTTCGCCATGGAATATGAAAAGCAGTTAAAAGAACTATATGAGCATATAGAGCCTGAAAGCTTGTCTAAACATGCATATAACAATGTTCCCAAAACAATCTTATCTGTTTCCGCAAGATACCCCATCGAAAACAAACAATGGCTGCTTTTGGAATCACCCGCTGAACAAGTTGACAGTCCGCCCTTCCCTTGGGAAGGACGGACTGTTGACGAAGTCTCAGGGGGTAGCCGAAGGCAGTTGGGAGGGCCTCCGCCCTGCGGAGAGGGGCCCAAAAGCCGAAGGCGTCTTGGACTTGTGTAAATAACTGTACTGAAACTAAACCACCATATAAAGAGAATAGAAAATGAAAGACCCGTTAAGCATTCCATGTAATTGTGGAAGTGGAAAAAAATTGAAAGATTGTTGTCTTTTCGGACGAAACAAAACCGTAAACACCAGCATATTAGATAGCAATAACGTACCTGACTACACTGGCGTTTCTGTATTCTATGGCTTTCGCTCACAACTCAAAGACGTTAACCCATTTGAAATAGACTTTGAAACAGCTTGTTGCCAAGTAATACAAGCCAATAAATATCTTGCTGATACTCACAATACAATGATTCAGTTCCAAATGTTAAAGCCTGGCGACTGGTATGTCATGGGTAAAGAGGACGGACAAATGAAATATAGCTTTCGTTTCGATAACGAAGTTGAAGCAATGGAAGTCGCAAAAGAAAAGTTCCACGCAGTTAGATTCTTGCAAATGCCAGAGTTCGTTTGACTCTGGCCCGTTCTTTAACAATTTGACTTATTAACGTAAGAACTTACCCGTTTTTGTAACGTGGTCAAAAGAGTAAATATGCTCAGTAGGTGCAACAGTGCATTTACCGATAAAGCGTCCATTAAACTCTTTGCTTTTTTCTATGACAATATTTTCACCACAAATACCGCATTGAGCTTCGAAGGTCACGGCTTGCATTTTGAGTGAAACATTATCGTCTTTTCGCTCTTTATAAAGCACAAGCAAAGCATTTTTAGTTCGAATCGGAGCCATTAACGTAGGCAATTCGGTTATACCTTTATCGAGAATTTCTTTTAGCTTTGAAAGCAAATAAGCACTTGGAAAGAAAGTCGTAATCAAGGCTAGTTCCAAAACTCGCTCATCCCAACTAAAAACGTCGAGTAAAGTAAGAATTGCTATTAAACTGAGTAGTATCAATATAATAGAAACAACCATTACTCTGGAGAGTTTTAACTCCATATCTAAGAAAGGCTTCGTGAACGGGTACACCTTTGGAAGCTGTATTGCAGAGTACTGAACATTTGGGTTTTCGCTATTAAAGTTATACGTAGTGTTCTTACTTTGTATGACCGATAAACTTATTTGGGTTTTGCGCCCCCCAGTAGAAGATTCAACAATCAAAGAAAGCGGTGATTTTCCATGTTCCTTTAACTTTATATTTAGTGAGCTCGTTATCGCAAAACACTCATTTGTAACTTTCATGTGTCTTCGTATGTCGGCAGACGCTTTAACGCTATCAACCTCTTTACCCCACACTTCTTTGTAGATTTCTGAGTAATCGAAGTAAATATCCTTTAAACCGACACCCTCATTGATATAGCCAAGAGAGAGTTCACAGACTGCCCTTGCTATCTCATCACCCTTTTTAAGAAGTTTTTCATTAGTTTCAAAGTGTTCTAAGGCAATTTCAATAGAACTCTTAAGCTCTTGTATATCCATAATATTTTAGGACTGTATAACCCGTTCCTTACCCGTTAGGAATCTGTTTTACCAGACCATTGAGGACCAATCTAGTACTTCATTTATACGGGAGTACAAATTAATGAGCGGATTAGTAACAACAGACAAGCTTTCAGAAATGACGGGCTATACGAAAGAAGCGATTCGGATGAAAGTTAAAAAAGGGGTTTGGATAAAGCAACAACACTACCTGAAGGCACCTGACGGAAGACTAATTTTTATCGTCGAAATGATTTACCAATGGATGAAAGGAGACCAAGCAAATGAGTGTTAAAACAGTGAATGGCGGCTACGCTATCGACTTTACAATAAACAATAAGCGTTATAGGGAAACAATACCTGCACCACACAATAAGAAAGCGTTGCAAAGAATACAAGACCAAGAAAAAGTTTACAGAATGGCGATATTACTTGATGACAAAGCGATAGCAGACCGTTTTCCTAGTAGCAAGATCATTCAGAAAGCTTTTAATACCGAATGCAATTTTACTATTCATGACTATTCAAATATTTGGTTTAAACAAAAGCAGCGTAACTGGTCTCACACAACTATTCGCGGCTATTCCCAAAAGTACAATCGCTACATCAAACCTAACTGGGGTCACCTCAAGCTGACTAAGTTTAAAGCCAGTATGTTTGATGAATGGGCATCAGAGGTTCAACTTTCGCCTAAGTCGATAAACGAAACTAGAAATGTACTTCAGCAAATTTTTACTCGTGCAGTTAATGATGAAGTTATTGAAAAAAACCCAGCGAGCTTAATACAAAGATACAAGCAGCAGACTAAAGAACCTAAACCGTTCAGTCTTTTTGAAATTAATAAAATTCTCAATGCATTAGAACATCCTTATAAAGAGTTTTTTCAATTCGCTTTTTATACAGGATTGCGAACTGGTGAACTTCTAGGCCTTCGATGGCAAGACATTGACTTTGATAAGGGAGTTGCTCACATACGAGTTAACCTTACTTCAGGGCTAGAAAAGGAACCTAAAACCAAAGGTAGTCTGAGGACCGTAGAACTCCATGATGAAGCATTAATCGCATTAAAAAGCCTAAAAAATAGCGATTTCTTTGATAATTATAGAGTTTTTATTGACCCAAAATATATGAAAGAGTACAAATACGCTGACGGGTTAAGAAAATATGTTTGGAAACCTACGCTAGAAAAGCTAAACATAGAATACCGCTACCCTTATCAATGCCGCCATACATATGCATCTATGATGCTATCATCTGGTAAAAACCCCATGTGGGTTGCTAAGCAAATGGGTCACGCTGATTGGGGCATGATTAGAAAAGTGTACGGGCGGTGGCTTAATCAAGAATGACAATCTTAAAATAAACGGATTTATGGTGAACAAGCTGTGGCAGATTTGACGATTACCTTCGAAGGCGACTTGGTACAAGATAATCGTGTTCCTCTAAGAGTATTAGGGAGGACGCTCTTTCATCTTCAAAAGTCTCTTGATAGAGCATATCTAGACCTTAATGGTAACCTGTACAAAAATGCTAAGTTACACCCTTCTCATTATGCTGAAACAGAAATAATGGTTTTAGACGCTTATGAAGGAAGTTTTAAACTTGATTTAGGTAAACGTGGGCAATGGGTACAGGAGCAATTAGAAAGAGTGAAGCAGGCTCTTTCTGGTGTCAATGAAGAAATGGAGAGCCAAGGGATTGACACACTTAATAGGCTTAAGGTTGCGCACTCAGCTCGCATAAATCAGGTTGCACAGAACAGTGTTGAACCAATTCCATACGAACAAGCCGTACATGTTTTATCCCAAGAACACAGTAGGCGATATGGTGATAGAGCAATTCTGAGAGAGCTTGACCAAATATTAGCAATAATCAGATCTCCCACTTCTGGAGAGAGTTTTTTCGAGATTGAAATAGGCGGGACTAAGAGACAGAAGTTTTCTTTTGACCGACAAGATGCAGAATTATTTTCAAGCCTAATTAAAAGAAGATCGCTAAGTGTCCCAATAATCTTCAAAGGTCGACTAGAAGTAATGAGTCGAAAAAACCGTTCTGGTAGAATCGTCAACCTCGATACGGGAAAATCTTGCAACATTTATTTTTTCAACGAAAATTCATTTATTGAAGTCGTGGACAAATTCCGGACAAATGATGTGTTTTCATTCATCGGTTCTTCATTGGTTGAGTATGAAGCTTTTGACCCCGAAGCTGGTGATATTTATTACATAGGTTTGTGTTCCCCAGAATAGTGTGACAATAATGAGCAGCATAACTAGCACTTTACAAGACCGTTTTGCAGAAGAGATAGCAACCAAATATCCAATCTATAAATGTTTCATGTTCTTTGTAGTATTTTTGGGGTTGTTCATTGACAAAAGTTTTGACAAAATTTTTTCAATCTGGACTATTTTGGGCAAGATGAAATTGCAAGACACTTTTAATTTTAACAATGGAATGTATAGCCAAATGTCTATTCAAGACGTGTTGTTTTCATACCTTTTAGTCAGTGCAATTTGTTTTCTCTATGAGCGGTACAGCTTTGTTTTTTTCAAATTTGGTCAAAGCTCACTAAGTGATAACTACCTTAATGATCTGCACACGAAAGCCAAGGACAACATTTCTGATAATACAGACACAAACATGTCTTTCGCTATTACAGTTAAAGAAGAACTAAATACCACCAAAAAGTATCTCCAACAAAGATCCTTCCTAAATCAGGTTTTAATTTCTGTTCTTGTTGCTATTGGTTACAATCATAGATTTTTAGATGGCTGGCAAGAGTACATAGGGTTCGCATTACTTGCGCTATTCGTCGGTTATAACATTAGATTGGTGATAAAGCATTACGTTGTATCATTCATTCCTTTACATGTACAACTCGCAGTTCTTCATGGTAATAAAATAAGTTTCCCAGATGTCAACGAGGTGGCTAACCCAAATGCATCTTTATGATTTTCAAAAGAAATACGCGGGTTCAAATCCCGCCAGCCCACCAATTCGTATTAAGCCCCTATCTAAGGGGCTTTTTGCCTTTTTGCCCATCAATGAACATGTTTTGGTAAAAATGGAGAGGCTCAACAAAATAATTAGGAATATAGAGACTATGAACTAGTTATTCAGAAGAGCTCTAACCTTGTATAATCGTTGAAAAGCTTTTCACCGTTTACAGCACCTTCTAACAAGCCAAAATTTTATGTTTCGTTTTTAGATTTTGATGATATCAGCAGATATGTCGGCGTACCTTTACTTTTACAGAACTACCTCTAGTACGAATCCCTGTTCCTTTTAAAACATAGAGATGAAAATTCTAAAAACCTTCCAAATGCTCCAAATATCAAAAAATTAAAAGCCAATAGCGGCTTATACGCAGACGACAGAAGCCCCATTGAAACTCAATAGAATCAAAATAATAATATTGAAGCTATTGTAAGCTACCTCACTTCAATTTAACTCTTTAAAGTTTATAAAGAGTTTGTGCCTCTTCATTTTTAAATAAGCTGCAGTTAAATTGGTAGTTTACAGTATTGAAGTAACTCAGAATTCGCTCTACTGAATTTAGATAGGAATGAATGAATATTAGATACATTAAGTTATAATATGTTCAAAAAGAGTGACGCCTGAGATACTATTACTTAGAAAGCGAGAAGAATAGGTATTTGCCTGTAAGACGAGGGTTACCCCTTTAATCCCATTAGCTTTATAATAGAAATAATATGATAAAAATTTACAAATCACTCACTAAAGATCGCCCAATCTTTACAAGAAAAACTTTGTCTAAATTAGCTAAAACAATTCGTTTATTTGTCATTCCTATGCTAACAGTAGCCTTTAGTTATTTAGCTATTAAATCAACAGAAGAAAGTGCCGAAAATGCGTTAAAGGAGTCAAGGAAGTCTAGCGAAATTGCGTTAAAAGCTACCATGGAGGCCAACAACGAAGCGCTTAAAAATAGTCAAAAAGCCTATGAACTGGCTTTACTTTCTCATAAAGAAAGTATTGAAGTCACTATAAAAAATCATACTGAAAATTATAAGCTTTCAAAACAGCTATTAGATCACTTACTCAGCTCCCACGAAGAAAACTTAAAACAATCCGTTGATATATATAGACAAAACATCGAAAATAACTATAAAAACATTGTTCACCAACAGGATAGAGAGCGTTACTATCAGGTCTCATTGCAAATATCACGTCTGATACCAAGCTTAAAAAAACAGATGAATTTCTGTAATAAATATAATTATGAAATTCGAATGGCACATATAGAAGAAAAAAATAAGTACAGAGACTCTTTAATTTTGTTTGGTAAAAATTTCATAGAAAATGAAATAGAAAAACACTCTCAACTAGGTAAAACCCAATCTTATTATTTAGCATCTGAAGCGCTTTCATCCAGTTATTCATATCTTCAAGAAAGCGACACATTGTATTTGAGCGATGAAGAAAAGAGAAAAATTGAGGATACAGTTGAGTTCAAAAGATACCTTAAACTACATATTGAATCTAAAAAGTTCTATCAATATTTAGATAAGGAGTCAATACTTTGGGAATTTATACATTTAAAGCTAAGGAAAGAAGGAACGATTAGCTACAGCAGCAACTTTGACAATCCTAAATATAATTTGGAAAAATTGAAAAACAAATTCAATGATATATACAGAAAAGATGATAGTTTGGAGGAAATATACATTATTTTTAAACAATTGCAAAATATGTCTAGCCTCGCCGACTTTTTGTTTTTTAGCGAGCTACAGCACTTGTCTGATGTAGTACCGACTCTTCTTACAGTAGAAAGTTATTATAAGTTTGAAGATCTCCAATACACTGAAGAAAAAGGGGGATTATTTAAAACTCAATCGGAGTTATACCTCTTTAGTTTCTTCGAGCTATTATTATGGAATAAATTGTTTCTTGAGTCGACATCTGAATATATGAGATATACGAGTTACGAAGAGCACATCAATAACCAAAACCCGACTGATGAGGTGTTTAATATGATGTTAAAAAAACTCAATGACAGTAAAGATGAACAAAAATTCTTTATTTATAGATGCGAAAGTGCTTACGCTAAATCTACCGAAGTTATGTCCGCACTCTTGTCCGCACTCATAAATTATGATGATTCGCAACACATCAGCAATGATGAAGCTATAAATTATTTTTCATCAGTTTATAGTATGCTCTCATTTGATTCCGTTAGAATAAACGAAAGATTAAACGAGCTAAGTCTTATCGGGCCAGACTCAAAGAAATGAAACACAATCTATATATGTCTATAGCTTTACTGCTGTGACGAAATAGAACAACTAAAGCTCTTAAGGACTTTCAAAGCGGTTAAATTACACTCTCTAAAGATATACACAAAGTTTTGCGCTTGGCTTCATTTTTCGTAGACCCAGAGAGCAAAACAGAAATATAAACAATATGGTATTGGCAAGCATAGCTACTGTGCCGGCTATAGCTGTAAGGCCGCCAATTGCTTTACCGCCTTTTGCTAGAAATGATAGGCCGAAAACAACGGCTGCTAAACCTAACAATAGTTTTGCCGTATAGTAAATCATGAAAGATAAAGACACCACGCCGCCGACTAAAGGCTTAGTCCCTTCTACTGCGCCAGCGACTTTGTCGAAGGCCGTTGCTCACCTGGACTATATTAATCACTGCGCCAAAAGCAACAGCCGACCAACCTAGTTGCGCCTCTTCAGCTTGCACCATTGCGGTACTCGCAAAAGCAACTAGCACGGTAAAAATTGTCGCTTCAAATCCCTAGGCATACTGTCTTGAAAAGCTAATTCCGCCGCTGTAAAGCGCTGTAAAAACAGCCTGTGTTATTGCTAATAGTAATAATAACGACGCTGTAATTTGAATGGTGCGCTTATGTGTAAATTCCATTATGGCTCTCTTTTAATTTCATAGGTAAATAGCATTTATTGGTGTTGCTAAAAGACAGGTAAAGCAAACTAATAATTTCACAAAATTCGGTAAAAGTAGAAAAACCTCTAATAAAAATAGAAAGCTCAAATTCAATGAGATAGCCATATACTCATTGGTATGCTCTTTTCGTTCATAACTTCGACACTTTTCTGTTACGCCCTGCTTTTGTTCCTTGATTGGTCATTCCACACGCACTTTAAAGTAAAACGTATTCCCAACCACAAAGTTATAATATAACATTACTCAAAATTTCTGTTACGGCACGTTATACAATGCAAACAAATTCAGTGATATGCGCGGATGCGCTTACCGTGTGTGTTGACGATCGCACGCTTCTAGACAATCTCAATTTTAATGTAGGAAAAGGCGAAGTATTTGCACTTTTAGGTGGAAATGGCGCAGGTAAATCCACCACCCTTAAAACTTTTTTAGGGCTTATGAAGGCAAGTAGCGGTAGCGCCACTGTATTAGGGCATAATGCCTCTACCCAGCCAAACCAAGTTCAAAAATCTGTTGCCTACTTACCCGAATCTGTCACCTTATATGGCCATCTTTCTGGCGTAGAAAACATTCGTTATTTCTTGTCAGTGGCTGGAGTCGATAAGTCTGACGACGATATGTTCGCCGCACTTCGCAAGGTCGCACTTCAAGAAGATTCGTGGAATAAGGCGCTATCTAATTATTCAAAAGGCATGCGTCAGAAAACCGCAATTGCCTTGGCGCTACTGCGCAATGCGCCTGTACTGTTCTTAGACGAACCCACATCTGGGCTAGATCCAGCAGCCATCGACGAATTTAATGCGCTAGTGTCAGAGCTGGCAGCGGGTGGCGCTACTATTTTTATGGTTACCCACGACGTGTACGGTGCCTGCCAAGTTGCCCATCGAATTGTGCTTTTAAGTAATGGCAAATTAACCGGTTCTTTCGAGCGCGCTGGCGATACGCCAATAGATACTGAAGCCGTTCACGCAGCATTTGCAGGGCGTAATGTATGATACTGAATGTTGCTAAAATCATTTGTGCTGAACAGTGGCGCTATTGGTTGCGAACAAAAGTAGCAGCGACCGTTTTATTGCTAGGCGCTATGCTTACCATAGCTGCACTGGTAGTTAACGCCTTTCACATCGATGAGGCTGCCCACACCAGAGACCACCTTCAAACAGAAGCTGAACAACGCTTTGAGGCACAGCCCGACAAGCACCCTCATCGCATGGTGCATTATGGTCATTATGTATTTCGTGCCCCCACTCCACTGAGCGTAATTGAACCGGGTGTCGATACCTACACGGGGAACGCTATATTTTTAGAAGGACACCGCCAAAATAGTGCGATGTTCGCCGAGCAGCGCCAATCCGCAGAGCTTACACGCTTTAGTAGTTTAACACCCAGCTTTTTAGCTTTGGTTCTCGCACCTTTATTTATTATTCTAATTGGCTACGGCAGCGTGTCACGTGAACGCGAAGCCGGCACGCTAACCTTACTGCTTTCTCAAGGCACCACCCGTTGGCAATTGCTCTTAGGGAAGCTTCTGGCTCTCGTAATCGCTAGCAGCCTATTTTTACTCCCGCTACTGTTTGCCTGTCTTTATGTCGCGTTTTCAAACGAAAGTGCACTTGTCGTAATACTCTTTTGCCTTAGTTATGTGGTTTACTTTTTACTGTGGGCCACGGTAGTCACTGCGTGCTCGGCCATATTTGAGAAAAGCAGCGTTAGCTTCACCGTACTTGTTGTCATTTGGATGAGCGCTTGTGTGTTGCTTCCTCGTTTAGGGAGCAGCGTTGCCACAAACATTGCCCCTTCAATGGGAAAACTTGAAGCCGATTTCAAAGTGGAAGAAAAACTTAGAAGTTTAGGTGACGGTCATGACGTTAACGATCCTGCATTCAAAAAGCTAAAAGAAGATTTACTAGCTAAATACAATGTAGATTCAGTTGACGACTTACCCGTTAACTTCAGGGGCATTGTTGCCCAGTACTCCGAAGGTCGACAAGCCAAAGTGCTTAATGAGTTTGCTGAAACCCGCATGACCGAAGAGTTGGAACAAGCCCAAATAGCACGGCAGTTTGGCTGGCTTTCGCCTACGGTTGCGGTGCGCTCTATTTCTACGATCCTTGCGGGAACTAGCCTCGAGACACACCACCGCTTTTTAAGGGAAGCGGAAACGCTGAGACTTGAGTTTGTTCAGGCTTTAAACAAGGTTCACGCTGAAAAACTCGATTACAAGTTAGATATGAACCGCAACGCCAGTGAAGAAGCAGCAGACAAAGCTGTGGTTGGCGCAGATAACTGGGCGATCTTAGCAGAGTTTGATTTTAAACCAGAAGCAGGAAGCACACGCATCAGTAACGCGTTGATTTATTTTATTCAGCTGTTGCTTTGGATGGGACTTACCGCACTACTTCTTCAAGCTGCAGTTAGGAGATTAAATCCATGATGCGTTATAGCGATATTAAACGAGAAGCGGGTTTCGTATTTGGCCATCGTCAGACAAAACTAACGCTTTTGGTCGTGTTTCTTTTAAGCTCGGTGTCGTCGTGGTCTGGCTATTCGGAAATGCAAGAGCAGCAAGCCACTATAGAGCGCTTGTTAGATAAAGATGAAACAGAGCGCAACGCTGTCCTTACTCACCAATCTAATTATGGCATGGTAGCCTATTACGCCTTTCATTTGACCTATGCCCCGCCCTCGCCGTTGGCGTTTGCTGCCGTAGGAGAGCGCGATGTGTTTCCGTGGAAGCACCGTATTAGAATGCTAGCGCTAGAAGGTCAGATTTATGAAAGCGATACAGACAATCCGGAGCTTGCTTTCCTAGGGCGTTTTGACTTTGCTTTCGTTACCAGTGTGCTGTTGCCTCTGTTTATCATTTTGCTCCTTTACGACTTAAAAGCGAAGGAACGCGAAGCCCGCCGTTTTGACTTACTTAATGTAACCGCACGCAATTCGCATGCTATTTGGTCATCACGCGTATTGGTAACCCTGGTGCCCTTGGTACTAGTTACACTTATTCCGTTTATTGCCTTTAGTGTAGTGAATGGCGCGTCTGTGTTTCAAACAGTAACGATTTGTACCATCGTCATTGGCAGCATAATTGTTTGGAGCGCTATTGTGCTTGCTATAGGTGCTGCTAAGCGTTTTGCCAATTTCAGCGCCACGCACCTAGCTTCAATCATGTTAGGCGTATGGCTTGTCACAACGGTTATTGTGCCAGTTACCGGGCACACCATAATTAATGCGTCGGTCGATACACCTGAGGGCGGCGACATTGTGCTCACGCAGCGAGAAGCCGTTAACAGTGCATGGGACAAACCTGTTGAACAAACATGGGAAGCGTTTATTGAAACTCACCCACAGTGGGCGGATAAAACCGACTTTGATCCACAGCGAGACAGTTCATTTAATTGGAAGTGGTATTACGCATTTCAACAAGTTGGCGACCAAACGGCGAAGGAACTTTCAGAGGCTTATCAAGCCGCCACCTTACGCAAAGATAAAATTGCAAGCTATGTTGCTCTGCTATCCCCGTCTTTGTTAACGCAACGCTTATTAACGAGTGCGGCTGATACCGATGTTAAAGCCATGGTTAACTACGAAAATAATGTCCGCGAGTTTCATGCGTCGTTGCGCAAATTCTACTATCATCACTTGTTTGAAGCCCCGGAGTTTTCATCGGCCAGTTTTAAACAGCTACCTCAATTTTCACCAAAAATAAGAAAGACACAGGAAAACACTAATGAAGACTAGTTGGGTAAAATCTACCCTCGCCCTTTCTATCGCAACGCTTTTGAATGCGCCTGCAAATGCGCAAAATACTGATATTCAATCGGAAGCGGATGTAGAGAAAATTACGGTGCATGGTATGCACCGTGCGTATCAAGGGGCATTTGAATATAAAGAAGTGCCGGCAGCAGCGCAGGATATCGACCTTGGTCTCATCAATGATGCAGGCGCTATAAACCTTAACGACGCTTTAGACCTGTCCGCTTCGGTAGCAAGGCAAAATAACTTTGGTGGCCTTTGGAACAGCTTTGCTATTCGTGGTTTTTCAGGTGACGAAAACTTACCTAGCGGGTTTCTGGTAAACGGTTTTAACGCAGGACGCGGATTTGGCGGACCTCGTGATCTCTCTGGCATTGATCATGTTGAAGTCTTAAAAGGTCCTAAAGCTGCGCTGTTTGGTCGCGGTGAACCAGGTGGAGCGGTAAACCTTGTTACAAAGCGCCCCCAGTTTCGTCAAGGTGGTGAAATTAAAGCAACTTACGGAAGCTGGTCGCAGAAGCGCATTGAGGCTGATGTACAATCGGTTGCAGGCAGTACTGAAAATGTAGGTGTACGCTTAGTAGGCTTTTATGAAGATGCTGAAAGTTTCCGCGATACAGTAGAAACTGAGCGTTTTGGCTTTTATCCATCGGTTACTTGGGAAGCATCAGCAGACACCACGGTTACGTACGAACTTGAATACACCGAGCAAAAAATTCCTTTCGACCGTGGCGTAGTGGCCATCGATGGTGAATTGGGCCACCAGCCAATTGAAACCTTTACTGGCGATCCTAATGGCGACACCATCGATACGGAAGTGGTTGGTCATCAAATTGAGATTTCTCATAAACTTGCTGACGAATGGAACCTGCTTTTGGGTGCTGGCTTACGCGATACCACTTTCGAGGGTAATGCATTAGAAAACAACTTTGGTGGTCGCCAAACGTTATTTATCGATCCTAATCAAGCCTTGTTGTCTCGTTTTAAGCGCTACCGTAATTTCCAAACCGATTACTTCGTTTTACGCGGCGAAATAGCGGGACAATTCGATACTGGGTCGCTATCACATCGCGTGATTATTGGTGCTGACTACGATAAGTTTGAAAATGACCAGATTATTCTGCGCTATCGCCCGCCATTCTTTTCAAGCGATACTGACATTAACGACTTGGACTTAGAACAGTACTTAGTGGTCGATATTTTTAATCCGGATTACTCACCACTTCCAGATGTGGAATTGTCTGACAACTTGGACCGTTTTGAAGTTCAGGAAGCGTGGGGTATCTATTTCCAAGACCAAATCAACATCACTGATAATTTCCAAGTTAGGCTGGGTGGTCGCTTCGATAAGTTCGAGCAGGAAATTGATAATCGCCTGGCGTCACCTGTAAGTACCACATCACAAGACGACACACGCTTTTCTCCACAAGTGGGTGCTGTTTATCTGTTTGATGACACCACAAGTGTGTACGCAACTTACGGTGAAGGTTTCCGTCAGCTGACGGGGTCGGATTTCGCCGGAAACCCGTTTGAACCTAACGAATCGAAATCTGCGGAAATTGGTGTTAAAGCCGACCTCACATCAATGTTTAATAATATACGGGGTGATATCACCTTCGCCGTGTTTAATATCGAGCAAAGTAACATCCTTGTTTATGATGATAGCCCTGAGGCGTCTGACGGCTTCTTCTTAACCCCTGCTGGCGAAGCCCGTAGCCGTGGTGTTGAGTTAGACATTAACGCTGAATTTGAAAATGATATTTCGCTTTGGGTGTCGTACACCTTCGTAGATGCTGAAAGTACAAACGATGCGGCGGATGCTAACTTTGTTGCAGCCATTGAATCTGGCGATCCTTTAATTAACGTTCCAGAAAACCAATTGAGCATTCAGTTGAGCAAGGGACTTACATTTGCTGATATGCCAGTACGTATCGGTTCAGGACTGTTGTATGTTGATGAGCGCTTAGGTCAAACCGCTACCGACTTCTACTTACCAAGCTACACCACGGTTCGTGCGTTTGCTGAAATAGAGCCTATAGAAAACTTGTCAGTTAAAGTTGCAGTAGATAACCTGTTTGATGAAGAGTTTTATACTAACTCTTTCGCAGATGTGTGGGTTGAACCTGGCGCGCCTCAACGCTTTAGGCTTACCGCCGCCTATCGCTTTTAAGGTTTAAGGAGAGGCTTTTAAAGCCTCTCCGTTTATGATGTTCAGGTGTTGTTTTAACTAAATTAGGCGTTGTCACACGGCGGCCATTCACTCTCTTTTAATATTTGATTTTGAATAAGACGTTGACGCTTACTTTCAATAACCTGTTTTAATTCATCTCTAATTAATCTTACCGCTGGCGTAATAAGATGCCGGCTAGGCAGCATGAGCCACATTTCAGTTAGCGGTACGTGGTAACCAGTCAAAATACGCTGCAGCTTTGTGCTCAGTAAATCCCCCGCAACGTCTATACATGACTTTTTAGCTATCCCCTCTCCATCTACGCACCAGCGCCGAACAATATCACCGTCATTCACAGCGCGATTACTGTTCACTTTCACTTTAACTCTCTCGCCCTCGTTGATAAGTTCCCACGTATTGTGGGTTTGGTCGTAGAGCTTATAAAGAAGTGCGTTGTGCTGCGCTAAATCAGTCAAAGTTGTAGGCTCACCGTTTCTTTCTAAATAATCGGGAGACGCGCAAATCACATGCGGAATATTGCACACTTTAAAACCATACATCTCCGATTCTTTAACCGCTTCTTTTGTCATGGCTCTAAGTGCTACATCTACACCATCGCGGTAGAAGTCCACCCGACTGTCGCTCACATGTAATCGCAATGAAAGTTCTGGGTTTTCGCGTTGCACTTTATTTAGCAGTTCACGCATTAAGTTGCGACCCATTTCCGAAGACATCGCCATGCGAAGCTCACCATGAATACTCTGCTTCTGCTCTGTTACTAATGCGAGGCCCTGCTGTAAGGTGTCGAGTGCCTGCTTTGCCATAGGCAAATATTGCTCTCCTTCAGGTGACAATCGAATTTTGCGTGTACTTCGCACGAATAGCGCTACGCCAAGCTGCTCTTCTAGACGTTTAACCGCCATACTTGCAGCAGATGAGCTAATATCAAGTTTTATCGCAGCAGTGGTTATCGAGCCCACTTCAGCCACCTTTACGAACACAGACAGGTCTTCGGTTTTCATACTTCCCTCAACGTTTATTTCACTCTTTTGATTTCATGGCAAGAAAGACAAAGCAAAATGGATCACCTCTATTATCCACATTTTCAGGAAAGTCTTTATTGATTTTGGTCGTTTATGAGACTTATTCGAAATAATAGACTGTGCCTGTCTGTTAAATAAAGCCTACGACCAACAATTAGGAGGTTTGAATGAAACCAACGAACCGAAACAAACTTACAATAGCATCGCTATTATTGAGCACCTGTTTTCTTCTTGTACCCGGCGCACAAGCACAAGACAAAGTTATTGCAGCCAAGGATGTAGAATGGGGTTACTTGAACCCAGCCCGTGGCGACAAAAGCCCCGGGGCAGCAGACTTGTGGGGAGACAGAACAAAAGACACGGCAACGGGGATGTTAGTGCGATTTAACAAAGGCTTTGAATCGCCACCGCACATTCACAACATAACCTATAGAGGTATTGTGATTGAAGGTGAAATGCACAATGACGATCCAAACGCAGCAAAGATGTGGATGCCAACAGGTTCGTTTTGGACCCAGCCAGCAGGTGAAAATCACACCACTGCAGCAAACGACAAAACCAACCTGATTTACCTGGAAATTGATGAAGGCCCATACCTTGTAAAGCCATCAAGAGAACATTTTGACAACGGTGAAAGGCCAATCAACGTTCACGCAGACAATATGGTGTGGCTGCAAAAAAGCGACCTTGTAAATATAGCGGCCGACGGTGTTTCTATTGCCTATTTGTGGGGCGAGACAAGTAGTGTATACGGCACCCTTATCAAGCTTCCAAAAGGATTTAAAGGTTCAATAAAATCTAATGGTGATGAATTCAAGGCAGTGGTTATCAAGGGTAGTCTCAATTATACCCAAAACAATACCTCCAGACAGATTGAATTAAACGCAGGAAGTTATATTGAATCATCAACTGCCGCACACCATTCTGTTGAAAACGCAAACCAGAGCGAAACCATTGTATACGTAAGAACGTCGTCAAAATTTAGCGTTGCAGATTAGTACGCTTTTTTCAGCTCACTTACGCGGGGCATTTCCACGCTTGCTTCGCGTATTTTCTAGGTATTCAGCAATCATAGAATAACCGTTTTGCCTTGCAAGCTGCTCTGGTGTATTGCCATCGTAACCTTTCAAATCTAACCTAGCTCCTGCTTCCACCAATACTTTCGCTGCCTCTAAATGCCCATGCCACACTGCGTCATGAAGCGGTGTATACCCGTTGTTAGGACCTTGCGCGTTAAGCACTTCCTGAAAGCCAGGATATTGACTAAGTAACGTCAGCATGTCTGCACGCCCAAAATATGCGGCTTTGTGTAAAGCAATTGCGGCCATGTAGGCGCCGGTAAGCGTTTGATCTGCGCCGTTATCTAGCAACAGCTTTGCTACTTTCAGGTAGCCTTTCATCGCTGCAAGCAGCAGCGCGCTATGAAAATCACTGCCTTGTTTCAATACAGGCGCAACCGCATTAACGTCATACCCTTTTTCTAGCAGCACTTTTATTTCAGCTACCATTTCTTCTTCAGACAGCGCTTGGTTAGCAACGATCATATAAATGGCTGCTTTTTCTTGCGCTTGCTGCAGCGTTTTCTCTTTATGAGCCGCAAATAGCGCGTTAATAGTGGCAACATCTTCATTTAACGCTTTATCGTTTGCTTTTGTACCGTTTCGATTAAACCCAAGAGCTGTAGCGCCTGCCGCTGAAATAACGGTGGTATCGATGTCGGGCAAACTTAATAAATATTCCACTGCGGGAATATTTCTGTGCCACACGGCCAATAGCAGTGGCGTTCCGCCCAGGCGTACTGACTGCAAGTTTACGAATGCTCCCTCTGTCACAAGCAGTTTAACAAGGTCTAAGTTCCTTCCTTGAACAGCCAGATGAAGCGGTGCTACCCCCATTAATCTATCGAGTCCGTTAACATTTGCGCCGCTATCTATAAGGGCCTTAACACGTTGTATATCGTTATCCCACACTGCTTTGTGCAGCGGTGTTAGGTTCTGATTTATGTTGCTTTCAAACTTACTTGAATAGAGCGCCCCTATTGCTTCGTTTGCCACGGCTTCGCTAAACGAAGCGGTAATGCCCATGCCAGAGAGCACAATTAACGCCAGAGACTGATACGCTTTTCTTGTATTTGGGATAGGTTTATTCATTGTCTCGCCTAACTTTTTAAATGCTTTTTGTATTGGTTTTAAATTCTGGTTTTGAGTTTTTAGCACGTTGTTAATCCCTACAAAGGGCTAACAACGTAACTGTCGATGATTACTTTACCTTCGGTATCAATATGCACTTGCCAGCGCTCTTTTACCTGTACCTCAACCGATTCCCCTTTAAAGTCAGACGATTCAAATGTGTCAGCGCGAAGGTTAATTCGAAGGTCTACTATAAACCCATTGGGCTTCGCTGAATCAGCATCGGGTTTGATATCAATTTGATCTACGCGGTGCTCACAGTTAGGTTTAAACGTCTTGCGTGCCCACGCGTACCAGTCGTTGAATCCAGCATGGCCTTGAAATCGTCCCTCTGGCGCTTGCCAGACAACCTCCTCGCTGAGATTCGGTAGAAACGCTTCACTTGACGCCGGTAATTGATCGAACTGCCCAAACCACGTCGTTACAAACTGTTTGATACGCAATTCTGGTGAGTTCATCAAAACATCAATAGCATCGGCTACCCGCTTACCATGTTGATCACCACGGGCCTGAACGTCTGAAAGCGTGTTGTAAACACCTTCAATGTACACCATGCGATGGCTGTAAATTGGCTTGTGGTACTGCATTTTTGCAAGGTAAGCGAGCTGTTCTAGCGGGCGTAAGAATTCTTCCACACTGAAATGGTTATAGCCTAGCGGTCCATAAGACTCTTTTGGACCACCTACCGAAATGGACAGTAAAAAATGTTTATTCGCCAGCTTGTCTCCTTCAGGGCCAAACGCAAAATTATAAGTAAATACTTGGTCAATCCAGCGCTTAAGTAAAGCTGGTACAGAATACCAGTAGAAAGGAAACTGCAGCACAATTACCTCAGCTTCAAGCAAGGCTTTTTGCTCTGCCTCTACATCAATTGGGTTGTTAGAATAAAGGGTGTCCAAACGTCTAACTTCAATGTCGTCTATGCGCTTAGTCAGGCTTTGCAAAATAGCGCTATTAGCATTGGACTGGTCTAAATTAGGATGGCCGGAGATAACTAATACTTTACTCATTACTTCTACCTTTGCGTGATAATTTTATGGTCGGTTCAAAGTGAACAGATAGAAGTTTATGCTTGAATGACCTTTAGTTTTAGATGATGATTAACTCAAAGATTATTAGTTTAAAACTAACAATTAAATTCTAGATATAATTTTGGGCTTGAAACCCTTCGACCAATTTGTCACTTAGACTTTCAAGAGGCGCTATAAGTGAACGGAACCACATTTCAACAACTTATTGTTTTTCATGCTATTGCCGATGAAGGCAGTATTAGTGGCGCTGCTCGTCAGTTAGAAATGGCACCGCCGTCTGTAAGCCACGCGCTTAAATCTCTAGAAGCAAGTGTGGGCGTTCCTTTGTTCAATCGAACCACGCGTAGAGTTGAATTAACCGATGCGGGAAAGTTACTTAAGCAGCAAACTCATCATGCTATCGACACGTTAGATATTGCATTTGAAGAGGTCAACGCCCTTAGCTATACCCCTAGGGGAACGGTTCGTATTACCACTCCCCGCTTCGCCTTCCAACAGCTTCTGGCGCCTTATTACCAAGAGTTTTGCGAGCGCTATCCAGACTTAAAGCTTGAGGTATCGATAAACGATGCAGCCGTAAATTTGATTACCGATGGGATGGATGTGGGTATTCGCTTTGGTGATAGGATAGAAGAAGGCATGGTGGCAAAGCGATTAACTAAAGCCACTAAAGAATGTTTGTTCTGCTCACCTCACTACGCTAAAAAGTATGGCCTTCCCTCGTCTATTGATAGCCTTCAGCAACACAAGCTCATTCAATATCGTTTTATTACCTCTAACAAACTTGCGCCACTTCATCTGTGGCAAAACCAGCAAGCTGTGAGTGTTTCAATGCCGATTGCTATGGTAGTCAACGATACAGATTTGATGATTGATGCTGCCAAAAAAGGGTTAGGTATAGGAAGAATTGTTGAACCTATGGTGGATGAATTATTTGAAACTGGCGAGCTTGTTCCCGTACTTAAAGAGAACTGGTTTCCTTATTCAGGGCTGTTTATGTATTTTCAGCAACATAGTCAAAAGGCCCAAAGAATTAGGGCCTTAATCGACTTTCTTGAAGAAAAACACGCCGTTTGACACTAGCCTGTTGTTCTTTACTGTGCATCAAATCTCAACAGGTGTTAGTAACTTGTTTGCTTTCAGTGCACTAGCGTATCGTTTTTAAGCTGCTGCAGATCCGCCAAGCGGTCTTTCGCATTTTCTGGCGCAATCGCTAAAATATCGCGACTGCCCACCTCCTCTCTTTTTTCTAATGTCACTGAAGTAATCAGCCATTGCCCTTCTATCTTTCTAAAAGTGAAGTGGTAGATGCCCGAAACTTGCCAAAAACCATCATGCCCTAGCCAATGACTGGCAGTAAAGGGCACGTTAGCAAACGCTATATCTTCTTTTCGATTAATACTTGGGTTTCCCAAGTTGTGGAATGTTTTGTCAAAGCCAGGCAAGAAAGCCGCCCAGTTTTGCATTAAGATCTCACGTTTTTGGGTTACCGCTTCGCCCCCAAACAAACTGGTGTAGTCTGTTGTTACATGTGGGGCAAACAGTAAGGTTAAGTATTCATAAGCATTGTTGTCAGCTAATGCTGAAAAGCTATTCAGGTTGCTGTGAATACTTGCAATGTCTTTATCACGGTTCGAATGGGATGTGGCGGCATGGCTCATAGTAAAAACTCCAACTAACATGACACAAATTATGGCTTTAAATTTCATTTCTGAGCCTTTAATAGGTAAACACTCGCCCTACAATGCGCTGTCGAAGTGAGAAACTGCGGCGTTAACGGCTTTTTCAACGGCTTCAGGTTGGTCGTAGAAGTCAAATTGATTGATGTTATCTAGCCAAATTGCATTTACCGAATCAGTCGCGTTTTCCAAATACTGATGTGCACCTTGTGGCAGCGCCATCGCTTCTGATGCAACCATTAAAACCGGTATAGTCTGTTTTGATGCACTTAACTGCGCATTATAATTAAGCCAACCGCTCCATGACGTCACGTTGAATTTGTTGTCGTAGGCAGGCAACAAACCTCGTGATTGCTCAGTGTAGTAAGGTGCGTTATACATCAAGGCGTTTTCATTGGTTAAACTTGCCGCTTCAATAACTAATGGCTCGGATTTGTCTTTCTCTGCCGCTGCTAACGCAAGTAATTGATTGCGATTTTCTTCACCGCCATAAATAGCTGTTGCCATTGCTTCATCGTGTAACCAGGGGGCCACTACTGCCACCGCACCTAACCGTGTATTTTGGCTTGATTGAGTATTTTGAACCGCAGCATCAAGCATATAGCCCGCTGAGGCACAAATGGCCAAGCCAGCAATACGGCTGTTGTCCACCTGCGCGACGTTTGATAGCGCTTTGATAACAGCCTGTATATCTTGCGTTTTACGAACAGGATCTTCAAGGTACGCGGTTTGGTTGTCATCAGTATCTCTTGACGCTCCCCAACCTCTAAAATCAAATGTAACAGCAGCGTAGCCTCGCTCGGCTAGTGCCTTTGCATAAACAGCTGGCATTTGCTCTTTTACTGATGTCCATGCACCTGTAACAACGACCACTGGTGGATTAGTAATACCTTTTGGCAGGTATAAATTTGCAGCCAAGTTGCCCACTTCTGTGTTTAACGTGATATTTTCCATTTGAAATCCTTGCTGGTTGTATTGACGATGACTATTTTTGTTTTCACTGCTTAACTGCGCGTGATTAGCGCTTAGTTGTTCAATGCCTGCTCGGGCTTGGTTTAACGCGTCTGTTTGCGATGGTTGTTGAGCGTGTGATACGCCCGGTTGTAATATGACCAGTGGCGATATCAAAAGTGACTGTGCAATTACTGTTATGGTAGGTTTAAGCATTTTTGCTGCGCTCTTTAAGTGAAGAATCAATGAACACAGAATATGAAATAGTGCGCCTTAGTTATTGCACATTAATGCTAATTATTTGTAGGTTATTGCTAAAGGAAACATAAAGCTTGAAGTCACGTTTAGCCTTTTTAGATCATGCGACACATCAACCTTCATCGTGCAAAGACGTACTAGATATTGCTTTTTCAAACGACGGTCTCGATTGGAATGGCATCATTTTAGAGAAAGGAAAGTCGCCTCACTTTTACCCTCAAAATGTGTATACCCCTTATTTCTATTTCGCACTCGCCCTTGAAAGCGACCTGAATTGGAACATAGAAGCGAATGGAAGTATGGTTTCTTTAAAAACCAGTCCGGGAAACATTTGGATAAATCCACCTAAAACGCCGTTTACACACGACATATCCGAGCCTTGTTATTTTGTTATTTTAGCGGTTGAAGAGCGTGTATTTTTAGACGCATGTCCGTTTAAGGTAGAACAAGATCAGCTGCAGTTTCTGAACAACTATAACGTGGAAGACGATACCATAAAGGGGCTAATTGAGCTTCTGTTATTAGAGACACAAGCAAAGGGTCGTAATGGGAAAGCCTATTTAAGTAACTTATTGTCTGCACTTTCTGCTCATTATATCCAAAATTATTCAAATTACCGCGACCTTCAAGATTCCTCAGCAAAGAGTGTCAAAATAGGCAAGTCACAGATAGATAAGATTGAGCAATACATTAAAGAAAATATAGGCAGTACCATTAGCGTAGATGCGCTGGCCGAACTCGTTTTTTGCAGCAAGTTCCACTTTTTAAGAGAGTTTAAAAAGAGTGTTGGGGAAACACCGTACCAATTTATTACCCAATACCGTGTTGAGCAAAGTAAAAACTACTTACTCGCGAATACTCAGTCCATGAGCGACATCGCGTTATTACTGGGATTCAATGACCAATCTCACTTCAGTCGTGTTTTCAAAAATCACGAAGGCATTACCCCAAGCCAATTCATTAAACAATACAGCACGTAGAATAAACTATTTTGGACACTACCTACTCAATAAAGCCCTTGCTAAGACTTTATGGGTAATTGCCCTAATGCCGCTGCGCATGCCAAACCAATGGCAAACGTCATCGCCACACTGGTGAAGGTGCCCAAAAGTACATATTCAGTTAGCTTTCTGTCTTGGTGTTTAGTGAGGTCGCCGAAGCGAAATATAGATTTAGCCGCAATAAGAAAACCTATGGCAGAAAACTGATTTAACAATACAAAGGTAAGCATGAGTACGCGCTCTAAATAGCCAATTCGTTGACCTGCCAGTGATAAAGTTTGTTGTGCCTCTGTACTTATTGTAGGCGGGTCATTGGGGTGAGAAGACGGCATTTTATTAGCTAATACTTCATCGCTCCAAGGCGACAGCAGCTGTTTAATAATAACTGAACTGGGCTTGAGTACCGCCAAATAGGCCAAGACCACCAATAGGTGCGTTGTACCTATCTGCTGAAGTAGTCCCACTGCCTCGCGCCACTGATTGGTGGCATACAAAAATACGCCTAAGATCACGACAATGTGCGCTATTTGATCGACAACAAAAGATGTAGTGTTTTGCTTACAATACGATTTAATCACGTCAATTTTGAAGTGAGAAACGGCGACTACAATTGCACCAACACCTATACTTGCGATACTTATCGTTGATGAAAACAAGAACATTGCTGCTGCCGCGAGTATACCGTGTATGATTGCGTGTAGGTATAAAGGCAAAGCCAGTGCGTGACGTTCGTTTCTTTGCTGTACCCAGGTAAACGGTTGAAAATAAAAGTCTGCTAATAGATGCGCTAACACGAGTGCCACCAGCAGTTGAGGTTCAGCAAGCATTTGGTTCTCCAGTCACAAGCATTATGTTTTTTGCATAACCCGTCATCACGTTAGTCTTCCTTGGTCAATTGTTCCGTTTTTAATGAGGTTCCACCTTGAACCCATAAAATGAGCGCTCTCTCCATATAGTCGAGATATTCTGCTATCAGTTTATAGTTACTGGCATTGAGGATTCGACTTACATTACTGCGATTTTTATCTAGTATGGCCGCTACACTTTCATGGCTCTTATCCGTGGCTTCAAGATACGCGAGTAAGGTTTGCGACTGGGTTTGTGTCAGTCCATTGATATGCGCGTCGGCAAAACGTGTTAAGAGCTGCGTTTTGTCGTCGAGTGTTTGTTCACCGCTACAAAAAGTAAGATGGTGCGGCTTTATGTTATCTAACCCTCGTCCTGACAACACAAATGCGTCTCCAGTGCCAGTTTTTACTTCTGAAGGGCGAAATTGCGCTTCTCCCACAGCAACACTCATTCGCACGTCCACACCTGAAGCGTGCGCCTTGAGTGCTAGCCGCAATCCAACTGCGGCTGCAATGCTATGCTGTGGTTGTGCAACAACTAGCTGGAATGCGTCTCCTCGATAAATATCAAAGTCTCCACCGTAGTACTCGGCGTAGTATGTTAAACGCTCTCTCAGCGTAGCAATTATCTCTCTGAATTCAGCATCAGAATAAGACTGAGAGTTGGAGACGTCACCGGTAATCACACCAGCGCGCTTTTTTGTATTGCTTGTTAAAGCACTCTTTCTTGTCATTTCACTATGCGCCGCGTTGTCTTTTCTACTTTCAATAGACACTTTTTTCCCGTTCAGGGGTCCACTATGACACGCTACCATCTCAAATTCAAAAACAATCACACAGCAAAATGTGATTATTATTAATCACAAATTCACATGTGACTAAATTGCGTAACGGAAAGCAAAATATAACAAAGAACGTATAGCGGCTGTTGATTAAGTAGAATACCTATTCTACCCTAGAGTAGAATATTCATTCTACTTAAAATCTGTTTAATTGGATAACAAGCGATGTGCCAAGCAGACGAAAATAACAAACGCTTTCGAGGAGACCCGGTATGACCGCGCCCAAACAATCTGAGTTAGCTTCGAAACTAGAGCAAGCTTTTGCCCTTTACGGATTCGCAGAGCCTAATGTGGCTAAACTCAAGGACTACACTGGCACCACACTTAAAACCTTGTACAAATACTTCCCTTCAAAAGAAGACATGATTATTGGCGCGCTTGACTATCGTCACAGCCGTTACATCGCGTTTCTGGAAGAAAACTGTCCCTCGACGCGTAACGAAGCAATTAACCACATATTTGAACGCTTGTCGGTGTGGCTAACGACATTCGCTCCCAGAGGTTGCATGTCATTGCAGGCTTTGGCGAGTTACCCCAATAACCTTCAAATTGAAACCGCTGTGAACAACCACAAACACGCGGTGCTAACGTGGCTGAATGAAAAGCTCGAAGACCCAGCCCTTTCAAACAGCGTGTTCCTGCTACATGAGGGCATGTCATCAGCATGGCCAACGATTGGTGATAAAGCGTTAACCGCAGCGAAAGGCGCACTAACAGTGCTACTTGATTAGCCCTTCTTAGCACTTGCATCAACCATTACCTTTCTCGTCTAAAGCAAAAATTCTGGAGGACAATATGAAATCATTGCCAAATGAAATGTACGGCGTGCAGTTAACCAAACATGGCGATCTCGACGCGCTTACATTTAACGAAAACATACCTTTGCCTACACTCAGCGACAACGATGTACTTATTGAAGTACGCGCTGCGGGGGTAAACAACACCGACTTAAATACGCGAAAAGGTTGGTATTCCAAAGGCGACAACAATGCAGAAGATGCTGGATGGGCCGGCAATGCGTTAAACCTACCTCTAATTCAAGGCGCCGACGTATGTGGCTATATTACCGCTGTGGGTAATAACGTGAGCAAAGAACGTATTGGTGAACGCGTCATCATTGAGCCTTGTTTGGTAGAAGTTGACAGTAAACCGCTAAGTACCCCTTGGTATTTCGGCTCGGAATGCAATGGAGGTTTCGCACAGTTTACTAAAGTCGCATCGCGCCACGCCCATGCAGTAAATTCAACGATGACAGATGTGGAACTAGCCTCGTTCCCCTGCTCTTACTCTACAGCCGAAAACATGCTGCACAGAGCAAACGTAAAAACAGGTGAGCGAGTATTTATAACCGGTGCCTCGGGCGGCGTAGGCTCAGCTGCCGTACAACTCGCTAAAGCACGTGGCGCCTATGTTGTTGCAGTAACCAGCGAACAAAAGCAATCAGCCATACAAGCATTAGGCGCCGACAAGACCGTTTTGCGTGATGAAGATTGGCAACACATGGCAGAAAGCGAGCCGTTCGACGTTGTTATCGACCTTGTTGCGGGCCCACGATGGCCTGAGCTACTTGAGATCCTAAAACCGTTTGGCCGCTATGCTACGTCGGGCGCAATTGCTGGTCACGACGTTTCTTTGGATGTTCGGACTCTGTATTTGAAAGATTTAACCCTATTAGGCTGCACTATTTTAGGACACGATGTATTTGCCAACTTAGTAAAACACATCGAAGCAGGCAATATTAAACCACTTGTATCGAGCACATTCCCACTAAGTGAAATACACCAAGCGCAGCAAGAATTTGAGCAGAAAAAACACATTGGTAAGATGGTATTGACGTTACAGCCCAAATAACGTCGATATGCCCGAAAGAACATAAACCAAAGTCCTTTGACGACGGGCGCTCCTATGAGCTTCGCCGAGTAAATGCTTGGCGAAGCTCTTAACACTAACTCTTACACAACTGAGCATAATTTTCTGCCAGCATATCTTGCGCGATAACGTGCTTCGTCAGCTTGTTCAACAAGCCAGGGCATTATAAGAAAAGCCACTGCTAATCGCGTTTTCAAACATAGGTATTTGTTTTTGTACTCTTTGTAACATTAGGTACTATTTCCTGACATTTTAGACCTGTACTTTGGTACAGCCTGTAAAACGCAGGCGTCTAAAAACAAAAGGAAATATAATGAAAAAGCTCATCGCGTTCACACTAACAATTTGCGCATTTAATGCGTTTGCTGATAACTGTGTTTACAACTGCCCCACTGGTCAATCTGGACAAACCATTACCCGTTCCATTTACACCCTAAACAATAATGCACAAACAAAGTTCGCCAACTGGGTGGCCTATCATGTAACCCCAAGCACTATTGACGGCCCATCAAGAAGTCGTAATTGGAAAGCTGACCCTTCAATTAACTCTGCGAATACTTTAGAGCCGAACGATTACAGCGGAGCATGGGCTACAATTGGCACTGACCGCGGCCATCAAGTTCCTCTTGCTTCGTTCAGCAACACAGCCGATTGGCAAATGCTAAATTATTTATCAAACATTACACCTCAAGATTCAGACCTAAACCAAGGTCCTTGGGTGGATCTAGAAAATGCGGTGCGTGATGTAGTGAGAACTGGGCAAGACGTCTATGTGGTTTCTGGGCCGTTATATGAGTGGTATTTCGCTACTCTGCCAGAGGCAGATGAGTCGCACAGCATTCCTAGTGGATATTTTAAAGTCGTCATTACCGATGTTAACGGCTGGGTGGAAGCCTCTGCTTTCATCCTAGAGCAAAACGCAGCTCGCAGTGATAACTTTTGCGCAACTGAGGTAACGGTTAATGAAGTTGAATCCAGAACAGGCCTAAACATTATGCCGTCACTACCAAGCTATAAAGAAAATGCTGTTGAAGGGGGATTAGGAGGCTTAACCGCTGCGCTCGGCTGTTAATAACCCATCTAAAAAGGCAGGGATGCCTACCTCTTTTTAAATGGCTGCTGTAAAAGCGCAATGATACTTGCGTTCTTCTTAGTGGCTGGCACGTCTTTTTGACCAATGGGCAATGTTTCGTCGCTAAACGCAGCGCGAGGCGTAAAACTATTAAAGAGCCTATCCCACCACGATACGCTAAAGCCATAGTTAGAATTAGATTCATTTTTAGCCTGGCTATGGTGAATGCGATGTAAGCGCTGTGTGATTAGCACAAGCCCAATTCTATCATCCCACTTTTGTGGCAACCTAATATTGGCATGATTAAAAAGGGCAAAGCCATTTAGCGCTACTTCAAAGATAACAATAGCAATAGCAGGCACGCCTAGTATCACTACCGCCGCGGCTTTAATCCCCAAGCTCATAGCAATTTCAACTGGATGAAAGCGAAGGCCTGTAGTGGTGTCGACATGACTATCGGCATGATGCATTTTATGAAAGCGCCACAACATAGGCACGGTATGAAAAAGTCGGTGCTGCCAATAGATAAGCATATCAAGTAGTAAAACACTTAAGGTTACGATGGCTATATGAACAAGATACGTTGAAGAATTACTGAGAGGCTCACCACTATTTAGCAGTTGATTAGAGCTTGAGGCATCAGCCGGCACGGCATCCAAAAAAACGTTGAACACACCTATGCCTTTCTGCTGCGCCCATAAAGACACACCAACGAGTGTGGCCGGAAGCAAAATACGCGATACCAACGCCCCCATTACCACCATGGACAAGTTACCCAACCAGCGTGTTTTCCTACTAAGCACGGCTTCACGCGCTGGCAACAGTGCTTCAAGTACTGCCATAAGCACAAAAACGCCAAGAAATACGCTTAAGCGAATAACCGCGGTATTATCCAAAGCAAATTACCTTTATCACGTTAATTACTTTCAAAACTCAGAATACTTTTACTGCTACGAGAACTTTCACCATCATTCATAACCTGAAGAAGGCACTGTACGTTCTGACTTAGCAGCGTCGCGCTCTACCCTATGAAGCGTAGAAAAGCCCCCTACTATGCGAGTAATGACTGTTACGGCACAGGCTGCAGCGAACACATAGGCAAGCGTTGCAAAATACTGCGGCCAAATACAGAACGCCAAAAACACCAAAATGGTTTCAGTGCCTTCGGTTAACCCCTGCATATAATAAAAGCTTTTGTTAGCAAACTGGGGCCTATCTATTTGAAACTTCTCTGCTGCAATGGCAAAGGCTAAAAAACTGCTGCCAGTGCCAATAAAGGTAGCTAACAGCACCATTGCTGGTATGCCCCACTCTTGAGGGTTAGCAATGCCAAACGCCAAAGGAATAGAAGCGTAGAATAGAAAATCTAAGCAAATATCTAAAAAACCACCCGCACTGCTGCTACTTTGCTGATAGCGCGCCAATTCGCCGTCAATTCCATCAAAAACACGATTCAATATGATGCAACCTAGCGCCATATTCCACCAGTTAAGAATAATAAAGGGAAACGCAAGAATACCGACGACAAACCCGGCAAGCGTAACCTGATTTGGGGTAACGCCCTTGCTGTCTAGCGCTTTTATCAACGGTTTTAAAAGTGGCTTTATAAAAGGGGTAACTTTGGCATCTAACATGACATGTCTCTTTACTCGCTCTGCAGTATTTTTTTACTATTTCAGTACTACCTTCGGCAGTACCTATGTAATACCGCTATAAAATTTCTATGACGTTGCCGCCTGCGGCTAGCGCATCATCTTTATCGTGTGTCACTAATACTGCGGGAATATTACGTGCTTTTAGCTGCGAAAACGTCCAGCTGCGAATTTGACTTCGAAGGGCTACATCTAGTTTGCTGAACGGCTCGTCAAGCAATACCACATCAGGCTCAGAAGCTAACGTTCTGATAAGGCTTACTCTGGCCTGCTGACCACCAGAGAGCGTATTCACAGTCCGGTCAGCGATGCCGTCAAGTTCGACGGCCACTAATAACGCGTTTATGGCGTCGTGTTTCAATTGCTTGTTTTTATATGCCTTATCAGGCATAGCGAACGCAATGTTTTCGCCCACGGTCATGTGTTCAAATAAAAGCGCATCTTGAAACATAATACCCACTTTGCGAAGGTGCGCATCGATTTCGTTTATCACCACGTGGTTAATTTTAATTTGTCCAGTAACGCTAAAGGGGGCCTGAAGCTGTCCGGCGATGGCTTGAAGTAAAGTAGACTTACCTGCGCCGCTAGGTCCCATAACGGTCAGCACTTCTCCCTTTGCTACCTCAGCACTTAACTGAAGCAGCGGCTTGTCATCGCGATAAATAACGATGTTTTCTAAACTAAGCACTATAAATTACGCCCTTGTAGTTTTTGTTCTTATGTTAGCCATGCGCTTTTACTGCACCGGGTCTGCGGAACGATTGCTGTGAGTATCTGATACCAGCATTTGCCTACTTCGTCTTCTCGTTGCAACTGAAGGCATGTACCAAGCGATCATAAAGCCAATTAACGGCATTACCGCTTGAATAATGACATACACCGCAGTAAGTCGCGTACTGCTCCCCGATACCGACGCTACAGCCTCGGTCGTAACAGTAGGGAGCGTCCCGCCAGACGCCAGCAAGGTAGGTAAATACTGGCTAAAACTAATCGCCAGCCCCAACGCCCATGCCACCATAATGGCGCTGAACAACGAAGGCAGCTTAACATGATAAAACACCTGCCACGGCGTTTTGCCCAAGCTCTGCGCCACCATGGCGTATCGGTTGTCGAACTTCCTATACGCCACCGCCATCGATAAAAACACGTAAGGCACAACATAAACCATGTGCGCTACATAGGTGTGAAACCATACGGCGTTTTGAAAAACAAGCTGCTGGAACCAGACCAGACCGTATAGGAAAGCTACGCCAGGTACCAATAGTGGCAAAAATAGAGAGACAGAAAATGCATTCGAAGCAACAACACGCGCTGGCTTTAACTGCTCGCTTTCCAGGGTAAATAAAACAAGTACCAATGAAGTTGTACTCACCAGCACGCCAAGTAATAAGGTATTAATAAGCGGTGTTGTCAGCGCACTTGTTGCCGTACTCCAGTGCAGTAGTGTTAGCCCCGATGGCAATAACAGCGGGAAATGCCATTGCTTAGCAAAGGAGTACACAACAACCGTGTATACCACCGCGCAGATCAAGATGATGTAAAACGCCATGATGACAAAGCCACACGCGCGTAACACTGCATCGGCAAAATATCGATTTCCACCTGAAAGGCTGCGCTTACCGGTGTATGCCACTAATCGCTCTATCCCCAAAAACAATACTACCGCCACCGCTGATACTGCCACTTGAACCACAGCAGCGCTACTTGCAAGCAGTCGCATGGACAAATCAATATGATTAAACCAGTGCATAATGGCGACAGCCAAAGTGCTCGGGTTATTTGGGCCTAGAATAAGTGGAATTTCTACATTTGAAGTGGCGAAAACTAGTACTGCTAAAAGCGGTAACTTTATCTGGGAAAAAATTGTCGGCAGCACCAGTTTAAAAAAGCTCGCAGTAGGCGAATAACCTAACGCTGTCCCCACCTTTACATACCCCGTGAGTTTCTTTTTCACCAGCGGCTGAGACATAACGCTTAGCGTCATTAACAAAATAAACGGCAGCTCTTTCAGGCTAAGCGCGATAAGTATACTTAGTCCTAGACCGTCATAAAGTAGCGTTCCATCATTCGCAGCGGGCAATGCCATTTCGCTGATTTCATTAACAAAGGGGGTTGTGAAAGCATGACTAAAATACGCATTCAAGCGCGTGGTAGTTGCTGCAAATATACCAGAAGGGCTAACTACAAATAAAAGGGAAATGGCCGCAGCCGCGTGGGGAAACACCAGAAACGGGCTTAACACACCCTGAATTTTTCCTAGCAGGGAAGATTGGTAAAACGTGGCGAGAATACAAAACGCTGCTATTACGGCTAAAAGGGTTGAGCCTACGCCCGTAAAAAGCGACAACCACATCATTTGCCAAATGTCTGGGAGGTCGAATAGCGTAGCAAACACTTGCGTTGAAAAGGCGTTTGCGCCGATAGCTGGGAAATAACCTAACGCAGGAAATATTACCCCTACCAGCCCTGCCAATACGGGAATACAAAGTAAAAGCAGCAAGCACCAGCGTGCAACAAGTGTAATGTGAGTAAACATTAGTAGCGAGCCCCGTAACGTTCATACCAGGCTTCGCGCAATTTATCAGTCCAGCTTGCATGGGGTTCGGCTAACAGCACCGCTGACTGAGATTTGTCGAGGGCAGATTTGTGCACAGACTCGTCTTTAAACAGCATAGCTTGTGCTTGTGTCAGCGATGCCATATCAAGAACCGTATCATCGCCCCACACCGTCAGCTTTTGCTTCTCGGCCTGAGCTTCTGGCGAAAGCAAAAAATTTACTACTGTCTTTGCTGCTGTTTTGTTTTTCGAATTGTAGGTCAGCCCCACAAAATGGACATTAGCAAGGCTACCGTCTTGCATGGCATAGGTGCGAACATCGTCGGGTAGATCAAAGCGATTTACCGCTGATGGAATTTCAGCGGCGGTAAATGAAAACGCGAGTGTTAACTCACCTGTGCCTACCAAGCGTTGAAGTTGTGAGGCTTGGCGAAGCATATACTTGCCTTGCTGCCACATAGTGGGATGCAATTGGTCCAAATAAGCCCAAAGTGCGGGCAATACAGCCTGAAGAGACGATTCGGTAACGGGTTGGTAAAACAAAGACTGCTTATCGCCGTTAAGAGCAATTGCTGCGTATTTTATAAAGCTAATGCCTAAATAATCGCTCGGCACTGGATAAGTGAAGCGTCCTGGCGCTTTTTGAGAGAACCGAAGCAGTTCATTAATGGTTTGCCCAGGCGCAGTGCCTAACGCTTTCATGTGCGCGCTACGATAATAAAACACCATCGACGCCTTACCCCACGGCGCTTCCATACCAAGCGTGGGTTCGCCAAAATCGGTTACCATGGCAGAGTTCTTTTCCGGGCGGGTTAGCGCGAAATGATCAAGTTCTTTAACCCAGTCTTTAGCGAGCAAGTTATGCTTTTTCATTGCCGCAAAGTTTTCGCCATTTATCCATATTAAATCTACGCTGCCGTTATCGTGATTACCGGCCGCTTTTTCTGCTAATACGCGTGACACGGCGTCACTGGTATCAGCAAGCTTAACGTGCTGCAGTTCAATGTTAAAACGCTGGCTAACTTGCGCCGCTACCCATTGCAAATAACCATTTACTTGAGCGCTTCCCCCCCATGCATGAAAACGTACCAGAGGTTTGCTTTGTGTGTCGTCTTTAGGCGATTGCGCTGAGGTGCGCTTGAGCACCGTTGACGCACGTGTTGGCGATTGAGGCTGGCTCTGTATTTCATTGCCAGAAACATCAACAATAGAGCTATCAACACTGGCAATATCAAACGGCACCGCAAATGAATGCGAAGCCGTGATTAGCTGAGAACTGAAAACAGCTGATGCCAGCGCCAGCCCCTTAACGAGACGACTAAACTTGCCAAAGCGGCGTAAACAAGCCGCTTTCGTGCTAACTAAAGCGCTATTGCGTGGCATTGAGTGCCCAGTCGTAATCTAAGAATTCTAACTCTGCGTTATCTTGCTCAAGCACTGAAACCTGCTGACTCGATAGGTTTAATGCATCTTTGTATAACAGCAAAAATTGGCTGATATTTTCCGTGTTTACGTTTTTAATACCTTGCCAACTTTCACTTTTCCGATTGGTGTTTTTTTCAAAATCTTCGCTGTACCAGTCGAATATTTTTGAAAGCTTCAAGGTGTTACCGTCCATTCTGTTGCGAGACGTATCGGCTAAAAAACGCTTGGTTTGTGCGTCAAGCTGGCTATCTAGCCTTGCGCCAACGTACGCTTCTTCTCGCAGCGCAGGGCAACCAATACTGGCACAGTTTACGGCGAAATGAATTCGAGGTTCGTTATATCCTTCCGTGGTTTTATTTTGTCCGCGAATAAGTTCGTGCTCTATTTCATCCAGCGTACGGGTTTTACCAAGTAGCGGCGCAATTTCCTTTTTCCATGGCGACGAGAAAAAGCTGCCTAAATCGCGAATAGAGTCTATGTCTGGGAATTCGGTGAGGATTAGCTCAACGGTATAAGCATTGTAAGCATTGATAAGAAATGCCAGTTGGTCGGCCTTGCTCCAGCCGTCAAAGGTACTTTTTTCTACCTTAGCTAAGCTATTTAAATACTGAGTTAAACGTTCCCTATCTTGTTTAAACCCATGGTAATCAACTTGCGTGCTGGCACCATTGTCTATGGTTTTCACATGCTCGCTTAGTAACGCACTAAACGGTTCGTGTAGCCTGTTCAATTGCTTTGGCACCGCTTCATCAGAGAGCGCTGAAAAGCTTACGCTTGCAGTAAGCAGCATGATGCTGCTTACTGCCAATCGACCAAATTTTCTAATAGTGATTCGTCTGGACATCGCGATTACTCTTGTCATTACTTGTTCGCTCGCCATCACCAATGCGTTTTTCACCGCAACTGCTTTTGTCACCGCTAATGCTTTTTTCACATTAACTATCCTCTGCGCCACGTGTGGAATTTCTCTACATAGCTGAGCAATTTTTCAGGCGCGTTTGCGCGCTTCCAATTCCCTGCTGCATACTTTGCGCCTTCAGCCCATGTTGGGTAAGCGTGGATAGTGCCAAGGATCTTGTTTAACCCCAGATCGTGCTTCATCGCAATAACAAACTCAGCCAGTAAATCTCCTGCGTGTTCCGAGACGATAGTGACGCCCAATATCTTGTCTTTACCCGGTGGCGTGAGCACTTTAATAAACCCTTTTCTGGCACTTTCCGCAACAGCACGATCTAACTCTGCAAACTCGTATCGCGTTACTTCAACGTCAATGTCTTGCTCGGCAGCGTCACGCTCGTTAATGCCCACCCGCGCTACTTCCGGATCGATGAAGGTTGTCCATGGAATAACGCGATAATCAACTTTGAATTTCTTAAACGTGCCGAAAAGAGCGTTGACTGCAGCGTACCATGCCTGGTGGGCGGCCACATGGGTAAATTGATAAGGCCCTACTACATCGCCAGCGGCAAAGATATTAGGCATCAGGGTTTGTAAGTATTCGTCTGTTTCAATTGTTCTATCAAACTGAATACCTAAGTCTTCCAGACCAAAACCATGTAAACGGGCTTTTCGTCCCACAGCCACAATGACTTCGTCGTAGGCAATGGTAGATTCAACACCCTCTTTCGCTACAACCAGTACTTTTTCACCGTCTTGTTGTTCAAAGCGAAGCGCATCATGGGACGTCAATACGTTTACGCCGCTCTCTCTAAGCACAGACTCAGCATACTCCGCCACATCCGCATCTTCCCGGCCCATTAAACGCGGGGCACGCTCAACTTGCGTTACGTCACTGCCAAGGCGTGAAAAGGCTTGGGCGAGCTCACAACCAATAGGCCCGCCACCTAATACGATTAAACGTTTTGGCGCGTCTTCAAGTTCAGCAAACTTGGTCCACAAGGTATCAGAGGTGACATAGCCGCTTTGCTCAATGCCTGGTAATTCGGGAATAAATGGTGCTGCACCTGTAGCAACCACAATATTTTTTGTGGTTAGTGTTTGGGTGCCGCCATCGTTCTTTTTGATTTCCACCGTCCAAGGGTCGATGATTTTCGCATAGCCTTTTACAACATCAACACCCAAGCTAGTGTAACGCTCTACACTGTCATTAGGCGCGATTGCCGCAATCACTTCGTGCACACGTGCCATCACCCTTTTAAACGACATAGCGGGTGTTACCGGCTCTAAACCATAGTTATCAGCATGACGCATTTGATTGGCCACTTTTGCCGTTTTTATAATGGCTTTGCTCGGTACGCAGCCGTAGTTGAGACAGTCGCCGCCCATTTCGCCGGCTTCTACCAGCGTGACTTTTGCTTTCACCGCAGCAGCAATATAGCTGGTAACCAAACCACCTGCACCCGCTCCAATAACCACTAAGTTGCAATCAAACTTCTTTGGCTTGCTGTAGCCTTTGTACACGCGACGGCGATTGACTACTGCTACGATAGCTTTAGCTATCCAAGGGAATATGCCTAAAAGTACAAATGAAAAGATAAGCCCAGGCGAGACAATGCCAGACAAACTGTCTATTTGGGCAAGTTGAGTACCCGCATTTACATATACCGCGGTGCCCGCAAGCATGCCCACTTGGCTTACCCAGTAGAATGTCCAGGTTTTAAGCGACGTTAGTCCCATCAACAGGTTGATCAGGAAAAATGGGAATACTGGCACCAAGCGCAGGGTAAATAAGTAAAACGCACCTTGCTTTTCCACGCCCTCATCAATCTTTTTAAGCTTTTCTTTAAACTTGTTTCGCACGGTGTCGCGTAATATGAAGCGTGAAACTAAAAACGCCAGCGTTGCCCCTACGCTCGAGGCAAACGATACAATAACTAAGCCTTGAACCAGGCCAAACAAAGCCCCTGCTGCCAGGGTCAAAATAGCCGCACCCGGCAAAGAAAGTGCAGTTACGGCAACATAAATGGCAAAGAACACACCTATACTTAATACCGGGTTTTGAGCAATCTGCGATTGAAACGTATCGAGTGAATCCTTCATACCTTGAAGGGTTAGATAGCTATTTAAATCAAAATAAAAAAAGCTAAATATGGCGGCAACAATAACCCCTAAAAGCGCTATTTTCTTAAACATAAATATCCTTAGCGCTTAAAACGCGTATTGCATGGTAACTTGAGCGTGACGAGGTACGTTTGGCATGACAAGTGTCGCACCGAAATACCCACCTTCAAACAGCGGCTGCCAGTTTTCTTCATCGGTCACATTAATGATATCTAAACGCAATCGAAGGTCATCTGTTACTTGATAGTCTGCATTTACATCAACCGTATATTGGTCGCGAATATGCACCGTTTGCAGAAAGTCTAGTGGGAATGACTTGGTATAGAGCGCACTTGCCCCCACTTGCAGGTCATCCGTAATTTGCCAGCCAGCGTTAATAGAAGCAATTTGTGGCGGGATCCCCTGAACGCGACTGTCTGATGCAGGGAACGCGGCAAAAGAAGGTGATCCTACTCCTGTACCTTCAATAATATCAGGACGACTATTATCAAACGCATCAATAACCTGCGCCGTACCTTGAAACGCCGCTGAATCATCAAAACGCGCGTCTAAATAGCTATACGCGGCATTGATCCAAACATCGTCTGCTTGATAGAACATTTGTAGTTCGAAACCTTGCGTTTTCACACCACTGTTACTGCCATCACGGTTACGTAGGCTTCGGGTTTGGTCAAACACAGCGGCCTCTGCATACCAGCTGCTGTTTGGCGCATATTTTACACCCACTTCGTACAGCGTATTTTCAGTAGCAAAGTTAAGCGGGTTAATCTCGTTATTACCGCCTAACACCGTGCCACCCGCCATGCTGTTCGATGTTGCGTCGTTTTCTGAAAACGCCGCGTAAACATTTACATCACCCGTTAATTTGTACACTGCACTTAACTGGTAGCTGGTTAATGTATCACTGTACGAATCTGAAGCTGCTTCAACACCAATCGGCGCTAGTGGGTCACGCGCGTCTACGTCATAGTAATCAACACGTACGCCAGCAATCGTTGAAAATTTATCGGTCCACGTCGAGCGCTGCTGAAGCGCCAGGCCTGTTTGCCATGCGGTAGAGTCGGTGGTGTCTGACAAGTTAAAATCGCCGTTACCATCACCGTCTACGTCGTATTGCGCCCCCGGTGAAACATATACGCCAGGACGCAGCTCAACTAATCGGGCTTTTTGGGCATCGGTAAGCGGAATAACGCGGTTTGAGATAGGCCCGGTTAAATCAATCGGATTATCGGCCTCAGTGGTAAACTGGCTATAGCCCAACACGTCGTTGTAGCGTAGCGCTAACCCTACAGTCGTGGTTTGGCTGTCGTTCCACTTATAATCTAGCTCAGTACGGTTTTCGAACGTGTCAGCCCCGTCAATGATCTCAACAAAGCTATTTTGCGCTATTTCTTCACGTTCAAGATATTGATAATAAGTAATGTTGCGAAGCGCCACGTTATCAGTCATTTTGTATTCGACACTGCTTCGAATAACCGTAGTTTCAGCACCGTTAATGTCGTCAGGATTTGTGAATACGCGGTTGCGAGGAATAACCACTTCTCCAGTAGGAGAAATGATAGCACCTGCCCCCGGTACTGTACTGCCATTCGGCTGAGTGCCTTGCCCAGTAATATAAATACCGTTATCGATAAGGTCTTGCGTTGGGCGGTTGATACCTGCGTTGTCTGGATAGTCTGTGTCATAATACTCCGCGCTGATATCCCACGTCAGTACATCGCTTGGCGTATAGCGATAGGCTACAAACAGGTTCGTGCTATCGCGCTCGGCAAAATCGTAGAAACTGCCATGGTCTAAGTACTCTGCACTAAAGCGAATACCACTTTTACCTTCTTCTATAGCTGTGCCGTAATCCACTTGCGCTGAATACTGATCCCAGCGCCCGGCGCGAAGGGTGACTTTCCCCTTGCTTTCTGTGGTCGGCGCAACCTTTGTTTGAAGGTTTACAAAGCCACCGTTGCGCTGCGTGCTACCAAACAACACTGGCGACGGCCCTTTCACCACGTCAATTTGCTCAACGCTATTGAACGACAAAGGCAAACCAAAGCCATTGTTGCCTGCTTGACGTCTTATACCATCTTGAAAAAGCTCACCTAATTGGCCGCGTATACTGGGCAGGCTTGGCGTGCCAAAGCCGCTAGAGGCGTACGCGTTGGGCGCCGCTTTTACGATGTCGTGTAAATCGTTAATGTTAAGTGCCTCTATCGCTTGTGCCGACAGTGACGTCACCGCTCTAGGTGTCTCAGCTGCACTTAAACCGCTACCGAAAATGCCTTTAAGTGTGTTATCACCAGGATTTAGCGTATCTAAACTCTGCTGGTTTCCGGTTACCTCAACCACTTCAATATCTGCCGCTTGTTGGGCATAGAGCGATTGACTGATGGCAAGTGCGAGTGTGCTAACGGCTAGGCCGATTACTTTTTTCATTAACAGATCCGTATTTTTAATTCTTGTTCGACAAGACCGATACGCGTCACAAAAAATTTCAGTACATTTAATTTTCAAAAAAATATTAAAAAACACAAAATTAATTGAAATTTTTATTTTGAACGGTCGTTCTAGTATGCTTGCACTATTATACTTTTGGAGCATGTATGCAAAACAACACCGATATTCAAAACCGACTACAATGGTCGTTACTCTCTCTTCGCGTAACAATATTTATCGTTATGTTCGTATGGACACTCGATAAGTTTGTTAACCCAGCCCACGGCATGGCCATTTTTGAAAAGTTCTATGGTATCGGCGGCGTGCCTGAAATGGCCGTTTACGTTATGGGCGCACTGCAGCTTGCGCTGGTTTTGGCATTCTTAGCGGGACTTGCGAAAAAATACACCTACGGTCTTATTTTTATTCTTCACGGTGGGTCTACTCTGTCTTCATTCCCGCAGTATCTAGATGCCTTTAATCACCTGCTGTTTTTTGCTGCATGGCCAATGTGGGGCGCGTGCTTTGCACTTTTCCTATTGCGCGATGCCGATACTAAATTTGCCTTTGGCAAGTAACAGCTATTCGTTAGCTAAACACGCTAGATACACAGCACGCTAGAAAGTTAGCGCATAGCGATAGCCCTTATATTTATCTTTAGCAAGCTAACAAGATATGACGGCTACGCTTTTTAGCATTTAACTTACTGTTTGGCAGCAGCATACAGTTGCTGCCATTCAGCCTCTTCTACAGGCATGATTGACAGTCTTCCACCTTTTTTGACCAATGGCAGTTCATTAATACCGTCCATCATTTTAATCACTGAAAGCGGCAGAACGCTTGAAAATTTCTCTACAAATTTCACGTCAACGCGATACCAGCGGGGGTTATCCTGACTTGATTTAGGATCGTAGTATTTTGATTCAGGGTTAAACTGCGTGGTGTCCGGGTAGCCGTCTCTTACCACTTCAGCAACACCTGCAATGCCCACCAGCTTGCAACTTGAGTGATAGATAAATACTTTATCACCCCGTTTAACGCCGTCTCGTAAAAAGTTACGCGCCTGGTAATTTCTTACGCCATCCCACGGTTCCGTTTGCTCTGGGCGGTTTGCCAAGTCATCGATTGAAAATGCATCAGGTTCTGTTTTAAATAGCCAATACGCCATAGTCGTCGTTAATTCTCTTCGTTGTAAATAGACAAGCCTGTCATTCGCTAAATGCGGGCATTTGAAGCGCTTATAAAAACCTGCGCTCATGGCTAGCTTTACAGCTTGTTGATTTAAGTGAGTATACAAAGCTCTTTAATTTAATGACAGTGCTATACCTTAGCTTGGCCAACACTGCTATAATTACGCACTTATTCTGAGCTACAGCCTAATTTAAGCTCAGCAACTCTCTGATTTATCTAGATGTGATTACTATGCAAGCCACCATTAAGGCCGATCGCGGTCTGTTTTCTTACCCTAAATATTGGCCACACTGCCTGGGTACTGCGCCGTTTCTCCCCATGTCGAAGGAAGAAATGGATGCCCTTGGCTGGGACAGCTGTGACGTTATTTTGGTAACGGGCGATGCGTATGTAGATCACCCTAGTTTTGGTATGGCGGTGATTGGCCGAGTACTTGAAGCACATGGTTTTCGCGTGGGAATTATTTCTCAGCCAGACTGGACCAGCAAAGACGACTTCATGAAGTTGGGTAAACCCAACCTGTATTTCGGCGTAACAGCCGGCAATATGGACTCTATGATAAACCGTTACACGTCTGACAAAAAGCTTCGTCACGATGACGCTTACACGCCAGGCAATGTAGGTGGCAAGCGCCCTGATCGTGCGGTTACCGTGTATTCACAGCGCTGCCGTGAAGCGTTTAAAGGTGTGCCTGTGATTGTGGGTGGCATAGAAGCCAGCTTACGTCGCATTGCGCACTACGACTATTGGAGTGAAAAAGTACGCCGCTCTGTACTGTTCGATTCCAAAGCGGATATGCTCTTTTTCGGTAACGCCGAACGTCCTCTTGTTGAAGTCACTCATCGCTTAGCGGCAGGTGAAGATATTGCCGATTTGCGAGACATTCGCGGTACTGCGATTATCGTTAAAGAAGCCTTGCCAGAGTGGCAAGGTGTTGACTCGACCTCTCTAGACAGGCCGGGCAAGATAGACGCCATTCCAAGCCCCTACCAGATGGAGCCCGAGTGCGATTCGCAGGATAAAGACGCCAAAAGCAGTGAAGCGCCAGAAGCCGCGCCCATTGTTATTCAGCCTGCGCAAAAAGAGAAAGAAAAGCGTAAGCCTTGGGAAAACGTGTACGTTAAGCTACCTGCGTACGAGACGGTGAAAGACAACAAGGTGTTATACGCACATACCTCTCGTATTTTGCACCAAGAAACCAATCCAGGTTGTGCTCGCGCGCTAATGCAGCGCCACGGCGACAGACACATTTGGATTAACCCACCGGCCATGCCGCTTGAAACCGAAGAAATGGACGCGGTATTTGATTTGCCCTATCAGCGTGTGCCTCACCCTGTGTATGGCGATGCAAAAATCCCTGCATACGATATGATCCGCTTCAGTATCAACATTATGCGCGGATGCTATGGTGGCTGTACTTTCTGTTCTATTACCGAACACGAAGGGCGTATTATTCAAAGCCGTTCTGAAGACTCTATTATTCGCGAGATAGAGCAAATACGCGATACGGTACCGGGCTTCACTGGTGTTATTTCAGACTTAGGCGGCCCGACGGCGAACATGTATCGCCTGCGTTGTAAGAGCCCTAAAGCAGAAGCTACATGTCGTCGTCCCTCTTGTGTGTACCCTAGCATTTGTGCGCACATGGACACGGACCATAAGCCGACTATCGATTTATACCGCCGTGCTCGTGAGTTGCCTGGAATTAAAAAGATATTGATTGCTTCAGGCGTGCGTTACGACCTAGCGGTAGAAGATCCGGAATACGTGAAAGAACTGGCCCTTCACCACGTAGGCGGCTACTTAAAGATCGCTCCAGAACACACCGAAGATGGCCCGCTTTCAAAAATGATGAAACCGGGCATGGGCAGCTACTACCGCTTCAAAGAGCTATTTGATAAGTACTCACAAGAAGCAGGTAAAAAGCAGTACTTAATTCCTTACTTTATTGCATCGCACCCGGGTACCACCGACGAAGACATGCTAAGCCTTGCGATTTGGCTTAAAGAAAACAAATTTAAGCTCGATCAGGTACAGAACTTCTATCCGTCGCCAATGGCAACGGCTACCACCATGTACCATACCGAGGTAAATTCCCTTCGCAAGGTCACTAAAGACAGTGAAGAGGTGCCTTCTGCAAAAGGTGAAATTCACCGTCGATTACACAAGGCGATGTTGCGTTATCACGACCCGAAAAACTTTGCGCAAATTCGTGAAGCACTTAAACGTATGGGGCGCGAAGATTTGATAGGCCGTGGTCCTCAGCACCTTGTTCCGCCAGAAACAGCAGATGAAAAACGCCAAAAAGCGCAAAAAGGCCGTCGTGGTGAACGCGCATTGACCAAACATACTGGGCTTCCTCCTACCTTTCAGGGCAAGAGCAGCAAAGGCGGTAACGGCGTAAATAAGAGCCGACGTAATTCCAACGCTAACAAGCAAGATCGTGGTAACACAGCACAGCAGCGTAACGACACCGGCGGGAATAAGAACAGAGGCAACGCTTCGAAAGGAAATAATAGCGGCGGCAACAGTCGCGGCCGCACGCAAAAGCAGCCAAGCATGCACAAACGATAGAAACAAAAACGCCCGGAGCTTGTAAACTCTGGGCGTTTTTTTAAGGCCTATTGTCAACGATGACATTGCGCTTTCGTCGATTTACCTCGACTTATGTCTCGTCCACTATATAACAGGTCACATTTTCAAGCTTGGTAAGTTCCCCACTTTGGTCGTTACGCAACACGCACTGTTCACCATCACTTAGCAGCGTAAAACTATAAACAGGGTTGTCGTGTCTTCCGTCAATAGGTAATCCCCTACTATCAACCTTTGCTTTACGCTCAATCGTTATGCTCGCGGTTTGACTGAATGCATCCTCGGCTATCGTTATGTTTAGACCACCAAACCAGTTGCTGATCTTACTTTCAATAGCTTGCTTTTGACTCACACTCATGGATTTGGTTACTGCCTCGTGTAACTCAGCCTCCTGCGTTGTCGCGCATCCGCTCGCCGAGAGCAAAAGTATGGCGAGAGGTGCAGCTAGCAGTCTTCCTTTTAGCAGTTTTCCTTTTTTATTAGGAAGCGACATTACTTGCGTTCCTGAATAACAGGCTGATTTATTTTGTTGTGTAAAATAAAGTTCTCTTTGCGTTGTTCAGGCTTGTCGATAGGAATGAGCTTTTCGCCCCCTAACGCACTTTGGTTACTGCGCAGTGCTTTGACATCCGCCACGCCGTTTGACGTGACAACTTCGGGACATGAGCCTGTAGCAGCATATTCCAATGCAGCTGACAGCATCCCTTCATTTGGATCACCCAAGCTTGCGGTAAAGTCATCTTCAACTTCACACCCCGGCAACTCAAAATCGAAATTAGGCGTGGTGGTAGGCATGAAACCATCAGCATAATCACCAAACCCTTTGTTATTCACCCCTTGGAACTGGATAGTAAAGTAGGTCTCACCGCAATTGTCTGTTGGGTAGAACCCATACGGCTTACCACAAGTAGTAGAGCCAATTTGCACTACTTCTACATCAATACCACGAAGTGCATTCATTACCGCTTCACTTGCTGAACATGTTGCACCCGTGGCTAAAACGTAAACCTTCGTCAGCGAAAGGCTAGGCAGAAGCGTGTCGGTAAGTTGCCCTGCGTTATAGTCAATAACATTGCGGTAAAACGGTGTTGGACGAATAGTCTCTCCGGTGACAGGGTTGGTGTTTGGGTTTTTATCGTTAAAACGCAATGTTTCAAAGGTTGCGTTATTGGTTTGGTTCGGACCCGCTATCATATAGGAAAGCTGTGAAGCTAGCGCCAAACGTCCTCCGCCGTTGTAGCGAAGGTCAATAACGAGCTCGGTCACATTTTCTTCAACAAACATATCGAACGCATCAATCAACCCTTCTTGCGCGGTAACGATAAAGGTATTGAATTGGAAGTAGCCCGTTTTGCCGTTTTCGGTATCGAGTACCTTTGCGTTTTGAACCGGCGTTACGCTGATATCGCCGGAGGTGATGTCTACTGAGAGAGTTGAACCATCAACCTGCACAAACTCAAAGCTTGTAACCGTACCTGCGTCTTCCGGAAACAGAGCAGCATTAATCGCGTTGACGCCCTGCTGCGTGTTGTCATTGACAAAGTCGACGCCGTTTATACGCGAAAGGGTCGCACCGCGAGGCACGCCAGCAGTAGCTGCAGGTGAACCCGGCTCAGTGAATCGCACTGTTAGTACTCTCGGCACGGTTGTTGAACCAAATTCCCAATCAAACCCATAGCCCGATGAAATCCCCGATTGAGACAGTTCGTTATATTCGGCAGTGTCTTGTGAAAAGTGGAAGTTATCTTTTGGCGTACCGCTTGGCGTTAGTTCATTGGTTTTAAGCTGATCAAAATATCCCAACACTGAGAAATTTGCAGGGTCATTGTCATCTACTTCGTCGTACCACAAGTAAGTGTCATTAGTCCAAGTACGTAGCCACAGCTTTTCATCCATGGCGGTACCTTGTGTATCTGGGTAAGCCCTATTAGTAAAAGGATCAATACCGCTTCTAGGAGTCTCACATTTCGCTAGATATTGAGATTGCGGTTCATACACCCCCGCTTCCCATTCTGGCTCTGTTGTTACAGGTGTCGTTGGCGTGGTAGGCGTTGTCACCACAGGAGGGGTATTAGACGAGCCTGAGCCGCCTCCACATCCAGCTAGAAGAGAAATCGTGACTGCAAGTGCAACAGAAGAATACGTATACGCTTTCATGATTTAGAAAATATCCTTTTAAAACGGCTAGCCCAAAACTACTAAACTTGTGCTAAAAACAACTTTTATTAGCATAGCCGATAGTGACATATCCTTCTAAGCGTAACTACATAACAAAAGTTTAAAATGTTTCGAAATGTAAGAAAACGTGTTGCAGAGTTGATGAGTAAGTTTCATTCGTGACGCGTATCGCTCTATCGCGGTAGAAAAGAAGACTACTTATTCTGCCGTAACAATATACTTATTATCGTCTCTAGTTTAACTGCAACACACCTACCGACCGTGCAGTTAAGCTACTCACATATACACCTTCATCTGTCTGTATTGCGCCTGTAACAAAGGGAAATGCACCACTAGGGTCTTGATAACTTTGTAAAACCTCTCCGCTTTCGCTTATTTTAACAAGGTGCCCGTATGCTTGGCCTTGTGGGCGCATGAACTGTGGCAGACGCTGTACAATTTTACGAATGAAAGGCTTGTCAGATAGAGCGTCAACGGGAGCGGAGCGAGGCGAAGCAAGACCCAGAAAGTAGGCGCCGCTAGTTGCCTGACTGATGTTGTCTGGGAATCCCGGCAAATTATCAATCACGACCTCCACTTGACCCTGTTTTGGCCCAACTAGCCAATAGCGCAACACGCGATATTTACCGGTTTCGTTGACCAACACTGAATTTTGATCATGGCTTATTGCGACACCATTCGCAAAAACCAAACCATCCATCAGTACATTACTCGTTCTACGTACTGGGTCGTACTCTATAAGCCTGCCATTGCCTCTATGTTCCAAAATTTCTAACAGGCTCGCTTGCAGCGTTCCCCCATACTCTTTGGCAGAGAACTTGGTAGTTGCATCAGTGAAGTAAATATTGCCGTTGTCGGCAATATCCACATCGTCCGCATATACAACGTTAGTGTTTTCTACTTGGTTAACCAATACCGTTAGCTCACCTTCAGGGTCTGCAATTAGCAATCCGCGATGAGCATCGGCGATTAATAAGTTGCCGTTGGTATCAAACTCGATACCGAGCGGACGTCCACCAGTGTTAATCCACGGAGTAAATGCTACCTCACCTTTTTTCTTGAGTAATACCGCGCCAGAATGAGTGGCGGTTGCAATAGTTCCCGCAGCGTTTATCGCAAAATCCTCCGGCCCTTTATCTGCGCCTAATTCAATAAGCGAAAGATCTGCCAGACGGTTGTTTTCCGCAAACTCCCCCGAAAATCCGCTACTGCTCGCTGCTTGCCAGCCTATTGGCGCAATGGGAACTGGCCACAATAGTAAATACCCTAAAACCAGAATGACAAAGCCACCGAATACCTTCATTTATGCTCTCCTACAAGCAACGCATGTTGTGTATCTATCAACCATAGCAAGCAACCCTCCGATACTCTGCTTTCGTTTATAAATAGAACACTATCATCCAGAGCTTTCTAAATAGCGCATATTTGAATATGCATTACAAATTCGTTAGGTAGCATCCATTCCCCCCTTCAGATCGTTTGTTTATAAAATGCTACAGAGGTACGTCATGCCATTTTATGCAAAAACACTCGGAGATAATCACGCTAAGCAAGTTGACAAAGAACTACGTGCGAGCCACGCGGGAGAGACGGAGCCGTTTGGATATACCGTGGTGCTCTATTCGCCGAATGTGTTTTAAAACTGGTTAATCTTTCTGGCACAAAAAGCGAGGCACAACCCTTCATACATGAGCACCTTAAAACGGAAAGACGACACCTCGCCGTCTTTGAAAACGAAATGCCGCTTTTTAGGGGAAGTTTTATTTTACCTGTATGGATAGCTTCTGGGTTTATCACCGGTTTTATTCCAAGACTTTGCGGTATTAATTGCTTTTACTACACCATTTACCGAGTAGAGCAGTTCGTAGATTCGCATTACGAAGAACAATGCAAGCGCATTTCTGCGTTAGCCATCCCCCCTTCAAACGTTATAAATCGGTTTAGACAATGCCAAGCAGATGAACAACATCACAGAGATGAAGCGCTGTTCCTAATGACAAAAAGGCCGTCGTTATTAATGAAATTATGGGGCGCAGCCGTTGAAAAAGGCTCTTCAATTGCCGTTGCAATCGCAAAACTGATTTAAGGTTTTGAGCTTATGTGCGGTGACCTGTAATTACAAAATAGGTATCAGTAAGTCTGTTAATTAAAACGAAAGAGACGTGCTTGAAGTGGGAAAAAAGAACAGAGTTAGGCCGTCAAGGCCCTGTGACAACTGCGGTATCAATGCCGACACACAGTTTCGTATTCGATGTGGTGATGAAGACACGTGGCGTATAGTATGCAAAGCTTGTCAAGAACGAGCAAAGGCCAGCAATGGCTATATGTATGGCGGTACGTGGAAAAGAAAGAAGCGTAACTAAGGGGCTTCCTGTGAGCCCCTAATAGTTACGATAAGATTTACGCATTCACTCTTTTTTCTTGCGCTGATTGAGGCGCGTTGTTACTCGCGTCGGCTTCAATCTGAGTTTCTGCATTTTTAGCTCGCTTAATCAGCGTATTAGCACGATAAACACTCCACACCACGTACACCGCCATAGGTATATTAAGCTGAAGTGACGCAACCGATAGCGTCGCGCTTTGGTGCACAGCCGCATAGGCTATGAGTAACACCATTACGCTTAGGCCTGATATAAGCAACCATATCGGCTTTGTGAGTGATTTAACTCCCACTGTAATGCCGGTATTAAATAGCATAAGGCACCAAAAAACGGCGATGAGCGAGCCTGTAAAAAACATATCTGCTACAGCAGTTAATGCGAGTGCACTCACACTACCCCACACCGCGCTGTACCAAAGCCTGCTTGCTAACGGCGGATGCGCCTTCTTAGACAGCCAAATCTCCATACCCGACACACAAAGCATGGTCAGCATGACACCAAGAACAAAGTAGAGCCATTTGCTGGTAAGGCCGGCGAAGTCACCGAAGTGCAAACGGTACATCGCCCATACCAACTGCTTACCCCATTCACCGAATTCATAGCCGGCTACACCGATAAAGTTACCCGCCGTATCGAATCGATAGCCTTCTGCGTAGATCATTCTATTGGGTGCCTTGGCATATATTTCGATGAACTGCTCTGGTTCACCGACTTCGTGTACCGTTAAAAATATTGGCGACTTTTCTGGCGCTAGCGTTTCCATTTGTGCAAACGCCCTACCAATAGCCGGTTTACCTTCCTGTGGCGCTAATACAGGGTCTGGCGTAAAGATTTTCTGGATAACCGCGTCGCGATCGCCTTCGTAGTTTAGTGAGGCAACAACCACCAAAATGATCCCTGCCATACCAAAATATGCGCCTGATATACCTATAACTAAATGAAAAGGCGCTGCCCATAGTCCAAAACGGTTGTGCAAATCAATTTGTGCTTGCTGACCGTTGCCACCCCGTCGAAGTTTAAAAGCATCTTTTGCTATTCGTTTGTGAGCAATAATTCCAGTGACGACAAGGGTACAGATGATAGCGCCCAAAGCGCTGACCAAAATCATTCCCCAACTTTGTGGCAAATTGAGATACAAGTGCAAGTTCACAAGCATTTCGGTAAAAGACACGCTTTCTTGCTCTAATAAGTTACCTTCACTGTCGGCAAAGTAAGCAGCATGATCGTTTTCTACCACCAACCGAGGGATATCTGATGTAGGGAAAACCACATAAAGATGGTGAGACTCTTGCGTATTCTGAGCCAAAAAGGTGTCCATCGCCTTTTCAACAACATCAGGAGAAACATTCTTCATTTCTTCAATATGCGGCTGTTCCCACCTTTCAAACTCTAAGTGAAAAACCGCAACGGTCCCAGATAAGCACACCAAAAAGAGAAGTACACTCAGAAAAACGCCTACCCAAGTATGTGCATTTAATGCATTTTGTTTTGTTATTTTATCCATCGATATTCACCTACATGGGGAGGAAAATAAGTATTGGTAGGCAAAGCGCAGCCAAAACTGCGTAAGCAACAACAACTTTAATTTTGTGGGCGGTAGCAAGGTAGTGATAAACAATAAGACCCCACAAAATTGGCAACAGCACGATACCTGTAGCCAACTTCCCTGCTATTGAGAATGGTAGTAGCGCACATAGTCCTAGCGTCAATAACACGCTCACAACCAATAAAACAACCAGCACCACGATGTAGTTTGCGATGTTCCCTAGAACTGTACGTCGCGAGAAATCAAAGCTCCTCGGCTGAGGTACATTTTTTGGCTGAGGCAAATGCGTTTGGTTAAACGCAATAAAAGGCCACACTAAAATGGAAGGGATACACAGCGCATATAGCACGCCAAACTCCCACCCCTGAGCATAAGACCAGCACACTGCTGCAACTAGCCATACGACAAGACCCAAATAAAGATACGTTGACGCTTGAGCGCGCCAACTTTTATAAATAACACCTAAGGCTGCAAGTGTTAAACCACCCGCTGCAACTGAAAGCATGATAAATCCTTAAAACGAATAGGTTAGCGACGCGTTCACTGTTCTGCGTACACCAGGGAAACAGTCACCTCTGAATAAGCAAGACGTGAGATATTTTTTATCGGTCACATTTCTTACATTCAGCTGCAAATTCAAATTATCTGAAAGCTCATACGACACCATCAGGTCACCAAGGGTGTAGCTAGGCGTGTCGTATCTGATGACACCATTCTCGGAAACTGATTCTCCCACGTAGCGAATACCAGCTCCTACGGTTAGCGCTTCAAGCTCAAGTGGAGAATAATTTACCCATAGGGATGCATTGCTGTCTGGCTGTGCTGACAACGAAAAACCGTTAGGATCTTCTGCATCCAAGACCGACGCCGCAAACTGCGCTGTAATTTGGCCAAAGTCTACGCGCCCTTCTAGCTCAACCCCTTCTATGGTTGTTACGCCTTGCTGTTGTGCCGCTTCGTCTGGTAATCCGTTGGGATTAGGAAGATTTGAAACTTCAATATCGTAATACGCCAGCGTGATAAAACCAGGAATTGACGAGAGTTCATACTTAATCCCTGCCTCGTATTGACGGCCTTCTTCTGGCTTAAGCTGGTTGTTATTGTTATCTAATCCCACCACCGTCTCGAATGACTCAGCGTAACTAAGGTAGGGAGAAATGCCGTTGTCAAAGCGATACAAAATTCCAGCTGAGTATGATGTTTGCGTGTCATCCTGCTCAGTTACGCCCGTATCATTATCAACGCGGTCGTGACGTAGGCCTAGCGTTACCCGCCAGTTTTCATAGGAAATTTGATCAGACAGGTATAACCCCGTGTCCGTGACTGTCTGTTCAGGCGCATCGTTGTAGATTGCGTCGAAAATGGCTTGCTCTGGTGCGCCTGTGTACTCAGGGTTAGCCAAGTCCAGAATGTACCTAAAATCACCTTGTAATACCCCACCACCAGCATAGTAAGCAGAGTTGGCGTCAGTCTTAACATGTTGATATTGTACACCCGCTAATAATTCATGTTCGAAAGCGCCTGTTACAAAGCCCTTGTTTACACGAATATCAAAAGCGTGTTGATTAAACGTATTGTCTGCTTGATAAAACGTTCTCGGCACAAAGGTATCGGTAGGCGCGACCGGTGCCCCTACAAAAGCGTTTAGATAGCGAGTACCGCCCGTAAAAGTGGGCCACGCTTGGTGGTAGTCTGCCTCACCATCTCGCCATAAGGCAGTAAATGAAAGTGACGTTGTATCGTTAATCAAGTGCTCGCCAAGCAAAGTAACTTGGTTCGACTTAGTATCAAATTTATTAAACCCTGGTTCACCTGCGTAAACATCTTGGTCGGGTAAATAAGTGCCGTCAGCCAAAGGCAATAATGTGCCTTCCACAGGAATAAACTGCGCTGCTGTATCACTATCAGTATCTTGGAATAACCCGATTAGCGTTAGCGTTGTATCGTCAGAAGGCATGAAGGAAAGTGACGGCATCAATACTTGGGTATCATCGCTAACATAATCAACCTGAGAGTCAGCATTACGATATATACCAACAAAACGCCCCATCCACTTATCATCTTCAGACAGGCTGCCGTTTACATCCACCCCAACTTGCGCGCGGTCGAAGTTTCCGTAGGACAACACCACTTCGCTTCCTTTGCCTAACGTGGGCGTTTTTGACACATAGTTCATTATGCCACCGGGAGAGCCCTGACCGTAAAGTACAGAGGCAGGCCCCTTAAGCAGCTCAACCTGTTCCATTGTGTAAATTTCAGCTCGCGTAGAATTATAGCTGCCAAACAACTCTTGAATTGAGTCGCGATAGCGCGGAATACTTAATCCTCTGGAAGAGATTGAATCGACTCGGGTGGCGTATCCGTATGACTCCCCCGTCACGCCCGCCATATAGGTGGCAGACTGAGAAAGATTTAACACACCTTTTTGCTTTAAATCTAATGCGGTTTCAATGGAAATTGTACGGGCGAGTTCAACAATCGGTGTATTTGTTTTTGTTGCGCCAAACGGAGAACGCATGCCCACTACTTCAATCTTTTCTACTGCATTCGCTTCTGCTTTTTCCCCTGTTGCTTCTCGCTTATCTATAGCTAAGCCAGCGCCACTTTCATCTTCCTGAGCATGTGCGTGAGACACTAAGATAGCCGCTACCGCCAAGCTGAGTAATTTCTTATTCATGTTGAGTGTTTTCTGTTATTAATTTTTAAGACCCATCAATTCGCCTATTACAAGAATGAAGTGAACTGAAGGCTGCATTAGTACTTTCGTCTAATTTAGCAAAAATTTACACAAATGATAACCAGTATCATTCACATTAACATCAATAAGTAACAGAAAACGCGTTAACCGAGGTTGTTAAGTAACATAAAGATACGCGCATACAAAAAAGCCGAACTAACAGCGTTAGCTCGGCTTTAACTCTCATGAGAACTGAAAGGCTAATGACTATGCCGCTTCACTTTCCTGTTCAGACTCAACCACTTCATGGCTTAATAAATATTCAAATGCAGCAAGCGATGCTTTCGCGCCCTCACCCATCGAAATAACAATTTGCTTATACGGTACTGTTGTTACGTCACCGGCTGCAAATATACCCGGCTCAGATGTATGACACTTAGTATCAACAATAATTTCGCCATACTGCGTCATGTCTACCGTGCCCTTCATAAACTGACTGTTTGGTACAAGTCCAATTTGAACAAATACACCTGCAAGTTCACGGGTGTGCACTTCGTTAGTTGAGCGATCTTGGTATTCAATTGCGTTCACTTTGCCATTTTCAGCAGTAATTTGGCGCGTTGCCGCGTTCTTGATAATGGTAATATTATCGCGCTTTTGAGCTTGATCGATAAGCACCTTATCCGCTTTTAGTTCTGGCATAAATTCAAATACCGTCACCGATTTTACAATGCCTGCAAGGTCAAGTGCTGCTTCAATACCTGAGTTACCACCGCCAATGACCGCTACGTCTTTACCTTTGAAGAAAGGGCCGTCGCAGTGTGGGCAGTATGCAACACCATTACCGATGTTCTCTTTTTCGCCCGGAACACCAAGTTCTCTCCATCGTGCGCCTGTCGCAACAATAACCGTACGAGTGCGGATCTGTTCGCCAGAAGAAAGCGTAATGGTTTTAATATTGCCTTTCTCAATGCTATCAACGCGTACGTGCTCTTTGAGCGTAATGTCGTAATCGCGTACGTGCTCCATCAAGTTACCAACAAGCTCAGGGCCCGTTGTTTTAGGTACTGAGATAAGGTTCTCGATACCCATGGTATCTTTAACTTGGCCGCCAAAAGTTTCAGCAACGATGGCAACTTTAAGGCCTTTACGGGCACTGTAAATCGCCGATGCAACACCTGCTGGGCCACCACCGATAACCGTTACGTCTTGAAGTGGTAACGCATCGCCTTTGTTTGCTTCTTTAAGGCTAGGGTCGCGTTCAATTAACTTGTTGATAAGCACAGAGGCATCAACTTTACCATTCGCGAATAGCTCGCCATTAAGGTATACGCTAGGAACACCTTGGATGTCGCGCTCTTGAATTAAATTTTGATACAACCCGCCGTCGATCATTTCGGTCTTGATATTAGGATTAATCAAAGCGAATTGATTAAGTGCCTGTACGACTTCAGGGCAGTTGTGACAGCTTAAGCTAATGAACACTTCAAAATTAAGTGGTTCATTCACCGCTTTCACCATCGACTTAACGCTATCGTCTAGCTTAAGTTCAGTACCCGCTGCATGCAGCATGGCAAGTACAAGCGAGTTAAACTCGTGACCGCCAGGGATACCAGAAAAACGAATTCCCGTATCTTCGCCGTCAGCTTCCAACAAAAAGCTGATTGCACTGCGCAACTCACCATTTGTGTCACGCTCTTCTACGTTTAATTTTTCGCTTACTGAAGCAATGTCGGACAGAAACGTCACAAGCTCTTCACGCTTGCTATGTTCACCGGTCTGTACGACAAAGGTTACGTTTTTTTGCATTGACTCTGCATATGATTTCAATGCTTGTAAAATTTCTTTAGTTAACACGGTTATTCTGCCTTATTTTCGACACGCCGATCCCCGCCAACCTTTTGAAGGGTCAACAACATAAGCGGAAATTGGAAATTAATATCAGGGAGTGGAGACCCACTCCCTACAAATTATTTGCTTAATACTGTGCAATGCACGAAGCGCTGAGCTTTCATATATTAAGCGCTAAGCGTGCTGCTTAGATTTTGCCTACTAGGTCAAGTGAAGGTGCTAGAGTTGCTTCGCCTTCTTTCCACTTAGCTGGGCAAACTTCACCTGGGTTGTTTGCAACGTACTGAGCGGCTTTAACTTTGCGTACTAGGTCATCTGCGTCACGGCCGATACCTTCAGAAGTGATTTCCATCGCTTGGATGATGCCTTCTGGGTCAACAACAAATGTAGCGCGGTCAGCAAGACCCATAGTTTCACGCATACAATCGAAGTTACGAGTGATTTCGCCTGTTGGGTCGCCAATCATTGCAAATTTGATCTTGTTGATCGTGTCAGAAGAATCGTGCCATGCTTTGTGAGTGAAGTGAGTGTCAGTAGATACTGAAAATACTTCTACGCCACGTGACTGAAGTTCTTCGTACTTGTCAGCGATGTCACCAAGCTCAGTTGGACAAACAAATGTGAAGTCAGCTGGGTAAAATACGAAAACTGCCCATTTACCTTTGATGTCTTCGCTGCTTACGTCTACGAATTCGCCGTCTTTAAATGCAGTTGCTTTGAAAGGTTTGATAGCAGTATTAATCAATGCCATGTTTAATTCTCCATTTGGTTTAAATTATTTTCGCACGTTAAACACATACGAGTACAAACTTTACGTTTATTGTGTCGACATGGTTTTGCAGTTTTGTGAAGATATTCACGTAACGCGAAATTCATGCCTCTCGAAACTGGTGATAAGAATAGCGCGCACAATCACAAAAAACTAATTGGTAAAAATGAATCGCTTAATCAGGTTATTGAATTGAACGATGAAAATTGAGCCAAAATAGATTGATTGTTTTGCAATACGGTTTCACCGGCTAAGCTCTGCTGAATGAGAAAACTATGACCCACTCCCGACTAAAGCGCATCTCCCACGAAATAATGCTAATCGATGGACACGCGCCATCTCGCACTTTGGCAAAGCATGCAAAAATGGAGGCCAGCCCCTTTGTTTTCTACAGAGGCAGTGCGCAGTTGTTTTACGCTGATATAAAAGCTGGCCTTATCAATTTTCCTAAAGAATGCGAGACAGTTCCCCTCACCAGCGTGATGGGAGACTGTCATACTTCCAATTTTGGCTTTCTCACAGAAGAAGGGTCTCACGGAGATACAGTGATCTTCTCACCCAACGACTTTGATGATGCGTGTGTCGGCAGAGCACATTGGGATGTGCTTCGTTATCTCACTTCATTGCACCTTGCCCAGATACATTGCCTAGGCACCGTTGATGGAAAGTATGCGTGCGATAACATCGACATCACTAAACCTGTTGTCAGCCACCAGCAGGTTATTAATGCGCAATACGCATTTATTGAGCGTTATGTAGAAACCTGTAGCCAAGTAGTAGAAAACGCCATGGTGATTAACGAAGCCGTAGACTACTGCCCAGATGCCGTGCCAAGCAAGCTGACCAAACTATATAAAAAAGCCAAAGCCCGCAGCGCAGGAGGAGAAGACTTCACGGTTAAAAGTGCGCTGGCTAAAGCCGTTCATTTTGATGGCAAGACCTTGGGGTTTAAGGCCAACAGTGAGAAATTTTCTACCCTAAGCCCACAAGAATACGCCACGCTACTAGAAGCTTTTGCTCCCTACATGGACGATGCGGTAGTCGATATAGTGAAACGCCTGGACGCGGGTACCGGGTCGGTAAATATGGCGCGCTACTACTTTTTAGTAGGACCAGCAAAACCACATAATTCAGCAAGCTTTGCGCATTGTCATATTGTCGAGGTTAAGCAACAACGTGTTGCGGCGCCTATTTATTACTTTCCAGATTTTAACCCGGTTAATCGCCTAAATGCTGCACACCTTACAGCTCGATGCCAACGAAGAATGCAAAGAAAACCCGACTTAGTGCTTGATGAAGTTAAGTTTGAAAATGCGCATTACCTGGTTCGCTCCCGACATCACGCTAAAGTGGGAATCGACCCACAAGATATTGCAATGGGAAATAAAGCGATAAATGGTGGCTTTGAGTATTTTGCCGAATTGTGCGGGTATAGCCTTGCGCTAGCTCACTGCCGAGGCGATAGAAGAAGTACACGATTCGCGTCGTCAGCATCAACATCTTTTTCTCAAGTAAAAAGCCTGCTCGTAAAAATAGCAAATCTTTATACAGAACAAGTAGTTGATGATCATGCGCTGTTCACTCGTGCGCTGAAATAAAGATATCAATAAAAAGCGTATTTTTTACCCGACGAACTGTTGTCATAGTCGTGTCGTTAGCATTACTTAACACCTATATTAGCTTTTGGTTAAGAGTTAAAGGTATGAGTAAACTTACCTGTAGATGATAAGAACTTGATATTTAAGCAATATTTTAAAAACAGCTTGAATAAGGTTAAGTCATTCCTATCCTTTACAAATGCCCTTAGTGTAGTTCAAGTAATAAGAAAATTGCGCTTCACATATCACTCTGTTTTTTCTATTTCGGCAAAAGCAGAAACAGTAATTATGTGAATTAAAAATAATGAAAACTACAAAGGGAAAATGACGTGAAAACATCATTAACTTTACTATCTGCAGGAATCATTTCTGCACTTTCTTCAACCGCCATCCAAGCTAACGATTTAGTCATTAGCGGTGTTATTGATGGACCGTTAAGCGGTGGTGTTCCAAAAGCAGTTGAACTTTTCGTAGTCAATGACATAGCAGATTTGTCTACCTATGCCCTTGGAACTGCAAACAACGGCGGCGGTACTGATGGCGAAGAGTTTACGTTTCCAGCTGGTGCGTCTGCAAGCGCTGGTACTTATATCTACGTAGCATCAGAAATTGATGGATTTACTGCGTTTTTCGGTTCTGCACCAGACTACGATACTTCATCAATGGGTATTAATGGTGACGACGCTATTGAGCTTTTTAAAGATGGCAGCGTTATTGACACGTTTGGCGATATCAACACCGACGGTAGTGGCACCGCGTGGGAGTACCTAGACGGTTGGGCATACCGGACGTCAGGTCAAACAGCAAATGGCGGCAGTTTCGAAGCATCTAACTGGACTTACAGTGGTGTTGACGCGCTTGATGGCTCGACCACTAACACTGACGCTGCAACGCCGTTTCCAGCGGGTACATTTACCACTGAAGGTGGCGGTGACGTTGTAGAAGTTCCAGAAGAGCCTGCTGTTGAGCTAGGTATTTGCGGTGCAGACGCGACACTTATTAGTGCTATACAGGGCAGTGAAAGCAGCTCTGCTGAAGTTGGCAATAACGTTATAATTGAAGCTATTGTAACTGGCACACGTGCTGGCGGCTTCTTTGTCCAAGAAGAAGCGTCTGATTACGACGCTGACGACGCCACGTCTGAAGGCTTATTTGTAGAAGGTTCTGTTGACGTTGAAACAGGTAACCTGGTTCGCCTTTACGGTGAAGTAGAAGAAAACTACGGTATGACCACACTTGCTATGGATAGTGATGTGGCTGCACTTGATTGTGGTACAGCGGATGCTGTAGCAGCGGTAGAACTTTCTATGCCGTACGAACTTGACCTTGAAACCGTTGAAGGTATGGTTGTTAGCGTGACTGATGCAACAGTGACGAGTACAAACAACCTGTGGCGTTTTGGTGAAATCGTTGTTAGCGACACAATTAAACGCCAACCAAGCGACGTAGCTGCGCCTCTGTCAGAAGCATATACTGCGGCAGAAGAAGCGAGCGAGACAAGCCTTCTTACAATCGAAGATAACAGCAGCTCGCAGTACCCAGATGCTCTTAATTACTTCCCTACTTTCAGCTACGCTAATGCCATTCGCATTGGTGATTCGGTTTCTGCTGCTGGCCCACTAAACTACAGTTTTGGCACTTACAGAATTAATCCAAGCGACGTTATCGAAGTAACGTCTTCTCGCGAAGCAAACCCAGTGGTTACAGAAGGCAACCTATCTATTGCTACGTTCAACGTGCTTAACTACTTTAATGGTGAAGTAGATGCAAATGGCGACGTAACTTTCGATTATGACGAAAACCGCGGCGCAGACGATGAAGTGGCGTTTGAATTGCAACAGGGTCGTATCGTTGAAGCTATCGTTAACCTTAACGCAGACGTTGTCGGTTTGATGGAAATCGAAAACGATGGTTTTGGTGAAGATAGCGCTATCCAATCTCTAGTTAATGCTATTAACGCCGAACTTGGTGAAACCGAGCAATACTCATTCATCGCAACCAGTGATGGCAGTGAAATTGGTACGGATGCGATTACTGTAGGCTTGTTATACAAAGCTACAGTAGTGACGCCAGAAAATGATGCCATGGTAGTTGCTATGCCAGAGCAACAAATTGATGAAGATAGCCTGGCACGCATGCGCCCAAGCCTTCTTCAATCGTTTGTACACACTGAAAGCAGCAAATCGTTCCTTGTTGCCGTGAATCACTTTAAATCAAAAGGTTCACAGTGTGCAGAAGATGTGGCAGAAGCGCCGTCTGAAATCACCACGATTCAGGGTAGCTGTAACGCACTTCGTGTATCGGCAGCTATCACATTAGGCAACGCGCTAAGTGATGAGAGCCTGCCAGAGCGCAAGGTTATCTTAGGCGACTTAAACGCTTATAGCGCTGAAGATCCAGTAGCTGTACTTACCGATTACACACCTGAGTCTCGTGGATACACTATTACGACTGCGGTCAATACAGGTATGGATGAAGGCTCGTCAGTGGACGTAGAGTCTAGCTTCGGCTATCACAACTTGGCTGAAGAGTTTGATGCAGAAGGCTTCTCATATTGGTTCTACGGAACTGAACAGGTAGGTAGTTTAGATCACGTACTAGCAAGTGAAGCCATGCTTGCAGACGCCATTGACGGTGCTCACTGGAACATCAACTCAGTTGAAGCTTACCAGTTGCAGTACGATCAAGCGCTTCGTTATTACCCAGACGAAGACGGTTACGCCTTTACTGATGTTGGTCCATTTAGAAGCTCAGATCATGACCCATTCATCGCAACCTTTGACCTACAAGCAGACGTAGTTGAAGAGGAAGAAGAAGAAAACAATGATAGCTCAGGTGGAGCAATGGGAGGAATTCTTGCCCTGCTAGCTGCAGCGATTGGCTTTCGTCGTCGTTCGACTACTGTTAAGAAGTAAAAAGTGAAAGAAAGAAGTACACGCTTAACGGGTGTGCTTCATTCACATAAAAAAAGCTGCCTCAATGGAGGCAGCTTTTTTATTGGTACTCTTTTCAATAACAGTCTGTGTAGTAACCGTTATGCTTTAACAGCCACCACACCAACTAAGTCAGCAGCGTTACTGTCGTCCACTTCTATACCTATTCGGCTTATGTACTGATCGCGCTTTTCAGCCTGGGTTGGCGACAAGTCACTGCTTAAAAGAAGCTTCGCCGCTTTATGGGCCGCTTCCATCTGCTCGTCTGTTAAATTATCCCCTAAGTGGATTTGAGTAATAACTTTTAACAAGCTCAGTGCAACTTGTTTGTCTTTCGGCGACAGTGTTAGTGCCTGGCGTAAATTGTTGAAAGCTGGCGACAACCGATTCTCTTTGTAGTTAACCGCAGCCATTTGCTTAAGCTCTTTTGTGGTAAATTGAATTTCAGTACGTTCAATCGACTCTTGATTCAGGTATTCATTTACCACTTGAGAAGTAAACGTGTCCCCTTCAATTTGCTTTCTAAGCTTATCTAAAATACTCACACAGTGTTCACGCATTCCTAACTCGTGAAATGCTTTCATTTTATCGAGGCTATCTTCCATCGAGAGTCCGTCGGTAGATGCCGAACGATCCTTCATCAACTTTTCAGCCCCTTTTTTGTCGTCTCGCAAGCACAAGACACGCGCTTTTACGACGTCAATCTGCTCGCCGAGCTGAGACTGCATGCCCTTTTGTTGTTTCAATTCTTCCAGTTCAGATTCTGCGCGTTTCATATAACGTTCGCCTTCTGTACTGCCAAGGCTTGTGGCTAAATCAATGGTTGAACGAATAACATTGAGCGTTAGCTGAGGTGAGTCATGGATAGAATTTTTAGCAAACTTTGCCATATTCTGAACGGCTGAAAGTTGTCCTGCCTTATCGTGGTTCAATCGAGCAAGATCCCATAACCGTTTGTTACGCTCAATATTGCGAGGTGCTAGCCTACTCGCCTCTTTCATTTGTTCGTAGGCAATATCGAACTGCTCTTTCTCTATGAAATACTGGGCAAGCAAGTCGAAGGTTAAGAATCGCGTGTCGTGGCGCTGCAATAAGTCATCAACCAGTAGCTGGGCTTCTTCTAATTCATCTTGTCGAAGCAACGACCGGGTTAAACCAATGTGAACCCACGCATGATCCATGCTCTGCAATAAGCTTCTAAAGTAGTCTTCCGCAGTTTGATAATCGCGAAGCTGCAATAAGCAATCACCAATTAAGCGTTTAATTCTGGTGTGATACTCCGATAGCGAAGGATCTTTTAACTGGCGCTCTGCATAGTACATAGCGGTGGAATAGTCCCCCACCTGCATACAATGAAGCATTTTATGTAGCTTTAACCTTATTTGGATAAGGTATTCCAAACGCAGCTCAATTTTGTTGCGCTGAAGAGGTTTGACCCAAAAGTCATCCGGTTGCAATTCAACAATACAATTAACCAATTCAGGCGATGTCTCTGCACTGAGAAAAATGACCGTGGTGGTGTCGTTGATGTGATTGAGGTGTTTTAATTCTTCAAAAAGGTGAAAGCCATCTTTGTCGTGACTGACGTTAAACGCCAGTAAAACAAAGTCGTATTGTCTTGCAGCACATAACCTTTTCGCGTGAAAGGCATTAAAAGCACTGCTTACGTTTTTTATTCCAATTTCATGCAAAGCTGATGACACTACATCATGTACAAGCCCCTGGTTATCGATAACCAGCACATGTAATTCTTCTCTTGGGGTTGGGGCAGGTATTTTTTCCAGCATTTACCAATCACTTCTAACGTCTTTTCCCTAAGCGTCGTAATAGAATACTTGCTATTGCGACGGCACAATGTTGCGCGAGCTGTGCGCGAGAGGAGCTGGCCCATAATTCAAACCAGTTTTGCAATAATAGCGCGCATACAACCTAAACTTATTATACATAAGTCTTGGTTTTTAGATACACGTGCGTTTCACAACGTGATTAGTGCTTTTATCGAGGCGGGTCAATCGCGTCGTTAACGCTTCCGTTAACCCTAAACCAACCTGCAACCGAGTGACGGCTGCGGGCAGCAGGTAATACTTCATGAGGGAATTGTTCGCTCAAAAAGACAACGAAAGTACCTTTCGTTGGCAGCACTCTTGTTCCAATTAGATCACTTTCATCAGCGTAGAGCACGAGTTCTCCCCCATCTTCTGAAGTCCAGTCGTCATTCAAATAGGCGACTAAAGACAACACGCGATTGCCCTGACCTTTAAACGCATCTACATGGCGTTTGTAAAATTTACCCGGCTCATAGCAGGCAAAATGACTTTCAAAAGAAAAAAGCCCCATAAAGAGCGAACGATTTACATACTGCTGCATGGCTTCACACCATGAAAGCCACAAAGCGCCTTCGCTAGATGAACCTGTAATCCAGCAAATCTCGTCCCCTCTAACTTTTTCAGCTTTTTGATAATTCTCTGCGCGACCAATACCTGCCGCTTGATATTCAGCTTCAGAGATCGAACGCTGGCAGGCCAAAAGTGCTTGTGTAATGAAATCAGGTAAACCATGCTCTTGAATAGAAAAGCCTTTCGTGACTAAGTCATCGACGATATTTTCAAATATGGCTTCATCGAAAACGTGAAGAGGCTGATACGACGCAAGTTGTTCTCTATTCATCAGAGCATTTCTACCTTTGAGCGGTTAACTAATCGTGTAGTTAGGAGCGGGTTGTGTATGTTAAAAAACTAGCGAACTTATACGCGGGGTTGAATCCTATAGCAATTGCATCACCACGCATTTTCCGCGCTATTTTTTTATCGATAAAAGAAAAATTATTTGTCGTTAAGAAGTCGCACGCTTCTTGCTTATTTAATATCAATTTTAAAGTGAGCAAATGACGGTAAAGGTAAACTAAATCAATAAGTAAACCGAGGTGTATATTTTAAGAGGGTTGATTGAGAGACTTTTCTTCTGCCCTTGTTTCCGTTGCCATTACGTCTGCACATACGGATTGTAATTAACAGTTGAAAAACGCATGGCAAGGCGGTTTAGTAAAGATATACGCAATGTACGTATTAAAATTTTTAGCAAAAAGAGTAACCCATGAGTCAAGATCAAACACAAATAGAAGAAACGGAACATCATCTAGACTTAAGAAACTTGAGACTGGACGACTACAACGATGTTAAAGCGTTAATGGATGAGGTATACGCCAACGTTGGAGGCGCATGGCCTTACTCTAACTATAAAGCCCAAGTTACTACATTTCCCGATGGGCAAATATGTATTGAAGATAAAGGCAAAGTGGTCGCTTTCGCCATTTCAGTGATTGTAGATTATGACCAGTTTGGGGATAAACACAGCTACGATGAAATTACGGGTGATGCTTATTTGACCACACACGATCCTAACGGTGATGTGCTTTATGGTGTTGAGGTAATTGTTTCACCCGAGTATCGAGGTCTACGCCTTGGTCGTCGTCTTTACGAAGCGCGTAAAGAGCTCTGTCGTAACTTGAATCTAAAATCCATTATGGCGGGCGGTCGAATCCCGAACTATAAAAACCATGCGCATGAGCTGTCGCCTTATGAATACATTGAGCAAGTAAAGCTCAAAGACATCTACGACCCGATTTTAACTTTTCAACTTTCAAATGGATTTGAAGTCAAGCAAGTCATGTCGGCTTACCTTCCAGAGGATGAAGCCTCACAGGGTTATGCGACGCTACTTCAGTGGCACAATATTTATTATGAACCGGGCACGCCTTCCCTCATCGCCAGCAGAAAGACCAGCGCGCGAATCGGATGTATTCAATGGCAAATGCGTTACTTCAATAATGTAGAAGAGCTTTTACAACAAGTAGAGTACTTCGTCGATGCCTTGTCTGACTATTCTTGCGACGTTGCCCTGTTCCCTGAGTTTTTCAACGCGCCATTAATGGGCCTAAGCCCGTCAGATTCATCAATTGACGCAATTTGGCATTTAGCGACCTATACCGATGAGATTTTAACTGCCGTGTCTCATTTGGCCGTATCGTACAATATTACGATTATCGCAGGTTCTATGCCTGTGGTAGAAGAGGAAGAGCTCTATAACGTCAGCTACATTTGCAAACGCGACGGCACGATTGAAAGCCAGTATAAGCTTCATCCAACACCTCACGAAAAAGAAGATTGGATAATGAAAGGCGGAAACAGCCTTAAGACATTTGATACCGACTTCGGCAAAATCGGCGTTTTGATCTGCTATGACGTGGAGTTTCCAGAGCTTGCGCGTATTCTTGCCGATCAGGAAATGCAAATTTTGTTTGTCCCCTTCTGGACAGATACCAAAAACGGTTATTTGCGCGTGCGACGCTGTGCGCAGGCCCGCGCTATTGAAAACGAATGCTACGTGGCAATTGCAGGTAGCGTAGGTAACTTACCCAAAGTGGACAACGTAGATATTCAATATGGGCAAACCGCGGTTTTCTCGCCAAGTGATTTCGCGTTCCCACATGACGCAATTGTCTCTGAGACCACCCCAAACACAGAAATGACGCTCATTGTTGATTTGGATTTGGATAAACTCACTAAGCTTCAAAATGAAGGCTCTGTGCGGAATTATCTTGATAGAAGACGAGATTTGTATCGCGTTGAATGGATCGGCGATAAGCAGTAGCGCTACGCTTTAAGGAAATTCTCGGATTTTATGGCTTATGTATAATTGACATTGAGCATAAGCCGTAGAATTTCCTTTAATTTAGCGATAACATGCTTTAGCGCGCAAATATAAATGTGCTGTCTTCTTATTGAGTTAAAGCATCTAAATGCGATGAAGTTAGTACTACATAACGAGATTATAAATTTACTATGGCAAATAATTCGAAAAACGATGAGTTTCCAACCATTAGATTGGATGAAGAAGACCGTCGTGATTACCAAACAAAACGTCAGGCGGCGCCAACAAAAGCAACGCCTCCACCTTCATCTGCCCCATCAGCAAACCGCCAACCCTCTGGTGGTGGAAACGGTAATGGAATCTGGGTTGTATTCGTTGCCGTCATCGCCTTAGCCGCCTGTGGTGGTTGCTATTACCTGTACACCATGCTTGAGCAACAAAAAGTGGTTGCTGAGCAAGCGGAGCAGCGCATATTACAGTTAGAAAACAAGTTATCTGCTACAGGTGAAGAAATTGGTGAATCTACTGTTGCCCTGCAAGTTAAAGTTACTGAGCTAACCAACAAGACAAACGAGCTTTGGGAACAAATGGATAAGTTGTGGGCGTCAGCTTGGCGTCGTAATCAACAAGAGATTGCTGATCTTGGCGACCGCGTAGGTAACGTTCAAAACGCCTTGAATAAGAACATCAACTCAGTTTCAGAAAATGTAAAATCGCAAGCAGCGGCCATTGGCTCGGTTAAGAATCAACTTGCTTCGTTAGCTGATGAACTGCTCGCTGTTAATGTTCAACTTGAGCAAGCAGCAAGCGATAAACAAAGCGCTCAGCAAAGCGTACGCAATTTAACCGACAAATTGTCTGTGTTAGAGCAACGCAATACGACCTTATCTGGCCGCATTACCAGTTTGGAAAACGAAATTCGCGATATAGCAACCAAAGTAGTATCTAGCGGTGGTTCAACGGGTGGAAGTGGTTCGGCTCCTTCAGCTGCAGGTAACCAGTAAACCAGATTAAATCTGTTGCAATAGTATACAACCGAGAATAAAAACCACGGTTTAACGCATAAAAAAGAAAGGGGCGAATCGCCCCTTTCTTTTTGCCGTGATAATATTGCCCTCTTTTGAAATATAGGACCTAATGCGCAATGAGTGAGCAAGCGCCCAAACGTTTAAATAAATATATTAGCGACACTGGCCTGTGTTCTCGCCGTGAAGCGGATAAACTCATTGAGCAAAATCGCGTTACCGTTAATAACCAACCACCTGAACTGGGTACGAAAGTGGGGCCTGGTGACACTGTAAAGGTAGACGGTAAAGTTGTAGGTGCCGTTGCCTCAGACAAGTCAGATCGCGTATATATTGTCTATAACAAACCCATTGGTATCACCTGTACAACTGAGCGTCATGTCAAAGGCAACATTATTGACGCTATCGGTCACAAGGAACGTATTTTCCCCGTAGGAAGGTTAGATAAACCATCGGAAGGCTTAATCATTTTAACCAGCGATGGGGACATCGTGAACAAGATCCTGCGCGCTGAAAATGCTCATGACAAAGAATACGAAGTTACGGTTAACCAACCAATCAGTGAGCGCTTCGTCAACCGTATGTCTCGCGGAGTACCAATTTTAGGAACCGTAACGAAGCCTTGTGTGGTTAAACCCACGGGCAAAAATACATTTACCATTATTCTAACTCAGGGTCTTAATCGACAAATCCGCAGAATGTGTGAGTTTTTAGGATACGAGGTCACCAAACTAAAACGAACCCGAATCATGCACCTTGAACTCGGTTCACTAAAACCTGGCCAGTGGCGTAACCTAACAAGCCGTGAACTAACTATTATGCAAAATGCAGTTCGCTCTTCTACAAAAACAGCGAGCAAAGTTGGGTTGCGTAAATAAATGAAACTACTACATTTAGTAGTAGTTTATTGATAAGACAATTTAAGACTTTGAAAAACGGACATTATCATTTTTTTTCGGTAAAGGATTTTCCCCCTAGTGCTGAAATATTGGCTAACTACGATGTATTTTTCGTGGTGGCTTCTGTTGTTATTGCAATATCTGCTTCCCTTATCTCTTTCGTTCTTTCTGCGAAGATGTCGCAAACAGAATTACAAAATGAGCGAGCATTTTGGTCGCTGGCATCAGCGTGCTTTCTTGGTTTTGGCATTTGGGCGATGCATTTTGTTGGGATGCTTGCCTATCAGCTCCCTCTTGAGGTTTCGTACGACCCTTTCATAACCCTACTCTCTGTGTTACCCGCGATTCTTGCGAGTATTGTTGTGATGAGTAAACTGCCACATAAAGCTAACTCGCTTTTGCTTCGCAGTTTATATATGGGGCTTGGCATTGGCAGCATGCACTACATCGGCATGATGGCAATGCAGATGAATGCCATCATGGCGTACGATGGCTGGTACTTCTCTTTGTCTATTGTGTTTGCCGTCGGTCTAGCAGGTATTGCTTTAAAAACCCATGAATATGTCACCACGTCGCAACTGCGAATACTTAAACAAATTGTTCCCGCCATTATAATGGGCAGTGCTATATCCGGTATGCATTACACCGGTATGCTGTCTATGCACGTATATGCACTGCCCTCCACGCAAATACTACAAGAGCCAGAAACCAAAAACCTCGCTTATTTGGTCATGCTAATGGTGATGCTTTTCGCGTTTACTATTCTCATTTTTATTGAGCTGCGAGCACGTACGTTATTGCTGGAACGCTATAACGCGGTGTTAAATACAGTACAAGAAGGCGTATTGACCTTCGACAGTGCCGGTATGGTTGAATTTGCCAACCCTGTCGCGTTAAGCATGTTTGGTCTCGACAGTTTTTCTCCTCAGACCATTCACATACGCGAGCTTGTGAGCCCTTCTGAGCATGCCCATGAGCCACTCCTGATAGGATTAAAAAAAGCGGCAAAGAATAGCGCAGCGCACAACGTGCCTTTAACTCTGGACGGTATTCGGAAAAGCGGAAAGGTTTTTCCTTTGACACTTCGCATTAATTTGCTGCCGGGAAACCATATTTCATATGTGTGTACGGTAAAAGATTTGTCTGACGTCAAGAACCAAGAAGTTTTTGCACAAACGGTTTTTGACGCACTGCCCAATATGTTGATTGTAAAGCGTGCCGACAGCCTTTCGATTACCCATGTAAATGATGCGGGAAGTAAAATATTGGGCACCGACAAAGCGTCACTTGTGGGGCTATCTGACTTTGATATATTCGACGAGGCGGAGGCCAAGAAATTTATATCTGACGATAAGCAATTACTTTCAAGTTCTGAAAAGCAAATCGTTAACGAATTCAAACTCAATATAGATGGTGTGACGCGCTTTTTTGAGACCAAAAAGATTGTCATTGATGACAACTACGGCACCCCTCAATACATATTGGCACTATCCGAAGACGTAACAAAATGGCGGGAAGCTCAACAGACGCTTAAAACGTTAAACCGCCGCATGTCTATGGCCGCTGACGCAGCACACATAGGTGTATGGGAGTGGGACATCGCTACTAACGAGCTCATTTGGGATGAGTGGATGCATAAAATCTACAATGTCTCCAAAGCTGGTTTTAGTGGTCAATTTAGTGACTGGGAAGACACAGTTCACGATGACGATATTGCCAATGTGAAGCAAAAGATAGAGCAATCAATAAAAGATAGCTCAGGATTTCACGCAATTTTTAGAGTGAAAGCCTCTGGCGACAAATATCGTCATGTTAGCGGTTATGGTCGCATTGAAGGCAACAAGATGTTTGGTATTAATGTTGATATCACCGAGCAAGTCGAAGCAGAACAGAAAATTAGAAAACTGGCAAATAGCGATACGCTAACAGGTTTAGCGAATAGGCTTGCCCTATCTACCTATATGCGAAATGAGCTTCCTCGATTAGAGAGAAACAATAAGGTGTGTACGCTACTTTATCTGGATCTCAATCGATTTAAGCCCATTAATGACGAATACGGCCATACAATCGGTGACGAAGTTCTTGTTGAGCTTGCACAAAGGCTTCAATCCATGTGTCGCGTGTACGATATTGCATCACGGGTTGGTGGTGATGAGTTTATCGTAGTAATCACCGAGCTAAGCACTGAATACAATGTAGAGACACTTAAAGCCCGACTTGCTAAAAAGCTTACACAGCCTATTACTACCACACAAGGCGCGTTCAGCGTTGGCGTTAGCATAGGTCACGCGAGCTATCCAGAAGAAGGCAAGACGCTAGAAGAGTTAATTTACATTGCAGATGAGCGGATGTTTGAAGCTAAAAAGCAAAACATACCGTCGAACTAACGCGTAGTACAAACACAAGGTTAATTGGCCAGCTTCATACATGTACTAGGGTGTATTGCACTTCGCTGTACATTTTTGCAAAAAAAAAGCGCCCATTGGGCGCTTTTCTTGAAACCTAGTCTTATCGACGTAGACCTAGACGCTTGATAAGGTCAAGGTAACGCTCTGCGTTCTTGCCTTTAAGGTAGTCTAGAAGCTTACGACGTTGGCTAACCATACGTAGAAGACCACGACGTGAGTGGTGATCTTTCTTGTGATCAGCAAAGTGACCTTGAAGCTTGTTGATGTTGTGAGTAAGCAAAGCAACTTGAACTTCTGGTGAACCAGTGTCGCCTTCTTTAACGCCGTACTCAGCAATGATTTTTGCGGTTTCTGCTTTAGTTAGTGACATATCATTCTCCTAATATTAATGCTTCGCCGATCACTAATTCAGCAAAGCGGAATGAGCGCCGTATTATAATGACGTTTACAGACTTAGCAAGCCATAAACCGTCTTTATTTACCGGCGCAGCTACAATGGATAAACAACTCGACGTTTTGGGTTAACAAACACTTCTTGTTTAGGGATACCTTGGTCTTTCGGGTCAAGAACCCCTTCCCCTACGCCTAAGAAAATACCACTGGTATCGTCGCCATGGTAAACGCGGTAAGACACGCCTTCACCCAGCGCTTCGCTACAAGTCCCTTTTACAGATTGGCCGTTATCAAAACGGTTTCTTTCAGCGTCGTTAATGGTCACAAAGGGCAAACGACTTACAGCGGAATCCATAGGAATCAATAAGTCATCCAGCGCTTTAAAGTCACCTTCTTCCAGTGATTCCTGAATTTCAATTAACTTATCCAGCGAGACCATTTTATCCGTAGGATAGTCTGCTACTTCCGTACGGTGTAAGCGAGTCACGTAGGCGCCACAGCCAAGGTTCTGACCTAAATCATCTACGATAGAGCGAATATAAGTGCCCTTGCTGCATTTAATGCGCATTTCTACAAACGGCAGTTCAATACGCAGTACATCTAATTCATACACTTCAATATCGCGGGGTTCCCGCTCAATCTCTATACCTTGACGTGCATAGTGATAAAGTGGCTTACCTTGATGTTTAAGCGCTGAAAACATGGACGGGATTTGTTTACTCTTACCTAGAAACGCCAAGCACGCATCACGTACTTGTTCTTCGCTTACATCAACAGGCTTTTCTTCAACCACTTCGCCATCGGCGTCAGACGTGGTGGTGCGAACACCTAGTTGAGCAGTTACCTCGTAGGTCTTTTCTGCATCCAGAAGAAACTGAGAAAACTTCGTAGCTTCCCCCAAGCACAGCGGCAACATGCCACTGGCAAGTGGATCAAGTGCGCCTGTATGCCCAGCCTTCGCAGCTTTGTACAGCCAGCGCACTTTTTGAAGCAGTTGGTTAGATGACCCACCAAGCGGTTTATCAAGCAATACTATGCCGTTAATCTCACGGCCTTTACGACGTCTTGCCATTTACTCCTGCTCTTGTGGGTCGTCTTTATCGCGCTTTGACTCATCTTTTGCGATGGTCTGAGACACAAGATTAGAGATACGCATACCTTCAACAATCGACTTATCTTCAAAGAAGTGAAGATCAGGCACTGAGCGCATGCGAATACGTTTAGCTAGAATACTGCGAATAAATTTTTTGTATTCTGCCAGTTGTTTAATTTGCGCTTTACCTTCTTCTTCGGTGCTGTTGTAGATAGTCACAAAGATTTTTGCATGCGCTAGGTCGCGCGACACATCTACGTCAGAAACCGTGATCAAGGGCATGTCGCCAACGCGGTGCTTGTATTCATTTTGCAGAATGCTCGCCACTTCTTTATGGACTTGCTGAGCGACTCTGTCGGTACGTGAAAATTCACGGGCCATTATACTCTCCTTTCCTTATTTAACGCAGGGCATGCGTGAAGCCTGTTTACTGTATACAGACAAAAACGGGAGCACTCGGCCCCCGTTTTTCACATGCCGAATTAACTAAGGCAATTAAATTTCGCGCTTAACCTCAACGATTTCGAAGACCTCGATTTGGTCGCCTACTTTCACGTCGTTGTAGTTCTTAACGCCGATACCACATTCCATACCGTTACGTACTTCTTGTACGTCATCTTTAAAGCGACGCAGTGACTCTAGTTCACCTTCGTAAATTACTACGTTGTCGCGAAGTACACGGATTGGGTTGCTACGCTTAACGTTACCTTCAGTAACCATACAGCCCGCAATTGCGCCCAGTTTCGGTGACTTAAATACGTCACGTACTTCTGCAAGACCAATGATTTCCTGCTTGAATTCTGGTGCAAGCATACCACTCATGGCCGCTTTCACTTCGTCAATTAGGTTATAGATAACGCTGTAGTAACGTAAATCAATTTCTTCAGCTTCTAGTACGCGACGCGCTGTTGCATCGGCACGAACGTTAAAGCCTAGTACGATAGCGCCTGATGCAGCCGCAAGGGTTGCGTCAGTCTCAGTGATACCACCTACACCACTACCTACAATGTTCACTTTTACTTCAGAAGTAGAAAGCTTAACAAGTGATTCAGAAATTGCTTCTACAGAACCCTGTACGTCAGCTTTAAGTACGATGTTAAGTTCGCTAACGTCACCTGATTCCATGTTCGCAAACATGTTTTCAAGTTTCGCTTTCTGCTGACGAGCAAGTTTAAGTTCACGTTTCTTCTGATGACGTTTCGCTGCTACTTCACGCGCTTTACGCTCGTCTTTAACAACGGCTGCGTCTTCACCCGCTACCGGAACACCAGACAGACCAAGTACTTCCACAGGCGTAGAAGGACCAGCAATCTTAATTTCATTACCGTTTTCGTCACGCATTGCACGAACACGGCCGTATTCTTCACCACAAAGTAGAATGTCACCAGCGCGTAATTGGCCTTCTTGAACCAATACAGATGCTACTGGACCACGGCCTTTATCAAGGCGAGATTCAATAACAATACCGCGACCTGGGCCTTCAGCTACTGCTTTAAGGTCTAGAACTTCAGCTTGTAGAACGATAGCTTCAAGCAGTTCGTCTACGCCCATACCTGTTTTCGCAGAAACGTTACAGAACTGGTGCTCACCGCCCCACTCTTCTGAGATAACTTCTAGTTGAGATAGCTCAGTTTTAACGCGATCAGGGTCAGCTGTTTCTTTATCCATTTTGTTCACTGCAACGATAAGAGGTACGCCAGCAGCGCGAGCGTGCTGTACCGCTTCTTTCGTTTGAGGCATTACGCCGTCATCTGCAGCAACAACAAGAATAACGATATCCGTCGCCGTAGCACCACGAGCACGCATTGCGGTAAATGCGGCGTGTCCAGGTGTATCTAGGAACGTGATTTCGCCATTTTCTGTTTCTACTTTATATGCACCAATGTGCTGGGTAATACCACCGGCCTCACCGTCTGCAACTTTCGCGCGACGAATGTAGTCAAGCAATGACGTTTTACCGTGGTCAACGTGACCCATGATAGTTACAACAGGTGCACGTGTGGTTTTTTCACCGCCAGTGCCATCTGCCAACAACTCATCTTCAAGTGCGTTGTCGTTAACAAGCTCGTACTTATGACCCATTTCTTCAATTACTAGTACCGCTGTATCTTGGTCTAGTACTTGGTTAATGGTTGCCATTTCGCCCATCTTCATCATCGTTTTGATAACTTCGTTAGACTTAATTGCAAGTTTACTTGCAAGTTCGCCAACTGTGATGGTTGCGCCAAGCTTAACTACACGCTCTACAGGTGCAGCTGGCTTGTTAAAGCCTTGCTTAAGATGCTCACCCGCATTTTTCTTCGACTTACGACGACGGCGTGATGAACGCTCAACCTGCATGTCTTCTTCGTCTTCAGCTTCTTGAGCATAACGGTTAGAGTGCAAGTGAACTTCTTCAGCTTCTTCTTTCTTACGACGCTCTTCTTCTTCCTTCCAGCGACGCTCGTTCTCTTCAGCAAGTTTGCGCGCTTCATCAGCCGCTTTCTTCGCGTCTTCTTCAAGCTTCTTCTGCGCTTCTTCTTCTTGCGCTTTGCGCAGACGCTCTTCTTCCTGACGCGCAGCTTCAGCTTCAGCCTTTTCAGCTTCAGTCAGTTCTGGCTCGTCTGCCTTACGTGCTTCAGCTTCTTTTTTCGCTTGTTCTGCACGGCGGGCACGCTCTTCTTCAGCGGCTTTCTTCGCTTCTTCAGCTTTACGCGCTTTCTCTTCAGCGGCTTTTTTCGCTTCAGCTGCTGCTTTTTCTTCCGCTTCGCGCTTCAGACGTGCTTCTTCTTCAAGACGCTTCGCCTCTTCTTCCGCTTGACGCTGCTGTTCTTCAACATCGCTACGCTTAACGTAAGTGCGCTTTTTACGTACTTCTACTTTCACTTCTTTAGACTTACCAACACTTAACGTGCTTGTTGTCTTACGCTTAAGTGTCATACGCGTTGGTTCAGCTGCGCTGCCGTGTTGCTTACTTAAATGATCCAATAGTTTTTGTTTCTCGTCTTCGTTTACCTGATCGCCGGCACTCTTAGTGATACCCGCGTCTTTAAACTGGCCAACCAATCGGTCAACGGTCGTACCAATGTCGCTGGCGAGCTTTTCAATAGATACATCTGCCATTACGTAATTTTCCCCCTGTTGACCTTACTCTTCTTCACTGAACCATACGATATTACGAGCCGCCATGATTAACGCACCGGCTTTCTCTTCGTCTAGTTCATCGATATCACTGATATCATCGGTACCTTGTTCTGCTAATTCTTCCAGGTCGGTAACACCGCGGCTGGCCAACACATAGGCCACGTGTTTACTCATACCTTCAAGATTTAATAAGGCTTCTGTAGGCTCTGCACCTTCAAGCGATTCTTCGTTTGCCAGTGCACGCGTGGTTAGGAAAGCGCGCGCTCTGTTGCGCAGCTCTTCAACCATTTCTTCATCTAACCCTTCAACCGCTAGAAGCTCACTTGCAGGCACGTATGCCACTTCTTCTAACGTTGTAAAGCCTTCATCTACCAAGACAGACGCGAATTCTTCGTCAATGTCCAAACCAGCAGTAAATAGATCAAGTACCTTCGCGTTTTCTTCTTCGTGCTTCTTGTTGAGATCTTCAACCGTCATCACGTTAAGTTCCCAGCCTGTAAGCTGGCTAGCTAGGCGAACGTTTTGACCACTACGGCCAATTGCCTGTGCTAGGTTGTCTGCTTCAACCGCTACGTCCATGCTGTTGCTGTCTTCATCAACAACGATTGACGCCACTTCGGCGGGAGCCATAGCATTGATAACGAATTGCGCTGGGTTTTCGTCCCATAACACGATATCAACACGTTCACCGCCAAGTTCCCCTGATACGGCTTGTACACGTGAACCACGCATACCAACGCACGCACCAACCGGGTCTAAGCGTTTGTCATTAGTTTTAACCGCAATCTTTGCACGAGAACCTGGGTCACGCGCTGCAGATTTAATTTCTAGTGTCTCTTCCGCAATTTCTGGTACTTCCAGACGGAAAAGCTCAACTAGCATGTCTGGGTGCGTACGGCTAATAAATAGCTGTGCGCCACGTGCTTCTGGACGAATAACGTAAAGAAGGCCACGTACACGGTCGCCCGGACGGAAAGTTTCACGAGGAAGCATGTCATCGCGGTAGATAACACCTTCAGCGTTGTTACCTAAGTCGATGATGATGTTGTCGCGGTTTACTTTCTTAACCGTACCTGTAACCAACTCACCTACTTTGTCTTCGTACTCAGCAATCATTTGCTGACGCTCAGCTTCACGTACTTTTTGTACAATCACTTGCTTTGCGGTCTGCGTAGTTATGCGGTCGAATTTAATAGATTCAATCTGTTCTTCCACATAATCGCCGAGTTGTATCTCTGGTTCGTCGATTTGTGCAGCAGAAATCGTAATTTCAGCAAATGGGTTTTCCTGTTCTTGATCATCAGGGATAACCAACCAGCGACGGAATGTATCAAAGTCACCAGACGTTCTGTCGATGCTTACACGAACTTCAATTTCGCCTTCGTTTTTCTTTTTTGTTGCACTAGCGATCGCAAACTCTAGCGCTTCAAAAATTTTCTCTCTAGGCACTTGTTTTTCATTTGAAACGGCTTCCGCCACTAACAAAATTTCTTTATTCATTTTCGCCTCTCTTTTGCTTTCGTCGATGAAAGCAGAGCTGTTCCGTTAATCGAACGTGGGAACAACGTTACCTTTTTCGATATTCGCCACAGCTAACTGGAACTGCTGGCCATCCACTTCAATACTTACGATGCCATTTTCGCACGCGAGTACTTTGCCTTTAAAATTACGTCTGTCATCCATTGGCATAGACAAACGAATTTGAACCACTTCACCCACAGACTCGATATAGTGCTTCTCTTTGAAAAGCGGTCTGTCCATACCCGGTGATGACACTTCCAAGTTGTATTCAGTGCTAATTGGATCTTCAACGTCCAAAATTGCGCTAACCTGATGACTTACATCTGCACAATCATCAACGGTAATACCGTTTTCATGATCAATAAAAACGCGAAGAATAGAATGCTTCCCCGCTCGTACAAACTCGATCCCAACCAACTCAAAACCCAGTGCTTCAACACCTGGCTCTAGCATTTCGGTTAGTTTCTCTTCAAGTTTTGCCAATGCAAACCTCCAAAAACGAAAAAAGGGCCTAAAGCCCACCTGTCATCACCCGGCTCAGCGAGGCTGACTCCAGGTTTTAATACAACAAAAAGCCCCGGACTAGCGGGGCTTTTATTAAAATTCTGAACCCATACCTGCCAACAAGGGCAGTTGCAAACCTATGGGTAAAACCACCGTTAGGTGATAGCTTGCTAATGATAAGTGCGTTACTTTCCTGTACTGAGGGAGCCCGCTCTCATCACTTAATGAGCACATTATACGTATAGCCGTCGCATTAAGCAACAGCCAATAGGCGCACACACTGGAGGGTATCGATTTTTTCTGTGTAAAATTCGGCCTGCATGAAAGTATTTTAATTGCCGTTTAGTCCAGCAGACTTAGTCTTCGTCTTTAAATGTCGCTTTAATATCAAGAATTTTAGGCATAATTTCTATCATCAAATCGACAAGTCTGGGTTCGAAATGCTTTCCCTTTTGGCTTTGAAGAAAATCTACCGTTTTTTCAATACTCCAGGCGTCTTTATAAGGACGTTTGCTGGTTAAGGCATCGAACACATCAGCAATGGCGCAAATACGCCCCTCAATGGGAATATCTTCACCCGCAAGCCCTTTAGGATAGCCTGACCCGTCCCATTTTTCATGGTGGGTAAGCGAAACAGACTTTGCAACTTTCAACAACAAAGAATCGCCGCAATCACCAATGATTTCCGCACCGATCTCAGGGTGGTTTTTCATGGTGGCAAACTCTTCGTCTGTCAGCTTCCCTGGTTTCAACATTATACTATCAGCAATACCAATTTTGCCGATGTCGTGCATCGGTGCAGCATGAAGCAGAATTTCAGCCTGTTTATCTGTAAGTCCATAGGCTAGCGCAAGCTCTTTCGAATAATGGCTCATGCGCATGACATGCATGCCCGTCTCATTGTCTTTATATTCCGCCGCTCTACCTAAACGCTGTACAACTTGTAAACGGCTATCAAGTAGCTCGTCAGCTTGCACCAAACTGAGGTGGGTTTTAACCCGCGCTTTTACGATGGCCGGAGATATAGGCTTAGTAATGTAGTCCACAGCGCCCGCTTCGAAGCCTTCCGTTTCTTCGTGTTCATCATTTAAGGCGGTGACGAATATAACGGGAATGTGCCTTGTATCTGCTTGCTGTTTAAGCTGGCGGCATACTTCAAAACCCGTCAGTCCTGGCATCATAACGTCAAGCAATATCAAATTTGGCTGTCTAGTCTCAGTGAGCTTTAACGCTTCTTCGCCATTTCTCGCAAAAATAAGCTGATAATCATTAGCGAGAAGTTGCTTTAAAACCCTTAGGTTTACTGGCTCATCGTCAACGAGTAATAAAGTAGGTTTTGTAATTTCAATGTTTAACATGCCGCGTCTCTTGGCTACTTTAATTCTTGTATCAGTGTAGAGATGCGCTCATGCGCCAACTCGAACTCAAAATCATCGATATCTAAGAGAATTTGAGTTATTTGTTCTTTGTGACTAGAACACCCAACTTCGCGTAAAAATGACAATTCATCTTCATCTACCATGTTTTGCTCTACACTATCGAGCATAGCCTCCAAATGACTCAGCAGCAATGCATTATCGATACTTTCATTAATGGCATTTTCGGCATACAGTGGCGATTCGCTAAGCATCAACTCGATTTTATCTAAGGCATCACGAAGACGGTTAACGTCTTCAATATTCACCTCTGATTTTAGAGCCTGAGCTTCAATTTCCCTGGTCGTATGATAGAAGGTGGTTAAGCAAAGATTACCCGATGTACCTTTTAAACCGTGTGAAAGTGTGGCAACCGCTTTATAGTCTTCACGAATTGCCGCCCCCATTAAGTCGTCGATTTTATCCCTGCAGGTAGTAGAGAATTTATCCACCTCTTGTAGGACGGCCTCTTCACTCCCCCATAAATCGATGGCCTTCTTCAAATCCAACACGTTTTTATCAACTTTAAGCGCAGATGCTGGAGCATTTACTTCTAATGTGTCTGGTACCGAGTCGACCTGAAGCGTATCTATGTTAAGCACGCGAGCAATCTCGTCCATCAATTGAGGGAAATCGACGGGCTTGTTGGCGAACCCTTCCATTCCCGCCTGCTGCGCGGCATGTTTGTCCTGTACTAACACGCTAGCAGTCAGCGCAATAATGGGCGTAGGTGGTAAGCTATTTTCTTTTTCAAACTCTCGACGCTGTTTGGCTGCCTCTAGGCCATCTAACTTAGGCATCTGTAAATCCATCAGTACCACGTCAAACGACTTAGCGCGCATTTTATCTAATGCAATCTGTCCATCTGTTGCCGTTTCTACACTGTGGCCAGCGCGTTTTAGCAGCAACGAAAGCAACTCAAGGTTTTGCTGCACATCATCAACAACCAGTACGGTTAACGAGGTTTCAATACGTGCTGCTTTAGAGGAGAGCTCACTAGATACGTAATCATCAATTTCTACAACTTCTAGAGGAAGTCTGAAAGTAAAGGTCGTTCCTTTACCTTTTTCACTAGTTGCACAAATATTTCCGCCCATCAGTTCAACTAACTGCTTGGAAATAGTTGTTCCCAGCCCCGTGCCGCCGTACTTTCGACTCATCGATGCATCTGCTTGAGAGAACGGGTCGAATACTCTTTCTACTTGCTCTTGCGTCATACCAATGCCGGTATCTGTCACGTCAAAATACACAAACTTTTCATCACTTTTGACATTGATAGTCACTTCACCCTCGTGAGTGAATTTAACGGCGTTGCCTATCAGATTGTTAAGTACCTGTCGCATTCGCTCCGGTACACCTCTATATCCGTTAGCTACCGAATCATCGACATTAAGTACAAGTCCAACTTTTTTGCGTTTGGCTTCTAACCAAAATGTTGAAATAACCAAATCCAACTCTTCGCGAATAAGGAAATCGCGATAATCTAAATCAAGCTTACCTTTATCTAACTTCGCGCTATCAAGTATGTCGTTAAGAAGATGCAGCAATGAACGTGCGGAACGGTTTATCGTGGTTAAGTGAGATTTTTGCTCTTCGCGTAAGGCTTCTCCTAACATGAGGTCGCTAAAGCCTATTATTGCATTCATAGGCGTACGGATTTCATGACTCATATTAGCAAGAAATGCGGTACGCGCAGCGGCAGCTTGCTCTGCTTTTTCCTTTGCTGCTTTTAATTCATTTTCCATCACTTTTCGATGTGTGATGTCAGATATAAAGCCGTCTACATAAAGCACCATGCCATCATCGTCTTTAACCTGCACTCCATGCTCGATAACCCACTTCACCTCGCCAGATTTCGCGACAATTCTATATTCATATGAGAATTCGCCCACCTCAGGACTAATAGACGAAAGGCGTTCAACATCATCAGGATGGTAAAGATCGGTGAAAGAGCGCTTCGGGTTGGGCAAGGTAAAATCTTCAGGCGGGTATCCGGTTACTTCTATTACAGCATCACTAATAAATACCATGGGCCACCCTGGCATATTTAAACAGCGATAAGCCATACCAGGAATGTTAGAGATAAGGCTTCTAAACTTAGCTTCGCTCTCACGCAGTGCATCTTCCATTTCCTTGCGTTTGCGTAAATCAGAAGCGAAAGAGACAAAAACGGGTTTCCCATCAATTTTTGTGTAGCCGACACCAAGGCGCACTGGTATGCGCTCACCATCTTTGCGAAGTACTTCTACTTCTCTTCCTGTACCAATAATTTGCTCAGTTGGTACTACTCGTTGACTGAAGAAGTCATCACCGTATAAATGACGTCTTTCAGGAGTTACTACCTCAGCTGCGTGCATACCGATTATTTCTTGCTGAGTATAGCCATAGATGCGCTCAACAGCGGGGTTAGCGGTTTTTATGATGCCTTTGTCATCAACGGTCAGGATGGCGTCGACGGCGGTATCGGTAATAGCACTTTGAATTCGCTCACTTTCAATGGCGCGTACCATTACATCGCGATATTTAAACAGAAGGCTAATGCCTAATACCATGGTAATTAATATTAACGTAACGATAGCAATCGAAATTGCTAGATAAACAGCAATATCTGAAGACTGACCCGACGTTTCCATTCCTGGTGGCAATACGAATCTTGCTGCCGCCATCCCCGTATAGTGCATACCAGAAATAGCCAGTCCCATGACGATACTTGCAAGTAATACATGTTTTCCTAACAGCTTTTTACTTTTCGTAGCAGCTGTAATGCCGAATTTAATCCACAGCGACAGCATGGCTAAACACACAGCTACCACAATAGAAAGGGCGAACGTACCAAGGTCGTAACGAAGAAGCGGTGCCATTTCCATAGCGGCCATACCACTGTAGTGCATAGTGCCAATACCAGCACCTACCAGTACACCACCTAATATTATTTCAGCGAGGCTAATACGGGACTTAGTTAAAAGGTGAAGCGCCACCCAAGCAGCGGCAATCCCGGGAACGGCAGAGAGCCCGGTAATCAGAGGATCATAGTCAACGGGCAGACATAAATCAAAAGCGGTCATCCCCAAGAAATGCATAGACCAAATACCACCGCCCAATGCAACGCTGCCGGTGCCTAATAAGGTATTTCGTCGAAGTTTGTCTTCGGTGATCGCGGCTTGTCCTGCCACATTAAACGCCATAAATGAGGCAAATACAGCCACCATAAGCGATAGAACAACCAAAGGAAAATGATAAGCACCTTCTATTAAGGTGGCGTGTTCTTCAAAAGTAAAAAAACGGGATATCATAACGCGGCCATACTACCTATTAGTTTAATTTTCAATGGTGGCGTGAGGTTAACTTAGCACACTCATTTACACAGTGTAGTAATTAATTCAAAATTATCGTGTAAATCAAGGAACGCTATTATGTTTTGCTGTATAAAAAGAAAAAACCCAGCAAAAGCTGGGTTTTAAATGTGGTTGCGGGAGCAGGATTTGAACCTACGACCTTCGGGTTATGAGCCCGACGAGCTACCAGACTGCTCCATCCCGCGACTGTACGGTAAAGCTTGCGATTGCAATGCTTTGTAATTCTGGTTTTCAAATTGGTTGCGGGAGCAGGATTTGAACCTACGACCTTCGGGTTATGAGCCCGACGAGCTACCAGACTGCTCCATCCCGCGCTTGTACGGTAAAGCTTGCCTTTGCAATGCTTTGAAATTCTGGTTATTTTCTGTGGTTGCGGGAGCAGGATTTGAACCTACGACCTTCGGGTTATGAGCCCGACGAGCTACCAGACTGCTCCATCCCGCGCCAGAAAATTATTGTTGTAAGCGCTTCATTTAATGCCTCGCTTCAACGTGGTGCGTATTATACATAGGGACTTTCGCAACACAAGTACCAGCATGCGAAATATTTCATTTTTCTGACTGTTAGCGGTTTAATTGACCAACATGAACAAAGTTAATACGAATTAACCGATTTTTAGCTCCTATTTACACACGTTGATTCAAGCTATTTAAATTTTTCCATTTTTTCAGCCAACGAAAAATCTAATTCTGTTAGCCCACCAGCGTCGTGCGTAGTCAATGTTACCTCTACTTTATTATAAACATTGAACCACTCTGGATGATGTTTTAGCTTTTCCGCCCAAATCGCAATTTGAGACATCCACCCAAAAGCTCGGATAAAGCTCTTAAACATAAACGTCTTTTTGATAGTGTCTCCACTTTGCTCCCATGGTGTGTCATCGGAAACCAGTTCATTGAGCGCTTTCAATTTTTCGTTAATTTCATTATCAGACAGCTTCGTCGCCATTCTTATCTCCTTCAATCACTGATGATTACGTAAAAGTCTTACCTACTACGAGGTACTTTAATCGATTGGTTTAACATTAGAAGAGACTGGAGACAAAATCACAAAGAGGAGTGGAGGCTAAGGTTTACAAAAAAGCCACCCTTCAACTTTTATAGTCAAAGGGTGGCTATACTTCTACCTTATTAACCGATTAGAACTCGATAGCTAAGCGCGCATAGATTTGACGACCTCGAGGATCGTGAACCTTAGAGTCAAATCCGCTGTTAGTGAATAGCTGTGGAGGCTCTTCGTCGAACATGTTAATTGCACCTAACGTCAACACATAACTTTGTTCTGTATCATATAAGCCGCCTAAGTCGATGTTGTATTGAGCATCTACCGTCAAGTGACTATCCACTTCGTAAAAGCCACCTGAACAACCACCCACGTTTGCAGTACCGTCCGCGCAATTTTGATCATCGTCATACGATGAGATGTAGCGAAGGAAGATATTGGCTGCATGGATATCGTTTTGCCAAGCCAGCCCCAAGTTCGCGCGCAATTCAGGAGAAGACACACCAATGTTATTGAAATTACGGCGTCCTGCACCATCAATGTTCCCTGCCTGTGGGTCCATCAAGTCATACTTAGTGATGTAGGTCGCATTCAACGTAGGTGTAAAGTTACCGAAGTCTGTCTCTATTTTATAACTGGTTACAAAATCAAGACCCGATGTTTCCAAAGAACTCGCGTTAACATACGTGTTATTTACTTGAAGAACAGGCCCAGTCAGCGGGTCTCCAGCACGGATAACGCGGTCTGGGTTAGTCGGATCATCATTTAGTACCGCCTGCGCGTTCTCTTGAATGATCAAGTCTTCAAACTCGAAATTCCAATAATCAACTTCAACAGAAAAGTCTCTGAAAGGCTCGTATGAGAAGCCAATATTATAGGCTGTCGACTCTTCAGGTTTTAGATCTTCATTACCCGATGTTCTAACAGCCACAAATGCCGTAGCACCTTGAACGGGGTCAATAAGCTGTTGCAACGACGTTGCACCACCTTGTGCTAAGAACACTGTTGGCGCTCTAAACGACGTAGATATCGAGCCCCGAAGTGAAAACTCATCAGTCGCACGCCACGAAATCGCTAACTTTGGATCCACCGTACTTCCAATGGTACCGCCGTAATCTTCATAACGAACCGCTAGCTGAACATCTAATTCGTCATTTATTGGTAATGCAAGTTCACCGAACGCTGCCCATACATCCTGGCTACCATCAATATCAGGGTTGCCGATAACGAATGTGAAACTGTCTTGGTTAGCAAGGTCATCGTAATCTTGGCTAAGCTGGTTTTCACGATATTGAACACCCAATGCTAACGCAGCAAAGCCACCGCCCATTTCGAACACATCAAACGATGTAAACGCTTCGAAAACTTCAAGGTCAGCTTTAGAGTCAATCACTTCGGTTCCCGTAAAGGAGCTAACCACGTAATCAGAGTTAGGTGCCGTTGTGTAAGACGTTGCAAATGGGTTGAAGAATTCGCAATCCCCTACCCCTGGCGTTCCAGCGATAGGGTCACAATTAGAGCCACCTAGACCGTATAGCGCAAGCTGAAACTCGGTATTTAGTACGTCAGGAACCCTAAATACAAAATCGTTAACCGCACGTGTATAGCTTACTTCCCAGAACCCAGTGTCTGTCACACCTTGTAAACTGGTGCTAAAGCGAAAGGTGTCTGATTCGGTATTAGCTGGGTCACCAGGGAAGCCGTTACCTTCAGCGCGACCGAAGAAAGCGACAGGCTGACCAAATGGATTCTGCGGATGATAATCAGGAACAATTGGAGAGGTTAAAATTGGGAAGCTCGGTGCTCCACCACGTTCAGCACGGTTTCTCGCTAAACTGAATTCAGCCGACCATGTAATATCGTTATCGAACTCGTAGTCTGCACGTACATAAGCATTTGTTCGGCTCTCATCGGCAACATATGAATAGAATTTACCGAAATCAAAACCACAAAAACCAATTTCTAAACCTGGCACTGTACCACTTGGCGCAAGTAAATTGGGTGCACCACCAAACTCCTCACATCCGTACGGGTCGATAATGGGCAGTGCCCCTGCACCTGGAATATTTAAGAAGAAAGAGCCTGGGTTACCCAGAGCACTTGTATCGTCTTGGGGACGACTTAGTCGTCTATCGCTGAGAAAAAGCGGCGAACGGTTGGTATAGCTTATCGCCGCTAGTACGCTTCCGTTATCTCCGGTTGCGCCCCATAAACCTTGTAAAATGTATTCTTTGTTGTCGCCATGCGCACCATCTTGATAGTCAAGGCTTACCATTGCTCCGTCATAATTGCGTTTGGTGATAAAGTTAACGACACCTGCAACGGCATCAGAACCATACAGAGCCGACGCACCATCTTTAACCACTTCCATACGATCAATGGCTATCATCGGTACAAGAGAACTGGTATCGACGAAGTTCAGGCCTTCGTTCGTTGGTTGCGCTGTAACGACCTGACGCTTGTTGTTAAGTAAAACCAGAGTAGACGCTACGCCTAAACCACGAAGGTTAATATTCGACGTACCCGCTGTTGCGTTTTGCGTAAAAGCATCTGGGTTGTTTTCAGCACCCGTGTTAATAGTGAGTGTTTGTGTAATATCCGCAATATTCTTTGCGCCAATCGCGTCGATAGCCACGCTATCTACCACGGCTAGTGGAGAAGGAGATTCGAAGTTTTCGCTACGGCGAACAAAACTACCGGTAACCAAAATGAGTTCTACGTCTTTCTTAGCTTCTTGCTCACTTTCAACGTCTGCTTCTTGGGCTGATGCGATATAAGGAGAGCAAAATAAAGCAGTACCGACCATTGCCGCCACTGCTGTCTTACGCGTTTTAAATTTCATAGTGTGATTCCAAATCTGGGCTTATCACTACCGGCATTACTACCCACACTTTCCGCTAGCGACAGGCTGTTCGATTTCGTGTTGTTATTGTCTGAGGCCATGAACAAATATTGACCTACGCAATTGATACTATGCTTGAATTTCACCTTTGTAAATTTATTGTGAATAATATGTTTACATTAATTTTACACATGGTCTGACCAGATATCCTTTAGGATAAATTGACGCCGCTTCACTGAATTTAGCCATATCCCAATTGAGAATATGTTTCCCAATTTGGGAAATTTATTCATTACGCTTGATTGATCGCGCACCTCAAAAATCAGGCATACCCTCTAACTTTCAATACGTTACAAGATTATTTTGAAAGGAATGATTCTTGAAACATCAGGAGCACTTTATATGAAGGTGCGCGAGGTCTATGGAGTTTCCAAAAATAGATGAGGTTTATAAATTACTCAGCGAAAAGCTAGAGTCTTGGGTAGAGGGCGGCATTACGCTTCTTCCTAACATTGTTGTCGCATTTTTTATTGCGATAGCCTTTGGCATTATCGCCAAGGTGATCGGCAACGTTGCTGGCAAGATTATGCGCAGAACGTTTGAGTCTCGACAAATTGCAAGCCTCCTCACCTCCATAATCAAATCTATCGTTTTAATAGCGGGAATTTTCATTGCGCTAGACTTTGTTGGCCTCAAAGGTACCGTTACCTCTTTACTTGCAGGCGCAGGTATTGTCGGGTTGGCCATTGGTTTTGCGTTTCAGGACATGACGGAAAACTTCATTGCCGGTGTGGCCATGGGAATTCGAAAACCCTTTGAAATCGGTGACGTCATTGAGGCAGAAGGTGTATTTGGTAACGTAAAGGAAATAAACCTTAGAAACACCTTAGTTGAAACCTTTTATGGTCAACTTGAAGTTATACCCAACAAGATTCTTTTCCGAAATATATTGACCAATTATTCATATCTTGGTTATCGAAGAATAGAGATCCCTGTCGGCATTTCTTATGCTGATGATATAGAAGAAGCCGCTAAAGTTATTACGGATGCTATGAATGAAAAAGATTATGTCATCAAAAAAGAAGAGACCGCGGTTTACGCAGAGTCTTTTGGCGATTCAAGTATCAACCTATTACTGTGGTTTTGGATTCGATATCCAGGAGAGCCTGGATTTATGGTCGTACGCCACGACGCGATCAGTACAGTAAAAACGGTATTAGAAGAAAACGATATTCTTATTCCTTTCCCTATCAGAACATTGGATTTCAATGCTAAAGGGGGAGATAAGCTTAATAGCATGCTTAAAAAGCAGGATGAGAGAAGTTCAAGTAAAGGTAATACAAATTCATCAACTGAGCAGTCTGATGTGAAAGCGGGTGATAACCCTGAGCAACCCGCAGAAAAATGAAACTAACGGAGATGCAAATGGAAATGTTGAATTCAAAAACACTTAAACACGCTTTTTTAGTACTTATACTCGCAGCCAGTTTTGGGAGTTTAGGCGGTTGTGCAACAGTTGAAGGGGCCGGTAAAGATATTCAAAGTGCTGGAGAAGCCATTGAAGAAGGTGCCGAGGAAGCGTCTAACTAACTCGTTTCTGTCAACATCGGTCTTGCCGATAAAGTACGACTGTGTAGGTAAAAGCCTGACGATTGCTAAACTAGGCCCTGTTGACCTTTGCTATATATCAAAGGTCAACAAACGCCAGCATCTCAGGCTTTTTTATTTTGTGGCATTATGATTCTGCAATACACGGTGCGACATATCAACTAGACAACGACGTAGTACACGCATCGTAATACGCATTTGGCAATATGCCATACTAGTCTGTACAGCCACTTTTACCGCGTACAACAACAATCTATCAAGGCTTAAGCACCGCGAGCATGAGAAAGCCACCTATTAGCGCAGGGTTCCCATTCGATTTAAGCAGGCAACTTGCCTCTACTTTATAAAGCTTCCCTTGTGCCTTCTCAGTAATTTCGACAAGTTTGAATTGGTATTTAACGGCGTCATTACTTTTTACTGGTTCAAGAAAACGTAACTTATCAATGCCATAATTAATCATAGACGCGATACGTTCGTCTGGCGCAATCACTTCAGCAAATGCTTTAGGCATGAGACTGGCAGTCAAGAAGCCGTGAGCAATTGTTGTTTTAAAGGGACTTTCTTTTTCACAGCGCGCAACATCTAAATGTATCCACTGGTGATCGCCCGTGGCGTCTGCAAACTGATTGATCATGTCCTGCGTAACCGTCAGCCATTCAGGTTGTTCAAGGGTATCTCCCACTGCTAAGTCTAAAAGTGTTTTCATTTTTCAGTCCAATCTCCATTTATTGACGATAAAACTACTATTATTACCTTGAATGTTTCAATTAACTTTTAATAATAGGTATTTATAAATATTCTTGTTACACTAACGTAAATTATTCGTAGATGCTATGTAGCATTGGATCACAGTTTTCTATTAAACGCACCGTGATACAAACTAGCGCCTCTTCATCTATTGGCTTTTTTCAGGGCACTCGCTCTTAAAGGATTAGTTATGAATCTCAATAGAATCGATTTGAACCTTTTTGCAGTATTCGACGCCATTTACACGGCAGGAAGCTTAACCAAGGCAGCAGATGTCTTATGCATTACTCAACCAGCGGTAAGTAACTCTTTAGCGAGACTAAGGGAAATGCTTAACGACCCGCTGTTCGTTCGTACTGGCCACAGTATGACGCCTACCCCCGTAGCGCAAAATATTATTGTTCCAGCTCGACAAGCTTTAGCCTTACTACGCAGAAGCGTGCAAGAAAGTCATACATTCGACCCTCTCACAGCCGAGAAGTCCTTTAACTTTGCCAGCCGTGATTTGCTTGAAGTAAGCATTATGCCTCGACTCATTTCACGTTTGCAGAATTTGGCGCCAAATATTGGGTTGACCAATTACGAGATTCCTAGAAGCCAAGTTGTTTCGGCGATGGCATCGGGCACGTTGGACTTTTACTCAGATGCATCGACATTTACAGACCCTCATTTGTGTAAAGAAAAAATCGCCCAAGACAGACTTGTTGTGTTAGCACGTAAAAATCACCCAGCGCTCAAAAACGGGCTTAACTTAGATACCTTTCTACGATTAGGTCATATTAATGTGTCACAGCGTAAATCTGGTGTGGGTCCAATAGATATTGCGTTAGATAAAATGGGCAAAAAACGCAAGGAAGTTATGCGAGGTCAACATTTTTTAACCGTACCAAGTACGATAGTAAAGACAGACCTAATCGCGTGCCTGCCGTATCACCTTGCTAAACATTACGATCTTGCGTTGTACGAGGTTCCTTTTGATTTACCGCCTGTAGAGTATTTCCTTTATTGGCATGTAAGCGCCGACCATGATCACGCTCATATGTGGATGCGTGAACAAATAATGGAAGTAGCGAGCAACTATAAACCTCACTAACGCCACTTCTCCAAACAGCGCTCGTTATGGGCGCTTTTTTGCCTCCACATACTTATGAAACCACATACCTAAGTATCGCTTAGAACGTTTTCAAGATTTCATTTTTGTCGTTTAATCCTCTCGAACAAACAAACAATCTATAGAAGTACTTGAGGAATTAACCATGTTGAAAATTGTTAAAACTTCTCTTGTTATCGCAGCGACATTAGGTGTGTCGGGCGTAGCACAGGCTGATGTTAACGAAGCACTAGCGAATATTTGTACTATCGTTCAAGCGGACGATAAAGGCGAACTACGTAAGAAAATGCGTTCAGTCGAATCAGACTACCGCATGAAGCTTAAAGACTACTACTCAGCAATTAGCTGTGGCGGTAACAGCCTAATTCGTACAGCACTGCTAAACAATGCTTTAGAAGCTGGCGAGTTACTTGTTAAGAAAATGCCAAAAAGTGATTTAGAAGCACCTGAAGCTGATGGAAAAACACTTCAAGCTTGGGTTGCGGAAAACGGTCTGCAAGATAACCCAATTGCTGCGGTTATCAACGACCGCCTATAAAACAGTTTCACACCATGTGAACCAGTTCAACATGGTTGCAGAGAAATCTGCACTTTAGAAAGCGACCTTCGGGTCGCTTTTTTCTTTTGTATCAGTTGATAAAATTCAATGCATAAAAAAGGAGAGTATTCCCTACTCTCCTTCGTACTAATACAGATTACCCATACAATCTAACAAGCTCTGGCAAGCTCGAGTTTATTGTTTGCTACCTTTTCGCTAATCAGCAACACCGGCTCTTGTTGATACAAGCGCTCTACAAAGCCCTGGAAACTAGCGGTAAAACGCGCTTCATCAACCAGCTTACCAAATACTTCTTCTAGCATTAAAAAACTAAGGCTGTCTATTTGGTTATTACTAGCCGCGTTGTGTAACTTATCAGCTAACACATCGTTGATTTCAAGTGACTTCCCGTCTTGAGAGGCATGCCTGTCTGAATAGAAGGCCCAGCAAGCAACAACTAAAGCACTTATATCGGTGTCTCTGTTGGCCGCCAAATTATCTCGTACGGTGGGAAATAAAAACACCGGAAGCTTAGCCGAACTTTCAAGGCAAATTCGCGCTAGCGTATCTTTAATGAAAGGGTTGGAGAAACGAGATAGCAGCGTATCTCTGTATTCATACACGTCAATCCCCTCTACTGGGTCGAGTGTTGGCATAACCTCTTGTTCCATAAAGATTGATAGAAGACGCTTTAACTGTTTCGCTTCAACACTTTCATGGATAGTTTCAAGCCCTGCTACAGAACCAACCAAGCCAAGTACTGAATGGCCCGCATTGAGCATACGAAGCTTAAGCTTTTCGTACGGTGCCACATCGCTTACAAACTGCGCGCCTACTAAATCTAAACACGGCTTGGTATTGCAAAAGTCATCTTCAATAACCCACTGGTCAAAAGGCTCACACACTACAGGCCAAGCATCTTCTACGCCCTGAGCCCTTAACGTTTCGATATCTTCATTTGTGGTTGCAGGCGTTATTCTGTCTACCATTGAATTAGGGAAACTCACGTTTTCGTTAACCCAAGTAGCAAACGCTTGGTCAAACAGTTCAATATACGCAAGCAGCATTTTCTTTAACACATGGCCATTGTGCTGAATATTGTCACATGACATAACGGTAAAAGGCCTAACGTTGTTTTCTTTGCGTTTTTTAAGCGCTGCAACTAAATAGCCGAAAACCAGTTTAGGCGTTTTGGGGTTTTCGATATCGTGAATGACATCAGGGTTAGTGGTAATAAATTCCCCTGAGGAAGCATCAAAATTATAGCCACCTTCGGTAATGGTTAACGATACGATGCGTACTTCGGGCTCAGCCATTTTATCAATGACTGCTTGAGGATCGTCCGGCGCCATCAAAAACCCCGTCATTGCACCGATAACTGATGCACTGCGGGAACCGTCATTGTGCTTTTCAACCAAGGTATATAAGTTATCTTGTTCGTCGAACACTTTTTTCATCGCACGGTCGTTCTCGCGAAGACCCACACCACAAATGCCCCACGATAGATCGCCGGTTTTTGCCATTAATCTGTCTACATACATGGCTTCATGTGCCCGATGAAAACCACCCACACCAATGTGAACAATACCCGTTTGAACGTTCTCCACATCATAAGCTGGACGCCTTATGTCATTTGGCAACGACGATAAGTTCGCTCTGTTCAATAAAATAGACGTTTGAGATTGCATAAGAACCTTATTAGCTTTGTAACGCTTTGTGGCGACGCATCGCCCAATACGCAGTAACGAAATAGATAACGGTGCACGCGAACCCAACATTAAAGAATAAGTCTCGGTTCAATTCGTAAGCGGCAACCGTGTCACTAAGAGAAAAAGTTTTGATTGCCAATGCTATGGACACCAACAAACTCGCTAGCGAAGTAAGACGCAGTAATTTAGATACGGCAGTAACGTCTTCAACGTGTTCGTTTTCTAACGCCGCTTCTTGCTGCTGATGAGCTTCAACACGTGCATTGAAAGCATCTACTTGTGCTTCTTGCTCAGGATAAGCTTGTTTTGCGCCATACTTGGCGGCCAGTGCTGTATAGACAGCTATAGTGAAGAACCACGTGGGTATGAATAGATAGTAAAAAGACATGACGTCTAATACATTTAAACCAAAGCCAAACACAAGCCCCAAACCCCAACTCGCTACCGCTGGTGTGCTGTGAGTAAGGCTTTGATAATGTGCCCAATAACGTGTGAATCCAATACGCGGAAAAATCATGTGCTCTGCGAACACAATTGCTCCTACAGGAACAACAAGTAATCCAGCATACGTTAACAGTGGCAGTAATTTAGTAAACACGAACGGGAAACACGCAATTGCAACGGTGACCATACCGACGACCGCGGTCGTTGTGGTACGTGATTTATCTTTAAAAATGGCTTGCGCGGCAAGTCCAGCGCGATAGAGATTCGCGTTTGCTGTAGTCCAACCTGCAACGATAACAATAACGAGTCCAGAAAGACCTAATGCATGGAAAGCCACATCGCCCGGGTCTAATTCACCAATGGACTTTTGAACAATAACCGCTGTTCCTGCGCCCATAATACCGGCTGAAATCCATGCTATATAATGACCAAATAACATACCCGCCGACGTACATAAACCGTAACGTTTACGCTTGGCAAAACGCAGTAATGCCATATCAATAAGGCCGAAATGCGTTATCGTGTTCGCTGCCCACGAAAAGCCAATCACTTCTAATAAACCAATACCAGGCTCACCACTTTGGGTGAAGCCCGTCCACACCGATGTACTACCGATATGAATAAAGTCATTCCACGATGTAAGAAACGTTTGCCCAATTACAGATTCAGCGAGTGCAGGCATTAGAATAAGTGGACCGCAAATGAACATGGTGAACAACCAAGGCGCACAAATACGAGAAAAATTGGAAACGGCGTTAAAGCCATACATAGCGACAAAGACAACTATCACACCGACTGCAAGCACGACGGCAACAAAAGCTAAATTAGTCGGATACCAATTTAACTGCGCCGGAATGTTCAATGCAAAACGCACGGCGGTTGCCGACACCGTAATCATAGCGGCCGATATCACTGTAAATATGATGACATTCGCCCAGTTATAGAGCTTGGTCATAGAGTCGCCAGCTATTTTCTGAAGATACGAGTACAAGCTCAAACGGGTATCTACAGCGATAGGCGTAGTGATAAGTGTCCAGCTTAGGACAGCAAGTAGATTACCAATTAATAAACCCAATAGAATATCGGTCATGGTGGCGCCTAGCGCAACAAAGGTTGCACCAAATACGAATTCAGTGGCTGCAACATGTTCACCGGCGTACAAGCCCATGAAATGCTTCCAGCCTTTCAGTTTATGTTTAGCGACGGGGAGTTGCTCGTCACTAACTTGTGAAATATCAATATCACTAGACGTCGACTTCATCTTCAAATCTCGTGTTGTAGGTGTATTTCCCACTGGTTTCAAAATACCTCAAGAGCATTTGCCCATGCATTGGGATATATCTCAATTTTTGTAAATATTTGCATATACCCACTACTTTGTAAACAGCCATTAACAAAATAAATGGAGGCTTGTTTATTTAATTAACACAATAAAAATGCACAATTAACCAATCAAAATAAACGCGATATAATCTATCCAATTGATACTATGAAGAAATTTTAGAGACGAAATTTGAGGCCGAAAACCGCGTATGTAGTCGTATGACTCAAGAACTGCTTGTTAAGGTAGAACAAACGCCATCAATTACCTTACACTTAGGCAAATGTTCATATAATTAGGGCCTGTTGACCTTTGGTGTACGAATACGGAATTGGCAAGGGGACGTTGGTTAAATGTTAATACTTAAAGGAAGGTGACTCTTGCAGGCACACAACGTGGAACTGGTGATTTTTGATTGTGATGGCGTACTGATTGACAGTGAAGTGCTGTCGATGCAGGCGTGGCAAGCACTTCTGTCTAGTTTCGATATTGCATTATCGAAACAATATTTTATAGAGCATTTTCTTGGCAAGAGCATGGAGCACGTTCAGGGTAAGTTAAAAGATGACTTTGCGCTCACACTTTCCACGTCCATGAAAAACAAATTCCATGGATTACTGTTCGACAGCTTCGAGTGCCATTTACAAAAGACTACCGGTATCACCTCTGTACTTTCTGCACTTAACTCACTAGGTATTCCATTTTGTGTCGCCACAAGCAGTTCACCTGAAAGAACAACAAAGGCGTTAACCAGTACAGGGCTTCTTTACTATTTTGAAGGCCGCATTTTCACGCGAGCACTCGTAAATAAAGGCAAGCCAGCACCAGATTTATTTTTATATGCGGCAAATGCTCTCAACATTGCCCCTAAAAACTGCCTAGTTATTGAAGACTCTCAGCCGGGGATCGCTGCCGCTAAAGCCGCAGACATGCGCTACTTCCACTATACAGGTGGCGCACATCTACAGAATTGTATTGTGACATCGGACAACACCATTAATTCATGGGACGAGTTTTACTCTCGAATCCCTGACATTTTTGACATGAGAAAAATTAAATGAGTAAGAAAGCACAAAACGAACTCAATAAACTCGACGAGGCCGCCAGAGCAGGATGGATGTACTATGTTGGTGGTAAGACACAAGATGAGATAGCTAAAACGCTCAAAACATCACGCCAAAGCGCACAACGCTTAGTGGCGTTATCCATGTCGGAAGGTCTTGTGAAAGTGCGCTTAGAACACCCGATTGCTAGATGTATGGAATTAGCGCAAGGCATAAAGAAAAAATTCGGATTAACTTTCTGTGAAGTCGTGCCCAGTGTTGATGACGATCCCAATTCAACGCTTGGCCTTGGTCAAGCGGGTGCAGCAGCAATAGAAAGAGCTTTAAAATTCGACGCTCCACAAACCATCGCGTTTGGCACTGGCCGTGTACTGCGTGCCTGTGCTGATGAATTGTCAATACTTCACTGCCCTCAGCATAAAATTGTTTCCCTTGTTGGTAATATTGCTGATAACGGAGAGGCGACGCGTTATGACGTTGCTGTTCACGTAGCCGACAGAGTTAAAGCACAGCATTATCCTATGCCTATCCCTGTAATAGCATCTAGTAAACTAGAACGGGAAATTTGGCAACAGCAACAACACATATCTAGAATTCACACGCTTGCCGAACAAGCGGATATTAGCTTCGTAGGCATTGGTAACTTAGGCAGTGTGTCTCCATTGTATAAAGACGGATTTATCGACGATGATCAATTAGCAACCCTCGCTGAATCTGGTGCAAGTGGCGAAATCATAAGCTGGATCTTTAATGAAGAAGGTGCGTTGATTAGTTGCGATATTAACGAGAGAGTAACGAGCTTTAAGTTGAAAGCAACGCCAGAAAAGCCTGTAGTAGGTGTTGCAGCGGGCGACAACAAACTGCACGCTATAAGAGGCGCTCTGCGATCGAAATTGCTCAATGGGCTCATCACGACAGAACGTACTGCCTCAGCACTGCTCACTTCTTAATTTCGTTCTTTTCTTATTAATACAATGCCTATTGCGTACATTTTTAATACGCATTAACTTCAACAAAAAGCAAAAAAACAGCATTAACGTTGTTTTTTTACACTTTATTTGGCTATTTATTGATCTTCGATTGCAATTCAACTTAGTTTGCCTGCGCCCTTTAATACTAAAGGCTACAGCGCATTTCATACCTCTTACATCTTTAGTCTAACGTATTATTCGATATACCTTGTTATTTGAATGAATGTTTTTCATTCGACCTGATTGTTTTTTAATTAATCCCGAACAGACAAACCGATTAATTAAACAAATATAACGAAGGAAATTTAACCATGTTGAAAATCGTTAAAACTTCTCTAGTCATCGCAGCATCAACATTAGCTTTTTCAAACGCAGCACAAGCAAATGACGTAAACGAGGCACTAGCAAACATCTGTACTATTGTTCAGGCTGACGACAAAGGCGAATTGCGTAAGAAGATGCGTCGCGTACAGTCAGACTTCAAATTAAAGTTACGCGATTATTACTCAGGTGTTTCATGCGGTGGTCAAAGCCTTATCCGCACGGCTTTAACGAACAACGCAGTTGAGGTAGGTACACTGCTTGTTAAGAAAATGCCAAGCAAAGACCTTTCTGAGCCCGAATCAGACGGCAAAACACTTCAAGCGTGGATAGCAGAGCAAGGCTTACAGAGCTCGCCAATTTCTGCTGAGCTTAACGATAGAATCTAAGCACTAATTCACATAGCCATGTGAGTCGATTCAACATGGTTGCAGCGTCAGCTGCAATGAAAGGCCCCGCTACGGGGCCTTTTTACTTTCTGTCTCTTTAAATTTTCACGTTCTTCAACCCAGTGACTTAGGTAATCAAGCTACGGTATGCGTGAGCTCGTAACGCAAGCTCACACTTTAGGTATGGATTGACATACCATGTTATTTTACAACATGTTTTTCAAATAGTTAGATTCGGGTTTAATGCATCTCAACGAACGAACACAATCTTAATAACAACAACCGAAGGAATTTAACCATGTTGAAAATCGTTAAAACTTCTCTAGTAATTGCAGCATCAACTTTAGCTTTTTCTAACGCAGCTCAGGCTAATGACATCAACGAAGCACTTGCAAACATTTGCACAATTGTTCAAGCAGATGACAAGGGCGAACTACGTAAGAAAATGCGTAGCGTTCAGTCAGACTACAAACTTAAGCTTCGCGATTACTACTCTGGCATTTCTTGTAACGGCCAAAGCCTAATTCGCACTGCTCTTACTAGCAATGCGGTTGAAGTAGGTACTCTACTGGTTAAGAAAATGCCAAGCAAAGACTTAGCAGAGCCTGAGTCAGACGGTAAGACACTTCAAGCGTGGATTGCTGAACAAGGTCTTCAAAGCTCTCCTATTTCAACAGAGCTTAACGGCAGAATCTAATATAACTAATTAATCACACCATGTGATGTAACGATTCAACATGGTAGCGGCAGGACGCCGCACTGGAGGCCCCTTTTAGGGGCCTCACCCCTTTCTAGAGCCCTATAAAATTTATCACTTCTTTTTGTACCCATTCAGGCTTTTCCCTGTGTAACCAGTGCGACGCGTGCGGATTAAACCGCTTAATTATCAATGGAACATAGTGTTCGATTTTATCTAGTACACTTAGATCAAACGCATCATCCTGCTCACCCCACAATAATAGAGTTGGGCAGTGAATGAATATTTCGGGTACACGAATATCATCCAACACTTTCTCAGATACATTCTTTTGTGGCACTTGTTGAGGCATTTGCCGATAGTAATTGAGCATCGCACTGAGGGTTTCAGGTTTACCCCAGTCGTTAAGTAGAGTCCTTGAATAGCTGGTTTCTTTCTCAAAAAAGCCGTTGCCTAACATATTTTTCAATAACGTAAAGCTTGTATTTGTAAGGGTCCGCTCTGCCCCCTTATCAATAAGCGCAGAGATATACTGGCTTTTTGCTCTTTGCGTAGAAGAGGTCTTTATTGCCCGTGTAAAACAAGAAGGATGAGCAGCATTAACAATAATAAGTTTGCTAATTAATGTTTGGTGAAAGGCTGCTAGGGGCCACGCTATTGCCCCCCCCAATCGTGTCCCAACAAAATAACTTTTCGGCCTTTTTGAACTTTCTCGATGAAGGCGGCCATTCGACTTATCAATGATGGAACTTGGTAGTCCGTTTCATTAGGTAGTGGACTCGATAAATGATAACCGGGCAAATCTGGGGCAATGATGTCAAGTGATGTGGGGAGTATCGCCATTAACGCTTCCCATGTGTGCGCATTTTCTGGGAAGCCATGAAACATGATAAGCAGAGGGTTCTCTGCGCTCTCTTCTTCTCGGGATAAATAATGAAGGCTGGCTCCCTCAACATTCACGTACTTTGACACAACCACTGTGCTCACTTCCTCTATGTTGTTTTTAAGAAACAAAAAGGCCGAGCAAAATAACGTATCCAAATGATTATTTGGTTAAATCATTTTCTCGGCTACATTATTTTCTCGGCCTTTCGTACGTCTTTTAATTACGCACGTGCATTGCTTTTATGTCGTTACTCGATAGCGAACATACTCTCTGGCATAGACATCAAGTTGTCTGCGCCTGATTGCATTGCCGAAACCAGTGAGCGAGTACGGGTTAACAAACGGTCAAAGTAGAAGCCCGTTGTTAAGATTTTACTCTTATAAAACTCGGTTTCGGTGCTACCTGCATCAAGCTGTTCTTGTGCTTTCACTGCCATTTTTAGCCAGAAGTAAGCAACGGTGACATAACCTGAATACATTAAGTAATCGACAGACGCTGCACCAATTTCATCTGGGTTCGATGCTGCTGCCTTACCGATATCCATAGTGATCTGCTGCCACTCGTCAAGATGAGAGTTTAGCGCGTTAGTCCAAGCACTAAACTGAGCGTTGTCACGCAATGAATTACAGTAGTCGCGCACTTCTTGAACAAACACATTAAGCAATTCGCCATTAGAGCCCATTACTTTACGACCTAATAGGTCAACGGCTTGAATACCTGTAGTACCTTCATACATGGTGCAGATACGGGTATCGCGAGCTAGCTGCTCCATACCCCATTCTTTGATAAAGCCGTGGCCGCCATAAACCTGCATACCGTAACTCGTGGCTTCTTGCGCGGTTTCAGTTAAAAAGGCTTTTACGATAGGCGTTAAGAATGCAAGTTTTGCATCCGCAAGTTGCTTCTCAGCCTCGTCGCTACCATACAAAGTAACGTCAACTAACTGCATACAGTAAGCGGCAAGCGCTCGGTTGCCTTCCGCGAACGCTTTCTGCGTTAACAGCATACGACGTACATCAGGGTGCACTATAATAGGATCAGCTGGGCCATCAGGATTTTTACGCCCTGTTAATGAACGGAACTGAATGCGGTCTTTTGCGTAGCGAAGCGCACCTTGGAATGCTGCTTCAGATGATGCCAAGCCTTCTAGACCAGTGCCAATACGTGCGGTATTCATGAACGTAAACATGCAATTTAGGCCGCGGTTTGGTGGCCCAATCAAATAACCTTTTGCACCATCGAAGTTGATCACGCAGGTTGCGCTGGCTTTGATCCCCATTTTATGTTCAATGCTTCCGCATCCTACTGCGTTTCTATCTTGCTTTTCGCCATCTTCAGACACGTTAAACTTAGGCACAACAAATAGTGAAATACCTTTGGTACCCTCTGGCGCATCTGGCAATCGAGCTAACACAATGTGTACGATATTTTCAGACAAGTCGTGTTCACCTGCCGAAATAAAAATCTTCGTTCCTGTTAAGCTGTAGGTACCATCTTCTTGAGGTTCCGCGCGACATTTCAACATGCCAAGGTCTGAACCGCAGTGTGCCTCGGTCAAACACATAGTACCTGTCCACTCACCGCTAACCAGTTTTTCAAGGAACATTTTTTGTAGCAATTCAGAGCCATGGGCTTTTATTGTTGCCATACAACCCTGGCTTAGACCTGGGTACATCGCCCAAGAATGGTTTGCGCCTGAGAACCACTCAGCAATGATAGATGACAATGAATATGGTAGTGCCTGACCGCCAAACTCCTCAGGGTGAGACATTCCTGGCCATCCGCCCTCAACATACGTTTGATAAGCTTCTTTAAAACCTTTAGGCGTTGTTACTTCACCATCAACCCACTTACACCCTTCTTCATCACCTGATGCATTGATGGGCGCCAGTACGTTCTCTGAAAACTTTGCAGCTTCAGCGAAAATCGCCGACACCAGATCTTCTGATGCTTCGTCGAAACCTAGCTTTTGATAGTGATTTTGATAATTTAGTAGCTCATGTGTTACAAACATGGCGTCACGTTGTGGAGCTTTATAACCTTCCATACCCAATACCTATATTACTTCAAATAGACCAGCAGCGCCCATGCCGCCACCGATACACATGGTGCAAACAACATATTTCGCACCGCGTCGTTTACCTTCGATGAGTGCATGACCCACCATGCGAGCACCGCTCATGCCGTATGGGTGACCAATAGAAATGGCACCACCGTTTACGTTTAATAATTCGTCTGGAATGCCTAACTTATCGCGGCAATAAAGTACCTGTACCGCAAACGCTTCATTAAGCTCCCATAGACCGATATCGTCCATGGTCAATCCATGCTGCTTTAATAGCTTAGGAATGGCGAACACTGGGCCAATTCCCATTTCATCTGGCTCACAGCCTGCCACTGCAATACCGCGATAAATACCAAGAGGTTGAGCATTGCCTTTTGCCGCTGAGTGCTCATCCATAATCACTGTCGCGCTGGCACCATCAGAAAGCTGGCTTGCATTACCTGCGGTAATACAACCACCTTCTATCACTGGGTTAAGCGCTTTAAGCCCCTCTAGCGTTGTTTCTGGGCGATTTCCTTCGTCTTTCGACAAGGTCACTTCACGCTCAGAGGTTTCACCTGTTTCTTTATTAAATAAGGCTTGCGTTGCTGTGATAGGTACAATCTCATCATCAAACTTGCCCGCTTCTTGAGCCGCTGCTGTGCGCATTTGGCTTTGGTAACCGTATTCGTCTTGTACGTCACGGCTAATGTTGTAGCGCTTACCCACCACTTCCGCAGTTTGAAGCATTGGCATATAAATATCTTTGTGCTTAGCAACCAGTGCAGGGTCTACTGCACGAAACATATTCATATTTTTGTTTTGCACTAAAGAGATAGAATCTAAGCCACCCGCAACCATAATGTTGGTATCGCCTGTACGAATTGAATTCGCTGCGGTAGCAATGGCATACATGCCAGAACTGCATTGGCGGTCGAGTGTCATGCCCGCTACGGTGACCGGTAAACCACCCGCTAAACCAGCCAAGCGGCCAATATTCATGCCGCCACTGCCTTGGGTTAACGCTGCGCCCATTACCACGTCGTCGACACTGGCAGGGTCGATCCCTGCGCGTGCTACTGCGTTTTGAATAGCATGGCCACCTAATGAAGGGGCTGGTAAATTGTTCAGTGCACCTTTATAAGCGCGCCCGATTGGCGTACGTGCTGTACTTACGATAACTGCATCGCGCATTTTCATATTCCTTTCAGTTGGGCTGAAAGTTCAGCCAAAGTTTAGCTAGGCCTATGTGCTTCCTCTCGAAGTTACCTAGCTTTACCAAATTCGGATGTCGGGTAACGAGAGCTATCGCTAGCTCTCACCGTCGATTAACTCTCGCTAACGAGAGCTTTGTCTACTTCGCTTTATAGCTTTTAAACGTGCCGCCGCTTTGGGCCAATTTCACCAACAAATCACTTGGTTCAAGCCACATCTTTCCGTAATCACCCAATTGATCACGATAGGTAGTCAGCTTATCTAAAATAGTGCCTAGCCCTACTTCGTCGGCATATTGCATAGGGCCGCCGCGATACACAGGGAAGCCATAACCGTAAACATAAATCACATCGATATCGCTAGATTTAGCTGCAATGCCTTCTTCTAAGATGGCAGCACCTTCGTTGATCAATGAGTACATGACGCGAACTAGAATTTCCTCATCGCTAATGTCTGAACGCTGAGCCACGCCTAAACGTTCTGCTTCTTGCTTGGCAATTTCTAATACTTCTGGATCTGGGACAGGAACTCGACTCCCAGGTTCATAGTTGTAAGCTCCGCGTCCGGTTTTGAGTCCGTTGCGCCCCTTTTCTACTAAGCGATCTGCCACTGCACCGTAAGCGGGGTCGTGTGCAATGTGCTCTTGTCGAGACTGTCGTACATAGTAACCAATATCTAATCCAGCCATATCACCCATAGTGAACGGCCCCATTGGCATGCCAAACTCGGTTAAAACACGATCAACTTGCTCAGGTGTTGCTCCTTCAAGCAGTAAGCGGTTAGCTTCACGGCCGTAAGGCTCAATCATGCGGTTACCTACGAATCCGAAGCAAACGCCTACCAACACCGCTACTTTCTTGATGCGTTTAGCCATCTTCATGCAGGTTTTAATGACTTCAGCAGATGTCTTCTCTGCTTTAACCACTTCTAGCAGTCTCATCACATTCGCTGGCGAGAAGAAGTGAAGACCAATCACATCTTCAGGACGGGATGTGGCTGTCGCTATTTCGTCTATATCCAGTGTTGACGTATTTGAAGCCAAAATGGCGCCTGGCTTACACACTTTATCCAGCGTCGAGAATACGGTTTTCTTTACTTCCATCTTCTCGAAAACGGCTTCGATGACGAGATCAACATCAGCTAAGTCGTCATACGACGTAGTACCTGAAAGCAGTGCCATGCGGCTCTCTACCTGCTCTTGGGTTAACTTGCCTTTTTTCGCTGAGTTTTCGTAGTTCTTTCTAATAAGCGCTAATCCCTTCTCTAGCGCTTCTTCTTTGAGCTCAAGCATTGTGACTGGAATGCCGGCATTGGCGAAGTTCATAGCGATACCACCGCCCATTGTTCCGGCGCCGATAATCGCAACTTTATCAATGTTGCGCTCAGGAGTATTTTTGTCGAAATCGCTCACATGACCTGCTGCGCGTTCAGCAAAAAAGAAATGCTGCTGGGCACGTGCCTGTGGCGTATTCATACACTCCATGAAAAGCTTGCCTTCATTTTTAAGGCCATCTTCAAAAGCAAGCGTGTAAGCGCCGCGTACCGCTTCGATACATTTTAATGGAGCAAAGAAACCACGAGTCGCTTTTTTAGTTTGTGCAGTTATTGCATCAAACACCGCCTGCGTTTCGTCAGACATGGACAGCGTGATATCACTGGTGCGTTTAATCGCTTTATCTGGCGTTAATGCTTGTAAATACGCTTTTGTATCTTCAAGTAAATGCTCAGGCTTATCAGAAATTTTGTCGAAGACACCTGGAAGTTTGACCACCGACGTAGGCTTGCCTGTTACGATCATTTCTAACGATGTTTGTGCGTCGGCTAAACGAGGAAGGCGCTGAGTACCGCCTGCGCCCGGTAATATGCCTAGATTTACCTCTGGAAGACCCACCTTATTGTCGGCAAAGGTGATGCGATGATGGCAAGCTAACGCCACTTCTAAGCCACCGCCGAATGCTGGTCCAGGGAGAACAGCAACAACCGGCTTAGACGCATTTTCAATCTTGTCTAGTACCTCAGGCAGCATGGGAGACAAATCGCCACCAGAGAATTCGCTGATGTCAGCTCCACCCGAAAAAATAGGTAGTGAAGAAGTAATAACAATGGCACGTACGCTGTCGTCATCTAGTGCATTGTTTATGCCTTCTATCAACCCTAGTCTGATAGCGCGTGACAGCGCATTAACGGGCGCACTTTGCATTGTCAGCGTGGCAACACCCTGTTGTACTGCATATTCTACGGCTTTATTTTCCATCTCAGTCATAACCATGTCCTGTTTATCACGTTAACTGGATGTTATTGCAGTGTTGTCAATCATCCAAGTTTATTGGTGTTATAGACATTTATCATAATATTTAATATTGACCGCCAGCCCCTTTGTGAATTCATTTCTCTGCGCAGAGCCTGTCCTACCTTGCCTAAGGTTTATTTGACAGAAAATAAAACCGGTGTTTTTGTTAATCGAGCAACACTTGTAATTACATTTTATTTACAAAAGGATGATTGGCTATGCAAGTGCTTAAAACACCGGAAAGCGCCTTCGACACGATCACTGACTTTCCCTACTCCCCCTGTTTCACTGAAGTAACAGACACAGTAAGCAGTGAAATAACAATGGCCCATTATCAATGTGGACCGAAAGATGGACATACCGTGCTATTAATACACGGCGAACCGACGTGGGCTTATTTGTACCGCAAGATGATGCCCATATTGGCTGATGCGGGATTCAATGTCATCGCGCCGGATCTCATTGGTTTTGGACGCTCAGATAAACCAGTAAGAAAGGAGGACTACTCCTACGCTCGTCATGTGATATGGCTAAAAGACTGGTTTTCACAGGCTACTAAGGGCCCTGTTACACTCTTTTGTCAAGACTGGGGAGGTTTACTAGGCCTGCGACTTGTCGCCGATATGCCTGAGCGTTTTTCGGGTGTAATGGTGTCTAATACCGGATTGCCCACTGGCGACCACCCGCCAAACGATGCTTTCATCAAATGGCGCCGATTCTCACAGGATGTCGCCGTATTTCCCACATCTACGATCATTCAAAACGCCACAACCACTGTTCTAGATGAGGCGACGCTTGCAGCTTACGACGCCCCTTTTCCAGACGAAAGCTTTAAAGCGGGTGCACGTATGTTCCCTATTCTTGTTCCTACAAGCCCAGACAATGCTGAGGCGCAGGCGAATAGACAGGCATGGGAAAAGCTAAAGCAATATGACAAACCTTTTGTTACGGCTTTCGGTGATAGCGACCCTGTCACTAAAGGTGGCGATAAGGTATTTCAAAAGCTCGTTCCTGGTAGCAGCGGTATGGTTCATACCCTTGTAGAAAACGGTGGTCACTTTATCCAGGAAGATCAAGGGGAAATGCTAGCCAAATTACTCATTCAATTTATAAACCAAACGCAGTTGAAATAGCCACGTTTCAAAAAACATTAAACAGTTACTAATAGGAGATTACCATGGATGCTCTACTCGACTTTTCAGGGCAAGTTGTATTAATTACCGGCGCAGGCAGTGGTTTTGGCCGCTTGTTATCGCTAGGTCTTGCTAACCGAGGAGCAAAACTCGTTCTTTCAGACATTAACGAAACCGCCCTTGAGGAAACGAAAAAGGATGTAAAAGCACTCACTGATGTCGTGGTGCTAGCGGGTAATATTGCTAGCGAGTCGCTAAATAAGGCGCTGGTTGAAACAGCCATTGAAACCTTTGGCAAACTGGATATAGCCGTAAATAATGCAGGCATAGCGCATAACCCTGCACCAATTCATCAAATGACAGAGGAAATCATGGACTCGCAGTTCGCTGTGAATGTAAAAGGCGTTATGTTTGGAATGAAGTACCAAATACCCGTTATGCTTGCACAAAAGCAAGGGCACGTTTTAAATGTAAGCTCACTTGCAGGACTAGGTGGAGCCCCTAAAGGCGGTGCTTATGCTGCAGCAAAACACGCGGTTTCGGGGATAACCCGCACAGCCGCGGTGGAATACGGCCGAAAGAATGTTCGCGTTAATGCAATTTGCCCATTCTATAGTCCTACCAATATTTTGAACGTAGACGGGTACAACACCCCTGAAGCGCGCGAGCAACTAGGCATGGGAAGTCCTATGAAACGTCTAGGCGAACCGCAAGAAATCGTTAACACCATGATGCTGATGCTTTCCCCTGGCAACTCGTACATGAACGGGCAAACCATAGCAGTAGATGGTGGTGTTACAGCGTGGTAATTTTTATCTCGCAGTTTCGAAATACATGCAAAGGTATTTTTTGACATACCTTTGTATGACTCATCATGTTTCTCTTTCGTTCTACTTTAGGTGTAATGAAGAGGAACAAACAAAATCGATGAATGAGGCGAGTGCAACCGCCTCTGCAATCGACCCCCATCAAGTAAAACCCAATAATTTTATTTAGCGATTAAGTTGAACAAAAAGAGAAAAATGTGATGAAAAAGCCAAGTAAAAACATTTTTTTAGCTACTACACTTTGTATAACCTATTCGTTGATTAACGTTAGTATTGCGCAAGAAGCCCAATCTACGCTTGTAAATATGAAGGAAGTGCCTTCTTCCCAACTATTAAAGAAGCAACGTCAAAATAAACCGCTAGCACTAAGCACAGTAAAGCGCGGTACTGATGTTTCGCTTCAAACCACCAAACAATCCAAAAGCCAATACCTTATTCATAGCGCACTGCCAAGTCACCGCTTCAGCGCTAAGTAATTTGTAGGCGAGTACTCGTCTATCAGGTTAATCCTTTATTTAACGCCATTCTTTTCGTTTATTATTCTTTTTTACTCTATCGCACACTTAGAAATAGTATTCTACGAATCAAATATTTATACCAATCCGCATAGATAAGTGCTAACTGACGACATAGCGCTTCTGAAAAAGTAGCGCCCTCGTTACGACATTAGCGACATATGAGTTAATTATACTAATTGTGAATAGCGCGACACCTATTTGAAAACTATCTTCAAGATTACCACAGGTAGAAGAAGTCACAGGAAAGAGGTGAACATGCTTTTAAAACCAAAACACATCGCGTTATTGTTCACGCTGGCAATTGCAGTATCTGCAATGGGATAAGCACGAAGGCGTTTCAACATGGAAACGCCCTTCGAAAGCGATCTTAGGTCGCAGTTTTTCTTGCTAGACGTAACGTAGGATTCTTTAGGTTAACGTTTAAAAAACTCAAAGCTTAGCGGATACACCCACAACTCCCCTTTGTTCGCTTTGACTGCTGCCACGATAGCAAAGACGATGTTCATTAATCCAAGAGCGATGAAGCCTAGCGCTCCTATGATAATCAGCGTCAAGACAAAACAAATAACAGAGTAAATGAGCAAGCTTATTAACCAATTCGCTGTCACCCTGCCGTGCTGATTGATGTCTTCGTTTTGATCTTTGTGAGCAATCCATAGCACGATAGGCAATATGATACCTAAGCCAGGTATAATGAAACTGGATAACTGAGAAACATGAATGAGTGTACAGTAGCTCCGAGCGTTCAAGCCCCAGTAGAGTGGTTCTTCCGTTGACATAATGATCCTTTTTATTGCGTTGGTTTGATTTGATAAATATAGGCGTTTTCAGTGTGACCGGCATCAAGCTTAACAGAAACAATGACCCGCTCATATTGGTCACCTTCAAACTCATCCAGCATGGCCCAGTTTTCGGCAAGTTGAGAAGACGTTAGCATCATGCCCTTCACCTCTTCTTTTGCTTTAGTTAGATCAGAAATAACAATTCCTGGAAACCCCATAACTGCTCCCCACCCTTGTTGAACTAAGTGCCCTTCTACCGTACCAGACTGCCACTGGCCACCAATATGAGCGACGATATGGTGATTTGGACAATTAGGAGCAAGGCTTCCGTAGATAAACAACCTTTCTAAATCAGGTGTAGCAGACGTTACATTGTCATTGGTTTGCATTACTTTGACCCATTATTAAAAAACTTTTCGTCAGGTGTTGAGGTAAATTTAAAAACAGGCCCCAACCGTTCGCATTGCTAGTTATAACTTGCCTAAAAAAGCTAGTGCTTTTGTGAGAGTAATATCGAATTTATTTTACAAAAGCAACACAGCGTTACACAATGCAAGAGCATGTCTATGTGAACGTCGATTCACGTAAAAAAACACAATAATTAAAGGACAAAGTATGCTCAATCACAAACGTACTCTGATAGCAGCATTGGTAAGCGTTTCGCTTATGGGGTGTGGCGAAAGTACAACACAGACAGAAACTAAACCACAACTCACTGCACAAGACGCCAAGCAGTTTTTAACACAGGCGCAAAATGATATTGCAAAAATGCAAGTTCCTGCCGCGCACGCCGAGTGGAGCTACGCCACGAATATCAATTTCGATACAGCAGCAGTCAGTGCTTACTTTAATGAAGTGCTTTCTACCAAGGTTGCAAAGTTAGCTAAAGAAGCGGCGAAATTTAACGATGTAGACGTAGATGCCGACACACGCAGACAGCTTGATCTACTTAAAAACAGTTTAACAATGCCGCCGCCGGCAGATGCCGAAAAAGCAGAGCGGCTTGCAAAAATTGGTTCTGACTTAAGTGCCATGTACGGCTCTGGTGAGTATTGCAGCGAAGATGGTACGTGCAAAAGCTTGGTTGAAATGAGCTCTGAAATGGCCACCCTACGCGATGCTGACAAGCTACTAGAATATTGGACAGGCTGGCGTGAAGTATCTAAACCAATGGCAGGACTCTATGCAGAACAAGTATCGCTTGCCAATGAAGGCGCTGCAGAGCTAGGTTTTGAAAACGTCAGCGCCTTGTGGCGTGGAAAGTACGATATGCCAGCAGATGAATTTCCCAAGGAATTGGATCGCTTATGGACGCAAGTAGAGCCTTTCTACGAGTCACTACATTGCCATGTGCGCGCTAAGCTAGGTGAACACTATGGCGAAGACGTAGTACCTCAAGACAAACCAATCCCAGCCCATTTATTAGGTAACATGTGGGCACAGTCGTGGGGGAATATTTACGATATCGTTAAACCTCAGCAAGAAATGAAAGTTCCTGATGTTACAGGCGCATTAGCTGAACAGGGGTATGACGAAATCGCCATGGTTAAACAAGCAGAGTCATTTTTCTCATCACTTGGCTTTGAAGAACTTCCAGATACCTTTTGGGAACGCTCTATGTTTCAAAAGCCTGAAGGCCGTGACGTTCAGTGTCATGCCTCTGCGTGGGATTTAGATGACAAAGACGATCTTCGTATAAAGATGTGTATTCAAAAGACTGGCGAAGAATTTAACGTTATTCACCACGAATTAGGTCACAACTACTATCAACGCGCTTATAAAGACCAACCACTTCTTTACCGTGGTTCGGCAAACGACGGCTTCCACGAGGCTATTGGCGACACCATCGCTTTATCAATAACACCTAAGTACCTTAAGCAAATCGAGTTAATTGATGAGATCCCAGACGCATCAAACGATATCGGTATGTTAATGCAAGTTGCGTTAGACAAGATTGCCTTCATTCCCTTTGGTCTGATGGTTGACCAATGGCGCTGGAAAGTGATGTCAGGTGAAGTAACACCTGAACAATACAATCAACTATGGTGGGAATTGAGAGAAAAGTATCAGGGTGTGATGGCGCCTGTTGAGCGCAGCGCCGACGCATTTGATCCGGGTGCAAAATATCACGTGCCTGCTAACGTACCTTATACACGCTATTTCCTAGCGCATATCCTTCAATTCCAATTCCATAAAGCACTGTGTGACATTGCAGGTGATGAGGGCCCGCTTAACCGCTGTTCTATCTACGGCAGTGAAGAAGCCGGTAAAGCACTTAACGAAATGCTAGAGATGGGTATGAGCCAACCTTGGCAAAATGCGTTAGAAACACTGACAGGCTCACCGCAAATGGATGCCAGTACTATCGCTGACTACTTTGCGCCACTAAAAACGTGGTTAGATGAGCAAAATGCTACTCGCCAGTGTGGCTGGTAACTATATCCGTTATGATTAGCCACTGGCTAACATAATTAATGCAGTCCAAAAAGCCTCGAATTTCGAGGCTTTTTTTGTTGAATTTAAACTTTTGTACCATTGTAAGAGCGGTAGATTAGCGTAACGTTAGTGTATAAATTTTATGTAATTTTTGATTATATTATGCGCACCCTGTTGGTACTTTCGCTTTTCATAGTTTTTACTGCAACTTGCAGCCTACCTGCACGCGCGAAACCTATTGCCCCAGCGTTTCACTCCTACAATATGGATAGTGGTATCGCCCACGTATCCATTTCAGATATTGCGGAAGATAAATATGGTTTTCTGTGGTTGGCATCGCAGTCTGGTGTCGATAAATTTGACGGCTATACATTTCGAAACTTCGGCTTGTGGGGTGAAGACAAGTCAACAGGCCTCCAAACCCTGTTCGCCCTTCAGATAGAGGCAAGCTTAGACGGTCAATACCTGTGGGTGGGGACATACAGCGGGCTGAGCCGTATAGATGTTGATACTGAGTCGTTCAAGCACTACACGTTACCGGCGTCAGAGCCTTTCAATAAACAGGTAATTAATAGGATCAAGACCACCCACAATGGCCAGCTTTGGATTGTCTCTGAACGAAACCTTTACACATACTCTCCAGAATCAGACAGTGTAGAACTGGTCAGCTACCTTCCCAGTACCACGAGTACGCTGACAGACATAGAACTTATCGGTAACACGCTTTATGTCACTTCCACCTCGGGTCTTTATAAACTTGATCCGTTTAAGAAGTCTCTTGAGTTAGTGGCTTTTGAAAACATGAACTTTACTCGACTGGTGGCAGCAGAGAAATCTCGATTCTGGTTGGGCACCGCTACCCACGGCGCATGTTTGTTCAATCCCGACGAGCAAAGCACTATCATCGACAAAAGCTGTACCTCTGAAACTCACGGATTATCTGATAACTACGTTACAGACATCTTATTAAAGGACAACGGTGATATATGGGTTTCTACTCAGCGTGGGCTGAATATTTTAACGTCACATAACCCCAACTCTGTGCTGCGTGCACCGATTAACGAGAAAGATGCGGCCAAAGAGAGAATTTCAAGCCTTTATCAAACGAAAGCTGGGCTGGTTGTCGTTGGCACCAGAGACGATGGGTTTGCGATCAGTAACCCTCTGCTTAGCAACTTCTACTCTCAGGAAATAGGCGAAGGACGAATCATTTCCTCTTTATCGAATTACAAAGATAACCAAGTATGGGTAGCGAACGAAAAGGGCCTTTGGCTTTACGACACAATAAGTAAAACTCGACAAGGCCCATTTACTTCCAATGGTGCATTTGCGAGTAGCGAAGACACTAACGACAAGCTGTTGAGCGTGTTTTATCATACGAAAAGCGATGCATTATGGGTAACCACACGCACAGGCCTCGCCAAACTGAACCCTCAGACCAGAAACCTAGAATTTGTTGCGCTGAATGGTAAATCGGGTTACAGCATTAATATCGATGATGACGGAGACATTTGGTATGGCGGCTACAGCGATGGGCTGTTTGTATATCGCCCGTCAGAAGATAGGGTAATAAAGCAATGGCCATTGTCGCTGACAACGAGAATTGTTTTGGACGACAATGAAAACGCATGGTTAAGTACGGTATCCGGTTTATTTGTTGCGAATAAACTGACTGGAGACTTGACCAGCGTCAGTGAGTTTACGGACAAGATATCAGATCAAACTGTAGTGACGTGGATTTCTCAGTCAAAACGCGGTGGTTATTGGGTTGGAACGCAAGCAGCTGGACTCTTCTTTATGTCTAAAGAAGGCAGTGATTTGTCAACGATTAAAGTGACACAAATTAAGCCTGAAAGTCGATTGAGCAATGTATCCATCGGGGCAATTGTTGAAGATGATGAATATGGGCTTTGGATCTCTACAATTGAAGGGATTGCGTATTTAGCACCTGACTTGTCTACCCTTTCTTATTTCGGTGCAGAAAACGGCGCACTGTCTACGGGTTACTATATTGGCTCTGTCACCGTAACTGAAAATAACACAATAATGTTTGGTGGAGCGGAAGGCTTAACACAATTTACTCCCTCACAAGTGGCAAATGTAAAGTGGTCACCTGGAGTGCACCTCACAAACGTTGAAACGGTGAGTAGGAACGAGCAAAACGGAACAACCTATCAGCAAAGACAGCGTCTAGACGAGGTAATCGAACTTAAACATAATGATATTGCGCTCACGATTGAATTTGCCGCCACTGATTATATGAATGCAAACGAACTTACGTATGCCTATAAACTCGCAGACTTTGAGAACAGCTGGCGCTTTACTGACTACAAGACAAGAACGGCCACCTACACCAACTTGGACCCAGGACGCTACCGCTTCACTGTTAAAGCTATAAATCAAGAGAATGAATGGAGCACCAATGCAGCGCAACTTGAAATAGTTGTAGTTCCACCATGGTGGGATAAGCCTATATGGCGTGTGGCGATTACCCTGCTAGGCATGCTGTTGATTTCATCGATGGTGTGGCTGAGGATAGCATCGTTGAAAAAGCGCTCTGCTGAACTTGCACTAAAAGTTGAGGAAAAAACCCGAGACTTAGAGGCGGTCGTAGAAAAGTTAACGCAGCTTTCAACTCAGGACGCATTGACGGGTCTCAAAAATCGTCGCTACTTTACACAAAGAGCCAAGGCAGCATGGCAAAATTATAAACGCCATAATCATACTTTCTCCTTGCTAATTGTTGATATTGATTTCTTCAAGCGTATTAACGATGAATACGGTCATCATGTGGGTGACACAGTACTGGTCAAAATAGCTAGGATCCTGGAAGATAGTTTAAGAGAGAGTGACGTTATTGCGCGATGGGGCGGTGAGGAGTTTCTTATATTGCTGCCTTCATTAAAGGTACAAGAAGCATTTTGGGTGGCAGAAAAGCTACGTAAAACTGTCGCGGATTACGAAATCGATGCTCCCCCCTACTCTGTATCGGCTACCATAACCTGTGGTGTAGCGGATATACGAGATTACGATAGCGTCGAGGCTTGCATCCACGCCATCGATAAAAAGCTATATGTCGGCAAAGAATCAGGCCGAAATGCGGTGATAAAATAGCCGCTGGCTGATCATCGTACCTTTTAGTTTCTCTTCCCCCCATTGCATTGCCGTTTAAATGGCAATGCATGCAGGCAAACGTTTTGTCATGCATTTTATCGCAGTAATTGATCGCTTTCCTTTTTACCCGCCTATGTATTGTGAATTCTTAAGTAGCTTAAGATGAGCGAAATCACCCACAAGGAGGATGAAAACATGGCAAATGTATTAGTAATCGGCGCATCAGGCCAAATTGGTAAGCAAGCAACAGTGAAATTGTTGGATGCTGGTCACAAAGTCGTAGCGCCAGTAAGAAGCCCAGACAAACTGTCAGATATCCAAAATGCCAACCTCACAGTGGTTGAGCAGGATTTAGAAAAAGATTTTTCAGCACACTTTGAAGGTGTGGACGTTGCGGTTTTCACAGCAGGTTCAGGCGGTAGCACCGGCGCAGATAAAACACTTATGATTGATCTTTGGGCGGCCCGCAACGCGGTTAACTATGCAAAAGCGGCGGGGACACCCAAATTTGTTATGGTTAGTTCTATTGGTGCAGACGATCCTGACGCCGTGGAGTCAGCAATAAAACCATATTTGGTTGCCAAACACATGGCCGACGAGCATTTAATTAATAGCGGCTTACATCACGTAATTCTTCGACCTGGCACTTTATTAAATGAACCGGGCACGCATTTAGTACGAACCGATATGCCAAGCAATAGGGACGATGCTGTAATACCAAGAGAAGATGTAGCGACAGCTATTGTCGAAAGCGTTGCAAGAGAAAGTAATGCTGACTTGATCACCTATTTATTTAAAGGTGATACACCAATTTCCCATATTTTCTAGGTGATCGGCGCCCTCTCATTTGCCAATGCGTTATCGCGTCTATTCAAGCTAGAGAGGGCTTACTTTTTGCTTAGGTCGCCGGTTTGTATACTGCTGACTTAGGTGGTGCCCAGAATAGGCAGTATCATGCACTCAATGTGTGCCTACTTAGAGACTAGAGGTGGTTACCTACGGTATTAATGACTGGCTAACCCAGTTGCCATTTCCGTCTTTTTGATGCCACTCTCGACTTTGAGGGTTACCTCTCAAATTCAGGTAATCTACGCTATCAATAGCTAGCATGATCACGCAAAAGTGAGGTGGAACTACACCAAAATCCCCTTCAACCTGTAGTGCCGAACCATCGTTTCTTGGCGTGCCGGGCTCGCCCCACAAAAACTGCTTTTTGCCTGCATCTGACAATTTATTCCAGTGCTGAGTAACTAAGTCAGCATCTTGATGTAACGTTATTATTGTTGCATTACAAGAGAAGCGATATTGCTCCCGGGTTTTAGAAAAATACCAACATACCTGCGAGTGAGGATTCTGGCCAAGCTGGTCATATTTATCTGAGCGGGTGTCAGAAATAACCACCAGTTGGTTGTCGTCGGTGATCCCTCTAAAAACCACGGTACGGCAGTACGGTACACCACTACCGTCCACAGTAGCTAACTGAAAGTAACGACTTTCTGGCATACTGCGGGTTTGGTGAAGACTCTTTGTCAACCCTTGTCGCCACTGGGGCATAACCACCTCCGAGAGTAAAATCGCCTGGTTTACCGCTACGCGGCTTTCTTCTTCGCAGCTAAAGAGAACAGCGTGTAGAAGTTTTGCGTGGTAATTTCCGCTAGTTCTTTTACCGTCACGCCTTTAAGCTCAGCAATAAATTCTGCCACTTCTACCACGTAACCTGGCTGGTTTTGTTTACCTCGATGAGGAACTGGCGCAAGCCATGGTGAGTCAGTTTCAATAAGTAGTCGCTCTAAAGGGATCGCTTTTACCACTTCACGCAATTCATCTGCTGAATTAAAGGTTACGATGCCTGAAATAGAGATATAGAAGTCCATCTCTATTGCTGCCAGTGCCATGTCTAATGACTCAGTAAAGCAATGCAAAACACCTTTGGTGTGCGCAGCTTTGTGTTGGCGGAGTAAGTTAATGGTGTCTTCCCTTGCATCCCGCGTATGAATAATTAACGGCTTTTTAGTTTCGTTAGCTACTTTGATGTGGTCGACGAAAGATGTTAGCTGGACTTCTTTACTTTCCGGGCTATAAAAATAGTCCAGCCCAGTTTCGCCAATGGCTACCACTTCTTCACGCTGCGCCTTCTCTAACAGTTCTTCATAGCTACACGCTTCATCTTGATGTAGTGGGTGCACACCACAAGATACTGATACATCTTCAAACTGACTTACAGCTGCTAACATGCTGTCGTAATCACCAACAGATACGCACACACAAAGGAAGTGTTCAACACCTCGGGTTCTTGCGAAATTTAAGGTTTCAGCCAGCTCTTCTGGCCCTTGCTTAAGTCGGTCTAAGTGACAATGAGAATCTACGAACAAACTACACCTGTTTTAAAAAATTGCTGTCAGACAAAAGGGCTTCGACAAGCCAGCGTTTGCCTATTAACGTTGAAATTGCTTTAGTAACCCAAAAAGTACCATTGATTTGTTAACACCTGCGTGCTGCAGCGTTCTTACCGCATCAACACACGCTTCATAGCGTTTAAAATCAACAGCCTGTTGACGTTTTATGTATTCGTCATGGGCCATCTGTTGACACCACAATGCGATTTGAGGCGCATTGTCCTGCCACTTATTCGCAAGCGTTTGTACTTGCAAATTTGCATCGCCTGCTAAGAGCGCTTGCATACCATCGCTAAAATTGCGATAGCTAATGTCTTTTTCACCACTGAGGGCCTCTTCTACGCGAAGAGGAGCATAGCCATAAGCTGCCAGTAACGCTTCGCTTGCATCTTCTACGCCCTTAGCGTTTAAGTAGTTCAAACTATCTGACACTGACGGGAGTGAGAGTATCTGCCGTTCACATCGACTTAATATGGTCGGCATAATTTTATTGATACTGTCAGTGATCAGCAGCAAGAAGGTATTATTTGTGGGTTCTTCTAAGGTTTTCAACAGTGCATTAGCTGCCGCTTCCGTCATAGTATCGGCACGGGGAATCAACAACACTTTATTGCCCCCCATTTGCGCAGTACCTGATAGCTTACCAATGCCCTCGCGAATTTTATCCACACCTAACTGCTTTTCACTTTCTAAAACATGAAAGTCTGGGTGGTTTCCAGCTTGCCTCAAATGGCAACTTTGACACTGTTCACATGGCCCATTTATGCTTGGCTGCTTACACAATAGCGCATTGCTTAACCCAAACGCGAGTTGGTATTTTCCAATTCCCTTTGGCCCTGTCAGCAATAAACCATGGTGTAGTTTCTTTGCCATATATCGCGACAGTAACGTCGAGAACGTTGTAGCAAACCAAGGCATTACTTGCATTAACCTTTCCCCTGCTGGCTTTCGCTACTTGTGTTCGTCACATAGTCATTGATAATCGCAATCACGTCTTGATGAACCTTTTCCATAGGCTGCATTGCACTGACCACGACGATAGATTCATCTTGCTTAGCAAGAGACAAGTATTTTGCACGAGTTCGTTCGAAAAAGGCGAGCCCCGCTTGCTCAATGCGGTCAAGCTCCCCTCGCCCACGGGCGCGCTCTAGTCCAACCGCAGGCTCGACATCCAGATATAAAGTTAAATCTGGCTTAAACCCTTTAAGGGCGATATCGCTGATGGCCGACATTGTTTTTCCACTGACGCCCCGACCACCGCCTTGATAGGCTTGAGATGACAGGTCGTGTCTGTCACCTACCACCCACGCACCAGCATCAAGTGATGGTAAGATTTTATTGGTAAGTAATTGCACACGCGCCGCATACATAAGAAGTAGTTCAGTCTCCTCACTCACGGTCTCATCCCAGTCGTGTTTTACACATTCTCGAATGGCTTCTGCCATCGGTGTGCCGCCTGGCTCACGAGTTTGCTCAACGCGCTTTCCTGCACCTTTTAATGCTTGAACAATCAGCCCAATCACTGAGCTTTTTCCTGCCCCTTCAAGGCCTTCAACTACAATAAACTTTCCGCGCATTACTTTTTAAACTCTGTTTTTATTTAGCTATAACGTATCGGTTGTCTGCATCAATACGGCTATCGTTTTAACTGGTATTTTCGCACAGCTGCATTGTGTTCAGCTAGTGTCGTAGAAAATTGATGGCTGCCATCTCCCTTCGCCACAAAATAGAGTGCATCCGTTGTCAGTGGGTGCAACGCAGCGTGAATGGCGGCCTTGCCTGCCATCGCGATAGGCGTAGGTGGGAGCCCTTTAATAACATAGGTATTGTAAGGCGTTGCTGTTCGCAAGTGCTTACGGGTAATGTTTCCGTCAAACGTAGGACCGATACCATAAATCACGGTGGGATCAGTTTGAAGACGCATATTTCTGTTTAGCCTGTTGACGAAAACGCCTGAAATCATGTCACGTTCCGCAGGCACAGCCGTTTCTTTTTCAATGATACTCGCTAAGATAAGAGCCTCGTAAGGTGTGGCTAACGGCAGTTCGGCATCCCGTAATTCCCATTCGCTAGAGACAAAGTCAATTAGCGCGCGGTGTGCTCTTTTCAATACCTCGCTTGCGGTTGTGCCTTTGGTAAAGAAATACGTATCAGCCAAATATACGCCCTCTGTCTGCGAAACGTTTTCGCAACACCAATCTACACCATTATCCTGAGTGAGCTGGTTTAATTTCCCTTCATTTAAATCAAACACCAAATCTGGGTTTTGTTTAAGCGCCTCAAGCCACTGTGCAAGAGTTAGCCCTTCAACTAGACTCACTGCGAAGAGATGCTCATCGCCCTCAGTAAACAAGGTAAACACATCTACTAGTGACTGCCCTGGGCGCAGCATGTAGGTGCCAGACTTAACAGACGTACTGCCTGCAAAGAATTTGAGCCACACCTTAGCAACAAAGGGCGACACATCGGTCATGCCTATTTTACGCAAGTGTTTCACGGTACGATAAGCGTTACTGCCGCTCTCTATCGTAAATAAGGATTCACTTTTTAATGCTAGTTCATCGGTAACCTTGCTCGAGACATACATTACGCCAGAGGCTGCCCCAACAACGGCAAGCATGAAAAGAGATAATAGAATAACAATTACCCGCTTCATGCTTGAACTTCCCCTTTCTTCATTGCTTTACATTCCATTTTATTTCTTTTTACTACTAATCTGGTGAAGCTCGTAAAACGTTGACGAACCCCGTTGTGAGAAGTGCGTTTTAGTTAATTTTGAAGCGCAGTCTGAAGCCGTGTCTTTAGCGCTACAATCGCATCGCTTCTTACATCAAAATCGACATAAGAGAAATCCGGCATTTGTATTCTCTGTACCGGCATTACGCCCATTAGTGCATTGGTAATTACCACTGCACTCGCTTTTCGCAAATAAGAAAGGTCATATTCCCCCACGTGAAGCGAACAATTGTCGTTTAACAGCGAATCAATAAGACACTGCCTGACTACGCCATTGACACCGCTTCCCTTCAAAGACGGGGTATACCATTGTTCATTGAGGTAGAAAAATACATTGCCAGCACTCGCTTCAATAATGTTATCTTGGGTATCGCAAACAATAGCATCGTGTACGCCAGCGTCGTCTACTTCGTGCTTAATTAAGACTTGTTCTAGCCTGTTCATATGCTTTACACCCGCAAGCAATGGTTGAATGGCTAACCGCGTTTGAGCGCATATTACCGTTGCACCTTCATTCGCAAGACTATCGTAATGGACAGGGTAAGGGTGCTGGCTAAATCTGACTAATGCTTCACTGTCTTCGCTTCGCGCATACCCCCTTCCGGCTTGACCTCCCGACACGTGAACTTTTAGCACATATTTTGGAGAAGCGTTATCACCTGAACCGCTCTTTATCGTCTTAACCTGTTCAGCAATTGCGGCTTCAAGCGCGCGGATATCAATATTGAGCTTGATGGCTGCCGCATCGTGCTCTAAACGTGAAATATGATAAGGCAATAATTCTACTTGATGATCACTTACCAACAATGTGGTAAACACACCGTCGCCATAATTAAACGCCCTGTCACTTGATGAAATAGGCGTAGCGCTAGGAATAATTCTCACTGCCTACTCTTGTTCGCCGTTATTGTGGTTGTTGGAAGTATACCAACTTGCGTTGGTCAGACAACGTCTAGCTGAATTGATTTGGCTGTAGCTGTGCTCAAAGAGACCTGAGTTTTATGATATTTACTGTGAGATTTAACTGTATAAACAACAAAAGGCAGCCGAAGCTGCCTTTTAAATATACGTGAATTACACTTAAACAGCGATAATTACGCTATATTAGTTACGCCGTATTAGATACGCTTGAAAATCAATGAGCCGTTCGTACCGCCAAACCCGAATGAGTTACACAGTGCGTAGTCTTCATTGAATGCTTTTGCTTTGTGTGCAACAAAGTCTAAGTCGCAGCCTTCACCTGGTTCATCCAAATTAATGGTTGGCGGCGCCATTTTGTCACGCAGTGCCAAAATAGTGAAAATTGCCTCAACTGAACCGGCGGCCCCTAGCAAATGGCCCGTCATTGACTTGGTAGAGCTAACAAGTAGCTTGTGAGCATGGTCATTGAACACGCGTTTTACTGCTGCCACTTCCGCAATGTCACCTGCAGGCGTAGACGTACCATGTGCGTTAACATAGCCGATTTCGCTTGCATCCAACTTCGCATCATTTATCGCGTTTTGCATAGACGCTGCCGCACCTTCTCCATCTTCAGGTGGAGAAGTCATGTGGTATGCGTCGCCGCTCATGCCAAAACCAACCAGTTCTGCATAAATGGTCGCGCCACGCGCTTTTGCAGCTTCGTATTCTTCTAGCATTACCACGCCAGCGCCCTCACCCATGACAAAACCATCGCGGTCTTTATCCCATGGGCGGCTTGCTGCTTGTGGGTTGTCGTTGCGAGATGACAACGCACGTGCTGCGGCAAAACCAGCCATGCCTAGCGGAGTAATAGACGCTTCTGCGCCTCCGGCCAACATGGCATCAGCATCGCCATAAGCAATTGTTCTTGCGGCAATACCAATGTTATGAACGCCTGTTGTACAAGCAGTCACAACGTTTAAATTCGGTCCTTTCAACCCTTCCATGATAGACAAAAAGCCTGAGATCATGTTGGTAATGGTTGAAGGTACAAAAAATGGCGATACGCGCTTTGGACCGCTATTTGTCAGTTTCAAATGGTTTTGTTCAATTTGTTCTAAACCACCAATACCTGAACCAATAGCTACACCTACACGATGCGCATTATCTTGTGAAATAGTTAAACCAGAATCGACCAAGGCTTGCTTGCCTGCTGCTATACCCAGCTGGATAAAGCGGTCCATTTTCTTGGTTTCTTTCTTTTCAATGTATTCCTGCGGATCAAAATCATTAATTTGACCTGCGAAACGGGTTGAATAGTTACTACAATCGAAATGGGTGATTTCACCGATGCCGCTTTCGCCCGCGAGCAATTTGCGCCATGTGTCTTCGCTATTAAGACCTAATGGTGAAAGCATTCCAAGACCAGTAACCACTACGCGACGTTTTGTCACAAAAAGCCCTCGCTTTGGAACTAAGGTAGGAGATACAAAAACGGCTCTGTTAGAAGAGCCGTTTTGTCGCTACTTAAGACTTAAGCGTCTTTGTTAGCGTTGATGTAATCAATTGCTGATTGAACAGTAGTAATTTTTTCTGCTTCTTCGTCAGGAATTTCAGTATCGAATTCTTCTTCCAAAGCCATTACTAGCTCAACAGTGTCAAGTGAATCAGCGCCTAAATCGTCAACGAATGAAGCTTCTGCTTTTACTTCTTCTTCTTTCACGCCAAGTTGTTCAACGATGATTTTCTTAACGCGTTCTTCAATGTTACTCATAATTCTAGGTTTCCCTTAAACGTCACTAGATAATAAAAGTGCCGCTAGTTTATTTTGCAAGGTGCATCCTTGCAAGCACCAGTTTAAACAAATTTTCTGGTCAAACCAGCGACATTCGAAATTCGTAAAATACTATTTTTACATCCAAGTTCGGGTAAATACCACCCCAAACTAAGGAAAATTCGCAATTTTTGCGAATTTACCCCATATACATACCACCATTTACATGGATAGTTTCGCCTGTAATATAGGCTGCACCATCGCTTACTAAAAAGGCAACAGTGGCTGCAATTTCATCAGGCTCGCCTAATCGGTTAGCCGGAATATCTTTGAAAATGGCTTCTTTTTGGTCATCGGTCAGCGCTTTTGTCATATCGGTATCGATAAAACCAGGCGCTACAACGTTGATGGTAATACCACGAGAAGCCACTTCACGCGCCATAGATTTAGAAAAACCAATGACCCCTGCTTTCGCTGCAGCGTAGTTTGCCTGTCCGGCATTACCTGCACTGCCCACCACTGAACCAATATTCACGATGCGACCAAAACGCTTCTTCATCATACCGCGAAGTACCGCTTTTGACAGTGTGAAAATTGAGGTTAAGTTGGTGTCGATAATATCCTGCCACTCGTCATCTTTCATGCGCATTAGCAGATTATCACGTGTGATACCGGCATTATTGACCAAGATATCGATACCACCATGTGCTTCATTAATCGTTTTAATCGTGGTATCTACGCTTTCTTTGTCGGTGACATTTAGCGCAAAGCCCTTGCCGCCGAATTCAGAAAGATAATCGCTGATCGCTTGTGCACCATTTTCACTGGTTGCTGTGCCGATAACCGTAGCACCTTGCTGTGCAAGCTGCGTAGCAATCGCTTTGCCTATACCTCGGCTTGCGCCGGTAACAAGCGCAATTTTACCGTCTAATTGACTCATTGCGTTTCCTTATTGTTTTAATGCTTCAACACCATCAGGTGTATTAACTGCAAGAGATTCTAGGCTCTTGTCGATACGTTTGTTCAATCCAGTAAGTACTTTACCAGGACCTACTTCAATAACGCGCTCAACGCCCGCTGCCGCCAAGTATTCAACAGTACGCGTCCATTGAACGGGGCAATATAGTTGTCTCACTAATGCGTTCTTGATTGCATCACCTTGGGTTTCAATAGTGACATCAACATTATTCACGATATTAATTGCAGGCTCATTAACGTTCAATGACGATAACGCGTCTTCTAACTTGTCTGCTGCAGGACGCATTAACTCACAGTGTGAAGGAACGCTTACCGCAAGAGGAAGTGCGCGCTTAGCGCCCGCTTCTTTACACGCATTAGCAGCTTGCTCGGCGGCGTTCTTTTCCCCTGCAATAACCACTTGGCCTGGAGAGTTGAAGTTAACTGGTGCAACCACATCGCCTGTAGCAATAGCAGTTTGCTGACAAATATCCGCAATGGCGGCATCGTCTAATCCGATAATGGCATACATGGCACCCGCACCTGCTGGTACAGCTTCTTGCATGTATTTACCACGGGCTTCCACAAGCTTGATAGCATCAGCAAAATCCATGGCGCCGCCACATACTAATGCTGAATACTCACCAAGGCTGTGACCCGCTAGGTAATCTACATCGATGCCCTGCTCGCGAATAACACGCCAAATTGCTACGCTAGCAGCAAGCAACGCTGGTTGAGTGATATGGGTTTCATTAAGTTTACCGTCTGTATCATTTTGGACTAAATCCCACAGATCGTAGCCGAGCGCGTCAGAGGCTTCTTTAAACGTTGCTTCGATAATCGGAGAAGTCTCAGCAAGTTCCTTTAGCATACCTACGCTTTGAGAACCTTGTCCTGGAAATACACAGGCTGTCTTTGTCATGTCGATTCCTTATTATTTTTAATTTACTAGAAGCGAGAAAACGTCGGAGTTGGAGTGCCCCTTAACGAGGCAAATATCACCAAGGCAAATATCTGCAAGGCTAATAGCGTACAAGCGCCGATGCCCAAGCAAATCCGCCTCCGAAGGCTTCTAGTAATAAGTGCTGTCCGCGTTGAATGCGCCCGTCTCTGATAGCTGTATCAAGCGCTGTAGGCACAGTAGCAGCAGAGGTATTACCATACTGCTCTAACGTAAGCACTACTTGATCAAGAGACATATTCAGCTTTTTAGCTGTCGCTTTAATAATTCTAAAGTTTGCTTGGTGAGGTACTAACCAGTCAAGATCAGATTTTTGCATACCGTTGGCAGCAAGGGTTTGTTCTACCACTTCTGAAAGCTTGGTTACCGCAACCTTAAAGACTTCATTGCCACGCATCACCCCCCAGTTCTCGTGAACCGACTGCTCGTCACCTCGGGTTGGATTACCCACGTAAAGCAAATCACCGTGAGAGCCTGATGCATTGATATGTGTGGAAAGAATGCCAGGTTCATCGCTAGCTTCAATAATCGTTGCACCCGCTGCATCGCCAAACAAGATAACCATGGTTCTATCTTCAGGGTTTATCAAACGGCTTAAACAGTCGGTACCGACAACAAGAATACGTTTCGCCATTCCCGACTTAATGTATTGATCGGCAACACTTAACGCGTAGCAGTAACCTGCACATGCAGCAGCTACGTCAAAGGCAGGGATGCCGTCAATATCAAGAATGCGTTGAATTTCACATGCTGTGCTTGGAAGCGCATAGCGACCACTTGTGGTAGCGCACACAATCATGTCGATAGATTTCGGGTCAATGCCAGCCATCTCAATGGCTTTCTTACTGGCTTCTGCCCCCATGGTAGCAGCGGTTTCATCTGCTCCAATAATACGTCGCTCTTTTATCCCGGTACGGTCAGTGATCCATTCGTCACTGGTGTCCACCATTTGCTCTAAATCTGCGTTTGTACGCACGTCGCTGGGATAATAGCTACCTGTTCCTATAAAGCGTGAATATTTGCTCAAAGCTGCTCCAACAATACCGTTTCTATCTTTGTCTTTATCTTTTCAGGTAAATGCATCTTTGCTTCTTTCATTGCTTGCACGATGGCGTAATAAAAGGCGTCTTTTTGTGCATTTCCGTGACTCTTGATAACAATGCCGCGCAATCCTATCAGACTCGCACCGTTATACTGGTCGGGGTTCACGCTGTTATAGATAGATTTCAGTAATGGGAAGGCAATTTTTGCCAATAATCGGGTATAAAAGTTCTTCTGTGACTGGCGTTTTACTTCGTTTATCACTAACTTAGCCAGCCCTTCGCTCGATTTAAGCGCTACATTTCCGGTAAAACCGTCTGTTACCACTACATCGGCATGATCGGTGAAAATGTCGTCGCCTTCTACATAACCAATATAGTTTATGCCTGGCGCATCTTTAAAAAGCTGATCGGCAGATTTTACCTGTGCGTTACCTTTAATATCTTCTTCGCCCACGTTCAACAAGGCAACTCTTGGCGATTCAATCCCCGCCACCTCTTGTGCAAGCACTGAACCCATAACACCGTACTGGAAAAGTATTTCAGGCGTACAGTTCACGTTTGCGCCTAAATCCAAAAGAAATACGTTATGGTGCCCTGTCGTAGGCATCATATTAATAAGTGCGGGCCTATCAATGCCTGACAAGGTTTTAAGCAAATAGAACGATAAGGTAAGCAGTGCACCGGTATTACCTGCGCTTACGCATGCGTTTGCCTCGCCACTTTCGACAAGTTCAATAACGCGACGCATAGAAGAATCTTTTTTGTTTCGTAGCGCTGACGTTGGCGCTTCGCCCATCTCAACGACTTGTGAGCAATGCACAATAGTAACGCGGTTGCGTTCAGCGTTGGTAAGGAGCTGTGTACCTGCTTTGATGGTATCTTCATCACCGCATAACGTGAAGTGCACGTCTGGGTGAAGTTGAATAGCCTTTACGGCTGCGGGAAGGATAACAGGGGGACCATGATCGCCCCCCATGATATCTAACGCGATGGTTAGTTTAGACAAAATGTAGTCGCCGTATTACGCGCCGATTACTTTCTTGCCTTTGTAATAACCGTCAGCGGTCACGTGGTGACGACGGTGAGTTTCGCCCGACGTTGAATCGACAGACAAAGTCGCGCCTGTCAATGCATCGTGTGAGCGACGCATACCGCGCTTAGAACGCGTTTTACGATTTTGTTGTACTGCCATAACTTACTCCTGGTCTCGCTTAAGTTCTTTCAAAACCGCGAAAGGGTTTTGTCGCTCTTGTTCCGGTTCAATCTTTCCAAACGACATATCGTCTTGCTTCACTGTACACTCCGACTCTGCATGAAGGGGCACAATTGGCAAAGATAACAGTAGCTCGTCTTCAAAAATTTGAAGCAGATTAACTTCTCCGTGGTCGTTGACCTCTACCGGTTCGTAAGCCTCGGGAATGATGTCATCGCTTTCCTGTTCTTCTCCCTGCACTGGAGTAAAACAGAATTCCGCTTCCACGGGATAATCGAGTTCACCATTACACCTTTGACAGATAAGTGTTACCTGCGTGGCTAAATGGCCGTGAAAGACAGTAAGACCCTGCGCGTCTTTTTCGAACTGTACTTCTGCGTCCACATAGTCATTGCATCGGACAACTGCTTCACTCAATCGTTCCATATCTTTAGACGCAATCACGCCCCGGTAATCGGAACGTTTCATGGCACTTTTAGTCGGTTCAACCGAATGAGGGAGTTTCACTTTCTGCATAGGGCGCGCATGATATAGGGTCAACCCCTTCCTGTCAAAGCAAAATTGCGTTTTAACCTACAATAAAACGCTGTATGTGGTACGCAGTGATAATGTAACATTGTACTACTAACTGAAAGTACGCAACATATTGATTTTATAAAAGGAGTAATTGTGGCCTCCCTTGTTCTAGCCTCATCATCGCAATACCGAAAAATGTTACTCGCCAACATTGGTATTCAGGTAGACAACCACGCACCAGATATTGACGAAACGCCCTTTGCGAACGAAAGCCCTACTGCATTGAGTTTACGTTTAGCCGAACAAAAGGCGCACAAGGTTGCCGCTGAATTAGAAAAGGTAAATAGCGACACCATTATTATTGGTAGCGATCAAGTAGCTTTGGTACAAACCGATGCAGGCCCGCAGCTACTTGGCAAGCCTGGCACGTCAGAAAATGCTGTAAACCAGTTGATGGCATGCCAAGGTAAGCAAGTGTCATTTTATACTGCACTCTGCCTTCACCAGCCAAGCGCCAATAAAACGATAACACAGGTAGATGAAACACGAGTATTCTTTCGCCATAACAGTGAAACTGCCATTCGCGCCTATGTAGACAAAGAGCAGCCACTTGATTGTGCTGGCAGTTTCAAAAGCGAAGGCATGGGAATATTACTGTTTGATAAAATAGAGAGCCGTGACCCTAACAGTTTAATCGGCCTTCCTATAATGCTGTTAAATGAACTACTGGGCGCGCACTTCAATGTCGATTTATTAGCAATGGCTGCACAGTAAGCCACTAATTCTGTCAGAGCAGCTCTATCAAAGCAGTGCTACAAACCAGCGCTATTTGAATAGCGCTGTTTCTAGTTCACTTATAGAGTGTACAAGTGCAACAGGTAACAACGCTTCTAAATGAACCTGCGCATGTACACCGTATGACACACCTATCCTATCCATACCAATCGTTTTCGCCATTTGCATGTCGTAGGTTGTGTCACCAATCATCACGGCGTCTTCTATTTCATAGCCCAGTTCATCAAGTAATTGTAGGAGCATGTCGGGCGAAGGCTTTGATTCTGCCTCATCGGCGGTACGTGACGCACTAAAGAAAGGTCCCGTCCCTGTTTGTGCCCACGCTCTATCAAGACCGCGGCGCGCTTTACCTGTCGCAACGGCCAATGTGCATCCCGCTTCTTTCAAATTGCTAAGTAACTGTTCAACGCCATCAAACAAAGGGCACGGCGTTGTATCGCGAGTGACAAATGCCTCTTTATAGGCGGCGACTAAACGTTCGGCTAACTCATCGTCTTTGATATTAAAAAGCTGTTTAATGGCAGGCTTTAAACTTATACCAATAATGTGACCTACTTCATCGTAGGTAGGAACAGGCATATCACACTGCTTTGCAGCAAGCTGCATGCAGCTAACAATTTTTGCCGCCGAATCCATGAGCGTGCCATCCCAATCGAAGATAACAAGTTTGTACTTAGGCAGTGTTTTATCTAACGAAATGAAAGGCTGTGTTTCCACAGCCTGTTTTTTTGAATGCATAACTTACAGCGCTTTAAGTGTATTTGAGAGTGTGTCGTCTAATGGCGCGGTAAATGTTACGCGCTCTTCAGTCGCTGGGTGCAGCAGTGAAATACTGCGAGCGTGAAGGAACAGTCTGTTCAGTCCTTTTTGGCGCATTGCCGCGTCGAAATCCGCATCACCGTATTTTGGATCACAAGCAATAGGATGACCCGCATGCAAACAGTGAACGCGAATTTGGTGGGTTCTACCTGTAATAGGCGACGCTTCGACCAAGGTTGCACCTGCGTATTCCTCTAATATGCGATAGCGAGTTTCTGACGGTTTACCATCGTCGCTTACACTTACCATGCGCTCACCCGATTGCAGCACATTTTTACGAAGCGGCGCTTTAACTTTAAATCGGGTTTTAGGCCACTCACCTGCAACTAGCGCATTATATCGCTTGTCCATTTTGCCAGTGCGAAGCTGCTCATGCATGTGGCGAAGGGCAGAACGTTTTTTAGCAATTAAAATGCAGCCCGACGTGTCACGGTCTAATCGGTGTACCAATTCCATAAATTTGGCATCGGGACGCAAGGCTCTTAAGCCTTCGATTAAACCAAAACTCAAGCCACTTCCTCCGTGAACTGCCATTCCCGATGGCTTGTTGATAACAAGTATACGGTCGTCCTCGAAAAGGATATGCGACTCTAATGATGCAATTTTATCGAGCTTTGGCGATGGCGCAGGCGCACCTTCCGACACGCGAACCGGTGGAATTCTGATTAAATCGTCGGCTTGTAACTTATATTCAGGCTTAACACGACCTTTATTCACCCGCACTTCACCTTTGCGTAAAATGCGATAAATCATGCTTTTCGGCACACCTTTTAGCTGGGTGCGCAAAAAATTATCGATACGTTGACCAGCCAAGTCGGCTTCAACCGTTACAAAACGTACTTTTTGGGGAGCTTCTTCTTTCATAGAAGCATTATACCCTATTGCAAAGTGCCCAACATACTGAAAGTTACGTTTTACTAAATAATTATTATATCAGCGCTTAGCTAGGACTTAGAAAACCCACCTTTGCGCATACTTTTTATCCAAAGCGCATGTTTTCTGTATTTAACATCTCAATTTATGGGATTTATTCATTCGCTTTCCTTGCTAAAATTTGACTTTTAGTGCGATAATTATCGATGTTTTTAACACGATTAAATTCACGTAAAAAGAAAGGTGTGGAACAGGCATTTCGTTGCCGCACTTTAACAATGTGAAACACAGCGTTATAAAAACAACAACAAGACCGAAAATCAGCACGCATCTGAGTGTGTTGTTTTAACTTGTAAACGATAAAAGCATGGTTTGAGCGTCGGTGACATCAGCAATGATAAGTGTTCGATGAAATAACACATTCATACCGACCCCGCGAGAGAGGCAACGACTACACTGCCGTAAAAAGCGAGGCCATGCTTGCGAACATAAAATAAGTTTGCCGTTTAGCTAACAGAATTAAATGACAATTGAGTGGCAAAAATGATGCCGCTTGAAAAAATGAAATGAGTAATAAGGGCTAGTCGCTCCCGACATCCTTAAAGCAGTGTGAACATGAATGCATCTGTACGATTATACGTGTCAATTCACGATCGTATGGGTTTGCGCTTAAGATAAAGGCGCTTGTTTATTCGCGTGAGTGTTTGCCCACCAGGGATAATGCGACGTTACAACAAGGTCCCCGTCCAGCCGTGAGGTTGCGCGGTGAGGGTTTGCACATGTCACTTTAATTTTGTGTCTTAACGGCTGTACGAAAACAGAGTTAGATACAATGAAAAGAATGTTAATTAATGCAACTCAGCAAGAAGAGTTGCGCGTTGCTCTTGTCGATGGGCAACGGTTGTATGATTTAGATATAGAAAGTCCAGGACACGAGCAGAAAAAAGCGAACATCTACAAAGGTAAAATTACCCGCGTTGAACCCAGCTTAGAAGCTGCTTTTGTTGACTACGGTGCAGAGCGCCATGGCTTCCTACCCCTCAAAGAAATTGCCCGCACTTACTTCCCTAAAGGTTACAAATTCGAAGGCCGCCCTAACATCAAAGATGTGATTAAAGAAGGCCAAGAAGTAATTGTTCAAATTGATAAAGAAGAGCGCGGCCAAAAAGGCGCTGCATTAACTACATTCTTATCGCTTGCAGGCAGTTACCTAGTGCTTATGCCAAACAACCCTCGCGCTGGCGGTATTTCACGCCGAATAGAGGGCGATGAGCGTACAGAGCTTAAAGAGTCACTAAGCAAATTGGACCTTCCTGAAGGTATGGGTTTGATTGTTCGCACTGCAGGCGTTGGCAAATCTTACGAAGAGCTAGAATGGGATTTAAAAGTCTTGCTTACCCATTGGGAAGCTATCTCTAGCGTTGCTGAAGAACGTGAAGCCCCTTTCTTGATTCACCAGGAAAGTAACGTAATTGTTCGTGCTATCCGCGACTACCTACGTCGCGATATTGGCGAAATCCTTATCGATAAAACCAGTATTTATGAGCAAGCTTTACAGCACATTCAATTGGTGCGTCCTGACTTTGCAAATCGCGTAAAGCTCTATCGTGGTGAAGTGCCGTTATTTAGTCACTACCAAATCGAAAGCCAAATTGAGTCTGCATTCCAACGCGAAGTGCGTTTGCCTTCTGGCGGCTCAATTGTTATCGACCCAACAGAAGCACTAACCTCTATAGATATTAACTCTGCCCGTGCAACAAAAGGTGGTGATATTGAAGAGACAGCGCTTAACACAAACCTAGAAGCGGCAGACGAGATTGCCCGTCAACTGCGTCTTCGTGACCTAGGTGGATTGGTTGTAATCGACTTCATTGATATGACGCCAGTACGTCACCAACGTGAAGTTGAAAACCGCATGAAAGACGCGGTGAGAAGCGACAGAGCACGAGTGCAATTGGGTCGCATTTCTCGCTTTGGCCTTTTGGAAATGTCTCGCCAGCGTTTACGCCCTTCTTTAGGCGAATCAGCGCATCACGTGTGTCCTCGCTGTTCTGGTCACGGTACCATTCGAGGCACTGAGTCTTTGGCACTGTCTATTCTTCGTATTTTGGAAGAAGAGAGTATTAAAGAAAACACGGGGCAAATTGAAGCACAGTTGCCTGTTCCAGTTGCGACGTATTTACTTAACGAAAAGCGTAAGTCAATTCAGCTTCTCGAAAAGCGCCACGGTGTTGATTTACTGCTTATTCCTAATGCAAACCTAGATACACCGCACTACCAGGTATTACGCAGACGTCCAGATGACGTTATATCTGAAGCGAGTTACGACGTAGAGTTAATGCCTGCGGTAGAAGCTGAGACGGAAACAACGACTTCTGCACCGGTTAAGCGCGAAGAGCCAGCACTGAAAGGCCTTGTTGCACCAACGGCTGCACCTGTAGTTGCGCCAAAAGAAGAAACAGCAAAGAAAGCCGACGATGTACCTTCACTATTTGCCCGATTTGGCAAATGGATTAGTGATTTATTCGGTAGCGAAAGCGAAGAAGAAACCAATAAAGACAAGAAGCCACAGTCTGGTAATAAAAATAGAAACAACCGCAGCCGCAATAATGACGACCGTCGCCGCAAGCCGCGCAACAAGAACAATCGTCGTGGCAATCAGTCTCAAGGTAAAGACCAGAACCGCGATGGTGAGCAGCAGGATAATCGCAAACCGCGCAGCGAGCAGCAGCGAGACCAGCGTCAAGATCAAGATGATAAGCGCAATAACAAAGGTCGTAAGCCTCGTAAGGCACAGCAACCACGCGATGAGCAACAAAAGCCTAAGCACGAAAAGCAAGATGGCGAGCAGCAAGAAAACCAAGCGCAGAAGAAGCGTGAAGTTGCTGAACGTAGAAAACGTCGTGATAAACGCCGCAGCGTTCGTGTGAAGAAAGATGACAACGCGGTGAATACTGCTGAACAAAGTGAAGCGCAGGCCACACCAGTAGCCAAAGAAGCGCCAGTGCAGCACAAAGCTAAAGCTGACACCAAGCCTAAAGCGCCGAAAGCAGAGTCACCGGTTGAAAACACTGCTGAACAGAAGAAGGATGAGCAAAAGCCAGCAGTCAAAGCCGCGCAAAAGCCAGCGGATAAACCTGCTGAAGCGAAGCCAGTATCGGATGCTGTTAAGGGTGAAGATGACTCATCAGCGGTAACTAGTGATGCCGTTGACGGCACTGATGCAAATACCGACGCTAACAGTGAAGAGCATGGTCAAAAACGTGAAGGCCGTGGCCGTTCACGCCGCTCTCCACGTCACGTTCGTGCGGCTGGTCAACGTCGTAAGAAAGAGTCGCAGCAAGTTGACGATTCAGACACGCAAGCTAAACAGCCTGGTGAGTTGTCACCGCAGCAGCCAGAAGCAGAAGTTGAAGCGACAGCTAAGACAGATGCACCTGTTGTCGAAGAAACACAAGCAAAAGAGCCTGGGCAGTTAGCGCCAGCTGAAGAGCAACCTGTTTCTAAGCAAGAGAAAGCAAAGCTTGACGTTGAAGCCGTTCAGGACGAACTTCAGTTTGATGCAGAGCCTTTAGCGGGTAAAGAGCCTTCAGCGGATGCAGAGCCTTCAGCGGGAAATAAGCCTTCAGCGGATGCAGAGCCTGTAGCGAACGATAAACCTTCGGAAGCTGTAGACTCAACTGATGAAGTAACGTCAGCAGACGATAACGCGACAACTGAAGCTAAACCGGCTAAAGAAGCTCAAACTTCAGTGCAAGAAAGCAACGTTGAAGTAACAGCTCCGGCAGCACAAGCGGAACCGGCAGTTGAAGCTAAAACAACGCAAGCTGATACGGCGTCAGAAGCTAAAGACGAAGCAACGGCATCGCCAGAGCAAGTTGAAATAAACTTGGCTGACGCACCTGTAGTTGCAGAACCAGAAGCACAGCTGCAAGAAGCGAAAGCACATACGCCAGCGGCTAAAGAAGAAGCTGAAACAACAGCAGCGCCTTCTTCGAGCCTAGCAGCGAGTGGCAAAGGAAAGCGTGGTGCATCGCACCCTATGGCATTGCCTGCAGCAGTAAACGACGCATTTGTTGATGTAGCGCTTACCGCTAAAGCTGACGACACACGACCTGCACTCGCAGTATCGGGTAAAACTGCAGCGATGTCGCACGTAACGTCACGTGCATCAGCAGTAACAACGCTTCCTCAGTCGGTAGATGACGTTGCCGAAGTAGCAGCAGTGGCTGAATAATTTTCAGTCGCTAGTGCGCTACTAGCTAATTGATGTAAAAGCCGCTTTCGAGCGGCTTTTTTGTTTGCTAGTGTACGTTTAACATCGAGTCCGAGTTGAGAATAAAATGTCAGATACGGTAAACCAGCAGTATATAGATTGGTTAAGCCAAGTATGTAGCGCGCAAGTATTAGACACACAAATGATTCAACCTCTTTGGAGTGGCTACGGAGCATGCTTTCGTGCCACTTTGGGCTATCCCAATAGTACTTTTTCAAAGAATCACGACGAGAGAAGCCCTTTCCAAGAAAGCCAGTATCACCAAGCTCAACAAAACCCACTTGGCGCGCAACAAGGTGGAGACGAAGCAGCGCTAAAAGTAGTTGTGAAATGCGCCACTCCGCCACACAGGCTCTCACACCCTAAAGGCTGGAATGGTGAAGCTAGCCACAACCGTAAGTGCCAATCTTTTAAGGTAGAGAACTGTTTTTATAGCGACGTTCAAGTCCAAACTGATGCGTCGTGCCGTACAGCTAAATGTTTAGGGCACAGCCAACAGGGCGAAGCCTCCCTTCTTGTTATGGAAGACTTAGCACACAGTGGCTATTCTCGCACGGCCTCTTCACTTACCGCTGCGCAATGCATCACTGTTCTAAAATGGCTTGCCAACTTTCATGCACGCTTTGTCAATGTAAGAGATGAATTTGATAGCCGAAGTTTACAATTATGGCCTGAAGGCACTTATTGGCACTTGGCAACCCGTGCAGATGAGTTCAATGCCATGTCGGATGGATTACTAAAGCAACATGCTGTCGATATATCTACCACGTTAGGCGACGCTCACTATCACACTTTGGTGCACGGCGATGCTAAAGTGGCTAACTTTTGTTTTACCGAAGATTTTTCTGACTGTGCAGCTGTCGACTTTCAGTACGTGGGTTATGGCGCAGGCATAAAGGACGTGGCGTATTTTTTGGGCAGTGCCCTATCAACCCAAACCCACATGAAACATCGTGATGCATTGCTCGATAACTACTTTCAAGCGCTCGAAGATGCGCTACACACTCGATTGGCTAACAATGATAGTTCGGCTTGTTTCAAGCGTGCTGATATTGCGCTTATCATTGCTGAATGGAAGTACCTGTACCCCTTCGCCTGCGCTGACTTTTATCGGTTCTTAGCGGGTTGGAGCCCCGAACACTGGAAAATAGATGAAGAGCTCCAATATCAAACAGATATTGCCTTGTCTATTCTTGAGCGCACGGCTTAAACGATTACGTTTTCATAGTGATCACGACTTTTATGAACGTACTTTTTTTCTCTTTCGCGCCCTTTTTTACGTTCTATTTCTACACCAATTCAGACGACATGTCGCTGGTAGCCCATCTGCTTAGACTTACTATTTTATTGCCGTGAAACTGCACCATTAAATTACATTTAGCGTATATAGTGACAAATAATCATAACGCTGCTGCCAATGTACAAACGTAAACTCTACCTTTTTGGGCTACTTTCCACTTTTATTCTGTTGATTGCTTTAGCCAGTGCAGCCATATCTGCGCATTTAACGCGCACTAACTTAGCGCAAGCTCAACTCGCTCAATCCCTGCTGTCAGAGCACCAGCAGTTATCAAGTATTTCCTACAGGCTTTTCAAACAGCTAACCGATGAGCTTATTTTTGGCAAGAATGCGAACCAAGCGAAAGTGAGAAACAAACAACAACAAATAGAAAACTCGTTGAACCGTATAAAATCTCTGGAACTTGCCCAACGCGAAGCACTAGGGCTTGAGGCAACATTAGGAAGTGTTGAAGATACCGATGAACTTGAAGCGCTGATTCAAGGCATTGTGGAAGAGTTTAGAACTATTGCACTAAGTAACGACAGTACTCCACTTAATCAACAGCAGCGCCTTCAAACATTACTAGAAGTAACTATCGACAACCAGTTTAGGGAGGCCATCAACTCTGCAGTAAACCGCCAAACAGGCGTTGTATCGCGCATTAACGCTAGCATTGAAACGCTAAACAGCAGCATTGTGTGGTTTACTATCAGTTTAGGCCTTATCACCTGTCCTTTCATTCTGCTGGGTTGTTATTGGCTATTCAATGCCCTGTATCAGCCGCTTACAGTTATTCGCACGGGTACCGATGCCATTGCCTCGGGAAACTACCACTATCGATTGCCTGAAACCCTGGATAGCGAATTTACTGACTTGGTCAAAGCACTAAATTCGATGATAGCGCGACTACAAGAACACGAAGACCAGGCTGATGCCCATCGTAAGCACTTAGAGTTTGAAGTGGAGAGCCGAACCCGGGCTTTAAAAGAAGCCAACAATAAACTCACTCAGCTGGACGCAAAGCGCCGACAATTTATGGCTGATGTAAGTCACGAATTGCGCACGCCGTTAACCATTATTCGTGGCGAAGCGCAGGTAACCCTTAGGCAGGCTGCGGCTAGCAACGAGATTTATAAAGAAACGCTAGAAACCATACTTGAGCAAGCCGTGAACTTAAGTAAGTTGGTTGATGATTTGCTGCTGCTAGCGCGTGCCGAGATGCACGAATTTACTGTAGATTTGGTTAAATCTGACTTACATAACCTGCTTACACAAAATATGGCGTTATGGCAAAAGCTCACAAAGCCAAGAGACCTAGATCTTAAATGGCTTGCCAATAATGAGGTCCAAGTGCTCATCGACAAAGACAGAATTGCGCAGGTACTGACCATCCTTATCGAAAACGCGCACAAATATTCTTATCCCGATACGCCTATTGTGCTGCGCGTTGAGAGCGAAGGCCCGAATATCAACGTATCGGTCATTGATAGCGGTGAAGGCATTTCTTCAAGTGATTTGCAGCACGTTTTTGAACGCTTCGTTAGGTTAAAGCGCAAAGGCAATGGAATGGGGCTAGGTTTGTCTATCGCTAAAGCGATAGCAGAAGCCCACCACGGTACACTGAGTGCGCATTCCACATTAGGTAAAGGCTCGCAGTTCACGTTGACGCTGCCAGTTTTACAAGACCACGCGACTAGGGCCTGATGACCGTTGCTGTACATTTTTGCAGCGGTCAACAGGCCCCAATAACAACCGTTAAGTAACTTCGAACGACTAGGATCATAACAACAATGAAAATTCTTATTGCTGATGACGAAGCCCCCTTGCTACGCTTTCTATCACGAGGCTTAAGCGCTGAAGGTTTTGAGTGCATCGAAGAGTCGGCATTACACAACTTAGTCACGCGCATTCGTCATGAAGCCCCTGCTATTATTGTACTTGATCGCATGTTTGGTGATGAAGATAGCGTAGAGCTGCTGCCCGCAATCAAGTCGCTTCCCCATGCCCCTATGGTTTTGTTGCTAACCGCGGTGGACGAAGTACGCGAGCGCGTGAATGGTTTAAAACAAGGCGCGGATGACTATTTGTGCAAGCCATTTGACTTTGACGAACTACTTGCGCGCATAACGGCCTTAAGCCGAAGAGTGACGAATACACCGGTTACCCAATTAGGCCTCACCATCGGACCGTTAAACATCGATGACGAGTCACGTATTGCGACATTGTCTGGGGAAGAGATTTCACTCACCAAACTAGAATACGACATGCTCTACTACTTCGCAGAAAATGCTGAAAAAGTGCTGTCTCGAGAACGCATATTAAGTCGAGTATGGCGAAGTCACAGCGATCCGCTAACTAATGTTGTTGATGTGTATATCAGTAGGCTGCGACAAAAGCTTCACAGCAGTGATGCCATATTTATTGAAACTCTGAGAGGCAACGGCTATCGGTTGACCACCAGAAAATAGTCGTTTCGTCTCATTAGCTATTGCATTCATGTGTTATCCCGCCTAATTTGAACACTCGTTCAAATTTTATAAAGGATAATTATGGCTCGCTCACCTTCTTCATTACTCTCAAGGCTATGTTGCGCAACCGCTGTAGGCATTAGTCTATTGTCATCACCAGTCTTCGCTCAGACAGACACCAGAGGTGCCGCGCAGCCTGATAAGAATACAGCAATGTCTGCACGGGAATTGCGAGCACCAAAGGTTATCTTTTTCGATGTTAATGAGACCTTACTTGACCTCACCGCCATGCGCAGCTCGGTAGGCGAAGCCTTGGGCGGTCGAGATGATTTGTTGCCACTGTGGTTCTCTACTATGCTGCATCATTCACTGGTTGATTCAACGACTGGCCGCTTTCATACCTTTGGAGAAATTGGCGTTGCCTCCTTGCTGATGGTGGCTGAAATTGAAGGTATTGAATTGACCAAAGCGCAAGCGAAAACGGCAATTGTCACGCCATTGCGAAGCCTACCACCCCATCCTGACGTGCGCGATGGCTTACAGGCACTTAAAAACAAGGGTTATAAACTAGTAAGCCTTACCAACTCGTCTAATCAAGGCGTATATACTCAATTTAAGAATGCTGATCTTTTGTCTTATTTCGACGAGCGACTAAGTGTAGAAGACATTAACTTATATAAGCCCGATACACGCACGTATGAGTGGGCTATTGAAAAAATGGGTATAGCAGCAGAAGACGCTATGTTAGTGGCGGCCCACGGTTGGGATATTGCTGGTGCTAAACAGGCAGGCTGGCAAGCCGCGTTCATTGCACGCCCCGGTAAGGTACTTTACCCGTTAGCAATAGCGCCTGACACGGTGGTAAGCGGACTAGATGAATTAGTCTCCCAATTACCCGATGCCAAATAAGCGTTAGGGTTGATGGTATCTAGGTGCACATAAAAGCACAGCTTAAAGGTTGGCACGGGTAAACATAATTATTAGGTTAAACGCCTGGGCCATAAAAGGTCATGCAAACCAATATTTCGAGCTAGGCACTGAGCTACGCTGTTGCCGTGCCTGCTCTTTTCATATCGATGTGAGGAATATCGTCTTCCAAGTACATAGTCGAGGTGGCTTCAAACCCAAAACCTTCATAAAACCGTTTTAAATACTCTTGCGCGCCAATTTCAATATCACAGCCTGGCCATAACGCCTCACAATGATCAATGGCTTCACGCATAAGTGCTCTGCCCGCCCCTTTACCTCTGAACGCTTCGCTGGTAGCTACTCGACCGATACTCACCGATGGATAACTAACCCCTTCGCCAAGTAATCGTGCACACGCTACCAATTTGTTATCTTGAAACCCCATTAAATGATGAGTTTTTGGATGGCGGTCTTTTTCGTCAAGCTCCGGATAGGCACAGTTTTGCTCAACGACAAAAACATCGACACGCAGCTTGAGCAAGTCGAAGAGTTGATGATTAGTCAGTTCATTAAATGTAAGTGATTGCCAGGAAACCATGTTGCCTCGATGATTTTTTATTATTAACGTTTGAGTAGCGCCTTTAACAGATCCTGTTAAAGTTTTAGATGTCAAAATACAAATTTTAAGATGCCAATTTTAAAATACTAACTTTAAAATCTCTGCGACGATAACGATTGGTTTAGTGTAACGCAACCCATTTTGCCCACAACTTATGCTGCAGCCTGAGCACCACACGCGTAGGCCAAGATACTCTGGATTATTCAGGCCCTAGGGTTAAGGTACTCGTTGTTCGCCAACCCTGCCTTGACATAGTCAATGAACATTTTAACCTTAGTAAGGTTCTTACGCCCTTCAACACTTACCACCTGTATAGGCAACTTTTTGTCTTCCACATCTTCTAACAAACTTACCAAATCACCACTTCTAAGTGCTTCTGCAACCTGATAGGACATCAACCGAACAACCCCAACGCCTGCAATGGCGGCGTTAATAGCCGCTCTATTTTGGTTGGATTGAAAACGAGGTGTGAGCTTAATGGCAATAGGTCTGCCGTTTTTGTGATACGTCCATACCGCTGGCTCGTTAAAGCGCGTCGGATAAAGCACACTATGCCGTTTTAAATCTTCTGGCTTTTTTATGGCCGGGCTACTCGCCAAGTAGCTAGGCGCCGCACAGGTTACACGCCGTACGTATCCTACCGTAACACCGTAAAGCGAGGAGTCTTTCGGGTTACCTATACGTATTGCTACATCCATATTGCTATCAATTAGATTCACCACATCGTCGTGAAAATGCCCGTTAACCCTAATGTCGGGATAGTCCTTAAGGAATTGGGATATTATTGGCGTTACATAACGTTCGCCGAACAAAATGGGTGCCGTGATATTAAGCTCACCTCTGGGCACTAAATCAATGCCAGACACAGCAGCTTCACTTTGCTCAATATCTGCCAGTATACGTGAAACATGAATAAGGTAATGTTCACCAACCTCACTCAATTTCACTTGCCGCGTTGTGCGATGAAAAAGTCGAGTATTTAACTGTGCCTCTAAATGTGCAATACACCGAGTAACCGCAGGCGCTGACATCGACATCGCGTCTGCAGCTCCTACAAAGCTTCCCGACTTAGCAGCCTCTGCAAACACTCTCATGCACAAAAGCTTGTCCATATTATTTCACTCAATGAAATTATAAATTTCAAAAATAGCTAATTATTAAATAAAAGGAAAGTTCTAGTATCGCTCTCAGCTTTTGCACGTTTTCGTTCAGGTTAACGTTTTTACACTACAGCCCAATGCCTACAGGAGTTATTTATGAGACCACCGCTTCCCCCCTTTTCACCTGAAACCGCAGCGCAAAAAGTGCGCCTTGCTGAAGACGCATGGAACACCAAAGATGCGGTAAAAGTTGCAGGTGCTTATACCTTTGACTGCCGTTGGCGCAACCGAGCAGAATTTATTGAAGGACGTGCTCAAATAGTGAGTTTTTTGACGAGAAAGTGGAACAAAGAGCTCAACTATAAATTAGTAAAAGAGCTATGGGCATTCAACGCAAACCGTATAGCAGTGCGCTTTGCATACGAGTACAAAGACGATTCTGGTCAATGGTATAGAGCTTACGGTAATGAAAATTGGCAGTTCAACCTTGATGGCCTAATGGAAAAACGTATTGCCAGTATCAACGAACATCCTATTTCAGAAAGTGACCGAAAGTTCACGTGGGATGGCGAACGACGCCCTGACGATTTTCCCACGCTGTCCGAGCTTGAGCTGTAAACAATGTTGATAATAACACCCAACTAACCATTTCTATTGAGAGGATGAATTTATGACAAATCCAACAAGCAGAACATTGCCAAAAAGCCCTATTGTTTTGATTCAAAACCCTAAATCTGGCCACTGTCACAAAGTTTCATTGTTTATGACACTGAATGCCATCCCTTTCACAACCGTTGAGCCTGACATGGCCAAAGGCGAGCACAAGAGTGATCGCTTCAGCTCACTTAACGTGTTTAAACAAGTTCCCGTGATAACAGACGGTGATATCACTTTGGCTGACTCCAATGCCATTCTGGTTTATTTGATCCACGCATACGCAGACAGTGACTATTGGCTAGGAAAGGACGCCAAAGAAAAAGCGCTAATTCAACGCTGGCTATCAGTCTCAGCGGGTGAACTTGCTAAAGGGCCGGCCGCCGCGCGATTGGAATACGTATTTGGAGCAACGATTCATGTGCCCACAGTACTAGCCACCAGCGAGACGTTACTTGCAAACATGGAGGCTCATCTAGGAAACACTGTAAGTGCTTTTTTGGTTGGCGAACACGTTACCGCAGCAGACATCGCTATGTATTCGTATATAGCTCATGCCCCTGAAGGAGGAATATCGTTGTCCAAGTTTCCTCTTATCAATGCCTGGATAAATGCGGTTGAGAGTCTGGATAATTTTGTCCCAATGCCAGCGTCTGACATCGCACCAGCGCGCAATACCAGTCCGCATAGTTAATTGAGGTCGTTATGTCTCTACCTAAGCTATCATCCTTGAACCCAGCGTTTCATCAAGGCGAAATTGCACTGCAAAAAAAGCTGGAAATTGACAGGGAAATCGGTGAGCGGACGAATGGTTTTATCCGTAGCTTTATGCCGGAACAACACAGGCAGTTCTTTACATCCAGTCCGTTCACTGTTTTCGCCTTGGTAGACGAAAAAGGCCACCCTGTAGCCACGCCTGTTTGGGGAGAAGGAGATTTCATAGAAAGTCCCTCTGCTACCCAATTGCGCTTTAGCCTACCAGTAGAAGTTTGGAATATGATGCAACACTCGTTAAATCTCGACGTTACTTCAGGCAGCAAAATTGGAATCGTCGGCATTGAATACGCTACAAGGCGAAGAAATCGGTTGAACGGTACGATAAGTCACGCAACTAATGAAAACCTTACGGTATTGGTAGATCAAAGTTTCGGTAACTGCCCCCAATACATTCACAAACGAACCACAGTCAAAAAACAACGTCCCGTTCAGACTGCCCCAATGAAAAACACAGTAGGTGCCGGTGATTCTACATTTTTTACTTCAACATCGAATGTGCTCACCCCAAGCGCACGCTCGCTAATATCAAGGGCTGAAACGTTTTTTATTGCCTCACGACATAAATCTTTAGGCCATGCAGCGAATGAAGGGCTAGACGTTTCTCACAGGGGGGGCAAAGCAGGCTTTGTTAAAGTGGAAGGGAACTCGTTAATCTTTCCCGATTTTAGCGGTAATAAATTCTTTAATACCTTGGGCAACATCCTACTAGACCCACGCGTCGGTCTGTGTTTTTGGGATAATGAAACAGGTGACCTTCTGTTTATTGAAGCAAAGGCGAGTATCGAATCCCTCGAGTCGAATATAACCGCATTTGAAGGTGCAGAGCGCTTTGTGTCTCTTTCGGTACTCTCGGTAACACATATTTCGGGTGTGTATCCCTACTCCCATGAGATCACAGACATATCCCCCTATGCACTAAAGACAGGCGACTGGAAATAAGCGGTTAATTGATGAACCCTATCATCTAGTTAGCGTAATCAATTGGAATACCGTAACCAGAATGGTTACGCTGTTTAGACAAAAAGTCTTGGTTAGGTTTTGTAGACAAGGGCAAATGCCCGCGTAGACACAGGGGCAGAACATGAGTGATAAGCGTAACATCAAAACGTACAACAAACCCGCTGGCGGATGGGGAGCACTAAAGAGTGTAACCCAGAGCTGGATCCAAAGCGAAAAGCCACTTAAGAATCTACGAGCCATGCTCAAGACGAACCAAGACAAAGGCTTTGACTGCCCAGGCTGTGCGTGGGGTGAATCACCAGAAAGTGGTTTAGTGAAGTTTTGTGAAAATGGTGCTAAAGCAGTGAACTGGGAGTCTACCGGTCGCTATGTAGACCCAACATTTTTCTCTAAGTATTCGGTCGGCTCACTGAAAAAGCACACCGACTACTGGCTTGAGTCACAAGGGAGACTCACCCACCCTATGCGCTACAATGCTCAAGCAGACCATTATGAACCAGTATCATGGGACGATGCCTTCGCACTTATTGCCAAACACTTGAAGGGTTTACATTCCCCTCATCAGGCGGAGTTTTATACCTCCGGGCGGGCGAGTAATGAAGCCGCCTATTTATATCAGTTATTCGTGCGCGCATTTGGCACAAATAATTTTCCCGATTGTTCAAATATGTGCCACGAAGCGTCGGGGCAAGGTATGAAACCTACGATAGGCGTGGGCAAAGGCACAGTTACGTTCAATGATTTTGCAAAAGCAGACACCATTTTTGTTATCGGCCAAAATCCGGGAACTAACCACCCTCGCATGCTAGAACCTCTTCGTGAAGCAGTACGAAGAGGGGCGCAAGTGGTATGCTTCAACCCGTTAAAAGAGCGTGGCCTTGAACGATTTCAAAACCCGCAGCATCCCGTTGAAATGCTTACCAATGGCTCTGAGCCAACTAATACCGCCTATTTCAGGCCTGCTCTTGGTGGTGACATGGCGGTTATGCGCGGCATCGCAAAATGGCTGTTAACTTGGGAACAAGAAGCCAAAGCAAACAATGCTCCTCCCGTATTCGACCACGACTTTATTAACGCACATACCAATGGAATGGACGACTATTTGAGTACCGTTGAAGCGACGAGCTGGGAGCATATTGAAGCGCAGAGCGGTTTATCAAAAGACGAAATACGTCACGCGGCAACCATGTACAAACGTGGAGAACGGGTGATCATGTGTTGGGCAATGGGGATCACCCAACACAAGCACTCAGTAGCTACGGTTCAGGAAATAGTGAACGTTCAACTACTACGAGGAAACGTGGGCAAGCCTGGTGCAGGGCTTTCTCCTGTTCGTGGCCACAGCAATGTGCAGGGGGATAGAACCGTGGGTATTAACGAAGTCCCTCCTAAAGCATTGCTTGACGCACTAGAGAACAAGTTTAACTTCGCCGTTCCCCGAGAAAGAGGTCACAATACGATTCAAGCTATCCAGGCTATGGAAAGTGGTGAATCCAAAGTTTTCATCGGCCTAGGCGGTAATTTCGCCCAGGCGACGCCAGATACGCCGCGTACTCACGCTGCGCTGTCACAATGCGACTTAACCGTTCATATCGCCACCAAGTTAAATCGTTCTCACCTAACCACAGGTAAAGACGCGCTTATATTACCCTGCTTGGGACGTACTGAAATTGACATGCAGGCTAGCGGGCAACAAGGCGTGACTGTGGAAGATACGTTTTCTATGGTCCATATTTCTTATGGCCAACTTCCGCCAAGCTCGCCCGAACTTCGCTCTGAACCCGCTATTATTGCTGGTATCGCGAAGGCGACGTTAGGCAACACGCCGGTAGACTGGGACTTCTTAATAAGCGATTACGACAATATTCGTGAGCTCATTGCCGACACCATAGACGGTTTTAAAGACTTTAACACCAAACTCGCTCAACCAGGTGGTTTTCATTTAGGTAATACAGCAGGTGAGAGACGCTGGTTAACACCATCGGGCAAAGCCGAGTTTGCTGCTAACGCCCTGCCTGATTCACTGTTAAATGCTGACCTCGTTGCGAAAGGTGAAGAGCCGGACCTCATTTTACAAACACTGCGCTCTCATGATCAGTACAACACAACTATTTATGGTATGGATGACCGCTACAGAAACGTGTTTGGCGCGCGGGACGTTCTGTTTGTCAATGAACGTGACATTAAGAAGCTGGGTTTTAACGATGGCGATAAAGTCGACATTACGTCAATGTGGAACGACGGCAAAACACGCCAAGTTAAACAGTTTATGTTGGTGGCTTACGACATCCCGCAAGGTCAAGCAGCAGCATATTACCCCGAAACCAATCCGTTAGTACCACTAGAAAGTTACGGTGATGGCACGTTCACACCAACATCGAAATTTATCGCGATCAAACTTTCGAAATCTGAATCAGATGGCCGAATAGCAGTCTCTGCGGTGTAAGCTTTTCGTTGCTTATCCGGTACTTATCAGTACAGGCCCTTTGTTTCTAACTGGCTCGCTGCGCACTACTTTTCTTGCGGTGCGTAAGCTCTCGGAGGGTCATACTTAGGTACATGGATCAGGGTGAGACCATAACGGCTTGCCCACTTTACTGATAAGGCTGTAGGAGCAGATAGCGTCACTACCAAAGGTAATTTAGCTCTTATCGCTTTTTGAACCAACTCTAAACTGCAGCGGCTTGTGAGCACAACAATACCTTCAGGTTGAAAGAGTTTTTTGGTGGTGATAGCACCAATTAATTTATCAAAAGCATTATGCCTTCCTATATCTTCTCGGCATGCCAGCACATTGCGCTTAGCATCAATGTAGAGCGCTCCATGCACCGCACCGCTCTGCTGAGCTAATGCTTGCGCATTAGATATAAGGCTTCGCAATCCTTTAAACCAGCTCACATCAGGCAAAGGCGATACATCAATAGATGTCAATTGAGGCAAAGCGTTGTCTAATGCCTCAACACCGCAGAGCCCACAGCCCGACGCCCCCGCCAATTGCCGTTTATTTTCCTTTAACTTCCAGAACGCCTGATTGGCAATTTCAACTTCCGCATTGATGTGTTCTTTGTGATGCGTCAATTCAATACCGTAAAGCTGGCGGGGATGTTCGATAATGTCGTTACTTAAACTGAAGCCCACAATGAAATCTTCAATGTCGTTTGGGGTTATCAGCATTACGGCATAATTAATACCGTTATAACTAATGCTTAAAGCGACTTCTTCGGCAAGGGCAAACTTTTGAGTATAGGGTGTAGCATCTAAAACTAATGCGTGTTGTTCAGTGTTACTTTTCATGTGGCCAATCACCTGGAGTATTCACATTCAACCACTCTACGCCATCTTCATTGGACATATTTGCGAGACGCTTTTTGTTATCGCTTTCATCTTTACGCGCTATTTTTTTGAGGTCGCCTTCTTTAAGAGAAACTGCATTGAGAATTTCTAAAAATCCTACCACTCGTCTTTTACTTTGCTCAACTAGATAATTGGCTAAGAGGGCTTTGGTCTTCTGCGTAACGGGTAAGTAGAAAGGCAAAAAGCGTTTTTCCACATAACATGCCTTTTCAGCCTCTCGCCCTCGCGAAACTAATATTCTCAAAAGCTCGGGCGTCATCTGCGGCATGTCAACGGGAAGAACAAGTAGTTCACAAGGATTGCCATTGTGATTATCAGATTGAGATAGTGCGTCTAAAACAGCATGTACTCCGCTAAGCGGACCTGCATCTTCAATTCTGTCATTCAAAAAGCCTGGCGCGTTGCGGCTAATTAACACTTTATCGCAACTCGCAGACTGTAAAAGTAACGAAGCATTATCGATGAGAGTACGGCCCTGATAACGCATAAGTGCTTTATCTTGCCCCATTCTACGCGATTGACCACCCGCAAGCACTAAACCGATGAGTGTCGTATTCACTTTACTCACTGCATATGCCTCCTTTATTGAAAATCTCCTCATATCCTTTTAAAAACTCAAAGCATTGCTTTGCAATGGGAGAGCTGGGTTCGCCTTTTCGCATGATGAGCCCTAAAGGCGAAATGGTTTTACCATCGTCAACAGTAACATAGGCGAGCCCTAAATCATCATTGGCCTTTGCGACGTTGGTTGGAAGGATCGTACAACACATCCCCTTTTTCACTGCTTGCAGTAAACAATGAACCGAGTCTGATTCAATAACAGGCTCATTGTTCACGCCCACATTAGCCATGTTTAACGTGATTGACTGCCTAAAATGCATTGAAGGTGTTAATAACCCAAGTGGCAGTGATGAAAGAGACTGCCAGCTTAGGGTATCTTGCTCAAAGCAGTAATGATTAGGGTGATACAGCAACACCATTGGTGTAGCTTTAAACGGCAAAATATGGAAGTGTTGCGCGCTCATGCCTTCAAGGTAACAAAGACCCAGGTCAAGCTCGTTACGGTGTAGCGCGTTAACGATATACTCACTGCTATGTGTTTGTAAGGAAAACTGTAGTGCACTGTGCTGTTTTGATAGGGTGTCAATAATGTCGATAGGATCGACACTCGCTAGAGGAACGGCACCGATCCGAAGTCGGCCAACTAAGGCGCCTTTGCACGATGCAGCTTCCGCTTGTAATCCGTCACACGCCGCTAAGATATTCCTTGCCCATGCCAAAATTCTTTCACCTTCCGGCGTAAAGCCTTGGAATCTGTGGTTGCGAGCCACCAACTGAATGCCAAGCTCATCTTCTAAATTATGAAGACGTGAAGAAAGCGTGGGTTGTGTAACATTGCACGACTTAGCCGCTTTACCGAAGTGCTGCGTCTCATCTAACGCGACCAGAAACCGGAGCTGACGAATATCCAAAGACCAATACCTTAATCATGATAGATAATTTCTATCATAATTCTACCAACGGAACGCTTGACTTGTAAGTACGTTAAACGCATGTTTTTAGAATAAGCCCAAAATTCCGAAAATATGTGTGCATGCTGATTGATAGAAACTATCAATCAAGATTATTCGCCCAGCATACATTTAGCATTTTGTTCTGCGCAAGCGCTGCAACGCTGCTAGACCGACATCGCCTGAAAAATTTGTAAACGACGTGTACTAGCGCCTGTTGACCTTTGATGGTGCCTTGTTACAACAAGACCCATTGAAAATAGAAATAGCCATACCGTTGCGGCTTCACTTACTGCATGGGTAACCGTAGTCAAATAGCCAATATCAGCAAACGACGCTACAGTGGTATCACTTAACGTAATTGGATATGGCCCCAAATACCCTGTCATTAGATCTGATGAACCACCAGGCCAAGGTTCGTCCCAGTGACTGTTGGCAGTGCCGGCTCCTCCCCCCAGTTCTACAGGAATAAATGTGGCGTTTTCCACAAACTCGCGACGATAAATTTCCAAAGCGTACTCTCCGGTGTAACGCCCTGAACCGCTGACGTAGTTAGATTGGCTGCCCGCAATAAAAAAGTCGGTCGTCCACAATGTTCCAAATCCAATAACATGGGCCATCTCGTGTACGATGACATCAAAAAGCGTACCGCGACTTTCTAAGCTAGCAAGGTCTGCCGTATCAAAACGCATGCGGCCTTTATTTGCATAAACAAAAGTGCTGTCTGGTAGCTGAGTGATACCCGTTGGGCCAGCACTACCCAATACGCCACCCACACCATCAAGTGCAACGCCACTCGCATCTATAACAATATTGTGATTAAACTCGCTTTGAACGCCTATTAGGTAAGACTCCCAATAAGCGATTGCATCGTCAAAAACGCTGGATTGTGAAGGTGTTAAACCACCAAGATCGTTAATAGAAATTTTGAATAGTCCTGCATTTGCTGAAAAAGACACACACAACGACACCACAACACTGAAGAACCACTTAATTGAGACACCCATGGCACCCCTCCAAAACTAAGAAAAAACATTCGATGCAAATAAAATTAGTAACGTAGGCCTGTTTATCTTTGCTGTATTTCAAAGCTCAACAGGGTAAGGACTAAAAAAACTATAGTAGAGAAAGCCGTAAGTAGTTATGAGAAAGATTGCTTGTTAACGGCAAAAGTAAAAATTACTAAAGATCAACGTGTTGAATTTTTTAACAGAGAATACTTAACCGTAAGTCATTCGCCATTGGCACAATGACGTATAGGGAGGGGGCGAATTATTGAAATTTTTTACGTCTACTTTCCCGCTTACCACGCTCTGTGATACAGAGCGCGGCTGCGAGAATGAATTTGAGGGCCTACCAGGTTAAATCATCTGGAATTTCATAATCGGCGTACCAATCATCATCTTCTTCATCTTTACCGTCGGCTCCGCTCTTATCTAAATCAGCACGGTAAATAACTGAAGCCTCGTCGCGCTGCGCAATTTTGTCAGCAACGGGGGCTGGTACTAGTTCATAAGCGTCATCTAACAATACAACAGCCAAACGACCTTTTGTCACTTGCTTATGCATCTCTTCACTTACATACAGACGCTTTACTACGTTGTCGTGTGTAAAGTTAAGTAAAGTTTCGCCATTGCGCGGTTGTTTGTTTACCGTAATAAGCTGCCTTACCTGCGCAATAATTGAGCGCTTCTCTCGCTCCTGCTGTTGAAGCTGGTTTAGCTCGCGTGAGCGCGCTTTTTTCTCTTCAGCTGCTTGTTGAGCAGCAATAGTCGCTTCATCAACGACAGGTTGTTTTTGCTTATTCTTTTGCTTTTGTTTTTTGCGTTTATCTGCACGCGCTTGCTTTGCAGATGCTTTATCGGCCAAACCGGCTTTCAGTAGTTGGTCTTGTAAGGAGGCCATAATTACTCTCTGTTACTCTGTTTCTATTGATACGCTTTGCAGACGCTTACCGTCTTTTAACTACGTAACAAGCCCGAGCAATGTCGGGCTTGTGAATTTCAATTAAAGGTCTATTTTTACCTTTTCCGATGTAAAGGCGTTACTTCTTCTTGGCTTTAGTCGCTGGCTTTTTAGCGGCTTGCTCCTGCCATTTGCCATTGTCGTACCACGCAGACCATCCCGTTGCTTTACCATTGTCATTCTCAGACATCACATATTGCTGTTTGGTCTTTCTGCTGTATCGAACTATTGCAGGGTTACCATCAGGGTCTGTTTGTGGCGCATCAGCAAGATAGTAGAATTTCGGCGAAATTCTATCTCTAAAGCGAGCAAGTTCTTCCACTTTCGGCGCACGAGTTTCACGCGACTTTGGAAAGTTATGCGCCGCTAAGAAAATTCCCGAAGCGCCATCACGTAGCATAAAGTGCGCGTCAGACTTTTCACACGGAAGCTCAGGTAAATCTACCGGATCTTCTTTTGGCGGCGCAGCTTCACCGTTTCTAAGTAGCTTACGAGTATTCTTACACTCTTCGTTGGTACAGCCGAAGTATTTACCAAACCGACCGTTTTTAAGCTCCATATCGCTGCCACATTTATCACACTCAATAATGGGGCCGTCATAGCCTTTTATCTTGAATGTGCCTGTTTCAACTAAGGTGCCATCACATGTTGGCGTGTTACCACACACATGAAGTTTACGGGTTTCGTCAACCAAGTAACTGTCCATCGCTGTGCCGCACTTAGGACAACGCTTTTTAGAACGAAGCGCTTCTGTTTCGAGCTCTTCTTCATCGTCCACTTTCACGACTTCGTCACCAGGCGTTAAATTCATGGTGTTTGTGCAGCGCTCTTTCGGCGGTAAATTGTAGCCTGAACAGCCCAAGAATACGCCAGTTGACGCGGTTCTCACGTTCATTTCACGGCCGCATTTATCGCACTCAACACCTGCAGGCACTGCCTGATTCAAGCGCATACCGCCCTCTTCAGGGTCTTTCTCAGCGTTTAACAGTTTTCCGTAGAAGCCGCTGTAAAAGTCGTTGAGCACGTCCTTCCAATCTTTCTTGCCTTCAGCAATATCATCAAGATGCTGCTCCATGTTGGCAGTAAAGTCATAGCTCATTAAATCGTCAAAGTTTTCCATCAGACGATCGTTTACGATTTCGCCCATTTTCTCGGCATAAAAACGCTTGTTCTCTAAGCGCACATAGCCGCGATCTTGAATCGTCGAAATAATACTGGCGTAGGTCGATGGACGACCAATACCGCGTTTTTCAAGCTCTTTTACCAACGAAGCTTCATTAAATCGCGCTACAGGCTTTGTGAAGTGCTGTTTAGGATCAAGCGCTTTTAAGTCAAGCACATCGCCTTTTTGTACATCAGGCAACATGAGCTCTTCTTCGCCTTTTTTACGAAGCTGAGGTTGAACGCGAGTCCAGCCATCGAACTTAAGTACGCGGCCCTTCGCCGTCAGCTCGTAATCACCCGCCGCCACTTTAATAGTGGTTGCATCGTACTTAGCTGGAGTCATTTGACAGGCCACAAACTGGCGCCAAATAAGCTCATAAAGACGCTGTGCATCGCGTTCCATATCGCCTAAACTTGCAGCACTTATGCTCACGTTTGAAGGACGGATCGCTTCGTGCGCCTCTTGCGCACCTTCTTTACTGCCGTAGCGATTTGGCGAATCAGGCAGGTACTTGTCACCAAAATTATCTGAAATATACGCACGAGCACTGTCCAACGCCTCTTGGCTTAAATTGGTTGAATCCGTACGCATATAGGTGATGTAGCCCGCCTCATAAAGGCGCTGTGCCATCATCATGGTTTTCTTAACACCAAAGCCCAATCGAGTACTTGCCGCTTGTTGTAGCGTTGAGGTAATAAATGGTGCAGAAGGACGACTTTGCGTAGGCTTTGACTCGCGGCTTTCTACCGTGTAGTTAGCCCCTTCTAAGTCAGCAAGCGCTTTATCAGTTTCGGCCTTGTTTTTAGGCTTGAACGCATTGCCCTGGTGCTTTGCTACCAGCATGCGCAGTGCCGCTTTTTGCTGGCTCGTTAAATCTGCGTGTACGTCCCAAAACTCTTCAGGTACAAACGCTTTAATTTCTCGCTCACGCTCTACAACAAGTCTAACCGCTACCGATTGAACTCGCCCTGCTGAGAGGCCTCGCGCAATTTTTTTCCACAGAAGTGGCGATACCATGAAGCCTACAACACGGTCTAGGAATCGACGAGCCTGCTGGGCGTTGACGCGAGAGATATTTAGTTCGCCCGGATCTGAGAACGCATCTTGAATCGCGTTTTTAGTAATTTCGTTAAACACCACTCGCTGGTAAGTTTTGTCTTTTTTACCTAGCAGCTCTTGTAAATGCCATGCAATCGCTTCCCCTTCGCGGTCCAAATCGGTCGCGAGATAGATAGTGTCAGCATCTTTAGCAAGCTTTTTAAGTTCGTTAACGACTTTCTCTTTACCCTGCAGCACTTGATAGTGGGCTTTCCAGTCTTTCTCTGGATCCACACCCATTCTGTCTACAAGCTTCAAATATTCGTGACGGCGAAGATATTCTTGACGCTCTTCTTCGCTTAAAGTTTTGAGTTCTTTAGCCGGTTTTTTAGGCTCTACTTTGCCTAAAGCCTTCGTCGGAAGATCTCGCACGTGGCCAACCGAACTTTTTACGATAAAATTTTTACCGAGATATTTATTTATCGTTTTCGCTTTGGCTGGTGACTCGACTATGACCAGTGATTTTGCCATATAATTGAACTAAACCTATTGATTTTTAATGACTATTTACGTCAAATTCTGAAAATTGGAGCAACCTTGCACTATATATAGGGTACTCGCTCTTTTTTAACATATATCTACAAAGTGAATGGAAAACAAGATCTTCTTCATACTTATTCTTTCCTTTGCTTTAAACACGCGCAAAAACTGTACAATAAATAAACAGTGCGATTGGCATTGGCCTTAAAAGCCGTATAATGCCAGCCATTCCAACCTAGCCTGACAACATGTTCAGGTGTGAAGAAGTGCATCGTTTGTCCCTGTAAAAGAACGAAAGCGTTGCCGCTGCTATTAAATTAATCGCAGTGCGTATGGAAAAGTAACATATAGGGTCAAGCGCCAAAACTCCAAGAATGAGGGAAAGTATGAAGCAGTTTGAAGTTAACTTTGATGGTCTTGTAGGACCTACCCATAACTATGCCGGTTTGTCGTTTGGCAATGTCGCTTCCCTGAACAACGCAAACGCAAAGAGCAGTCCAAAACAAGCTGCAAAGCAAGGCTTAGCCAAAGCAAAGGCGTTGGCCGATATGGGAATGGTTCAAGGTGTGTTGGCCCCACAAGAGCGTCCTGACATCGCCGCACTGCGCCGATTAGGCTTCACAGGCTCTGATGCTCGCGTGCTAGAAAGCGCTGCAAAGCAATCTCGCGAGATTTTCCTTGCTTGTTGTTCTGCTAGTAGCATGTGGACTGCAAATGCCGCCACTGTGTCTCCTAGTGCCGATACTGCCGATGGTCGCGTTCACTTTACCCCTGCAAACTTAACCAACAAGTTCCATCGTTCACTAGAGCCTCAGGTTACAGGCAATATCCTGCGTGGTACATTTGCCAATGAAAAGCACTTTGCTCATCACCAGCACCTGCCAGATAACGAGCATTTTGGTGACGAAGGTGCAGCTAACCACACGCGACTTTGCAGCAACTATGGTCAGGCAGGCGTAGAGTTGTTTGTTTATGGTCGTCATGCATTTGATACCAGCAAACCAGCACCGAAAAAATATCCGGCTCGCCAAACGCTAGAAGCATGCCAAGCAGTAGCTCGCTTACACGGTCTAGACGACGATGGCGTAGTTTACATGCAGCAAAACCCAGATGTTATCGATCAGGGCGTATTCCACAACGACGTAATTGCCGTAGGCAACCAGAATGTACTGTTCTTCCACGAGCAAGCGTTTTATCAAAAAGACGCTGGATTTAAAGAGCTTCAAGCTAAATTTGGTAGCGAACCGCTGCATTTTATTGAAGTGCCGACTGCCGAAGTATCAGTGCAAGATGCAGTGAAAACCTACTTGTTCAATACGCAAATAATAACGCTTCCAAGCGGCGATATGACCATCATCGCGCCAACTGAGTGTGAGGAAAATGAAGCCGTTAAGCGTTATTTAGACAAGCTGGTAACTCTGGGTACGCCCATTAAGTCGGTTAATTATTTTGATGTTAAACAAAGCATGCGTAATGGCGGTGGTCCGGCATGTTTGCGTTTGCGCGTTGCGATGAATGACCAAGAACTTGCCGCAGTTAATCAAAATACGTTAATCAACGATACACAGTTCGCTCGCCTAAACACTTGGGTCGACAAGCACTATCGCGATGAATTAGGTGAAGATGACTTGCGCGATCCGCAGCTGCTAATTGAATCTCGTACTGCGCTTGATGAGCTTACACAAATCCTTAAAATTGGTTCGGTTTACCCATTCCAACAGGCATAAGTTAAGTCTGATTAAAATTAAGCGAAAAAGAAAGCCGGCTATAAGCCGGCTTTTTGTTACTTGTTAAGTATAAACTCTTTATGGTGTGACCAGCGTACACTGATCAGTTACGCCGAATGGGTTAGCCGGCGGTGACGCCCCTTCATCCGTCACGTCGTCAGCAGAGATACTTAGGGTGTAACGCATCTTCGCACTTGCTTCACTGCCTGTAGACTGTCCGAACACTGAAATGACAGCGTCATACCAGATTGCATAGCTGCGAGGATAACGGTATTCCAATTCCGCGTAACCATTCTCATCTGTCACCGCTGCACCGTTGGCAAACGCGATGGTCCCAATTAATCCAGGAGTTAACATACCGTCTTCATTGGTATCTTCATCTCTTGGCGTTGTATCCAAAATACCGTTGTCGTTAACGTCTTCGGTTTCACAGTTTTGATTTACTATTGCAACCCATTGAGAAGCATCATCGTCGAATACCCAAAAGCCGGTTCTATATTCACCGCCATTTACGTATTTTACCGGCGCAACTGACGCAGTCAGGTTGACGCCACTAACGGGCTGACCTGCAGAATCTGATACAAACACACCAAAGCGCTTCAGGTAAGAAGTCGATGTGGCTTCTTCAAGCTCATTACCCGTTCCTAGCGAGATATCAAAAGCACGTGCGCCCACTGTTAACACAACCTCGTCGTCAATGGCTGGGTCGTCAGCAACAAACGCAGTAACCACTACCGCGTCTTGAGTCGATACCGATCCTGAAGTAAAGACGGTGGTCGCTATCCCCTTGCTGTCGGTGGTTGCCTGAGAAGGTGATACAAATCCGGTCGATACGTCAGATACAGAGAAGTTAACCACACTGTTTTTCACTAAGTTTCCATCAACGTCGCGAACAACTGCACTGATGGTACTGGTTTGACCGTCAGGGCCAATGATGTCAGGTGATGCATCGGCAATCAGTGTGTGAGGTGTGGTAGCAATAAACTCAATCTGAGTGAGTGCTGAAACCAACACATTTCCACTTCCGTCACTCGCTGATGCAGTAATTGAAGAGATACCAGCATTATTCGCACTGATATCAATACTCGCTTGCCCTTCTGCATCGGTCACTACAGTTGCGTTGCCCGCAATAACACCACGTGACGCGCTAAAGGTAACATTCTGACCCACCACAGGCGTGTTGTCTTGACGCCACTGGACCGTAATAGTTTGGGTCTGCCCTAGCGGCACTTCCTCTGTAGGCAAGTTGACAAAGTTAAATTCGTCTTGCTGAACTTGCACCGTAAAGCTTGTCTCAGCGTTAAGTGCTGCCGCAGTGATAGTATCTTCGCCAGACGTTGATGCAGTGTAAGACACTGTCGCTTGTCCGTTTGCGCCCGTATTAACAGTCGTGCTGCTAAGCGTTCCGTTAACCGCACTTAGCACTACGTCTTGGTTGAGAATTGATGTTCCGTCAGAGTCCTGAACACGAATTGTATAATCTACGCTGTCGTTCAAAATAACTGACGATGCACCGTTGATGGTGACTTCTGTACCAGCAATGGTAATTTCAACTGTTTGCGTAAGGCTGCCTGCACCTGCTGTAATGGTGACGGTGCGGTTTGACGCATCGTTCTGAGACGTTAATATTGCGCGCGCTGTACCATCTGCGGCGGTTTCTGGTTGAGTTAATTGAAGTTCAACCCCATCGCCTGATGCGGCAGAGAAGCTTACTTCTACCCCTTCCATCAGCACACTTTGTTCATTTTTAACCAGTGCTATCAACTCAACTTCATCACTACCGCTTGAGGCGAGTTGAATACTGTTAGCATAAAGCTCCAGTGACGCGGGCTCTTCACTTACCGTTGTACTGCCCGTAGAGCTGAATGTAGTTGAATCCGCTTCACCCGTTGGCAAAGTAGCCGTTACTTCACCATCCCCTGATGCGCTTCCCACCGACATACCGATCGACGCTACGCCTTCAGCATTAGTCAGTGCAGTGGCAGTATCGTTAGAAAACGTCGCTAAATCATCGTTGCTCAATGAGAAAGTTAGGAGCAAATCGGCTTGAGGCTCACCCTCAGAATTGGTCACGGTTGCCAGTGCAACCAATGCGTTGCTAGAAGATAAGCTGTTGTCTGCTTCCCCAGCTGCATTTTGTAAGGCTAGCGATACACTTATTGTGGTTGGGTCGGTGCTTGTCACCGCTGTGGCTGAAAACGTAGTAGTTCCCGTTTCGCCGCTACCGAGCGCAGCGGTAATTTCGCCATCTCCAGAAGCCGTGCTGGCATTAAGGCGTAATCGGGCTACACCATTTGAATTTGTACGCGCCGTTCCCGTGTCGTTGCCAAACTCGGCTAGTTGTTCATTGCTTAGCGTAAAGGTAAGTAACGCGTCTGCATGCGGATTGCCATCTTGATCTGACACGGTCGCAACAACAAACAGACTATTGTCTTCAGAAAGGCTGTTGTCGCTTGCTCCACTTTCATTTTCCAGTGTTAAAGCGATTGAATAGGTTGGTGATGTGGTACCGCCGTCTCCGCTTCCGTTGTCCGTGTTATCTCGAGAGACTGATGAACCGCCCCCACCACATGCTGTTAGCATAAATAATGCGCTAATTAGGCTTAGCGTTTTCGCTAATGTCGACATAATTCGTTCCTGAACCTCTTTTATTGACAATTGCGTCGTTTTTTATGTTTAAAAATCAACTGAATCTGGCACACTACGAAAGATTAAAAATATAAAAATGCACAGGGAACATTAATGTCTTCATCTGCACATAAATATAGTTTAACCGCCCGCATCTTTATCGGCATGGCTGCCGGTATCTTGACTGGTGTCTTTCTCCAATTATTGTTTGATGATAGCGGAGATTTTACTTTTTCGATATTCGGTTTAGAGTTCTCAACGTATAACATTCTTGTAGAAGGTATATTTTCCACTCTCGGCCAAATATTTATTGCCAGCTTAAAAATGCTTGTGGTTCCTCTTGTGTTTGTTTCCTTAATTTGCGGAACCAGCACACTGTCTGACCCTAGTAAATTGGGAAGACTTGGCGCAAAGTCAGTCGGACTCTATGTTGTCACAACCGCCATTGCCATAACACTAGCCATGAGTATAGCTTTAGTGGTGTCTCCGGGTGATGGGCTAAATCTAACAACAGAAACTACCTTCCAAGCGAAAGAGGCCCCTAGCCTGTCTGACGTTATCGTTAACATGTTCCCAAGCAACCCAATTAACTCAATGGCACAGGGCAACATGCTACAGATCATTGTGTTTGCCGTACTGTTTGGTATAGCTATGGCGATGACAGGTGATGCGGGCAAGCGTCTTACCGCTATCTTTGAAGATATTAATACGGTAATCATGCGTCTTGTAACCATCATCATGAACTTAGCGCCATACGGCGTGTACGTGTTGATGGCGAAACTCTTCTCCACTATTGGTGGCGAAACAATTCTGAGCCTGGCGAAATATTTCTTCTTAGTATTTGGCGTGTTAATCCTTCACGGCCTGGTAACCTACTCAGTGCTGCTAAAAGCTTTATCAGGATTAAACCCTGTTATCTTGATGAAGAAAATGCGTGACGCTGCGCTATTCGCATTTAGTACCTCAAGCAGTAGCGCTACCTTGCCCGTCACTATGGAAACGGCGAAAAACAAGCTTGGCGTAGGTAACTCGGTATCGTCGTTCACCCTGCCGCTAGGCGCAACAATTAACATGGACGGCACGGCCATAATGCAAGGTGTTGCCACGGTCTTTATTGCCCAGGTTTACGCTGTCGATTTAAGCCTTGGCGACTATATGATGGTAGTACTTACCGCCACCCTTGCTTCTATCGGAACCGCTGGTGTGCCAGGTGTGGGCCTTATCATGCTAGCTATGGTATTGCAGCAAGTGAACCTACCGGTTGAAGGGATCGCACTTATTATCGGTGTAGACAGACTGCTGGATATGACACGCACTGCGGTAAACATTACAGGCGACTGTATGGTGTCGTGCATTGTAGCTAAAAGCGAAGGAGCATTGGACGAAAGCGTTTATAACGATCCTAAAGCCGGTTTGAAGCAGGAAGATGTGGACTTCGAACATTTTGAAAAGAATAAATAACGACTACAAAAGCTTCTGTAGCTCGATTTACATATGAGTTTACAGAAGCAGTCGCAAACTAAAAAAGGCCAGCATCAATTGCTGGCCTTTTTAGTTAGTTGCTTGCTCCGTTATACCAATCCGCATAGATAATTGCCCACTCAGAAGGCGCTGGCAAGCTTCCTAGCAAAGCGTGGGAATGCAGGAATGGCTGTTCCCTTTCAAATTCCCAGAATGAAGCTAGGAAGCTTGCCAGACCTTCCCGAAGGGCGAGTTTAAAATGTCCGTACTCTTTGTTGTGTCACCT
>NZ_JAKREX010000005.1:0-540110 GCF_022348355.1 Alteromonas sp. Cnat2-8
CCCGAAGGGCGAGTTTAAAATGTCCGTACTCTTTGTTGTGTCACCTTGATGTAGAACCACTATACCTGCGGTAACACGCCGCGATTACGAACATTTTAACTCTCGCTGAGTGGGTAATGATCTATGCGGATTGGTATAATGATACTTCGTGTGACGACAAAAGCGGCAATGATGCTATTCATGGGTAGTGAAAGAAATGAAAGGGGGCGTCTTTTTAAAGTGAGGCTGCGCGGCCAGATTATAGAAGCGCTGTACTAAAATACTGTATTAATAGCACAGCGCACTTTTCGTATAGTGGGCGCGTTACATTCGCAAGGTTAATTAGAACAAGGCGAGGGCAATCAACCAGATGCCGTAGATAACAATATAAGGTGCACTTGCAATTAATGCCGCCTTTTTAAGAGAAAAGGCGGTCCATTGAGTAATACCTACGGTGGCTAAATAAATGCCCCAGAATAGCTCTACCCTTAACGCCTGGCCGAAAGCGTACCAAGGCGAGTCCATCGGGATATTCGCAATATACCCAAGGGACGCTGGCGATAAAATTGATGGCGCGACTTGATGGTCGCCTGCGAACAACAGCAAAGCAACACCCACTAAACCAGTAAGCACATAAGGCATTGAAAGCCACCAAGCGAAACCATACCAGTCAGTAAAGCCATACACATGGCTGTCGTCAGAACGGGTCATTAAATTCACGTACACGGCGTAAATGGCGTTTACGATAATAGGAACAAAAAAGGCACCTATAACCGATGACCAAAGCAAAGCATCCCTGGTGAAGAAGGCCTTCATTTGCTCTTCTTCTGCCGGACTCATATCCCCTTGCGCGGCAATATTCATCTGAGCGAACCATTCAATGTCAACGAAGTTTACATACAAGTACTGGGAAACAAGAGAAATAGCCATGAACAAAATAAATGGCATCCAGCTCCAATTGTTGTTTTCACCTACTGCTTTAAATACGCCATTAGGCTTGAAGAAAATATCGTTACACGCTTGAAAGGGGTTCGTTACATTGTGCATCCCTTGCTCCTATTTCGTTTTCTTATTACTCTGTCTCTGGATAAAGCCATGAGTCATTGTTAGCTTGCCAACAGGCAGGCAATAAATTGAGTTATAGATTACTGTTGGCTACAGGTGTTGTACAGCACAACATCTTGATATTTGTAAGAGAAAATGAATGTATTGAAAGGTTATAAATCAAAAAGGGAAGCGCTTGCTTCCCTTTACGTAATGCTGCTGATTGCTGCTCTATCTTTGGTGATTTTCAGTGTACTCTCAAAACACGCCGCAAGACCTTACAAATAAGTAATATTAAGCAGTGTCAAAACTATGGTGCTGTACAACAGCGAAATAGGCAGTCCAATTTTCATAAAATGCGAAAACTTATAATTCGCCGCATTATAAACAAGCAAGTTGGTTTGATAGCCGAACGGTGAAATAAAACTGGCACTTGCTGCAAATGCTACCGCTAATGCAAATGGCACTAGCGGTGCGCCAATGATTTGCACTAACCCGTAGACAAACGGGAACATTAATGCCGCAGCAGCGTTGTTGGTAACGAACTCTGTTAAAACCAGTGTTAGCAAGTAGATGACTAACAATGCTATGAACCAGTCAGTACCCGACAACACCGGCATAAGTGCCTCGGTGGTTATATTTATAACTCCTGAATTTTCTAATGCGGTTGCCAGGCTTAGCGCGCCGACGATCACAACAATCAAATTCAACGGTAAGTTTCGTTTCATTTCGCCGTTTGACGTGACCCTAACGCCAATTAGCACAGCAGCTAAAAACAGCAGACCAATAGCCAGTGAAATGACATTAGTTGCAGCTAATAACACCGTGGAAAGGAAGCCGCCAAGGGTAATCCACTCTTGCTTGTTAGTTAGTGGTCGGGCAATTTTTTGCTCTGACAAAATAAAAAAGTTTTTATTTAAATTTTGACGAGTTGCAAAGTCTGGGCCTGTAGCTAAAAGTAAGAAGTCACCTGCTTGAAGCTTTATTTCTCCTAATTTGCCAGACAGCTGCTCTCCATCGCGGCGAATGGCTACAACGGCCGCATCAAACAGGGCTCTAAAGCCAAGTTTTTTAATGGTTTGCCCAATAACTTGAGCGCGATTGGCAACAACTACCTCGGTTAAGCTCTCACGCAATACCCCATCGGTCTCAGCAAACATGCTTAGTCCCTTTATGTGGCTAAGGTTGTCAAGCTTTTGAACGTTGCCAGAGAAGATCAGTTTGTCGTTTTCTAGAATGACCAGGTCAGGCCCAACAGGCGATATCAGGTTGCCATTGCGCACCACTTCTACCAAAAAGAGTTCTGGTAAGTTACGTAAATGGTTTTGTTCTACGGTTTTGCCTATGAGTTCTGAACCAGACTCCACTTCGGCTTCAACCATATACTCGTGATAGTTATTACTTTTATTGCCAATATGAGGTAGCAAAGGAAGTAATAAAAACATGAGTAGACCACAGCTTAAACCCGCTACGGTGCCATAAAGTGTGAAGTCAAAAAAGTTAAAGCCTGGATGCCCATGCTCTTGCAAAAAGCTGTCTACGATCAGGTTGGTAGACGTACCGATTAAGGTGACCGTACCGCCTAAAATAGCTGCGTATGAGAGCGGGATTAGCAATCGAGAAGCAGGATGATATTGGTTTTGCTTAATTGGACCAATAAGGCTTGCCACAATAGCCGTATTGTTCAAAAGCGCAGACGATATAAAGGTCAGTGAAAACAAGCGCCAATAGGATTGAGTAAAGTTAGCACTTACTAGTTTCCTACCTAGGCGTTTTATTAGCGCTGTTTTATCAATTGCACTGCTTACCAAAAGCAACAAAACAAGGGTAATAAGACCCTTGTTTGTTAAATTTAGCAAGATGTCATCAAGAGATAACTGCTGGGTAACCAGTAAAGCTAACACTGCACCAGAAAATACAGTGGAAGGGCGCTGATTGGTAAATATCAGCGCGCATATCGTACTGGCAAATACTGCCAGTACGATGAACTGGGTCACATCCATATTGCTCCAGTCCTGCTTAAAGTTTACTGATATCCACAGAGTTCCAATGCGGGAAGTGCTTGCGTACTAGTGCATTGAATTCAAGCTCGAACTCAGAGAAGTTTGGCGATGTATGCTGTGCGTCACCCGCAATTTCGTCAATGATCATACCAGCACCAACAGTGCCGTTGGTCAAGCGATCGATAACGATGAATGAACCGGTAGGGCGGTTGCGCTTGTACGGGTCACATGCAACGGGCTGAGTAAACTTAACGTCTACTACACCAATCTCGTTAAGATTTAAGTGCATAGCATCCGTTTCTTCCAACGTGTTCACATCAATTTGATTATCGATATGAGCAACTACCCCTGGCGTTGATTTAGTCGCGAACTTAAACAAGTATTGCTTGTTTGGCATTAGCGGCTCTTCAGACATCCACACAAGGTGAGTTTTAAATTGCGTGTTAAGCAGTGGCAAGTTGTCTGATTTTACAATCATATCGCCACGAGAGATGTCAATTTCATCTTCAAGCGTTAGCGTTACCGCTTGTGGTACATAAGCGCGCTCTTGGTCGCCTTCAAACGTAACGACTTGCTTCACCTTTGATTTCTTACCAGAAGGAAGTGCCGTTACTTCATCACCTGGTGCAACTTGGCCAGATACCACGGTACCCGCAAAGCCACGGAAATCTAGGTTAGGGCGGTTAACGTATTGTACCGGAAAGCGGAAATCTTCATGGTTGTCGTCTTCACCGATTTCAATGTTTTCCAGCATTTCCATAAGTGGCGTGCCGTCAAACCATGGTGTCTTTTCGCTCTTGCCTACTACGTTGTCGCCTTCAAGTGCTGAAATAGGTACGAACTGAATGTCAGGAATATCAAGCTGCTCAGCAAACTTCAGGTAGTCTTCCTGAATTTGCTTGTACACTTCTTCTGAATAGTCCATCAAGTCCATTTTGTTGATAGCAACAATAACGTGTTTTATACCTAGAAGAGAAACCAGGAACGAGTGACGTTTCGTTTGTACCTTAACGCCGCCGCGAGCATCAACAAGAATAATAGCAAGGTCGCACGTTGACGCACCGGTTACCATGTTACGGGTATACTGCTCGTGCCCAGGAGTATCTGCGATAATAAACTTACGCTTGTCAGTAGAGAAGTAGCGGTATGCTACGTCGATAGTAATCCCTTGCTCACGCTCAGACTGAAGACCGTCTACAAGAAGGGCAAGGTCAACTTTCTCGCCGGTAGTGCCCACTTTTTTACTGTCTTTAGTGATAGCTGCAAGTTGGTCTTCATAAATCATTTTAGAATCGTGAAGCAAGCGACCAATTAGGGTACTTTTACCGTCGTCTACGCTACCGCAGGTAAGGAAACGTAGCATGTCTTTCTTTTCGTGTTGTTCTAGGTAAGACAGAATGTCCTGTCTTAATAATTCGTTTTCATTGTTCATGTTATGCGCTCACAAGGAAAAAGGGGTTTAACACAGACTCTTTTTGGTTGTACGTAAGAGCGTCAGCGTTGTCATCTAATGGGTTTTCAGGGTCTAGTACGGTTACGTTTGCGCCTGCCGCTAGTGCGACTGCGTGCGCTGCACCTGTATCCCATTCAGATGTTGGGCCTAATCGAGGGTAAAGATGTGCTTCGCCCTCAGCCACCAAGCAAAGCTTCAGTGAGCTACCCATCGCCACAAGCTCGGTTTCACCTTTAAGCTGTGCCAATAAATTCTGAATTTCTGGGCTTTGGTGAGAACGACTACCTACCACTTTCCACACTTCGGCACCATCGTGCTTACGCGCAGAAATAGCGGTAAATTCGCCATTTACTTCAGTCCACGCACCTTCACCAACAATACCTACATAGCTTTTGTTTAGTGCTGGCGCGTAAACCACACCCATGGTCGGTTTACCGTTTTCGATAAGTGCAATATTTACCGTAAACTCACCGTTTTTCTTAATAAACTCTTTAGTGCCGTCTAGCGGGTCTACCAGCCAGTATGACGACCACGTTTTGCGCTCATCCCATGAAATATCTGCTGACTCTTCAGAAAGAATCGGCAGGTCAGATTCAGCTTCAAGGGCGTTTACGATTACGTTATGTGCGGCAAGGTCAGCTTCTGTTAGCGGGCTGGTATCCTGCTTTTCATAAATGGCGAAGTCTTTCTCGTAAATGGCCATTATCTTATCGCCAGCTTCTTTGGCGATAGCTAGCACTTTTTGTGCAAGACTATTTAAAGGCTGTGTCATTACACCAATCCCTTTTCTTGAAGCAAAGCATACAATCGCTCAGCGGTTTGCTCTGCTGGTTCATCCTGATAGGTTAAGTGTACTTCTGGCGCTTCAGGTGCTTCATAGGCTGAATCAATACCTGTGAAGTCCTTAATTTCACCGCTACGCGCTTTCTTGTATAGCCCTTTCGGGTCGCGTTTTTCACACACTTCAAGAGGTGTATCGATAAACACTTCTACAAACTCTCCGTCTTCCATTAAGCTGCGGCAATAATCGCGGTCGGCTTTGAAAGGCGAGATAAAAGCGGTAAGCACAATGGTACCGGCATCGACAAAAAGTTTAGCGACTTCGCTAATGCGGCGAATGTTTTCAACGCGATCTTTATCGCTGAAACCTAAATCGCCACACAGACCGTGGCGCACGTTGTCGCCGTCAAGCAGATAGGTGTGCTTATTCTGCTCGTGAAGCTTTTTCTCAAGCAGGTTGGCTAATGTCGATTTACCAGAGCCGCTTAAACCCGTTAGCCAGAATACACGAGGCGTTTGACCAAGCTTTTCAGAGCGGGTGGTCTTGTTTACTTCGTGTTTATGCCAAACAACGTTGTCGGTGGCCATTAGAAGTACCCTTCCATTTTCTTCTTCTCCATAGAGCCTGCGCTGTCATGGTCGATAACTCGGCCCTGACGTTCAGACGTCTTGGTAAGCAGCATTTCTTGGATAACTTCAGGTAGGGTAGCTGCTTCTGATTCTACCGCACCGGTAAGTGGGTAACAGCCAAGAGTACGGAAACGCACAGAGCGCATCTCTGGTACTTCACCTTCTTCTAGCGGCATACGGTCGTCGTCAACCATAATAAGAACGCCGTCGCGCTCAACGACAGGGCGAGGCTTAGATAGGTAAAGTTGCGGAATATCGATGTTTTCTAGGTAGATGTATTGCCAGATATCTAGCTCAGTCCAGTTAGACATTGGGAATACACGAATGCTTTCGCCTTTATTAACCTGAGAGTTATAAATATTCCAAAGCTCTGGACGCTGGTTTTTTGGGTCCCAGCGGTGGTTGCTGTCGCGGAATGAGTAAACACGTTCTTTGGCACGTGATTTTTCCTCGTCGCGTCGAGCGCCACCAAATGCAGCATCGAACTTATATTTGTTCAGTGCTTGTTTAAGTGCTTGGGTTTTCATGATGTCAGTATGTTTTGCTGAACCGTGGCTAAATGGGCCAACACCAGCTTCAACACCTTCTTCATTGATGTGAACAAGCAAATCAAAACCGTGCTTCTTAGCTTGTTCGTCACGGAACTTAATCATTTCACCAAACTTCCACGTGGTATCTACGTGTAATAGTGGGAAAGGAATTTTGCCGGGCGCGAACGCTTTACGGGCAAGGTGAAGCAGTACAGAAGAGTCTTTTCCTACAGAGTAAAGCATAACTGGGTTTTCAAACTCAGCAGCAACCTCACGGAAAATCTGGATACTCTCGGCTTCGAGTTGTTTCAAATGCGTTACAGACGGGATACTAGCAGTCATTTTGAAGTCCGAATTTTATGTTATATACAAAAAAGTTATATATGGGTTATTTTTCTGCATAGAACGATAACATATTTAATTTCAAAAGTAGTATGCGATTTTGCTATTTAAAATAGCTATCTTATTCCATTAAATAAAACTGTCATGCAATTGAAGCATAAGCCACTTTTTTCAAGGCCTATAAAAAGAAAAAAGCCCTGTTTAGTAATATAAACAGGGCTTGTTATTCACTTTCGTTGCGAATGACTTATTTCGTATCGTTCGCTTACCTTTCACTCAATTTGGTCTGGAAAGCGTCGAACGTATCAACCACACCTTCTCTTGGCGAGCCAGATTTACTTAAAATCATGATGGTTAAGCTAGATAAGATAAACCCAGGGACAATTTCGTACATCCAGTCACCAAGCTTTTGGCCGCCGATTTCAATAGGAAGATAAATCCACAGTAACACCGTCACTGCACCAACGATCATACCACCTAATGCAGCACGGCGAGTCATTTCACGCTTAAACAGGCTAAATAGTACAAGCGGTCCGAAGGCTGCACCAAAGCCAGCCCAAGCATTACTTACAAGCGTTAAAATGGTGCTGTCTTTATCATAAGCTAGATAGATTGCTACAAGCGCGACAACTACTACGCTGACTCGACCAGCAATGACGAGCTCGCCATCTGACGCATCACGTCTTAGGAAGGCTTGATAAAAGTCACTGGTTAGTGAACTTGAGGTTACCAACAGCTGAGAAGAAATAGTACTCATGATCGCCGCTAAAATTGCAGCGAGCAGGAAGCCACCGATGAGCGGGTGGAATAGAATTTGAGATAAGTAGATGAAGACGGTTTCTGGATCGATTTCGTTTCCGTTACCTGTTACATAGGCAAGGCCGAAAAGCCCCGTCATTAACGCACCAATAATCGACACAATCATCCAACTCATACCGATATTGCGCGCAGTTGGTATATCTTTAACAGAACGTATCGCCATAAAACGCACAATGATATGAGGCTGACCAAAATAACCTAGGCCCCATGACATCAGTGAAACAATGCCTATTACGCTTAGTGCTTCATTGGTAGACGCATCCATGAATGCATCGAAAAGCGCCGGATTAATGGTATCTAAGGCGTCAATTGACGCGCCGATTCCACCCAACTCGCTAATAACAACGGCAGGTACCATAATGAGAGATACAAACATGATGCACCCCTGAACGAAGTCGGTCATGCTTACTGCCATGAAACCGCCTACGAGGGTATAAGCTACGACGACACCCGCGGTGACGTATAAGCCGGTCTCATAAGTTAATCCAAATGATGTCTCAAAGAGCTTTCCGCCAGCTACCACACCAGAAGAGGTGTAAAGCGTAAAGAAGACAACGATAACCACAGAGGCTATAACGCGCAATAAACGCGTGTTGTCAGCGAAGCGATTTTCAAAATAGTCGGGGAGGGTAATGGAATTGTTGGCTACTTCAGTGTAAACGCGAAGGCGTGGAGCAACTAACATATAATTTGCCAGAGCACCGAGTGTCAAACCAACGGCAATCCAGCCAGCAGATAAGCCTGATACATACATTGCACCGGGTAAGCCCATGAGCATCCATCCGCTCATATCCGATGCACCTGCTGAAAGCGCGGTTACCGCGGGGCCTAGTTGGCGGCCGCCAAGCATATAGCCTTCTACGTTGGTGTCTGTCTGCCGATAAGCGAAAAGGCCTATCCCTAACATTACAACAAAATACAAACCCAACGAGATTATCGTGCCAGTAGCCATATAAATTCCCTATGTTTTTTCTTTCATGCTAACACCTATGACATAGAGTCTCTATGTCAGTCAGCGACCTTGCATGTTTTCTATACGGTAATTCGTAAATAAAGTTTGGCGAAAGATTAAATTGGTAAAGATGCAACACGCGCTCGACCTTCTCTTTTGGCTCTGTAGAGAAGCTCATCGCACATCTTGATAATGGTGTCTAGGTTGGTTTCTCCGTTGACGTCTAACAGACCCGAAGAAAAACTCACGGAAAACATTTCTTTTGTATTGCTCCAGTGTTTCTGGCGAGAAAGCGCGAAATTCAGCTCGTCCAGAATTCGCTTAGCAGACCTTTGGTCGGAGTCGGAAAAGTAAATCAAAAACTCTTCGCCGCCATATCGGCAGAGCTTGTCTGACTTACGAATACGGTTTTTGATAATCTGCGTAAAGGTAGTCAACACTTCATCACCGACAACGTGGCCGTATTTGTCATTAATCTTTTTAAAGTTGTCGACATCAAGTAGAGCAATACAGGACGCTTTATTGCCTTTCAGTGCTTTTTTCAAACTGTTTAGCATAGCTCGTCGCGTGAGAGCGCCGGTAAGTGAGTCACGCTCAGCTAGCAAGTCGCTCTGTCGTTTTGAAATCCATAGCCATAGTGCAAGAATGATGAGAATTGTGATAATCAACGCAAAAATGGTGGTTTTCATTGCTTCTTTGTCGGTAGAAAGGCCATCTTTTTCACTTCTGAGCACAGTGAGTTCTTTTTGTCGATATCGCGCTAACTCGATATCTTTCGCAATACCGTCGGTAAACGAAGAATTTGACAACTTGAATTGCTCAGTGTTTTTTTCAACAAGAAGCCTATTGTAGGTTTTCGAATGCTCATATGCTTTTTCGTAGTCACCCGAAGCATCGTAAAGCCTAGAAAGCTCCCGCTCTAACCTAAGCTTGATTTTTTCTTTAAAACCCGAATTTGGAATAGTAGCCAGAACGATATTGCGGTAACGCTGAAGGGAGTCTTGAAATTTAGCATCATCGTTCAATACCGCTGCGTAAAGTGCATCTGCGTAAGCTGAAAGCTCCTCAGTTCTTTGTTTTACCTCTGTGGTATCAAGCTGCCTGATTTGCGTCATGACTTCTTGCGCTAGCAGTTCATATCCTTCGCTTTTTTGAAACACTACTACACGAAGTCTTTGGACATACGTCAACAACTTTTCGTGCACTGACGTTACTGTGGACAAATGCTCTATTGCGTCGTTTGACATAGCCAATGCTTCTTCAAACTTATTTTGAATTAACAATGAATCGATGGCCGAGAAGTAGGCCCAAGTTTTTACCATGGTGTTGTTATCTTGCGTTTTACTTTCAATGATCTCTTTTGAGTGGAAAAATGCTCTGCTTGGAACGAAGAGTTCCAGATAAGCACCTCTCAGCCAATCATGTGCAATTACGTTTGATAACGCATTTTCTAAGCTTTTGTCTGATGAGTATCGAGGAAGGTGCGGTAACGCATATTCGATTTCATTAATTGCTTGTATTGGGTTCGCAAGGGTGAGTTCCATCGCTAACCATATGCTAGCTATAGCAGTGGCTCGTCGACTCCCAGTTTCTAGCGCTTCTCGCTGCAAACGGCGCAGTTCAGGAACAGAAAAATTTACTCTATGGTCAGAGCCTTTAAAATCATTTACCGCTCTAGCATAAATGTAATATGCCTTCGCAGCAGCGAAAAGCTCAGGCTTAATTGTCTTAAGCTCTTGCCAATGCTTATCTAATAGAGGCTCTTTAACGAAAAGTGGGATTCTCGGCGAGTCAGCATCATTCGCAGTATAAGTGGCCAACAAGTGTCTAAATATCACGCCTTCACTTTGCGTGTCATTCTGCAAACCGGCGCTCGTTAACATAGCAATGATATTCTCATTGCTCACCTCGCTAGGTGTATTCCAATGATAAATTGCCGTTGCAGCTATATGACTATAATTATCAAGTTTTTTTAGTCTAAGTGCGTTGGGAATATCTATACTTTGAGCAAAGACAGTGAAACAAGCTATTGCAGGAATCAAAAGGCAAATCATTAGCCTTGTAAAACGAAACCAAGCGCTCATTGTGATGGAGACCTCTTTACTGCGGGTAAGTGAATGAAGTGATTAACTGAAATTAAAACGGACGTTTTAACCTTTAAGTCGGAGTATAAGTTTTATTGAACAGGGTTTCATCTTAATTTTGGGCAAAAAAAATCGGCCCATAGGGGCCGACGAAGGGAAGTGCTAAAGATACGCACTTTTTTGGAACACTTTACAGTTACTTAACGTGTGTTAAGCAGAGAATTGAATCCTTTCTGACACCGCCTTTTTCATATCGCTTAAATCAGCATCTTTATCGCCAACAATCATTACATTGGCATGCTTCATTTTAATGCTCTCTCCATGGTACTGACCATCGGCAAACTCGCTTGGTACGGAGACATCTCCACGTTCAGGTACTACGAATACCGACATCTTGCCTTGTGGCGTATTCACAATCAGGTGAAGGCTTCTAACTGTGCTCAAATGGCAATAGTTTGCGACCTCTACACCGTCGAGCATTTCGCTAAAGCTGCCACCAAAGCTTGCTAGCTTTGCGTTAACCATGTTCAAATCAACAGGAAGCAACGAATGAGCGTGTTCCATTTCTGCGTACTGCATATGGGCAAGTGCTTGTCCGCCAATACTAAGCGGTTGGTGGTACCACATGGTAAGTCCGATACCTACAGTGAAAGCAACCGATGCAGCCATGGCTAAATACCAGCGACTTCTGCGTTTATAACGGGTGAATTCGTCTGCAGACTGCTGCCATATTAGCTTGCTTGCGAGATCCTCTGGTACATCGACTTTCAATGCTTGCTTTAATTGCTTATCTAACTGCTTTTGTTCATTCCAGAAACTGCGTTTACTTTCATCCGCTTTTGCCGCTTCTACAACATCACTGTCAGTCGTTTCTGGATCGGCGTAGATACGACGCCTAAATTCTAACTCATCCATTTACACGACCTCTCTGTTCATTTTGCTTCTCTAATGCCTCTTTTAGCTGATTCCTCGCTCTGAAAAGGCGAGTCATTACCGTGTTTTTGTTAAGCCCTAACTGGTTGGCGATCTCTTCGCCACTAAAACCGAAAATCAACTGGAGTATTAAGGGTTCACGATACTCCACACTCAATCCACCTAATAGTCGCTGAAGCTCTCTATCTTTCAAGTCCCCATCAGCATGCTGTGTGTCATCTTGAATATGGCAATCATCAATATCTACTGTGTCGAACTGTTTGCGTTCAAACCGACGGGCGTTTTCGCGGCGAAGAATGGTAATTAACCATGACTTTGCTGCTTTTTCATCATTTAGGGCGTCTAATGAGCGCCAAGCACGTAAAAAGGTTTCCTGAACAACATCTTCAGCAATGCTCTGGTCTTTGATAAGCCAAAATGCATAGCGGTAGATGTCGGCGTGAAATGCCTTTACTAATGCTTCATATCTTTGGTGTTTTGCTTTCATACCCGATAAGACCTGAGCACTATCGGATTTATTTCGCCCAAACATAAAAAAATCCAAAAACTTAATTTTTTCTCACTATGGCATAAAAAACGCGCCATTTCGTTAGCCGAAAGGCGCGTTTTCATTTTATTTCCAGTGATCAGAGCACCTAGTTCGAAAAACTAGGTACGTTTTTGGGAAGTAATCCAAGCATTAATGTTTTCTTCTAAAATAGAAAGTGGGACTGGACCGTACTTCAATACCTCGTCATGGAAGCCTTTCCAATCAAACTTGTCACCAAGTTCAGCTTGGGCATGCTCTCTAAGTTCCATAATTTTCAGTTTACCAATCATATAGGCCGTAGCCTGACCTGGCATAGCAATGTAGCGCTCAATGGCTTTTTGCGCGTCGTATTTAGGGTTTGGCGTATTTTCAACAAGGTAATCTACGGCTTCTTCACGCGTCCATTTTTTCGCATGAATACCCGTATCAACCACAAGTCTGCAAGCGCGCCAAAGTTCCATGGCTAGACGACCGAAATCAGAATAAGGGTCTTTATAAAAGCCCATATCTTTTGCAAGTTCTTCGGTATATAGGCCCCAACCTTCTGTGTATGCGGTAAAGCTCAAGAATTTCTGGAATTGAGGTACACCTTCTAGCTCTTGTGCAATAGCGCGCTGCATGTGGTGACCTGGGATGCCTTCGTGATACGCCAGCGCCTCTAACTGATAAGTAGGCATTGCTTTCATGTCATAAAGGTTTGCGTAATAAATACCTGGGCGGCTGCCATCTTGCGCTGGGCTTTGATAAAACGCCTTGCCCGCAGACTGTTCGCGGAACGCTTCAACACGTTTAACAATCATTGGCGCTTCTGGAAGAATACCAAAGTATTCAGGAATCGCCTCTCGCATGTCGTCTATGGCGGTTTTCGCCATATCAAGGTATTGCTGTCTACCTTCATCTGTTGAAGGTAGATAGAATTGCTCGTCTTCACGCATGAAAACGAAAAACTCTTGAAGGGTGCTTTCAAATTTCACTTGTTTCATAATGTCGCGCATTGCATCGTGTATGCGCTCTACATTGTCTAAGCCAATTTGATGGACTTCTTCAGCGGTTAGGTCTGTAGTGGTAAACCAGTTTAGACGATTCTGATACCATTGATCACCATTGGGTAAGCGCCACACACCATCGCCTTCAGGCGTGATTTCCCTTTGATGGGCGAGTTCTTCGATAAACTTCTCGTATGACGGCATGACTGACGTTACCAAAGCGGCTTTCGCTTCACCTAATAACGTCGTTTTTTCCGCCTCTGTAATATCCAGGCTATTTACTTTATTTTGAAAATCTTCCCAGATAGTTGAAGGTATTTCGCTAGAATCAAACGGTGCGCCGGTAATCACGTTTTTTGACGCATCAATCATTTGATCGTAGGCCCATGCTGGGGGGAATACTCCGGCTTTTTCGCGAACTTTCATTTGTTCGATAACTTGATCAAAGTACGTACGTACATTGTCTAGTCGTCCAATGTAGGCCTTAGCGTCCTCTTTACTCTTTACGCTGTGAATGTTGATAAGGAAGCTAGGCACTTGTGTATGCGCGGCGCGGAACTGATGTACAATGTAACGGTGATGTCGAAATTCGTCGTTAGCTAAATCGCGCTCAATACCCAGTTCATACAGGCGCAAGCTTAGCTGTTCCTGTTCACTTAACTTACTGGTGTCAAAACTATTAAGCTTTTCTAGTCGGTTTTTGGCGATGGCAATGCGAGCATCAGCTTCTTCGTCACTGATGTCATCCCATTTGTCATAGTCCCATTTTTTACCCAAGTAACTTTGAAATAATGGCGAACGCTTAAGATCTTCTTCAAAAGTACGTTCGAAGAACGCATTAAGGCGCTCTGATTCAGACTGCCCGGCTGGCTGTTCTGTTTTAATAGGTTCTGGCGCTGTTTTAGCGGTTTCACTTGCAGGAGAGCAAGCCGTAAGCGTGGTAATGGCCAAGGCAATTGGCGTTAGCTTTACTAGTGTTTTCTTCATTATATTCCCCGTCGCGTTTAATTGATTATTTTTATGAGCTAAAGCTTCAAAGATTAATAAGCCTTAAAGAGGACAATAAGGCTCAAAGGCTCGACTGTTTCTCAAACGCAAACATTTCTTTTACGAAGCCCTTGCCACTGAGATTTAGCTAGTTGCAAGGGCTTTCATTACGCAAATTATAGTGTATTGGCAAATGAAATGCGTTTTATGAAGCAGGATATAAGGCAGATAGCGTGTTATTGTTCCCTTCACTTTTTTGTTTCCATTCGCTGCGGGCAAGCTTAGCTTCATGTGAAAGTTTATCTAAAGCTTTCATGACCTGTTTAGATTGGGTGTTAGCGTCAGCTTTATTGGCTGAAAAGCGCAGTGCATAGAGCTCATTAACACTAGCGTTGATTCTTTCAAACTGCGAAAGTTGCGCTTTACCCGAAGTTAACGCGTTTATCCACTGCTTAAGAGCAGGCGTAAGTAAACGTGTGTCCTTTGCCTTTATTACTGACATTAGGTTTTGAAACTGTGCTTTTTCATCCCACTGAGCATAAGAGTGGAGGCGCTGTGCAGAACCGGTTTTGTTAGTGATCCCAGGTCCCATAAACTGAGCCTGTTTAAGCTTTCTGTAGGTAACTAACCATCCTGTAAGCGCTATGATGAACAGCAAAAGTAATACACAAGTTACCATCCAATTAAGCTGGGTACTTTCGTCAGTACTGACGTCACCTGAAGCGCTGTCTAATGGTTTATTCTCATTGCTAGCACTAGCGTTAGGCTGTTTTGCAGTTGACGGTATATCATTTTGAATATCTTCATTGCTTGCACTACTGATTGATGAAGTGTCTAAGCTATTCGGAGTATTGGCATTATTTGCGCCAGACGCTGGCGCTACCGTAATTGAACGGGCGGGAATAGTGGCATACTCTGTTTGCTGAGTAAGCGTATTAAACCAAGGAATAGTAATTTCAGGTAAGACAAAATTACCTGGCTGCGTTGGAATGATCGCCAGCGACGTTTGGCGCTGTGAAATTAAGCTCTGGTCTTTTTCGACTGTCGTAGTATTAGATTGATCAGGGTACAGCTTAAAGTTTGGCGGATAAAACTCAGGAATATCAGGAAGCTGCTCTTCTACTACGCCCAATGCGGTTAGCGTAACAATACGAGTGACTGGTTCACCTGCTACAAAACTATCACCTTGTGGCCATTCTTCATCCACTCGCACCATTTCAGAAGGCAACCAAGGGTAATCTATCCCCTGAGGAATGGGCTTAATGTTCACCGTAATGTCGGGCCCAACCCGATTGATTTGCTGGGTGCGGTTGAAGAAGCCAAAACGTTGGTTAGTATTGGCAGCCATAACTTCGCCAGTGAAAATAGGGCCTCTTAGCGTAAATTCACCGGATGCTTGAGGCACAACAGCAAATTGACGCTCTATAATCTGATACCGTCTTCCATTTACTATATCTGTATACTGTTTATCTTCTCCTAGCTGGGTGATTTCCGCATTTTGCATTTCTGGCGCTTGTAGGCTGCCGCGCTCAATATTGCTAGAAAGAAACAGCTTAACCGTGTAAAGCAGCTGTTGATTTAAATAGGCCTCTTTCACGTCGATGTCAGTGGTAACAAAATAGTCTCGTGCGACATTACTTTGTTCTTGAACTGGTATTACTTTAACTTGAATAGGCTTGGTTGATTTGCCTTCAATGGTTAGTGAAGGAATGGTGAACGTGCCTTCCTTACGAGGAAATAACGTAGTGGTCCAAACGGTGGTACGCTTGGTGTCGAAATTAACAATTGAGGTTTGGCTACTTACCGATGTTCTTCCGACCACAAAGTCTTTAAGCAGGGGAGAGCTGTCGAATGCATCTCTGTCCGCGCTGCCGTCTGCGGTAACCGTTAAGCGAATGGCTTCATCCAACATGACAGGGTTTCTATCAATGGTGGCTTCCAGCGAATTTACATCGGCATAAGCCGCCGTACTTAAGAGTAGGGTTAATAAAAAAACTATAAGTGTAGATTGTAATAAGGCTCTCATCTACCAATCACTCCGGTTTGAAGGCATACGTTGACGCTGACGTTTTTGTGCTTCTAATTGCATTTTTCGTTTTAGTAGGAATGCAGGGTCGTCTGGCACGCGGCGCATTAAACTCTCCATTCGCTGCAGCTCTTCTTTTTCTGCGTCGGTAAGCTCGGTCTCTTGACCTTGCATTGCCTGTGCTTCCTGCTCTGCTTGTTGTTCGTTTTTTTGTTCTTGCGCGCTGTCACCTTGATCAGACTCTTCTTGTTCTGCATTTTGCTGCTGAGAGTCTGATGATTCGTTCTGACTGTTCATCTCGGAATCATCAGGCTGTTGTGAGTTATCTCCGCCACTTTGCTGTTCATCGTTAGCTTGGCTTTGGTCAGACTGTTGACCCTCATTATCGTCTTGCTGACCATTCTGCTCGTTTGAACCTTCCTGATTGTTCTGGTCCCCTGATTGCTGTTTGCTATTGGGGCTATCAGAGTTATCAGAGCTATCTTGGCCATTATCCTGCGAGTCACTCTGTTCGCCATCATCGCCATTTTCGTTCTGGTTTTGCTCCTGAGTCTGCTGTTGCTGCTGTTTCAGCAAATCCTCGACAATCTTTTTGTTGGTTCTTGCATCGTCGAAATCGGGGGCTTCGCTTAACGCCTGATCATATTTCTTAATAGCGTCTTCAAGCTTACCGAGTTTTGCCAGTGCATTGCCTTGATTGTAAAGACTCTCGGGACCAGGAATGTTTTTGAAGGCATTTAATGCATCTTCGTAGTCACCTGATTTATAAAGTGATGATGCTTTCCAAGTGTCGTCATTAAACTGATTAACGGCGTCTTTGTACTTGCCTCTTTGATAGCTGTTTAATGCTTCTTGGTTGTCATTCATAAATGGCGTTTGCCACCATGAGAGTGAATCAGGTTGATTTGCCATCTCTAGAGAATCTTCTGGTGCGCCTATGCCTTGTGACATGCCTATGCCTTGTGACATGCCTATGCCTTGTGATGTGCCAGCAATTTCTGAGGCTTGGTCACGTTGCAGAGCATGGGCGTTTTTAATCATAGAGGGGCTAAGTAAACCCACTAACACGATGAAAACTAACCCGCGTTTGAATGCAAAGGCGGCAAACGGTAGAAGTATAAGCAGCAAGTAAGGGCCAACTTCTTTCCACTGGTCTCCTTGCAAATTACTCTCTTCTTCGTTCTCTTCGCTGTCGCTTTTATCAAGCAGAGATACCGAGGCGAGGGCATCAATGTCGGTGTCGTTTGATGTAAAGGATTCAAAGCGTCCGCCGCTCGTTTTAACCACGCCTTTCACTGCGCCTTCGTTTAACTTGGGTATAACGATGCTGCCGGTGAAGTCTTTTAATAGCTCGCCGCTTTGCTGGCGGATAGGCGCGCCTTCAGATGTCCCAACGGTAAGTGCATTTACTGTAAAAGGAATAGAAGCCACATACTCTTGAAGCTCTTGTTGTTGTTCTAACTCTATTCCGTCAGTAATCCAGTAGATCATGCCTGAGTTATATCCGGCATTCGTGAGAAGCTCTGACGCACTCTCTATACCTAGGAGAGGGTCGCTGCCCGGAACGGGCATAATTTCCGGTGACAGGCTAGGGATTAGGGTTGTGATATTTCCTGCGTCTTCGGTTAAGGGGCTAATGACAAACGCATCGCCAGCGTAAGCAACCAAGCCCATTTCACCTTCACCAATAGCGTTGACTAGGTCTATCGCTTTATATTTAGCGCGAGTTAGCCTGTCTGGCGTCATATCGGTAGCGCGCATTGAAAGCGACATATCTATGACTATAACGTGTCCCATTTTCAACTGGTAAACCGGCTGCGGCAGGCGCTCCCATGTTGGGCCAGCGAGTGCTATCACACTTATAATCCACACAAGAGCAAGCATCCACATTGGAGGTTTTGCGCCCATTTCGTTTTTTCCAATCACCATGTATTGATATAGGTGAGAAGGGATCACAGATTGCCAGCCAGATTGCTTAGCCGTGGTTTTTCTAATTAAAAACACAAGCAGCATCAAGGGAGCGAGCGCGATAAACCATTCGGGGCGTAAAAAATGAAATTGGTTTAAGAAGTCGAATTCCATTACTTCGTCTCCCTATTTGTTTGTGCTGCTCGTATTGAATCAACTGAATTCGGGTGTGGCTGGGACGAGATAATTCGTCTTTGTGCGAACCAACGAAATGTTGATAAAAGAACCGTCAAGAATGCCCATAGTGCTGACAGTAATATTGCCGCACCAAGGGGATAGTAAAACAGAGCGCTCAATGGACGCATCTTACGCGTTTCACCTCCAATAGGCTCAAGCGCGTCAAGTTGTTGATAAATAGCTTGAAGTTCCTGGGCATTTCGAGCCCTAAAATATTGGCCGCCAGTGCTAGTCGCAATGTCGGTTAACATGCCTTCATCAAGTTCTTGCGACGGGTTTATTTGTCGGCTGCCGAAAAAGCTCTGGATCAGCATTTTATCTGCGCCCACACCAATAGTGTAAACCTTCACACCCTTACTAATCGCCAACTCTTTCGCCTGCTCAGGTGTAATATTCCCTGCAGTATTTTGCCCATCGGTAAGAAGAATTAATACGTTATTAGACTCTTCCCGTTCGTCAAAGCGCTTCACCGCTAAACCTATCGCATCGCCAATAGCCGTCTGTTCGCCAACCAACCCAATGACAGCTTCACTCAGAAGTGTAGAAACGGTATCTCTGTCATAGGTAAGCGGCGCTTGAACGTACGCGGTATCGGCAAATAAGATAAGGCCAATTCTGTCGCCAACGCGACGCTGAATAAATTCATAAACCACCGACTTAGTCATGGTTAAACGGTTAACTTGTCGGCCATTTAGCTGCATGTCATCTATCTTCATACTGCCAGATAAATCCACCGCTAACATCATTTCTCGACCTTCATTCGGTATGCTGACAGGCTCTCCTAACCATTGAGGGCGTGCGGCAGCCGTCACTAGCAGCAGCCATATCAAGCTACTTACCAACAGCGGTATTTTGGTTTGTTTCAACTGGGTTTGCTCTGACACATCGCCAGGTCGCAAATTAGGAACCCGCAATGCAGCCATAGGCATGTCTTGTGCTTTTTTAGAAAGCAGGCGTACGATAATAGGCAAGGGGAGTACAAAAAAGACCCACCACCAAGCAAAATTAAGCATGATGCGGCTCCTTGGTTTGCTTATCATGAGCGCTACCATCGTTTAGACCGCCATCATTCACACCGCCGTAAGCCCCCTTGTTTTTTGGCAGTTTGGCTTTTAAAAGCCAGTTTTTTACTGCTCCTTTGCAGGTTTCAAAATCACTAGGGTTGGGGGGGGCTTGATAAACATTACTTACTAACAAACCTAAATCACTTTCAAGTTTACTATCACTACTTTTCAATGCAGAGGTTAAGAACGCTTGCCACTGTTTACCATATAACCCAGCCACTTGCTGAGTTGGGTAATAGCTCATCGCCGTGCGTTTTAGAATTGAGTTTAACGCTACGGGCCAATTGCTTTGTTGTGCTGAAATCGATTCAAGTAAGGCTAAAGCTTGCTTGCGTGCCTTGTTGTGACGTAAGTGGGCAGTGATAGCTTTATATAGGCAAAATAGAGCAATTAAGACTACTGCGATAGCGACCCACCAACCCCAATCTAATGGCCAAATGTCGACCTCTGTAGGTACGTGTATATCGCGCAGTTGAGCTAGTGGGTCTTGCTGCTGAGGGGGCACTGGTATTTGATTTGCCGGCGGCATCGATTGAGCAGCTGATTTTGTGTAACTAGATAGAAAGTTTGATAAAAAATGGGTTGAAAGAATACTACTCTGCATTAATTAAGCTCCAACCTTTGTTCTTGTTGCATACTTTGAAGCTGTTCGTCTAGGGGAAGACCCGCTGAAACACTGAATCGAGCGATATTGTTTTTGCGCAAGGTGCTATAAATCGCGCTGTTGTGTTCACTGCGCCATTTTTGATATTGCTGTTGCTCGGTATTGTCGCCTAACACCCAGCGTTGTTGGTTTCGGCCATCAGAAACGCTGACGGTTTGTAATGAACTGGTTTGTGGCAAGGCGTGTTCTATTGGATCGTTAATTACGATAGCCCTTACTTCACAGTGTCGTGTTAAGTGACTCAAGTGTTGAATAGCTTGGGTACTTAAATGCTGAAAGTCTGACACGAGATAAACTAGACTCCCTGGCCTTGCTAGTCGTCTTGCCCTAGCACACGCATCGGCAAAAGCTTGTTCGTCTTTGTCTTTGTCCGGCTCAGATTGCGCGCTCTGTTCGTGCAATGCCATAAGTTCATGACACACGTGCAACACGGCTTTTTTGCGAGTTAGTGGTTTAATTTCTTTGTGCTGTTGCTGATTAAATACTAGCGCGCCTACCTTATCGCCGCGAGCGGCAGCAGACCAGCTTATTAATGAAGATACATGCGCGGCTTGCACCGCTTTAGTAAGCAGCTGCGTGCCAAATGCCATTGAAGGTAGGTAGTCACAGAATAGAAAAACCGGGCGCTCTCGCTCTTCCCGATACACTTTAGTGTGAGTTTTACCCGTGCGCGCAGTAACGCGCCAATCAATAGCGCGAATATCATCACCGGGCTGATAATGCCGGGCCTCATCAAACTCCATGCCTCGGCCTTTGTGCTTGGTGAGATAACTTCCAGCAAGTTTAGCTTGTGGCATACGTTTAGTCGCCAAACTAAACAGCTTAGCTAACTGCTGGTAGCGTAATAATTCTGCTGTAGACAACGAGACGCCATTACTTTGCAGCTTGTTTAGCTGCGCTTGTACATTCACCATAGCTTAAGGGACTGCGACAGTTGCAACAATCTTATCAAGTACGTCGTTAATCGTTACGCCTTCAGCCTCGGCTTGATATGACAGAATAATACGGTGGCGAAGCACGTTGTGAACCACAGCTTGAATATCATCAGGACCAACAAAGTCTCTGCCGCTAAGCCATGCGTGAGCGCGTGCACAGCGATCTAGACTGATGGTTGCTCGAGGGCTTGTTCCCATCGCTATCCACTGGCCTAATTCCGCGTCAAAATTTGCAGGCTGACGTGTGGCCATAATCAATTGAACTAAATACTGTTCTAACTCAGGCGCCATATACAAAGACAACGCTTCTTTACGCGACGTAAAAATATCGTCTTGAGTTAGCGTTGGTGGCGTAACAGGCGGTTCTGAGAGGGCTTCACCTCGCGTTAAACGCAATATCTCTAATTCTGTCTCGGCGCCAGGATAATCGATGTCCACGTGCATTAAGAATCGGTCTAGCTGTGCTTCAGGTAGTGGATAAGTTCCTTCCTGTTCTAGCGGGTTTTGCGTTGCCATTACTAAAAATAGCGGAGGAAGAGGGTAGGTTTTACTGCCTACCGTAATTTGACGTTCCGCCATGGCCTCAAGTAAAGCCGATTGCACTTTTGCTGGTGCGCGGTTGATTTCGTCGGCTAGCACTAAGTTATGAAAAAGCGGCCCTTTTTGAAAAACAAACTCACCGGTTTCGGGACGGTATATGTCTGTACCGGTTAAGTCGGCAGGCAAAAGGTCTGGGGTAAATTGTACGCGATGAAAGTCGCCGTCAATACCATTAGCAAGTGCATTGATTGCGCGTGTTTTTGCAAGCCCTGGAGGACCTTCTACCAGAAGGTGGCCGTCGGCCAAAAGAGCGATTAGAAGGCTTTTGGTTAACGCATGCTGACCGATAATCTGTTGGTCTAAATAAGCGTGTAACTGTTGAAATTGCGCTGCTGCCATAATGCAAAATTTCCGTTTGAGTTCTCGTTATCAGGAAGTGTCATTTGAACGATAGATTTATTAAATATCTTATAAAGTGATCGCTTAGCTAAAAAGTAAATTACATATTAATTTAGATAGCTCTAGCCCGTCACAATGACACAAAACAGACTTTCATTTCCATATAAGGTTCATTCTATCTTTCTTCAAGTCGTCAAACAGTAATAAAAATGCGATATGCGGTTGGATGCAAAGCAAGCTTTTTAAATTTCGATAGCATAAAACGGTCAAAATTTGTAAACAGGGCAAACTTTAGTTTCATTTATGTTGCCCTTAACCCTGCATTATTTGCTATTTTGTTCATTGTTTGTAAAAATCGGGTTTATTACAGGTCAGACCACTTTGGGGCGATAAGCTCAAACGGAAGTCGGTCATTAATTTAGGTGCATTATGGCAACAAAACAATCAGTTACTACCCGAGAGGGTGATCGCATCGCCATTGTCGCGGGGTTGCGTACTCCGTTTGCGAAAATGGCTACATATTTCCACGGTGTTCCGGCTGTTGATCTAGGTAAAATGGTCGTAAACGAACTTCTCGTTCGCCATGGTGTTCAAAAAGAGTGGGTTGACCAGGTTGTCTACGGTCAAGTAGTACAAATGCCTGAAGCGCCTAACATTGCGCGCGAAATCGTGCTTGGCACAGGCATGAATATTCATACCGACGCTTACAGCGTATCTCGCGCATGTGCGACGAGTTTTCAATCTACGGTAAACATCGCAGAAAGCATGATGGCTGGTACAGTACAGGTAGGTATTGCTGGCGGTGCTGATTCAACGTCGGTATCACCTATTGGGGTTTCTAAGAATCTTGCGCGTGCGCTGGTTGATTTACAGAAAACCAAGACCCTTGGCCAAAAGCTAAACATCTTCAAGCGTTTAAGCTTAAAAGACCTAGCGCCTGTTCCTCCTGCGGTAGCAGAGTACTCAACAGGTCTGTCGATGGGACAAACGGCAGAGCAAATGGCGAAAACGCATCAAATTTCTCGTGAAGAGCAAGACAAGCTTGCACATCGCTCGCACAGCCTAGCCGCTGAAAGCTGGGAAGCAGGCAAGCTCTCTAGCGAAGTGATGACCGCTTATGCTGAACCTTATAAAGGTGCTCTTGAGCGCGATAACAACGTACGTTTCGATTCTAAGCTTGAAGGCTACGCGAAACTTCGCCCAGTATTCGATAAAAAGTACGGCTCGGTAACTGCGGCAAACGCTACACCGCTTACTGACGGTGCTTCTGCAGTACTTATGATGACAGAGAGCCGAGCGAAAGAGCTAGGCTACACGCCGCTAGGTTATATAAAGAGCTACGCGTTCTCGGCAATTGATGTGTGGGAAGACATGCTAATGGGGCCGTCGTACGCGACACCTATTGCGCTAGACCGCGCAGGTATGACGCTAAACGACCTAACCTTGATTGAAATGCACGAAGCGTTCGCAGCGCAAACCTTGGCAAACGTTAAAATGTTCGCAAGTGACAAGTTCGCTAAAGAGAAACTTGGCCGCGACAAAGCGACGGGCGAAATTGATATGGACAAATTCAACGTAATGGGTAGTTCAATTGCTTATGGTCACCCGTTTGCTGCAACCGGTACACGTATGATTACGCAAATGCTTAACGAACTAAATCGCCGTGGCGGTGGTACAGGCCTTCTTACTGCATGTGCTGCGGGTGGTCTTGGTGCCGCAATGATTGTGGAGACAGAATAATATGAGTCAGGAACAAGAAATGACAAATGAAGTTCAGCCAACATCAGGAGCATTTACGTTAACCAAGCAAGATAATGGCGTTGCTATTCTTAGCATGGACGTACCTGGCGAGAGCATGAATACGCTTAAAGCTGAGTTTGGCGATGAGATATCTGCCATGCTTGATGATATTGAACGCGACAGCAGCATTAAAGGTGTGGTGTTAACAAGCGGCAAGCCAAGCTCATTCGTAGCAGGTGCCGATATCACCATGCTAGCAGCGTGTAAAACCGCGGAAGATGCCACAACCATAGCCGCTGGCGGTCAGGCCATTTTCGATAGAATTGAGAACATGAAGGCTACCTTTGTTGCGGCTATTCACGGCCCAGCGTTAGGCGGTGGTTTAGAGCTAGCATTAGCGTGTCACTACCGTGTATGTACCGATTCACCTAGCACTCAGGTAGGTCTACCGGAAGTGCAGCTAGGCTTGTTGCCAGGCAGTGGTGGTACTCAGCGCCTTCCTCGCCTAATTGGCATTCAGCAAGCGATGAAAATGATGCTTACTGGGTCTCCTGCACGCGCTAAGCAAGCTAAAAAGTACGGTATTGTAGATGATGTTGTACCTCACAGTGTTTTGTTGAAGGTAGCTGAACAGTTTGCGCTTAAACGCAAACCAGAAAGGGAAGCGCCGCAAAAGAGTGTGATGGACAAAGTGTTAGAGAAGACCGGCCCGGGTCGTAACATGATGTTCAAAAAAGCGCGCGAAGCGACATTTGCCAAAACCAAAGGTAATTATCCAGCGCCAGGTTACATTATTGATGTAATTGAAACGGGCATGAACGAAGGGATGAAAGCGGGGCTTAAAGCCGAGGCTGAAGCCTTTGGTAAGCTTGTTATGACGCCGGAATCTTTCCAATTACGTCAGATCTTCTTTGCTACGACAGAAATGAAGAAAGAAAACGGCGTTGAAGGTGTTAAACCTGAAAAAATGAAGAAAGTCGGTGTGCTTGGCGGTGGTTTAATGGGTGGTGGTATCGCCTATGTAACGTCGACCAAAGCCGGTGTACCTGTCCGTATCAAAGATGTGCGTGCTGAAGGCATTGCCAATGCAATGAAATATAGCTATGACATCTTAAATAAAAAGGTGAAGAAGCGTTTCATGCGCAATAGTGAAATGCAGAAACAGTTAGCGCTTCTTACCGGTACGCTAGATTATAGCGGCTACCAAGATGCTGATATCGTGGTTGAGGCGGTTTTCGAAGATCTAGACCTTAAGCAGAAAATGGTGGCGGATATTGAAGAGAACTGCAAAGAAAGCACGATCTTCGCGTCCAATACATCGTCTATTCCTATTACACAAATTGCAGCTAAGGCAGCACGTCCTGAAAACGTGATTGGTCTGCATTACTTCTCTCCAGTAGACAAAATGCCTTTGGCCGAAGTAATTGCTCACGATAGAACGTCTGACCAAGTCATTTCATCTACGGTAGAGTTTGCTAAAAAGCAAGGCAAAACGCCGGTAGTTGTTAAAGACGGTGCGGGTTTCTACGTAAACCGTATTTTAGCGCCGTACATGAATGAAGCGGCAAACCTCATTCTTGACGGTGAGCCTATTGAGCACATCGATAAGTCATTGGTTAAGTTTGGCTTCCCTGTAGGCCCTGTGAAACTACTTGATGAAGTGGGCATTGATGTTGGTACTAAGATTATCCCATTCCTTGTAGAGGCGTTCGGCGAGCGCTTCACTGCGCCAAGTGCTTTCGATAAAGTGCTTGCAGACGGCAGAAAGGGTAAGAAAAACCAAAAAGGGTTTTATTCTTATGAAGGCAAAAAACCAGGTAAAGAAGTGGACGAGTCAATCTACGAACTACTGGGTCTTTCACCTTCTGCTAAGTTAAGCGAAAAAGAAGTAGCGGAACGCTGCGTATTAATGATGCTTAACGAGGCGGCACGCTGTTTGGATGAGGGCGTTATCCGCAGTGCCCGTGACGGCGATATCGGTGCTATCTTTGGTATTGGTTTCCCTCCATTCTTAGGTGGCCCATTCCGCTATATGGATACACTGGGAATTAAACACGTTGTTGCTCGTTTAAACCATTATGCTACTGCTGTAGGTGATAAATTTGCACCTGCTGAAGTGTTAGTAAAAATGGCAGAAAACGATCAAAAGTTTTACAGCTAAGTTTATAAAATGTTAAAAGCCGGGCATTGCCCGGTTTTTTTATGTCTAATGGGTATTTTTGCTGGTTTATTGTTCTATTTTGGGTAGAATTCCTGCGGTTAAAAAATGAACGTGTCAAATTGTTGGCGTAAATTATCAGTAAGTTAAATTGAATAATTGATGGGGATAAGTAAACCCACGTAACTAGGTCAAACAGGCGGAGGCAGTGTGATTTCACTCGTAGTATTAAGCGTTATATTTTCTCTGTATTTTTATGTAGAAGCGTTTAAATGGGGAATGAGCGCGAAGAAGTGGGCGATAGCGGGTTTTGTGTTAGGTCCAATCTTACTGCCCATGTTCTCAATCTCTCGCCATATACATTGGCGCAATGCGGTAGGGTTTAACAACCTTTATATTTCTGCGTAGTCTTTCCTAGCGGTCTGCTGAAATAAGTAAGTGGGGCGTAAAATACAGGTATAAAAAAAGAGAGCGTTGCTCTCTTTTTTTTGGAAATTCTAAGATATCTCTTAAAGACCAATTCCCATGCCACTTCCACCCGTCTTTGGGCGAACTGTTTGTGGTTGAGTTACGGTCTCTTTCTGTGACTCAGGAGCTTGTTTAGCGCCTTCTTGCTTGTCGGCAGCAACTGGGGTAGCGGTAGAAAGTACTAGTGCAACTGCGTACTCTTTTAACATGTTAATTTCCTCTGATTATTTTGAACGAACAAACAAAACCGATTTTTTATATTTGTCATCGGTATCTAATACTTAGCTAAATGTGTGCCAGAAATAATATTTTTTAAAATTTTCTTTTATATTCATAGACTTAGATTTTGTTTTCGGTGCAGAGGATTGTCGATGTTCATAAGCGCCATTTTAATGGCACTAAAGTCTAATAAACTAAGGTTGAATAGGCATGACTTTGCCTAAAGCTGCAATGAGTGGCATGAGGCAGGGGAAAGTACGCGCCTAAACGCGAATAAAAGGTAAGGGCTATTAAAAGTTAGAGTGGCCAAGCAGTGTATGAAGCTTTTGATTCTCGGTAAGAAGCTTCTCAAAGCGCTCTGCATTTAATGGTCGGCTGTACAAGAAGCCTTGCAACATTTCGCAATCGTAGCGACGTAAAATATCTAGCTGAGCTTCTTCTTCAACGCCTTCCGCTACAACTTTTAAGCCTAGATTGTGGGCGATATTTATAATGGCAGCCGCCATATGACGATCTACATTACTTTTTGCAATATCGTCAATAAATGCTTTGTCAATTTTTAGCGTGTTTAACGGGAAACGCTTTAAGTAGGCTAGAGACGAGTAACCTGTACCGAAATCGTCTAGCGCTAGGTGAATACCTCTTTCGCGAAGGCGAGTCATCATTTGAAGGCCGTTTTCAGGGCTTTCCATTAGCGTACCTTCAGTTATTTCGCACTCTAAATGTAGTGGCGACAAACCAATATCGCTTAAAATCTTGTTTATTCTGTCGTCTAAGTCAGGTAATTCGAACTGCTTCGCAGATATATTCACAGCTACACGACCACTAAACAAACCTTGGTTTACCCAGCGTTTGGTATCTGCACAAGCCTTTCTTAGCACTTGTTCACCAATTTCTATAATTTGGCCCGTTTGTTCTGCCAGAGGGATAAATTGCCCAGGGCTTACTATGCCCTTTTGTGGGTGTTCAAAGCGCACCAAAGCTTCCATGCTGACTAGCTTACCTGAGGCTATATCAACTTTCGGCTGGTAGTAAACCGTAAACAAGTCATCTTTAATACCTTGTCTTATAAGGTTTTCAATTTGCAGTTGCCTAACGGCGTTTTGATTCATCTCTCCGCTAAAGAATTGATAGCTGTTGCCGCCATTGTTTTTAGCGAAATACATGGCTGTGTCGGCGTTTTTCAGCATTTCTTGAGGAGAAGTGCCGTCGTCAGGGAAGAACGCGATGCCAATACTGGCACCCAATACAAACTCTTGCTTATTAATGATAAAGGGGCGAGATAGTGTGTCTAATAGATTCTGTGCGTAATGCGTTACCGTGTGGATATCGGCATTGTCTTCCATTAACACACTAAATTCATCACCACCTAAACGATAGCAGGTCGCACTCTTACCCGTAATTCTCTGTAAGCGCTTTGCTATTTGTTTAATTAATATATCGCCCGTTTGGTGGCCTAAAGAATCGTTTATTTTCTTAAAGTTATCCATATCCAAACAGAGAAGGGTATGTTGTGCCCCTTTCCGCACCAAGTTCTGGTGGCTAGCTTGGAAGAACGAACGATTAGGAAGCTCCGTGAGCGGGTCGGTATTAGCTAGTTTCAATAGCTCTTTTTCAGTACTTTTTCTTGACGTTATATCACTAAATACGCCTACAAAATGGCTTATTTTTCCGTCATCGTCATGGACGGCGTCTATGTTTAATTCCATTTCATAACGCTCACCGTTCACTCGCACACTTTCTACTTCACCTGACCAGTTACCTTTCGCTTTTAGCGTTTTCTTGATTTCTTCGGTAAAAGCGTCTGGATATAGATGGAAGTGCATATAGCTTGCTAACGCTTGATCGCGGGTCTCGCCGGTGTAACCGCAATATGCATTGTTTACACTTATGAATTTAAATTGGGTATTAGTTATGAATACACCTTCAGAAATATTCTCAATTGAACGCTTAAATAGATTCAGCTGCTCTTCAGCTTCTTTTAAGTGATGAATATTCTTAAGCGTACCAGTCATTCTTACCGGCTGAGCATTGTGGTCTCTTTCAACCACTTTTCCGCGGTCAAGTATCCAAATCCACTGATTCTTAAATGTCTTTGCGCGGTATGCGAGCTCGTAGAAGTCGCTATTACCTTCAAGATGGTCTCTTAGGGCAGTTTTAACACGGCTTACGTCGTTAGGATGAATGTTTGCATCGTAAGCGCCTGTGGTGCGTATATCATCTTGAGGGAAGTCGAGTGTGCCCCACGTATTTGCACGGTAAACTTGGCCTCTGTATACGTCCCAGTCCCACAGCTCATCTCCAGAACTCCATAGCGTCAGTTTAAGGCGTTCTTCCGACTCTTTAATGGCAAGCTGGTTTGCCTTCCTTATCTGATATTGGCGAACGATGAATGCAAAAATAGCGAATGCGACAATACAGTAAAAAACAATAGCAACAGTATGAAGCCAAGGTGGTCTTGCGATTTGAACTGAAAGATTTCTGCTGTCAGACCACAACCTTCCAGGCGCTTTTGCTTGTACCTCGAAAACGTAGTTTCCAAAGCTTATATTATTAAATTGAGCAACTCTGTCGTCTCCATTATCAATCCAGTTGTCGTCAAAACCAAGCAACCGATATCGGTAAACCACGTGCTGCGGGTAAACAGCGTTGAGTAAATTGAAAGATATGCTGAATCTAGACTCGTTATGCTCAAGATAAATAGAATCTTTATAGTTGATATTTTGAGCGGATGAAAAGTAACTTTTTTCAGTTCCATATTCTCGTTGCACAATATTTGACTTATTATTTGAAACGCCAAAGATTTTCAGCTCAGAAACCTCAGGTGTGAGAGTTTTTGACAAGCTTTTCACAGTTTTCAGGTGATTTCTATTTACGACGTTGTACCCGGTCATTCCACCAAAGTAAATACTGGAGTCAGATGATACAAAAATTGAACTTTCACCCAGTGAATTAAAATTCAATTCTGAGTTAGGTATCGTTATTAACTCCGTTAAATCTGGTAGGTGGATCTGGTGAACACCTGCAGTATCTGCATACCAGATTCTGTCACCCACGCCTATTGAAGATATAATCTGGCCAGAGTTTTCCTGACGACTTTGCCTCTGAGTTATCTCCCAGGTATTTTTGTTTACACCGATTATTCCTTTGGATCTGGTTGTGAGCCAATAGGTATCGTTTGCTTCGAAAACTCGGTAAACTTGGGAGTCGAAACCATTGGATTGTTCAAGAGAATATACCTGTCGTTTCTCTGTTAATGAATAAATGCTAACTCCAGACTCACTTCTTAGCCAAAGCCTATTATTTGAATCTTTGAAAATAGGAACAAGAAGTGAGTAATCTATTTTAACGTCTATTTTCTCTACTAAAACTTGATTTGATTTAGGATCAAAAGTTAATTTATGTGGCCCTTTCGTATCAACCCACACCCATATTTCATCATCGTCTCGGTAGAAAAAGTCGATAAAAACTCCTTCAAAAAAATGATTAGTAATTTTCAGCGTATTATTTGCCTTATCAAGTACATAAATGCCATTTGATGAGGCAAGCCAAATTTTTTCATACGGGTCTATTTCCAAGTCCCAGTATGTTATGGACTTAGGCAATTTACTAAGAGTCTCAAAAAATTCGACTTCACCTGAGCTTGAATCGAGTTTTCCTAGTCCTCTCTGCTGAGCAACAACAAAAATATCTTGGTTCTTATCTTCTGCAAATCCCCATATTGCCGAGTAATCATCTTCAGCAGCATTTGGTGAATTAAATACAGACTTATACCTTGTAGTCGCATATTCAGGATGAAATCTGAATGCGCCGCTTTTTATAGTTGTGACCCATACACCCCCAAGTCTATCGGCCACCAGATTCATGATAGTTGCTGTAGGCAGCCCTGTTAACTCTTGGTTGTCGTGAGCCAAAAATAAAGTTTGCGGATTAAAATTGGAATCTATATCAGTAATAGCAGCTTCGCTGAAAATGAAAAGACCTGCTTGGGTTCCAACCCAAATATCATCTTCCTTTTCGAAGATTGAAAGCGTATTTAATGCTTCATTAGACTCAGAAGTAAATTCATCTTTTAGATGCTGTAATATCTTGCCGGAGGCCGACATTACGTAGATGCCTTCATTCGTTGCAAGCCAGTAATTTCCATTTATCACTTTGACATCGTGAATCGAGCGAACATCCAGATTTATTCCCCAAGGGTTAACCTTGGTTGCGGAGTAGAGGGACTCGTCAGATTTATCAATAAGCGAAAGACCAAATTCGTTTGAGCCCAACCAAGTGCGGTTCGCTTCATCATAAATGACCTTGATAAAGCTCTGGTCTCTGTGTATTTGTTTTACGACTTCGATTTGATGTGTATCTTTAGATAACTTGTAAAGAAATTTTAAGTCAGCAAATAGAATATCGCCTTCATATGACTCTCCAATTCCAGTAATAAAATCAACTTTAATTACGCTATTTTGTCGATTAAATATTTTAAAATTGTCGCTTTCTGGTTGATATTTCGCGAGTCCTGCTTGCGTACCTATCCACAAATCTCCCTTGGAGTCTAAGAACAAATTCTGTATGTAACCAGTTGGGAGCGAGTAAGGATCGACATCTGAAGGGTGATATTGCTTTACTTCATATCCGGAATAACGGTTGAGTCCATTGGAGGTCGCGAGCCAAATGTAACCATTGTTATCTTCTACAATGTCCAATACCGCAGTGTCAGAGAGTCCTTGCTGCTTATTTAGCTCTGTAAAATGAAGATCAGAAACCTCTATCGCCTTTGCAGAAGAAAAAAGAATTCCTGACAAAGCCAACAAAAGAAGAGAAATTGAATAAATTAGGGTTGAGCGCACCTACACACCTTTGGCATACGCCATTTATTATTTTTTTATTTCACTGGCGGCATCCCTAACAGCCAGAATAATAAATATGCCGAATTAACTAAGCCTCTACAAGGACTTTTTAGTAATAACAAGAATGATGGTTTACTTATTAACCAACCTTGTCTGCGAATACCACTGGGTATCGGCAGATTGATTAAAATCTTAACGACCGTGGCACGTGCCTACAATGCAGCGTTAGTAGTAAGGAATTTCTTTTTTGAATTCAGAAATACTGTTAATCGTTCGTTTTTCTTGCGTGGGAATACTCTCAAATTTTCCACGAGAGAACAGCACCAATTCCCCGCAGCGCTCTCGTTTAGCGAGTTGATGCGCGAAGTCTTGAATCTCTTCGAAACTCAAGCCTTTGATCCTTTCAGCAAGCTTTGCATTTCTATTAAACTCTAAATCTTGCGTACCCAAACTTACCCATAAACGCTGTGACTTCATCGAAAGAGTAAGGTCTCTCTCTTCTAACTGCTTAATAAGGTTTTGTTGGATAGTCGGCCAATAAAAACGATAGAACTCTATTTCATTGAGTTGCTGGAACAAAAAGGCGGTCATTGCATCTAGCAACTGCTTTGGACTGCATTGCGGGCTTTGTATATAAAATGCCATTCCGGGGTGTTGATTATGTGGCACATAGCCTGTACCGACTATGTATCCCAATTGCTGTTCTGTTCTTAACGAATTGAAGAACGGTGCTGCCAGCATCTGTTCAAGAACCATACATAATGCGGTGTCGGTGAGGCTAGGAGAAGGTGCTTGTAAATAAAGTACGACCGCTGAGTCATCGTGATTACACAACACCTCGTGATAAAGAGTTCCGCCCACAGGCAGCTTAGATACGGCACGAGAAAGGGGAGCTCCCCCTGCATTTTTGCAATGGCTATGAAGCGACGTCGAAAATGCCTTTGCTTCTTCGCTTGCCCAGTTGCCATGCATAAATGCCTCTACAAAATAATGCTCAAAGGCTGCACTGCGACAGCCTAGCATCTCGTTATAAGAGATGTTTTCTATCACGTCTAACAATTCAACTGGCGCTTGCGTGTTGCGTTGAATAAGAACACTTAAACGAGAGAATAAACGGTTAGTCGGCTTATTTAACAGTGAATTATGAAGGCTTTGAATTTGAAGTGCTTTGTGATGTTCAAAGGCTCTTTCGTCAGGAATAAAACCGAGAACGGCGTCAAGAAGTTGACTTGCTAATAATGTCTGCTGATTCGTAAAACCACGGGTGTGTAGGGTAAATCCAGCTTGATGCCCATAAATCCGATAGTGAAGTCCTGCTATTTCAGCTCGGTAGTATTTAGCTTGGAGATGATCGTTAAGTGCGCCGAGCCAAATTCGCTTGGCCGCAACAGAGGTCAAAGAGTCTGAAAACTGAGCTGCGTCGAAAGAGATATAAATATCGCCTTTAGGGCTATGGAATTGTTGGTCTTGAGCGAACCAAAATCGATAGCCACCATTATCTACCAACCTATTTGGAACATTAAACCCCGTTTCAGGGAGGATAAGCGTGTATTCGCTCGCCAAATAAGGGTTGGGTGGGGGAAGACACAATTCTGGAATTTTCTTTGCGCTTTCAAGTGAATGTATTAGCGCATCGTCGATGTCTTCAACGCTATATTCAGCCTCATAAAATGCGCAAACCTGAGTGGTTTTAACATCTTTTGATATAACCTTTAAACGAAGGTTCTTGGGCGTGAAAAAAGACAGTGCATGCTCAATTATGCTTCTGTCATAACTACCAATAGTAGAGCGAAGTCTATTTAATTCGTCAGGTTCGAATATAAATTGATGCTGTGCATACTCAGTTATGATCCCAAGCGGCTTCACATTTTCTTCGTACTCTAAAGCCAGCGCGTTTAGCTGCGACTTTTCGTGAAAGCGCCACTCTTCAGTCGATGCTTCTCTAATTAATTCGATGTAGCTAAATAGTGCCTCTAACACCTGCGCTTTGTGTTTAAGGCCTTCCTGGGTAAGCTGAAAGCTCACGTTAAAATCTTTAAATTTATCGCCTTCTATGCCAGAGCCTGCTATCAGGTTTAACGCCCAATCTTTTTCTTTTAAATAGGCAAGTAGGCTTCCTTCACCTTCGTCACCAATCAAATGGCTGATGTAGTTCAGCGGTTTGGTTTTGTAGTCGTTCTGTAAAGCGGGGAGGGCAAATGTCACTATCATACGTCTAGCAGATTGCAGCGGATGAATGTTGATTTGAATGCCCAGTTCATTTTCTGTGTAAAGCGAAGGCCAGTCGTCAGAGGCTAACTGTCCACTTGGCAATGTCCCAAAACACTGATTCACTAACGCCTCTAGTTGACGTATTGGCATAGGACTGGCTATGCACAAGCGCATATTAAGCGCACAGTAATACGATTGGTGCAGTGCCTTTAGGCGCCGTTTAAGCTCTGTACATTCGTGTTGAGAAAAGGTATCGCAATTGCCTACAGAAAATTTTGCAAAAGGATGTTCTGGATTACATGTCTCTTTATGAATTTGATAAAGGCGGCGAAGGTCGTCTTTTTTCTTAAACTCAAATTCAGCATGAATGTTCTTTATTTCGTTGGTTAGTGCGTCTTCTTCAAATAAGGGTTGCCTAAGCATATCTGCAAATGCAGGCAATGTTTGCGCAATAGCGTCACCGCTGCAATTAAAATGGTAATTTGTGTACTCGGTACCTGTCCACGCGTTGATTGTGCCGCCGTGTTGCTCAATGAATCCATTTATAGCATTGGGTTTGGGCAAATGACGGCTACCCATAAAAAGCATGTGTTCAAGAAGATGGGCTAACCCTTGGCAATCGTTTGGGTCATAAAAGTGTCCGGCTCTTACCGCCATTGAAACAAAAGATTCACTCGCTTCTGGCGTGTGACATAACATGGCACGCAACCCATTAGGTAAAGTAACGTGATGTGCGTTTTCTAAATTTATGGTGTTGTTCACATTGTCTCGTTTTTGGTCAAGAGCACCTTACTGCTGGAGCGTCTATAAAGAGAAACTTCACAAAACGTTAAATAATGTACGAAAATTCTCACTATTCGCGGTTTAGCGCTAGGCGTAGTATCAGCTCTCTGATATCGTTAGCATACTTTCATTAATACTATGCGCAATGTTATGTCAGGTCAAAGTAGCAACGACGACATTTATCTTTTCATTATGCGTCACGGTGAAGCAGAAGCGCCCAGACTCGATGATAAAAGCAGGCAACTTACACCATTAGGTAGAGAGCAAGCCAAAACAGCAGCTTTATGGTTAAAAGACCAATATTGCCAGAAAGGCATTGTGGACTTAGCGCTTGTGAGCCCTTATCGTCGAGCCAAACAGACCCATGATATGGTATCGCTTGATATCATTGCGAACAAAGTTGAAAATAATGAAGATATTGTTCCGGAAGGCTCGCCAAGACTGGTGAGTGATTATATTGATGGACTTCTTCACGCCGCGGTCAATTCCAAAAAACCAATCAAAAAACTTCTTGTTGTTAGTCACATGCCGCTAGTTAGCTATCTCGTTGATGAACTGTGCCAGTCTTACACCACAAGTTTGTTTTCTACGGCCTCAATTGCTGTTATCAAGTACTCTTTAAAAGAGCACAAAGGCACGCTGGTAACGCATTATCAAGGACTGTAAACGCCTTGCTCCTTCTTGGCGATTAATTTCGGAAATTGAACAATTAATCGTTAAGTATATTCCCACATGGTCGATAGACTCTTTGAGAGTGTCAAAGTTTATTCTATTGAAGGGTTGGGAAATGGACAGCAAATCTATTCCTGAGCTCCTTAAACGTTCATTGCAATCGCATATGGCGGAGGCAGATTTACGTGAAGATAAGGAGACGCAGGATATTATTGCCAAACTATCTGAATTGTCAGATAAGGTCGCTGCTGCGAAAGCTAGAGCGCTGGCAAATAGAGCACAGCGTCTAGCTGACGAATCAAAAGGTTAGCTGATAAGGCCGAAAGGCAGGTTAACCACCGAAACGCTTAGTGGTCATTATTCGACTCTTTAGGTGCAACATAGTATTCCGGCATGATTCTGACGGTTTTTATCATGCTTTCTGAAATGTCTACAATTTCTAACGGATAACCCGCCAAACGCACGCTTACTTTGTTCTCAGGAATATCTTCAAGATACTCAAGTAATAAACCATTAAGGGTTTTAGGGCCTTCCGTAGGCAGGTTCCAATCCATTTCTCTGTTCAATTCTCGGACGTTGGCACTACCATCAACCAATACTGAACCATCCTGTTGTACGTGTGCTTCCTTACTGTGGTCTGGAACCATACTGGTGGTAAAGTCACCGATAATCTCTTCAAGAATATCTTCAAGAGTGACTAGACCCATAATGTCGCCATACTCATCAACAACCAGAGCAATGCGCTCTTTTTCGGCTTGAAACTTATACATCAGCGTGTGCAGCGGGGTAGATTCAGGCGTGTAGTAAATCTCACGAACAGCGCGAAGCAAGCTCGATTTAGTAAACTGGTCTTTTGATAGTAGGCGCAGGGCGTCACGCACATGCACAAAGCCTACCGCATCGTCGACACTGTCTCGGTATAATAAAACACGGGTATGTTGAGCATGGGTTAAGGCTTTTTGAATTTTCTTCCAATCGTCGTTAATGTCGATAGCAAAAATTTCAGCACGTGGCACCATGATATCTTCGGCCGTTACGCTTTCTAAGTCCAAAATACTCACCAACATATCTTGGTGTCGCTTAGGGATCATGGCACCAGCTTCGAAAACCACGGTTCTTAGCTCTTCTCGACTTAAAGAGTCGTCGCTTCCACTTGCAGGGCTAATTCTTAGCAAAGCTAGAATGCCGTTTGTGATACCGTTAATCGCTGCCACAAAAGGGTACAGCAAGGTAAGTAGTGGAAGCAGAATAATAGAGCTCGGAAATGCCACTTTTTCTGGATACAGCGCAGCTAGTGTTTTCGGCGTTACTTCTGCAAAAATAAGTAGGACCAGCGTTAAGCCAAAGGTAGCAGCAAACAGCCCCCAATAGTCACCGAATAAACGAATACAAAGTATGGTTGCAAGCGAGGATGCTGCAATATTAACTAAGTTGTTTCCGATGAGAATAAGGCCGATAAGGCGATCAGGTCGTTCTAGAAGTTTAGCAACACGTATAGCTGAGCGGTTGCCTTCTCCTTGCAAATGCTTGAGTCGATAACGATTAATCGACATCATGCCAGTTTCTGAACTAGAGAAATACGCAGATAGTAATATGAGTACGCCGAGCGCGATAAACAGCGTACTCGTTGATATGTCGTCCAATTAATGGGTTCCTGTCTTAACTTAGGCTTCAAATGTATTGATTTGAGGTGCGAGTTTCAAGGGAAAATTGTTGATATGCCCCTAATTAACTAGATAACACCAAAAAGTGACAAGCGCCGCCGAGCCGCCTAAAAAGCAAGCTCGGCAGCGAGCTCAGTAATAAATACAGGGAGTTTTAAAGAAGAAATTCGCGAACTAATTTGCTACCAAAATAGGCAAGGGACAGTAGCGTCACACCCAAGACTGTCATCACAATAACTTGTCGCCCGCGCCAACCTCGAAGTTTCTGGCCTATTAAAAGAATGAGAAAAACAACGAGAGCGGCCGCTGATAGCACCGTTTTATGCGCGTAAGTTTTGTTAAACATATCTTCTAAGAAAACAAACCCGCTAATTAGTGAGACGGTTAGTAAACAAGTTCCCGCAAGCAACAGCTTGAACAAAATGTTTTCTACAAGCATTAAAGGCGGTAGTGATGAATGTAGTAGCGCAGCACCTTTTTGCTTTAACCGGTAGGTAATGTAGGACATTTGCAGTGCGTATAAGAATGCAATGACCAAAGTGCAGTAAGCAAACAATGACAAACTAATATGGATAACTAAGCCCGGCTGCAGCTCTATGTGCATGATGTACGACACGGGAATAAACTGTGAGGCGAGTACCGTAAGACTTGCAAAGCCGAATACAACAGGAAGTAAAATAAGATTAGGAATGGCGCGGGCAAATATAAGCATGGACACGGTGATTATCCACGACACTAATGAAAGCACGTTGGTTACACTCATGTCTTGCCCAGGCGCGACAATAATAACGTTGGTGAGAAAAGCGATATGTGCAATTGCCCCAACACTAGCGATGGATAGCCCTAATCGCTTATTCGGGCCGTCTTGGTGTACGAATTTGCCAATAAGTACTGCCGCAGCTAATGCGTAGAGTAAAGCAGCAGAAATGGCGAAAAGGGTGTTCATGATGCGTCCTGTAATAGGTAGGTGACGTCTTCACCGACTGAGTCGGTATTGATACTGCAACTTGCAAGTAAATTCAACCATCTCCTTGATTTTGTTTGTTTCACACCCACTTTTAGTGTGGGTATAGGATCATGGAAGGACAATTTTTACTCCATATCGACTTCGAAATTCGTACATCAAATTTCGACAACCCTCGACGCAAAAGTTTAAAAATTTAACCGCAATTGTGGGTACGTTACCGTTCGCTTTTACGTTACAATGCGGGCATTACGTCTGAAATAAAAAGAAGTTTCATACTATGTTTGAGAATTTATCAGAACGCTTAGGCCAGACATTACGAAATGTCAGCGGTAAAGGGCGTCTTACTGAAGACAATATTAAAGAAACGCTACGCGAAGTGCGTATGGCGCTACTTGAAGCCGACGTTGCGCTACCCGTAGTAAAAGCGTTTGTTGCACAGGTAAAAGAACGTGCAGTTGGTACCGAAGTAACCAAAAGCCTCAAGCCTGGCCAAGTATTTATTAAAATCGTTCAGTCTGAACTAGAGTCGGTGATGGGGGAGGCGAACGAAAAGCTTAACCTCGCAACTCAACCTCCGGCTGTTGTGCTTATGGCGGGCTTACAAGGTGCGGGTAAAACTACGTCTGTAGGTAAACTTGCGAAATACCTAACTGAGCGCGAGAAAAAGAAAGTGATGGTAGTGAGTGCCGACGTTTATCGTCCGGCCGCTATCAAGCAGCTTGAAACCCTTGCCGGTGAAGTGAATGTAGCTTTTCACCCGTCAACGATTTTACAAAAGCCCATTGATATCGTTAACGATGCCATTGTTGAAGCGAAGAAGAATTTCTTCGATGTACTACTAGTGGATACAGCAGGTCGTTTGCATGTCGACAACGACATGATGGACGAAATTAAAGAGCTTCACGCTGCTGTTAAGCCAATTGAAACTCTGTTCGTGGTTGATGCCATGACCGGTCAGGATGCTGCGAATACGGCAAAGGCGTTTAACGACGCGCTACCGCTAACCGGTGTAATACTGACCAAAGCAGATGGTGATGCACGAGGTGGTGCTGCACTGTCGGTTCGTCACATCACGGGTAAACCTATCAAGTTTATCGGTATGGGCGAAAAGGTTGATGCACTTGAGCCTTTCCACCCTGAGCGTATTGCGTCTCGTATCTTGGGCATGGGCGACGTACTTAGCCTTATCGAAGAGGTTGAGCGTAAAGTCGATAAGTCGAAAGCGGAAAAGCTGGCCAAGAAGGTACAGAAAGGAAAAGGCTTCGACCTGCAAGACTTTAAAGATCAGCTTGAGCAAATGAAGAACATGGGCGGCATGATGGGAATGCTTGATAAGCTTCCTGGCATGGGCGGTATGTCTGACAAAATTAAAGATCAGGCAAACGACAAGCAGTTCAACCAAATGGAAGCCATCATTAATTCAATGACCCCGGCTGAACGCGCACGTCCAGATATGATTAAAGGGTCGCGTAAGCGCCGTATTGCGGCAGGCTCAGGTACGCAAATTCAAGACGTAAACCGTTTGCTTAAACAGTTTACGCAAATGCAGAAAATGATGAAAAAGATGTCTGGCGGCGGCATGAAGAAGATGATGCGCCAGATGAAAGGTATGATGCCTCCGGGTGGCGGTTTTGGAGGCCCTGGTGGTCCAGGCGGCCCGGGTGGATTCGGCGGTCCTGGCGGGTTTGGCGGAGGCGGTGGCTTCCCACCACGTTAAAAGACTATCGCATTACTTAACAATGCTTAAAAACCTCAATCGCAGCAATGCATTGAGGTTTTTTTATTTTTTTTGCATCCAGTTTCACTCATCAATCGTTTGGCTTGTTGAACAGGACGTGAGCAGTACTTATCGCATCGCGCGTTTAAGTGACGTCTCTTCACGAATCAACAAGTACGGAGATGAAGATGGAATTCAATAAAACATCACAGCAAAAATTAAAACTGTCACTGTTGGCGACGGCAATGGTTCTCGCGCTAAGTGCCTGCGACGGTGACGACGGAACAGATGGTGTCGATGGGACTGATGGCGCGCCTGGCCAAGATGGTGCACCCGGTCAAGATGGAACCCCAGGCTTCGCGTCTGCGACATTCTTGGTCGCAAATAATGGCGATGACAACCGCAATACGGTTACTTCGATTGACCAAAACACAAATGTTTTATCTACGGTAACCACTGGAGCGAATGAGGGGATTGTATTCACGCAAAGCGGAAGCTTGGTACAAGCTGGCGACAGTGATTTACCGTTATTAAGAACGCTTTGTAATTTTGAAGCTCAAGCCGACTACATGATGAGTACAGGGCATGAGATAACGGGCGCAACTACGGGCCTTGTTAATCCGAAAGGTATTGCCTTTGCTGAAAATGCAGGTTTAGTTATGGTGGCAGACTTTAACGGTCAAAAGGTTAGCGTATTCGGTGGCCAAGCAGCAGGCAATGTTGCACCGATTGCAGAAATAATGACCTCAGCAAAACCATGGGATGTGGCCTATGACGAACAAAGCGATAGATTGTTTGTTGCACTGACCGATGGGACACTCGCGGTTTACGATAATGTCGCTGGTTCTGATTTTGCGCCCACAGTTATGCGTTCAGTGGTGCCTTCAGATGCAGACGGAAATCAAATATCGATTAATTTGCACGGTATCGCTTACGAGCCTATGTCCAATCGTATGGTATTGTCAGACGTTGGCGATGCTGCAATTGCTGATGATGGTCAAATTTTTGTTTTAGAAAATGCCTCTACGGCTGATGGAGCTGTGGTACCAAGCAGAGTGATTGGCGGCGCATCTACCCAGCTTGGTAATCCAGTAGACATTGTTTTAACCGGTTCTGATCTTCGCGTGGCGGAAAAATCCAATGACGCCATTTTGGTGTTCTCAAACATATTCAACGGTACTAGTGGCGACGTTGCACCAACGCTATCAACGCCTTCAGTAAAACCAGAGTCGTTGGCCGAGTTAACTCAGCTGAACGAGATGAAAGACGCATCGGACGATGGCATAACTACCATGCCTATTATGGGCCTTTCGGTATCAAGTAACCCTGCAAGCGAAGGTGCAACCACGGGGCAAGTAGCGCAATACAGCGCTGTACTTTCCAGTGAGCTAAGCACTTTTGACGCTGGTATGAGCATTGAGAGTGCCGCTTTCACGGCTAGCGGTGATGGCGTCATTACTTTCGATGATGTTGAAACCTCAACGGGTGGTTTACTCGTGATTAATCGCCTCAAAACCATGCGAGACGGTATGATGTATAGCGATAGTTTCGACCACATGATTGCGGGTAGCGATACAGGCTTGATTGCACCTAAAGGGTTAGACATTGCCTCAGAAGCAGGTGTGGTATTTGTGGCAGATGTTAACGAAGCTACTCCTGCCGTTCGCGTATTTTCGCCTTGTGCATCAGGCAATGTTGCGCCTCTATTAACACTTGAAGCTGCCAACGGGGCGCGCCCTTGGGATGTGGATTACGACCCATCAACTGATAGCGCGTATCTGGCGTTAACTAACGGTTCGGTTGCCGTGTTTGAAGAAGTGATGCGCAAAATAGAAAGCGGTGAAACCGTAATTACGGGTGAAGACAGGCTGATTGTCCCTGCAAGTGGTGGGACAGCATTTGCCGCGCCAACTAACATCCATGGCATAGACTATGATAGCCAAAGCGATAGTTTGGTCATTTCTGATGTAGGCAGCGCAGCGGATGCTGCTGACGGTAAATTGTACGTGATTCCTGGCGCAGGCAGTGCCGATGGCATAACGGATGTATCCGTCAATATTGCAGGACCGAGTTCAATGTTGGGTAATCCGGTAGACTTGATGCTCAGCAATGGTCATGTATATGTTGCTGAAAAATCAAATGGCATGATCCTGCGCTTTGACAATATTCTAAATGCAGCCTCGGGTGATGTTACGCCCAGTTTTAGCATGATGTATCCCGCACCAGAGTCGGTAAATGTATTGTCAGTGAAGTAAAACAACTGATGAACAGCCTTGTAGAAACAGTTCATTTCATCGCTGTTCTATGAAAGCTCAATGCTTTCGCTAAAGCGGCACGTACCTAATCAGTACGTGCCGCTTTATATTTATTTGGCGTTATTGGGATATTCAAAAGCTTTGCCAACTAACTTTTAAACAATAGCATGCTTTATAACCAACAAATCACCGCGCATCTGTGCAAATTCGTGAATTCATAATACACTGACGGGCTACATCGTGCGCATGTGCTCGCTTTCTTTCAGGTATGCAACTTTTACCCTATCAAAGCAGGTACAGTTTTGTGCTGTGTGAGCGTTCACGCGGCAGAGTTATTGATACAGGAACACTATGGCAGGCTTAAAACGTATTATTCTTATCGACACGCATTTACCAGGCGTGGTCGAGCTAAAGCTTGATGGACACACCAATATTTGTGGTACCAATGCGTCGGGTAAAACCACGCTTCAACGACTTATTCCCGTGTTTTACGGTGAATATCCTAGCCGCGTGGTACCGGCAACCCGTGACAGCTTTGAACGCTGGTATTTGCCTCGTTTATCTAGCTTTATTATTTATGAATACACGCGTGCCGAAGGTGACCTGTGCCAAGCAGTGTTAAGCTCAAATGGAACTGGCGTCAATTATCGTTTAATTGGCAAGCCATTTGAAATCAGTGATTATCTGATAGAGCAAAAGAACGGCAAACACGCCAGTGTAAGCAGCGCCGAGCTTGCACGTGCCATGAAGCGTAACAACATATTGGTTACGAGCTTACTTAATACGAAAGACTTCCGCGCAATCATCCAAAACGATCACGGTGTGCTCAACCAGAGTAACAATGCCCGTGAGTTATTAGGCTACGCTAAAATCTTTAGCCTTTGCGAACCGTCGAAACACATGCGCCACATTGAGAAGTTGGCTAAAGCGGTTCACTCTAAAGAAGGCAAGATGGAAACTATCAAGGCCATGATTGCCGCCATTTTAGAAGAGGATGGCGTTACGCCACCTACTTCAGGCCTAAGCCGCCACCGCGTCGATGACTGGATTAAAGAATGTCATTTAATTAAACAATTCGACAAAATTCGCCCTGAATTTTCTAAACTCGAACAAGCTGACATGGCGCTAACCACAACAGAGCAAGTGCTTGCTAACCTTAAGCATAGCTTCGAGCTTGATAAGACCTACTTGGCTGCGCGCGTTGAAACAACAAAGAATGAACTGGATGAGAATAGCTTCCAGCGCAAACAAACGGACAGCGAGTGGGGTGATACCCGCGATCACCTAAATCAGGTTATTTCATCTGCTCGCGCTGATGTTGAGAAGTTCACCAGTGAACTTGATACGGTAGAGCGTGAATTCGATAAGTGGCAAGACCAAAATATTGAGCAGCTTAAAGAAGACGTCGCAAATTTGTCGCAGTGGCAAAATGAAAAGGCCATGGCCGACAGTCGCTATGTGCTGCTTACTGAAAAACACCAAGATATTGAGTCGGCCTACAACAAGCGCTTGGCTGAGCTAGGTGAAAAGCTGTCAATTACCCTGGAGGAAATGTCAGCCGCACGCCAAGAAGCCGCAGAGAATAAAGCTGAGCAGCAGCAGAGCGAGCGTGAAGCATTAAGTCGCATTCAGAGCGACTACAATAGCCAGCTAAGCGCGCTTCAGAACGACTACCAAAATAGTTTGAATGAGCTAAAAGTTGCTGAAGCTGAACTTAAAGCGTCACTTAGCAATGCAGGCTACAACGAGTTTGAACAATCTCAGCTAGATATCCTTGATGCGGCCATTAAAGAAGCATCTATCAACGAAGATGCAGCGCGCGGAGAACTGCGACAAGCGCAGCAGGCGCATAATAAATCAGTTGAGTTTCGCAAAGAGTGCTCAAATGCCTTAGATAAGGCGCGCAACGCCTTTCAACAAGAAGAAAAAGCGGTTAACAAAATTAATGCGCTTCTTTACCCTGGCGAAGGCTCGCTACTTGAGTTCTTGCGTGCCAACGTTGATGACTGGGAGTTGTCCTTAGGTAAAGTTATTCGCCCCGAGCTACTAGAGCGCACTGATTTAGCACCTTCGATGGCAAAGGATGCACAAGGCGACAGCCATACCTTTATGGGCGTTAAGTTAGCGCTTACTGAACTTGATACCCCAGACTATGCTTTTACCGAACAAGCGCTTAAGCAGCAACTGCAAGAAGCTGAAATTCGTCAAGCCGCTGCCCTAGCCGCGCAAAACGAATGCGAACAGCGCCTAGCGAAAGCGAACGAAGATGTGCGCAACGCCGAACTTGTGGTTACTCAAAAAGACAACGCCGTTAAAAGTGCCGAAGCCAGCCGTAAACGCGCACAGCAAGACCGCGATACGGTACTTAGCGAATATCAGCAGGCGCTTTCTGCACGTAAGCAAAAAGCCAAAACTAAGCTTGAAGCGAATCAACAGTCGCAAAAGCAAGCGAAGGCACAATTTGAGCTTAGTCGTGACGAAATCAAAGATCAGCAGCGCGAAGCGGAAACCGAACACAAATTCCATTGGCAGCAGCTTATCGCTGATAGTGAAGCACGTATATCTCAGCTTGATAGCGACATGCGTAAGGCGAAAGACAACGCTGCACAAGACCGCAAAGATATGCAGAGCTGGCTAGAAAGCGAATTGAGCAATCGCGGTGTAGATGTTGACGAAATAGGTCAGCTTAAAAAGCAAATCAATAAGCTTAAAGAAGACATTACGCGCACTGAAACCCACCGACATAAAGTAGCCGACTACGAGCGTTGGTACACTAACGTGTTTACTAAGCAAAAAGTGGTATGGCAGGAAGGCTTGTCTAAGTCGCGTAAGTTATTGGGCGAATCTGAGCGTAACTTAGCAAGTAAACAAGCAACCTATAAAGCTAACCGCGAACAGCTTCAAGAGCAGCACGGTCAGCTTGAAACTACGCTTAAAACTGCCAGTGAGCACCTGGAACAGGTTAAAACCTTAAGTAAATCTCTCGCCAAGCTTACGCTTCAAGCGGGTGATGAAACGGCTGAAATTAAGCATGACGATGTAAGTATTGGTCAGCGTATCTCAGAAGTGCAAAGCCAGCTTCAAGAGCGCGAAAACTTACTAAGCGATATTCGCGCCTATGTAGAACGGTTCGACCAGCTTATTGCCGCGCAAGCGGGCACAGGTTTGTCGGATACCTGGGAGCGCGCCCGTGAAGAGTGCGCAACGTTGAACGTTCACGGCGTGAAGAGCTTTGATCACCGCCGTATGGTGTCGCATTTGGCACAGCTTCTGAACGTGATCGTTCCGCAGAAGCTTCAGGGCTTGCGTGAGCAAGGCCGTATCTTTGGTGCCGATCTTTCGCAATACTATTTTGTACTTGCCGATATCGACAAACGCATTGTGTCGCAAAGCCGCCGTATTACCCAAGAGGTCGACGGCGACCTTTCTCTTGATGGTGTATCAGACTCGGCTGTTAAAATTCGCTCACGTATTAGTGAACTTGAATTCTGGCCTGAACTTGAGCAATTCAGAAAGCTTTATGAACACTGGATGGAAGAGGGGGCTAACGAGTTACCAGAGGAAGAGTACGGTCAAAGTATGCGCCGGGTTCTAGATATTCTTGGCCGTGCAGCGCTTACGGGCGGCATTAGCAAGCTACTTGATATCGAGCTACACCTTCGTGAGGGTAAAAGTGACCTTGTTATTCGTACCGACCGTCAGCTTAACGAGTCATCAAGCCACGGTATGGCCTACCTAATTTTGTGTAAATTCTTACTCGCTTTCACCCGTCTTCTGCGCGGCGATGCCGACGCCACAGTGCATTGGCCTATCGATGAACTCGGTACACTTCACCAAAACAACGTGAAGAAAATCTTTGAAGCGTGTCAAAACAATAACATTAGTGTAGTCGGCGCATTCCCTAACCCAGAATCGGAAGTACTGACATTGTTTGAAAACCGCTATTTGATAGATAAGGTAACCCGTCAACTGCAGGTGGTTCAGCCCAAAGCAAGTTCTATAGGGGCGCGCATTAAACAGAAAAAAGAAGCAGAAAAGAACGGTGAAGTAGCAGGTGAGGAGGCATCAGCATGATGACAGAACAAGGCCGTGTACTAAGTGCACTTCTACAAGGCGCGTTTATTTGTCAGGTGACCGATGAAGAGGCATGGCGTTTTCTTAAATCAAGAGACAACGCTGCGCAGTTAGAACCTCATTTAGCGTTATTAAATCGTACATTATCGACCACCGCTGAGGGCGACGTATTCTTTGCCAGCTTCCTCACTATTGGTGAGAGCGAGCGCAAAGTGCTTACACAGCAGTTCCAAGATACAGCATCTAACCTAGTGCCTCTGGTAGAGTGGTTGCTGCTAGTTCAGCAAGCCAATGAATCTGATATGCCCATTACCATGGGTAGCGCTATTCGACTAAACGAGCTGCAAACTACCATTGAAGACACCCCCGCCTATGCTGAGCAGTTAGAGAAAATATCGCGCTATCGCATGTTTGGTTCTACCAGTGTGAATTTGGATGGTCAGCTAAAGCAGGTGTTTAAACGCTTAACCGAAATGGGTTATCTGATTAAGCCAAACCCAGATAAACAGATTTATCTGGGCACTGGCAAAATTGAACACCTTTACGAAATGCTACGTTTCATTGATGAAACTGAAGCGCTGAGTTTATCAGAGCAGGCGGAGGCCGCTATTTCGCAAGGTAGCTTGATATGAGCCAGGTGTTAATTCAGGCAGGGACTAAACTATTAAACGCATTGGGTCGTCACAGCGACCTTATCATGCAGGCGTACATTAATGGTTCGGTCAAAGAGCGCGATCACAGTCCAAAGGTATTAGAACAGCTTGTTCAACTAGGCGTGTTGTGGCGCCCAGAAGCGCAAAGCGAACTGCGTTTGAAAAGCGCGGTGAGAACCCTTTTAGAGGGCAGCTTACAAGACGAGCGCAACCGAACTATCAACGCCAATATTGGTGCGTCGCTGGCAAGCCTTAAAACCCTAACCGAGCACTATAAAGAAGCCCTTCATTACAACAAGTACAATGAAGCGGCAGCCCACATGGGCGATTTAACCGAGCATGTCTATCAACTTTCAGAATCATTGAGTAATAGCGTACGTGTCATGTTTGGCCGTATTAACAATGAGTTTGGCTACGTGTCTTCGGTTGAAGCTAAAATTCGCGAAAATGAGCTAGCGCAAGGACAGGTAACCGACTTACTTGCCCAGCTTGAGTGTTTCCGCTTCGATGAGTTAAGTGAACTGGCGGGTTCTAACCGTGAACTTCGTCACTTGCTGGTGGTGTCGCTACAGCAGCGCTTTGCCAAAGCCGCACAGGAGTTATCAGTAGTACAAGCACGCTTATTAGACTTGTTGGGTCGATTCAGAGAATTCCAAGGTCGCACACGCTTGCTTAAAGGTTTCTTGCTACATATGGAGCAGCAGCCTGATTTTGCGCCAGGAAACTACGCTAACCTGACTAATGTACCTGTGTTGTTTAACCAATCGGACGCGATTATTGCTAACGCAGCACCAGACGTGAACAACGTTGAGCATGAAGCCGATTATCAAAATATTGTGGCGTCGTTAACCCACGTACACAAACGTCAGACTAAGCACGAAGACACGAAGCCAGTCGATATTGATGTGACTGAGCAATCAACTTTGTCGCTTGAAAAAGATCCACTGCAGCAAGCGGTAGAAGCGTATTTCTGTGAAGTCATCGATTCCGGTCAGCCTAAAACGGCGCTGGATTACTTTGAAGAACAGGCTTTAGACTTTGACCCTGAAGTGTGGATTTATCAGGTAATTGGTGGATATCAAGCCCTGAACGATGAAGATAAGCAGTTTTTTGCATTAGAATCCCATGGTAATAACGATAAAGTCTATACGGGCAATTTCTATATTAACGACATCACGTTGGGCTTGCGTTAACGTCATTTCTTAATTTTACCCATCGCCTATCAAGGTAAAGTCTGGCCCACGTTTATCAAGGGTGTGCCAGACTTTCATACAACGTCAACGGTTCAAATTTAAACGTAAGTTAACAATGTTGATTAACTTCGTTCTTTTCTTTTTCACGCCAGTTTTTGCGATGTGTGACACTTGGAACCTGTCAAAAAACACCTATAATGCAATAGGTATTTACACTTATTTAACATTGTGAACTAAAAGCTTCATCGCGGCGTAACACTATCGTCAATTCAGCGGTCTACATTATTAGCCCTGTTAAACCTTGGAACCAAGTTAAAGGTTTATAGGTCCTATCGTAGTTCAACAACGACGCGTTATTGATGCTTTGGGTGTTAAATAGCTCGGTGTAGACACAAAAAATTATCGCTACTGCTAGGACGCAGAGCATGTTGTGGTACTGCCGCGTACAGTACGAAGAGGAAGAGTGTTATGCAATTATCAGAAGAACAAAGTTTTAACCAAGCCCTTATCAAGCTTTCAGTATTACTTTATCAAGTCGACGGAATGGTCACACTGTCGGAACAAGACTACCTGAATGCAATGGTTGAGTCTTTAGACTGGCAAAGCCCAATCTGTCGCGAAGCATTTCTAAACGACACGATATACCAAACGCGAAAGGCCATTGACACCGGTGATGCCATAACGTTTTTACGCAGTTTGAAGCACGACCTATCGTTTGATGCCGAGAAAACGTTAGAGGTTGCAATGGCGATCACGGGCGTTGATGGCGAGCGAAGCGAGGAAGAAACCGAACTTCTATCATTACTTACCCATAAATTACTCGCCAAAGCTTTAGTTTCGGGTAAAGATACACTGCAATAATCGCTTTTTATTGCCACAGACCTAAACGTTAACAATGCCAAATTTTACCGTTAAAGCAGCACACGCATGTGCTGCTTCTCTCGCGCTGTTCTTATTGAGCGGCTGCCATTCGTCGCACAGTTCTCAGTTCAGCGCCAGTGCACAGGCCTTCCCGGTTGGTGTGCAGCCTTTCGATAATTACCTAAATGAAGTTGAACGTTACTTGCTTGAACATAGGGCATTTATTTCTGACGACAAAGCACAAGAAATGTCCATGAATATGCCATTTGAATGCGGCACACAATACCGTAATATTGGCGTCTTGTTAGTTCATGGATTAGGCGATTCACCTTACTTTTTTCGTGATGTCGCCAACGCCATGTGCAGTGAGGGCATTCACGTTAGAACCATCTTGTTGCCGGGACACGGCTCAAAACCCGGAGACATGCTAAATGTTAGCTATCAGCAGTGGCAGACAGAAACTAATCATCACATACGACTATTTTCCGAAGAAGTCGACAACCTCTACATTGGTGGCTTTTCGACAGGCGCTAATTTAACCACAATAGCGAGTTTTTCGATGGCTGAAGAGCTTGATATAAAAGGGCTAATGCATTTTTCACCAGCCTTTAAATCACGCTTCTTTGTGTCCCGTTTAGCGCCTTATATTGACTCATTATTTCCCTGGCCTAATGTTGAAGAAGAAGATAACCCAAGCCGCTATAACTCCACTGCAATGCCAGGGTTCGCTGCCTATCAAGAAAGCGTAAATGTGCTTCAAGATTTATTCTCTAAATCGGAAAAAGAAAAGCGTGCGTTGAATTTACCTGTGCTTATGGTGGTGGCAGAAAAAGACAGTGTGGTTGACACAAAAAAAGTAGCTGCGCAGTTCAGAGATAATTTTACTCATCCCCATAAGTGTTTACTGTGGCAGGGTGAGGATGCACCTGATGTGCCTGAAAATACGCTCATCATGCAAACCATGAATGTTCCCGAACAGCGAATTAGCGCAGCCTCTCATATGAGTACACTTTTTTCAGATAAGAACCCGCTATATGGTACTGCGAGTGACTTTCGCATATGTGACAACGGTCAAGGTAGTGACGCTGAAGCGCGCTGCAAAGCCGGCGAAGAAGTGTGGTATGGGCCGTGGGGATTTGAGCCCGATAACGCTGATGAAGAGTTAGCAACTAATAAGAAAGACAAGGTGTATGCAAGGCTAACCTACAACCCTTACTTTGATAGAATGGTCGATCAACTACTCGCCTTTACAGGTAAAGCCAAAGTCAAAGCGTTCTGTAAAACCTACTAGGGCAGTAGGTTCGTAGTCCATTTGAAAGCTCTAGCATCAGCCGTTTTTTAATAAAAAAACGCCCAAGCCTTAACGCGGGAAGTAACACTTGTTGTTACAACACACGTAGCTTGGGCGTCTCTCTTAATTCTCAAAGCAAACCTAGCGCACAGTAGCCGTTTAGATGCCGCTTAAATAGGCATAGCGCCTACTTAAGCGGGAAAATCCTAGGAATGCTGTGCGTTGGCTTCTTCCATTTCCTTCTCAAGCTTAGCGCTTTCGTCTGCACGTGGCTTGGTAAATCTGGCAAGTGCAAGATACAAAACCGGTGTCAGGTAAAGGGTAAATACTACGGCAATACCCAATCCACCAAATACGACCCAGCCAATAGCATTACGAGCTTCTGCGCCAGCGCCTGTGGACAGAATGAGCGGCAGGCCACCTAGGATAGTTGAAACCAGCGTCATCATAATAGGGCGTAATCGCACTCTACCAGCCTCAACGATAGCATCGTAAATATCATAACCCTTATCGCGAAGCTGGTCGGCAAATTCAATCAAAAGAATCGCGTTTTTGGCGAGAAGACCTATCAACATTACCAAGCCAATTTGCGAGTAAATATTAATGCTGGTGCCGGTTAAAAACAGGGCATAGACCGCGGCTGCAATACCAAAAGGAACGGTAAGCATAACCACAACCGCACTGTTCACACTTTCAAATTGTGCAGCCAATACAAGCAGTACAATAACAAAAGCCAACACATAGGTAAGCGCTACTTGCTTAGACGTTTCTTCATAAGTTTGTGCTTCGCCAAGAAACACAAGTCCGATACCGTTCGGTAATGATTCTGCCGCTAGATTACGAATATTTTCCACTACATTGCTAAGCGCTACGTCTTCGGGCAATTCCATTTCCAGCTTAATTGCGCGGCGCTGTGCCTGACGCTCTAATTCAGCGGCAACACCTTCTTCACTGATGAAAGCTACGCTAGAAAGAGGCACCAAGTTTCCGTCGGTACTTTTCACATATAAGCTAGTAAGCTCAGATGGATCTAATGTACTGCGGTTATTAGTTTGCAGCATGATAGGGATAGATTGGTCGCCCACATTCAAATCTGCGATATCATCGCCGTTCACAGCGGCGCGCAGGGTACTTGCTATATCGGTAAGCGGCACGCCCAGTTCTTCAGCACGGCGTCTGTCAATATTTACTCTCATCTGAGGTTGGGTAGGGTCGTAGCTTATTCTCGGTCTACCTAGTTCGGGTAGTGCATCTTCAATCTGACGAGAGAACGCTTGTGAAGCTTCGAAAATGTTTTCATAAGTGTCGCCAGTTAATGCTATTTCAAGCCCGCCGCTTTGACCGCGAAGGTTCAAACTATTGCCGCCAAAGGCACTGCCTGGCGCACCAGGAATTTGCTGAAGCTTAGGGCGTATTTCATTTACTACTTCTTGCAGAGATTTGTCTCGGTCATCCCAATGCTTCAAAGGCGCTGTGATAAAGACGATGTTGGGATCCCACGAACCGACTACCGTGTAAATGGAATCTATGGTGCCGTTATCCACATAGGGAAGCAGCAGTTCTTCCATCTTTTCAGCTTGTCTGTCCATAAAGTTTAGGCCAGCACCGTCTGGACCTCGTGCAAAAATACGAATTGTGCCTCTGTCTTCGCTTGGCAGTAATTCATTATCGATATTTTGCGATAAAATATAAGCGCCACCGCCTGCTGCTAAGCTTAACACACCAACTACCCAGCCATATTTGAGCGCTTTTAATAATGACGCCTGATATAGGCGCAAACAAGCGTTGCCAAAACGGCCAAAGGTCTTGCTAAACAAACCGCTTTCTTTCGCTTCTTTCACCTTCAGTCGGGCGGTAAGTGCAGGAACCAAGGAAAGAGCGACGAAAGATGAGATTATAACAGCGCCAGCCAATACGCCTCCAAACTCCCTGAATAAAAGCCCTGCAGTAGAAGGAAGGAATGCGATGGGAATAAATACTGAGGCGAGTACAGCGGTTGTTGCTACCACTGCGAAGAAGACTTCTCGTGTGCCCACCACGGCAGCCGCACGGGCACCTAGACCCATACTTCTACGACGCTGTATATTTTCAGAAACCACAATAGCGTCGTCTACTATCATGCCCGTGGCCAATACAAGAGCGAGGAGGGTAAGAATATTAATGGAAAAGCCCATGCCCCAAATGATAGCCAGTGCACCCGCTAGCGAAACGGGTATCGAAAGGGCTGGGACGATGGTGGCACGCCATGAACCAATAAACACTAAGAGTGTGACTACGACTAACGCCACGGTCAGGCTGAGAGAGACGACCACTTCTTTAACCGAGTCGCGGATAAACTCTGCATCATCGGACGTTACTACGATATGCATATCGGTAAAACGCTTGTCGAGGTCTGCGACCATGGCCAGCACTTCATCTGAAATCTCGATCGTATTAGAGCTTGCTTGACGTATTACGCCAACGCCTATGACTGGAGTTCCATCCAAACGAACTACGCTGGTGGTGTCGGCAGGGCCGAAGTACACACTGGCAACATCATTAATGCGAATGTCACCGCTTACAACAATGTTACCCACATCTTCTGCCGATACCGAAGTTGCATCAGCTCGCACGATTAACGCTTGTTCGGCAGATTGAATACTGCCAGCGGGTACATCAAAAGGCGCAAGCGATAGTGCATTAGCAATGTCACTCATCGATAGGCCAAAACTGGTTAATCGTAGAGGATCCACAGAAACGCGCAGCACACGCTCTCTTTCTCCATCTAACATAACGTCGGCAACGCCAGGAATGCTTAAAAACAATGGTGCTACATCGGTGTCAACACGTTCGGTGAGCGTCTCCATATCCAAGGTATCACTTGAAATAGCAAGGCTTACAACTGCCTGAGCGTCGCTGTCGGCCCGAATGATCGATACTTGTTCGACATCTTCCGGAAGCTGTCGCTGAATTCGACTGACCGACTCACGTACTTCGTTGGCCGCGTCTTCCAAGTTAACGCCGGGACGAAACTCAACCCGAACACGGGCAGAGTTTTCTTCACTTTGCGCATAGATGTCTTTGACGCCACTCACACGCGCAACCGCACCTTCAAGGCGACCAGTTACTTCGGCATCTACTGTTTCAGGAGATGCGCCGGGAAATTCTGCTGTAACGGTTACCTGAGGTGTATCTACATCGGGCAGTTCCCGCACTTCAAGACCGCTCAGTGCAGCAAACCCAGCGATAGCAATAAGTAGATTTAGTACAACAATAAGAACCGGGCGTCGAATAGATAGCGATGGTAAGTCGCTAACTGACGAAGATAGGTTTGGATCACTCACCTTGAGGCCCTCCGGCCAGTTCGGTAGTAATCTCTTGTCCGGTACGTAAGCGTTGTACACCTTCAGAAATTAGTGTGTCACCTTCTTCAATGTCGCCCGAAACAAGGATAGTTCCTCTAAGACGCTGATGAACACTCACGTCAACACGTTTAGCCTTACCGTCTTCAGCAAGCCATATGTAAGCGCCAGTAGCTCCCCACAAAAGTGCGGCTTCTGGAATGGCAGCAAAGCGATCGCCTTCAATGCTTAAATTAACCCGAAAGCTCATGCCAGGGCGAAATTGATCAGAAGAGTTGTCGAGTAATGCTCTAGCGCGAAGCGTTCTATCTGCCTCATTGATACGAGAATCAACCTGAGCTATTTCGGCTCTTACTAGTTTCTCTCTGTCACTCCATGGCTCAAGCGTTACGTTTGGCGCATTCAGTAAAACGGGCAATGCTGCTTCAGGCGCTCTGAAGTTAATAAAGAGTTTGCTTCTGTTATCCAGTGTAGTGATCACAGTCTGCTCGTTAATGCGATCGCCTACTTCAACGTCAGTTATGCCCACAACACCGTCAAAAGGCGCTACGATGTGTCTGTCTTGTAAATCGGCTTGAGCTTCTTCCAATGCAACTTCTGCAAGGTCACGTTGAGTGCGTGCTAAGTCCAATTCACTGACCGGTACAGCGCCTTGCTTATAGCTTGATGCTAATCGTTCTACGGTGCGCTGTGCGTCTTCCAAAGTGAGTTTGGCGCGTTTTAATGCCGTTTGCTGACGTCTATCATCAAGACGAACAAGCACCTTTCCTTTTTCTACTGTTTGCCCAGGGACAAAGTTAATCTCTGTTACTTCATCAGCGACGGCAGGATACAACACAATTGAACGAACGGCTTCAGCACTACCTACTGCTTCCACTTTTCGCGTTTCGTTCATAAATTCAATGGGCTTGGTTACTACAAGCTTTGCTTGCCTGTCTCCCATAAACTGCGCATTTGCAGTTGGCACCATCATTAAAAAAAGAGCGCAAAGACCTGTCCATGTCTTCATTGCACCATAGAATGAATTTTTCATTTTAAACCCGTAGCGTTATTGGAACCTGTGCAGAAAAAGCTGCTGGCCCTTTATTTTTGTATTACCAAAACGTATGTTTTGTAGTCGATTGGTCGACCTCGTTGTTTGTACCGTATAGCACCACAGGCGGTTCAGCTAAGCAATTGCAGTTCGGCGTATTCCCTGTACAGGGTATCGCTTTTCATTAACGATGCATGGTCGCCGCTTCCTACGACCTGACCTTTATCCATAACTAATATGCGATCGGCGTGCTGCACCGTCGCAAGTCGGTGAGCAATCACGATGCTGGTTTTACCTACCATTAATCTATCTATCGCTTGTTGAACCATACGCTCACTCATCGCATCAAGCGCACTTGTTGCTTCATCGAGGAGTAAAATTGGGCGGTCGGCCAAAATAGCGCGAGCAATAGCAATACGTTGTTTTTGACCGCCAGAAAGTTTTACGCCTCGTTCGCCTAACTGTGTGTTGTAGCGCTCATCTAGGTTATCGATAAATTCGTGGGCAAATGCCTGCTTCGCTGCATTTATCACGGCGTCGTCACTTGCATGTGGGCTGCCGTAGCGAATATTTTCCAACACGGTATCAGCAAAGACGACGGGCTCTTGGGTAACTATCGCAATATGTTGGCGCAGAACGTCTACAGGCATTTTGTTGATAGGCGCACCATTGAACAGTATTTGTCCGGCACTTGGGTCGTAGAAGCGCATTAATAATTGAAATAGCGTTGTTTTGCCTGCGCCACTTGCTCCTACCAGAGCAAGACGTTCTCCTGCTTGAATGTTAATGTTTAAATTATCAAACAAAGGTTTGCTGTTGGGGTAAGCAAAGCTGACATTTTCCAATTCTATTTTTGGTGCCGCTTTGGAGATTATCGGTTTAGCGCTTGCTCCTTTTAATGCTGAGTACGTTGAAGAAGCAGAGGCTTCAGCTGTGTCACCATTCAAAGATCGAATAGAAGGCTCAGTGGTAAATAGCTCGTACAAACGCTCACTTGCACCAACACCTCGCTGTACTTCACCAATGACTTCGCTGATTGTGGCCACACTGCCGCCAGCCATTACGGCATAGAAAAGGAAAGCGGAGAGTTCACCTACGGTCATAGTGCCGTCTAATACTTGTCTTGCCCCCACCCAAGCAATAAAGATGATGGCCGTCATACTGATACACATGATGCAGCCAATAAGTAGTGAGCGATAGTGAATACGCTTTTTAGCTACGTCCATGGCAAGCTCTACCTTTTTAGAGAAATGCATTCGTTCGGCATTTTCAGCGGTATAGGCCTGTACGGTCATAATTTCATGGAGACTTTCATCAATGCGTGCACCCAAGTCTGCCACTTTGTCCTGGCTTTCTTTGGCATAACGGCGCACTTGAGGCGCCAGTACCTTGATAGGAACCAGCACAGCGGGTACTGCAACAATTACACAGAAGGTAAGAAGGGGACTAGAAAACGTCATAAGTGTCAATGCACCAACGAAAGTCACGACCGAGCGAAGGGTCATCGACAAACTCATTCCCACTACAGTCTGGATAATTGTAGTGTCGCTGGTAAATCGAGAAATGACCTCGCCAGTTCTAAGTTCTGCAAAAAATGAAGGCGGAAGAGACAGCAAGTGCGCATATACCTGGTTTCTGATATCAGCACTAACCCGCTCGCCAAGCCAAGTCATTAAGTAAAAGCGCGCATATGTCGCTAAACAGGCCACGATAGTAATGGCTAGCACCAATACTGTGGCTTTGTTTAACGTATCCGCTGCGTTTTCTATGAAGCCGCTGTCGATAGCGTACTTAATGCCTTGCCCAAGTAAAAGCCATGCAACTGCGGCCGTGAAAAGTGCTATAACTGCACCTACAACGCGCGCTTTGTAGCGAAGTAAATGTGAGCCAATCCACTGTAAGACTTGTTTGGTTGATACACTAGCGAGTGGTGTTGTCAAAATTACCTCTTCATGCGCATAACTAATTCATAGCGTTGATTTCGCTACGCTTATTAAAATTCATTATTTGGATTATACGGCAAAGCATGTACATTGGACGTAGGCAATGCGATTACAGCGGCAGTATTTACGCTGGGATGAAAGTTAACGTCGCAGAAGCAAAGCAAAATAGTTAAAACGGGAAAATAACGATGAGTGAAACACGTACTTTGTATTATGTTCATGATCCAATGTGCAGTTGGTGTTGGGCATTCGTTCCTACTTGGGAGCAAATACAGCGTGAGTTACCCAACGACATTGAGGTTGTCTACTTGCTTGGCGGGCTCGCACCGGATAGTGATTTACCTATGCCGGAACAAATGAAACTTACTATTGCAGGCTATTGGCAAACTATTCAAGATCGTGTGCCTGGAACACAATTCAACTATGATTTTTGGACAAAGTGTCAGCCTCGTCGTTCGACCTATCCTTCGTGTCGAGCAGTTCTTGCTGCAAAAGCGCAGGCTAGAGATAGCGATGAAGCAAAAGCATTAGAGAAGGCAATGATCAAGGCAATTCAAGAAGGGTATTACCTGAATGCGAAAAACCCGTCGGATTTTGATACCTTGATAGCATTTGCTGAAGAAATAGGGCTTGATGTCGAGCGCTTTGAAATAGCACTCAATAGTGAAAGTACAATTGAGAAATTAAACGAAGAAATGCATATGGCGCGTTGTATAGGCGCCCAAGGCTTTCCCAGCTTAATACTCAAATCAAACAAATTTGCCGAGGCAGAAGAGACAAAATCACAAGCGCTTAAAAAGCCACAGTGGCAAAACGTTCCCTACGACTATAACGACGCAAGTGTAACCCTGCGTCATCTATAATCGTTATTGAAAGAAGCGAGTACTTTTAAACTGTACCTTCCTTGCATTGTTCAAGGCGTAAATCTCCCACCGATTTTGGGTATTCAACACGGGTTGTAACGATGTCAGAAACAGGGACGCCAGAATCCGTTTCTTGGAGCCATACTTTCATATCGTGATGGTCACGAGATTGGTTGAGCGAGTAACGCTTGCCGCCTTCTAAGTTTACATCTAGCCTAACTATCGCCTCGCGAGTGGTACCATCAGGCAGGTCAGTGTTTACGACACTGGCTTGAACAAATAGAACATGCTCTCCCGGCTCAACATCCCGAAGAACTAACGCACCGTTAGGGCGTTGGTTAAAACACATCAACTTTACGTACTCTCGCTTATTGTCAAAGGCTTCTCCGCGGTTAGCGAAAAAGTCTATACGAGCTTCATTGGGTTGGACTTCTGCTTGTTGTGTGACCATATCTGTAGCGGATGAACACGCGAAAAGTGGAGCAATTGATGTAGCGAGTATGAGTGATGATAATTTCATTCGAATAATCCTTCTTCGTGATCCATTTACTGAAGCCTTTGATTAACAAATGCGCCAGAGAAAAACTAAAATCCAGTTAACTGCCATCCTTTAAACTGCATATGGCTTAAGTTTTTTATCCACACTAAATCCTAGTGCTACGTTAACAATACACCACCAGATGATATTTTAAAGAAATTTACGAAAGATCATGCATGTGTATTTGCGTTCTTAGGCCACCACCTACTTACGGGAGCGATATTGAACTAAACAAAGGATAAATCAGGTTTTTACTTGCATTGAGTGGTGATATCCGTATAATTCGGCGGCCTTCTAATTGGTGTCTAATTTTTAGGCGTTGGTTGAAGGCTTAAGTTAACGGTAACGCTACAACGAGTTTGAGGCATTTATGGTTACTATTCGTTTACAGCGTGGTGGCGCGAAAAAGCGTCCATTTTATCAACTAGTGGTGGCTGATAGCCGTCGTGCAAGAAACGGTCGTTTCATTGAAAACATCGGTTTCTTCAACCCAACTGCACAAGGTCAAGCGGAACGTCTTCGCGTAGATCTAGAACGTGTTGAATACTGGGTTGGTGTAGGCGCGAGCTTATCAGATCGCGTTTCTAGCTTGGTAAAAGAAGCGAAAAAATCTGCAGCGTAAGCTGTTATTAACTGGTGGTATAGATGAGTCTAGCGTCTGACAAAGTGATTGTTGGCAAAATTGGTGCACCGTACGGTGTTAAAGGTTGGGTCAAAATCAACAGCTATACAGAAACGCCAGAAGGTATTTTTGATTACGCGCCATGGTTTCTTGGCGATGAAAAAGAATACCAAATTGACCAGTGGCGACCGCACGGTAAAAGCCTCGTTGCAAAAATTGTGGGCGTTGATAGTCGAGATGATGCTGAGCGCATCAAAAACTTGGATATCAACATAAATGCTTCACAGCTGCCTGATTTAGGCGACGAAGGGGTTTATTGGCGTGAGCTCACCGGCATGAAAGTAGTAACAACGCAAGGTTACGACTTGGGTGTGGTGAAAGAAGTGTTTAATACAGGTGCTAACGACGTGATTCACGTTAAAGCGAATGTAGGCGATGCTTTTGGTCAAAAAGAAAGACTATTACCTTTTGTGTTCGACGAAGTCGTACAAGAGGTGGATAAGGAAGCGAAGGTCATTAAAGTTGACTGGGACCCGGGGTTTTAAGTGACACCGGAAAAGTGGTTCGGCGTTGTTAGCCTGTTTCCAGATATGTTTGCCCCTTTTACCCAACAGGGTGTTATAGGTCGAGCAGTTAAGTCTGGAACGTTATCGGTTGACACCTTCAACCCCCGTGACTTTACACATGATCGCCATCGTACAGTAGACGATCGCCCCTACGGAGGCGGACCCGGTATGCTGATGATGGTAAAACCGCTAACCGACGCAATACAAGCTGCCAAGAAAGTTGGTGGCGAAAAAAGTAAGGTGATCTACTTATCACCACAAGGGAAACCCCTTGACCAAGCAGGCGTACAGCGCCTTGCTAACATTGACCGCACAATTTTAATTTGCGGCCGATATGAAGGTATCGACGAGCGAGTAATCGAAAGCCATGTAGATGAAGAAGTCTCTATTGGTGATTACGTGCTAAGCGGCGGTGAACTGCCAGCAATGGTTCTTATGGACGCGGTTGCTCGATTAGTTCCTGGCGTGTTGGGGCATAAAGCCTCAGCAGTTGAAGATTCTTTCACTGACGGTCTTTTGGATTGTCCGCATTATACGCGGCCCGAAATACTTGATGGTCAAAAGGTACCTGATGTGTTGTTAAGTGGGGACCATGAAAAAATTAGGCAGTGGCGATTGATGCAATCATTAGGTAGAACCTGGCAGCGTCGCCCTGAATTGTTAAATCACCTAGCTCTGACTGAGGAGCAGCAGCGTTTGCTTGAATTATTCCAAGCGCAACTGCAGCAAGATGACAGTTAACTAGGACGAGAGGATATGATGAGCAAAGTCAGTCAAGATATCATCAAAAAAATCGAAGAAGCACAGCTAAAGACTGATGTTCCTGCGTTTGGTCCAGGTGACACAGTAGTTGTTAAAGTTCGCGTTACCGAAGGTGACAAAGAGCGTCTTCAGGCTTATGAAGGTGTTGTTATCGCTAAACGTAACCGTGGTCTGCACTCGTCTTTTACCGTGCGTAAAATTTCTAGCGGCGAAGGCGTTGAGCGTGTGTTCCAAACACACAGCCCGGCAGTTTCTTCAATTGAAGTGAAACGTCGCGGTGCGGTTCGTCGTGCTAAGCTTTACTATCTACGTGAGCGTTCAGGTAAATCTGCACGTATCAAAGAGAAGCTTAACTAAGATTACTAATCCTTGCGTTATTGTTAACTTCGAAAAAGCCCGCTTTAAGCGGGCTTTTTTGTGCCTGAAATTCGATCCATTCAACCTGTTTTTTAATACAAACATTAAGGTTTCTTAATAGAGAGAAGGATGAGTACAGAATACTTTATCGTGTTAGCGTTGTTGGCGTCGCATTTTTTGCTGTATCGGGCGCATTACTGGGGCATGACAAAAGTATCAATGGGTTTGGCATCGTCGTTGTCGGCGTGATGACAGCCCTTGGCGGAGGTACTTTAAGAGACCTCCTATTAGGAAAACCTATTTTCTGGGTAGAAACCTCAGAGTATCTACTAGCAACCTACTCAGCTATATTCGCGACAGTCTTATTCATTCGCTATATGCCTTCTCCTTCCAATTTTTACTTTATACTTATCGACACCATAGGGCTTGCTATTTTTAATGTCATAGGCATCGAGAAAGCACTCATTAGTGGAACCGGAATGATTGTCGCCCTAACGATGGGTATGACAACCGGTATCTTCGGGGGCTTGATGCGCGATGTGGTTTGCAGAGAAGTACCTTACGTTATGCGTGGAGATGTTTACGCGAGTGCATGTTTTGCAGGTGGTCTCACTTACGCCGCCTTTTTTGCCCTAGACATCCCTTACATTTGGTGCATTTTAGGTTCTATCTCTGTAACAGTTTTAATGAGAATTGCATCGTTGCACTGGGGGGTTAAAGTCGATCTTTTTAGGAAGAGAACACCAAGGCCTAACTAACAGTGTAGAGCCCAACATCGATATGCCCATGAAAAGACTTATTAGCAAATATCGGTGAAGCGTCTTAAGTGACGCTTCACCATAGTGCCTATTATTGTTATGCCATGAGTGAAAGCGATTCTATTAACGGTTTGTTCTCGTTATCGATAGTGTGGATGATATGTTTGTGTAGACGCTTTTTGTGTTCGCCAAAAATGCCACGCTTTTTATCAAAGGTCTTAGCGTAATTCAGCGCACCTTCCATCAAGCTTTCTTGTGTATCGTACGCCTTTTCTACCACGTGATCTTGCTCTAATTCTTTACCAGATACACGCCTTCCGGAAAGCTTCATTTCATTAAATCTGTAATACGGCATCGCTTTTTTAACAAACTCAATCATACCGGGCAGAAAGGGGATTGATAAATCTACTTCAGGGAAACAGAAGAAGCCTTTGTCTGCGCGCATAAATCTGAAGTCACAAGCGCACGCCAAAATTGCTCCGTTTCCGAAGGCGTGTCCGTTGATTGCAGCAATAACCGGAAGAGGGAACAGAAGCAGCGCTTTAAACACGTCATCCATACCGTACATAAATTGCTTTATTTCCTCAGTGCGAGCTGCTTTCATTGCTGGCATTAGCCAGTCTGTGTCTATACCTAGACTAAAGCATTTCTCATCATTTGATGTGATCACTAGCGCTTTACAGCTTTCATTACTTTTAATGGTATTTAACGCTGAAAGCATCTCCTTTGCGAAGAGAGGATTGTGGCGGTTCTCTCCATTTTGCATGGTTAGAATGGCCACGTCGCCAGTGTAGGTTAGGGCTAAATTTTGCATTGTGTTCTCATTATTATTTCATTGTCGCAATGATACAAAATCCTGACAATAAATGAGAAATTTAGCTTATTTATGTTGGTCAATTACGCCATTAAATTCGTGGAGCATTTGAAAACGTAAGGGCGGGATGTCACTACAAAGCGTTTGACTAATGAGGTAATTCGGAACAAGCCTCACTGTCGATTAAAAATTGTGCTATCCCTATGCACTATTGCCATTCAGTCATGCTCATTCGCTTCGAATCTACCCTAGATTAAAGTATTATTCGTTATTACTTGCGCTATTACGCTTGAGTTGCTAAAAAGTCAATGACGTTAAAGAAATATAGAAAAAGCTGGTTGTACAATAAAGTTTACATGCAGATTGCACACTCTTTTGGCGTTTAATTTTCCGTTTTTTATTTGTAGTTAAGAGAGTAAGAGAGCTCCCATGATCAAGGACACCGTAAATAATGTTCACGTAAGTACCGAAGATGTACTTATAACCCCTGAAGCGCTTAGTGCTGAATTGCCTGTGTCAGACAAAGCGTTAGCGGCTATCTCTGAGTCTAGAAAGATTGTTTCAGATATCATTCATCGTCGCGACCATAGATTGCTTGTAGTGTGTGGACCATGTTCTATACACGACGTTGAAGCCGCGAAAGAGTACGCACTTAAGCTTAAAGAGCTTCATGAATCATGCAAAGACACACTATTTATCGTTATGCGTGTGTACTTCGAAAAGCCGCGTACCACAACAGGTTGGAAAGGTTTAATTAACGACCCGCATATCGACGGTACATTTGATATTGAAACCGGTCTTCGTAAGGCAAGAGAGTTGTTAATTTGGCTTGCAGAATTAGAGCTGCCTGTTGCAACAGAAGCACTGGATCCAATTAGTCCACAATATCTTGCTGAGCTATTTAGCTGGGCTGCTATCGGTGCGCGTACCTCTGAATCGCAAACCCACCGTGAAATGGCCAGCGGCCTGTCTATGCCTGTAGGATTCAAAAATGGTACAGATGGAAGCCTAGATATTGCCATAAACGCCCTTAAATCGGCGGCATCGGGTCACCGCTTTATGGGAATCAATAAGCAAGGCCAGGTAAGTATTATCGGGACCAGCGGTAATCCAGATGGCCACATTATTTTGCGCGGTGGAAAGCAGCCTAACTACGACTCGGTTTGCGTATCAGAGTGCGAGATTGAGTTGCAGGATGCTGGTTTAACAGCGGGCTTAGTAGTAGATTGCAGCCATGCGAACTCTTCAAAAGATTATCGCCGTCAGCCATTGGTTGCACAGAACGTGGTCAATCAAATTCTAGAAGGCAATCAGTCTATCATTGGCGTTATGTTGGAAAGTCACTTGAAACCCGGTAATCAAAAAGCTGAAGGTAAAAAGCCAGAAGAACTTGAGTATGGTGTTTCAATCACAGACGGATGTATTGATTGGGAAACAACAGAGAACTTAATATCTCAAACCAGAGATAAGTTAATAACTGTGTTACCCTTACGCCAAAATAAGCGCACGGTGGCATAAATCCAAGCAACGCCTAAAGTGGCAAGAAAAATTTGCCAATAAGCCCCGTGCCATTTGATTCAAGGATAAGACAGAATGGCCGATTTATCGCAGCACTTAAAAAAGTTAGATACGCTGCGTGAAGGTATCGACGAGCTGGATACCCAGCTTGTCGAATTACTCGCAAAACGCAATCAAATTACAACCCAGGTCGGTCAAATTAAGGCTGAAGCTGGTATGCCCGTTTATGTACCAGAGCGTGAAAAAGCGTTGATCGCATCCCGCCGTGCTCAGGCAGAAGCACTTGGGGTGTCGCCCGATCTCACCGAAGACTTATTACGTCGAGTAATGCGAGAGTCTTATCACACGCAAAACAACAAATATCGCTGTGTGAAACCTGATGTCGACAACGTTGTTGTAATTGGTGGAGCAGGGGCACTTGGCCGTGTGTTTGTGAGCTTGTTCGAACGAAGTAATTACAACGTTTCAGTTGTTGAAAAAGACGACTGGGAAAGTGGTAGAGCAACCTCGTTATTAAGCTGTGCTTCACTGGTTGTTGTTGCAGTGCCTATTAATCTAACCGAAGCCGTGATTAGCAAGCTTACTATGCTGCCAGAGGATTGCGTGCTTGCAGATATAACCAGTATTAAAGCTAAGCCACTTGAGGCGATGCTTGCCGCACACAATGGTCCGGTTGTTGGACTGCACCCCATGTTTGGTCCTGACGCGCCTGGCATGATTAAACAGGTAGTGGTAGTGTGCGACGGGCGTGGCAGTGAGAAATACAGTTGGCTCATTGAGCAAATGCGAATTTGGGGTGCTACCATTCACGACTCCAGCGCACAAGAACATGACCAAGCCATGGCTTATATTCAGGTAATGCGTCACTTCAACACGTTTGTGTACGGGCAACACTTAAAAGGTGAAGATCCTAATCTGGAATCACTCACCATGTTTAGCTCACCTATTTATCGTTTAGAACTCGCAATGGTAGGCAGGTTATTCGCTCAGTCACCACAACTTTATGCCGATATTATTTTCAATAACCCTGATAACTTTGCACTTCTACGTCGCTTTTACGAACGTTTTGGGATTGCATTGTCATTACTTGAGAATGGCGACAAAAAAGGCTTTGTAGAACAGTTCATGAAGGTCGGCGCGTGGTTCGGAGATTATGCGAAGAAGTGTTTAGTAGACAGCAAACAGATGTTGTTAAAAGCGGATGATGGTCAGCTTTTAAGAGACAAGTAGTTTTGACCGACTGTTTATAGCGATAGCTAATTTAAGGTAGCCAACGTGACTCGCTCTCTTCGTTTGCCAATTACCAATACTTTCGCTGATGGCGGCTATTGTGTGAGAGCACATATAGGCGCGCATCAGCAGACCGTTCATCTTATTTTAGATACGGGAAGCTCAACCTTAGTGCTAGGCGACATTCATTATCATGTTGAACGTGATGGTGATGTGAGGTTCACCTACTACTCTCAATCAATTAAATATGCTGCAGGAAGTTGGCATGGCCCTGTTGTTAAGACCACGGTGCGCCTGGGCATTTTCGGTCACAGCATTTCGTTGCCGCAAACTTATGTAGCAATAGCGAAAGAATCGCAAGAGACAAAAGAATCTTGTTTTAAAAAAGCTGACGGAATTATGGGGTTAGCTTATCAACCGCTAAATCACGCCTATCGTTGCACTGACAAAATTACGTGTGAAATGAGCGAGCAAGCGTTTTTTGAAAAAGCGTTGGCCGAGCCTAACGAGTCAGCAATTATTAACCTAAAGACAGCTGATTACGTTGCGACCACACTCCCTAGCTACTTTTCTGAGTTAGAGCAGCGTCAAATTAACGCCGATAAATTCGCTTTTTGGCTACATCGCTCAAGCGTCTATAACGTAGATGGAAATTGTCTTCGCGCTGCGCTTGCACATAGAAAAAATCATGGCCTTTTTGTAATAGGTGAGCCTATTTTTCATCGAGACTTATATGCTCCTCCTATTATGTCTGTGAAGGTACTCCGCGATAAGTATTATAACGTCACGTTAAAAGCCGTAAAATGTGGAGAAAACGAAGGCATTAAAGCGCCGGCTTTGGATAAATCGGACGAAGCACGCTGGTGTTCAAATGCGATAGTAGATTCAGGAGCAACGGTGATTGGTTTGCCAGAATCTTTGTATAACGAAGTGATCGAGCAGATTTTTTGCTGTGTTGATAACGCGAAAACATTGCTTGAGCCCTTCGCTGCTTTCTCTTTAGAGGAGCAAGGAATAGACTTGGAAAAGCTAGATTTGGCACAATGGCCTGAACTAACGTTTGTTCTTGAAGGCGATGAGGGTGAAGATATTTTACTTTCGCTACCGCCTGAAGCCTACTGGCAGGAGCACGCCCCCACATTTAACCAAGCGTCCTTTAAAATATTCCCACTAAAACACTGGCCGAATCAAAGCATCCTCGGTCTTCCGCTGATCTCTCAATACTATACAATTTTTGACAGAGGACAGGGCACTAATGGTGTTGTATCGTTTGCACGAAAAGTGACATTGAGTGATACGGTTGACGCGCTTAAACATGTTTTTGATAAAAACAGCTAAAACCTAATAATAAAGGAACAGTTACATGCAACAAGGCAGCCTAGTATGTGTAGGAACCGGGATGATGGTTGGAGCGCATTTATCGCCTATTTGTCAAAGTCATATTGAGCAAGCCGACGTCGTTTTCGTATGTGTAGCTGAGCACTACATGGAGGCATGGATCACCTCTTTGAACAAAAACACAGTAAACCTACAAACTTTCTATGGTGAAGGCAAAGATCGCCACGATACCTATGCTCAAATGACTAGCGCAATGCTAGAGCGTGTGGAGAAAGGCGAAAAAGTAGTTGGCGCTTTTTATGGACACCCTGGGGTTTTTGCAAAGGTGCCTCATGACGCTATCGCAATCGCTAAAAGTCGAGGGTTTGATGCTTACATGTTGCCGGGGATCTCAGCTGAATCGTGCCTATACGCCGATTTGGGCATAGACCCAGGTGCTCTAGGTTGCCAACACTACGAGGCAAACCAGTTTCTACTATATAAACGAGAAGTAGATACGGCTGCGTATTTAGTTTTATGGCAGGTTGGGGTTGCAGGAGATTTCTCAAGTGCCGTTTTTACCTCCAGCTCTCTTCAACGAAAAAAGCTTACTGATAAACTGTTATCTATTTACCAAGCGAATGACAGCGCTATTTTATATGAAGCTGCAACCTTGCCCATCGATGAGTTCAGAGCTACGACGATTGCTATTGGTGAACTGCATAATCACGAAATTAACCAGCACTCTACACTTGTCATACCACCAGTTAGTAAACCAGTGATAGATGATGTCGATTACTCCAAAGGTACTAACTAGTGCAGTTCGCTACACCTCGTTTTACCAGCGCTTTACTTTGCCAGCAGTGGAAAGAGGAAACAGCAAGCTTGTACCAAAATAGAAAAATTATGCGATTAATAGGTGAGCCCCTTTCTGAGAAGGAAAGTGAAGTAGTCGCTAGTACTTTCATTGAAGCAAACAAAAGGCCTTGGCCAGCACAGAAGGTCTGGTCGATAACGTGTAATCAAACGCAGGCATTTTGTGGAATTCAGATGCTTTGTAAAAGCGTTTTACAAGACACTGCAGAGATTGGAATTATATTAGCGCCTTCAATGAACGGAAAAGGCGCGGCACGAGAAGCGATGGGCGCGCTAGTCGAATTTGGCTTGGAAAATCTCAATCTTCACCAAATTGTTGCCCAATTTGAAAAGCGTCACCTCGCTACAAAACGTCTAGTTACCCAATTAAACTTCAAACAGTCAAAGGACAGCCGTTTTCAGCCAAGTAAAACCAACTTGGTCACATTTACCTTTAATCGCTAGAATATTTGGTTACTTCATACCTAATAAACCAGTAAGTATTTCTGTTTTCAAAGGTAATTGATGCAAATAGTAACTGGTATAATATGTCTAAAATGCTATATATTTGATTAACAACTCATCAAATAGTTGCTAACCTATTAAACATTAATAACTATAAAGTAGAACAAACTCATGAAAGCGCTAAAAGAACTTCTCGCTATTGCACAAGATGCATCTAAGCAACGTGACACTGATGTAATTGCACAATTTAAAGCTGACCACGCAGACGCACTTTCTCAAGAGAAAGAAAAAATGTGGTGTCTTTTGATGCCAGAAGATGAAGAGCAAGACGCGCCTGGTGATGCACAAGAGAGTGAAGAAAAGAACCAAGTGTCACTTCACTAACTTTGATAGTTTAAATTGTGGTTAGGTTTTTAATAGGGGCGTTACTTTGCCCCTTTTTCATATTTCCGCTTTCTGCTGACGAAATTGATCAGCAGTTAGTGCGCGCTGATGCACTTCGCAGTCAAGACGTGGAGGCGTTTCGTACGTCATTGTCGGCTCTCAGTAATAAATCAGCCTCCTTTTCACCGGCCCAAGTCCAATACTTTAACTATCTCAATGCTTATAGCTTATCGTATTCAGGAAAACTCATAGAGGCAGTTCCACTTTATGAAAGTGTTTTTCAAAGTGCTTCAGATAAATCGTTACAACTACGAGCCAAAAATTCAATTCTCAACAACTACGCGTTAGTTCGGGATTTTCCCAAAGCACTTCAGCAAATTCCTGATATTGTTCCTCTACTTTCGTTAGCGAAAGATAAAGATAAGCACCTTTCAATTTTGACGATTGCGCTTTTTTATAATCAGTTGGAAGAGTTTGAGCAGAGTTTGCAGTACAGTGCTCGCGTAATTGGACAAGAGCTTTCTTCCCGCAATGCGTGTCTGGCTCACAATCTGCGTAGTGAGTCGCTGCACAATTTAGGACGACTTGACCGAGAAACGCTAAATACAACTATTGAGGTATGTAATGCGAGTAAAGAGCCAATCGCTCTGAATTTAGCAAAATTATGGCTTGCTCAACTGATGTTAGCATCGCCAGACAGTATCGCAGGGGCGTTAGACGCCTTACTTGCTATCCAAGCAGATGTTGAAAGTACTAACTATCCACGATTAACGTCAGAGTACTATACAGCGCTAGCACAAGCCTATTTTGCCAATAAGCTCTTTCATAACGCACAGGAGAGTGCGCTTAAAGGCGCGGAGCTTGCAAAAGGCATGGGATATTCAAAACCCAGAAAAACGGCATATTATATACTGTACCAGTCGGCAATAGAGAAAGGGGATAATGCACAAGCATTAGATGCATTTATTCAATACGCTGAGGCTGATAAAGCGTACCTTGATGAGTACAACGTTAAGCAAATGGCGATTCAACAGGCTAAGTTCGATAACCTCGAGAAGAATATCGAAATTCAGCTACTGGACAAAGAGAATAGCCTACTGAAAGCACAAGCAGCCCTTTCCCGAGAAGAAAAGCAAAATCACAGGCTGTTGATAACATTGCTTGCTTCCACCACGATACTTGTCCTTATGTGGGCAATAATAAATCGTAAGTTACATGCAGCACTTAGGGAAAAGGCGCAAACTGACTCGTTAACAAAAGTGGCGAACCGTCACTATTTTACTGAGTTGGCATCGAAAGCGCTTGATCGAATGTCAGAGCAGCAGGACGTATTATCTTTTGTAATTTTCGACCTTGATCACTTTAAGTCAGTTAACGATAGCTACGGTCATCCAACAGGCGATTGGGTATTAAAGGCAGTAGTTAACGCGGTGAGGAAACACTGCAGAAAAGAAGATGTTTTCGGGCGCTTAGGTGGTGAGGAGTTCGGCCTACTATTACCAGGGTGTAATGAGAAAAAAGCAAAAGAAATAGCGGAAAGTATGCGCAATAGTATCCGTCAGATTGATACAGCTGAAAGCGGTTTTACCTTCGATATTTCAGCAAGCTTTGGTATCTCCAGCACTGCGTCATCAAAGTATCAATTCGAGGCGCTGTATGCCAATGCTGATGAAGCTTTGTATGGCAGTAAAAAGCATGGCCGTAACCGAGTTTCTGTCTTCCCGGTTAATGGTGAAAGTGACGTTGGTAATGTTGGGCAAGCCTTTCAGCCTGCCTAAATATTACAACGAAAGAAAGTAAACAATGGGGCGTGTGCTGGCTTAATCAGCCAGCGCGCTCGCCGCGGCCACTTTGGTCGGGCTAATTTCTTCGCTTGGATAGCAGCCCAATACTTTGATGTAGCGGGTAATACCACGCAATGCATCAAGGGCATTTTGTACAGGGCCATCTTCTACATTGCCTTCTACATCAATGTAGAACATCTCTTCCCATGGATTGCCTGGAATAGGACGCGATTCAAGCTTCGTCATATTGATGCTGTTCTCTCGTAGCACCAACAAGGCCTCTACAAGTGCACCTGGCTTTTGGATGGTAGACATAACAAGTGTTGTTTTAGCAGGAACTTGAAGTGGAACCACTACTGGGTTGCGCGCAACAACGATAAAACGGCTATGGTTTTCTTTTTGGTTTGCTAAGTTACTCTTTATTGCCATTAGGCCGTACAAGTTACCACCCGCTTCGCTGCCTATTGCGGCTACGTCATCGCGTTTAAGCTCACTAACTGTCAACATGGCAGACGAGGTGCTGTCCATGGTTTTCACTTCTACGTTCCCTAGTTCTGCTAAGAAATGGCTACACTGAGTGAACACTTGAGGGTGAGCGTAAAGCGTTTTGATTTTATCGATACTGGTGTTGGTTCCCACTAACAATGTATGGCGGATAGGGTGGGTGAGTTCACCAATAATACTAAGTTGGGTATGCTGTAGTTGGTCATACACTTCATTGATACTGCCAGACGTCGTGTTCTCAATAGGCAATACCGCGTAATCGGCTTCAGTACTTTCAACTTTGTAAATAATTTCAGCAAAGCTCTGACAGCCAATTTCCAGCAATTCGCCTGGGCGACGAGAGAAGTACTTTTGAGTTGCTAGATAAGAGTAAGAGCCCTTGTCGCCCAAGAATGCCACTCGGTTTAAGGGCAATGTACTGCCAGGGTTAGCGCGTTCAGCAAGCATAGCCTGCTGGTTTAAAACAGAGTCTTCAATAATAACGTGGAAAATTTGTGTCACATAATGAGGGTCTAAGCCGATGTTTTGGCCTTCTTTTATTAGGCGCACCAATAGCTGTTCTTCTCGCTTTTGATCTCTCACAGGAATGTGATGCTTTATTTTCGTCTCAGCCACTTCGTTGGTTAGCTTTCTGCGTTCTGAGAGTAAAGTAAGTAATTCACTGTCTAAAGCGGTAATCCGCTCTCTAACAGTATCTAATGCATTGTCTGACATATCATTCCCGTGCGTATCGTATAAGAAAATTCTGCTAAAAAAAAACCTCCCAGTTGGGAGGTTTTCATGCATGTAGCCGCGCCTCCCTAGTTAAAGGATATAAACGCAAAAAAGAAAAGTGCTACGTGCATAGTATTCTGTTTCATAGGTTTGAATGTATGTTGAACGCCTATGTGTGTCAACCCATTTTTACAAATTGAATAGTTGTTTTTAATGTGGAGGACTTGAAAAAGTAATTAAAATGCGCCTTTGGCTTTATAAAAAGCCAAACGGTTAGGGCATGAAGCGTTGGCAGGTGCCGTAAATATACACCTGCCGGTGGGTAATTTGAGAACGCCGTTAAATATTTTTGCGCTTAGTTACCTAATAGTGCTGAAAGCATTTGTCTTACTTCGTTGGGCTCAAAAGGCTTATCGCATAGCGCGTTCACACCTGTTTGCTGAATATTAGCCATATGTGCACTGTCAGCTGACTCTGACGTTACCATGATAATCGGTATATGTGTGGTTTCTGGATTAAAGCGGATAAATTCCGATAGTTCCCTGCCATCCATTTCGGGCATATTGTAGTCGGTAACCACGAGGTCAAAAGGTTCATCTTTTATATAAGTTAGCGCCATTGCGCCATTCTCTGCTTCTTTTATGCGTTGAAGCCCCATGCCTTCTAGTACCCGTCGAATATGATTACGCGCTAATTTACTGTCATCAACAAGTAGTACGCGAACATCGTGTACGTCAAATAGTTCTAATTCTAGTTCATCGTGATTGATTAAATCTAAGCTTGCGTTTAACGCACGAGACAAATGAAGGGGTTCAAATGGTTTAGGAAGAATTGCCGCAACACCCGCCTGCTTAAACTCTTCTAGTTTGCTCAAACGATTTTCACTGGAAACCAACATGAAGGGAATTGTTTTAAATGCGTCGTCTTCTTTGATGAATTTAAGTAGTTCTAGTGCGGTTCCATCTTCGTAGTACATCGCGCTTACGATTAGGTCAGCACCGTGCGCTTTTACCGCTGAACGAGCTTCGGAAAGGGTACTGACGGGGTCAATTTCCTTTACGTGTTCTTTTAACAACAAAGTGGTGATGATCTTTCTTTGTGTGTCAGAAGGCTCAACTAAAATAATGTGTAGATCAGAAATTGACAGCTTTTCCATTTCAGACTCTTTTTGTTATATGTTTATGAAAAAGTGAGAGCTCGCTAGCTGGCTAGCGTTACATTAGCCCCCAGCAAGCTTAACTTTATACCCTTTATCGGTAAGTAGTGTGCGGAGCTTTTCCCTGTCATCAGTTTGTACTTCAATGACACCGTCTTTCACTGCGCCGCCGCAACCACATTTTTTCTTTAGCTCAGAGCCTAGCTTTTTCAGCTCATCAGACGCGAGGTCTAATCCCTTAATCAGAGACACCCCTTTTCCTTTGCGACCTTTAGTTTCCCTGTGAATACGAACAACGCCGTCAGAAGACACCGAACGCGCTTGCTCTTTTGGCTCAGGCTTTATTTTGCCACTTTCAGTACTATAGACCAAAAGGGCGTCTTGCCAGTCTTGCATACATACCTCAATAAATTGCGTCTTTCCATCTAAATGGCGATAAAAAAAGCATTACCATACGAAAGTTTAAGATGACTTTCATGGCGATGTGTAAAAGTTCAACTAGTATAAGAATAGCAAAGTTAAAAGCATGTGATGAAGCATTTCTGCTTACATTTTTAAGGAGCGAATATGGAAATAACGTCGAGCTATCAAAATCAAGGGAAAGTACTAGTGGTAGATGTAGGCACTAAGTTTGACTTTAGTAAGGTAGAAGACTTCAGAAACGCCTATGGCGAACTGGGCGCCGATGTCTCTCACATCACCGTAGATTTATCGCGTACTGAATACATGGATAGCTCTGCCTTAGGTATGTTGTTAAACATGCAAAAGACACTCGCTGAAAGAGAATTAACCTACAGTATCGAAAATGCCCGTCCTCAGGTTGCTAAAATCCTGAAAATATCTCGATTCGATAAAAAGTTCGACATTAAGTAAGAAAAGCAAGTCGCTAAATTAACATTTTATCGAAGAGACATACGTGAAGATCCTCATTGTTGACGACGAGGCTATCAACCGTACATTGCTTACTAACATGCTTTATAACGCAGGTTATAAAGAGTGTATCGAAGCGGTGGATGGTGTTGAAGCTATCAAAAAATTTACGCACGAAAAACCCGACTTGGTTTTGTTGGATGTTGTGATGCCTGGGCTCAGTGGTTTTGACGTTGCACCCAAAATACGCAAGCTTGCGAAAGGGCCGTATCTACCTATTCTTTTTATCACCGCTTTAGAAGATAAAGAAAGTTTAGTGAGGTGTCTGGAAGTTGGCGGGAACGACTTTGCCACAAAGCCCTTCGACCGACACATTCTAATTGCCAAAATTCGAGCCCACTTAAAAATACGTGCTTTGAGTGAACACATAGAACAGCAAAATAAAGCACTTCGTTTATTCAATCAAAGAGTGGCGAGAGAGCACGCCATCGTGGAGCATATTTTTAGCCACGCTATTGTCAATCGACCCGAGGTAATGGCGCATTTCGACTGCTTCCTAAAGCCAGCTGAAACCTTTAATGGCGATCTCTTTCTATGCGAATCAAGCCCTAGTGGTGGTATTTATTTTGTGGTGGGAGATTTTACAGGCCATGGTTTGGCGTCTGCAATTGGTGCGTTGCCTGTAACCCGAGCCTTTCAGGAACTCAGCCAGCAAGGGGTATCTATTTCTGAGATTATTTCAGAATTAAATCGAATTTTAATTAAGTTTCTACCAAGTGACATGTTTATGGCCGCAGTGGTGGGCGAAATTAATGCGGGGGGCAATAGAATAAACTTATGGCAAGGTGGAATGCCGGCTGTCATTGTTCCTGCGAAAACTGATTTAGCATTGCGCTGCATTCCCTCACGTCACATGGCATTAGGGATCCTAGACGAGCATGAACTCAACACCGATTGCGATACCATTCAATTAGGATGCAATGAACAGCTTGTAATTTGTAGCGACGGGCTAATTGAGAGTACTAATCAAGAGGGAGAAATGCTTCTTGAGGAAGGCTTGGTAAGAATAGTAAAAGAGCAAATGCAGACGCATGGGAAAATAGAATCCAATTCACTTTTTCTTAAGGCGAAAGAGCATTGCGCAGCCTCTTCATTTCACGATGATGTCACGCTAGTCGTGTTTACCTCTCAACCCATTAAAACGCCCGTATCACCAAAGATGGATTTTGGATTGCCATCGGTGCATGAAGTTGCGCTTGACGCACAACATTTGAAACAGCCTGACATTCTTCAACGCGTGCTACAGCTTGCGGGGCAATGTGAGGGCATTCAAGCGGTGCGTTCGATAATTTATACCGTGTTGTCGGAACTGTTTAATAATGCGTTAGAGCATGGGATCTTGAAACTCGACTCAAAACTCAAAGCTGATAGTACAGGGTTCCATCAATATTACGAAAACCGCGAGGCTTCACTAAAAGCGCTTAGTCACGGGCGAATTAATATTAGGATAGAGTCTTTACCCCTTAAAGGTAAGGTGCTGATAGCGGTTGAAGATAGTGGTGAAGGCTTTGAGTGGAACAAGGCAAGTACGGTAGGCCGGCGTCATTCCGTTCATGACGAAAGCTTTGGGCGTGGGCTCCCTTTGCTTCACGCGCTGTGCGAACGAGTGTGGTTCGAAAATGGCGGGAGTAAAGTAATTTGCTTACTTGATACTAAAATTTAGGCGCCTTTAGAAAATATCTTTACGAGCAAAATGTTCATATTCATGTTTCTCTGAGGGCTTTTAAACTCTCACTTTACAGCTCTAGTCGTTGAGTACAGTTTACATAGACTTGCTTACTTAGTCATCGCTGTAAATCTGTCCATCTAATCCAGCAATTAATCGAATTTAGCTTTTACCGAGTAAAAGTTTTATCGATACTCAAATTTCATTAACCGCGGGCGTTTCTGCGGTGACACAAGAAGTAGGGCCCCATGCTGAAATCATTTCTTAAACTTTTCGAAGACACGCATAAGCGCACAGAGCCAACGTATACCGTTGAATTGGCGACTGCTGCATTACTTAGTGAAATTGTTAACGCTGATAATGAAGTAACGGATAGCGAGAGAAATGAATACGAGAAACAGCTCAGAAAGCATGTAAACATAGATGAGGAAGCGATGTCGTTGTTGCTTGAAAGAGGGCAAGAGACGGCTGACGATTCAGTTGACTTAGTGCGTTTTACTCAAGTACTAAATAAACACTGCAGCGCTGACGAGAAAAGAGATGTGATAAAGAGCCTCTGGGCTATTGCATACGCGGATGAATCTTTAGCGCCCCTTGAAGAGAGTACTATTCGTCAAATAGCTGATTTATTGTACGTTCCCCATAGCCAATACATTAAAACTAAACTTGAAGTAGTTGAAAGGACATAGCGTTCATCATCACTCAGTTAGTCTTTTTTGTATTAGCTAAAAAAATGGATTCAAATTTAGCGACCTGTACCTTACTATTGTGAACAAATAACAATAAAAGCTTAGCGGTGACAGTGCTGTTTCAGAGCCTATGGCATCACTTGCTTACAACAGCTTGCAGTACTGAAGTAAGGGTAGTTGAGTGTTTAGAACGTTGAAAATCCCAATTGGGCTTGTCATTGCATTGACGATGTCGGTGCTGGCGCTCTCTGTGGTAATTGTTAATAAATTAGAACACAACGCTTCTGTGGTGGATGTGGTTAAAGGCAATACCGCGACGTTAAGTAACGCTTTGTCGCTGCAGTTATCGGTTGTCATGGAGCGAAGTCCCGGTGATAACGCATTATTTTCCTCTCTTTTTCAACCGATAAAAGAACACGATAATCTTATTTCCGCCACGCTATATGACAACGACTATCAAGTCATTTCCACTATTCAACCTGATTCCTTAAGCCAGCTTTCCAATCAATCTGTTCCTCTTGATCCTGCAGAAATTCCATTTGGTGTTACGCAATACGACAATGTTATCACTGCCCATCAAATTGTAGGTAGTAGCCTATACCCACTTGGACATGTTGTTCTTTATGTGGACATTGGAGACACCATGGCGGCAAGTTCAGCCCGCCAGCTCATTAAGCAAGTGCCTATCGTTATCGCGGTTTGGCTGCTTTGCACTGGCACTTGTGTATTTATTTTATACCGTTTGATTTCTCCTATTGGGTCGCTGAGGCAGTTTACTCAAGAAGTATTTGAGTCAAAAGACTATGCGCTGCGCAGTTCACTTAATACATCTAATGAAATTGGACAGTTATCGAATAACATTAATAGTTTATTGGATACCATTGAAGTTGAGTTACTTATCAACTTTGAGCAAAAGCAAACATTGGTTGATCAACAAGAAACCATGTCTCGTCTGGCAAACTTCGATAGTTTAACCGGTCTTCCCAATCGACAGTTTGTTCTCGATAACTTAAGACTTGAGCTAGCTAGAGCCAAAAGAAATGATGAAGACTTACTGCTCCTGTTTTTTGATTTAGATGGGTTTAAGGGCATCAATGATTCTTTAGGACATGAAACCGGGGATCTGATTCTCATAGAGGTTGCTGACAGAGTTCAGTGTTTGCTGCGCGACGGCGATTTATTCGCGCGACTGGGAGGGGATGAGTTCTTAGTACTGCCCGATAGAGATGTGACCACTGACCAAGCGCAAAGCTTGGCAACGCGACTTATTACCGCATTTGATGAGCCTTTTGAACTGCGTGGCTTATCACTAACGGTAGGTTTAAGCGTTGGAATTGCTACGGCTTCCGATGCGGGCTACGACCTAAGCGAGCTGATGAGCAATGCAGACCTTGCAATGTATCGTTCAAAAGCGCGAGGGCGGGGCAGCTACACACTGTTTACACCTGATATGGTTGAGTCGCATAAGCGTAAACTCCACTTAGCTAACGGTATTGAGCAAGGAATCAGCAACGATGAGTTTGTTGTTTATTACCAGGTTAAAGTTAACAACGAAGGGAATGTAATCGGCGTAGAAGCGCTTATTCGTTGGCAACATCCTGAATTTGGCTTGGTCATGCCGAACGAGTTTATCCCCATTGCTGAGCAGGGCGGTAAGATCACTGCAATTACCCGTTGGGTAATTAAGCGCGTTTGTATTGATATGCCAGATTTAAAACAATGGGCCACGTCTCCGTTTAGAGCCTCAATCAATTTATCTGGACATGATTTGCGAAGCTCGCAGCTGTTTGACTACATCTACAATACTTTCAAGCTCTATGACATCAACCCAGAAAACATTGAATTTGAAGTGACAGAAAGTGCGTATCTAGAAAACTTTACTCTTTCAAACAAGTTCTTCAGACGCATCGGAAATATGGGGTGCGCCATAGCTCTAGATGATTTTGGAACGGGTTACTCCTCGTTAAGTTACCTGACGCAAATCAATATCGACACGCTAAAAGTTGACCGACAGTTTGTAATGGAAATTCAAACTTCAGAACGAAGCCGTCTTGTGACTGGGGCAATTATTGATTTGGCGAAAAGACTGTCACTCTCGGTATGTGCTGAGGGCATAGAAAACCTTGAACAGTGGAATTATCTTAGAGAGCATGGATGTGACAATGTGCAAGGATTTATGTTTAGCAAGCCCATCCCCTTATCGGAGCTCACTTGCTCTCCCTCCCATTACAGCGATAGTAGTTTCTCTGTATAGCAAGGTATCGATAAAACCACTTTGACATACAGTGTTTCAAAGTGGTGTTTCTTTTTTGCAACATTTAACCTGTATGCTGAGTGGTTGATAGTACACTTATTTGCATATACTGCTGTTTTTAATGTGCTTTTTCTTTTTGGTCTGAAAATCGCATAAGCAGTTTGAATGCAATTATGATAGTGGTTAATTGAAGACTAGTGGTAGTATCCATGAGCTTTAATAGCAGCATAACCTGATAACACAGGGCTGGTATCAAAGCGGATTGAGAAGGATTTTAAAAGCGTTTAGCGGAGGATTCATGATGAAACGTCTCGAAAAAGTTTTCTTAGCACTTTGTGCTGTTGCTGCAGTACAAGCCATTTCAGTAGCGGACGCGTACGCAAGTCCAGCGCGCTCGTTGATGCAGGAATTAGACACAGATAAAGATGGTCTGATATCACTTAAAGAAGCGGTTCGACACACAGGTCTACTGCGTAACTTTGGGCTGATTGATGACAACGAAGATGGCAAACTTTCCGAAGCCGAATTGGCAAAAAGCAAGTTGACGCCAGGCAATGAAAAGCTCACAGCAAGTGAGTAGATAAAATAATATATTTAAGAGGGTAAGGTTCTGATAAACAAGGTTTCGTTTGGTGAACGCTTGGTACAACTTGGTTCACTAAGGCAGTTGACGCTAGGTAGTTTTGTACTGGCCCTTATCCCTCTTATAGCCTTACTTTGGCAAAGTCAAAGCGACTTAGCCAAAGTGGGTCAAATGACAACACTTGAAACACGGTTTGTTGTCGATGTTGTTAGCGACATGCAAAGACTCGATAACGCGGTCGTTGACGTAGAGCGCAGCATTCGCCAATTTGCTGTGTTGAGAAATGATAGGGTGGCATCTCTTTCTGATAACGCCATCGATCAATTTGCCGTGGCCGCTGACAATCTATGTCAGGCTCTCTCGGTACCAACTACCTGCACACGACTTTCAGAACAGCTAAATCAATTAGCCGAATATCGAGCGATTGAAGACCAGCTTTTACTTAATGCATACCTTGCGTCAGTGGGCGATAGCGTCGACCAGCTTCGCGACGATGTAGAAGCCGCTATTACTGAACGTGTCAAAGTCCAGCAAGATGATTTAAATGCCATGCAAGCAAAACAAGCTTGGTCTACAGCTATGCTTGTAAGCGTTTCGTTATTGCTAATACTGATGGGGAGTCAGCTTATTGTGAACCCCGTTAACAACTTAAAAAAGATTATAAGGATCATGGCCCACAGCGATGGTCAGCTTCCACCCCTTTCAAGACAAGCGCCAAAAGAACTGATTGATGTAGAGAAAGATTTACATTGGCTTTATGATCGACTACAGCAGTTGGAGCATATTAGAACCGCCTTGCTGCGACACGCTGCTCACGAGCTCAAAACTCCGCTTGCCAGCATTAAAGAAGGCTGCAGCTTGTTGTCTGAAAACGTGGTGGGCGAGTTGAATAACAGTCAACGCGAAGTACTTTCGCTACTTACTGCTAGCACGCAAAGGCTCAACACGCTGGTGGAAAAGTTGCTCGACTACAACCTGCTGTTGCAACAAGCTCAGCCAAAAATGGTACAAAGTGACGTTAGTAAGTTAGTTTCTGCTTGTTTAGAAGATTACGCGCTCGCCATTCAGGATAGAGAAGTGGAAGTAAAGATAACTGCGTCCGAGGTGCGTATAGACGAGGAGCTGTTTAGAAGAATACTTGATAACTTGGTGTCCAATGCAGTCGCGCATGGCGCAGTGGGAAGACCGATAAATATTAGCCTTTATAACGAAAACGATAATCTTGTACTGGATGTTGCCAATCGCGGTAAGCGTATTGCTCCAGAGTCAGTACATACTTTATTTGAACCTTTTATCCGAGGAACCGAGCCGAGAAACGACAATGTCATTGGGACGGGTTTAGGGTTATCAATTGTTGCCGATTGCGCTCGACTGATGCATGGTGATGTGCGTGTTGTAGATGTAGACTATGCCGATGTTTGCTTTAGAGTGACCATTGGGCAACAGGAAAAATAAAATGAGAATAAGTGGTTTAATTGTCGCCTTACTGGTGCTGACAGGATGTCAGAGTTTAACCAGAAACAACGACAACGCAGGTGAGCCAGAAAAGGTGACGCCTGTAGCTAAAATAGAACGTGGCCTTTGTTTATTTGTTGAGCCTCCACAGGGGTTCGAGCACAATTGCGATGCAACCTATTGGCTTAACGCGTGGATTGACGCGGCCAACCAACCTTGGTTAGAGCGTAAGCAAGCATTAAAAGCGTTAGGTGATACAGCATCTGACACGCTTCACGCCTACGTTTTAACACTACCAACAGATACACCTTATCAAGACAGGTTGCGCGCGCAGCTTGCGTTAAATGATATTGCTGGAACATTTACACCCACTGCGCAAGAAGTGGTGACTGTTATTGCTGCGTCGCACAACAATCAGATTATGCAGCTTGAATCTGCCATGGTGGTGTTGGAGCAAGAAAATACTTCTCGTGGCGAGAAAGTAAAAGCACTTGAAATTGAAGCAGTTAACCTGCGCAAAAAACTAGAAGAATTGTTGCAGATTGAAGCAACACTGATGGATAAAAACAGGAGTACACAACAGTGAGCGAAAAGGCGAGTAGTAACCCTAACTTATTGTTGGTAGATGACGATAAGAGCTTATTGCGCTTATTAACCATTCGTCTGGAAGGCGAAGGTTATGAGGTGACCGCAGTGGAAGACGGTCAATCAGCGTTAAGAAAGCTTCAAAACGACAACTACGATGTAGTATTAAGTGACTTGCGTATGCCGGGCTTAGATGGTCTGAGTTTGTTTGAAGAAATTATGGGAATTAGAAAAGATATTCCTGTAATTCTGATGACGGCTCACGGCACCATTGCTGATGCGGTAGCTGCCACTCAGCGTGGTGTATTTGGGTTTTTGCCTAAACCTGTCGATCACGACGAATTACGCGCGCTGCTGCAAAAAGCACTTAGCCAGTCTCAAGCTGCTCAGCCTGGGGATTGGGCAAAGGACATCATTACCCGTTCTCCAGAAATGCTAAATGTACTAGACCAGGCGTTCCGCATAGCTCAGCGTGAAGTGTCTGTGCTAATTAGCGGTGCGAGCGGTACAGGTAAAGAGCTGCTTGCTAACGCCATTCATAAAGCCAGTAACCGCAGCGACAAACCATTTGTGGCTATTAACTGTGGAGCATTACCTGAAAACTTGCTTGAGTCTGAGCTATTTGGTCATGCCAAAGGTGCGTTTACCGGTGCTGTAGCTGCTCACCCTGGTCTGTTTAGAGAAGCCGACGGCGGTACCTTGTTCTTGGATGAGATTGGCGATATGCCGATGACGCTGCAGGTAAAACTGCTGCGTGCATTACAAGAGCGCCAAATTCGTCCAGTAGGTAGCAGCAAGCACGTAGATATCGATGTGCGTATCATTTCTGCAACGCACAAAGACTTGCACAAAGAAATGGAAGAAGGCACCTTCCGCGAAGATTTATATTACCGTCTAAACGTGGTGAACCTAAAACTTCCGTCGCTAAAATCGCGAAGTGAAGATATTCCACTTCTGGCTCGCTCGCTGCTGCAGCAAAGCGCACAGCGTCATGGCGTGAATGTAAGCCAATTTTCTGATGACGCGATGCAACAGCTGGTAACCTCATCTTGGCCAGGTAACGTACGTCAGCTTGTGAACGTGGTTGAGCAGTGTGTTGCGTTAACGCAAACGCCGGTTATTCCGCTTCACTTAGTAGAGCAAGCCTTGTCAGCCACTAAGCAAAGCTGGCCAACGCTTACAGAAGCGCGCGATGCGTTTGAACAGCAATACTTGCACAAGCTTCTAAAAATGACCGACGGCAACGTAACGCGCGCGGCAGAGCTTGCTGGTAGAAATAGAACTGATATGCACAAGCTTATGAAAAAGCACGAGCTAGACGCAGCTGATTTCAGATAGACATAGTCGAGCTTAGAGAGTTATTAAACGCATCACTTTTTAGTGATGCGTTTTTGTTTTGTGATACGCAAAGCCTAACGCTGGGGTTATGCTGGAAGGTGTTCTGAAAAAATAATAGCTTCAACTGTGCGGGCGTGGTTTTTTAAGCTTTCTATCTCAACGTCTAAAAAGTCACGTGGTTCATCAAACAGAAGGCATAACGTACCCAATTCATAGCCATCTTTGTTGCGCAAGATAGCACCTGCGTAGGCTCTTATGTAAGGGCTGCCAGTAACCAGCGGGTTATTAGCAAATAGCTTATCGGCTTTTGCGTCGGGAACAATCAAATATTCTTCTTCGGCTATCGCGTAGGTGCAAAACGAGATATTACGCGGTGTTTCGGTAGCATCCATACACTGGCGAGACTTAAACCATTGGCGATCTTCTGCAACAAGGCTTACCAAGCAGGTTTTAGCATTAAATTTTTCTTGTACGGTTTTGGTAAGTTCGTCAAGTTGTTCGCTTGGGGAAGTATCTAAAATATCTAACGATTCAAGCGCAGCGATACGCGCTTTCTCATATTCATGGTTCATTGCGGTTATTTCACAGTAAATAATGGTGTAGTACCAAAATAGATAAGGACTGTAGTTTACCGTTGAATTAGAAAAACGCTATCTATTAAAAACGAAATATCAATCGGCGCAATGTCAGTTGCTTGTCATTAAAACAGTGAATTTTGCTCTGGTTGAGTTTTAATAGACAGGTTATTTAGCGCGAGTGATGGAGTAGTGTTGTTATACAAATCGATAAACTGCTGCGCTAACCAGGGAGCATCTTTGTTGTCTGGGCGGTGACAAAAAAAGTACACGTCTTTTCCTTCACTTTGCCAAATCTTCACTTTTTTCACCCAAGGCAATAAACAGCGTTGGTTGTCATCATCAACATCATTGCCTACAAAGCGCACAATGGGAGTATGTCCTGTAGCAATAACATTTACCGGTACACGGGGCTTTTTCTCTCGCACTTCCTCTAGCATCGCACGTCTATTTGTTCCCCCTGCGTCTAAAGAGCCAGTGAAAAGCGCTCGGGTGTCCATAACGATTCTGTTCGCACCGTGGCGGATCAAAAGTTGATTAAGCGCCTTTTCCTCATCACCCTTTGCAAAAAATGCCAGGTGGCGCACCTCAACCGCTATGTTTAATTCTTGAGGTAACGCCGCTAAAAAGGTATCCAAAATGGGTAGCATTTCTGGCCCAAAAGAAGCGGGCAGTTGCAGCATCATGACTCCTAGCTTTTCTTTTAACGGGCTTAATAAAGCAAGCTGTTGGGCAACCTCTTCATCACAATGCTGTAATCGATGTACATGAGTAATGTTCTGGTGAAACTTGAAAGTAAATCTGAAGTGGTCGGGTACTGAATCGCACCATCTCGCTACAGCGTCTTGGTGGGGAAGAGAGTAAAATGTGGTATTCCCTTCAACCGTATTACACTCCTTGGCATACAGCGACAATCCATTATCAGACTTGGGATAATTAGCAAACCACGTGCTTGGCCAATGGCTGTGTTGCCACATTGGCAATCCAATATAGAGATTTCCTTGTGATATGGCTGATTTGTGCATATTTGTCATTGGGCTTTATCAAGCATTTGTTTATACTATGCGGCCTTTAAATCATTACATTATGCATGTTGTGGGCGGGCCAGCTAATTGGCCAGCAAGTTTACGCGATTTTGGGCAAAGTCTTAAGCCCAAAAATAAGCGGTTTTGAACGCCAATTCACTGCATGCGAAGCAAGAGAAAAACATCAGGGGTCAAGGACCATGCGCACAGATTACTGTGGGAATATCGATTCATCATACATTGGACAAGAAGTTACCCTTTGCGGGTGGGTTAATAAGCGTCGCGATTTAGGCGGTGTAATTTTCATCGACTTACGCGACCGCGAAGGTATCGTACAAGTGGTGTTCGACCCAGATTTACCAGACGTACTATCGGTTGCTAACACATTGCGTAGCGAATTCTGCGTAAAGCTAACGGGTAAAGTGCGTGCGCGCCCTGAAGGTCAAGTAAATAAAGACATGCGCACAGGTGAGATTGAGATCCTAGGCACAGGCCTTGAAGTGATCAACAAGTCTGACGTGCTTCCACTGGACTGGAACCAAGAAAACTCCGAAGAACAGCGCCTTCGCTATCGTTATCTAGATCTTCGCCGTCCTGTAATGAGCCAGCGTTTACAATTCCGTGCAAAAGTAACCGGTGCTGTACGTCGCTTCCTAGAAGAAGAAGGTTTCCTTGATATTGAAACCCCTATTCTTACTAAGGCAACGCCAGAAGGTGCACGTGACTACCTAGTGCCAAGCCGCACGCACAAAGGTGAGTTCTTTGCACTTCCGCAATCGCCACAGCTTTTCAAACAGCTTCTGATGATGTCGGGCATGGACCGTTACTATCAAATCGTTAAGTGCTTCCGCGACGAAGACTTACGTGCCGACCGTCAGCCAGAATTTACCCAAATCGATATTGAGACCACGTTCTTAGATGCCGATGGCGTAATGTCTATTACCGAGCGCATGATCCGCGACTTGTTCAACAAAATGCTAAACGTTGACCTTGGCGACTTCCCGCGCATGACGTACAAAGAAGCCATGACGCGCTTTGGTAGCGACAAGCCAGACCTACGTAACCCGTTAGAGTTAACAGACGTTGCCGACTTGCTTGCTAACGTTGACTTTAAAGTATTCAGCGGCCCGGCAAACGACCCTAAAGGTCGCGTAGCAGCTATTCGCGTACCTGGTGGGGCGTCGCTTTCGCGTAAGCAAATAGACGAATACACTAAATTTGTAGGTATTTACGGCGCGAAAGGTCTGGCTTGGATTAAAGTTAACGATGCTGGTGCAGGTCTTGAAGGTCTACAGTCGCCAATCCTTAAATTCCTAACTCAAGACATCACTAACGCTATGCTAGAGCGCACAGGCGCACAAAGTGGCGATATTCTATTGTTTGGTGCAGACAGCTACACTGTGGTTACCGAAGCGATGGGCGCACTTCGTCTTAAGCTTGGTGAAGACTTTGAGCTTCTTGAAGGCGAGTGGAAGCCACTTTGGGTTGTTGACTTCCCAATGTTTGAAGAGTTTGACGGTCAGCTTCACGCTATTCACCACCCGTTTACCGCGCCACGTGGTTTAACGCCAGAAGAACTTAAAGCTAACCCAGCTGAAGCCTTATCTGACGCTTACGATATGGTATTGAACGGTGTTGAATTAGGCGGTGGTTCTGTACGTATTCACAATGAAGACATGCAGTCTACGGTATTCAACATTCTTGGCATTGACGATGAAGAAGCGAATAACAAGTTTGGCTTCTTGCTAGACGCACTGCGCTTTGGTGCGCCGCCGCATGCAGGTCTTGCGTTTGGTCTAGACCGTCTGGTAATGCTTATGACTGGCGCGACGTCTATTCGTGATGTTATGGCATTCCCTAAAACGACCACAGCGGCATGTCCGTTAACATCGGCGCCTAGCCCTGCGAACCCACAGCAGCTTGAAGAGCTCGCTATTGCAACGGTGAAAAAGCAATCGTAATTTATGGCGTATAAGAAGCCTGAATCTGCACTGGTAGTGTTGTACGACCAACACTACCGAGTGCTGCTTTTGCAACGACAAGACGACCCCACCTTTTGGCAGTCGGTAACCGGCGCGTTAGAAGAGGGGGAGTTACCCTTAGAAACGGCATATCGTGAAGTGTGTGAAGAAATTGGCATCGATGCCAAAGCACACGGCTTTGTGGTTAACGACCACGATAAGCAAAACCAATATGAAATTCGTAGCCGCTGGCTACATCGTTATCCTCCTGGTACTGTGCACAACACAGAACACGTATTTTCCCTTCAAATAAACAGCGATTTACCTCTTGTCTTAACAGAGCACTTGCAGTACGAATGGGTGTCGAAAGACGAAGCGCTCGCGCGTTTATGGTCTCCCTCTAATAAAGAAGCGGTATCTTTGTTTGTACCGAGTGTGCCTTAATGGTTATACTGGGTATAGATCCAGGTTCTCGGATCACAGGCTACGGTTTAATTGCACGCAAGCAAGGTAAACTGGTGTATGTAGCAAGCGGATGCATTCGCGTTGGAACGGCAGATTTACCCTCTCGTCTTGCTAATATTTTTACCGGTGTTGGCGATATTATTCGTCAATATAAACCCGACCAGTTTGCTATTGAGCAAGTATTTATGGCGAAAAACCCTGATTCAGCGTTAAAGCTTGGTCAGGCCAGAGGTGCCGCCATTGTGGCAGCCACCCAAGCGCAACTTCCTGTTGCTGAATACAGCGCAAGGCAAATTAAGCAGTCGGTAGTTGGAAAAGGTGGCGCAGATAAAACGCAAGTTCAGCACATGGTAAAACACCTGCTGAATTTAAGCGGCACGCCACAGGCCGATGCTGCCGATGCATTAGCCGTTGCCTTGTGTCATGCACACACTGAACAGAGCCTGATAAACATGGCAGGGCAAGCCCGAAAAACCGTTCGTGGTCGTTTGCGCTAATACTGCTCGAAGCTCACGCTTTTACAGAGATAATTCATGATTGGACGAATTCGCGGTACGTTGGCTGAGAAACAGCCTCCAGAAATTCTTGTAGATGTAGCCGGTGTTGGCTACGAAATTCACATGCCTATGACCAGTTTCTACCAGCTTCCCGCGGTGGGTGAAGAAGTGGTGGTGTACACACATTTTGTGGTTCGTGAAGACGCCCAATTGCTGTTTGGTTTTGCTGATAAAATGGAAAGAGGGCTTTTCCGAGAATTGATCAAAGCCAATGGTGTAGGCCCAAAGTTAGGCCTTGCTATTTTATCTGGAATGTCGGCAAGCCAGTTCTTGGCAAGTGTACAAAATGAAGATGTTTCTGCACTCGTCAGCTTACCGGGTATAGGTAAGAAAACCGCAGAGCGTTTAGTGGTAGAGCTTAAAGACCGCCTAGCAAAATTTGGCAAGGCGCAGAGTATTGCTGTACCACCTCCAAGTGGCGACTTGCTATCCACCAACACTATTGTTGCTGTAAACGACGCTCGGGAAGAAGCACAAAGCGCGCTTATTGCACTGGGCTATAAACCTGCTCAAGCGAGCAAGCTAGTCGACAGCGTATATAAAGAGGGCATGGAAAGTGAAGCCCTTATTCGCGAATCATTAAAAGCGGCCATATAATGGCGCTCAACGAAGACAGCGGTTCTTAGTCTGCCTGTCTTCACGTCACCGTTTAAAGTAGAACTATCATGATTGAAGCCGACAGACTGATTACGCCTGAAGCCAGCACCGAAGACGAGGTCATCGACCGCGCCATTCGCCCTAAAATGCTGGAAGACTATACGGGGCAGCCTCACGTATGTGAGCAAATGGAAATTTTTATTCAAGCTGCGCGTAATCGCGACGATGCGCTAGACCATCTACTTATTTTCGGTCCGCCAGGACTGGGTAAAACCACGCTTGCGAACATTGTGGCAAATGAAATGGGCGTAAACATTAAAACCACGTCAGGCCCTGTGCTTGAGAAAGCTGGCGACTTGGCTGCACTGCTTACCAACCTTGAGCGCAATGATGTATTGTTCATAGACGAAATACATCGCTTAAGTCCAGTGGTAGAGGAAATTCTTTATCCTGCCATGGAAGACTATCAGCTTGATATTATGATAGGCGAGGGGCCTGCCGCCCGTTCAATTAAGCTAGACCTTCCTCCTTTTACACTGGTAGGCGCTACCACCCGCGCAGGCTCGCTAACGTCGCCATTACGCGACCGTTTCGGCATTGTTCAACGATTAGAGTTTTACAACGTAAAAGACCTCACCAGTATTGTGGCAAGAAGCGCGAGCTATCTGAATTTAGACATGAACGATGAAGGTGCGCAAGAAGTGGCTCGTCGTTCGCGTGGCACACCGCGTATTGCTAATCGTTTGTTACGACGTGTTCGAGACTACGCAGAAATTAAAGCAGACGGCACGGTGGGAGCCGATACGGCAGCGAAGGCACTGGATATGCTTGACGTTGATAAAGAAGGTTTCGATTACATGGATCGTAAATTGCTTACTGCTATTATCGAAAAGTTTGATGGTGGGCCAGTAGGCTTAGACAATTTGGCAGCAGCCATTGGTGAAGAGAAAGAAACCATAGAAGACGTGATTGAACCCTTCCTTATTCAGCAGGGCTTTTTACAGCGCACGCCTCGAGGCCGTATTGTGTCGCAGCGCGCTTATCTTCATTTTGGCTTCGCTCCGTCTGAATAATTTACCGTCCCTTTGTAAGAAGGTACAGATTCGTTTTAAAGGCCTAGCAGAATTGCTGGGCTTTTTTTGGCAACACAGAAAATACAGAAGCCGTTTCAAACGCTACAAGTAAATGTTCGTATGGGGGAAGCTGTAAGTTCAGAGCATTGAGATTGGATGGCGAATTATTGCATAGCGCAAGTTAAGCATGGGCCGCCAATATTTCGTTTTGTACAGATGCTAAATTACAAGCAAAAAAAAGCCCGCTCATTGAGCGGGCTAAAACAACAAGTGTTGAAGGAAATAAATCCAGGGAACTCATGTCTAACAGGAGAATAACTCTTGCATGACCGTGCTAAGCACCATCACGCTCTGTACGACTGATGCTGTGCATTATAAGGAGAGCAGAAAAAACTACAATTGAGTAAAATTGTTGTTTTGGATTAGAAAAGCTAATGTGTTAACTGGGTGTTTAATATTGGTTTACTTTTGATTAAATGTTAGCTTTGGTGGGGCTTGTGGAGTGTTTTTGTTCTGCATTTTGTCGCGCTAATTAGTTATTTTAACTCCGCTTTGGATTATTAATTTTTTGGGTGAAGGAATAGTTATGCATTTACACCAGGTAAGAGTGTATTACGAAGATACCGACGCAGGCGGTATCGTCTATTATGCGAATTACCTAAAGTTTATGGAGCGAGCCCGTACAGAGTGGCTTCGCGAGCTAGGTTTTGAACAAGACACGCTGATGGAACAATCCATCGCTTTCGTCGTCAAACACGTTGAAATGCATAACTATGCGCCTGCACGGTTCAATCAACTGTTGAGTATTGAAACTCGCGTTGTAGAATTGAAAGGCGCTAGTATGACGTTTCAACAAATTATTAAAAATGAACAAGGCGTTACATTGGTATCGGGAGATATCAAAGTTGCCTGCGTCGATTTGGCCGTTATGAAGCCAAAAAGATTACCACGTACTTTGTTAGGGGAAATTTCGCGTGTCATCTGATCTCACTTTTATTGGCTTGTTTTTACAAGCGAGTTTTATTGTTCAACTAGTTATGCTTTTGTTGCTAAGCGTGTCGATAGCGTCGTGGACGTTTATCTTCCAACGTAGCAAAGCGTTGTCGGCGGCACGCAACGAAATGCGTCAGTTTGAAGATAAGTTCTGGTCAGGCGCTGACCTTAACCGTCTTTATCAAGAGCTTTCTGCCAGAACTAACCTAACAGGCATGGGCAGCATCTTTTGCTCAGGCTTTAAAGAGTTTGTTCGCCTGCGCAAGTCTAACACCGCTACCAACGGCATAGTTGATGGTACATACCGTGCCATGCGCGTTTCTATGTCTCGTCAAGTCGAAGAATTAGAAAGTCGTCTGCCTTTTTTAGCCACGGCGGGCTCAATTAGTCCTTACATCGGTCTATTCGGAACTGTGTGGGGGATCATGAACGCCTTCATCGCATTAGGTGAAGTGCAGCAAGCTACCCTTGCAATGGTAGCGCCGGGTATTGCAGAAGCACTTATTGCAACTGCTATCGGCCTGTTTGCTGCTATCCCTGCGGTTATTGCCTACAACCGTTTCAGCCATCAGGTTGAGAAGCTTGAAAATAGCTACGGCAACTTCATGGAAGAGTTCTCTGCAATCCTTCATCGCCAAGCCGTTGCTGCGCAAGCACAACAACAAGCCTAAGCGTTTACATTCCAAACGGAGGACTTGTTATGTATGTAAGAAAACGCCGCAGGCCGGTATCAGAGATAAACGTAGTGCCCTACATCGACGTGATGTTGGTGTTGCTTATTATCTTTATGGTAACGGCGCCGCTTATTTCTCAAGGGGTAAAGGTGGATTTGCCTAAAGCAAGTGCCAACCCGATAGAGCAAGAAGATACACCACCTATTATTGCGTCAGTGGATGTTAAAGGTCGCTACTTCCTTAATGTAGGCGAAGACCAGGAATCGCCAATTAGCGAAGAAGAGCTTGGCGCTATTGTAAAAGCACAATTGACCAAAGAGCCCAATACGCCCGTAGTGGTAAAAGGCGATGGACAAGTAGCGTATAACGAAGTGATACAGCTAATGGTGTTATTACAGCAGGCGGGTGTGCCTTCAGTAGGGTTAATGACGGATCCGGTTGAGTAATATAGATATGTCGAAACCTGAAGTGTCGAGAAGCACGTCACGCGCAAACAGTGATACGAAGACTAAACAGGCCAGTAGTTTAAGCCCAGAACAAATAGGCTTATTTAAATCTATTGGCTTGCATCTTTTTATCGCTGCGCTGTTGCTAATTAGCGTCAGTTTCTCTCCTGACCCGTTGCCAAGTATGCCGTCGAATGCGCCTGTGATAGAAGCGACGTTTATTGATGCGCAAGCGATTGCGGATCAAAAAAGGGAGCAGGCACAAGCTGAAGCTCAAGCAAGAGCCGAAGAGCAAGAAAGGCAAAGAAAAGCAGAAGCCGCGGCAGAGAAAAAACGCCAGCAGCAGCTAGCAGCCAAGCGTGCGAAAGAGAAGCGTGAAGCAGAAGCGGCTGAAGCGAAACGTCAGAAAGACTTGGAGCGCTTAGCGGCGCAGAAGGAACAAGAGCGTAAGGAGCGCGAAGCAAAAGCGAAAGCTGAGGCTGAGCGAAAGAAAAAAGAAGCAGCTGAACGCGCTGAAATGGAAAGGATCATGCAAGAGCAGCTTGCAAAAGAACAAGCTGCTCAGCAAGAACGTAGGCGAAAACAGGTACTTACTGAAGTCGAGCGTTATACCGCGCTTATTCAGCAAACCATAAAGCGCAATTTGTATTCGGACGACAGCTATCAAGGCAAAACCTGTCGATTGAATATTCGGTTAGCAACGACAGGGTTTGTTACGAGTATTCGTGTACTCGGCGGCAATGATGCGCTGTGTAGAGCGGCTGAAAGCGCGGTTCGCAGGGCCGAAAAGTTACCGGTATCTGATGCGCCAGACGTTTACGAGCAGTTAAAAGACATTACTTTAAAAGTGGAATTATAGTGGTATGAAAAAACTAGGTTTATGGATAGCGCTTATTACGATGGCATTCAGTGCCAACGTGTTTGCATCCTTAGAAATTGTGATAACCGAGGGCGTAGATAGTGCACGTCCAATCGGGGTTGTGCCATTTAAATGGAAAGGTCAAGGCAGTATGCCTGGCGATATTTCTAAAGTGGTGATGGCCGACTTAATGCGTAGTGGTAAGTTCAATCCGGTATCTGTCGACAAAATGCCACAGTACCCAGAGACAGCGGAGCAAGTGTCTTTCACTGCATGGGCAACCTTAGGTGTGGACACGGTTTTAGTAGGAAGTATTGAGCCACAAGCAGGCGACCGTTACCTTGTATCCTATGAGTTGATTGATGTACTTAAAGGGCAAGTTGACAATGGGCAGGCTAAAGTACTCAAAGACGGCAAGTTGGTATCGAGTAATGATCACGTACTAGCTGCCCGTCAGGCAGTGATCAACGGTCGAGATTTTCGCCAGTATGCGCATCGAATTAGCGACATTGTGTATGAAAAAATTACCGGTGTTCGCGGTGCCTTTTTAACGAAAATTGCTTACGTCATTGTTCGCGACCGTGACACGGTTGAAAAACCTTACCAATTAGTCATTGCAGACTACGATGGTGAGAACGAAACGCGCTTGTTGTCTTCGCCAGAGCCGCTTATGTCGCCAGTGTGGTCGCCTGATGGCGAGAAGCTTGCCTACGTTAGTTTTGAAAATCGTAGACCGCAAATATTCATTCAGAATATCTACACCAGCGAGCGTACGCGCATTACTGATTTCCCTGGAATAAATAGTAGCCCGGTGTTTTCACCAGATGGCAAGCAACTTGCAATGGTTTTATCGAAAGATGGAAACCCTGAACTCTATGTGATGGACTTAGCGACAAAAAATCTTCGCCGAGTAACACGAAATAGAGCGATTGATACGGAGCCCGCGTGGCTACCAGACGGCAGTGGGTTAATATTTAGCTCGGAACGGGGTGGTAAACCCCAGATATATAGCGTAAATTTAAATTCTGGGAAAGTAAGGCGAGTTACCTTTGTAGGTGAACAAAACCTTGGCGGTACAATTTCCCCAGACGGCAAGCAAATGATTATGGTTAACCAAACTAATGGGAACTATCATATTGCGAAGCAGTCTTTGGATGGTGGATCACCTCAAGTACTGACACGGACGTACTTAGATGAGTCACCAAGCGTAGCGCCGAACGGAAGCATGATTATATACAGCACCCTTCATGAGGGAACCCAAGTGTTGTCGTTGGTTTCTCTAGATGGGCGTTTTAAAGCTAGGTTACCAGCAGCCAATGGGCAAGTTAAATCGCCAAGTTGGTCACCATTTTTGTTCTAACAATTTAACGACTAAACAATAAAATTTAAGGATTAGTAGGATGCAAATGAATAAAGTGATGAAGAGCTTCATTATCGCATTGCCAGTAGTGACAATGATGGCATGTTCTTCAGGCCCTAGCGAAGAAGAATTGGCAGCAGAGCGTAACCGCCTTGCACAAGAACAAGCGGCTGCAGAAGCGGAAGCACGTGAAGCAGAAGCACAGCGCGTTAAAGCAGAAGCTGCACAGCGCATGAAGCGTCAAGAAGAAATGGTTCAGCAAGAAATGGAAGCGTTGAAAAACGAACAAACCGTTTACTTTGACTTTGACCGCTCAAGCATCAAGCCAGAGTTCCAGCGTATTCTAGACAAGCACGCGGCGTTCTTGGTGAAAAACCCAAGCACTAAAGTGACTATTGAAGGTCACACTGACAGCCGTGGTACGCCTGAGTACAACATCGCGCTAGGCGAACGTCGTGCACAGTCTGTTGAAACTTACCTACTTAATGCTGGCGTAAGCAGCAGCCAAGTAACAGTAGTTTCATACGGCGAAGAAAAACCAGCAGTGATGGGTTCTACTGAGTATGCATTTGCTCAAAACCGTCGCGGAGTGGTTGTTTACCGCTAATGACTATTCTAACGAATAAGACATTAAAAATGGGCGTCACTTTATGTGCCGCCCTTGCTGTTTCTACCGCATTTGCGCAAGCGCCTGTGGTAGACGCCAATGGCGGCAGTGAATTAGAGCAGCGTATTGTTGTGCTAGAGCGTATTGTTAAGAGCCGAACCGAAATGCAACACAGGCTTCAAACGCAACTAGACAATATGCAAATGGAAGTCGACCAGCTGCGTGGTGCGGTTGAAGTTAATACCAATGAACTTCAAAAAGTACTTGAGCGTCAACGTGAGCTTTATCTTGAAATAGATAAACGCGTGGAGGCACTTAAGCAAAGCGGCGTGCTACAAGGTAGTGCCATGCCTAGTGCAGGTGTTGATTCGGGCTCTGTGAGCTCTCCAACAGCATCTACACCAACGCAAGCACCGCAAGCAGGTGAAGATGAAGCCTACGAAAATGCGGTGAATTTGATCCTTAAGTCTCGTGAGTACGATAAAGCCATTCCTGCGTTTCAATCGTTCATTTCACGCTTTCCCAACAGTGGTTACGCACCAAATGCGCACTATTGGTTAGGGCAACTGTTGTTTAATAAGCAGCAGTGGAGCGAAGCAAGTGAACAATTTAATATTGTAGCTAATCGCTTTACCGATTCTTCCAAGCGTCCTGATGCCTTATTAAAACTAGGTGTCATTGCTGAGCGAACGGGAGACAGTTCAACAGCACGTCAGCTGTTCCAACAAGTTGTAAATGATTACCCTGATTCTTCGGCAAAACGCCTCGCTGAATCTCGGTTAAATAACTTGTAATGAACAAAGCCTCTTTTAAAGAGGCTTTTTTATGAGTTAGAGAAAAGTTTTTTTCAAAAAATTCCATTTAGAGTGCATAAAACTTCTGCACCAAATTTCACTGTATTTCGTAGAAACCTGACTAAACTCAATTAGTATTGGTATAAATACTCAGCGAATTGTTTTCATTTTGACCGTTTAGTCGTAATTTGACAGAAAAATGAAAATAAAAGGACGTTATGGGTTGCGTCGAATAAAAATCTGAGTATTATATGCCGCCGTTGCCAAGACACAGGCAACAACAGGAAAGAAAGGGTCGTTAGCTCAGTTGGTAGAGCAGTTGACTTTTAATCAATTGGTCGCTGGTTCGAATCCAGCACGACCCACCACTTTCTCTCCTAGCATCAAATGATGGGTCGTTAGCTCAGTTGGTAGAGCAGTTGACTTTTAATCAATTGGTCGCTGGTTCGAATCCAGCACGACCCACCATCATTTGAATTGCGAAACTTATCTGTGTGTCACTTGATGGGTCGTTAGCTCAGTTGGTAGAGCAGTTGACTTTTAATCAATTGGTCGCTGGTTCGAATCCAGCACGACCCACCATCAAGTCTCAAACTCAAATATTCCTTTTTTAAATAATCTCCGCAGTACAAAACACCAATGCTTATTGCGTTTTAAAACGCTACTCGTCTCATTTGCACTTTGATCTGGTTTACCTAACCCCATGTAGTAGAACAGGTAAGCATAACTACGACTATTTAATTACCCTTATGTTGATTAGGTAGTGTGTAATTTTTATGACAGTTGGGTATAATCCGCACCCTTGTCGCAACAGAGATGTAGGTTAATGTCAGTAGCATTTCGAGTGGATCAGGTAGAGTACCCGTTCCCAGCAAAACCACAGCCATTGTCAGAAGAACGTAAAGCTGAACTAAAGGCTGAGATCAAAGCTTTACTTAAAGCCCGTAACGCTGTGCTTGTCGCACACTATTACACCGACCATGAAATTCAGGCACTCGCTGAAGAGACTGGTGGCTGCGTGGCAGACTCATTGGAAATGGCGCGCTTCGGAAGAGATGCACAAGAACAAACCTTAATTGTTGCTGGCGTTCGCTTCATGGGTGAAACGGCAAAAATTCTTAGCCCTGAAAAAACCGTACTAATGCCAACACTCGAAGCAACGTGTTCGCTTGATATTGGTTGCCCGGTAAAAGAGTTTAGCGAATTCTGTGATCAGCACCCCGACCACACCGTAGTGGTTTACGCGAATACATCAGCGGCAGTAAAAGCGCGCGCTGACTGGGTAGTAACGTCAAGCATCGCGCTTGAAATCGTTGAGCACTTAGACAGCCAGGGCAAGAAAATCATTTGGGGCCCTGACCGACACTTAGGCTCGTACATTGCCAAGCAAACCGGTGCCGACATGCTAATGTGGCAGGGCGAGTGTATCGTTCACGACGAGTTCTCTGCACAGAAACTAGCAGACATGAAAGCACTGTATCCAAACGCAGCAGTTCTGGTTCACCCTGAATCACCCGCAAGTGTGGTAGAGATGGCAGATGCAGTTGGCTCAACCAGTCAGCTAATAAAAGCCTCGCAAACCATGGATAACGACACCTTTATTGTTGCTACCGATAAAGGCATCTTTTACAAGATGCAACAACTTACTCCAGAGAAGACGTTTATAGAGGCTCCAACGGGCGGTAACGGCGCTACGTGTAAAAGCTGTGCTCACTGCCCTTGGATGGCAATGAACGGCTTAGAAGCGATTAAGGCGTCTTTAACGGGCGAAACTGATGGGCATGAAATCTTTGTTGATGATGAATTGCGTAAAGGTGCACTCATTCCACTTGATCGCATGCTTAACTTCTCAGCCGAGTTAAAAGCGAAAGGCGGGCTATAAGCGCACGTTTTATAAGCACTTGCTGAATATTTTCCAGCAAGTCCTTGATTAAGCGCGCGGCTTTACCTACTATACGCGCGCTCAAGGGTTTTCGTCGTTGAAATCTTCTTGATACAAAATTTGGAGAGATGGCTGAGTGGCTGAAGGCGCACGCCTGGAAAGTGTGTATACGTTTATAGCGTATCGAGGGTTCGAATCCCTCTCTCTCCGCCAAATTTATGCGAACGTGGGCACCTCATTTGAAGTGCCCATTTTTTTTCGAAATAATTTCTGTAGCCGCCGGAGAAGTTTGGCGAACAGCGCGGAGAAGTTTGGCGACACTATTGGACTTTAGCGGCTTTATTTATCTTCTTTTCTCTACCCCAATTGACCTGCTTAATACCTCTCTTGGTAGCCCATTCTCTTACTGCTTGTTTCATCTTCATTGTGACTGTGCCGTGACCAATATAGATGACAATGTCGTCCTCGCCTTGTGAGTGAGCATAGAACTTAAACGTTCCTTCAGGGAAAGTTAGCCGAAGAATCCACCCAGTGATGAACTCTTCGACTTCAACTTGGTTAAATACCTCGACTGTATAAGGCATATTTAAATCCCGTTTAAACAGTTCTTGCGGTTGTTGAGTAGTATTTTACTTTGGGTGCGCCTGATAGCCCTGGAGCAGTCATAACAACACCTCTCTCATCATCGCCTACAAAAACAGAGACAGTCGGTTCGAATTCTTTTGTTGATGACTTGATTGGCATATCTCCCATTCTTGCGTGCAGTTTACTTTTTTCTCTCGTGATTGAATCCGTATCAGTAGATATGATTTTAACGCCAGTGGTTTCGAGCATAGAAATTTCTACTCTCCTTACATCATTTGCTTCGAAATCGAACCATCCGTCTTCTAGAACAAGGCCTGTGGGATCACTTGGCTTAAGTCTGAATGTTTCTCTATTTGCTCGCCCTGGAAATGCCGTAATCATTCCATCTGATTCAAACGTAAATGAAATTTTATCGATAATGTTGAGTACATCATTTTGTACTACTGCAGCAACGTCAATGTTAACCAGGGAAGGGGAGCTAACTGCACCATCATCGTCAACAGTGACCAGTTGAAACGTTAAGCGCTGCGCCGCTGTTCTGCTTGGAGCCGTTGCCGTAGGGCGTGCAGGGTCTTCTAGGTTAAGAGTTACTGTATCACCAGCGGTTTGCGTCCAGCGCCATTCTAAAATTGTGCCGTCGGTATCTTGCGAACCCGTACCATCGAGCGTGAATTGCGTTGCTGCAGCTACCGATTGATCGGGGCCAGCGTTTGCTGTTGGGGGTTGATTCACTGGTATTGCCTCATCTGTAGTAACCGTTTGTATTGCACTTGGCGCTGAATCGCCAAGAGTATTAAACGCACGAGCATAAACAGTGTAGGTTGTTTCTGGCTCTAAACCTGTAAATGAACCTGTTTCATTTTGTTGGTTATCTAAAAAGAATTTATAGCCCGTAGCCCCAGGAACGGTGTTAGTGCTTAAAGCAATTGACTCACTGGTTTTAGACGTCGCGAGGCTTGGTGCTTGCGGCACAGCTACTGCGTCAGCGCTATATGTGATTAGGTCTATTTTCTCAAATGTAACGGCAGCGTCAGCCGTTGCAGGGTCAGCACCTAATGAGCTGTCAATCTTCGCTTTAATAAAGACATAAAGTGGCTTGTTATAGTCAAACCCGCTTATATCAATAATTTCTTGCCCAGCTACACCTTCAAGTACGATCAACTGACCAGTTGCGGGCACAAGGCGCAAGCCAACATTGTGGCGTGACTGGCTAGACTCATCTTGTTCTTTGTCTGAGTTGCGCCCACCACTTTGCCCAAAATAGTTACGCGATAACGTAGTACCATCGCTTGATGTACCTAACGTGTCTATAGCCATTTTCTCAGAGCGTGCGGCACTTGTGGTTGCTGTCGCTCTAGGATTCCATCGATAGTTAAACTGAACCGTTGGCGCGGTCAAACTATCGGTTAAACCAAATTCAACAAGCATCGCATCAGACGTGTCTTTCCCGATGTTCTTGAACATTACATCAATGATGTCATGGTCTTTAGGGGTAATGCCTTGCGTTGAGATTATGGACGATTCAGATTCATCCATGTTCAACAACAACGATACACAGCTCAGTCCTTCTAAATCGTAGTTTGATAGGCTGGGGGTGACCGCTAGCCCTGTGGGTAAATTAACGCCATCAGAGGCATAGGATTGCTGCACTGCCCTTTGACTTAAAGGGTTGAAAATTTCCCAGTCAGCGGCTTCTTCGGTAACCGTACAAATACCGATTGAGCTAACTGAAGCGCCATTCTGCATGGCTTTATAAAAGCCATACACAACACCTTCATATTCAAGTTCGTGAAAGTTTTGAAGTTCATCATCATCGAACTCGCCAGCGGCCCCAAGCTCGCCCATAACATTAGGCTCTGACACAAAATTAAAGTAGTCATCAACTAAAAATTCGCACGGAACCGCCCCCGCATCTACACCACCAGTTACAACGTTGGGTCTAAAAGTGCCTTTAATTTTCCAGTACGCGCCTTCTTTAATTTGGTTATGCGGGTTTTCTGGTATGTAAATCCAGTCTTCTTTTCCTGCAGGGCTGTACTGTTTAAGTTGACCTTGCATTCGGCCTACGTCGGCAATTTCAGTCCAGTATCGAGCGCTTAGGGTGTTTGAACCCACTATGCGAACACTTGGTCCACGGTTGTCAAAACCACCGCCTTTAGTCTGTTTAGCAATCCATTTAAAAGGGATAGCAGGGTTTTTGTTTAGCCCTACATCAAAGTAACCACCATGGCCGTTCCCTGAGAAAAGCTTAGGGTTGTAGGCATTGATGATACCTTTATAAGTAAAATCTATGCCGTTTGAGCCTGTGGCGTATGTGGTTGCTTGTACATTACCGCCGTATTCACTCCCGGCATTCACAGCACCATCGTGAGTAAATAAATAAACCAATCCCTGATCTACTATCATTTGTGGTGTTTCCGTCTGCACCTCTTTGTAGTAGATAGGGTTAGTTTTCTGAACTATGTGATCGAACCATGTTTCATTTGATACATTTTGCCATTCGTGCCACGCCGCCCCGTCTGTTAATGGCCCGTCTGCTTTTCTCCATACACGAACATAAATACCGCCATTGCCTGTACTATGGTCAGAAGATGAGTACATGATTAACGGGTAAATTTCACTCGGCCAACCAGGAATATAAACGGTTTTATAGACACGAGCCCAAAACTCCTCGTCATCAACCATAGAGGCAGGCTTATCAAACAACTTACCTATCTTGTTTATCTTTCTTTTGAACCCGCTGACAAACTGGGGTAGAGGTAGAGCAGGCAAATCAGGAATAGCGCCACCACTATCAACATAATTAAATGAACTTAGGCGCTGTGGCCATAATGCTGAGTTCGCCATATTACGCCTCCGTTACAGTCGCTGAAGACCACGCAATAATGTCTGTATCATCATTTGCGGCTTGTTTATCCGTAGCAATGAGTAACAGAGCATCTCCTGAATTTAACTCTGGGAACTCATCCAAACCAAAGGTGATGGTGTTTTCACTCGTATCGAGAGTGCCGCTGGCTATTGAATGTCCGAGTGGTGCAGGAGTCACAATATAATTAACATTACTTACTCCAACCAACCCTTCTGCAAGATCGAAAGTTATTGTTTTACTAGCCGCTACTGCAGGGTCAGGAATTGTGATGTAGTCAAAGTCATAATCTGCAGAACCTGTACGAATACCGTGCAATGTTGCATTTTTATTAAACGTGTCGGTTATATCTCCACCGACCTGCGTACCATTTTGGAAGCATCGAATTGTGTCTCCATCCAACTCTACGCCCAAAGTTCTAGGTGATGCGCCCCCAATTCCTGCAGGTGTTATATCCAACAAGTCGGGGGATTGGGTTACACCATCAATAACCTTGATAAGGCGAAGGCGGTTATCTTGGGCGCGATTTAGAAAATGAAAGCCATTATTTAAGTCTGTAGCCCTGAAGAAAATCGCCGCATAAGAGGGGCTTGTTTTGGGGTCGAGGATGCGCAATGCCAACGAACCATTACTTGCAGATTCCCACAGAATACGAGCATCGCCACTTGGGGCAGACCCCGTTATTCTTAAAATTCCATCTTCTAAAATCCATGAACCAGCCTGCAAGAAGCCATTGCCATAGTTACCATTTGCACCGTCAAAATTTAAAGTTGCCATTTCTTAACTCTCTATACTGTAATTGTAATTTCATTAGACCAGTTGCCAACTAGCGCACCATTAAGGCAACGACAACGGACTTTGTATGTGCCTGAAGAAAAACTAAGCGAACGCTCAAAACACCCTATGACACCAGGTAACCCCACATCAGGAACGGCTAAAGGTGACCAGCTAACACCGTTGTTACTCGACACTTCAAATTCCATGTCTGTCATAGCAACACGGCAATAGTCTTTTATTGTTGGATAAGTTTTTAGAACTGAAACGCTTCCGGCCTCTAGGCGAATAACACCCACATCGCTGAATCGATTGTGACCTGCATTTACTTGCGACTTCATTTGGTCGGTTGTCACACAGCGAATGCCATCAGCATGCGTGTTCCATAATTCAACGAAACAATATGAGTGTGTGGGGGCTATGCATTCTTTTGTGCCATCCAATCGAGTGAAATCGCAGTTGGCAACGAGTGACGTACCAACATTGTGAACCCGCAGAGAACGGTAAGCGCCGTAGAAAGTTGAATGGTTTACTTCCGTGCGCTTTTTAGTATCAATAATGCCGTCTGAAGCGTTTCGGCCATTCATGCCTAATACGTAAGCTTCGGCTTCAAAAGTTTCGGGGTTCGTCAATCCATTAAAGACAAGAATGTCACTGTTACCGAATTGGCTCGTGTAAACACCGTTACTTGAATTTAAGTAAAGGTCAGCCTTGACGTAACACGCTTGGATTTTCTCAAAGTAGGGTCCGTCATTCATTTCTGGCGAAATCGCATTTTGCCACTTTTCAAATTCGCCTGTGTAGCCACCGGTAACCTCTAGACGATATACATCTAAATTGCCCCCACCTCGTAAATTGATAGCGGTTTTGCGGCCATTGGAATACACGTTTTCGAAAAGGTAATTACCTCTGTCATTGTCGAAGTAGCCGTTTCTCACGCTCTCAGCGAGCTCACCTGTTATATAAACGCGTGAAGCGGCTTCATCTTTGAGGCGTTTTACGGGTTCAATGTACCACTCAAGGTTTATTTCATTGCCACTTTGACTAAATTCAAGCAGCGGAACGGCTGGGGTTTCTGCCCTTAGTAGTTTGCGCACATATATGTTCAACACCTTGCCTGAATAGCTTTGGCCTAAAATAGAAATCGAGCTAGCATTAGCTGGCGCACGAATTAGCCAAACTTCTGTACCTTCAAGGTAATGGCTGTATTGCCCTTGTGCGCTCCCAATTGAAGGTAAAACACCACCAGAAGTACGCCCCTCAAGCTTTAATGAGATTTGATAAATTTCACCTTGTTCGAAGTTATAGTTAGCATTCAATGAAGTGCTAATATTGTTCGCGGAATACCTTTCACCGTCTTTCGACCAGCCGCTACCCGTAAAGCTATCAGGCTGAACAACTTTCGCCCCTACTTCTGGTGAGGCGTTGATTTCAAATTGATGGGTGTAAATTTCGGTCTCTGTTGAATACCTGAAATAGTCAATTGCTGTTTCGCCCGGATCTAAGTGTAGCCATGTCTCTGCGGGGTTGTACCTTACCGAGCCAGAACGGGTGCAGGCTAGCTTAGCCCCACTAGGCAGCGTTATCACTTCATCAAACGGCCTTTCACTGCCCTGAACAGATACCGCGTTCGCCATTTGAGGGATGTGATTGTAAGGCTGATAGAGCGTCTTATTTGCATACACAGGCATTGAATCAAGCACGACACTGGCTTTCTCTCCTCGCCAGCTTTCGCCTTTGGCCATTTCAATTGTTTCGTTATACAAAACACCGTTTACAGTGACGTTGTTAAGCACAATGGTTGAATTGCCTAGCGCGGTTACGAAAGGCAATGGCAATTTAAGTTGATAGTCCCCACCATTAACCGCTACCGTTGAACCTTCGCTTAGTACGACAACACCTAGACCGCCTGTTTCATCGAGATTGCAACCACAGTTGTTAAGCTCTCCGTTCTTGGCAAAAAAGTAGGCATAACTATCGCCCTGTATCTGACGCAAAAACGTGATCATACAATCACGCGCTTTCGCCTCTTCTCCAAAATAGATACCCGCACCGCATTTGTCTGACACCAGACCTTTTACATTGGCAACGCAATTAAATATGAATGCATTCCCACTAAAGCCATTAATAGTGTTGTAGCGCACCGTTGCCGTGCCGCCAGACGCAAACACCACACCGTGATAAAGCACTTTAACTTCATCAAATTGGTGATACTCGTTGTCAATAGTGAGGGCAATTACCTCTACGTTACTGTGGCCTTCCTCGACCTTCAGACCACAATCACCCTCGCCAGTAGCATGTATGTCTTGAAGCGATACATTGCTTGAAGCCAAGGGGATGTTAAGCATTTTAGCGACTACGCCAATGAACGTTATCGTTCGCAATACCCAGCCAAGCATTCGGTAACCACCCGTATCTATTAAGGGTGTGTTGATAAGTACCGCGTTTTGAATAGTGATACCTTCGGCTTCACCTGTTAATTTAATGGCTGTGGCAGAGTCCTTGATTTTAAGCCCCAAAATACGGTGATAATCGGCGCTTATTTCGAACAGTGTGTTCTGATGTTTAATGATGTAGGGCGCATGATTCTCTAGCGTTGTATCTATGTCGGCAACGCCTTTTTGCACCCCAAAATATAACGTGTAAAGCCCACCCTCTTTTCCATCTAAATTAAGCTTCCAAGGGGATTTAACGGGCGTCCAGTCACGAATAACGTTTTTGTTTGCGCCGATGTAAAAGTTATCCCCCGGGTCTATCCGATAATTGGGGATATCATCTTCTTCACTGGCGCCATAAATGCGGTGATAAACCTCATTAAAATCTTGTGCGGGATTACAATCCACCCATTCTTCCCCTTCGGTCCACCCTGCATCATTGAGTAAATTTGTATCAAACAGCCTATTCATAATGCTTTACTCGCAAACGTAGTGACTCAACTCGTACCGAACCTGTTATAGGTGAATGCGCAGCGCGCCTTTTAAAATAAAGACGATCTTGTCGTGTGATAAATCGGTAAGTTCCTGCAAAGGGGGTAGATGACGCCTCACTGTTGCTGAGGGTGAGCGCCATTGGTTGAGTAATATCCGTGACAATAACTATCTCAAATTCAAAATCATCCCACGTGTCGCTAAAGGGGCGCAGCGCATCGCTACCGCTTTCAGCATTGGTAACGGTGAAAAGCTTTTTGTCATTTACATCTTGTGACCAGCTACCGCCCATTGAATTAGGGTTTTCGGGCATAACATCACTGCTATACCAATACCCATCTTGGCGAAGCGAGAACTGTTTGAATTGGTTTACCGTTGCATCACCGTTGCTGTTACCGTAATAGGCATCAATTGAATTGAAGTGGCTACGTGCGGTAGATAGCGTTTCATAGCCATCATCAGTTTGAATGAAATCAATTAAGCCAATAAAGCTACTCCCGAATTGCCCTAAATTACTGACTGCCGTGGTCACTGTGTGCCACTCAAAGTTAGCCAAGCTAGGACTGTCCGGCAGTCCACTCCCACCACTACCCATAGGGTAAACTCGCAGCGTTAGGTTGCCTGTGTAAGCATTATTGAAATAGACACGATTGTTCGCCGTGGTTAATAAGAATTCGCGAGTAGCGATGATGTTAGGAATAGGCAGCCACTCTTCAGTTAATGCCACATACGCCACTTGGCGCACATCATCAAACAGCATTTCACGCTTGTTGTTAGGTGAATATGTGGGAATATCCACTGTCTTTTTTAGCGTCGGATAGTCACTTAGAAGATGAGTAAGACTTTGGTTTTGTCGTACAGGCAGACTCAGCGCCTGAGTGCGCTTATTGTCCGTGTCGATATCATCGGGCAGCTGCTCAACCGAAATTTTGCCGCCAACCTCAGGGAAGGTAGGAAAGCGCGTCGCCGTTTCTGGCAACACTTCAACTATATCACCTTGCACTTGCGCCCAAGTGGGCCACTGTGTAGCGGTCACAGGGGGATCGATAATCATTGAAAAGCTAATTTCACCTACGGTACCAGGACCGTCACCATATGCTTCAGCTAGTCCGTTCTGCGCTTGTGTTAGTGAAGTTATAGCGGACAATAAGGCATCGTTCTGTCCAAGTGGTATGAGCGCCGCGCTTTTCTCTACAATATCATCGCCAATGTAAGCAATAGATAGCGTTAAGGTGCGATTCACTGTATCGCCGCTTGTCACAACCCGAGGTCTGTCACCAGCTACAACAATTACGCTTCCAGGCACCACCGAAAAGTTAGAATCATTCGTGTTTATCTGTACCAGATTGCTGTTGTTTGTAAGCGTAACGCTTGGAAACTCTCTCACTGCGCTCATTGAGGGCGTTCCTCCGCGCTTATAAGGTTAAGGTTTTGCGTCAGGATGAATTGAATCACGTGATACCGCTGCTGATTCACCACTCGCACTCGATATGAAAATGTGTCTAGGCTTGTATTGGTATCTGTATAAGTAAATGAAGAATTGGTTACTTCTGTTCGATTACAAACTCGGCCGCTAGGGTCATTAGATAATTCAGGTTCATGTAGCTCACGGTATGTTAGTTCGCCAGTAACTTCATGCGACTGGACCTGTGCCCATCCACCATTACCTAAGGCGCGTTCTAGAATAATGGTGCAACTCGGAACAAAGGTTTCACCCGTTGGGCAATAGCCATCCTCTTGACTGAAGCCACGCCAGCTAATGCCATAGCTCACTTGCTTAGGGTTTCCATTCGTTGTGAACGGACCGACGACTACAGACGGGTTTTCTGTAAGAAGGGTAGTATCACCACCGTTTAACAGTTCGCCTGTCGTTAATGAGCCGCCCACATATTGGTTAGCAAAGATGTCTTCCCAACCGAATTTGCCGTTAGATTTTCGAAGCTGGTTGTAATCGGGCTCACCCAGCGCATCAAGGATAGGCTCACCCTTCCATATAACTAAATTGTCAGGGCCGAATCCGTCATAATCCTGAACGCGCATAAAGTGTTCTCGGATAGTTACTTCTCTGGCAGCTCGCAGTGTGCCTTTAAATTCAGTGTTAGCACCTATTTCAAGTCGCCCGCTTATTGTGTTTAACCAGAAGAACACTTCACCTGCAGTGCTCGCAAAGCGAAGGTTATCCATGTAAAGCAGTATGTCACTGTCGCCATTACCGCCCTGGATACTTAGCCCGGTGAAATTTTCGTTTTCATCTACAACGCCAAGGTAATAAGTGCCGCCCAATTCGCCTAGTTGAGTCTCAAGAGCTTGCATGAAGTTGATGACTGAGAGTTCGTCACCATCTTTGTTGACGACCTTTACTTCGTCGAATGCGCGAACTAGGGGCGCACCCACTACCCACTCGCCGTTTTCATCTTCATAACCGATATTCACCTGCTTGAACTCAGTAAATTGTGCAGCGACGGTTTTGGTACCTACTTTTTGTTTAAGTCCGATTATCTCTGTGCTGTTTATCTGGTTAGCACTTACCGCTTCAGTCAGGTTGTAAATTAGCTGCTGGTATTGATTCCCTTGCTCACTGGTTTGTGTGCTCCAATGAGACACATCATTTGTGATGGCCTCAATATGATCACCCAGCGCCGCTGGTAAGCCTGGCCATTGAATTCGAGATATGATTTCTGGGTCTACTCTGTCGAACGTCGTACCTATCAAATCAGCAACACTGAAGCTTAGCCAATTCGGGTCTACTTGGTCGCCATCAACAAGTCGATACCAAACATAGATAATGCCGTCGTGAGGGGTATTTGTAATAGTAACGGTGTCGCCTTTGCCCATATAAATGGCGCTATCGAAATGTTCCTGCTCATCGCCATCATAGGAGTACTTCCATTCATATGTTGCGTTGTTATGGGGAAGAGTAGGGCCGTTAATTACAATGCGACCAGGCAACACATTTACTACTACACCTTGCGTGGGCGTCGACGGTACTCCAATAGTAATGTCTCGTCCGATGCCTAGACTGGTTCTAAATCGGTTTCGTGCAGATACTGCTACGGTATAATCTCCAACAGGCAAGTGCGCCAAGCTCTGAGCTCTGTTTGCAGGCGTAAATGTTAGTTGAGTCTCGGGTGTTTGGCTGTCTTTGTTGCTGACTGAAACAACATAGCTGATCACGTTAGCCGGCGATGGATGGTCCCACGTTAAAACACCTTGTCGCCAGCTGTCATTTGGGGTGGTTGTCCACTGTAAATTTTCAGGAGCCTGGACAACGGTAGCATCTGGCAAAGATGTGTTTGGCGTTAAGTCGCCTTCAGCAGCTTCAAAGCTGTCAGGGTAAATCTGCGGGCCATCTTCTATTAGCTGCAGTTTGGTCTGATGTTTTTCAGTATCAAAGTCTCTGTCTTCAACGGTAAATTCTTTACTCACGCCTGTTTCGACATCAACAAACTTTATACATGTACCAGGAATGATATCTAGCCTAACACCCGGGACAATGTGTGTAGCCATAAAACCCGCGCGGCTACGTTCCATTGCTAGCTTGCCTATTCGCTGCGCTTGATGGTCGCGGGTTATTAGCGTGAAGCGCAGGTTTGACTCTAAGTAAGCACCGTCGTTTTCGCGGTACTCGGCGCTCTTTACCACAGGGGCATTGGTCATTTGCCACTTGTGATTTGGGCTAACATACTCGGTTTTAACCGTATTGATTTTTTCTTTGTAAGGGCGATGAGGACGGTACTCTGGAAACGTCATTGAGTTGTTATCTACGTCAATGACTATTGTTGCTGGGCCAGCATACATAGCGGGTTTTAGGTAAACGACACCACCTACACGATAAGGTCTTCCACCCATGCACGCCATTACCTGGTTGAGCATGTCGGCTTGACGCATACCATTGTTTAAAACACCGTTAACCTCAAAGCGCGTTCCTGTTTGCTCATTGCCCTCTGCGTCTCTGTAGATAGCTTGTTCGTCACAGTAGTTGGCGGTAACAGCAATAAAGTCCATAGGAAGGCGTCGACGAGGAACGGGCTTTGCGCCGTAACGGCGTAAGCAGTCGTAACTACATAGCGATGGGTTGCTTGACCACTCCCATGTTGATTCATCATCGAAACGGTGCTCACCATCACCACCTTGCGTCGTGTCTTTTCTGGGGTCGTAAACCTTGTGGCCACGAACAACGAATTTAATTTCGTTTAGCCCGCTCGGGAACGCTTCATCATCAACTTTGATTTTTAACGTCACATAGGTTTGGTTTACGCCTATATGTTCCGATGTCCACCCACTGATATATTGGTTAGCAAGTGGGCACACTGTGGTTTGGTCGCCTAAATAGATTCGGCTGGAAACTAAACCTGAAAGCTCACTCTTGGTTTTCCCCTCTATTTCATAAATATCTACGCTCTCACACGGATGGCCAACAAGGTGAAGCACCATTATGTGGTAGTCATCACCACCGATAGTGGGCTTGGCATAGCCGACGATTTTGCCGCCAACTAGGGCCTCGCCATACACTATTTTTCTTACATCGTTAGCGTTGGTATTTAACGACTGGTCAGTGGCAGGGTCAGATGCATAGTCGCCCATGTCGGGTGTAAGGGCATCACCCAGAAAATGCGTTACTGCAGCTCCGCCAACGCCAATTGCTACTGCACTTAGTGCAGCTGAAAGACCAACACCTAAAACCGTAACCGAAGCGCCTACCGCTGCGGCTCCCAACCCTAATGCAACGCCGACAGCTACTGGTGGCATGGCACACTCCAACAACCTAACGCGCGATTTAATGGCATAGTGGCAAGGCCATTTAGTGTCGCCACCCAAATTTTACCGCTAGCAACAACCCCTAAGGCATCACCCGTGTCGGTTTCAACAAGCACCAAGTCACCGCGACCTGCGTTTAAACGGGGTTTAAGCGGACCAAATATGGCACTTAACGTACTTTTAATATCGCCATTGCCATATTTAATTAACGCCTTGGCTGCCCCTTTTTCAGTGGTGTATTTACCCCTAAACGGCTCTGCAAAATCTTTTCCTGTCATCGCGTGAACTGCATTTGCAGCGAACAAGCAGCAATCAAACGTGCCCCACTCAAACGGGGTGTCTAAATTCTTTTGCAGGTAAGTGACAAGCTTTTCTGGCCAATCCTTGTTTCTCATCGTTGGTGGGCTCCGCTTCTACCGCGCGTTGAACGTCTACCGCCACCGCCGTAATTTGTCTTAACTGGAAGGCTGGAAAGAGGGGAGCCTGCGATCACTTCCACAAGGTCAAAAAATCGGTCCCCCGGGTGAAGTTCTTGTTGCGCTGCGTCGGTGGTTTTTACCACTTCGACAGGTTGAGCCCATCGCTCGAACCAGTCGTTAATCGTAATTTTGATAACCGCAGGTTTGTTCGCTGCGCGTTTACCTGTGATAACTTTTAGGTCAACCATTTCTGCATCGATAAAATAGTCAGCGCCTTCTGTTATTTGGCGGTTCTCATCGAACGCCACTAAATGGATGAAACATTCGCGGCCGTTGGGGTCTTCGTTCATGACTTCACTGAGTAACGATGGGTCACGCACAACAAGTGAAAGCGTGGTTCTGTTGCCATTTTGGCTCGCGTTCTCTCTAACTCTGCCGATGCTGCCAAGCTCGCCTATGCCTAGATAGGTTTGCTCGTTATATACGCGGGTGCCCACACCTGTGTGAACTCGTACCCAGCCAGACTTAAAGTTTAATTCTGCAAAGGCGAGCAAGCGCGACGGGCTGGCTTGCGCGGCTTCTAACATAGTGGGTGAAATAGCGCTCTCAATCATGTAAATGCCTCTTCAAAATCAAGCGTAATATTGCGGTACAAACGGCGGTTGCCAGACAGCTGCTGTATTTGTTCTGGTTTAATCCATCGCGCGATGGTTTTAAGCGAAGAGACATCGCTTTGGATAACACTGTTGTCTGCGGCGGGCTCGCGTAATTCGTTTGTAAAGTAAAGCGTGGTGCGACCAAACTCATCGGCATAGCAGTCTTGCCTAATCTCAAGCAGCTGCTCGCCAATCACACAGCGGTCCATTGCACTTGCGACCAAAAGGTTCGGTACAAACCCATCGGCGTTTAACATCATGCCGTACTGGCCTGCACCATTTACTCTAGGAACGCCTGCCCACAATCCGCTTTGTTGATTAAAGGTTGTGTCGTACAAACGCGTTTTATTAACAGGGCCGCGCAAGTGAGCCAAGTGCGCCTTCAGCACCTTACATTCTTCAAATGTCAGCACTGAAAACTTGTAGGAAACAATCCATCGCTCGCCTGGGTTCTCTACAATATGCTCAAATCCATTAAATGAACTTCTGTTCATTTTGGTATTGAACTGAGGAACAAACAGGCAACGGCTAACGGGAAGTTGAGGGAAATCAAAAATCTCATTCATGCGGCCATCGTCCCACTTAAGCTTTGCGATAATTCGCCACCACTAGAAAAGTCTTCTCGCAGCTGGGCTTGCCACTGCAGCTGCGCCATTTCCACGCTCTCGCGTATTTTTTCTTCCATGCCTGGTACCGCATTTGTTGCGTCTATGTTGAATGTCGCTTGAAAGGTTGTATTGCCTTGGCTGCCTTGTTTCATGCCTCGCGCTGCATCGACCATGTGCCCAAAGTTGTCCGCTTGAGCGGGGTTAAGAACCATCTCGTCTTTGCGAAGTAGCCATGTCCCTTCGTGAGAAGCGGGAACGCGGCCAATACCATCGTGAGCAATTCCGAGAATCGAAAGGCTTTCAGCTAGTCCCACTGTCGCTGTCATACCTGTCATGGCTGGCGCAGAGTTAGCGCCAAAGGATGCGAGTGAGGCAAATGCGGCAGCAGGCGCGTAAGCTGAAGCTAGCGCCGTTCCCGTTACTGCTGCAGTAGCTACGCTCGACGCTGCACCTGTCTTTTGTATGCCTTCCTCGATGGCATATAGAGCTAGCTTTTTAACGCCCAGTTCGACTAAGCCCGAAATCATTGATTGAAGTGCACCTTTTGCAATGCTCTTCATAGCATCGCCAAAGCTTTGTTGCTCAAACAGTGCCGTCGCAGTTGCGTCGCCAATACCCGATGCGAAACGATCAAAAGTATTGCCCCACATGGCATCAAAATTTTCTGTTGTCCGCTCAATATGACCTTGCATCTTTTCCCAAAACGTTTGATTGGTTTGGGACATATCAAGCTGAAATTGCTCCTGGAGAAGACGTTCGTTTTCTTGCTGGTTGCGCTTTATCTCCAACATTTTGTCAGCTTTTTCTTGCTCCAGTTGAGTAATAAGCTCCTTATTTCCTGTCGCTTTTTGAATTTCACTGTCATAAAAATCGGATATTTGCTCTTTAAGGCGGGTATACTGCTCATTCATGGCGTCTTCAGTTCGCCACATTGATTCGTAGATTGCGGCCTCTTCGGCAGTCAGATTGCCAGCCAGCACTTGTTGCTTTACTTGCAATTGACGGCTGTAGTTGTCCGTATCCTTTTCATATGCGGCAATTGAATCTTCTAATCGCTTGACGCCTTCAGAACGTGATTTGGCGGTAAGGCGCTCTTCTTGTTTAGCCGCGTCATCAACACTCAGTAACTTTTCTTTGAGTGATTGCGTCTCTACCAAGTCGTTCTTAAGCGCCTCAATCTCTGTAGAGATACTTCCTAGGGCGTTAGAATTACTTACTGCTTGGCTGATACCTGAAAACTGATTAGTTGCAGGTGCTGCGTTTCTATTGGCTGCAGCCTGTCTTTCTTGCTCATCTGAATATGCTTTTTGAAGAGCAAGCAGTTTTTCTTTTTGCTGCGTCTCTTTAACATTCAGTTTGTCTATTTCGCCTTGACGCTGAACTTTATTGAGCTCTTTAAAACGACTCACCAGCGTTGCTACTTTCTCGCTATGCTCGCTAGTCGCTACTTGTGCGTCATCTTGCTTGCTGGTGTAGTAAAGAAGAGCAGCGCCTGCAGCTATTGCTATACCAGCAGGCCCACCCAGTAAAAGTAAAGCGCTGTTGAGACTTCGCATACTTAGCGCTAACGCATTAGTGGCGATGGTAGAAGCTGTTGCTCTGCTAGCCTGAACCCCTAATGATGCACTAAGCCCAGTAACTGCAGGGGTTGCTATGAGTGCTTGTCTAATGAGTACACCTTTCGCAATCGCAGCACTAGTGAGCGCCCCTGCGTAGCGCCCTCCGACAACAATTGAGGCAGCTACAAGGATATCTGCAACGGTTTCTATGTTGTTTCCAAGCGTAGTGATTGCGGCGGTGAGAGATTCAGAAACGCCAAGCGCCTCGTCTTGCTCTCCGATAAACGCGGTAAGGTTATTTTTGGCTACCGTTAAACTTTGCTCAATTGTGGCTGTGGCTTTTGAAAATCTGGTATCAATTTCATCCGCAGCAGATGCTAAAGATTCAACGACAATACGAGCAGTAATTTGCCCCTCAGCAGCCATTTTCCGAAGCTCACCTTTTGTCACTTTCAGATACTTAGCAACAGCATTGAGTATTTCAGGGGCTTGCTCAGCAACTGAGTTAAACTCGTCGCCTCGTAACGTTCCCGAAGCCAAGCCCTGGCTCAACTGGACGATAGCCGCGTTTGCAGCTGCAGCCTCAGTCCCGCTAAGTGCAAAAGACTGATTGACCGTTTTTACTATGTCTACAAGCTCTTGGTCGGTTTCAACCAATGAACGCGCGTTGCGCTGTAACGTGGCATACAAATCAACGGACGATGCGAACTCAGTTCTGGTTTCGTTGGCAACCTGTAGTAGCGCTTTCTGTGCTACTTCTAGCGCCTCGGCGCTTTCAGAAACGTCTCGCAGCTTATTCTCTATAAGTGTTGCTTGGTCTGCGTAGTTTGATATATCTCGAAGAGCAAATGCGCCCGCTAACGATGCTCCAAGCCCAAGGGTCGTAGTCTTGATGCTTGATATAGAGCGTTCAACAGAATCGATTTGTGAGGACGCACGTGATGCTTGACGGCCAGCTTGTTCGGTTTCATTGCCAAACTTCTCAATCTCGTCTCGCGATTTCTTTACACCGCGCACAAGTCCATCGTTGTCTGCTTTAAGTCTTAAGCCAACTTCGATATCACTCATAGGGATGCTGCCTTATCGTTGAGTTCGTTTGAAATAAATGTCGCTAGCTTTCTCAGCAGAACATACTCTTTGGGTGAAAATTGTCTTTCAGACATTTGCGCGTCAGCTTGAACCGCGCTGACATCTAACCCTTGATATCTTCCACCCCAAAACTTGAGTAGGTGCCTTACTTCGCTAAACCAGGCAATGACTGCCATGTTTTCACGAAATATTTCAAAGTCTGAGTGGTGTGACATCGCATCAATTTGCTTTTTAATGTATTCAGGCTTTGCGCCTAGTGCTTCGAGTTGCTCACGTAACTCGCTTACTTCATCTTTTTTGGGGCCGTGCCCATTCACCCAATAATGGGCTGCCCCCTCTAGTTTTTTTCCAGATGCCCTGTGGCCGCTTCGTGATAGGCTCTGATATAGCCTGCGCGAACGTAGCCAAAGCTTTTAAACAGCCTTTGCTTATTTTCTTCACTGGAGGGAACGATGCTTCCGTCTTCGAACTTAACGTCGCGGCCCAAGTCCTTAACCACACGGCAGAGAAAGTCGACATCCGGTTTTGTCTTCCACGTGTCATATTCCTCAGGCTCAAGGATTTCAAAAAGTGAAGAACACTCTCTAGGCTCGGTGGTACCGCCATCAACGCTTTCGTGAATAGTTACTGGCCACCAGATTTCTTTTTTGGCTTTTAAAACGAACGGCATGTCTTTACCTTGAATAAGTTGCCGTCCTTGGCCGTAACTAATCGCTGACTCCTTTGCTCAGCGTCTTTGACGCCCTACGGGGCACGTTGTATTAACGAGTAACGAGCTGGCTGTCGTTGCCACGAATAACGCGGTAACTAATATCCCAGGCCTGTTTACCTTTCACCTCTGCAGGGCTGACCGTTAAAATCTGAACCCCTGTGCTCTTTTGAGCGACAACATGGCCCTCATTAGCGCCATGGGTAAGTTCGAACGGGATGATCACGCCAGACAGCTGTATAGCAAATGGGTCGAACGTGCCCAGCGTGGGTGTCTCGATTATCCATTTACCCTCTTCGTTCCAGTCGTTAATGAAAATCTGCTTACGCTCAGTTCCTTCATCGTATTGAACGTCTTCATTGCCGTTTAGCTCGTATTCATAGAGGTTGAGTGCTTGACCATCTAGCGTAAATGTCGTGTTGGTATTGGACATGGGCAAAGGATCTGAAAACTCGCTGAAATCTGGTTCAGGCGGTGTACCTTCCAACGTGCCCCCATAAACACCTTTAATTTCGGCGGTACCCATGAAGCGTTCATTAATTTTGCCTGCGTACGAAATACTCGCTTTACCTGCTAATAAGATGTGATACATCCCTTCCCAGTAGAAATAGATCGTACCGTCTAACTCTTCAGATGCATTTTGAATACGGTTGTGTGACACCTCAGTCGCCACATCCGTGTGTTCATCTTTACCTGATAATTGAACCAGAGATGACCAAGCTGCAGGCGAAGATGCTGTACCAGAACCAGCCAGCTCAAAAGGCGCTGTGATACTAATCATTTCACTGGTATGAATGACGGGTTGTCCGCCGTTCCTGCCGTCGTCAAGGTCGCGACTAACTTGTTCAGTTTCTAAAGGCTTTACGCTTAGGCCCGTGGTCAATATGGCTTTAGGTATTGCACCTGCAGCGATATAGTCAGTGCCTGAAGTATCACTGTCTCTGCGAAGCGCGAGTAAGATGAACTTTTTCTTTTCCTTAAACCCTGGAGTAATACTCATGATTTCTTCTCCTGTGCTTTTGGCTGCGCTTTGGTTTCAATTGAGCGGTCTTCAACAACCACGACTTTTAGCTTTGGATGTGCACTAATTTGCGCGCGTTTGCCGTCGCTTAGCTCACCCGTTTTAAACTTGTTTTCACCAGGCTTAAACGTTATTGCTGCGCGCGTAATATCGTTGTCGCTGGCATTGGTCACTATGATCATGTTGCATTTCCTCTGTACCAGGTATTGGTTGAAAATCTGTCTATCCACCAAAGGCCATCGTTGGTGAAACCGATAAGGTCGCCATTCCCCAAAATAACGCGTTCGTGCTCATCATCAGGTTTCCAACCAAACAGGCTTTCACGCAGTGTATTGCGCAGGCTTTCAAGCTCTGCAAGCGTTCGCTCGCCTGTAGGGTCGTTAATGGCACGTAATCCAATGACTACACCAAACGTCACGATAAACTCTTGCAGCGGACGGCCCATATCGACATCACGGCTGTTTGTCATGGGGCGATTGCTGACTGGCACGACAAACGCGGCGCTATTGCGATGCAGTGGTTGGCTCATTGCTTTTCGCACGTTTGCGGCGGTGCCAACCTCGTCGAACAGACTGGCGATGCGGGGTTTAACCAAATTCAGCATCAAATAAACCCCTTGGAGTTGCTACGGCTAAACACGCCTGTCTCACTCTGAATTTGTATCTGGTCGTCAGATGCGGGCGACTCGTTGCTATCTGACAGACCTAACCGCACTTCGCCTTTCCCCACCGACTTCAAAAAGTCCATTGCCGCCTTGTTGTTCTTATCGACGGTTTCAGGAACGGTGTGGTCGTACATATTGAACCTGGCGATGTCAGCGCATATTTTAATTAGCACGCTAGGTACAACATTAAGGGGTAGGGTGTAGCGCCCACCCAAATAGCCATCAATCAAGTCACTGGCATCCTCTATGGCTGCACTTACTGCTTGCTCGTCAATAAAGCCGTTATTGTCGCGGTCAGTAAGACGTAACAGTTCATCGGCTCCGTAACGGTCAATTAAGTTGTCAGTAGTGCAATACGCCATAGTGATGCTCCGACTAGCGCTAATTAGGCGCTAGCACCCGTGTCTTTGGTTGTGCTTGCTTTACCCGTAGCTTTCGTTCCCGTCGACTTGGTAGGTTCGGTTTGCGAAGCAGTCTTTTTTTCTTGCGTCTTTTCTTCAGTGGCGGCAGCGGTGAGCGCGGCAGAGATAAGTGAGGTATCAACGCCTTCTGGGATGGCATCGGACTGCACTTCACGGACAGACAGCTTTTTCTCTTTGTGAATAGCGTTGAGCTGCTCTTCTGTAAAGTAATCTTCAGGGAAGGCTTTTCCGGCGTCAGTAAAGGTTGTGCCAGCACGACGAAAGGAAGGCACACTTGAGGCGATAACTAATACGGCAATAGCGAGTTTTGACATAACGTTTCTCCAAAACAACTGACCTTAATCTAAAAGCCAGTTGTAGTAGTTGTAGTGATTGTTAAGGTTCTAGGTAATTAAGCTTGAAGGTAATCGGGGTTTAGTACCGTAAACTTGCCTTTCAGCTCGTTACTTACCGTTACACCGCCATCATCAATTTGTTCGCGTTCATTAATCTTGGTAGCGAGTTCGTGCAGTGATGACGGCACCACCAACGTTAACTTGTTCTTACCTAAACCTAATGGACGGCCGCCATCTGCTTTAAAACTGCGGAACATCTTGATAGCTTCCCAAAGGGTTGCTGGAGTCAGTTCTTTCTTAACGCCGATAGCCATCTGCCAGAATCCGTAGCCAGAGTCACAGCGGCAATCCACGCCATATCGGAACTTCTTGTTCATGAACACTTGTTCGTCGTTAGGGTTGTCCATGGCCTGAAACTGCATGCCTTTTCGGTCTTGGAAGATAAGCGGCTTTAAGCTTCGCGAGGTATCTAGCAGATACCAGGCATCGCCTGTGTAGCCTGCATCAATGATTGCGTTAGAAAACGAGGTATCTGCGCCGCTGCCATCTACTTCGGCATTTACAGGGTGGTCGGTATCAAAGAAGTATTGGCCGTCGTAACAGGTAGATGTGAAGCCAGCACCCAACAAAGGGAATACCAGTTCGTCAGGAAATACCGATGCCGCGTAACCCATCTCTTCCATCATGGGGGCATATACGCCCAAGTTATCGTCTTCGATGTCGTTTCTATCGACTTCGACGGTAGACTCAAAGTCTCTATTCGTGATGGTATAGCTGTGTTCTTTAAGCGACTTCATTTGACGCTCGCCAATCCACTCTCTAAATCCAGGCCATTGGCCTAACCATCCATAAGTGTTCGATTTGGTTGAGGAAGGAACGACAGTGGCCACGGCACTAAACATTGGCTCGCCGCGAGTTTGGCCGTCTTGGAAGTTTTTACGAAACCCAGTGCGGATTGCGTTTAATACAGGTGAGGTAATAATAGCCATGTGCTTTATTTCTCCAAATTAAGTGTGTGGTTAGGCGTAGAGCTAGTCTTTCTTAAGCTCGGTGGCGTAGTCCTCGTGGGAAATGCCCAGTTGGTCTGCTACAAGCTTTTGGTCAGCGGTAAGGGCCGCAACGCCGTTTTGGTCTTCACCGTCTGGTTTCTTTTCTTTGGTTTGTTTACCACCAAAGGCGTCCACGCTTGCGCGGCCATCAAGCTGTGCTTTAAGCGCTGCCATGCTACTTTTACCCAGGCTGCGTAAGTAAGGCAGCTCCGCTTGCGCCACGAACTTGCCGTCTTTTTGGGCCTGCTCAATGAGCTGGTCGACAGTTACCGCACTGTGGTTTGCCGATAACGCTGCTAGCTCTGCTACCACGCCGTTATAGGTTTCAATAGGCACATACTCGGCTGGGTTAATACCTTCTTTGGCTTGCTCAACTTTTGCCGTAAGCGCGGCAATTTGTTGGTCGCTTTCTGCTGCGCCGTCTAACTTGGACTTAATTTCGTCAAGCTTGGCTTTCACGCCTGGCTTAGTTAACTGTGCATGTAATGCAGCAGCATCGATGTCGGTAGACGGGGTAGTAATACCCAGCAGGTTAAATAGCAGGGCTAATGCTTCGTTCATGGGCGTAGGCTCCGATGGTTGGTTATTAACGTTTGCATGAAGGGCGGCAGCTTGACTCATGCCCTTTACTGCTGGGTCATTAGTGAGAGCGGCGCTGTGAAGGTCTAACACTTCACCTGTGTGTTTGTTGTAAATGACGACCGGGGAGTAGTATTTGTACTCACCGTCTTTGATGTGCTTTCGCGCGGTGGGCGTGAAATTAAGCTGAGCAAATAAGCCTTTGTCTTCTCGCCATTCGAATTTATTACCCCATGCACTGGCAGGGGCTTTAGAACCGTTCTCTTTGGCAAGTAGGGTTTGATGGTCATAGTCGACAAGCAGCTGCTCGCCCGCATCAGCTCGCGCATTTAATTTCGCGGCAAGAGCTTCGCCTTTGGCATTATCGATGCGCCACTTATTACCAGGCACTTCAGTAGGGCGGCCATCGTAGGCAGCGAAGTCAGCTCCCGGGAGTATTTGTTGCCAGGGCTGTTCTATATCAATTGAAAAGGTACAGGCAGCAACGCCAAGTGGAGACTCAGCGTTGTTCGACTGGTTCGATAGGGCAGCAAAGGACACGGCTGCTGCTAGCGTTGTCGCTACATGGCGGCCTCCAAGTACTGAAGATGTAAGTGTGGTTAATTGTTTTTTCATAGCCCGACCAGTATGTCGGGCTATAGGGAAGGAAGGGGATTAGTCTAGGTTTAGGATATTTTGTGCTTTCACAATCGTTGAAATTGACTGGTGGATTAGCGCATTCAATGTACTATTTATTTGCATGGAGTCTGATTCTATTCCCAGCGAATCTATATCATTATGCAATTCTTGAAGGGTTTCATTAAATTTTTCAAATTGCTTCAGATAAAGCAGGTTGTTTACTCCCAGCCGCTGATATTCTTCTGCAAACGTGTAAACTTCGTGAGCTAGCTGCACTGAATGATTCAAAGCCAGCTTCAATTTGTCTAAAAAAAAGTTTCCATCCGCGCTATACAGGGCAATTTGGATTTTTTCCCCCTCTTCTTTTAGTTTTCTCAAGCTTATTTCAACCATAGGCTTCCCAACTAATTGAGCTTCAGTACGTTGAGTAACTGTTAGTGCAGCTCCGTCTTTAGACAAGGATACGAAGTTATAATTTAGCGAGTTATTAAAGTTCTGAATTGCCTTGCTGTATTTTTCATATGTTTTTTCATAAATATCTACAGCTCGGCTATGTTTCATGTTTTCTTCATGAATCTCAGCGGTTGCTCTTAGTTCTTTTGCTGTTGCATTCAATTCACTTCGCTGAAGTCTTAACTGTCGAAGTAAGAGTAAGATAGTTAAGAAAGTCAGCATTGGGTTTAAGATGCCACCGAAAAAATCGCCAAATGCCCCAAAGTCACTTTGATCACCAAAGTCACCGTGAAAATTTCCAAAGTAGGTTGCCAACATCAGTATGGCGATGGGTATCGCAACATATGGGAAATACTTGATGATTTTGTCTAATGTGGTGTTTTCGTCTTCGACAAGGTGCTTCCCTTCGCTCATTGCTGTTTAAATCCTTTCAGAAGTGTTTAAGTTTTTTGATTGGTAACTTTACTCGTCTAATTAGCAAAGTCGCCTTAGGATGTCTTACAGGGCGCTTTTATGCAATAGCATCTTTTAGGTGGTCTTGCAGTATTTCAACAATCTCGTCTGCATCTCTCCACGGCCCAGTTGTGAGACCTAAGAATGGGCGGGCAGGTATGCCGTCTTCTTCTCTACCGAATTGGTGCGTGGCGGCATATTCTTGGTTGCTTCCGAATGTGAGCACTCTTCCCGTTATCTGATAGGTTAACAAATCACGCATGGTACCGGATTGCTGCAGTATCCTATCTTCGCCACCTTTTCGTGCAAACGTCTCTGGCGCTAGCGGTTCCCATTGCTCCCCGTTGGGCGCTAGCTCAAGCTTAAAACGTTCTTGAGTTGCTTCTATCAGATATTCACCGATTTCCGCGAACGCTGGCTCTAAGTCAGTTCCTGCCCTGGCAATGCGAGAAAGCAACGCATTTATCTCTCCACTGCCATAAGCACGAACCGTAATGAAGCTACCAGCCATTACCATCCCTTTTTTTTATAACGTCGATTTTACTTTCAATTTCACAGCCCACAGAGAAAATCGTCATGCAGATGAGAAAACCCCAGATAGATATTACTTCTACCTTCATCAGAAAAGCGCTCAGTATCGCTATAAAGAGGATCCAACTAAGAATACTAGCTTTAACCATAATTAGTCAGCCTGCAGCACTAGGTTAGAAAGAAGATCACCAAACATAGCTTTTTCATGTTCAGGGGCTTTTTTCATTAGCGCTTCAATACGCGCTTGCTTTTCTGCAGTTGGTACCGATGATTGAAGCACTTGCTGTGCGTCACGCAGCTGCTCGCTCTCACCTTGATGTTCAGCGTTAATTTTATCGAAAATACTCATTACAGTAGTTCCCCCATTAGTTCGTCGAAGTATGCGACTATCGCTGGATAGTGCGTTTCAAGCACGGCGCGATTAAGCGCCCATGCGGCAAAGTGCTCGGCATGCCATTCCATGGTGTCTTGCATACTGTAAGTGGTAATACTCTCATTTAAGCCAGGTGTAGGAATTTCCATGCGCATGGCCTGAAATTGAACTTGGTGTCCCATTTCATGAAGCCATGTGATTATTGCGCCACCATGATCACCACTGTCTGTATAGTGCCTTACTATATGCGACAGTGACCATTGCCGCTTGCCAGCCTGTAAAGCGAGTATTGCCGCCTCTACCGCATTGGTTAAGTCGGTAATGTCGGCAATTTTATTTAAGTTTACACCTGTTTTGGCTTTTACGACTACGTGCTTCCAAGCAAGTGCTGTGTAACCATTTGCACGTCGTGCGGTGTTACTGGGTACAGGCCAATGGCCATTGGCTTTTGATATTGGGACATTTAAATAACTGGTAATGTCCTCTTCCAACTCTTTGGCTTTCTTGCTTCCACGTACCATTTCAGTTGGTTTAAGAAACAAGGTTTTCATACCGTAGGTGGTAATAAAATCGGTCACTTGGCGCATTTGTGGTTGCGCCTGGCTCAATTCTGAAATGATCTTGTTTAGTCCATGAATGGTTACATTCTTATTGGTTGAGTAAGCGCTAGGTACCACACGTTCAGGAAGGCGCTCTTTTAGTGGTGGCTTTGAAAGTTGCTGCTGGCGCAATACATCGGCTTGCGATTTTGAGCCAGGCGAATAATCGAAACCAGGGTCGATACCTACTGGCACATAATGTACTTCACCAGTTTTTTTATCTATCCATTCACGCGTCTCAATAACGGGCTCTTTGCTTAACTTCAGGCCTTTTCGCTGAATGCTTCTTGCTGTCTCACCAAACACTTTGCATTTACAGCCCCAACCGTTTTGGGGAAACCAGGTAAGCCAGAACGGCGACTCTTTGGGTAAAATGGTACCGTCTTTACTTTGGTGATGTGGGCGAGGGTAGCGACTATCTCCGTGCGCATAGCGCCAGTAAGGAAAATTCTGCAGCTGCTGGAAGCGACCCGCATTATAAGCTTGGCGCATGTTTGTGTCGTAAATGATATTAGCTCGCCATGCGGCACTGCCTGTGTGTTCCCATCCATGCTTTTTAACCAGGTGTTTAAACTCTTTTTGAAACCAGCTTAAACTTTTGCCCTCTGCTATTGCACTGTCTACCATTTGGCGAATGTCGGCCAACAAATCCGTCTTCGTTGCGCCAGCCACCATAAAGGCGTTGTTGTGTTGTTCGCGCCACACATCAGCCCAGCGTTCGCTGGGCATGTTCAACTTGTTTCTAAAGTGGGTAATGGCTTCAGTAAACTTCTGAGGGCCGTACTGGGCAGGCATTAGGCTTTTTCTTCCGCGTCCAAAATGTAGTAAGACTTACACTGACAGCGCGGACAAACCGTGTCATAGACTGCTAGCTTCTTGTGGCTGAGGTTGCGCTTTTCAAGCCTCTCATTTTCAAAATGTATATTTCTACATCTACAACATTCAACTTTCACTGGTTGTCTTATAGTCATCAATTACCCTCATTCACATCAAATCGTCCGCTTAACTCAGCTGCGGTAAATGCTTGGCCCAAAAGTAGTTGATAATCTTCAATGGGCAGTTGGTCTTCTAGTTCCAGCAGCTGCTCTAATAGCGCCTCCAATGAGTCAGCATTAGCTATTAGCGACTCAATGGGTTGCATTAACTGACTGAACGACTCGCCAGCCTGTTGTGCTAAACGCTTGGTAAGTACATCTGCACCGTCGTCTTTCGGTTGTTGTGCTTTAAGTGCAGCGAGCGCTAAACGCAATGCAGCGGTTTGTGGCTCTTGTTTTGGGACGTCCTTATCCGCATCTTTTTCCTCTGGCTCTTTAACAGCAGGCGTGGCGATAGCGCGAGCCAAGATAGCCTCTTCACCCTCTGGCTCGGGAATGCGAAGCTTGTCTTGCGCCCAGCTGGCCGGAATACGAAAACCAATGTCGACCAGCTTGGGTAGGCTCTCAGCGTATTGGCTGATGTCTTCGGGCTCTTGTGTGTCGAAAATAATGCGCGGCTTACGTCTTGGGTCGCCTCGGTAGCTTAGGCTGTTAAGCGCGTGCATCGGCAACACAAGGTCACGATTTAGCGTGTTAGCAATTTGGCGTAAGTCATGGTCGCGAATGTCTTGTCGTACTTCATTGTGCACGTTGCCTAGCGCTTGGCTGCCCGTGCTGTCTACCTGTGATGTGAGGGTTTGACCTAAAATGACTTTAGATTGGATGCGTTCACACCAGCTCATCATGGTCATGAAGGGATCGCTGCCACCGCCTTTCGCTGCTTCGTGAAATTCAATTTCCATGCCCTTGGGGATTATACCCCCAGCGTTGTGGCCAATGCCGAGTACTGCCTGAAGCAAGCGGCTCTTTTCAGTATCAGTTGCACCACTTGGGTATTTCCCCAATTTAATTGGAATACCGTAAATCTCTAGGAACTCGGCTAAGTCGCGTACCGAATAGTTTTTGAATATAAAGGGCCATGCCAGCTGACGAATTAGGCCTATACGTGCGGCATAACCGCTCTTTGCAGGGTGGCGGTGCTGCAGCCAGTTAAGCGGGCGTAGTTTCTCGCCTTTACCCGTTTGGTCGCGAAGGGCAATGCAGTCCTGGTCGTCGTGGTGTAACTGGAACCACGTAGCAGGGCGGTGCACGAATGCCTCAGGAATACGGAAGTTATTGTAAAAGCCCCATTCATACTCAATGTTTGAAAAGCCTTTTAAAATGCCGTCACCCATACCAAATATGATGTCGTGCCAGTCTTCCACATCTTTCAGCATTTGCTCTATGTTGGCCGCATCTTTTTGTTCCTGGGCGGTGGCATTCACAGGCGGCTCTATCTGCCAATCGATATCGGTTAGTGCCATCTTACGCTTGAATATTTCAGCCTGGATGTGACCGTCTTTCTCTTCTATGTCTTCAGCCAGATAGCACTGTTCTAATAAGCTACCTTGTTCAGCATTTTTAAGAATGACCGCCAACGTGGCAGGCGTTAGCCCAGAACTAGGGTGCTCAGCAAACTCGCGGCGCATTTGCGCCACACGTGCTGAATTGTCGGTTTGTTTGGTTTTAAGGCCGCGCTCGCGAACGCGAAACCGCGTACCGTTTTGCTCGTAGGTTTCCATTAGTAACACCCACTTTGTTGGATTGAGTAGTTGTCGTCATTGTTGCGGTTGTCGCGCCTTTCGGCTTTGGAAGGTAGGCTCATGTAGTCAATTTCACCGCCCTCCATTTTACTGGCCGCAACCATCATGCAGCAGGCAATAGCGCCGTCGCCATGTCGCTGTTTTTTAGTGTCGGTTTTCGCATCGGGTATGCGAGGCACGCCCCGGTTGTTAATTTGAATAGAGCGCAGGTCATCCAAGATGTCAGCGTCACTCGGTAGGATAATAGTGAAGTCCTCAAAATGGGCCTTCATGGGTGGCATGCTTTCTCGATACCAGTTTTCGGTGATCTTGACCGACTCGATAAGCCCCGCGCCGTAATGATCAACTGCTTGCTCTGCTAAGTATTCACCGTTACCCGTGGCATCCAATTGCGCACCAATAAAGCGGGGTAGCCTGTCGATGATGAAAAATAGAATTTGCTCCTGCTGCTTGTAGGGAATGTTTTTAAGTTCCACCACAAGCGGTACACGAAGGCTTACGTCTTGCTGTATTGCACCAACCCATAAACACGTTAAGTCGCCAGAGCGTGCAAAGTCCTCCCCTAAGCAGTGACGCTGCTCTGGGTTTAACTTCTCCAGCTGTGGCAGTAATACCTCTTTGCACCAGTCTTTAATATCAGCAGCGCGCAAGTCAGGGCGCATCTGGTTCCACTCAGCGCTTTGTGCATAGTGGATAACGGTGGGCTGGCCACTTTCGTCGGGTTGCACCATGGCCTTGTCGATAAGGGCACGGCTGATGTAGGCACCACCGCCCGATTTAGGCACACAGAAGTATTCTTCCAGTGCATCCTCTTGGCTGGCGGTATCGTTAAGTAAATCGTCCTTCCACTTTTGTTCGGCCTCTTGGCTCCAGTCGTTCCCTTTAACCTGGCATATGCGCTGATATAGCCCTTCATTACACGCATCATCTAGCGTAATACGATGAATGCTGTAACGCTTTTTGCCTGCTCGGCTGTCTTGTATGAGCTGGTTAAATAAGTTCTCTGCACCGTTATGGGTGCTGATAAGGCGCACCTTTGCGCCCCACATGGTAAGCGCAAGTGCAGCCTTGAGTACTTCCGCTAATTGATCGTGAAAGGCGGCTTCATCAATCGTTACGTTACCCTGCATACCACGCAGGTTAGACGGCTTCGAGCTCAGCGCTTGTATTTTAAAGCCACTGGCGAAGTGAATAACGAAGGTAAGAATTTCTTTGCCTTCTTGGCCATCATCAATGAACAGCTCTTCTTCAATGTCACCTGCAGCTTTATCAAAGGCTTTTGCCCACATGGCTGCGGCATCAATGAACTCGCGGGCCATTTCCTTGTTTGAGCCCACATAGAAGTGATTGGTACCGTGTGCGCTTTTGGTTCTACTGGCGGTAAGCACAGCGTCTGACGCTTCGGCCCACGTGATACCGGTTCGACGGGACTTCTCAGCAATCTTCAGCGGTGACTCATCGGCTACCCAGCGTTTCTGGTACCCAAGTAAAAGTTCGTTCTCATCGAAGGGAATGAAGGTAGGAAGGCCAAACCGCGTTTCAAGCCTGTCGCATTGCTCAATGGCTTTTTGATATTGCGTTTTACTGGGCCTGATTTCCTTAGGTGTAGGGGCAGGCTGTGGTGGCAGCTCCATTAGGCAATCCCCAAAATCTCACGCTTAATTTGCGCAGCACCATCTGCGGTTAGTCCCGCTGCTTTGGCTACCTCTGCGGCGCGCTCTGCGGCTTCTTCCGCCATGGCCTTGCGGATCTCTTTTTCACGCTTGGTACTTTCAGTAGCGGCTTTCTCAAGTTTTTCTACTCCAACGGCTAGGTCTTTAATGAACTTAGGTTCAACAATTTCCCCTGACTCAGACATTTTTAACACTTGGTCGAACGCTAGGGTGCGAACCATTTCAATGAGCACTTTCGAGACTTCACCTGTTGGCTTGCCGCCCAGCTGGTCTACCCATTGTTTAGACACTTCACGGGCTTCCTGAATGCGACTGCCCACTGTGGCCATGCGCGTGGCATAGCGGTTAAGTCCGCTACGTGAGATATGTTCTTCTTCGGGTAAGCCTGCGTCACGTATTAGGGTGTTAACCCGTTCAAGCACTTCGGTTTGCGTGACGGATTTATCGCGCAATAGCTCAATCAGCTCAGACTTTATGTCGTCGGGAAGCTGGTCTATTTTGCTGGGCTTGCCACGGGTGCGCTTATCACTCATGCGTTTGGACCTTCACTTCTTTTTCAAACTCTTTCAACATCTGTTTACGCACCCTAGGAATTGCTTTTTGCAACTCATCTAAAAGTCGATAGAACTCAGGGCATGTCTTACGCATGTGAGCCTTATAGCTTTCTTCTAAATCTGGATAATGCGTTCTGATGACATGTTTGGCGATTTCTTCACAAGCAAAGGCATGTGCAAGGCGGTCAATTACGTCCTTTTCTGCTTTAGTTGCTACTTTGCGTTTAGCCATTTTGAATCCTTACTTTTAGCCTAGTAGCAGCACTGTTACTAAGATTAAGGCAAATAAAACCCAACATGCTGCGATCCCGTGAGCGAATCCCCACTGATATTGCTCGGTTTGACGCCAGATTTTAATTGTAAATTTCATTAGCGTTGTTACCTCGGCCCTGGGCGCTTAACACCTGGTGTGGTGGCAAGGCCTCGTTCAACGTCTAGGCCGCGCTGTGTAATGCGGGCTATGGTGTAACTCTCATGATGGTCCAAGGTAACTAAGCCTTGCTCTTTCAGCCAATGAAGCTGAGTGCCTAGCTTATCGATGGTCATTGTATTGCCGTAGCTGGCGCATACACCCTGAATAATGCTGTTGTTTGCGGCATAGTCATCCATTGCTGCTAGGCAGTGCAAAATGCTTAAGCGCTCGTGTTCGTTTACTATAATTGCGATTGCCATTAGTTCTTGTCTCCGCGCAACTCGTTTTCAAAAAGTATGTTTACGTTGTTTAACACCTGTTTAAACAAAGGTTCCATGCCTTCTAATCGTCCATTTAAACGGGCTATTTCTTCTCGAAGGGCGGCGCTTTCTCCGGCACTTGGAAGGTGCTTAACGTGGCTGTCAATTTCATGTACCTTATCGCGTAGCTTGTAGTGCTCAATCTGATGGTCTTTGAACTTCAGTTCGTTTAGTTTGAAGCGCTCTTCCTGGCTGTTAACGTGCGCTGCTAACTCTGTCTTTGTCGCGAAATACTTGCTCAGCCAATAAAGTCCAGCCATCAGCATTACTGATACAAAGAACGAATAAATTTTCCAGTTGTCGTTAAGGTGGCTTACTACATGTTCCATGCTATCGATTCCCGTTCTCTACATCTTGTTGGCAATCGGCGCAGCGCTGAGCATCGACTATTATTCTGCGGCGTTGAGTTATATCGGCATCACAGCGCACGCATAAAGGTGCGCCATGCTCATCAGTTTTAATGGGTGGTGTAGGTGTTACTTGGTTAGGCCTAAAGCGCGTGGCCATTCGTTTAAAAGGGGCGCTGGCTTTATCTGCCATATCCGCTGCATCCATCAACTGGCTCCCTGCTTGCTGAACTTATCCCATGTTCTAAAGCCAAACCAAGCAAGCACTGGCGAAGCGATAAGTAGCGCTATCTCCCAATTGGCACCACTGCCATAGTCGAAGGCATTGAGCAACTCCATTACAAAAATATACGCCACTGTGAACCAGCTGTGCCGCCGCGCAATTTCAGGGCGAAATGTTTTAATTTCTTTACCCGAACGCAAGGTTTCTTGCTGCTGAGTATGCATCCCCAAATCATGAGTTAGCCTGGCTTTCTCTCGCTCGGCTTCAATTTGTGCTAGCCCTAGCTCAATTTCGCCTACAACCTCTGGCGGTAAGCTGTCTACGGTGGCCTTTACCTTGGCTACGCTACTAGGCGATGTGTCGCCGTTAACTGCCTCTACGACATCGGCAATGGTGTGTGCCACCTTTTCCGTCGCACCACCTTTACGCTCACCAAAGAGGCGAATCAGTGACGGACCATATTTAATGAGGGCTGAAATTCCTGCAGTGGCTAATAAAGACATTAAGCATGTGCTCCAAGTTGTTTACGTATTTTAGTAATGTGTTGCTCGGCATTCAGTCGCTGAGGTGTCTCACCATCATTTAGGTAAGCTTCCAGCTCTTGGTGCGTCACACTATTCCAGCCCTGTCGCCAGTACCAATGAGCAGTCGCGCGATAGCTGCTTTCAGGCAACAGCGTAAGGGTTCCTGAAATTCTCGCTTGTTTCTCGGCTTCAAAACGAGCACGGCGACCCGTGTTAAACCATTCTTGGTTAAATTTGCTTACGGGCATGGTGGTGTGCTCAAGTCTGATGGCGTTAGGCTGTACAGATATGTATTAGCGCTGTCTAAGTAGTGTGTGACTGTGCCTTTACCCGCCATTGAGTTGTAAAACTGTTTCCAGTACTCAGCGCGCCCTCGCAATGACGAAGGGATTAGCTCTGGCCGCAAGCGATAGTGCAGACGACAAAATATGAAGCTAAGAAGCGGGTCATTGGCTAATGAAGTGTGCTTTAGCTTCGTGATGTCGCAACCGAAGTGCTTTTCGATAAGATAGATAAAACGGCGGGGTGTGCGCTGAATAATGTCTTTGAATGCAATGGCGTCATGCTGACATAGCCCCATACCTGCACCGCCTGGTGTAGGATCTTGATAAAGACCAAGACACGTTTCTGCTGCGGCTGTTTCAAGTAGCAAGTTAGTGGCGTAGCCGTGCGAGCCATGTCCCAGCACATTACAAACTTGATGTGCTAGAGAAAGAGCTTGTATTTTCGACTTAAGGCCGTAGTAGTAAGTGGGATTTTCTTGGTTCATGCCGCCATCGTAGCGATGGCGGTGAGATAGGTGGGATTAGTCTGCGTTTGGGTTAAATGGCGATACCGCAATCGGTCAAAGCATTTCTGAATGAGTTGTCTAGTTTGTACTCTCCAGTGGAAGACGCCGCTTGATTAAAACCAACACGGCGATAAATCAAATTATAGCCATTTAACATTTGAGACAGGATCATTCGAGCCTTTTCGCCAGACACTGCGGTGTAGGGAGACATTATCTTGGTTGCGTTCTCCATGGAGTTCTCAAACGTAGCTTGATATTGCGCTTTTTGCTCAGCTGTCATTGAGGCCATGTAAGGTGCCATATCTACCGTGCTTGATGAGGGAACGTAATCAACAGGCGTTTCCTGTGTCTCTATCGACCATGCATCATTACTATCTATTCTCAGTTGGATGTTGCCAACAGGAACTTGTACTTGACCACCACTTAATACGCCAACTCTAAGGTCGCCATCTAGAGTTTCTACGAAAGGATAAAAGTTATTTGTGTATGTTAATACAGTGCCGTTAGCATAGTAGAGACTTCCTACTGTAACTCTGCATGAACTGGTGTCGTCGAACTGATCAACTTTTTTTTGTGTGAACCATCTAACTGTTGGAGGTTCAGTAGAGCCACAAGCTCCCACAAGCATGGCTATCGATATAATCAGCGCCTTAGTTTTCAAAGTGTTTTTCCTTTTCTTTTTATCCTTGGGATCGACAATTTAGAGCAATAGCGAATTTTGTTCAAATATAAAAAGCCCGAATTTCGGGCCTTACCTGCTATCTGGTGACCGCGACGAGTAGTTTTTCTTGTTGGGTCTGAAGATAGTCCAATAAGACAGCTAAACTTTTGGTTGAACATCGCCCCTCTGGTATCGCACCTACTAGTTCAGCAATCACCTGCTGACAAGTAACAAGAGTGTTAAGTTCTTCCAATAACTGGTTGTTTGTCATTCGCTATACTCCATGCAAAATGCTAATCGAAAATTTGACTAATAAGTCAATACCATTACTTAGCTAGCGCCAAATAACACGATCATATTCTTTCAATGGCATTTGTTCATAAAGTGCAAATGTTGGATAAATCGGGTTTTTCAAACTCTGGATATCTGAGTTGTTCATGAGGTGTTTTCCTTATAGATTTAAGTTGAGGCTTCCAATTAACTGGAAGCCGGGCGTCAACTAAAGCTCCATAAGTCGCTTCGGGCCTATTTCCCTTTCAGGTTTTGTATTACGCCTCTCCACCCGGCCATAGAAATGACGGATCTCGCCTATGCTTCGACGAGGAAACCGCATGGCTATCGGGTGCGGAAGACCGCTTATGGAGTTTTAGTGCCGACACCATAAAGGCGGGAGGGATTGGTGTCAATTAAATAGCGTAAAGCTGAATAGGTTGTAGGCAGTTTAAATGCCTACAACAGCTACAACTACGACAACTGGTAAAATATGCGAGTGTGGCGTTTAGAGCTTTTCCAGTAAATACCGTCGTATTTTTCTAGTCTAGCGCGAGCGGTCTTATCATCTTTGGCATATCCAGCGGCGTTAAGCAGGTCGCCTTTTCCAACTTGGCCTTCTCGAACTAACACGTGCTTAACCTGGTTTACAAACTCAAGGTCTTGTTCTGAGGCTTGCGCTTCAATTAAATCTACCTCTTCTAGGTCTAGCGTATTCGGGTCGATATCAAATGCTTTGTCGACAATGGCGGCACGTTCTTTCCTGACCTCAAGAATCACACCTACGCCTTCAGCAAGCTCTCGCTTCTTAAGCTGATACATATTGTCTAGGCTATTTCGAATTGCATTACTGCCTTGGTAATTGCGTCCATCTTTATTACTGTGGCCGAGTATCAGAATGGTACCGCCCGCTTCTCGAATATCTTTTAGTAGGTTCATTACCAGTCCAATTTTGGCTTCGTTGTTTACATCGGCGAAGTCTCGAAGACTGTCCACAAAGAAGATCATGTTTTCAAATTGATTAGCAGTAGCATTTTCTGCCAACGTTCTTAGGAGTTCAAACGGGGGCAGGGGGCTTTTGCTACGTTGCACATAGTGCAAGTTTGCATGAGGTGCGATAAGCAGTTCGTGTACCTTTCGCTCTTTCAATACACTCAGTGGGTTGTCAAAATCTAAGTAGAACACTTGTTTCATTCGGGGAGCACAGTATTTCGCCAGCGCAAACGCTAACCAGCTTTTGCCATTCCCACCATCGGCATAGACCATGGTCATCATGCGCTTGGTGATGAAGCCTTCAATAACGAAATCTATCTTTTGATTAAAATCAGCTTCGCACAGGCTTGCTTGTGTGAGTATTTGGAGCATTTATTGGTCCTTTCTTATTAGAGTTCTTCTAGCGCTTGGTATTTGATGGTGTGGTACACGCCACCAAAATGTTCAATGTCCTCATCTGTAAAGCCAGCAGCAATCAAATGGTCTTTGGTTAAACTTTCAAACAGTTTGAATAAAAGCTTTGAGCCGCGTTTAGAAAGCTCCACACAGCCAAACAATTCATCCATTGGAATGTCTTCAGACTCGGTTTCTTTTTCTATCACTGGTATTTCTCCTGATAATTTGTTGTTACCGCCGTAAAGCAGTTTGTTTAATACTGGCGTTACTCTTAAGCCCTCCACCTGAACACGTCGCACCACTTCTTTGACGACAGTTGCGGGGAGCTTGCTTCTAATCGCCAACTCGCGAGTGCTCTCAATTCCTCTACCATCTAAAATGGCATTGAGCTGTAATTGTGTAATGGTGTGGTCGAGTATGATAAGGCTCATAGCATTCCCCTTAGTGCATTCTTCCATTTTCACCTGGACTACGAGGGCGCTTCCAAATTTCAGTTTTCCAAATAGGCTTTGCTCGTGCTATTGGTATCCAAACCGCGCGTGTGAGGACTGTTGCACAAAACAGAAGGGAGGCTATTAAATTGATAGCTATTGTTAAGCAAATAGTGAAAGGATAGAAAAGCGAACATAGTGAACGTCTTAGATAGTTGTTTTTTATGAATCCTATCCACGCTGGTCGCACTGAATATCCACCTTCATTATTTTTGAATATTACAAACATGTTGCCTCCTACTGCATATTTAATAGACGGTCAATTTCTGCGGCAAGCAGGGCTCCAGCTTTTGTGAGCTCGCGCACTCTTGATTCAACAGAGTGGTCCTGTCCAGGCTTCCAAGATTCAACACTCCAAGGCCAACCATTAGGTTTCAAGCCCATTGACGCTTGAACATTCACCGACTCTCTAATTCTTGGTGAGCTTCCACCAACTATGGCGTAGCAGATAGCAGCGCTGGTTAACTCACCTGGCTTATAAAGGGAGTCCAGTGCCAAGGTGTAACCTTCTTCATTAATCTGTCTTGTTCTTTCTTTTGTAATTAGTTCGATACCTGTTTTCATTGTTTTTCCTATATAAGCTGCGGTTGGATTTTGTTGCGATATTCTTCACGCTTGGTGCGCAGAATCTCGTAAACACGAATTTGATTGAGTTCAGGACAGTATTCTTTTCGTATCTTTTCTACTGGCCAGTTGTGGTTGTGCCACAAACGAAACATTTGAATGTCTCGTAGTTCTTGTTGAAGGCGCTCACCGCGTGGTAAGTATCTACACTCACCACCTTGGTAATGCGCTATTTCTGCGATAAGTTGGCAGCTAAGCTTGTACGCCTTGTTATCTTCGATATTTGCCTTTTTAAGGCGTCGCTCACAAATTAAAACCAATGCCCACAAGTGCTCTTTGTATCTGGCCATGGCTAGTGCTTTATCGTCAGCTAAATCCGGCAGGTGCTCCAATAGTGAGTCAAAGTCATCGTCAAAATCGAACTGCTCTTGATTGCTCACGGCATCAGCTCCTCAAAAGCGCTTTTTACATACTCGTAAGGCGCTTTTTCTGTACTCCACACCTTTCTATGCCCTTTCAACACGGTGTACCCTTCAGCAATGAGTTTTATTGCCATCTCACGTCGGTGCCAGTTCTTTAGTGACTCCAGTACTTGTGCCAAGCTCCCATCTTTCAGCCAGCCCACGTGCGACACGTTAACAATGCGAGACACATAGGCGTCTAATGCACTCTCAGAACCGTCTCGCACAAAACCTTGCTGATACATGGTTATCCAAATAGCACGTATTTTGTCTATTCCCGTACCTTTAGACTTGGGTGACAGTCTGCGTCCAGAAGATGCTTTTCTGACTTTGAACCCTTTATCTTTCATTTCGTCCATGACGCGCTCAAGCTGTTCTACGTTCATGCCTGCGCATGAATTCGTCCCTGTAACGCGTTGAAGCAAGTTGCGGTAACTGTCCTCATCCATTTTGAGCTGCGCTTTTGCGACATGAATTTTGGTAATTAACCCGCGCTTGATAGACATTTATTCGTCTCCGATTGGCAAGCTGTCAGCCGCGCCTTGAAAAAACGCTTGAGCAAACAGCAACGCTGCAACTAAAAGAGAAAACGCACCTCCCCAGTTGTATCCGAAGTAAAAGCAATACGCCGTGGCGTAAAGAAACATCATAAATAAACAAAGACGTAGCATGGTTTTCTCCTTTCCCTAAACAAAGCCCTGAACGTTCAAGGCTTTGGTTAAGGGCCCCGAAGGGCCGCTCGTTATTTAGCTGGCATTATTTCTAGCCACTTTTCGTTGTTGCTTTCGTCGTGATACACGTTCATCACGTAAGTTTCTTCTACTCCATCAACGTCTGGCGGCAGCTGCGCAACGGCTTCGGCTAGCTCTCGTTTCGAGCCAATGTGGGTTCGGCTAAGCACTTTCGGTTGATTGCTCATTTTTCAATTCCTTGTTGGTGTCAGTAGTAATGTCTGAGATATCCAGTGCAAGCTGGCGATACGTGCCATCTTCAAGACGGAAATAAATGCGGAAGTACTCAGCACTGCTATCAACCTCAATGGCGTCAGCCAGTGCGGTCATGGCCAGTTGCCATTGCTCGTCTTGAATGTTGTGTTGGCGAAGGCTTAGTACCTTGGCAGCGCTAAAGCGCCCGTGCTTATCGGTTTTAAATGCGCCTTGCACAATGGCTTGGAGGTTCTTGTTACTGCCTTTCGACCAGCGTTTGATGCACTCGTCAATCATTGCTTTTGCGGCTACAAGGTTTTCGTTGAAACACAATCTGTCTTGACGGCTACGCTCAATCTTTATGCGACGGTCAAAACTATAAAGCGTGACATTGCCCTTGGTGCCGCCCAGGCGTTTGTCATAATTCTTCATTGCGTGACTTACAAACTCAGCAACGTCTCGTTTCAACTTTTTGGTGAACGCTTGTAGTTCGTCATGCACCAAAATTGCGTTAAGAAAGAGCTCTCTTGTTAATTTGTCCCGCTCAATCTCAAGCGGCTTGATACGGTCTTTGCGGCGTAGGTTGCCCTCACCATCTTCCATAAACCCAGTCGGGGCTTCTGGTTTGGCAATTTGATAAAGCTTATCGATAGATGTCATGCGTTTAATTCCTGTTGTGGTTCTTCATTGGTTAAGTGCCATTGCACCGTGCAGCCGTATAGTCGTGTAGCCATCATGTGACAGCGGCCAGTGTGCGTTCCCGTAATTGAAATCAGTGTTCCTTTAACCCGCTTATCTCTCGGCGGGAGGATATTGATAACGGTGGATGTGTCTTGGATAGACAGGCCAGTGATGGCACACCCTTGTTTGATTAGGTGCGTCATCGCCAGGCTCGCCTTATCCACTCTTTTCTTAAAAGCAGTGTTATAAGCGTTCATTGCTTGCTCCTGTGTATGCAGTTTTGGCACGCTCTAAAAAGCCTGACGCGCTGCGGGTTACTTGCCGAAAACGGTCTTATCTGTTCGTTTAAACAGCGTTTAACCGCTATTGAACCAAGCACTGGGCAGGGCACCGTTAAATTTGCGTACGCTGCCAGTACTTTCTTTTCAATATTGCTAATGCTTCCTGGGTACTTTTTATTAAGCACCTGAGAAAGTGTGGTCTTACTCATGCCCGTGTCTAACTCAACCTGACGACGACCCAATTCCTTGACCTTGTTCGCTAATAATTCATACCAATCCATGTTTCCTCACTTAGTCACAGCAGTAGCTGCTACTAGTTTTTTAAGGTTCTGGTCGTATAAGCCTGCTTGTCGGGCTATGGGATACATATGCCCAGTGTTACTCAGTAGTCTGTAGCGGTTGTGCCAGCCTCGGCGTTTTGCCATAGATGCGCGCTTGTTAAAGCCGCTTAATTTCACAACGTACTGGTAACGACACAGGTCAGTGAGGTAGCGCTCCACACTGCTCCTACTGCACTCTGCAAGGGCCACAATTTCAGGAATAGTGAACACTTCTAGATACCTCATGGCTTGCCAAATTTTTTGGCGCTTCGAACCTGGCTGAGGGCTAGTTGTGTTCTTCCCTGGTAAATGTGGCTTTGCACGTGCAACCTTTGCGTAAACGACCGGGTTTGCTTTTCGATTTACCGTTGTTACAGCACCAAGTTGCTTAAGATGGTCGATTACCATTTGCGCTTGGTACAACGAGACTTCCATTTCCTTTGCCAGCTCATTCGAGTGAAAGTCTGGCTGTTCTTTTATCCACTCCCAGCTACGCTGGCTGAGGGTTTGAGACATATCTACAGTTCCGCGACAGGGAAAAATTGACGCTGGGCCCATTGATCAGCGTTTATTGTTTTTAGGTTGTTCGACTTTGTGAACCTCTCAATACTTGCAAGACCAGTAGTGATGCGTCGAAAGTTACCTTTTGAGACATCTAATAACTCTTGCAGTAGGTCAGGCGAAATGACGGTGTGCTCTACCAGCTCACTCGCCATGATAGAAATGTCTTCCTCATCGGCTCTTTGAAACTTTACGTGCTGGCTGATGCGATTGTGTAACTGCTCAAGTCGCTTGATTTTTACGGGAAGCAAGTCATAACCAATCATGATGACTGGTACGCCAGACATGTCGTAAATGTCACGTATTGTTTCAAGAATCTCGATGTTGTCAGCGATGTAGTCAGACTCATCAATGAACAGTGGTTTTCCACTCAATGAGAGTTCTCGAACAATAAAATTAAGCATGTCAACTTTACTTTTACGCTTATCTAGCCCTAGTTCACGTGCGAGTCGCCATAACCAAGCTGGCAATGTGTCTGCTCTGTAGCAGCGGACTAAAACACCGTCAGCTTGAACGAACAGGAACGCCCCCGCTGTCGTTTTGCCAAGTCCTGACTTACCTGAAAAGAGACATATAGCGGGTGAGCCCTCTAATGAGGCTTGGTATATAGTTTGATAGGCGTCGAATGCTGCCATAACGTTTTTTGTTTTTGCGGTAGTCGCTTTCATTTCTACTTTCCTTTGTTAGCTGTATTGTCTTGATACAAATTATCGAGCATGGCTGCCGCCCGTCGGTTCTCACGACGATATTGGTGAAGCCATGCTTTTTCGCTAGGGCTCAACAAGCCCTTAGTTTTTCTTTCGGTGAAATAACGTGCTTTTTGATGATCACTTGAGAATGTGGGCTCCGCGGAAGTACGTATCGCTTCAACGGCCTCAAGCTCTTTTCTACGTTTCTCAAATTCACTTTTTTGTTCTTCTGAATAGCCCTGCGTTTCAGTTGTCGCAGTAGTGATGGACGTAATAGTTGATGTGTTAACCTGCTTAGAAGGTTTAGGAAACGCGGATACGCCTCCTGTTTGAGCTTCACGGTACGCAATAAACTTTTGCGCTACATCACTGACATCGTATTCTTTCGATGCTTGTTTTATAGCTTCTCGCTCGTTGCGAAGCCTCGCTCTTTGAATCCGCTTAGCTTCTTGAGCATGCGTCATTGTTATTTCGTTATCGACTAGTTCTGGGTTAAACGCCTCGCAGATGAATTCGCGCTTGACGGGATCGAATACGAATATTTTTCCAATATCATCAGGATTGAAACGACAGTGAACTCGTTCACCAATATAGGCTCCTAGTTCTGCATGAATGTACTCTACGCCCTCAACGCTGATACCTTCTTTACCAACGGTTCTAAATCCTTTTTGGCTGGGTACCGGTGCAAGTAAAACGTCCAATAGCCGCTCGTTATCCAAGCGTTTTATGGTTTGTTGATGTTGAGTGAACTGTTCAAATGGGGTGCATTTGAGTTCGCTGTGCTCGGTATGGTCGTAGTGGTAATCAAGCCAAGAATTAATGAATTTTTCGAAGTCAGTTGATGAGATAGATACATCAAGCGCTACTCTATCTGCGCCTTTTTCTCGTCGCTCTATTAAGCGCTGAGCAAAAGTAAGGCGAGCATTTATCTTTTCACGATCACTAACGTTATGACCGATGTAGCCCGATAGCATCTCGGCAATACCATGGCTAAACGTTCTGAAGAAACGTTCTATGAAGGGTTTTTCCCAGCCGCTGTAAGGATTGGTAATTTGGTTGTGTATACCAAGTGCATCCCATATCGCGAAGATATGCGCAGAGCAATAGTCAGCTCCATTATCTGTTCGAGCGACTTCTGGAATACCCCAATCAAGGATCGTATTGCGGATTAAAAGTGCAATACCTTCGGCATTCGATGTAGGTTTTAAAACGACTTTTACACGTCGTGTAAACACATCAATTACACCAATAATTGAATATCTACCATCGGTAAGCATTACGTCGGCTGGTGTGCTATCAAATTCCCAAAGTTGGTTGATGCGTTCAACACCTGCACTGCGGCTGCCAAAAGCTGCCATGTGTTTGTTCTGCCAGCCACTGGCATCCATAAGAGATAGGAAAGTGGTTTTGTTTTCATCTTTCCATTTACGTAGCCAATCTCTACAAGTCGATGGTGAAGGCGTTGAGTATTTTCCCTCAAACTCCATCTTAAGAAGTTCAGATAAGCGCTGGCCCTTTATGTGTGGAAACTGATGGATTAAAGCAACGGAATATCGCTTCATTTCCGGCGTGGTTTCAATGATGCTCTTGCCCTTGGTTTTACCGTAACCTGTAACTAACCCTTGGAAACCGTGCTTTTCGTAGCTTTTTTCCCAACGAAGAAGTGTGCGGTAACTTAGGCTTGGCTTAATGCGATAATGAGCTTCATTTATCTCAAGTTCTCGGTTGTTATATAGACCAATAAAAGTGTTCCAAGCTGAGACTTTACTGCTCATTTCAGCAGCAAAACTTTGAGCCAGCTTTAATATGAATAGAGAGGTGCTAGCGCGCTTGGCATTCTCATCCTGGTATGAAGCATCTAATAAGCCACTCTTTCTCGCATCTAGGGTAATGCTTTTTTCTACTTCACTAATGGTGCTTTCAACTGTCTTCTTGTTTTTGGCCTTTGACGCAAGAGAGCTGGGGTGAAATTTCTTCTCAACTGCATTAGCCACTTCCTCAGGAAGGCCTTCGAAAAGATAGTGGGGAACTCTGCCACCCAAACCAGCGAGTAGTTGGAATGGCCAGCCCTCATTTTTAGCTCGCAAGCTAACATTGCGCTTAGCAATATTGAGAGCTTCAGCGATTTCCTTGGCAGTAAATAGTTTCATAAGAGGTTCTCTAGTTATTGCGAGACACAATTGTGTCTTATGCGCTTTTTACGCCGCGAGTTTCTTTTACCGCTTCCTTTGCTACAATCTTGCTATGTAGAAATCTGCGACGTGTGCCATTAGCGTGATAACGAGAAGGCCAAATCTCTTTGGGGTGCAGCCCTAGAGCTTTTGCAATAACGGCCTCTGGTTTTGCGTAAGGTCTGTGCATTGCGGTATCACATGCCCTGGCTGCTAAACCATTTTGAATAGAGAGATCTTTTAAAGTGAGCTCTTTCTTACGAATTGCAGCGACGATATCTGCTGGGTGCCAATCTTTTTGGTACATTTTTAGATCCATTTAGTGTTGCTTTTTTTGAATCATAGGACACAAAAATGTCTCATGTAAAGCATGTTCAGACACAAATGTGTCTTAATTTCTTTATGCCTTTGAAAACTAAAAATAAAAAGTTGGGTTTTTTATGAACGTGAATGAATTTTGCTCTTTGATAAAAAGTATTCGTGAAGAAAAAATGAGCAGGAAGGAGTTCGCAAGGCGTCATGACCAATGGCATGAAAATACACTCAAGTCTTATGAGAAAGATCGACTCCCTGATGTCGATTACCTCTATTTACTTCACAAAGAAACGGAATTTAGCTTTAGAGAGCTCGTCGAGGCGCGAACCAGGGTTGTTCTAGAGGGTGTTGCTGATTTAGAAGAAATTGAAAATGCAATCTCATTAGTGCAAGGAACTGCAAACTATAAAGAAAAACAATTCATTGTCATCGAAGATAATGCCATGGAGCCCCATATTCAAAAGGGCGCTCGTTGCCGAATAGATGAAAGCGATAAAGCCTTACACCCTGGTCACATCTATTGCTTTAAAATTGAAGATAATTTCACGTGTCGAAAGGTCCATAAAACCCTCTTAGGGGACCTCATTCTGCAAGCAGAGAACGATGAGTTCATTCCGTTGGCATTTAACGAAGATTACAGAGAGCTACTCAATATTGTTGGTAGAGTCACTGAAGCTTCTAATACCTTTTGAATGTCTTTTAAACGCTTTTTTGGATCGCACTTAAACATAAAAACGCGCTATTTGAGGATCGCACTTACAATTTAGAAAGTGCGATATAGATTGTTTCTAATTGCCTCACATTACATTGACTAACCATCTCGTGAGGCCTTATTTAAACTAGTCTTAACGTAATTAGTCTATGCTGGTAGCAGTTCCAAATTGTTAGTTGCCAAACTGCACCTTAGTTTTCAGACATTCTCTAACTTTCGCCAAACTACTCTGTCGAAGTGCTAATTTATTTTGGCGCTTTAAAATTGGCCCAAACCCTTACAGTACAAGGCTTCCCACTTATTCCCGCCAAATATTACTGGATCCCACTTAATTGACATACTTCTCTGACATCTACAATTTCCGCTAAATTAAACTTTTTCTTTTTTAAATTAATAGGTTACTAATCAATAGTAGCAATAACTATTTAGCGCTTACATTACTTTTATTCGTCAATATATTTTGGGCTCCTTGGACAAAAGTTTCTATTTGTTTTTTTAAAATTTCTTTAGTAGACGTTGAGTTTTCGCTCTGATTCGCTCTATTGAAAGTATATTCATTTCTTAGCAGAAAAATGACACTAGGCTGATTGTTGCCTCTTTGCCTTGCCCAACTAGCTGATAGCAAGAGTAATTAGTTTCTCAGACACATCCTGTTTTACTATTTGAGATGTAGTAACTTAATCTCCTTGGCCAAAACGGAGTGTTTGGTAATTAAAGATTGTCTCATGCAAAACTTTACTCTTTGCTTTGTCCCCATCTCAAATGATAACTATGAACCAATCACTCAACGCTCTATACATAACTACTGTATCAAAACTATACCAAGTGATAATCATAAAAAGTTCTTCATTTAAAACATAATAAAAACGTGGAAGTAATCCTTACATTTTTATAAGGTACTGAAATAATAGCATTTAAATTTAATGGATTAATGCAGCTAAGCTATGTTGGCTCAATTGAATAATCAAATAAACTTTCAACTGCAAACTTTGGCTGGAAGTCTTTGCAAGACTTATTTGTAACGATAATGACCGAAATCTTCGGGCAAGAAGTTGTATATTGTTCTAACATATCATAGGGTTGTATGATTTAACTATTGAAAAAACATTACCATAAAGGACAATGGATTTGGAATGCACTAGTAAAAGCCATAGAGAAAATACCGCATCTAAAAGGACTACTCAGTTAATAGCATATTTTCAAATCCTAAGGTTTAGTCGAATACTAAGTCTGTTTAAGAGACGTAATTAATGGCTGAAGATATAAAGAGTGCGCTACATGATGCTTCTCCATCTTGGAATGGTTATGTTTACCAAGGGAAGGTAGGCATATACGTAGTTCTTTCAAAAATTCTCCAGCAACTTCAGATGCATCAAACTGATGAAGAGCTACAAAAATTTTTAAAAAACTATTCAATAGAGTATGAGTGGATTGAAGATTTTTCTATTAAAAATAATGGAAGCTACGAGTCCCTTCACCAAGTGAAACATAAAGCTGGGAGAGGTTTTCACAGTCATATTAGTGCAGTAGTCACTATTTTAAATAGAAAGCGAAAGATCCTCTCTGCTACAGATTTTATTAAATATAAAACGTTTGATATTCAAGATAGAGATCAGTTACTGCAAAAAATTCAAGAGTGCTTTCAGTCAATGCAAGACGCTGATTATCTAAATGAACAAAATCAACTCAAGGATGGCTGGAAAAATGTCACTACAGTTTTACCTGACATTGAAAGAACAGTACTAATTAAATTACTAAATGATTTTGAGCAATTTAGTGAGAACACTTTTGATGCTTCGAAAGTTTATTTTCATACAGCTGAACCTGTATCGCCCCCCCAAAAAGACTTAGATTTATATGAAGGAATTCCTCATACACACCGTGAAAAAGTTCGGGGCTATCGTAGTTTATCTTTCTTAGATATTTATTTAGCTTTTGATGATCAGATGAATTTTGAACTGGCTCTCTCTGATATCGATGTTGAAAAAAAAATAGAAGATTTAGCATCTCAAATACTCCGCGTCATGCAAGAAGACGAAGAATACCAAAATGAAGATGTTAAATTATATACAGCCAAACTATATAGACTGATTGACACTCATATCGTGGCGAGGCATAAAAAAATTAGAAATTCAGAAATAGTTGAGAATGGACTGCTTGAACAAAGAGATAGTATTGCCTTTAAAGACTTTTACGACATTTTTGATTTAAAGCTTCGGTCTACAAATAAAGATTTCTGGGAGCTTTTTTCAAAGTTAAATTTTGAAGCAGCTTTTAATGAACATTGTAACGACGTAATTGAACGAATAAATGATAATTACTATAGGCGACAAAATGAGGAATATTTGGAGAGACTACAACAGTTCAGAGCTGATGTTTTGTGCGAATATGAAAACAACTTCGTTTCACTGCTTCAAAAGCTATTTCCAAATCAGCTAAAAGCTGGTGCGTCTGATGCAGTTTTTTACAACAGTCTTAATGATAAGACTAAGATAAAAAACGTTTTCTTAAAGTTTATTCAACAAATTTTAAACACTCCTAAGTCTCTATTATTCACTACCAACACTGCAAACACCTATCACCCGTCATGTATAGATATTTCAGAAGGGGTTGATGAATATGACTGGGAAAAGTCTATAGAGCAATGCAGGCTTAATATAGAAAATAACGATTTAATAACTGAATACATTGGTGTTACCCACCTAGCTATAAAAACTAATCCGAACCACAACGTTTCTGAGATTGAAGTTCACTTAAACAACATTGTTGAAAATATTGATGAAGAACTTACTGACAATGCAGAAAATCAAATTTCTAGATTATCTACAGTAAAATTTGAAAAAAATGAAGATGCAATACGGATATTAAATGAAGAATAAAGTTAAGACTCTGATCACAGGGCTATTAAATGAGTTTGACCTAGAGTTTCAAAGCTTTGAAGGTTTTGCCTTTTTCGAAGAGCAGCCGATAGATATTATAGTTGGAACTAAAGATCGTGTTGACTATATGATCTTTGCTTTTATTAAACATTCTTTTCTAAACGTTGTATGTGAAGATATTCAAATAGAGATATTTACAAGACTAAAGCTAAAAATTCAAAAATCGGAAGAGCCGGAGTTTAGCGCTATCAGCAGGTCGATAGATAAAAACTCGACTCTGATTATTTGCTCGCAAGTACCTCCCAATACTTGTGAGATCGAACTCAATAAAACTATTTCTTCTATTGAAGAAGACTCGTATTACTACAAAAAGCAAGTTCTAAGCTACTCGCGTTTAGATGAATCAAATATAGGCGAGTTATTAGCTAAAAACGAAGGTGTCTTAGAGGAATGTGAGAAAATTGTTACAGACATCGAAAAATACAACTCTTTTATATCTGGAAATTCCGACAGTAAATATGCTTTGGTTGCACTTTTATATGAAAAGTTGCCGTTTTTGACTCTGAAAATAAAAAGTGAAGATAGGCTTGTCCTTAAAGATGAGATTTTAAGATCTCTTAGTGACAAGGAAGTAGATGATTTGGCTTTCTATGAAGACCTGATAAAAAAAGGCTCTATTGAAGATTGGGTGAATGGCATAGGAGCTGAAAATGATTAGACTAGGGCGACTTCGTGTTAAAAATTTTAAATCATTTCGTGAGCCTTGTGAGTTCGATTTTAGAGGGAACGATGTTGCGATCTTTGACGGTCCTAATGGCTTTGGTAAAACGACTATCTTTGATGCTATTGAGTTATGTATAACTAGCAAGATAAGTAGAGTTTATAACACTGATAATAAACAAAAAAGCTCTCACTTTCTTAAGAATGACGTCAAAGTTGATACAGAGATCTTATTAGAACTGACTGAAAATGGAGACACGAAAGCTGTAATTTTTCTCATAATTCCGACTGATTTAACTAAAGACGAAAACAAAATAGCTGCTTTTAATGTATCAAAGCGACTACTTTCGAAATGGCCAGAGACTTATGAACGTGGTAAATATGATTTTATTGATGGTGATTTAGAATCTATCTTGGGTAACAAGCGACTGAATTCAACTTTTTCATTATTTAATTACGTTCAACAAGAAGAGACTTGTCATTTTTTAAAAAGAACAGAGATTGACCGTCATAAGCAAATTAGTCATTTATTTGGAACAACAAAGGAGATTCATGAAAGAGATAATTTAAAATCTATTCAAAAATCCTTAAGTTCCAGATTGGCAAGCGTTGAAGAATCCATAGCTCAGACTCAGATTGAGATAGATAAAGTTGAGCAACGTTACTCGGAATTTTTTGACAGATTTAAAGATGTAGAATCGGCTAATTCATCTGGCACTATTATTAAGCTCGAAGCAACTGAAAATTCGATTGAATCGAATATTAATTTTGAATTAATAGGCAGTCATCTGAAATCACTGAAATGGCTTTCCGATAATACGGAAAGTTATGGGCAATTGAGACTGAACAGCCAAGTCGAAGTTGTACTGAATCAGCGTGAACAAACGCTTAGTGATTTAGTACGTGTAGGTAATGCTAAAAATTTCTATGAAGTACAGAAAATAGGCAAACATTTAAAATGGATTAATAGAATATCCAAAAAAATAACAGAGTACGAAAAGATTATATCGGAGTATGAGAAATCTCCAATTCTGAATCTTAACTTTTTACAATTGCTTGAATTCCAATTTAGCAGAGAAAGTGAATTTCATAAATCCAAAATTTTAGATTATAAAACTGCAGTTAATGAAGTCAGCTCTTACGATAAGATCATGAAGGCTATTATATCGAGCCGTAATAGCTTAAGGAGCCACTTTGAAGAGCATTTATCCATTATAGACACTAGCGATGGTGTAGACTGCCCTCTTTGTGGCGAGCCAAAGGGTTCAGAAACAGCTCTCTGGCAAGATTTTGACGCAGAGGCGAAAAAGATTGAAAAAATTCAAAGCTCTGCATCAAAACGACTAATTGAACTAGAGAACGATTTAGCTAATAACTTTGTTCAACCGTTAATTAGAAAGTCCAATTACTTTGTCAAAAAATACAAAAAATATTTGGATGTTCAGGAAGGCTTGCGAGAAAGAGACTTATCAGAAGATAGATGGTCTCAAATTATTAGAGTGAAACAGTGGCTTGAACAGAACGAAGTAGACTTTTCGGCATGTATAATGGGTAGCTTACTTGAAGAGTATCCAACACAAAGTGTGCATGTAATTGAACTAAAAAAATTAATCAAAGACTTATCGAAACCAGTAGATACTGCCCTTACTTTCTCAGAGCTTGAAGATTCGCTTTCGTTTTTTAGTGTCAATGTTGAAAGTAATTCTCTTAAAAATGAAAGAGGAGAAAAGCTTAGCTCTCAAAGCATTGAACATGATATTGATTATTTAAGTTATCTTGAAGCTAAGTCAAAATCGATAGAGTTAGAACGTTACAATAATTTGATAAAAAAGCAAAAGGAGCTGGAAGGGATATTAAAACTGAAGTCAAAAGAAGTAAACGCATTAGTAAATGCCTATAATCGTGAAATAAAGAAATTTGAAAGTTCAGTAGCAAAGCAGATTGCAATTCCTTTCTATGTATTTAGTAGCAAGATATTACAGACTAGACCTGATGGTAATGGCGTTTTCCTTCAAACCGCTGAAAATGCAAAGGACGCAGGCTATATTAGGTTTGTTTCAAATGTGAAAGATGATCATGATGCATGGAATACAATGAGTAGTGGTCAACTTTCAGGTCTAGTTATATCTTTTATGTTAGCTATGAATAAGATTTACCCGACAGAGCTGGGTACATTATTAATAGACGATCCTGTTCAAACGATGGATGAGATTAATATGACCTCGTTTGTTCAATTATTAAGAAATGAATTTCCAAATACCCAAATTGTACTTTCAACTCATGAAAAGAAAGTGGCTAATTATTTGACCTATAAATACAAACAATCTGGTGCTGCTTTGCAGAGAATTAGCCTTAAAAAATTGAGGCTGGATTCTTAGGGGATTTTTAACCTTCACTCATATGAGAGTAATGTATATGGAATAGCTCCATTGCCCATATCCTCCAGCCAAATACTGAGAACCGGCTTTAGGCTTTTTTTTTGTACCTACCGATCAGCGCTGGATGACGCTCGGATACTTTTCGCTTACGTAAAAAGAAACCCGCTATGAAGCGGGTTTCTTTTTAAACGCGATTGTTGCGACGCTGGTATGCTAAAGCTAATGGCTTTTCATCTGTGATGTCGCGCCGCTGCTAATTACTTCGCAATTTGCTGGTGAAGCTTGATTAGGTCAGGAAGCTTTTTCGCGTAAATCGCTTTCTTTGTACCTGGGTGAAGTAATTGGCTGACGAACGTGCGTAGGAAGCCAAGTACAAACGTTTGAACGCGATCAGCGTCTGCATCACTTGGGTTAGCAATAAGCTTTTCTGTCTCCGCTTGTACTTTATGTACAATCGGGTCCATGGTGTCTTTTCCAGAAACTAGGTCATTACCAGTCACAACGCCTTTGCCAAGCAAGTCTCTAACTGCTGAGTATAAATCAGCAGAAACAGCGTTAGACTGTCCCCAGTTCGCAATGTTGAATTCTTCAGCAATCTTATCTAGATCAGCAGTTGGGTCGTTCGACTTCAATAGGCCTTCGATAAGTTTATGGGCTTCAGTTTGTTTTACGGGTGTTGATAATTCTGACATGGTTACATTTAAAGATTATGTGGGTGAGCGCGTTATAAATATTCTGCCAGACAATGTCAACCCGTTTGCCGCCAATAGAGGCAAGAACGGGAGAGGAGCTTACTAAGTCATGATGTAAACATGGCGAACAAAGCACCGAAATAGCACCGAAATAACACAGAAATATTACTGAAAGAGTAGCAAAATAGAGAAAAGGCACCTGCTGCCAAGCACCCTTTATCAAATGAGTAAACGGGCTACGCGGAGATCCTATTCTCTTTGTCTACTTTATCTATTTTGCCTGTTCGACGTGCTGGGAAAGGCAACTTAATTGGACGTTTACCATTTAATGCAGCATGTTCTGATTTCACACTATAATTAGCGCTGTCTTTACTATGCATGCCCTTGGGTGTATCAGTTACATCGAAAAGCGGAGCAACAGGCTGTCTGTTTTCCTCTAGCTGGTAAGCAATGACTTTGTTTTCGGTTTCTAAAAAGGCACTTCCAGCTTGCTTACCAAGCTTATAATCATGACGAAGTTGTGCGTCTGTACTACCTAACAATTTACTTTGAAGCTTATCTGACGCAAAAATTTGAATAACCTCTACGCCTTCTGGCGGGTTTTCAATAAATGCCAGTTCTTTTTGATACGCTTGTTCGTGCTGCAGCAGATAGTCGATGGTCTTTGGGCACGTGCCCGTTGCGCACATTACCGCGCTTAACCTTTGTAGCCAAGGCGACTGTACTTGAAAGCCTCTATCTACGGTGCGAATAACTACGATTTTCGTCGCGCCGCGCTTGTACGCTTCGGTAACAGGCAACGGTGCAGCCAAACCACCGTCTAGAAAGAAATCGGTATTGGCTGCCTTTTTTGTCTCGACATCAATGTGCAGCGGTACGCCCTGTTTGTAAAGTAAGGGGAGGGCGCTCGAAGCCTTGATAAGATCGACCCAGTTGTGAGTACTTTTCATTGGATCAAGAAAATACGCCTGTCTGTCTCTGGAATTTGTGGCGGTAAATAAAATTTCTCTGTCCGCAACATTAGCCTTCGCAGTATCAAGATCAAGTAAACGGTTCGCTTCTTGGGTTTTGTCAAAATACCAATCTAAATCGACAATATGCTTTCCCATTAAACCTCTTCCCATTTGGAAAAAGCGTTTGTGTCGAGTTAAGCCGCGAATAAGACGTTTTGCATAGCCTTTTTGACGCGCGACAAAGCTCGTTAAGTTCTGTGAACCTGCTGATGTGCCGATAAGAATATCGAAAGGGTCGTGTCCGGCGTCTAACCATGTATCGAGTACGCCTGCCGTGAAAATTCCTCGCTGTCCACCACCTTCCGCAACCAAGGCAACTTTGCCATTGTTCGACATTTCAGCATTGTGTGCTTTTGAATAAGCGAGACAAGGAGCAGATTGTTGACCCGACATGATAACCCTCTATTTGACCATGACTATAAATTGACTACTTGGTCTAATTGTAGGGAGATCACGACGCCGGGGAAAATTGAAAGAATAAATCGGACTGATAGGAAATAACTGATACTGAAACACTTTTTGTTATTTTATTGTGATTTTTGTGTTTACATTTCGATCGTTTAATCGCAGTCTAACAAAGTATTGAAAGCTAAACTTTCATTGGGAGTCAATAATGAAAATTGCCGTGTTAGGTGCGGGAAGTATTGGATGTTATGTAGCGGGCTGCCTGTTAGCCTCTGACCCCACATTGAGCGCCGCTAATGCACTTACGCTCATTGGCCGTCAGCGTTTATATGATGATATTACTGCCAATGGTCTTAAAGTAACGGATTGGCAAGGGCGTGAGCAGCTAACAAAGCCTGAGCATATCGCATTTTCAATTGAGAACGATAGTTTAGTTGATGCTGACGTCATTTTGCTTTGCGTTAAAAGCCAAGATACCGAGCAGGCTGCTGAGATAATCAATCAGCATGCAAAGCAATCAGCAGTCGTAGTCAGTCTTCAAAACGGAGTGGGTAATGCACACCTGCTTCGCCAGCACATAAAACAATGCGTAATTGCAGGTATGGTGCCTTTCAATGTTTTTTATAAAGGTAACGGCCATTTTCACCGTGGTACTGAGGGTAATATTGCCCTTGAAGATCCCAATAACCAATGTAGTGACGTCATAAAAGCGCTTAGTAACGCGTCGTTGGCCGTTACGGTTTATAACGATATGAAAGCTGTACAGTATGGCAAACTCATTATGAACTTGAATAACGCGGTCAATGCACTGTCGGGTATACCGCTGAAATCACAGCTAGGAGATAGGCAATATAGGTTAGTTATGGCAAAGGTGTTGTCCGAGGCGTTAGCAGTACTAAAAGCGGAAGGAATTGCACCAGCAAGAACCGGTAAGGTCATTCCCAAACTGATGCCAAAAATTATGAAGCTACCTGATTTTTTATTCAATGTGGTGGCTTCATCTACGCTTAAAATAGATCCCGAAGCACGTTCATCAATGTATGAAGATTTGGCGCTGGGGCGACGAACGGAGATTGATTATTTGAACGGCGAGATAGTCAGGCTCGGTGTAAAAAATCACATAGCTACGCCAGTGAATAAGCATATTGTTAACCTGATCAAACAACACGAAGTTGCTCAGAAAGGAAGTCCTCACTTACCAGCAAATGCTTTACTGTTAAAGTGACAGGTCTATCTAACGGTGTATTTCAACGTTAAATATTACAGTTTTGTGTCATTTTTATGTCAGAGCACTTGATTCTTATACTAAAGTATATATCCTGCGCGCAAACTTCCGTTATATTTAGTGTGCTTTGCTTTTTCAAAATCGTTTTTCTTCTTGTCTTCTGTTGAGTGCTTTATGGGCGTCGCTTTTCCATACGGCGGTTGTAGCGTCTGAGGTTGATGCCGAGCGCGAATCTAGCGCAACGTTCTCTCAATACAATGGCAACGGCCTTTCATTTCAAAGCGACAGCAATACCTTCTCACTACGCGTGCGCGGTAGACTTCAGTTTCGCTATGCCAATCCCGGTATAAGCCAGCCTACCGAGCGTGCTGACTTTGAGCATAACGCCGGTAATCAATTTGGCGTTAACAGGGCGCGGGTCAAATTAGACGGTCACATTGGTTTGCCTTGGATTAAATATGGTGTGGAATATGATGCTGTCGATCAGCGCACCCTGACCGCTACACTATCCTTTGAAAAGTATGACGCGCTTCGGTTTAAGGTTGGTCAGTGGAAAGTCGAGTATTCCAGAGAGCGCAGTGTTAGCAGTGGCGGCCAGCAAATGATGGATCGTTCAATCATCAACAGAATATTTACGCTAGATAGGCAAATGGGGGCATCCCTGTACGGTAATTTTGATGGCCCAGGCGCGGCCAATTTCAATTACTGGGTAGGAGTATTCAATGGCTCAGGCCGTGGTGATTATAGCAATCACGATGGCGAGAATATGTATACAGGGCGATTACAGTGGAATTTCTTAGGTGAGTCTGTCGGGTTTAAAAACAGTGACATTAAACGAACAGCTACGCCCAAAGCCGCTCTAGCAATAGCAGGTGCGAAGTTCAAAAGCCAGTTTACGCGTTTTTCATCGTCTGGCGCTGGTAATTTAGCCAACTTTAGTGCGGGCGAGATCGAAGGTCAGTACGACATTCAGCAGTTTGTGATTGATGGTGCCTATTTTTATAAAGGGTTTAATGCTCAAGCGGAATATCATGAAAAAGATATTGTGGATTTAGCGGACAACGATAGAGAAACTACGCTGCGCGGCTATTATGTGCAGGCGGGTTATTTTTTGAGTGAATCAATCAGCTGGTGGCCAGAGCCCCTTGAAATGGCTGCACGCTTCGGGACCTATTCGCCCCGAGACAGTGAACAAGACGAACGCTTTTTTGAAAAGACAGTAGCATTCAACTATTTTTTTAATGGCCACGAAAACAAACTAACCGCAGAGGTAAGCAGGGTTTCACTGGATCAGTTCGATGCTGAAGTAGGGGACGAGACCATCTACTCTCTGCAGTGGGACGTCAGTTTTTAACTACTCACGCCGGGCGAGCAAGAAACTCACCTAGTGTGTTAACAAGGCGAGCCTTGTCTACGGGCTTGCCCACATGGGCATCCATTCCTGCCGCGTGACAGTTGTCGATATCTTGCTGCATGGCGTTAGCCGTCAGGGCAATGATGGGGGTTTTTAACTTAAGTACATTTCTTATATGCCGTGTGGCGCTAAGCCCATCAACTTCAGGCATTTGAATATCCATTAGTACCAAATCATAAGTGCACGCTTTCAATGCATCAATGGCCTTTTGTCCGTTTGATACGTGTGTTAAATCTAAATGGAATTCATCAAGAAGCGCTTTTATTACTTCAACATTAATGTCGTTGTCTTCTGCAAGGAGGACACGAGCGCCTTCTAGCGTAACGTGTTGCTGAGTTGTCTCAGATAGCGGAATATCAATATCTGCTGCAACAGCAAACGTGACATCAAAAGAAAAAGTAGAGCCTCGTTCTAATTCGCTTTCGAGCGTTAGTGAAGAGCCCATTAGCTTAAGCAGATTATTACTGGTGTTAAGCCCTAGGCCTGTGCCGCCATACTTTCTCGCTATGGAGCTTTCAGCTTGCGTAAAAGGCGTAAACAGCTTTACTTGGTTTTCTTTCGAAATACCAATCCCGTTGTCTTTTACCCAGCAGTGCAGGGCACAATGACTATCGTTCGACTCTGATACGGATAATCCAATTTCTATAATTCCTTTATCAGAAAACTTGATGGCATTGCTTATTAGGTTTGCCAATATTTGCTTAAATCTAAGTTCGTCAAACATCAAATCGTTATTAAGGTTTTTGTCGATATGAAGCTGGAGCACTAATCCTTTGCGTTCCGCTTGGTCTGAAAATATGTCGACTAATGTACACAGGCTTTCATTGATGTCGTGAGGCCTGATAGCCAACGTTAGCTTGCCCGCTTCAATCTTCGAAAAGTCGAGTAGGTCGTTAATAAGTTGAAGCAGCATTTCAGATGCATTGACGATTTTCTTGGTGAGATCCTTTGCTTGCACGTCTGCTGCGCGGCTCGCTAATGATTGTCCAAAACCAATAATGGCATTTAAAGGCGTGCGAATCTCGTGACTAATATTAGAAATAAACTCAGACTTCAACCGATTGTTTAATTCTGCTTTTTCTTTCGCCGTTAAGTAAAGCGCATTAGCCTGTCTTGATTTACTCAATAAAATCAGAATGATAACAATTGTTACTAGGGTGAGTGTGGTAAGTATGACGAGCAACGTGGAAAAAAGTGATTGGGTGCGCTGAGCCTCTGTTTTCAACAAAAGCGCTTCCTCGAATGCTTTATTCTCATTCTCAAGTTGATTTGCTCTGTCTTTCTCTTGGGTTATCTGATCAATTAAGTTGGCGCTTTTTATTAGCTCTAAGTCTTCATATTTCTTTGCATTCAAATAGGCTTCATGGAAAACCTCAAATTGTTTGAATGCCAGCGCGTGATCACCTTTCGCAGCAGTAATGTAGGCTTCTGTTTTGTCCAGCTGTGCGCGCCAAGTCGTTTGCTCGGCTTCGCGGTTTTCATCGTAGAGTACACGTGCTTTATTGAGCGCGTTTGTCGCCTTATCCAGTTCTCCTAAACTAAGGTGAGCTTCCGCTTTTAAACGGTAAATTTCGCTATTGTAAAAAGAAGATGAGAGAGGATGAGCAAGAACGATATCAGACAGTGTCAGTGCTTTCTGGAGGTTACCTGAACGATAATAGGTTGTAGCGATACCGTAAGTGGCAAGAAACTCAGAATAGTTAATATCAATTTGTGAATCGAATTCTATGGCGCGCTCAAAGTAGTCGATGGCCTTGCTATAGTTTCCTAGATTTCTATACAGAATACCAATGGCGTATAGATTGTCACTGACCAAAATTCGCTGGTTTTCAACTTTGGCGCCATCAAGCGACTTCTCATAGTAAGACAGCGCAATGTCATAAGCGCTGACTGATTGATAGTAGTCTGCCACAATTGCATAGTACAACGGTCGAAGCTTGGTAAGCGTATGTTTGGTTAGTATATCGTTTACCGTGTTGATAAGCTCAGCGTTAGGCGCAAAAACCTGCCCCTCGCTGTAAGTTAATACCTGGTAAATAAGCGCGTATGCCTTTACGCTTGGTGGAATATCAGGCGTTGCAACAACGCGGTTAAAGTGCTCGTAGGCTTTGTCGTAGTCTGCTGAAATACCATACATTCTTGCTACACCAGTAGCGATTGTAAGCCCTTCACTCGAGTTGTCTTGCAACGCAATCAGCGAATTTAAGATTTTTTCGGAAGGGCGTTGGTGTATCGAGAGTTGGTACTGAACATAAAGCGCGCCCACTTTTCTTTTTTCATCTTGCGTTAATGTGTCAGATAACAACCAAGCTTCAAGCTTTTTTATTGCTGCCCCTATAGGCATAGGCACTAAGGTTTCAACGTCCACTTTAATTTCGCTGACCTTGTCTGAGATAGATGCATGAGCACTAACCGTTCCCATACTCCAAGTTAGGGCAAGCAATAAAGCCAAACTAATAAAATGCTGCAAACTAAGTGACCCGAATAAATGCTATTTGTCTTATGTTAAACGATTAAGCACGTTTAGAATTTAATCGATAAGTCTAAAGTTGGTGATAGTATGAGCTCATCATTTTTTAAAAAGAGGAGAGTGACATGCAAGAAAGCACCAAACTCAACTATGTAGAATTTGCATCTCTAGATATTCGCCGCTCAAAAGCGTTTTTTGAAAGTGCGTTTGGCTGGTGTTTTACCGATTATGGCAGTGAATACAGTGCGTTTAGCAATGCTGGCATGGACGGAGGGATTTTTTCTGCACAACGTGTGATGAAGGCAGAAAGTGGTGCGCCTTTATTGGTGCTGTATTCCAATAACATTTCTGAATCGCAAGAATGTGTAGAAAAAGCAGGTGGAGCAATTACTAAACCGTTGTTTGACTTCCCGGGGGGCTGTCGCTTTCATTTTGTCGAGCCAGGTGGTAATGAGCTTGCTGTTTGGTCTGAGTCGGCAAAATAGCGCTATCGTGTCAACGAAGTCTAGTGATTCTGGCTTTTATAGTCTGATAAAAAACGCCTTGCGTGTAATGACACAGCAAGGCGCTCTAAATTCAGATTAATTAGCTATAAGCTTGACGTTACTTTTGCTCAAGCACAATGCGCAGCATTCTGCGAAGCGGCTCTGCGGCACCCCACAATAGCTGATCGCCGACAGTAAATGCCGAGATATATTCAGGACCCATGTTAAGCTTGCGAATACGGCCTACGGGAATAGACAGTGTACCGGTCACTTTCGCTGGCGTAAGTTCTTGCATCGTCGCGTCGCGATCGTTAGGAATCACTTTTACCCAGTCGTTGTGGTTAGCCAAGATTGTTTCAATTTCGGCTAGAGGCAAGTCTTTCTTTAGCTTAAGTGTGATAGCCTGGCTATGACAGCGCATGGCGCCAACACGTACACAAATACCGTCTATCGGCACTTCACTGCCTTTAATGCCTAAAATCTTGTTGGCTTCCGCTTGGGCTTTCCACTCTTCGCGGCTTTGACCTGAAGGTAGTTGCGAATCGATGTACGGAATTAAGCTACCCGCAAGCGGAACACCGAACTGTTCACTAGGGTAGTCTGCGCTTCGAATAAACTCAGACACTTGCTGGTCAATTTCTAAAATCGCGGTAGCAGGATCTTCAACTTTAGCTTTCACATTACTGTGAATTGCACCCATTTGATTAATTAGCTCACGCATGTGCTGTGCACCTGAACCTGAAGCGGCTTGATAGGTCATTGGCGAAGCCCATTCAACCAAGTCTTTCTCAAACAGGCCACCGAGTGCCAGAAGCATAAGGGAAACCGTGCAGTTTCCACCTACGTAGGTACGAATGCCTTTTTCAATGCCACTATCAATTTCTTTACGGTTTACTGGATCTAGAATAATTACGGCATCGTCTTTCATACGAAGCGCTGACGCAGCATCAATCCAATAACCGTTCCAGCCAGTGGCTCTTAAATCGTTGTACACGGCTTTTGTGTAGTCGCCGCCCTGACAGGTAATAATGATATCCTGTTTAGATAGCGCTTCGATATCGTGCGCATCTTCTAGAACACCAGCATCCTTTCCAGCAAAATCTGGTGCTGCACTACCTTTTTGCGAGGTAGTGAAAAAGGTGGGCTCAATGTGCGCGAAATCTTGCTCTTCTTGCATGCGCTGCATTAATACTGAGCCAACCATACCGCGCCAGCCCACTAAACCTACTTTTTGTTGTGACATTAAATTGAGAACCCTTGTTACTAAAATGAAAAGTACTTCACCACCTACGCCTTTTGCTCAACGCTAACACATGTACTTTTGAATTAACGTGTCTATCAATTGAACGTAGAATGATGTCGAACGCCGCTGCTTTATTGTGCTGGCGCAATACCTGTCGTTTTTATTTTTGTCTTTGCAGTCTAAGTGTTATTTATCCCGCTGGCTAGATGGTTTTTATAAATAATCTATCGCTGATATAAGCATTTTAGAAACGGCTAGTTCATGGCAAAAAATTTAAATAAAACACTTGAAGGAGCAATCAAATCGCAGGGTAGAGAGTGAACCTGTATTAACCCCTCATTGTGTCTATGCACTGCTTACGGTCTAAAAATTGCTTTATAAATAGAATTAATCCCTCACAATGTGTGAGGAGATATACAATATTGAGATACGCTTTAAGGAAAACGTAGTTCTTAATATGAAAATAAAAGTGAGGAACGCATGCAGTACGATAGTCATAACAAATTTGCTACCACTACGGTATTTTTGCACTGGTTGGTTGGATTAACCATTATTGGCTTGCTTGCCACTGGGATTTACATGTCGGAAAACGGTGTGTATGCACTATACCCCTGGCACAAAGCGATTGGTTTTCTTGTACTCTTTGTCGCACTAGCACGTGTGGTATGGCGCATGAAAAATGGTTGGCCTAGCGCTGCTGCTAACTATAAGCCAATAGAGCATAAATTAGCGTCAGTTGTGCACTGGGTGTTAATTATCGCCACGCTCTTAATGCCAATTTCAGGCTTGATGGCGTCGGTATTGGGTGGGCACGGGCTGTCAGTTTTTGGTCTGGAGGTTTTCGCGCCAAATTATAGTGTTGAAGATCCTGAGAAAACGCTACCGATAAATTATGAGCTTTCCAAAGCAGGTGGCGCTATACACTTCTATCTTGGTTATACCGTTATTGTCGCACTCTTGCTACACATTGCTGGCGCTCTTAAGCATCATTTCGTTGATAAAGATGGCACATTGAAGCGCATGCTAGGCAAAACCATTGGGGAGTAGTGCTTAATATCCTAGTTTTTGTGTATACCTTCGTCATCGTAAAAGTATTTTGACTGAAGTTTGCACCTTGGGAGAACAGGTAGATAACTTTCACGTAGAAGCCGAGCTATTTTTGCTCGGCTTTTTTTCTTCAACATTTATTGGCTGCCATTACGTGATGCTGAGTCAGCAAAGAAGAGATAGTCATTGGGCGCTGAGACCTTGTTTTGTTTCGCTTTGTACATGGCAATGTCAGCCAGTTTTATTAACGTATTCATGTCATCGCTCATGGCAGGGAAAAAGGAAACGCCGACACTCATTGAAATAAAGGTTGGCTCTGGGTCGCCGTTAAAGTAGAAAGGTTGCTTCACCCCGTCATTCACTTTTTCTATGGCGCGTTTTACGGAAACTTCGTCTTCAGCTTGAAGTAATAATACAAACTCATCGCCGCCCCAACGTATCGCTACATCGTTTTTGCGAATTTTTTCCTGTAACTGTTCAGCCACAAAGATGAGTACTTCGTCGCCCGCATCATGACCGAAAATATCGTTCACCGCTTTGAAGCCGTTCAGGTCAATTAACGCGAGAGCGAAGTGGTGGTCTTTTCTCATTAACTTCGCAATCAGCTTTTCACCGCCATTGCGATTATAAATACCTGTGAGTGCATCGAAGTCTGCCTGTAAGGCCAGTTTCTGGAGTTCGTGTTTTCGACTAGAAATATCATTCAGCGTCAGCTGATAGTAGCGTTCGCCATCATCAGTGACTAAAGGGCTTGCGATTAGTTGAACCCATGTGGCGTCGTCAGTTTTCTCTGATTTTAGTTTATATTCACCTGTTGCAAACTCATTGCGTGCAAATGCCTCCGAAAGCGAAGTTTTCATTGCAGTAGGCGCTTCAAATAGCTCCTCAAGTAGCTCGCCATAACCTTGCTTTATCTCTAGGCCAATCTTTTCTACCAAGTCGTTGAAGGCCTTATTTCTAAGCTCGATAATTCCATTTTCCGCCATTAACACAGTGGCAGACTTTGCGTTTTCAAAAAGCATTCTGAAACGCTTTTCCAGAAATTCGATTTCTTCCCTAAGTTGACGCTCTTGAGTGAATTGCTCTTCGACTTTGTTTAACAGTTGATTGGTGTCCTGCACCAGCTCGCCTATTTCACTTCGGGAGTGATACTCCGGCATTTCAATTCTTTCTTTTGTGCCTGGAGTAATCTTATGCAGTGAACGACCCACGCGAAGCATAGGAGAGATTATGATGTAGTAGGTAATTATCAACGCAACAATGCCGACAACCACTGCTTCAACATACAATGAATAATTATTGTCAGTACTTATTTTTTTCGCCTGTTCAATAATGTGGGCAAAGTTAGGGTAAACATTGACCTCAGCCAAGGTGTCTTCAGGAATGAATGGGTGCCTCACCAAAAATACCCGAGGCTTGACGTCTTTGCTGATGGCATCGTTCACGTTGAATTGATAATACATTGCATCGCTTTTTATAGACGCAGCGAGTATTTTTTCACTTTTAACCAAGCCGTTGATCGCCTCTTTTGCCAGATCTTCATCTTCTAAAAAAGCAGCGATAGACGCCGTTGCGGCAACGGTTTGGTAAAGTTCTTGAATATCGTTGTTCGCTTCACTAATTTCGTGTTCATACGTAGCGCGATAAAAAAATTCGGCGGTCGTAAGTACTACCAGCATAGCAGCAGCTACTAATATGAGTGAAAAACGAAACCCTAAGCCGTGGATGTTAATCAAAGCGGTACACTACCTTCATTTTGTCGGTGACGTACGACTCATATACATAGGCTAAGGCTGACTCATCGTCTTCTAGCCGTTGTTTAACATCTTCCATAGTTTGTTCTATCGCAGGTGGTTTAACACGTCCAGAAAACTTCAGTCTAGACCAATACGCATTAACGCGAGCAAGGGGAAGGCCCACCAGCGATTTATAAAATTGACCTTTTAGCTCGTCATTAAGCTCTATATCGATGGGCGTTGCCTGCCTACCGTTAGGGAAAGCCGAGTACTTGCCCATGAAGAGATCTATAATCCCTTTCTTATCTAAAACCTGCACATCATTGTTTAAGTTAGTAACAACAACGATTTTCTCTTGTGATTGCGCTACAGAGGAAAAGCTATACAAGGCAAGCACGACAGCCAGTAGGGGTGAGAAGTGTTTATAAAAAGTCATCTCCTCCCCCTAAAAGCTGAAACTTAACGCAACAAAGAGAGTGTGAACAACCCCATCTTCATCATCTACAACAAGACCATCTCTGGCGCGTAGGCCAGTTCCTCTAGCTTCAACATCAGTTCGCTCAAACTGCACTTTAAAGGCTAGGTTTTCTTGCAAATCCCAACGCCATCCGAGAGAAAGTGTTTGTTGATGATGTGCCAAGCTACTCGCTACTTCTTCTACAAAAACGGCTAGTTGAGCAGTGCTCTCGTTTATTGGGAAGCCAGGTTGCTCTTGGCTAAGAAAGTATGTGTCTGTTTTTGCAAATGAGTATAAACCGTAGAATGTATGCGCACCATAAAGATAGCTGAGGTTGAGGAAGCCATTAAAAGAGGGTCTCAACGCAATTGAATTTGAATCGATATATGATAGCTCGCCAGAAAGCTCCCACGCATCAAAATAACGGTTGAAGTAAACGGACGTATAGTGAATGGTTGTATCTTTAAGGCTTACTTCTTTAGCAAAGTCTATGGCGCCGCTCCAAAATGGCTGTAGCTGCGCAACGGAAGCAGCTACAACTGCTAAATCTTCGTCGTCATTGTCCGCTTCGGTTTGGGTGTGTTTAAGAGCAAGGCTCCAGTCGAATGAGACAAATTCAACACCAATTGAACGTAAGTTATTAAACCTAATCGGGTTGTAATCGTCACTAGAAAAGTCACTCTCTCCGCTTCCCCAAAAGCCTTTAATCAATAAATTAAAGTTGTCGTAAGGCTTAGTGTAGCTAATGTCTCCTCCATCAAAGCTTCTTGCGGGAACAATACCGTAAACCTCGGTGGGGACTTTCACCCAAGGATAGGCTATCGACACGTCTCTGGTATCACTGAAGTGAAAAATATCGGCCGCAAGTCTTCCTGCTCTTACTTGCCACGATGGGGTTATATCGTATCTTAGAAAAGCCATCTGGGTTATCGAATCCAGGTTTTGCTCATCTTGCTCTCGATAAACGAATTGACCCACAAAGTCTAGGTTATCAGAAACGCTGTAATCAAGCTGTACGCCAACTAAACTCAAAGGCTTGAATGCAAGGCCGCCTTTTTTCGCCGATTCAGCTTGAGACCGGTCTGAACGAAACTGATACCTGTCAGAATCGGAAGTTGCTGTTGCAACGGTGCCAAAACCACTAACCTTTACGTTCTCTTTTTCAGCAAACGCACTATTAACAATGAGGAAGCTCATCACCATAGCGATAACTGAGAAGGGCTTTTTAATCATCAATGCGTATCCAAATTCAAGCTTGTCTTTGCTAACACCTAAAAATCATACTTTCGAGCTGCTGGTTACAGTAAGAATAGTAAAGAAACAGGAAAACGTATGAAAAGTCAGCTTTTTTTATTTTTTTAACCGAGCGCTTGATAAATGCGAGTGGTATCTTCGAGCGTTGTTTGACCAGCATATCATTTAGCTTGTCGTTACTGTAGGGGGGATTCCTAATATGACTTATTGTTACTGCTGTTTTTTTATTTTCAACAGAAATGTTTGTAAGCGGCTTTCACTGTCTACGGCTCCAATTTGCTTTATAATTCCTGACGTAAAGGAGAAAAAACGTGAATGAATATGCTCGGTATTTTAACGGCTACCCTTCAACTATTGTGGAGCAAGCCTTACAGCTCATTTCCAGCAATCGGCTACAGCGTTATTTACTAAAAAAATACCCAGAGGCCCATGATATAACCACCGACAAATTGCTGTATCAGTACGCGACGGAATTAAAAAAGCGATACTTAAAAAATGCGCCACCGTTTGGGCGCGCCGCGTTTAAAAAGCAAGGTGATATGATAACTAACGCGCTAGGTACGCATACTTACCGTATGCAGGGTAAAACGCGCAAACACGACTTGGCCATTAATAACGATTTACTCTATGCCCCAGAGGCCTTGTTAAAAGCCCTTGTAGTGCATGAACTGGCGCACTTTAAAGAAAAAGACCACAATAAAGCCTTCTATAAACTTTGCTGCTATATGGAGCCAGATTATCATCAACTAGAGCTGGATTTACGCTTGTTCTGTGTGGCCGTATCAATGGGAGAAAATCCGTACACGTAACATGTGAACGCCTCATCAGGTGTCGCTATGTTTAAACCCATGTTGAGTACAATTGTCGTGTGCTTGCTATAACTAAATTAAAGCCCAAGCGCTGGAATTAACGAGGAGTATTAATGAGCATTGCTAAAATTATGTCTACGCGGGTGGTTAGCGTGCACATGGATGACAGTTTACAGTCATTGCGCGAGCTCTTTGCTGCTACGGGGTTTCATCATTTGGTCGTGGTGCATGACAATAAGCTGCAGGGGATTATATCTGACAGAGACTTGATGAAATCGATTAGTCCTTTTGTAGATACCCTAAGCGAACGAAAGCTTGATCGCGCTACATTGGATAAAAAAGCGCACCAAATCATGACTCGTGAAGTCATTACACTTAACCCAAGTGACTCTGTTTATTCGGCTATTGAGCTTTTTAATACCCATAAAATTTCCTGCATTCCTATTATCGACACGAAAAGGCATCCAGTAGGAATGGTGTCGTGGCGCGATGTGATGAAGTTTATGCAAAGTAGGGTAGAGGCAAAGCGTTAGGTCGGTACTCGTATGTTATTAATAGTGAACACCGCTTTAAAGGGGAGTGGTCTCTCTACCTGCGTTTATAAATTGCGGTAAAGAGACCGTTAGTTTTAAAGCGTTAGCTTTTGCGGTAGCTGACTTTAAACAGCAAACTGTAGAGTACGGGCACAGCGATAAGTGTAAGTACCGTCGCAAAGGCCAGGCCACCCATAATGGTCACTGCCATATCGGCAAAGAAGGCGTCGAACAGCAGCGGCGCCATACCTAAAATGGTCGTTACCGCCGCCAGTGAAACAGGGCGTACACGGCTGATCGTAGCGTCAACAATCGCTTGGCGAATGGCTAAGCCTTCTTCTATCTGAAGGTCAATTTCTTCAATAAGTACAATAGCGTTCTTAATAAGCATGCCAAACAAGCTTAAGAAGCCGAGTAGCGACATAAAGCCAAACGGCATATCGGTACCTAATAGACCAGAGACTACACCAACAATAGCCATAGGTACTACAAGCCAGATAATCAGCGGCTGACGAGCATGACCGAATAGCAACACTGAGATAATAAACATGACTAGGAAGCCAGCAGGCAAGCCAGCGCCCAGCGCTTTTTGTGCATCGCTAGAGCTTTCAAATTCGCCGCCCCATTCTAATGAATATCCAGCTGGAAGTTCTATGTCTTCAATAAGTGGGCGGATTCTCGCTAACGCTTTGGCAGCAGTTTCATCGTCACCCGGCTCAGCTTCTACCGTAATGGTGCGAACGCGGTCGCGACGGTGAATACGCATTTCTTCGGTCATTAACTCCAAGCCCTGAGATACCTGCGTGAAAGGCACATATTGGCGCTGTTGCGTAGACCATACTTGTGATTCACGTATTGATTGAAGCTCGGTATCTTCTGCCTTACCCATCTTTGCAATAATGTTGTAAGCATAATCACCGTCTTGCACCGTACCTAGCTGAACGCCGCTACTTGCATACTGTATAGTCTGGCTAAAGTCACTATGCGAAACGCCAGCAATCCCTGCGTTGTAGTTGTCAAATTGCGTATTAATAGCAAAGCCTTTTTCACGCCAGTTATGTCGAACGTCTTTCACTTGTCCGTCAGCAAAAAGCAGTGCTTTGGCTTCATCCGCCAGTTCGCGAAGTATTTCAGTATCTGGGCCTGAAAAACGGGCCTCAAGTTTTGCACCAGAGCCGGGGCCAAACTGCATGCGCTCCATATAAAAGCTAGCGTCGAAGTCTAGGTCGGTAAGCTTACTCGCAAGCGCGCTTTGAATAGCCGGAATATTATCAAGTTCATTCGCACGAACCATGAAAAAGGCATAGTTTTCGTTAGCACTTTTAGGTGCATAAGTGAGGGTGAAACGATCGGCGCCTTGCCCTATAAAGGTGGTTACAGCCGTGACGTTTTCCATTCCCAAAATACGAGCTTCAGCTTCTTTTGCAATGACTTCAGTGGCACGTATATCTCTATCTTGCGGGCCCCAATAATGCACAAAGAACAGCGGCGCGTTTGACGGAGGGAAGAAGCCTTGTTTTACCATGCCAAAACTTCCATAAGCCACGATAGTAATAACAAACAGTGCACCAATGGTTACCCAACGAAGCTTAAGTGCGCCTAAAAGTGCACGCTTAAACCAGCGTTGCGATGCAGAGAGTTCGTTACCTGTGGTTTGCCCAATACCTTTGCGGTAAAAATACGCGCCAAGCACGGGCACCAAGGTTACCGCTAATACCCAACTTATCATGAGGGAAACCAACACTACGGCAAACAATGAATAAAGAAACTCGCCTGTAGCATCGTTTGAAAGGCCTATGCCTGAAAAAGCCGCAATACCGATAACGGTTGCGCCAAGTAAAGGCCACTGTGTACGCTTAACAATAAAGCTGGCTGATTCTTTGGCTGTAGAGCCGGTGGCCATGCGCAGCATCATCCCCTCAGCAACTACGATAGCGTTATCTACCAGCATACCCATGGCGATAACCATGGCACCAAGTGATATCCTTTGAAGCTGAATATCCATAAGCCACATGATTAGAATAGTACCTAGTACGGTGACAAGTAGCACAGAGCCAACTACCACGCCTGAGCGCCATCCCATGAACAAACATAGCGTTAAGGTAACAACCGCCACCGACATAACGAGGTTATTTATAAAGCCAGTAACCGATTCGTCGACGACTGAGGCCTGATCGTAAATAGGCGTAAGCGTAATACCGACAGGCAGTTCTTGAAGCAGCTTTTCTACTTTTGCGTTAACACGCTCGCCCACATCAACAATGTTAACGTCGGTCAACGCTGATACTGAAAGCGTAAGTGCTTCTTCGCCGTTGTAGCGTACATGAACGGGCTGTATGTCGGCAGGCTCTAACTTTAGCGTGGCAATATCAGCAACCCGAAGGGAACGGTTTGTGCCAGGCACTACCACTGACAGATTAGATATTTCTTCTAGTCTGTCTGGCGCGCGCTCTACAATTAGGCGCACATTTTTTTCGTCAACTTTAATACGGCCGCCGTTGAACGGGCGCAGGTTGTCTTCAAAAAGAGAGGCGAGATCAGGAAATGAAATGCCTAAGCCCGCGAGTTGATAAGGGTTGATATAGGCCACTATCTGTTCTTTTTGAACGCCAGTGACATTTACTTTGGCAACGCCTTCTGTAGTAAGCAGGTCACGTCGAATAATTCGGGCGAATTCTCGAAGCTCCCGGGTATCGAAATCAGGTGCACTTAACGCGTAATAAAGCCCGTAAACGTCACCGAAATCATCAAATACCACTGGGTTTTGTGCACCCGTTGGCAACGAGCTTGCGGTGTCGCGAAGTCGCTTTCTCAACTCATCCCATATCTGTGGTAAGAGGTTACTGTCGTAAGTACTCTTAACTTCAACGGTAATTTCGGAAAGGCCCGGCGATGAAACTGACGTCACTTCCTTTAACTGCGGCATTTGCTGAATGGCAATTTCCAAGCGTTCAGTGACTTCACGTTCTACCTTTTCAGCACTGGCTCCAGGATAGTTGGTGTATACCTTTACCTGTTTGATGGTAAACGCAGGGTCTTCTAAGCGACCAATTTTGCTCATAGCCAAAATGCCGCCTAAAAGCAGGATGACTACCATTAGCCAAATGTTGACGGGCTTATCAATTGAATAGCGTGCGATATCCATAAATTACTTCTCTCCTTGGTAAGGAAGTACTTTCATGTCTGCACGCATTTGTGTTGCTCCAGCAGCAACCACTTGCTGGCCAAGAGTGATTTCACCTTGGCTTTTACCTTCGATAATTGCTAGTTCATTTTCAATATGCTTAACATTTACAGCTCGCTTTGTTACTGCATTCGTTTCTTCGTTGTATACCCATACGGCAAAGCCAGAGTCCTTGTTACCCACAAGTGATCTTACAGGCACAACAAAGCCCTCTGGATACAGACTACCTTGTAGGCTGACTTTTACCACTGCGCGGGCGCCTGGCGTTAACGGTAGTTCTTCGCGAGGCTCCATGGCAAACACCACTTCATAAGTTTGCGACACAGGGTCGGGTTGAGTAGAGTGCTCTACATAGTTCACCGGGTACCACTGGCTGCGATTGGTGGCTAATGTGGCGCTGGCTTGTTTTATCCCACGGCCAATATTGGCAGTAAGTAAGCGCTCAGGAACATTTATGTTGAAGTATATTTTAGACACATCTTGCAGGCGAGCAATCGGCGTACCTGCGGCAACAAAACTGTTATTTTCAACAAGTCGTTGAGATACCTTTGCATCAAAAGGAGCATAAAGCTGTGTGTAGCTCAAATCTTGCTCTGCATTTTTTAAGTCGATAACCGCTAGTTCGTAAGATGTTTTTGCAGTATCCAGAGAGCTCTGTGCAACTAGCTTTTGAGCGAACATTTTCTCAATTCTATCAAGCTCTCGTTTAGCCTGATCAAGTCGTGTCGTAGACTCGTCCACGCGTCTTTCGAATGGTTTACGATCAATAGTGGCCAGTAACTTGCCTTTATTGATATCACTGCCTGTCACCAAGTCGGTCTGGATAAGGCGGCCTGAAACTTCAAAGCTTAAATCGACGGTTTTCACTGCCGATACAACGGCAGGGAAGGTGAATTCGTCAAAATCTGGAATGTTGCTAACCGTAGCGAGTTTGACATAACGAGGTGCAACGTTTGCTTGTTGCTCGGCAGGCTCTTCGGAAGAACATGCACTTAAAGTGAAAACCGATAAAACGCTTAAAAATAAAATGTGAGAGAATCGCATCATGGACATAGGTGTATGTAATCCATAGTCAGGGTAATTAAAGTATAGATGTGTAAACCAAGGTAGTGATGATATGCACAACGGCAGCAAAGATAGTCATTACCTAAAGTAAACTGGTGAGTGCATTTTAGTGCGGTCACATTGAAAAGTAAACTGTTCGGTGTAAAATGATCGGGTTAATGTAGCGGATAACTAATTTTGAGAATTTCCATATGGTAGGCAACACACGTACGCGTAGCGACATCAAACGCGAAGCCATTATTCAGGCGGCAACACAGGCATTCCAAGAGTTTGGCGTTAACGGCACAAGCATGGATAAGCTGGCTGAACTGGCAAATGTGTCAAAGCGCACTGTGTACAATCACTTTTCTACAAAAGAAGAGCTGGTGATGCATTTGGTTACGCAGCAGTGGCAAACGGCTATTTTAAATATTAATAAAAAGTACGATGCTACGCTTCCGCTAGACGAGCAGCTAGAAGACCTTATTTTGCAAGACATTGAGTTTATGGTGAGTGAATCACACCTCGATTTAGCTCGGGTTGCGATTGGCCACTTCTTCTACGAGCCGGAAAAGCTAAAAGATGAAGTTGCGCAATTAAAAGCCCAAGAGACGGCTATGCACCGCTGGTTAAAGGATGCCAAAGCCGACAATAAACTCGCGTTTGACGACTTGGATCGGGTTGTCGATGAAATTGATAGCTTAGTAAAAGGGCAGTGCTTTTGGCCTCAGCTGTTCAAAATTGAAGATTCCCTCAGCGATAACGATAAGAAGAGCTTAGCAAAACACACAGTGGCTTTGATTTTAAGCCGCTATGCTGTTGTGTAGTTGGCAGGCTATATCAATGAGTTTGTTCAAGGCTCTTTCAGTATTGAAGGGCCATTGAACTTTTACTTCCCAAACATTTTTTCCGCTTATCCGTCTTCGCGCTAACTTCACAGATCCCTCTTGATTCAAACGGACTACACTTCAGATGATGTAGCCAGTAAATACCTTTTCACTTAGCTGTTTGTTCTCCCTGTCGCTCGTCCTCCGACACCTGCAATATGCTCCTCTACAATCGTACGAAATATATTCACCTGCTTATTCTTTAGTCTATTTTGGTGCAATTTGAGTCTTATTCATCTAATAAATTAAGAAAATTTATAAAGAGTTTTTAAATTTTGTCGCTTTTGCTCTCGTCATTTGTTCTAAATTTTTATAATATCCCGACCAAAAATAACAACTATTATTATTTGCAATTGCAAAGTTCGGCAGAAAGCCGGGTCGTGATAATAGGGTTTTACAGATTTTTAAAAGTAAACACACAACACTTACAGAACACTTGGAGAGCAATTTTGAAATTCAAACTTACGAGTATTGCTGCTGCGATAATTCTAAGCCCAGCAACTTTTGCTGCTGATATGGAAGATATTGAGAGACTAACGGTGAAAGGGAAGTACCTTTCGGTTAACCAGTCCAACTCAATTAAAAGCCCTACACCTATTATCGACGTGCCACAGAGCTTGTCGATTATTACGGCTGAAGAAATAACGGCTCGCGGTATTACTAGCATTGGACAAATTATTGACTACGCACCAGGTGTTAATACATCGCAAGGTGAAGGTCACCGCGACTCGGTAGTATTCCGTGGTGTGCGCTCTACTGCAGATTTCTACTTAGATGGTAACCGTGATGACGTTCAATACTACCGTGCACTTTACAATGTTGAACAGGTAGAAATTCTTCGTGGTCCAAATGCATTGCTATTCGGTCGCGGTGGTACGGGCGGTATCTTAAATCGTGTATCTAAGAAAGCGAAAACGAGCGATAAGTTTGTAAACTACAACGTATCTGCTAATACGTTTGGTGCATACAACTTACAGTTAGACACCAATGTTGACACGGGCGATAAGTCGGCCCTGCGCATTAACGCCATGTACGAAAGCTTAGATAATCATCGCGACTTCTTTTACGGAGATCGTTACGGCTTCAACCCAACGGCACGCTTTGAGTTAAGCGATGACACAATTGTTGATGTGTCGTATGAATATATCGACCACGAGCGCTTTATTGACCGCGGTGTGCCAACAGCCAACGGCGAGCCAGTTGAAGCGTTTGAAGAAATCGTGTTTGGCGATCCAGATAACAATTACCAAACATTGGGCGCTGACGTGTTCCGTGCAAACGTTGAGCACACTTTCTCAGATAACCTGAAAGGTAACTTCAACGCTTTTTACGGTGACTATGACAAAGTTTACTCGACCTTTTATGCGGCAGGTTATAACGCTGAGACTGAGCAAGTAACGCTAGACGGATACGTTGATACTACGCAGCGTGAAAACATGATCTTGTCTTCTAACCTAGTTGGCGAATTTGAAACGGGAAGCATTGGGCACACGGTTATCTTCGGTGGTGAGGTTATTAATACCAAGTCAAACCAAGATCGTTACAACCCTGTGTTTGATTCCACTGACGGTGATAGAGAAACGTTTAATATTTCACGTCCGTTAAGCTTCCGTGGTTTAACTGGTACAAATGCTGAAGGCGTAACAGTTACAGCAGACTTCTCTGACTTGAACGACGATACGCATGTAGACTTGGATGTATACTCTTTCTATGTTCAAGATGAAATTGCACTATCAGACAACTTCGACCTTGTACTAGGTGCACGTTTTGACAGCTTCGATATTGAAGTATTCAACGCGGACCCTGAAGTTTTAGAGACACGCAGCAGAAAAGACGAAGAAGTGTCACCGCGTGCAGGCCTAGTGTATAAGCCACAGAAAAATATCTCTATATACGCTAGCTACAGTGAGTCATTCTTGCCACGCAGCGGCGAGCAATATGCGAATATTAATGGCGACGCAAACGCGCTAGATCCAGACACGTTCACGAACCAAGAAATTGGTGTTAAGTGGGACTTCAACGACAGCATGAGCTTTACAGCAGCTATCTTTGAGAACGAGCAGACGTCATTGGATAACGACCCGAATGACCCTGAAAGCTTTGTTGAAGTTGACTCAGATGTATCTGGTTTTGAGCTACAGCTGCAAGGTTATATCACAGACAAGTGGTATATTACTGCAAACTACAGCAACCTTGACGGCGAAAACGCAAGTGGCGTAGAGCTTCGTGAGCTGCCTGAAAATACGATGTCTGTGTGGACAACCTACGAAGTGAATGAAGTATTTGGCTTCGGCATTGGTGCTACATATCAGGACGAAAGTAAGGTATCGACAAGTGCTTCATCGCCTGTACTACCTAGCTATACGCGTGTTGATGCGTCTGCTTACTACACGCTTAGCGACAAAATGCGCCTTCAGTTAAACGTTGAAAACTTGACTGATACGCTTTACTTCCCGAATGCACACTCTACGCATCAGGTAACAGTAGGTGCGCCAATTAATGCGCGTCTATCACTGATTGGTTCTTTCTAAATTAACCGTCAGTTTTAAAATATTGTTTAAAAGCCATTCGCGAAAGCGAGTGGCTTTTTTTATCTTTGCACTTTGTATTTAGAGGCTTTGTGCTCTATTCGCCTTGCTTTGCAAAGTCGATAAGTGTCTGTCCATCCATACGATAGCCTAACCATTCACTCTTTGGTTTAGCGCCAAGTGACTCGTAAAAATCGATAGCTGGTTTGTTCCAATCTAAAACGCTCCATTCGAAACGCCCGCAGTCGTTTTCTACCGCTGTTTTAGCTAAGTGTTGCAATAACGCTTTCCCTGCACCCAGGCCACGTGATTTTGGTGAAACATACAAATCTTCAAGGTAGAGACCATTGCGTCCTTGCCACGTTGAGTAATTAAAGAAATACACAGCGAAACCAATAGGTGCGTCATCGCTTTCACACATTACACAATGCGCGGTTGCGCCTTCTCCGAATAATGTTTTTAATAGCGCTTCTTCATCTGCTTCTACTTCATGCTCTGCTTTTTCATAAATAGCAAGTTCCAGAATGAACTGGCGAATTTGTGAAATATCCTCAGGCGTGGCGGGTCTTATTGAAATGGCGTTGCTCATGGTGACTCCCATCATAAATAATCAAAAAAAATGAGCCAATAAAGGCTCATTTTAAAACAGTTAGGTGTTTGTAGCTTTTCTCAGCGATAAAAGCTAGTCCATCGATGCACTTGGCTGAGGTACATGTGTGTGTGAAGTACTATTGCCGTCGTCACCCTTAGTAGGCTTTTTGCGTACAATCTTGCGCTTAATAAACGTAAACGGACCACGTAAATCAAGCAATATTAAGTACAAGCACGGCACCAATATAAGCGTTACAAGCGTAGCGTAAAGTACTGCAAAGCCGAGTGCTGCAGCCATTGGTACAACAAACGCTGCCTGTAGGCTTGTTTCAAACATAATGGGCAGTACGCCCACAAACGTAGTGATTGAGGTTAACGTAATCGCTCGGAAGCGCGCGGTACCAGCTTCGGTCACCGCTTCTTTAATGCTGTAGCCTTGTGCACGGCGCTGGTTCACAAAGTCAGTCATGACTAGTGAGTCATTGATAACAACCCCCGCAGCAGCGATTAGGCCAAAGTTAGACATCATAGATAAGTCTAAGCCCAGCACAAAGTGGCCGAAGACTGCGCCTGTAAAACTAAACGGGATAACCGACATGATAATAAGTGGTTGCCCATAGCTTTTAAGTGGTACAGCAAGAAGGATATACACCATGATCATGGCAGCTAAGAAAAACAATATCTGCTCATTCTGTTGCGCTTGCTGCTCCTCAATGTCACCACCAAGTTCAGTCATAACCGACGGGAACGACTCTTTTAATTGAGGAAGTAGCTTCTCTCTAATTTCAGTGACCACTTCGTTTGGCTCAATCTTTTCTTCATCGATATTGCCCCAAATGTAAACGCTACGGTATCCACCTTCACGGCGAATGTAGCTTATACCTGGTTTCTCCTCTAAGGCCACAACGTCACCCAGCATAACTTCCTGACCATTAGGCGTGGTGATCAAAGAGTACTTCAAGTCGGCGAAGCGTTCGCGGGTAAGTTCTGGGTAGCGCACCATTACTTTCACTTCTTCACCGTTTCGAATAACACGTTGTGCCTCGCCGCCGTAGAAGCCTGCACCTACTTGAGAAGCGATATTAGATAAAGTAAGACCCAAGTCGTACGCAACTGGAAGCAATGTCATTTGTACTTCTTTGCTTGGAGGGTCGATAGTTGAGCTAACGTCAAACAAGCCCTCTTGCTGCTGCAGCATTTCAATAAACTTAAGACCTGCTGCGTTTAGGGTGTCGATATCAGGGCCAAAGAGTAAATAACCAAATTCGCCGTCATCACCATCACCGTTTACGTCATCAACTACGGTAAATGATTTCATGCCGGTAATTTCAGGAATGGCTTCGCGCCAGCGACGAGCAAGCTCAAACGTGTCAATAGGGCGGTCTTCTTCATTAACTAACGGCGTTAAAATACGGCCTTCAGTTCTGTCATCGTTAAACGCCAGGCGGTCTCTTATCATGCCTTGACCAAACTCATCGATGATTTGTTCTTCAACGTCTAAGATTGTTTGCTCAACAATTTTTAACGCGTTAATGGTTGCTAAATCTGAGACGTTTTCATTCATCTCTATTTTAACGCTTGGGAAGTCATGAGGTACTTTCGGATTGGGGACCATTCTTACGTAATTAGCACCAATAAGCCCCATACTTAGCATTAGCATTGCGACGAACATCATGAGTACAGCCCAGCGCCATTCAATCGCTTTCGCTAGAGAACGCTTGTAAGGACCGTTAACAAAAGCAAAGAATCGCTTGTTAAAACGCGACCGCCAGCTATTTTGTTTAACTGGGGAAAATTTAGTGTGGGCTAAGTGGGCCGGCAGAATGAGCTTAGATTCAACTAGACTGAATGCTAAACACAAGATTACGACAACAGCGATATTATAGAAGAACGCGCCTTCAGGCCCGCTGCTTAGCGTAAACGGAGCAAACACGGCGATAGTGGTTAAAACACCGAATGTGGCGGGCGTAGCTACGCGCTTGGCACCGCGGATTACATTGTCAACACCGCCACCTTTGCTTTCAATTTCGGTGTAAGCACTCTCGCCAATAACGATCGCATCATCAACCACAATACCCAGTACCATGATAAATGCGAACAGCGAAAGGATGTTTATGCTTACACCAAACAAAGGCATTAGCATCATGGCACCAAGGAAACATACCGGTAAACCAACCATAACCCACACGGCAAGCCTAAAGCGCAAGAACAGGGTTAACATTAGCGCCACTAGAATTGAGCCTTGAACCAGGTTCGACAACATCATGTCTAAACGAGCGTTAAGGTAATAGGTCATATCAACCAGAATTTCTAGGCTTACTCCTTGAGGAAGGCTTTCGTTTTTCTGATCAATATAGGCTTTTACGGTTTCGGCTACAGGAATGGTGTTTTGGGTTTTAGTGGCTTTAACGGCAATGTAGATAGCGTTCATGCCGTTGTATTTAAAGTAGCGTTCACCTTCAACAAATCCATCGTTGATATAAGCGACATCGCCCAAGGTTACCTTAGCGCCGCCTGTGCCAATTTTAATAGGGATTTGCTTAAACTCATCGCCGCTGTAGTACTGGTTTTCAACACGTACCGATACGATACCTGAGTTAGTTCTAAGCTGACCTGCGGAAATGTTGGCAGAGTAACTATTAATTGCCTGTGTGACATCGGCAATAGTTAAGCCGTACTTCCTAAGCGTATCAGGTTTAATTTCAATGGCAATTTCATCGTCCGGCGTATTGGCTTCAACCAAAGAGATAGAGCCAAGTTGTAGAAGCTCATCTTCCACCTCTTTTGCCAGCACTTTGAGTTCTGATAAAGGCAAGTCACCGACAATAGGCATTTCAATAACTTGCTGCTGGAACTCTACTTGGGAAACATTAACCGGCTCCATGCCAGCGGGGAAGGTGGCAATACTGTCAACGCGAAGCTTCACCTTATCAAGTACATCTGTTAATTCAGCTTTAGTGTCAATTTCCAGTGTAACTGCACCGCCACCGCGAAATGCACGTGAAACCGTACGCTTAATCTCAGTAATGTCTTTTACTGCTTCCTCAACTTTAATGAAAATACTCTCTTCAATCTCTTGAGGTGAAGCACCAGGGTAGTTGGCTTCAACGGTGATGTAGTTTATTTCGATGTTTGGAAACATCTGACGCTGAATAGTGAAATAGCTCGCTATCCCCATGATGATGATAAAAATCATCAGTAGGTTGGCGGCCACGGAGTTTCTGGCGAACCAAGAAATAATGCCGGTTTGTGTATCGTTGTGGTTTTCCATGACAGCTCCTTAGTTCGCTTTTGCTGTCACAATTTCGGTCGTGGTCTCAATGACCTTAACAGGCATACCGTTTTGAGGATATTCGGGCAAACTCATCACGACTTTTTTGGCATTGAAATCGCCTTGAATAAGGAAGTCGCCATTTTCTTCGCGAACAACTTTAACCTTTTGCGATTTTAATCTGTCTTCGTCATCTAACGTCCACAACAATCGATTGGTTACCAACTCTTGAGGTACGCGGTATACGTCGCTAAGGGTTTTTCCTTCAAATGCGATTGTGCTATACGAACCAAACTTTACGATAGGCTTCGACGAATTGATGGCGTAAGGATCTTCAATACGGGCAACGAAATAGCTCATACGCGTGGTGTTATCTACCACACCCGTATCACGGTGAATGGTACCTTTTACAGTAGCGCCCTGCACATCATCTACTTCGATGGCGATTTCACTACCAATGGTGTTGTCTGCTAGAAAAACACGGTCAAAGCCGGCTACAGGGAAGGTTACTTCAGCGTATTCGATGTTGTTAATGACAGCGACTGGCGTGCCTTGAGTTACATAGTCACCAGTGCTGATATCTCTAGATACTATAAGTGCATCGTATGGTGCTTTTACCTTACAGTTGTCTAAGTCACGCTTTGCGATTTTAAGCTGCGCTTCAGCTGATTTTACGCCAGCTTGCGCACTCATCACTTGAGGTTTGCGAAGGTAAAGGTCAGTAACCCGTGCGTTAGGCATCGTTTTCGCTTCTTTGGCAGCGACATCAGCTTGGGCTTGCTCTTGGATAAGCTGTGCTTGCGCGCTAGCGAGGTTAGCTTCAGCCAGCAACAATGCCGCTTCATATGCGTCAGCTTCTATTTCAAATAAGGTTTCGCCACGTCGAACCAGACCGCCGCTCACAAACTTAGGGTTCCAGCGCTCAACTTCTCCCGATACCTGAGCTGCAAGGTTTGTGGTTTCAAGGGGCGTTATTTCGCCATACGAGGTAAGTTGAACGCGCACGTCTTCTGGCGATAAAGCTTCAATAGTCACCGTTGGGCGGGTATCAACTTCTTCTGTAATAGTATTATCAGAGGCAGAGGCTTCGATTCCTTTCATACCTAAGTAGCCTACTAATAAAACACCAATAGGCAGTGCAACTTTCATCCATTTCATGGCTAAATCTACTTTTATAGCGAATACTTTACATAGTGTAGCGCTAAAGTGTTTCAGGAATACAGCGCAAATGTAACTAAACATGAGTCAATTTTGTGTAAAGTCAGTTATCCGTACTGATTTAAACAGGGAAATTGGTTTAGTTTTCCGAAAAAGAGGGGGAGCTCAACGACGAAAATTCACACACGAAATCTCGACCATTATCTTTGGCATAGTAAAGTGCTTGGTCTGCTCGACGAACGGCGCAGGAAATATCTATATCGGGATTTACTTCGCTCACCCCGAAACTACTCGTTACATGGATCTCGCTACCGTTAATATTAAGCGGTGCGTTGTTCAAAATATCTCGAATATTTTCCAAGGCATTTACAGCACCCGCTTCATCAGTATCGGTAAAGATGAACATGAATTCTTCGCCACCCCACCGTGCGAGAATATCTTGTCCTCGCAGACGAGAACTAAACACTTTTGAAATCTGACGAAGGACCTCGTCACCTTGTTCATGGCCTAAGGTGTCATTAATACTTTTAAAGCGGTCAATATCTGCAATGGCGACTGAAAATTTACGTTTGCTTCTCAGCATTCTTGCGTACTCGCGCTCTAGACACTGCTGCGCACCTCGCCGGTTTAATAACTGAGTTAAGTGGTCATGCTTGGCCTGGCGCTCAAACTGCTCACTTAAATAAAGTGCTGTGTCGTAACTCTTTTGTCTACTGTACTCATAAAACGCCGACAGAAATGAAACGGTTAAAAAAGAATACAGTAAACGAGTTTTAAACGCGTAGGTGTAGTTTGCTACAAATGAAGCGTCATTGAAGGCGAACAGCACGATGGCGCTAACTAGCGTATAGGCAATAAGTGCGATGAGGCCTCTGACAAAGCCTGCAAAAAACATAGTGACTGGCGGCACCAAGTAAATCCAAAGGGGACCGGTATTGTCTTTTCCACCGGTAATCAGCAGCAGGAGAGTCAGTACCATTAAACAGATAATGAGAAGTGTTATAGACCATGTACGAGCTTTGGCTGACGCAAACCGAACTTGTAAGCGCTGTGAAATAGCAAATACTACACTGGCAGTATAGAGCGTAGTTGAAAGAGAATATTCACCGTCAATAAAAGCCCTAGAGCCAAGCAAGAACGTGATAGACATACCCACTGCCGCAAAAAGGTTCACCACCATAATGCGTCTGTTGGTTTCATCCTTGTAGTGACGGCTTACGCCACTAAATACGTATTGCTTGAGAGCGCCGAACATGATTAAACAGATTTTGTCACAGTTTTTCTAATATCTTCTGCGAGTTGTTGGATAGTATTTCTCATTGCTTTGATACTTGGAGAAAATCCATCATCTTCAAGGGGCGTTTTGAATAAAAATGGATAGCTTTGCGTTTGGCCTTCCACGTGAGTAATCACATATTGGCCAGATAGAATAACTTCCCCTTCATAGGTGCTGACAAAATCATTGAGGTGCAACGCCATATGAATGGCTTCTTCACTTGCGTAGTGATCGGGGCGAAGCAATGACACTTGCTTTGATGCTAACGCGCTGGTTAGCGCCTTAGTAAGCCCTTCGTCTACAGGTTCGGCCCATAAGTGACTGGTTGAGATATGCAAGTTGGTGTCACTGGTTTGGTACACAAGCCCACGGTGTTTGAGATATTCCGGTAGGGTTATCTTATCTATTACAACAGCCGTTGATGCTTTGTTTACGGTATATGCACTGTCACCCGTGGTGTGAAGTAAGTAGTATGTCAGCGAACGAGGCGCGCTACTACACGCCGATAATACGCAGGTGAAAAGCGCAAATACACCGATAAACAGTGCTTTACCTGTAGGTTGAGATGGGAAAACCTTAAACTGCTGTATCATTCTATTTATTCCTTCCATCCTTGTTTTTGGATGTTTCGCTATGGCAATACTGTCAATTGACATTCACTGTAGCGTATTACTTTCTTAATATCGGCTAATTATCAAGGATAAAGAGCATTCATTTTTTACGCCATTGTTGCTCGAAAATTAACCGCGTATTTGTTTGACTCTACTGCGCTAATTCTTCGCTTTAGGTTGAATGTCCGCTTCATCATCCTTTGAAAATATTAAACTATTCGGAGACTGGTTTAGCTTTAACAATAAAGGCTGAATGTTGCGCATGGTTTCTTGCAGCGCATCAACGGTCTCTTTTATCTCAGACTGGTTAAAACCACCCTCGCTGTAATTTTTAAGCAGGCCATCAAGGCTAACAAGAACCTGATTAAGATTACTATTTAATGCTTTCGCATCAATATCAGCGATAAGTACATCAAAGTCGCTGCTCGCCGTTTCCACAGACTCAGCAGCTAAACGCATGTCTTCAACGGCTAACTGCACATTTTCCACCATTTCCTTAAGCGGAAGCTGATTGATTTTGTCTAAAATTGCGTCGGCCTTTTGCGTCAATTGCGTGAACTCGTTACTAACAGTAGGAATTACTTCGTAGCCGTTAATCACTTCAATGCCGCCGTTACTGTCGGCATCAGGTACATGCTGTAAATCTACATACAAACCACTTGTTAATACATTACCCATGCGTAGCGATGCGCGAAGATCTCTTTCTAGCCAGTTTCGAATGGTTTGCTTTATTGCACTAAGGCCTTCTTTGGTATCAGGCTGCCTTGCTTTACCGGGGTAAATATTAATAAGCACGGGGATGGGATAATCTCGCTCCAAAATGTTGCCATCTAAAGCAGGGAAGGAGTTGATAGCAGTTACGTTGCCAATTTCAATACCACGGTATTCAACCGGTGCGCCAACGGTTAGACCTCGCACACTTTCATCGATAAGTAGCAAGTATTCAGCGGCGACTTTATAACGTGCATCTGAGGCGGATGTGCTATCCCCATAAATTGTGAAAAAGGCGTTATCTAGCACTTGTTCACCTTTTGGCACGCCGTCAGGGATCCCAAAGGTAATACCGTTTGCTAATAAGGTTTCCAAGCTGCCTGTTTCAATGCTTACACCGTTCGATTCAAGCAACAATTTAACACCGCTGACATCCCAGAAACGTGTCGTGTTGGTTATGAGTTTATGGTAAGGCGCTTCAATAAATGCGTCGTAATACACCACACGTTCTTCAATATTAAAGGTAGCGTCTTCAAACTCGCCAACTTTAAACCCTTTATAAATAACGGGATCGCCAGGTTTGTAGGCAAATTCGTCGTCACTTTTTAACATAACATGAAGCCCTGGAGTGCCAGGAGGCGTAACCGGTGGGCGCTCAAGTGCCGTAAAATGGAGTTGCTCTTTGCCTTTATCACGGGCTGACATGGCAATATAGCTGCCAGACAAGAGGGTGTTAAGCCCTGAAACCTCTGAAAAACTTATACGGGGGGCGACAACCCAAAACTTTGCATTTTCATTGAGTAGATGGGCCGCGCTAGCATCAATTCTGGCCGTGACAAGTACGCCGTTTAAGTCAGGCTTTAGCGTTATCTTTTTTACCTGTCCAATATCTAGGTCCCGCACTTTTATTGGTGTTTTGTTTACCTCAATACCTGTTGCCGAATGCAGCTCTATCGTAATGAGAGGGCCCTGATTCTTCCATTGGTAGTACACCATCCAGCCACCAATAACGATAACAAGAATTGGGATAATCCAAATGCGAGAAATGGACGAGGTCGGTTTGACCTTAGCTTCATTAATGTTCGGATCGTTTGTGGTCATGGTAATTGCTTCCACTGCTGCCAAATTAGCCTCGAATCAAACGTCATCGCGGCTATCATCGTTACAAATACAACGGCACAAAAGGCGAGTGCCGCTTGGCCCGGATAAATAGACATGGTGTTCCCCATCTGAATAAGGGATACCAGCACTGCTACAACAAAAACGTCTATCATCGACCAGCGGCCTATCGCCTCAGTGATGCGGTAGTAACGTATACGTAATTGTTTTGAAGTGGTTTTCTCTCGCTGTACGGAAAAATTGAGCCAAGCAAGAATGATAATTTTTGCCACTGGCACTACCACGCTGGCAACTAAAATAATTATCGCCACTGGGTATGAACCCGATTCCCACAACGATATGACACCACCAATAATGGTATTGGGCGTCTCTTGGCCAAAAAATTCAGTATACATAATTGGCAGTACATTAGCAGGAATATATAAGATACAAGCGGTGATCAACAACGCCCACGTACGCTGAATACTCTCTTGCGCTTGTGCTTCACACAGTGGTTTAGGTTGTGGTGGTTGTCCTTGAGACATCCACATGGCGTAGCGTGTGGGATCAAATTGAGATATACAAAGAGCCGTGAACGCTGAAAAGCCAACGAATGCGTAAAATGATAGGCCTATGGAAACGTCGGCCAATTCGGTAATTTTGATAAGGCTAACCAAGGTACCAACAAGAAAAATTTCTGCCATGCTCCACGGTAAGAGGGCTTTCACAAGTTTGTAAAGCCGCGGCAAGTAAAAGGGGCGTCGGTTTTGTATTTGAGCTAACGATAACAATAGCAGGCCGCCGAGTACCATTCCGGGCAGCAATAATGTCGCTAAGCTGGTTATTATCGCTAGTGATAAATAATCGTTTTCAATGAGTACGGTTATACCGGTGGGCAAATCAATACTGTGCTTTTGACCGCTTGCTTTAAATGTCAGAAAGTTAAAAGGTAACGAAAGTAATAAAAAAATCAGGGCACTGAAGGTATAAGCAAGCAACTTTTCGCTTGCGCCATCGCGATGAGATATTAGTGTGTGGTTACATACTGGGCACACAGCCCGTTGCCTGTGTGCTAGGGCGGGAATGTGTACCTGAGTATGGCATTGCTCACAAACTATAGATAACGTATTTGATTCAGCCATATGCTTTTGCACGCCACTTTTTGTATGCTCGTTGTATGATAGATAGCAGCCTAGAGGTATAACCCGTTGATTTTTAGAATCAACAGCATAGCTTATTGCAGGCATGTCGGGAAGTATAGCCAGTCGTATTTAGCAGTATAACAACAATAATTGACGATTAAGTGATGGAAATAGCAAACGAAATTCATAGTGTATATGGAAAAATTAAGAAGCAGGTAAGTCGTTTATTCCTAAAAAGGCGTGTTGGTTTTTTGCGTTTTTGGATGAGTATTACCTTCGCTCAGCGATGTTATTTTTTAGCAACCAGCATGCTTTTGTTGCAAATATTTCTGAACATAGAAAGTAGACTGTTTGAAGCAATAATGTTTGGTTTTGCTCTTACGGGCATTGTTAGCGAGACATGGCCCAGGTTCATGACACTTTGGAACAGCTTACCAGGTAAAGCTGTGATTCTGTTTATATATGCAATCATCGCAAACTTTGCACTCGCCTCTGCAAGTGGGTTAGTGAATAGCATAACTGGCGTATCAGCAAACGCCTTGCCCTACAGTCACAATTTTGCGCTTATTCTTATGGTGCCAAGCTGGTTCTTTGTTACCACCATGTTAGGGCTCGTGGGTGGTATGCTTCTTATTATTTTCTATCTGTTTTTCTTACTGCTATTGAAGCCGTTTGGCGTTGCGCGGTTTTGGCATCCAAAACACTATCGGTTTGCTACCTCTACCACATTGGCAAGACTAGCATGGACACTGGGCGTGGCGCTGCAGCTGGGAGTTTTAGCTGGGCAAGTTGGGCTACTCTCTGAATTCAGTAGTGAAAGTGCTAACCCTTTAATAAGCATAGAAAACGTAACGGAAAATGAGCTTGAAAACGGTGAAGCGCAACTTACTAAGGAACAAGCGGAAGATATTTCTGAGTTAGAAAAGGACTTAACCACGCTACTGACTAACGCAAAACAAAAGAGTGTTGATTACAAAAAGTCACAACGACGTGCCTTAGCCTATTTCATTTATGAGTTTGAAGCTGACTCACTCTCACGCTGTGCTCATCCTGAGGGAACCCGCGTCATAGAGCTTAACGACTACGAAATTTTGCAGATTGAAAAGACAGATGAAGTGGAAGAGGGATTTGTTTACACGGTTGAACCTTGTCGCTCTGCTGCAATTGGAATTTCAGTGAGTCCGTAAACTAGCGCTGAGATAATAACGGTTCAAGAAGTAAAAAAGCCCGCATGTAGCAATCTATATGCGGGCTTTTAAATCTAGCGAACAACTGCTTAGAAGCTAGCGTTGCCCGGTGTACGTGGGAATGGGATCACGTCACGTACGTTTTGCATGCCAGTTACGTATGCTACAAGGCGCTCGAAACCAAGACCGAAACCTGAGTGAGGTACGGTGCCGTAGCGGCGAAGGTCGCGATACCACGCGTAGTCTTCTTTCGATAGGCCCATTTCGTCAAGGCGTGCATCGAAAACGTCTAGGCGTTCTTCACGCTGTGAACCACCGATGATTTCACCGATACCTGGCGCAAGTACATCCATTGCTGCAACAGTCTTACCGTCATCGTTAATGCGCATGTAGAACGCTTTAATATCTTTCGGGTAGTTCTGCATGATAATTGGCGCACCAACGTGCTCTTCTGCAAGATAGCGCTCGTGCTCAGAAGATAAATCGATACCCCATTCAACAGGGAATTCGAATTCTTTGCCGCAGTTTTGCAGAATTTCGATAGCGTCTGTGTAGTCCATGCGAACAAAGTCAGAGCTTACTAACTTTTCTAAACGCTCAATGGCGTCTTTCTTAATACGCTGAGCAAAGAACGCCATGTCGTCAGGCAGTTCTTCAAGCACAGCCTTACAAACATATTTCAGCATGTCTTCAGCAAGCTGTGCGACATCTTTCAATTCAGCAAACGCCACTTCAGGCTCAATCATCCAAAACTCGGCAAGGTGGCGAGATGTGTTTGAGTTCTCTGCACGGAACGTAGGGCCGAAGGTGTACACCTTAGACATAGCTGTACAGTAAGTTTCAACGTTAAGCTGACCTGATACCGTAAGGTAGGTTTCTTTGCCGAAGAAATCTTCTGAGTAGTCAACATTGCCTTTGTCGTCGCGTGGAAGATTCATCATATCAAGAGTTGATACGCGGAACATTTCACCTGCACCTTCTGTATCGCTGGCCGTTAGAATTGGCGTAGAGATCCAGAAGTATCCTTTTTCGTGGAAGAAGCGGTGAATAGCCTGCGACAAACAGTTGCGCACGCGAGTTACCGCGCCGATAACGTTAGTGCGTGGGCGAAGGTGTGCATATTCGCGAAGATACTCAATGCTGTGGCGTTTAGCGGCCATTGGGTAGGTATCAGGGTTTTCTACCCACCCCAAAACTTCAACGTCAGTCGCGTCAATTTCAACGGCTTGGCCTTGGCCCTGAGACTCTTTCACTGTACCGGTAACCGATAATGAGCAGCCTGCTGTTAAGCGCTGGATATCGGCATAATTTGACAGAGAATTTAGCGCAATAACTTGTACAGGATCGAAGCAACTACCGTCGTGTAGTGCAATAAATGATAACCCCGCTTTAGAGTCGCGGCGTGTTCTTACCCAACCCTTTACGGTTACCGATTCGCCAACGGCGTACTTACCTTTAAGTACGTCAACTACGGGCGCATGCGTCATGTTAATTTCTCCGTCTTACTAATTTTATGTTGTTGCTTACTATTGAGTCATTTTCAACAACACAGTGCATTAAACTGTGAATGAAAAAATGCACTAAAATTTGCTTTATAGTCAATGTTTTTGGATTGCCATGCCGATAACTTACTAGATTCTGAATAGCTTTTCGCTTTTCAAAAAGGCATTTCGCAATTCGCTTGGTGCCAAATATAAGCAAAATACAGATCGAAACATGACTTGGTGATGTAAAAATAACCAATGAAATACAATCCAATAGCACGCTAGTATACCCAACATAAAGCGGGATGCCAGAGAACAGAGTGACAAATGGGAAATAAAAATGATTCGAACACGCAAGTGTCTCAGCAAGCACAAGAACCGAGTGCTACGCAAAGTGACGCTGACCGTTCTAGCGATGCCGAAAATGAGAGAAGTTCTATGACTTACGAGCAACTTGCAGAGCGACGTTCAACGCCCCGTTCTAAAACGCCTTTTTATAAGGTGATGCTTGGGTTAAACATCGTTGGCTGGGTTGGCATGGTTGTCGTACTCATACTGTTTCACTATGCGCGCCCTGACTTTATCAGTGGCGTGCAGCAGTACTGGGGAATAAAAGGCGATACCAGTTGGTCTGAAAGTCATTTATCGGCCATGACCATCATGCTGCAGGTATGTTTGATAGTGAGTTTGGTTAGCATAATTATGCGTGCCAGAAGAAACCGTCGTCAAAGCGATAGTTTTGGCATAAACCTATTCATTTTATTTGCTATTGCGGCGATAAGCCTAATCACACTGGCTACCACACTGGGCCTGTAAATAGTGAAAGCGCTCTACATGCGGTGCACGACGAAAACATAACTCAAGGACAAATAACAAAGCTTTGTGAGTAGCGCTTTCGACAAACGGTGTTTATGTCACTTGATGGGGTTGCTATGACCTTCCCATCAAGTGAGCGATGCATAAAAAGCGTTATTGTTTACAAGGCTTGCGGCAATAACTTAAATAAAAGCTGCTTGGATAAGCCAGTACGTATAGGCCGCGTAGGCCAGCACAAATGCTCCGCCTTCCAGACGGTTTAAACGTCCTTGGCGCTTAATGCCAATACAGAAAATGAATAGGGCGATGGTTGATGCGAACATCACCATAACGTCGCGGTATAAAAACTCAGAACCTACAGCCATTGGCTGAATAGTGCCTGCAATGCCCACTACTGCCAAGGTGTTGAACATGTTAGATCCGATCACGTTACCAATGGCTAAATCGTGTTCGCCTTTCTTCACCGCCATTAGCGATGATGCAAGTTCTGGTAACGATGTACCAATTGCGATAACCGTCAACCCGATAATAGTATCGCTAACACCAAAGAAGGTGGCGACTTCTACCGCGCCCCATACCAGCATACGCGAGCTTGCAACTAGCAATAAAAGCCCCGCAATCAACCACATTACGTGGGTTTTTACAGTACCTTCGTTGCTATTAATCTCTTCATCGTATTCGTCGGCGAGGGCGTCTTTGTCGCCTTTCATGCCGTGATAAATACTCCAAGAAAGCAGAAGCACAAACAGTCCTAACAAAGAGAATGCGTCGTCTTTCGAGATATTTAAGTCCCACACCTGCCATGCGGCAAAGAAGGTGATGCCAAGTAAAACAGGCAGCTCTTTCTTAATGATTTCTGATTTAACCGCAATAGGACTAATGATTGCGGTAAGGCCAAGGATTAACAAGATATTGGCGATATTAGAGCCATAGGCGTTGCCCAGCGCTATGCCAGAGTTGCCTTGAATAGCTGCAAACACTGAAACGATGATTTCAGGGGCCGATGTACCAAACCCAATGATGAGCATACCGATGAGCAAGGGGGAAACACCGAAATGATTGGCTACCGATGCGGCACCACCTACAAACTTCCCTGCGCTCCAAAGCAAAACCGGTAATCCGATTAAAATAGCCAAGCTGGCTAATAACATACGTACTCCTTAAACCATTCGTATCTTGTTTGCTTACTTCAATGTATAGGCAAACTCAATAAACAAAAGTCGTTTCAATCTATTCAAATGCACATTAGTTTTTGTTGTCTTAACGATGAAAAAAAGCCGTGCTGATAATGCTATGCAAATGATGAGTAAAGCGTAAACTCAGCGCTACTTTAATCGTGTTTGTAAATTGAACAAACACAGTAATAATTGTAACTGACAACATACTATTTAGAAGCGAATTACATGCACAATACACTGATTGTTACTGATGATGTTACTCCTTTTTGTAACACAGCTTTAACCGTGCTGACTTTTCAAGATTATCTTGCTGAGTTTCCAAAGTTGAACGAGCCCAAAACACGCGTTATCAACATTTGTGATACTACGCGTTACTTAAGCGAAGGGTACTATTGTTCACTTTTGGCTCAGGCACGTAATCACTCTGTATTGCCTTCTGTAAATACCATTAACGATTTACGCATGGCGGAAGAGAAAAGTATAGATCGCATCGTCTTCTCTTTATCGGTATCTCAAGACAATACGGAAATTACTGATGAGCCTATATTAGTACTTTTCGGCGAAGTGAAAGATCAGCGCTTTAAGCGTTTGGCGCGCCAAGCGTTTGAAAAATACCCGTACCCTGTTTTGGTGTTAAGCCCAACAGTTACCGATACGAAAGTGTCGCCTAAAGCCACGGGTAAAGTACAAATTGAAGGCTTTGCAAGCGTACAGGCAAAAGCGTTTAAGGACTTAAATGCCAAGCAACAAGCGCGTTTCATTGAGCAATTAGAAGCACATACTAAAATACAGTGGAAAGCCGGTAAAACGAGCAAACGTACTCGTTGGGATATGGCCATTTTGGTTAACCCAGAAGAGAGCACGCCGCCTAGTGACGAACGCGCCATTAAAAACTTTGTGAAAGCAGCTGAAAAAGTGGGCTTTCGCGCAGATGTGGTGAGTCGCCTGTCGCAAGAAGAATTGGGTCACTATGATGCATTGTTCATTCGTGAAACGACGGCGATTGACCATCATACCTACCGTTTAGCGCGTGCCGCAGAGCGAGAAGGCATTGTGGTTATGGACGATACGCAGTCAATTCTGCGCTGCTGTAACAAAGTGTACCTGCAGGATGCGTTTGCTTATCAAAAAGTGCCAGCGCCGAAAGCGACGTTTGTATCGAGCGCTACTGATGAAGTATGCGAAAAACTCATAGCTGACTTTGGTTTGCCGCTTGTTTTAAAACTGCCAGAAAGCTCGTTTTCCCGCGGCGTGCATAAAGCTGAAAATAAAGAAGCGTTAAAAACGCGCTTAGAACAAATGCTGGCTGAATCGGCACTTGTTTTGGTTCAGGAATATATATTCACTGAATTCGACTGGCGAATTGGTGTATTAGGTGGCAAACCTATTTACGCTTGCCAATACTTTATGGTGCGCAACCATTGGCAGATATACAACCATCAGGGAGACCGATTCTCTTCGGGTGGATTTGCCACAATGCCAACGTTTGAAGTGCCTAAGCCGGTGTTACAAGCTGCTATCAAGGCCGCTAAAGCGGTGGGTGACGGCTTGTATGGTGTAGACATCAAGCAAACCGGCAGTGCAGTTTATGTTATTGAAGTGAACGACAACCCAAGTATCGACTCGGGTGTTGAAGACAAATATTTAGGCAAAGAACTGTACGAATTAATTATGCAGGAATTTGCTGACAGGTTGGAGCAAAGAGGGCGATGATCACATCGGCTGAGCGAGTAATTGAAGTGAATAATGCAAGTCCACAGGAAAGCGCAAATCGTGCATATGGTCTAGCTGAGGGCGCATCTAATACTAAATCGACAAATGGTGCCGGTGTGCCTTCTACGCAGTCGAGTGTAGTGCTACGCGTTGCGACATTACACGATCTTGCTTCGCTTCAGCACATTGAGCAAACTTGTTTCACCACCGACAGGCTAAGTAAAAGTCGTTTCAAATTTTACATTGATGCACAGCACGCAGAGCTTATTGTGGCCGAGCGTGAGCCGTCGACTTCAAGTTCTAACCTCGACAAAAATAAGCCGAGTGTAAATAGCATTGTTGGCTATGGACTGTTGCTGCTGCGTCGTGGAACGCAGCTCACTCGACTGTATTCTATTGCAGTTTTGCCTGAGGCGAGGGGGCTTGGCGTTGCTGAAAAGCTCATAAATAGCTTGGGGGAGCGGGCGCTTTTGCGGGGAAAGCGATTTATGCGCCTGGAAGTGGCAGTAGGTAATGCTGGCGCCATTGCTCTGTATAAAAAGTTAGGGTTTACTCAGTTTGGTATGTATACCGATTACTACGACGATCACACTGACGCATTACGTATGCAAAAAGTGTTGGTGCCGAGTAAGTCAGTTAAGCCAGAGGTTTATCCGTGGTACCAACAGACGACTGATTTTACCTGCGGTCCGTCAGCATTAATGATGGCAATGTGTGCATTGAACAATCGCTATGAGATGACCCAAGAAAAAGAACTATCGTTGTGGCGTACTGCTACCACGATATTTATGATGTCAGGTCATGGCGGTTGCCACCCGGTGGGATTAGCGCTCGCCGCGGTAAACGAAGGTTATGCAGCGAAAGTGGTCATCAATCAGGATGTCCCGCTTTTTGTTGATGGCGTTAGAGATACTAACAAGAAAGCGATAGTCGAAAATGTTGAGTCGCAGTTTATGGCAGAGGCACGTAGAAAAGGCATTTCTGTTGAAATCTCTGACTGGCGAGTTGATGTTATCGACCAAACCCTTAAAGCTGGCGGGGCAGTATTGTGCTTAATCAGCACATACGCGTTCGATAAAAAAAAGGTTCCCCATTGGGTTGCGGTGACTAGCTGCGATTCTCATTGCTATTATCTGCACGACCCAGATGCGAGTGAGGGGCAGCCTGTCGAGTATCAACACATTCCGGTTGCCCGCGAAGACTTTCTAAGGCTTGCCAGCTATGGCACGCGTAAAGTAAGAACATTGGTACTCCTTAAAAAGAAAAAGTAACACGAATTTTTGCTTAGGCCTAAGGCACGGAGAATGCTTGAGGCCTCATACCATTAGTCCGCAAAGATAAATACTCACTCAGCGAAACTTAAAATAGCCATAACCGTGGCGTGTCATCGCAGGTATTAGTGATGAACTCGTGTAACGTTAACCTTTTTATTTAGCGTTTTAAGTTGTTTTACTAATTGAGAAAGCTCTTTCACCGAACCTGAATAATCAATGTGCTTATTCATTTCCTGGCCTTTCACAGCACTCCTATAAAGCGCCTCACTTTCAAAACACGCAGTTTGCTCATTAAGCGTGTTCCATTCCGCTTTTAGGTCGCTTGGAATACAGTGGCGTTTTGCAATAATTTTGTCTTTTATTTGCAACACTTTCCCGATTAATAATTGTGCATCTGTTGGCATAATAATATCTCCTGTATAGCTTTTTGTGCTTAAGTTGCTGTTTATCAAAGGCATTAAGTGTTTACTTTGATAGGCGTAGTGTAAATTCAGCAACATCTCAACACACACTCTTAATAAGTGTTGCAGCAAAGATGCCAACTCTTACTAGATGATGACTTAGAACACGCCAAATGTGCCTAAATGCGGATCGCGACTGTTGAGGCTCACCAAAGCGAGAAAGAGAGCGAGAAAGAGAGCGAGGAAAAGCTAAAAGGAAAAATAGCGAAGCCGGCTAACGGATAGAGAAAAGCCCGAGCGATTTTAGTGCATGGCTTGCATGACGCCTTGAAATCTCAGGCCATGAAATATCAAAGCCATGCAGCTCATTAAGATCTAATGTGTTGGTTTAGTTGGACTGGTAGAAGTGGCTTTTTAAAAAACAATAAACCACGTATTAACAAGATAAACCCAAGTGCTATTTATAAGCGTAGCGCTTGGGTTTATTCTTAATTTTCTTAACCTGACAATAGCAGAAGTGTGGCGTCCAAATTAACAGATTAAGTAAGATAGCGGTAACAAGGCTGAACACAATTGACGAAGGCGTTAGTGGGACAGAGGGGCTGAAATTATCTAACACGCGCTTCAGCGTACCATATTGAGAAGGCGAGGCCATAAACACAAGCTTTTCGAAGTAATGACCGTGCTCTAGCTTCCTCATGCCTTGCTCTAAAGTGGTGATCTGGGCGAAGCGTGTGGCTTTCATCGAGGCATTCTCTCGCACAACTGGCTCACTGTTTTTCTGTAAGCTTTCAAGCATGGCTTCAACCGAAGAAAAACCATGCTGCTTGGCGAGCGCTGACGAACTAGAAACTTCATCTCTCAGTGCATCATAATAACCATTGAGGTATTGACGATAATGATCCGCCAAGATGGGGACTTGAAGTGTAATGATAAACAAGACTGCAAATACAACTTTATCTAAAACACGTACTATCATTCAAATCTCGCTATAAACACTCTGCATTAATGATCTAATTAGTGACCCGCTTTAAAGTTGAATGTTCACTCTATAACAAAACTAACATCAACCCTCGGGCCATCTGACGTCAACTAGTGGTTCAAAAACTCATATTTCACCCAAGAAGATAGTTAGCGTAACAATCTCACACACTATTTCAAGGCGGTGTAAATCGCATGGGTCAGCTTACTTAACTGCTCGGAAGATATAATGTACGGAGGCATAATGTATACCAATTTCCCGAATGGCCGTATCCACACGCCATGTTTCACAAAATGGCGTTGAATTTCGGCTACATTGACGGGATTTACCGTCTCGACTACCCCTACAGCACCTAACACCCTTACGTCAGCGACTCGCGGCAAGTCTGCACATTTTGCCAATTCGGTTTGTAATTGTTTCTCAATGACAGGAACTTGTTGCTGCCAATGATTTTCGTTAATGAGCGACAGACTGGCATTGGCCACCGCGCAGGCTAACGGGTTGCCCATGTATGTGGGGCCGTGCATAAATACGCCAGGCTCCCCTTGGCAAACCCCTAAAGCCACGTCTTCGGTACACAAGGTCGCGGCCAGTGTCATATAACCACCCGTAATCGCTTTACCCAAACACATGATGTCAGGCGAAATACCTGCATGCTCGCAAGCGAAGAGCTTACCTGTACGGCCGAAGCCAGTAGCAATTTCATCGCAAATTAAAAGTACGTCGTAGGTATCGCAAAGCTGTCGGCAGCGCTTTAAGTATTCGGGGTGGTAAATACGCATGCCTCCCGCGCCTTGAACAACAGGTTCTAGGATAAGGGCTGCCATCGTGTGGTGATGCTTTTCAAAGATCTCTTCAAGTGGAAGAATGTCATCTTCGCTAAACGTTTGCCCAAAACGAGTTTGAGGGGCGGGCGCAAAAATCTGCTTGCTTAGTACACCCTCAAATAAACTATGCATACCGTTAATGGGATCGCACACGCTCATTGCAGCGAACGTGTCGCCGTGGTAGCCATTGCGCGGCGCGACAATGCGCGACTTCTCTGAGCGCCCTTGGCATGCCCAATACTGAATCGCCATCTTTATCGCAACTTCAACAGACACTGAGCCAGAGTCTGCTAAAAATACACGCTCTAAACCTGCCGGCACCATGTTAAGTAACGATTTACACAAATCTACCGCCGGCTGGTGGGTAATACCGCCAAACATAACGTGAGAAAATGCGTCAATTTGCTTGTGCGCAGCATCGTTGAGTACAGGATGGTTGTAACCGTGAATAGCTGCCCACCAGCTAGACATGCCATCTACTAGCACTTCACTTGTGGCCAAGGTAAGTTCAGCGCCTTTTGCACCAACTACTTCATAGCAGGGAAGGGGATTAACCGCCGAGGTATAGGGGTGCCAAATGTGTTGTTTATCAAATTCTATATTGTTCACAAAATAACCATTAGTAAAGGTTTTAAATTGGTCAGAGTTGACAACTCGATATTGGGGCATAGACTAAGCCAGCAATAATAATTAGTAAAGGACAGTCAATGACGCTGGCTAGTGCGCCTTCTGCGCAAACGACAACTATTCGAAACGATTGGACCAAAGCCGAAGTTGAGGCTTTGTTTGCGATGCCATTTAACGATTTACTGTTTAATGCCCAAGTAGTGCATAGACAGCATTTTAATCCGAATGAAGTGCAGGTCAGCACGCTTTTGTCGATTAAAACCGGTGCTTGCCCTGAAGACTGTAAGTACTGCCCGCAAAGTGCTCGGTATGATACGGGCCTTGAAAAAGAACGATTACTGGAAATTGAAAAAGTCATCCAGCGTGCGAAAGAAGCAAAGCAAGTGGGCTCAACCCGTTTTTGTATGGGGGCTGCTTGGCGAAATCCACGCGACAGAGACATGCCTTACATTTTAAAAATGGTTGAAGAGGTGAAAAGCTTAGGCTTAGAAACCTGCATGACGCTGGGTATGTTAACCCGCGATCAAGCTGTGGCCTTAAAGCAAGCGGGCCTTGATTATTATAATCACAACCTTGATACCTCTCCGGAATACTACGGCGATATTATCACTACCCGTACTTACCAAGACCGATTGAATACGTTAGAAAACGTGCGTGCTGCAGGCATGAACGTTTGCTCTGGGGGAATTGTTGGCATGGGAGAAACGGTGAGCGATCGGGCTAGTATGTTAGTGCAACTAGCAAACCTTCCTGAGCAGCCTCAAAGTGTACCTATTAATATGTTGGTTAAAGTAAAAGGTACGCCACTCGATAGTGTAGAAGACTTGGACTATTTTGAGTTTATCCGCACTATTGCCGTTGCTCGTATTATGATGCCTAAGTCACATGTGCGCTTGTCGGCAGGCCGCGAAGCAATGAACGAACAAATGCAGGCGCTTTGTTTTATGGCAGGCGCGAACTCTATTTTCTATGGCTGCAAGCTGTTAACCACGTCAAATCCAGATACCCATGAAGATGTAATGCTGTTCAAAAAGCTTGGTATTAATACTGAGCGTACAAGGGATTACTCAGACGAAGCACATCAACAAGTGTTAGAAGAAGAAATTGCCCAGCAACAAGAACAAGACGACGACAGTAACGACTTGTTTATTGATGCAACCAAGCCTAAGGTAGCGCCAAAGAAACAGCATTTAACGGAGGCGTAATGGCCTTTCACTGGTTAGACGATTCGCTGAGCGCGCGTGCCGAGCAAGGCTTACTGCGCCAGCGCCACTGCCAACAATACGAAAAAGACAGCATTATTTGTATTAACGGTGAGCACTACCTTAATTTTTCAAGCAATGACTACCTAGGCATGCGCCAGCATGAGGGTGTATTGCAAAGTTGGGTTGAGGGACTAGCGCAATTTGGTGGTGGCAGTGGTGCATCGCCATTGGTAACTGGGCACACGCAGGCTCATTTGGCGCTAGAAGCCTACATTGCCGATGGTTTAAACCGAGAAGCTGCGCTGTTGTTTAACTCTGGCTTTGCCGCCAATCAGGCACTGTGCATGGCACTTTTTCCTCACATGTCTCACCCTAATAAAAGCGTAAGAGCAGGGCACATCATTGCTGATAAGCTCATGCACGCTTCGTTTTTAGAGGGGGCGCAATGTGTATCTGATAGCGCCAAGCTTCGCCGTTTCAAGCACAACGATCTAAGTCATTTAGAGAGCCTGCTATCGAGCGTTTGTCAAAGCCAGGTGCCCGATGCGGTTGGTAATTCTGGTGCAAACCAGCAAGACACTCTGATTGCTAGTGAAGGTGTGTTTAGTATGGACGGTGACGTAGCGCCTTGTGAAGATATCGCTGAACTGGCCGCTAAATATAATGCATGGTTCATGTTAGACGATGCACACGGTATGGGTGTATTGGGTGAAAACGGCTTCGGCACAGCAGAAGCACTAACCTTAAGCCAGCAACAAGCGCCTATTGTTATGGGAACATTTGGCAAAGCAGTGGGCACGGCCGGCGCCTTTATTGCGGGAAGCCAAACCCTAATTGATTATCTGGTGAATTTTTCTAAACATTATGTGTATTCCACTGCCATGCCACCAGCACAAGCGGTCGCGACGTTGTACTCTCTTACACATATCGCCAGTGATACTGCCCGCCGCGAAACGCTGCATAACAATATCGCTTATTTCAGAGACTCGTTTCAAAAGCGCTTTGGACAGACACTTAATACAAGCGAGAAAGGCGATGCATCAATTGAAATCACTTTGGGGCAGTCGCAAAGCGCGATCCAGCCCATTATTGTTGGTAGCCCAGAACGTGCAGTTGCACTAAGTGAGGGGCTAAAGCAGCGCGGTATCTGGGCAACGGCTATCAGGCAGCCTACTGTACCGAAAAACCAAGACAGGCTGCGTATAACGCTTACGTCAAATCATACATCACAAGATATTGACGTATTGCTTGATGCCCTAGAGCTTTCACTTAATAACTTTCTGTTAAGTGAGACTTCAATAGAAAAAGATTCAGACAGCGCTGTGAATACTCCTGACTCTGTAAGTAAAAAAGAGATGTAACGATGTCACTAAGTCCCGCTATAAAAGCTGCTATGTCGGCAGAATCGAGAAGTCTCTTCGACGGTAAGCTGTCGCGTGACGCGGCGCAGGCGGCTTTTAAGGCAAACGGGGCTTTTTCGTCCGAGGCACCTCTCGATTTTAAAAGTGCGACCAACGCTGAAGGGACTCTCACAGTTGAAACTGCTTACCCTTCTGATTGCTCTTCCAAAGCTGCGGCACATTTGAATACTGAGAAAAACGCTAAGACTGAGGGCTATATTACAGCTGAAGGCTCTATAACAACTAAAGGCCCTGCAAAAGCTGAACGCAATGATACTGCTTCAGCAATTAACGAGCAGGACGTGGCACATCGCTTTTCAAAAGCGGCTGCGCAGTACAACAGTATTGCGAGTGTTCAGCGCATTATTGCTAAGCAGGCATTAGCGAACTTACCGATAGACCTACAGGGTACGGCTCTTGATATTGGCTGTGGTACTGGCATTCATACCCAAACGCTTGCAAATAAAGGTGCAGCCGCAACTGGCGTAGACATTGCCGAGGGCATGTTAGCGCAGGCCAGAAAAATGTACTCTGACCCCATTTTCGTAGAAGGTAGTGCTGTTGATTTGCCTTTCTCTGATAGCCAATTTTCAACCGTATTTTCATCTATGGCGCTTCAGTGGGTTAGCGATACTAGGCTTGTTGCTAATGAGATAGCGCGAGTGCTTGAAAAGAGTGGTATTGCCGAGCTGGCGATTATGGTGGCGGGTTCATTTAGTGAGCTTAAAACGGCGCGCAAAGTAGCGCAGCTTCCGCAAGCCGAAACCTATATGCCAACAACCGCACAATGGGTAAATGGCTTTAAGCAGTCGGGCCTTTCTTTGCAACGGGTGATTACTAAGGACTATGTCGATTCTCACCACGATATAATGTCGCTATTGCGCTCTGTGAAGGGAGTTGGGGCAGGAGAGACAGGCCAAAAACAACCGCCGCTCACCCGTCGAGATATTAAAAAATTAGCCATGGCCTACAGCAATATGAGCGGTGTAGAAAGTAAGTTACCGCTTACCTACCGCGTAAGTCATTTTAGATTGGAAAAACGATGAAGCAGTATTTCATTACCGGTACCGACACCGAAGTAGGTAAAACCTATGTTACCTGCCAACTACTACAAGCTGCGCAAAAATCCTCGTTAAGCGCCATCGGCTACAAGCCTATTGCAGCCGGATGCGAACAGATAAACGGCGAGTGGGTTAACGAAGATGCGCTAAATATTCAGCAAGCGTGCTCCAAAATACGCACAAATAAAGCCATTAAAATTACAGATAATAACCAGCTAAAAAGCGCAAATGAAAAAAACGAAGAAAGTGGACAGACACTTCCTTTGCATCAAATAAACCCAATTGCACTAAAGCCGGCTATTGCACCACATATTGCTGCCCTTGAAGAAGGTGTTACGTTAACGTTTGACGAGATTGCAAAAGGGCTTGACGAACTGCACGCCTATCAACCAGATCTTTTGTTAATGGAAGGTGCAGGTGGGTGGCGTTTACCGCTAACGGTAGGTGATGAGTATACGCCCACTTACTATCTTTCTGATGTCGTGAAAACACTCAAAATGGATGTGATTTTAGTTGTAGGCATGCGTTTGGGTTGCTTAAATCATGCGTTATTAACTGCAGAAGCAATTCGCGCCGATGGACTTACCATTAAAGGATGGGTTGCGAACGACATCACGGGTAACATGACGCGATACCAAGAAAATCTGCACTCTCTTAAAGCCATGTTACCCGAACCGCTACTGGCAGAAATTCCTTACCAGGTAGCGCCCAACGATGAGGCGTTATTCGCCGCTATCAAGCAAATAAGTTAAATCATCACCTGAATGAATTGGCGTTTTTTCTTCACCTAGAAAGATAAAGCCGTCTTTTTCACCTACTAGGGTAAGTTGATTATGAGTAAGGCGCAGCGCTGTGCCTTCGCGAATAGCAACTACTGGCGTGGTTGGATTAAGCGTGGTGAACTCTGCCAAACGTTGGTCGCGGGTTTCGCCATTGTGACCCGGCGGCTGATAATCGGTGTAATGCGGGTTTAACTGAAACGGCACGATATCTAGTGCATCAAAACTCGGCGGCTCGATAATGGGCATGTCGTTAGTGGTTCTAATTGATTGACCACAAATATTCGAACCTGCACTCCAGCCAATATAAGGCGTGCAATCGGCGATGGCGTGCTTTATTGGCACAATAAGCGCGTTTGCATAAAGGGTAGAAAGCAGGTGAAAGGTGTTTCCACCGCCTACAACAATGGCTTGGCCGTTTTTCTTTGCGTTATTTACCGCGGCAACCGGATCTTCAACGGAATGTAGCCCAGTAACCTTGCACTCTGGCAGGGCAGTAGCAACGGCGTCTACATAGCTATCGTACGTTTGAGTGACGGCGGCATAAGGAACAAATAGAAGGTCGCGAATTTCGCCTAAGTGTGCAAAAATAAGCGCTCTTGCGTGCTCTAAGTAAGCCTCGTCGCCTTGGCGTGAGCTACTTAGCATAAGTACATGTGCGGTCATACTAACTCCACAATTTTTCTGACGGCGTATCATACGTGAAACTAGGCATAAAGTTTAGTCGCGCTCCGTCACTGTGTTGAAATAGGATTTTGAATGAAACAATCTACATCGGTGTTGTTCGTGTGTTTGGGTAATATTTGTCGTTCTCCAACCGCAGAAGCCGTGTTCAAACACAAGGCTGCACAAGCCGGATTAAATATTGAAATTGACTCAGCGGGAACCCACGGCTATCACATTGGTAACCCGCCCGATAAGCGTTCGCAAGCCGCAGGCGTAGAACGAGGCTACAGTTTCAAAGGGCTAAAATGCCGACGTGTGGATGAAAGCGACTTTGAGCGATTTGATTTCATTCTTGCCATGGATAACAGCAACCTTGCTAATTTGCACGGTATGTCGCCTAGCCAGTACCACGATAAAATTAAGCTGTTTCTTGATTTTACAAATGCAGACGATAAAGAAGTACCTGATCCATATTATGGCGGCAAGCGCGGCTTTGAGCTGGTGTTGGATCTTATCGAAGAAGCGTCGGACGGTTTGATTGCGCATATTAAACAAACCCAACAACAATAAACGCAAATCATATTGATAAACCATCTCGAAAGCCCACGTTGAGAAACCGTATTGACAATGACAGGAACTAAACGCACCGCCGTCACTTTGGTTGTAATAACAGTACTTTTGTCACTCGTCATAGGTGTGGTAGGGATTGTTGGCGTGACAGGGCTGTCTGATACGGCGGCTGAACTAAAACAGCATATTATTGTTCAGCTTCAAATACCGCTTATTCTCACTGCGTGTTTAGTAGGGGCGGCACTGTCTACAAGTGGCGCTACCTTGCAAGTAGTACTGCGAAATCCCCTGGCAGATCCGGGAATTATTGGCATTACGAGTGGCGCAAGCTTGGTTGCTGCGCTTTTGCTATTGCTAACCCCACAATGGGCTACAGCGTACCTACACTATTTGCTGCCTTTGGGATGTTTTATTGGTGCGTTGTTATCTACATTTATTATCTACCGCTTAGCCAGAAAACTGTTGGGCTCCTCTACGGCTGTTATTCTAGCGGGTATTGCCATCTCTACTCTTAGCGGCGCCGTTATAGCGTGGCTTTACATGTTCAGCGACGCTAATGCCCTGCGCAATCTTACTTTCTGGTTAATGGGTAGTTTGTACCAAACTAACTGGTTAATTTTGTCAGTGGGCGGCCCGTTAATCGCTGTTGCTGTCGCATTACAGCTTTATTTCGCCGGCGATTTAAACAAGCTCTATGCTGGTGAACTTGCAGCAAAAAGCAGTGGTGTGGATGTGGAGAAGCTCACTGAGCGCGCACTCATTGTTTGCGCTATTGCTGTAGGCACTGCGGTGTCTATGGCAGGCTCTATTGCTTTTGTTGGCTTATTAGTACCGCATATCTTACGTTTGATCATCGGGCATAATAATCGCTATTTGTTGCCGTTAAGTGCATTAAGTGGTGCAAGTCTGCTGATGCTGGTTGCGTTAAGCTCTGAAATGACCCGTGCCATTACGCTTCCGGTGTCTATGGTAACAGCTACGTTAGGCGGTCCATTATTAATTTGGGCATTAGCTAATGGTCAAATAAAAGGGTAGTGGAGGGGAAATGAAATGACGACAAACAATTTTAGACCCCAGCAACGCCCTGATTCTGGCAGCAATGAACGAATAAATGCTAGTGAGCAAGACACCATAATTACTAACCCTAAGCAAAACGTTAGCGTTAAAGATGACGTTGCTGATTGCAATAGCCCAACGAATAGCCATAACCTAGCAGATAGTCGTACCGTTTTAAGCTTACAGAATGTAAAAGTGGCATCGCGACTTTCGGTGGAAGGTTTACGTGCAAAAAAAGGCGAGTGCGTTCACATAATAGGGCCAAATGGGGCAGGGAAATCAACAATGTTGCTTATTCTTGCGGGCCTTATTGACGCTGATGAGGGCACCGTCATGCTGCTAGGTAAACCAATGAACGATTGGTCGCTGGCAACACTTGCGAGTGTGCGCACCTTATTAGCGCAACAAAGCGAAAGTGGTTTTCACTTGTCGGTAAAAGAGTACCTAAGCTTTTATGCAACAGCACAGCAAGATGTACTAATTCCTCCGGTTTTAGAAAAAGCACTCGAAATATCGGGTTTCTTGAACCAAATTGTCACCCAGCTTTCTGGCGGTGAGCGTCAGCGAGTAGAAATTTGTCGTTCGCTTTTGCAAATATGGCCGCAGTTAGAGCGCGGAGAGGGGGTTGTGCTTTTAGACGAGCCATTGCAAGGACTTGATATAAGACATCAATATGCACTGGCTAGTTTGGTAAAATTCCTTTGCGATAAAGGGAATACCCTACTTATGACGTCTCACGACATCGCGCTTAGTGCCAACAATTGCGATAGTTTATGGCTTATGCAAAAAGGTCGTATGGTAGCGTTCGGTAAGCCACAAGAGGTGGCCACGCAAACAAACTTAGAAAGTGTGTTTGAATGCCATTTTGCTATAAGCAAGCACGATAACTTTCTAGAAATTCAAGTTTGCGCACCTATTTCCCTAGAATAAATGTGGTAAAGTGCCCCCAGCATTTTTTTAGATTCACATTTTCACATTAGGCTGATTAGAAAAAAGCGCTACAGACGCACTGTTAAGCGCGTTACAGTCTTTTTATTCGAAGCATCTAGCTTCAATAAATATTTTCAGTAAAACGTTTGCCCTACGTTTTTTATTCAGGAGAACACCGTTGAGTAATTGGCAAGTAGACAGTTGGAGAAATAAACCTATTCTTCAGCAACCAGAGTACGACGACAAAGTACGTTTAAAAGAAGTAGAGCAAACATTAAGTTCTTATCCACCGCTTGTATTTGCTGCTGAAGCCCGCGAGCTTAGACGCCAGCTAGGTGAAGTCAGCTTGGGTAAAGGCTTTCTTTTACAAGGCGGCGACTGTGCTGAGTCGTTTGACGAATTTAATGCGCCTAAAATTCGCGATACCTTTAAAGTTATTCTTCAAATGGCCATTGTGCTTACCTTTGCTGGTCGTTGTCCGGTAACTAAGGTTGCCCGTATGGCAGGCCAGTACGCCAAGCCGCGCTCATCAGATTTCGAAACCCGCGATGGCGTGACCTTGCCAAGCTATCGTGGTGATATCATCAACAACTTCGAATTTACCGAAGCGGCCCGTCGACCAGATCCTGACCGTTTGTTGGAAGCCTACCATCGCAGTGCGTCAACCCTGAATTTACTTCGCGCGTTCGCACAAGGTGGTTTGGCCGACCTTCATGAAGTTAACCGCTGGAACATGGCGTTCGTTGAAAACAATCCGCTTAAAGAGCGTTATTCTGATATGGCCAACCGTATTCAAGACACCCTTGAGTTTATGGATGTTATTGGTATTAACGCACAAACCAGTTCTACGCTGCACGAGACTTCACTGTTCACGTCGCATGAAGCATTGCTGTTGAACTATGAGCAGGCGCTAACACGCATCGATACCCTTACCGGTAAGCCTTACGATTGTTCGGCTCACATGGTGTGGATTGGCGAGCGTACCCGTCAACTTGACCATGCGCACGTTGAGTTTTTCCGTGGCATTCACAACCCAATTGGTGTGAAAGTGGGGCCAAGCATGCAAGAAGACGAGCTTATTCGTTTGATTGATGCGCTTAACCCGCTAAACGATCCAGGTCGTTTAACGCTAATTACGCGTATGGGCGCCGATAATTTAGCCGACAATTTGCCACGCTTATTGCGTAAAGTGAAAGCTGAAGGCAGACACGTTGTGTGGAGCTCTGACCCGATGCACGGCAACACGTTCTCGGCATCTAGCGGCTATAAAACCCGTAACTTCGATGCAATTTTGAAAGAAATTAAGCAGTTCTTCCAAGCTCACGAAGCAGAAGGTACTCACGCAGGTGGTATTCACCTTGAAATGACCGGTCAGCACGTAACGGAGTGTACAGGCGGTGCTTATGAAATTAGCGATGAAGACTTAGCGCAAGCCTACAAAACGCAATGCGACCCGCGCTTAAATGCAGACCAAGTACTTGAAATGGCATTCTTGGTGGCTGATCATTTGCGTAATGCTTAAAGTGACCAACATCGCTTTGGCAATTTGAAGAAACGGCATCATTGGGATGCCGTTTTTTTTACCTAAATTTTACGCGTATATTTGAGGTTAGGTTGATATGCTCATTGTGTTGAAGTAAACACGATTGACCTATGACCCAATTTAAACACGGTTTCTATACACTCTTTATTATGGCTGTGGCTATTTTAGGGTGTTTAGCACTTAGCAACTGGTTACTGCCGCTTGGCGGTATTTTGCTCATTCTACAGCTTGCGTGTGCCATTGTGGCGTTAACGACCTCAAGGTTTTACGGCTTGCTTGCAGGGGTAGCCGGAGCACTGAGCTTTAATTATTTTTTCACCGAGCCTTTGCACTCATTTCAAATTGCAGAAGTTGAAGACAGCATAAATTTTGTCGTTTTCATCATTGTAGCCATCCTCATTAGCGAGCTTGCTGTCTACGTTAATTCTCAACAACATGCACTACAGGTTGTTAAAACACAATCTAGTGTCCTGCGATCTGTGTCCCACGATTTGCGTACGCCGCTCTCTACCATTATCGGTTCTGTTGAAACCTATATGACATATCAAGACAAGCTTGATGACATTGAGAGACAGGCACTGTTAAAAGGGGTTCACGATGAAGGTAAACGCCTTTATGTTTACGTTGAGAACCTGCTTCAAGCCACACGAATTGAGCATAACGCGTTAGCGCTAAATTTAACCCATGTAAACCTGACTGCCTTTTTAGCTAACCTTGAAAGTCGTATTAACAGTGGACGACTAAAAGTGATCAACAACAGTGACAGTCGCGGTATAACTGTGTCTGAATCACTGTTTGAACAAGCTTTATTTAACGTAATTGATAATGCCCTTAAATTCAGCGATGACAGTGTATTGCTGATGGTTAGCCACTCTGATGGAGAGTTTAAGTTTCAAATAGCCGATAAAGGCGAAGGGATCAGCGATGAACAGCTACAAGCGCCAATACAGCTTTTTCAAACCAGTCGTCGCAGCGATAGTGGAAAAGGCGGCATTGGCTTAGGGCTAAGCGTAGCAGCAGGCATAGTTCACGCCCATAGTGGTGCTATCAAGCTGTCGAATACCACACCAGGCCTTCTCGTCAGTATTACAATTCCAAAAAGGGATTAGCGCAATGAGCCACACCATTCTACTTGTTGAAGATGATGCGAATATTCGTCAGATGCTGAGCATTGCGCTAGGTGCAGAAGGCTACCTTTGTGTTGAAGCTGCTTCGGTTCGAGAAGCTTTGTCATTGTTTAATCAGCACCGTCCAGACCTTGTCATACTCGATTTAGGGTTACCTGATGGTGAGGGGAGTGAAGTACTTAAACGCATAAGAGAATCTAGTCGCCTGCCAGTGCTCGTGTTGTCTGCAAGAGATCAGGAGTTAGACAAGGTCGACCTGTTGTCCCGGGGGGCCAATGATTATGTTAGCAAGCCTTTTGGGATCAGAGAGCTTGTCACCCGGGTGAAAGTACTGCTTAGAGACTTCAATCCTGTGGTTGAGCCCACAACGCCCACACGACAGATTGGCAAGATAGCATTGGATATTACCGAGCGACGGCTGCTCGTTGAAGGCGAAGTTATCGCGCTCGCCCCAAAAGAAGTTCAGCTTCTTGACGAGCTTACAAAACAGCCTGGGGCGTTTGTTAGTCAGCAAGAATTGTTAAGAAGAATATGGGGTCTGCACCACAGTGAAGATACCCACTACATCCGCGTTCTTGTAAGACAGCTAAGAAAGAAGATAGATCCGTTCGAGAAAGATTTAATAGAGACAATGCCTAAACAAGGCTACCGAATAGCGGTTGATAAACCGGAGGCTAATTAATGTCGCACTTTAGTGTAATTGGGCTTGGCAAGTTTGGCTTAACGGCCAGTTTAGAGTTAATTCATATGGGACACACCGTTACAGGAATTGACCAAAGTGAAAAGCTGGTTGAACAGTATGCAGGTGAGTTTACACAGTGCGTTGTGTGTGATGCCAGTGATGAGCGTGCACTCAAGGAATTAAACTTGTGTCAGAGCGAAGCCGTGCTTGTTGCTATTGGCGAGGATATGCAAGCTAGCTTACTGTGTACGTTAGCACTAAAAAACTTGGGCGTAGCCAATATTTGGGTGAAAGCTAATAGCTCTGCTCACCACGCTATTTTATCCAAGCTGGGTGTATCGAAAATTATTCACCCTGAAGAAGAGATGGGAGCAAGGGTGGCACAAGCGCTTAACTATCCAATGGTGAATGACTACTTGGGTATAGGGCACGGCGTTTATATCGTTGATGTCATTTTGTCTGAACACTTTTCTTCACAGCGCTTAAAAGACGTGCTGTCCGTCGGAAAGGGGCAGGTCTCTTGTTTGTTAGTTAAGCGAGGTCACCAGCTACATCATAATCCATCGTTAGACTTTGAAGTTACTTCGAAAGATACCGTTATTCTCTGCGGCCATAGAGAGAACCTTGTTAAAATAGCGCCTAGGCTAGCACAATGAACAGATGGGATCCTGGCTATAGACCTATAGAGCGCTCGCCTAAAGGTATCAATAAAATTCAGGTAGGGCCGCCTCTTATTCTCTCTCTAAGCTTTGTGGCGGTGATTTTCTTAGGCACCGTTATCCTAAAATTACCAATGATGACTCATGAGCCCATCTCGTGGATCCAAAGCCTATTTACTTCCACATCGGCGGTGACAGTAACGGGTCTTGTGGTTGTCGATACCGGATCTGTTTTTACAACTGCTGGACAAGCGGTGATTGCGGTTTTAATTCAGCTGGGGGGCTTAGGGTTGATGACGTTTGCCATTGTCACGCTCATTGCCTTAGGAAGTAAAATAAGTTTCTTGCAGCAATCGGCAGTGAAGGAGGCGTTTAATCAAACAGATTTATCAACGCTTGTGTCTACAGCAAAGTCGGTACTGATTTTTGCCTTCTTCGTTGAGTTAGTGGGTTTTTGTATTCTGTCGGCCTACTGGATGCAGGAAAAAGGAGTAAGTGAAGCGTTATTTCACGCGTTTTTTTACACCATTTCTGCGTTCAACAACGCAGGATTTGCACTTAGTGGGGATAGTCTTTCCGCCTATGTGGGAGACCCGATTATCAACATCACTATTTCTGCATTATTTATTATTGGTGGTCTCGGGTTTTCCGTTTGGATAGAGCTTCATAAAAAGCGCAGATGGCAACGTATCTCTGTGTATGCCAAGACAATGATATTGGGTACGCTAATTGTCAACGTAACCGCCTTTTTGCTTATCTTTGTTATTGAAAGTGATAATCCTGCAACCTTGGCGAACCTCGATACTCAAAGCGCATTATGGGCATCTTGGTTTCAAGCCGTTACTCCAAGAACAGCCGGCTTTAATACGCTGGATATAGCATCGTTAGAAGATCCAACGACAGCATTAATGTTGTTGTTAATGTTTATCGGCGGGGGCTCAATGAGTACCGCAAGCGGTATAAAACTGATGACTTTCATCGTTTTGATCATTGCCGCATACAACTATATTCAGCGGGGAGCTGCGCCACGACTCTTTGGCAGAACAATTTCAAATGACACTATCAGCAAAGCGCTAGCGCTTACGATGATTTCCATAGGTATTACGTGGATAGCTATTTTTCTTTTATTAATGTCAGAAAAAGCTGACTTTTTGGATATCGTGTTCGAAGCGGTTTCTGCTCTTGGGACCGTGGGTCTTTCCAGAGGGCTAACTGGCGAGCTGTCAAACAGTGGTGAGTGGATCATTATCTTACTAATGTACGCGGGTAGATTAGGGCCTTTGACATTGGCTTATTTTATTGCCAGCCCTCGAATAAGCCGCATTAAATACCCAGAAGCTAAACTAGCAATTGGTTAACTTGCAAAAATAGCGGCTCGTTCATCTTCACTTAAAATACCGACGAAGATGGTTTCTCTTCTTAAGTTGGCTGTGCGCTCGTCGTCAGCCAAAAGAAGCGCCTTAAATACGTCTGGTTGATGGCGAGCCTCAATTATTCCTTTCCAAAGAAGGTAGCTTCCATAGCGCATCATTTTGTTGTGATAACGGGTTTCTAATGTTTTTTCGACTTCTTCGAATAGCTCTGGTTGCAACATCAGTTTGTCGGCAATGGCATTATGTATTTTTTTGATGCGTTCGTTTACGTCATTTCGACGTTGCTTTCTGGGTCTTGCCAACATAAATCATCGTGTGGTTAGAGTTTACTCATTTTGCCATTAGGGGACGCTGAGTCCCCGTGTGATTGCTAGTCGTCATTTAATAGCGGTTCTACAACAGACTCTAAACCGTTTAGCTTAATTTCATACATTAAAGCGAGCTGTTCACCAAGCTTGTTTTCTGGAAAGCCTTGCTTGTGAAACCAGACCAAATAGGGTTCAGGTAAATGAAATAGGCGTCTTCCTGCGTATTTACCAAAGGGCATCACTTGGTTAATAGCGGCTTTAATAAGCGTTGGGTCCATTTACTGATTACCTTTTGACTTGGAATTTTCGTTGAGATCTTCATCTTCACGTTGTTGTGCTTGCCATAGTGCTGCGTATTCACCACCTTGCTCAAGCAAATAAGTGTGTGTCCCTTTCTCTACAATGGTACCGTTTTTAAGTACAAGGATCTTGTCGGCATCAACAATTGTGGACAGTCTATGGGCGATGACTAAGCTGGTGTGTCCTTTAGCAGCGTCGCGAAGGGCCGCTAATATCGCACGTTCTGACGTGCTGTCTAACGAGCTGGTGGCTTCATCAAAAATCATGATTGGCGCGCTTTTAAGTAAGGCCCTTGCGATAGATACGCGCTGCTTTTCGCCACCAGAAAGTTTTAGGCCTCGCTCACCTACCGTTGTGTCTAGCTTTTCAGGTAGGCTTTCTACAAATGCTTCAAGATGCGCGAGTTTGATAACTTGTCTAATGTCTTCATCGCTGGCATCAGGGTTACCGTAGCGAATGTTCTCCAGCAAGGTAGTGTTAAACAGCACCGTATCCTGAGGGACAATGCCGATATGTGAACGCAGACTTTGTTGCGTAACCGATGCGATGTCTTTTCCATTTATCGTGATGTCGCCCTGTTGTGGCTCATAAAACCGAAAGAGTAGTTTCATCAGCGTTGATTTTCCTGCGCCGCTTTCACCTACCACCGCTACTTTTGAGCCTGGCGGTACATCGAAGCTTAAGCCGTTAAGTATTTGTCGATTCTCAGTGTATGCAAAATGAACATTGTTAAATTGCAGTGCGGGGTTCGCACAGGTTAATTCTGTAGCGTCGTGGGCATCTTTTATGGCCGGAGTTTGGGCGAGAAGGTCAAACAACTTATCGATATTCGCAAGGCTCCCTCGAATTTCACGGTACACAAACCCCAAGAAATTTAAGGGCATAAAAATTTGCATGGTGAAGGCGTTTATCAATACAAAGTCACCTATGGTCATTTCGCCATTCATGACGCCAAAGGCGGCGTTTGCCATCATAGATGTCATGGCGATAGCGATAATGGCAGCTTGACCGCCATTCAATGCAAATAGCGACAAGCGGTTTTTTCTTCGTGCCTTTTCCCATGCAGCTAAATCCGTGTCGTAGCGATTGGCTTCAAAGGATTCGTTGTTAAAATATTTAACGGTTTCAAAATTTAGCAGGCTGTCTACCGCCCGGGAATTGGTGGTCGAGTCTGCTTCATTCATCTGAGTAACAAAGCGAGTACGCCAATCCGTGGCTTTCATCGAAAAGCCAATGTAAGCCACCACGCTAACTACAATAATTAACGCGAAAGATACGCCAAACTGAAACAAGAGTAAGCCTACAACAAGAGTGATCTCTAACAGGGTAGGAACAATATTAAACACCATAAAACGCATGAGGAAGCTTACGCCGTTGGTACCGCGCTCTATATCTCGTGACAATCCGCCTGTGCGTCGATTTAAATGAAAGCCCAAATCTAAGTTGTGCAAATGTTTGAAGACTTTTAGTCCAAGGCGGCGCATGGCACGCTCTGTAACCCGACCAAATAGCGTGTCGCGTACTTCGCCGAGCAAAACATTCAGTAAACGCAGTGTTCCGTAGGCAACGATAAGGCTGATAGGTACCGCTAATGCAAGCGTGGTTAGGTCGCCATTTAAGCTATCGACAGTGTATTTCAATACATAGGGTAGGCCGATACTGGCAAGTTTTGCTGCTACTAGGCAGAGTAGAGCAAGAAATACACGGTGCTTGAACTCTAGGAGATAAGGCCAAAGCTGTGAGAGAACGTGCCATTTAACAGGTTCGTCGACATTGGTAGGAAAACGGTTTTTTCTCATTTTATAGTGTGCTTTATTATTGTGTTTACAGTGTTAGGAACGCGCTGATTCAAAAAATCGCTTTTCGTAAACGTTGTAATAGATATTGAGCTAACCTGCTCGTGTAGGGCGATTTTCGCTTTTTGAAGTACGTTTTGAAATAGGCTAGAGATTAAAATGGTCTTATTTATAGCGATGAATGTGTTTAATTTTGGTTTCACCGCGCGTACACTAGAGGTAGTTTAATTTAGTTACCTTGTTATTTACTCAATGTTTTACTGGCTTATGTTAGATTGAGAAAGCCGTGAATTGAATGACTAAGCAGCACAGGATTAAGGAGTTAGTTTGTTAGAAGATAGTTTCGGTAGACAGTTTCATTATTTACGTTTGTCAGTGACCGAAGCGTGCAACTTTCGTTGTCAGTACTGTTTGCCAGACGGATATGAAGGCCCGACAAGCGATCAGTTTATGACGCTAAACGAAATTGATACCTTGCTCAAAGCGTTCGCTAAGCTAGGTACGTCGAAAGTGCGCCTAACAGGCGGCGAACCAACGCTGCGAAGAGACTTTCTTGATATTTTACAGCTAACAAGTAATACGCCTGGTATCGAACGTGTAGCGATGACAACACATGGAGCGCGAATGGAAAAGTTTGCGCATCAGTGGAAAGAAGCAGGGTTACACCAAGTAAATGTAAGTATTGACAGTTTAGATCCCCGTCAGTTTGCCGCTATAACAGGACAAGACAAGCTTAAAGCTGTACTTCGAGGGTTAGACGCAGCGATTGATGCCGGCTTAGACGTGAAAGTGAACTCTGTCTTACTCAACGATTTTTCAGATAGCCGCCTTCATAGGTTTCTTGCTTGGCTAAAAGATATGCCAGTAACGCTCCGGTTTATAGAACTAATGGAGACAGGCGACTTAAATCAGTTTTTCAATAAGCAACATCAAAGTGGTACGCCGCTAAAAAGTACGTTGTTAGAAATGGGCTGGCAGCCTTTGTTGCGTAGAAAAGATGCGGGGCCAGCGCAAGAGTTTTACCACCCTGACTATGCCGGTAAAATTGGCTTAATCATGCCTTACAGCAAAGATTTTTGTAAAACTTGTAATCGACTACGTGTTTCTGCCCCAGGAAAGCTTCACCTATGCTTGTTTAGTGAAAATGGGATAGATATGAGACATCTTCTTGCCACTGGACATGTGGATGAAGTGGTCGCTTTTTTACAAGATGTGCTGGGTCAAAAACACGAAACACACTATTTGCATGAAGGTAAAACAGGGGCAACCAAGCACCTTGCCATGCTGGGAGGCTAGTTAATTAACTCTACGTTAAAGGAAAATGTAGGGCAAAATAAATACATCGAATAAGTTTGGTTTGTTGTAAAAATGAGCTATATTCAGCGGTGTAAGTATATTAAAAATAATAACGATAAAGGAAGTATATGCATATCAAGGACAGTGCGCGTCTTTCCTACCATTATATCACCGAACAAGACGCAGACTTTTTATGGGAGCTCGACCAAGATGAGCTTGTCATGAAATATATCAACGGTGGCAAGAAGTCTTCTAAGGAAGATATTCGGGAAATCTTTGTTCCTCGTTTCCAAGCCTATTCCAATCCAGCTCTAGGGTGGGGACTGTGGCGCGTGGAAACGCTAGTCGAAAAGGAAAGCATTGGTTGGATTTTGGTTCGACCCTTTGGCTTTTTTACTCAACACCCCGAAAGTGACAATATGGAACTAGGATGGCGTTTTAAGCGCCATACGTGGGGCAAGGGCTACGCAACAGAGGCTGCGGAGTCTGTTAAAGAAGCGCTGTATGATATAGGTGTTGAAAAATTCTCTGCTATTGCTAACCCGCAAAATAGTGCGTCTATCAATATTATGAAAAAGCTAGGAATGACGTTTAGTCACGAGCTTGAGTATAAAGACAAACTCTATCACGAGACAGTAGTCGTCTACTCTAATTAAGTAATCGTATTGGTATAAGAAGGGCGAGGGGAATGACTGACGTTATCATTCGCTCTTTAGAATGCTTTTTACGTTCTCGTAGCGAGAATACTGATCTTCTGACAAAGCTGCCGACTCGAGTGTTTCTCTACATTTTTTGATGGCCGAAAGGGTGTCGGGAAGCATAGGCGCGTTAGCTTTTCGGGCCCTTACTATTGCTTGAAGGTAGTTAAGCGCAATAGAGGGATTTTTAGGCATGACGCGGAACGCTTGAGCAAATGTTGTGTAAGACTGCTCTAAATTACCCCGTTTATACTGTGCAACGGCGGTGTTGTTAAGTATTTTAGGGCTTAGCGTAATCGCTTCTTTTTCTTCTTTCTCTTGTTTTAAATAGGTGGCCATGAGGTTTAATTCATCGTTCTCCTCATCCTGCCTTGAGGAAATGGCGTCTAAAATCGCAAGGGACTCTTTCTTCATTCCTACTTCATGAAGGGCTTTGGCTCTATCAAGCAAGGCTTCTGTGGAGTGGTGTTGGGCATGATCAGTGTGAAAATCTGACAACAGCATTTGTGCTTTCACTGTGTCGTCTTTCAAATAATGAAGACGCGCGTCAATCACCGTCAGCTCATCGTTTAAGGCTGCTTTCGGGTGAGCCTTTTTCAACTGTCGCAAATACTCATTAGTTTGTTTAACTATGCTGTTTACGTGTTCGGGCTCAGATGTCATAGCAAAATCAACACCCGCTCTTGCGGCAGTTAAATAAATATCTGGCTTGTCATGGATAGAGTCTTTCGCGTAGCGGACCACCTTTTTAGCGCTGTTAAACTGACTTTCGTAATCATGGGTGATCCGCGCCAAATTTATCGCTAACTTATGTCTAGCAATGTTTTGAGGTGAGATATTGCACGCCAGCGATGTACACTCCAGCGCTTCGTCAAAAGCTGACTGCTTAATTTGTAGTTTGGCGAGTAAGTCATAGGCCTCAAGCGCAGAGTCAGGTCGCATCGCTAACTGGATAACTTCTCTTTCGGCATCGTCTAATTCATTGAGTGCCAACAGACTCTTCGCGATCCCCATTTTTGCCCAGCTAAAATCTTGAACGTTAATTATCGATTCAAAGAAGGCTACGGCTTCTTGAAACCTTTCTGTGATAATCAACAAATCGCCTTTAATCTTCATCGCTAGCGGAAAGTGTTCGGCTTGTTCAGGCTGCAATAGAAAGAACTCAACCTCGGCTAGGGCTTTTTCGTAGTCCTTTTTATCCATGAATGAATAGATATTCTTTAGCGCTTTTTTCCTTGATAAAACTCTGGAAAGTCGCCTGTCTAACTCGTTAACCGAAAAAGGCTTAGCGATAAACTCATCCGGCTGTAACTCTATGATGGCGTGGACGACTTCTGCTGAGGTATCTGCACTGGTGAAGATGAATGCGCTGGTAAGGGGTAGTGATTGAGTTTCGTTTAGTTGCTCAAGTAAAAAATAACCGCCTTGTTCAGAGCGCAAATTATAAGAGCAGATAATGGCGTCATAATCATGTTCTTGCAGTGCCGAAAGGGCATGAGAGGGCCTATCAACATAGTTCATGTTCTTGAAACCTAACTGCTCAAGTGCATAGTGCATATGGCTTTTCGCCAGCACCTGGTCTTCAGCAATTAACAACTTAGTATTTCTAGCTAAGTGTAGTTTCATCAATTAGTAGCCTCTGAAACATGAGAACCCTTATTTTTCTTACCATATCACGGTAAGTACACCTTAAGTATAGTTCTTTATGGAGACTATCGCATAATGGAAGCTGCTCGTAGCTGAATTTCAGTACTGGTTATTGATAATGATTGCTGGGTTTGGTGTAGGAGTAGCCAAAATGCTTTAACGTGACAACGACTAAACATAGTTAGATTGTTGTGTTTGTAAAGATTGATATATTGAGAGGGATGGTGGACGCTACTGGGCTTGAACCAGTGACCCTCGCCTTGTAAGGGCGATGCTCTCCCAACTGAGCTAAGCGTCCGTATTTTTGATTTCACTATTTAACCACGGTGAGGAAGTGGTGGACGCTACTGGGCTTGAACCAGTGACCCTCGCCTTGTAAGGGCGATGCTCTCCCAACTGAGCTAAGCGTCCATATTTTTGATTTCACTATTTAACCACGGTGAGGAAGTGGTGGACGCTACTGGGCTTGAACCAGTGACCCTCGCCTTGTAAGGGCGATGCTCTCCCAACTGAGCTAAGCGTCCATATTTTTGATTTCACTATTTAACCACGGTGAAGAAGTGGTGGACGCTACTGGGCTTGAACCAGTGACCCTCGCCTTGTAAGGGCGATGCTCTCCCAACTGAGCTAAGCGTCCATATTTTTTTAAAGCTTGCCTAAGCAAGTGGGGCGGTATTATAGAGTCGGTTCCGTTAGTGTCAACAATAAAATTAAAGAAAAATGACTGTGTGCCCGAATTTTAGACACTCTGGCTGCATCTTAACTAAATTGATGAAAAGAACAGCGTTTTTAATCGCGTTTTGAATTCATCGATAAACAAAAACTGCAGCGTGGGTTTACACGAGCCAGTCGGAGTTTGGGGGACAGACACTTGCTTCTTACTAAGAGTTGAAATAGAGGTTGGGTGGAATTGAAGTGGACAGTCACTTATTTACCACAAACATATAATTAAATTGGCTTCGCACAATGGACACACACTCATTTTTTAAAAGAAGAAGTGGCAAACAAGGACAAAGTGCAAGCGCAAAGTGGACACCCACTTATTTTTTCGTAGCTTAACGCTAGTAAACCCAACCAAATAAAAGTGGTGCTTACTTTATTCTTGAAATATCTAATTGAATTACCAAGTGGACAGTCACTTAAAAACGCGCAACGAAAAAACAAAGGAGAGAAGGAGAAAGAAGGAGAAAGGACAGACACTCACGTAAACCTGATAAAGTGCGTGCAGAATCTTTTTATTTAAAGTACCTGGTCTTTTCGGACACACACTTACTTTTTTAGAGTTTTTTCAGTTCTGGCACTCTTTGAGCGTTAGACTTTTCTGAGTGTGTGTCCACTTCAGCAAGAAAAGAATTTTGAAAAAGTGGGCTTCAACAATAAGTGTCTGTCCACTTTATACCTCACTTTCTTCGTACCATCTAAACTACTTCAAGGGATTTCTTTTTCCTTCTATTCTTATCTTACTTTTGAAGTCGCGCGGACACTGGTAGAATGCGCCCAACTTTAGAAATACATTAACAATAGAGAGTGACCATGTCGGTTGTTACACGATTTGCACCCAGCCCAACAGGCTACCTTCACGTTGGCGGCGCACGAACTGCGCTTTATTCTTGGCTTCTTGCCAAAAGCAAAGGCGGCGAGTTTGTACTGCGCATTGAAGATACTGATATTGAACGTTCAACTGAAGAAGCCAAGCAGGCCATTTTAGACGGAATGCAATGGTTAGGTTTAACGTGGGACACGGGTCCTATTTATCAAACTGAGCGTTTCGATAGATATAAAGAACTTATCCAGCAGCTTTTGGATGAAGGTAAAGCGTATAAATGCTTTATGAGCTCTGAAGAATTAGACTCAATTCGTGAAGCGCAAAAAGAACGTGGTGAGAAGCCTCGTTACCCAGGCACGTGGAGAGACAGAACGGATCACCCTGAAGGTCAGCCTTTTGTTATTCGCTTCAAAAACCCTCTGGAAGGTAAAGTGGTTATTAATGATCACGTGCGCGGAAAAATTGAGATTAGCAATACTGAGCTTGACGATCTTATCATTCAGCGTTCTGACGGTACCCCTACATATAACTTCTGTGTAGTTGTTGATGATTGGGATATGGGTATTACTCATGTAGTTCGCGGCGAAGACCATATTAATAACACGCCACGCCAAATCAACATCCTTGAAGCGCTTGGCGCACCTATCCCAGAGTATGCTCATGTTTCTATGATTTTGGGTGATGACGGCAAAAAGTTATCAAAGCGCCATGGTGCAGTAAGTGTAATGCAATATCGCGATGACGGTTTCTTACCGCAAGCTGTGCTTAATTACCTTGTAAGGTTGGGGTGGTCTCACGGTGACCAAGAAATTTTCTCAGTTGATGAAATGATTGAGAAATTTAGCCTAGACGCTATAGGCCAGTCTGCTTCTGCGTTTAACACAGAAAAGCTAATCTGGTTGAATCAACACTACATCAAGACATTGCCAGCAAGTGAAGTAGCTTCGCATGCTAAATGGCATTTTGAAGAGTTGAATGTTGACCTTACGACAGGTCCAGCGCTTGAATCTATTATTGCTATTCAGGCTGATAGAGTAAAAACGCTGAAAGAGTTAGCAGAGATTTCTACATACTTTTATCAAGACTATGAAGATTTTGATGCGAACGCAGCGAAAAAACATCTTCGTCCAGTTGCTAAAGGTCCACTAGAGCTAGTTAAAGATAAATTAATGGCTATAGACGAGTGGAACCCAGAAAATATCCAAGCTGCTATTAATAATACGGCTGAGGAATTAGAAGTGGGCATGGGTAAAGTAGGTATGCCGCTACGTGTAGCTGTGACTGGTGGCGGTAATTCTCCGTCTTTAGATATCACATTGAATCTGCTCTCAAAAGAGAAAATTGGCGAGAGAATCGACAAAGCGCTTACTTTTATAGCAAACAGAGAAAATTCGTAAAAAAAGCGTTGACATGACAGGGGGGGATGCCTAGAATGCGCCCCGCTGTCACGGAACAGTCACACGAAATGACTGGTACCATGATGGGGCCATAGCTCAGCTGGGAGAGCGCCTGCATGGCATGCAGGAGGTCGGCGGTTCGATCCCGCCTGGCTCCACCAAGTCACATTGAGTTGTGGTTTGATATAGGCTGAAGTTGTTAACGCAGCTTCGGACTGAAACTTCGAGAGTTTAGTCTCGATAAAAGAATTCAGTCCCCTTCGTCTAGAGGCCTAGGACACCGCCCTTTCACGGCGGTAACAGGGGTTCGAATCCCCTAGGGGACGCCATATTATCGCGTCACAGTCGATTAAAACTGTGAAATAGGCTGGAGTTGATATTTCAACTTCTGACTGAAAGTATCGGTAGGGACAGGTCGCTCAGTTCGCTGACTCACCTCACCTTGCTAAAAATATCGAAAGCAAAGCTTTCGAAAGAAGATTTTCAGTCCCCTTCGTCTAGAGGCCTAGGACACCGCCCTTTCACGGCGGTAACAGGGGTTCGAATCCCCTAGGGGACGCCATTTTATCGCGTCACAGTCGATTAAAACTGTGAAATAGGCTGGAGTTGATTATTCAACTTCTGACTGAAAGTTTCGGTAAGGATAAGCTCGGTTAACGCTGTCTTATACTCACAGAAATTTAGTGAAGTACATCTTCACTAGAAGATTTTCAGTCCCCTTCGTCTAGAGGCCTAGGACACCGCCCTTTCACGGCGGTAACAGGGGTTCGAATCCCCTAGGGGACGCCATTTCATCGCGTCACAGTCGATTAAAACTGTGAAATAGGCTGGAGTTGATATTTCAACTTCTGACTGAAAGTTTCGGTAAGGAAAAGTCGCTCAGTTCGCTAGATCACTTTGCCTTACTGAAAATCTCGAAAGCGGTGCTTTCGAAAGAAGATTTCAGTCCCCTTCGTCTAGAGGCCTAGGACACCGCCCTTTCACGGCGGTAACAGGGGTTCGAATCCCCTAGGGGACGCCATATCGAAAAAACCAGCCATTCGGCTGGTTTTTTTGTTTCTGGCTTATAACTTTGTGGACAGACACTGCAATTAAATCTGTAAGCAAATAAATGCAAAGCCATCTTAAGAAAGCTTCAGTGGACAGACACTCTTCTTTCCCTCTTTAAACCATCTACCTAGACATACACCGATCATTTTCATCGGAATTTGCAATTCTTACAAAAGAGGCGTCAACACCTTCGCGCAAGTACTTTTCAGAGGTTCAATGCGTAAAGAACTCATGTCACAACCCTTTAAGAAACTTTTGTGTGATAGATACGTGAGCTTGTTGAACTGTTATGATCTAAAAAATACAAAAGAGGTGTTATATGCAGAATTATCCAATTGGAACTCCTGGTGAGCCGTGGGGCGAAAAAGAAAAAGCCCAATGGAAAGCACAGCAGACTGTGAAAAGAAGTTATCAGGAAGAAGTACTTAATAAACTCTTCAACATTATCCCTGAAGGCTTTGAGTTAAAGCAGTATGGCGCACTTCCTTACGATACAGCGCGTTACCCACTATATGTTGTCATTCCCAAGAGTTTTGACGCTGAAAAGCCGTCTGCACTCGTTACAGGCGGTGTTCACGGCTACGAAACCAGTGGTGTGCAAGGAGCGCTTCAATTTATTGAAACAAAGTTGGCTCAGTACGCGGAGCAAGTAAATATAGTTGTGGTGCCATGTGTAAGCCCTTGGGGATACGAGTCGATAAATCGATGGAACCCAATGGCATTAGATCCGAATCGCTCGTTTTACAGTGATTCTCCTGCACCTGAGTCTGCTCAGCTTATGCAATTAGTATCTGATTTAGCGTTATCTCTTACGCTTCATATTGATTTGCACGAAACGACAGACACGGACAATAGTGAGTTTAGACCAGCACTAGCTGCACGGGATGGGGTGAGCCATGATAACTGGAACATTCCAGATGGTTTCTATACGGTTGCTAATACTCCAAGCCCCCAAATAGAGTTTCAAAAAGCAGTTATTGAGGCTGTGAAAAAAGTAACGCATATCGCACCGGCCGATGAAAACGGAAAGATTATAGGTGCAGATGTGGTGAGTGAAGGTGTAATTTGCTATGACAAGAAGTCGTTGTACCTTTGTGGAGGTATGACAGATGCTAAGTACGTCACAACCACAGAAGTCTATCCCGATAGCGATAATGCGACACCCGAGAATTGCAATGATGCTCAGGTGGCCGCAATTTGCGCTGCACTCGATTATTTAAATTAGACGCTTGAACGTTTAGACGTCTAGATGTATATTTGAGTCTCTTTTTTAGGAGGCTCTTTGTGTTTACTTATTCTGCGGTTATTTACGACGGTAAAAAGCAAAATTTAGTGAGGTATGACTGTGGGACAGACACTGAGTTTTCCTCATATCTTGAATCGCGTTTTGGTTGTCATGTTTGTTTGTGGTCCAATAAAGAGCTATCAGAAACTACAATGGCAGCTATCGCAGCTTCGCGAGTACAGAGTAAAAAAGACGGTCTGGATAAAACAGAAGCTTTATGAACTTAATTTCCCCCTGTGTAGCCTTGTGCAAATTAACCGAAGAAGACATTTGCATTGGGTGTAAACGTACGATTGAAGAAATCATTAATTGGCGGACATACACCGATAATCAAAAGAAGGCCGTATTCACTCGCCTTGAAAATTTAGAAAAGGAAGCGGCTACCCAGTCACAGCCTCGTAAGTAGGCAAAATGCGGATTTCTATCAATACTCTCTACGAACGAACGAACGAACGAACGAACGAACGAACGAACGAACGGACAGACACACAAGCTTTCTCCATTCGTACAAAATTAGAAGCCAGCATCATTCTCACATGAATTAAAGTGTCTAGCGGACAGACACTTACTAAATTTAAATAGCTGCAATTTAAAACCACCTTAAATGCACCTTAAATAGACAGTCACAGAAGTTGAAAAACTAAGCATTAAAGCCTGGCTGATATAAGTGCTTTTTGCTAAACTCCCGCGCCGATTTTATGTTCTATAAACTGAGATTTTTGCAATGAAAGTAATGCTTGCCCCTATGGAGGGCGTTGTCGACCACTTAATGAGAGATATGCTCACTCGCGTGGGTGGTTTCGATCAGTGCGTTACTGAATTTGTAAGAGTGGTCGATCAAAAGTTACCAAAGAAAACGTTTTATAGACTTTGCCCTGAGCTTCACAATGGTGGCAAAACTCCGGCAGGTGTGCCTGTCCGAGTTCAATTATTAGGACAACATCCACAGTGGCTTGCAGAGAATGCACAAACAGCAATAGAGCTGGGCTCTCCTGGTGTTGACCTAAATTTTGGTTGCCCTGCCAAAACAGTTAATAAGAGTAAGGGCGGGGCGGTTTTGTTGAAAGAAACCCAAACCCTTTATGACATAGTGAAAGCTGTAAGGGACGCTGTTCCTGCAGAAATCCCAGTTTCAGCCAAAATCAGACTAGGTTTTGAAGACAAATCTTTAGCTATCGAGAATGCTATAGCTATCACTGAAGCGGGCGCTTCTGAGCTCGTTGTTCATGCGCGGACCAAAACGGAGGGATATAAACCACCGGCTTATTGGGACTGGATAGCGAAGATAAAGCAACACACCGATATTCCACTTGTTGCAAATGGTGAAATTTGGAACGCTGAAGACGCTAAGCGATGTCAGAGCCAATCAGAGTGTACCAACCTTATGATTGGACGAGGTGCATTGGCAATGCCTAATTTGGCGCTGAGTATTAAAGAGGGTGTAGCACCTATGCCATGGTCTGAACTGGCTGCTTTGCTGATTCAGTACTCTGGCTACGAAATTTTTGGTGATAAGGGCAAATATTACCCCAACCGAATTAAGCAATGGTGCGGCTATCTGAAAAGACAATACCCTGAAGCTGAAGTTCTGTTCAACGACATAAGGCGCCTAACGAAATCTCAGGACATTGTTGATGTGCTTGCACGCCAAGCCGATATTTAGCCAAGTACTTTTGCTATAGTGTTAGAGGTTCACGACAGATACCTTTGGGCATTTGCAACGTTTGGGCGACATGCCCTTTGGCAGCATCTGGCGAAATTCTCCATCATCTCGGGGCAACCGACAGGCCCAGTAAAAAGTGTTTCAAAATTACTAGTTACTAGCTGCCAGTTTTCTTTTGTCATTCCAAGCTTACTTAGCAAGCGGTTAGGAAGCTTTGGGACTTTGCAGATATCGTTATTACTCTCTGCATTCATCGTATCAGTGATAAGCTGCAAATAATCGGTAAATGCGAAGGGCAACGGCACGGTGTTCTTGTGGTGACTATCGCTAAAGGGCATCAAAAACTTAGGCGTTTTATTCGAGCGTTTGGCATTCAAGCGATATTGGATACTAGTATGGTGAGAGTTGCTTAGCGTCGTCGCTATTTTTGCTCGAATGGGATTTAAATCGACGTAAGCCATTACACTGGCCAGTGCTTTCTCATCGAGTATAGCTTGTGACCTAAACCTTCTTTCCCAGAAATAGCCCTTACATTCATCTTCTTTGTTAGCTCTTCGAGCAATATATTCATTGAGCATACGCATAAACCAGCTGATGCTTTGAAGTCGCTCTCGATATAAAACAGATAATGATTTCAATTCAGCAAGTTCTTCTGACGTTACAGAATCAAAGTTTTCTAAATATCGCTGCACTACGGGCGGGCATTTATAAAACATCCTCCACCGAAGCAAGACCTCATCCATCGTCCAGCCTTCAGCTCTGCCTTTTGCTATATGTAATACCACATGAATGTGATTGTGCATAACAGCGTAGGCGCATAGGTCGATGGCAAAAGCTTGAGAAAGCTTATGGAGCCTGTCTTGAATCCACTTTCTTCTATGCTCATAGTTTATGCCAGTGCGGGCATCGCGACCACAAAGGTAAGATTGCCTCACGCAGCGAGAAATGCAGTGGTAATAAGGTGTAACATCGGTATTTATTTGTTTGTAACGAGGTAGAGGCATATCCGTATCCCATAGTTATTTATTGACATTATGAGATTTACGGCGTCAATTTTAAGTGGTCTTTGGGACAGTTTTAGGGACGGTTATTTTTCATGAGTGCTCTTTCGATCAAATCTCAGAACTGGCAATCGTGGACAGACACTCGAATTTCATAACGGATAGACGTCAATCGCTAAGTCTATTTGACCCAAAAGAAAAAGGTCAGACACCCTTATTCACCGGGTGTCTGTCCTTTCTAATTTTCTTATTGCAAAAACGCCTCTACTAGCTAGAGGACTAAGCAAAAGTACCAACGAGTGTCTGTCCCTAACAATTTAATTTAAAAGGCAAGTTATACAAACACGTCAACCCTAGAACCCACACGCCCATCGTTAGTGCTTGAGGTCTGCTGTGTGCTCTGAGGCTGAGTCTCGCGACTTTCTTGCACATTGCGGGGCTCAACCTGTTGAGTAGGTCGCTGTGGCGATTCTAAGACAGTGGAAACAGGAGACGAATTAACAGAAGAAACGTCCATAAACAAACCTCGCATTTAAAAAATCACTTAATAAGATTAGCACAATTATTGAGCGCTAAGAATTAAACTTCTTAAGTGTCTGTCCATAAAATTAGCGATCAAAGGCTGTGCCTCAGCATTGGGATGAATACCATCGTTTTGCATTAAGTCCTTATTTAGCGCTATTTCTTCAAGGAAAAATGGAATTTTTTGAACGTCCTGAGCTTCCGCTACTTTATTGAAGTTTTGAGTAAACATCTGCGTATAGCGCTTGCCATAATTAGAAGGAATTTGCATTTCTTGCAGAAACACTACGGCATTACTCTCCTTCGCAACACTTACCAGTGAATCTAAATTATCCCTAATCTTACCGATATTATGGCCCTGAAGGCCGTCATTACCGCCCAGTTCAATCAATACATGGGTAGGGTTGTGTTGCTCTAATAAACGGGGAAATCGCGCTAAACCACCGTCAGTGGTCTCTCCGCTTACCGCAGCATTTACAATATCAATCGGAATGTTGTCGTCTTGCCACATCTTTTGTAACAAACTGACCCAACCCTCATGTTGCTGTAATCCATAAGCCGCGGATAAACTGTCACCTAAGATAAGTAAAACCGCATTTTCGCTTGTGTCGCTCTGCTCGGCTTGATCTGATAGCGCTTGAAAGGGTATTAAAAGAATAAGTAAAAACGCGAACAAACAACGAAATTTAACAAACACGAATTGATGACCTCTTATGATAAAAGCTAATGCTGTAACCAAAGTAGTGGATACGAGTGAAGGTTCACTGCAGATCCTTCGTCCTATTTCTTTTGAAGTCAAGTCTGGTGAGTCCGTTGCCATTATTGGCGCGTCAGGCTCGGGTAAGTCAACTCTTTTGGGCTTGTTAGCTGGACTTGACCAAGTTACAGAAGGGGAAATTTTCTTAGATGGCGAAGCACTTCACAGTATGAATGAAGAAGAGCGCGCAATTTTAAGAGGAAATAAAGTAGGCTTCATCTTCCAAAGCTTTATGTTAGTTCAAAGCTTAACAGCCTTAGAAAACGTGATGCTACCGGCAGAAATTGCAGGGCTTGATAACCCAAGGGCACTAGCTTTGGATATTCTAGAGCAAGTCGGATTGAAACATCGCGCACATCACTTCCCTAATCAGTTGTCGGGGGGCGAGCAACAGCGTGTTGCCATAGCGCGAGCATTTATTACCTCTCCCAAAATACTTTTCGCCGATGAGCCTACCGGCAACCTAGACGCCAAAAATAGTGAAAAAATCGAAGCGCTGTTGTTTGAGATGAATAGAGAAAAAGGCACAACTCTCGTACTCGTAACTCATGATAACGAGCTTGCGGAACATTGTGACAGGCAACTCACTATGAATGCTGGCGAATTAGTTGAAACAACTGGCGCGAACACAATGAATAAGAAAGAGGCGGTTTAGATGTCGACGTCTTTTAATTTAGCTTGGCGGCTTTTCAAGCATGAAGCTAGACGTGGTGAACTGACCATCATATTGCTGGCCATTGTGCTTTCTGTGGCAGCCGTATTGTCGTTGTCACTTTTTAGCGAGCGTTTACAGGGCGCACTAAAGTCTCGCTCTGCGGCTTTCATTGCAGCAGATGCGCAACTTCGTTCAGACGACCCTATAAACGAGGAATGGTTGGCTAGAGCCCGAGAAGAGGGCCTTGCGACGGCAAAGCAGGTAGCAACACGTTCAATGGTATTTAAAGGCGACGAGATGTCGCTTGTTGATTTACGAGCCGTGAATGACGCTTATCCACTGAAAGGGACAGTCAATATTACCGACCAGCCTTTTGGAGAAAAACGCAATACTGCAGAATTACCGCAGTCTGGGGAAGCATGGGTACAGTCTCGGCTTTTTCAGAGCTTGGGGCTTTCTATTGGCGATAGTATCGATATTGGTGATGGCACTTTTACCGTTACGCATGTATTGGTAGATATTCCCGATGCTGGTTTTAGCGTGTTTAATACTGACCCTATTGCGCTAATTAACTTAAACGACTTGGAAAAAACTGCGATAACCGGGCCAGGGAGTCGCGCTCGTTATGTGGGCTTTTTTGCCGGTGATGCGGGTGACATAGAAAACTTCAATACCTGGTTATTGCCCCAATTAAATGACGACTTACACTCGTGGCGTACAGTCGAAGATGACGAGTCAGCGATAGGGCGTTCTGTCGCAAGTGCTGAGCGCTATTTTCTGTTAGCGAGTTTGTTAGCAATAGTATTAGCGGCCGTTTCCATTGCCGTTGCTGCTCAGCGTTATGCTCAACGTCACTTTGATCCCGTAGCAATAATGAAGACCTTGGGGGCAACAAGCAGCACCATTCGAAAAGTCTATTTGTTCCAAATTTTATTTATCACTGGGCTTGGTATTTTTATTGGCCTCGTTATAGGTTTTATCGGTCAGCAAGTGGTGGTTTCACTTGTAGCGGACAGAGTGGATGTATCTCTTGACGTGTGGCATTGGCGGCCGCTTTTAATCGCCGTTGCTACAGGCGCTACGTGTGCATTGCTCTTTTCCTTATATCCGCTTTTGCAGCTATTTTCAGTTCCCCCGCTTCGCGTATTAAGAAAGGACATATCAGCGAATTTACGTTCCAGAAGCATTCAGTTCGTGGCATCAGGTGGTGCGATATTTTTATTGATGTGGATGTATAGCCGAGATTTAAAAATTAGCGCAATTCTTTTCGTTTCTGGCGCTGCGCTGGTGCTTGGACTGCTTGGTGCTACGTATATCTTAATTGCAGTAGGTCGCAAATTGGGCAGTGGAAGAATGGGGGCGTGGCAGTTGGCATGGGCACGTATTAAGCGACGTGCAATGGACAACAGCGTGCAGCTTATTAGCTTCTCCGTCACCATTATGTTGCTTTTAGTGGTGCTGGTAATGCGTAACGATATGGTTTCGCAATGGCGCTCGCAATTACCCGAAGGTACACCCAATTACTTCTTAATTAACATTACGCCAGACATCCAACCAGAATTGGACAGACACTTCGCTGACAATGGCGTAAAAATCGAAGAGTTTTATCCTGTCATTCGAGGTCGATTTGTTTCGGTAAATGGAGAAGGCGTAAACACCGAGGTTTCTAAAGAAGATGAGCCGAATCGAGAAGGCCGAAGAGGTTTAGGCAGAGAAGCAAACCTAACTTGGAGCAACGCGCTTCAAAAAGAAAACGAGGTCATTGACGGGAACTGGCATGGCGATGAGGATAAACACTACAGCGAAGGATGGTTCCCGGTTTCCGTTGAAGAAGGCGTTGCAGAAAGGTTGAACATTAAAATGGGCGATCGGCTTACTTTTAATGTGGGAAGCGAGATTGTCGAAACGAAAGTAACGAGTATTCGTACTGTGAATTGGCAGACTATGCAGCCTAACTTTTTCTTCGTTATTCACCCTGAGGCAATGGCCGCATTTAGCCCAACTTATATTACTAGTTTCTACCTTCCTACCGAGAGAAAGGCAGAGTTAACTAACCTACTTAAACCGTTTGCATCAATAACTATGTTCGACGTTGATGCTCGAATTAATCAATTGCGAGAGATTGTTGATCAGGTGTCTGTTGCCGTTGAATTTATTTTGGTGCTGGTATTGTTAGCGGGCAGTCTGGTATTGATTGCACAAGTACAGGCGAGTATGGATGAACGCAGACAGGAAATAGCCATACTTCGGACGCTCGGTGCAAAGGGGGCGTTGATAAGAAAAAGTGTTATTTTTGAGTTTGTTATCATTGGTGTAGTAGCAGGCTTTATGGCAGCAATGGCCAATGAGTTGAGCCTTTATTTACTTCAAACCTCTGTATTCCAAATGGAAGCAAGCTTACACCCAGAATACTGGGCAATAGCGCCAAGCGTTGGCGCTGTCGTTGTAGGCATATTAGGTGCGTTTGGATGCTGGCGTTTGCTTACACTTAATACCAGTCAGATGCTGCGGAATATGGTTTAAGTATTGTTGCGTTAGTTTAAAGTGCACTTTAATACAAAACGAATACAAAACGGACAGACACTCGGTTAAGTGCCGTTTAGATTAAGGGCAGTGGACAGTCACTCAATTCAAATGAGTGTCTGTCCACTGTGCATTTCACAGCAAAGTTCACTAATTACAAAAGAATGGTTTTCGCGAAGAGTTTGAGAAGTGCTCTGGTTTGAGAGTGGATAGAAGTTTTTGAGGTCTGTGACTAAGCAGCATGCCTCGCGATAATGTTGTGCAATAAATGTGGACACACACTTGCTCAGCAATTCAAGTGACTGTCCACAAGGCACGTAGCTAATTTAAGTAATTCATTTAAGCGCGATATATCTCTCTTAGCGCCTCGTCGATAGAAGGGAAGTCAAAACTGAAGCCGGCGGTAGTAAGCTTTTGAGGAATGACTCTTTGCCCCTCAAGTATCATCGTCGACGATTCGCCCATTGCTACTTTCATAACAAAGCCCGGGACATTGAGCAGGCAAGGTCGGTTAAGTGATTTTGCGAGCGCTTTAGAGAACATCTTGTTCGTCACTGGTTCTGGTGCCGTTAAATTAAATGCACCAGAACATGTACTATTCTCGAGCAAGAAGGAGATAGCACGCACCATATCTTGTAAGTGGATCCAGGCCAAATACTGACTACCACTCCCAAGTGTACCTCCGGCCCCCAGTTTAAACGGTAGAGCCATTTTCCCTAACGCACCGCCTTTTTCGGTGAGAACTACACCAGTTCGAAGCGTTACGACACGTGTCTTAGCTTGATCTACACTTTGGGCAATAGTCTCCCATTTAGCGCACAGTTCATGGGTGAACTCGTTATGAGGAGGAGTTTCTTCAGTTACAAGCTTGTCTCCTTGATTGCCGTAGTAACCAATCGCGGAGCCCGATAAGAAAACAGACGGAGGTGCATCACAACTATTTATTTTTGAGACTAGCTCAGAAGTGATGTCCCAGCGGCTATTGCAAATTATTTTCTTTTGAGTATCTGTCCAGCGCTTATCGGCGATAGGCTCTCCAGCTAAATTAATTACTGCGTCGAAACTTTCAAAATTTTCTAACGAAGAAACGTTCTCGACGATTTTGACGTTATCCCCCAATTTGCTCTTTGCTTTTGCAAAGTCGCGAGAAATCACCGTAAATTCATGTTCTCGAGAATATTGACGAATAAATTCGCTTCCTATCAGCCCTGTTCCACCGGTCAAAAGAATGTTCACAATTAGCTCCTCGAGGTATGACCTTATCCCGTCTTATTGCAAGATAGTGTCAGGGACACGGAATCAGAAAATCTAAGGGCATGTGGCTTATCGACCTCAACCTCAGCGTAGCGCACCGAAGAATGTTCTGCGGCAATGCTTAGCACATCGGCGGTAAGTTTTTCCAGAAGAGAAAAACGGTTGTCTTCTACAAGCTTGATGATTGCCTTTGTAATCGTTTTATAGTTAAGCGCATCACTCATATCGTCGGTGTTCGTCGCTTTTTCAGCGTCGTAATCAATTTTCACGTTAACAACAACGTCCTGCTTGTTTTTTATTTCATCTTCATTGATGCCGATGTATGTGCGTAGTCTTAAGTTTTTAATTTTAATAGTGGCAAGATTAAAGTTCATTGAAGTCTCTTGTTTGTAGTTGTTTATAAGTCGTTGTAAAGTGTTGTCGTTTCAGTCAGGAATGTAGCACAAAATGTCAATGGAACTACGCTCGCCAACAGCAAAAATTCTAATCGTTTTAGCATGTTTAGTAGTGGTAATGGCTGGTATTAAAGCCGCCAGTACGATCATGGTACCGTTTTTTCTCTCTATTTTTATAGCGATCGCGTGTAGCCCAATAATACGTTGGACTTCGAAATTTGGCGTGCCTAAATGGCTCTCTATAACTTTTGTTATACTGCTTATCGTTGTTTTTGGTTTTCTTTTAGCTGGCTTAGTTGGCCAGTCTATGACCGAGTTTCGAGAAAATTTGCCAGAATACAGAAGTAAGCTTGATACAGAGTTTGCCTGGGTTGTGTCCAAATTGGCTGAATTTAATATTCACATCAATAGAGAGTTAATCGCTTCGCACCTTGATCCAGCAACGGCTATGTCTGTAGCAACAAATTTCATCAGCGGAATGGGCGGCGTACTTTCAAACCTTTTCCTTATTCTTCTTACTGTCATTTTCATGCTTTTTGAAGCAGACAGTATTCCACGCCGGTTGCATATTGCCCTTGCCGATCCTGGAATGAAACTAAAGCATATCGACAGATTTATTCGTTCTGTGAACAGTTACTTAGCGATAAAAACTGTGGTCAGTTTAGGAACAGGTCTGATTATTGGTATTTGGCTGTATGTGATGGGAGTAGATCATTTTATGCTTTGGGCTGTGTTGGCTTTCATGCTCAACTTTATTCCTAACATTGGCTCAATTATCGCTGCTGTGCCCGCAGTGTTGATAGCCTTTGTTCAACTTGGGCCTGCCTCAGCAGGTTTCGCAGCGCTTGGCTTTGTGCTTGTTAATACCATCATGGGTAATATGGTGGAACCTCGATTGATGGGTAAGGGCATGGGGCTCTCTACGCTCGTGGTATTCCTTTCGTTAATATTTTGGGGGTGGCTGCTAGGCACCGTTGGAATGTTGCTATCAGTTCCGTTAACCATGGTGGTAAAAATAGCTCTAGAGTCTCGCGAGGAGAGCAAGTGGCTTGCAGTGCTGTTATCGAGTGAAGGTGAGAAGTCTGCGTCGTAACTTAGTGGAAGTAGAAAGTGGACAGACACTCAATCGATTTAAAAAAATCTCTCATTGGTCTCTAGCTAAACAGTCAATTGAGAATGTGTCAGTCCCCCAAAAACTTTTGTGCAAGATTAAGTGTGTATCCACTTTCCCACTTTCCATACGCACCAAATTTTTGTAGGAACTCAAGTGTCTGTCCACTCTCATATTTGAGGAATTGAAAGCTAAAGGGGTTAACGATCATGCACAAACTTCGTTGTACTTTTTAAAGCACTATTCGTGATTGGGAAATTGAATAACGATACGAGCACCGCCAAGCGAACTGTCCTCGATGAGCATTCTACCTTCGTAGATTGAAACTAAATCGGCCGCCAACGCCATCCCTATTCCGTGGCCTTCTGTATAGGTATCAAGTCGAGTTCCTCGCTCTAACAAAAGCACCTTTTTGTCGTCAGGAATACCAGGGCCGTCGTCTTCTACTTTAATTGTTAGCCAACCAGCACGCTTCGACGCTGATACGATAATTCTATTGGTCGCTGCTTTGCATGCATTGTCTAGAAGGTTGCCACATAGTTCCATGAAGTCGGTCTCGTCTCCTTTAAACTGAGTATCCTCATCCAGTTCAAACTCTATAGTAAGGGCTTTATCTTGGTAGACCTTGTCCATTGCATCGGCAAGCTTGTGCAAAATGGGTAATATATAGATTGCTTGTTGCCAGCCAGATTTTCCAGCACTCGCTCTTTTCAGCTGGCGTTTAATGATTCGGTCAATTTGCTGTAATGCTTCGTTTACCTCAGTAGGTAAATCGCTAGTGCCCGATGCTACTGCCAAAGGCGTTTTTAAACTATGTGCTAAGTCTCCTAAACTGTTTTTATATCTCGCCCTTTGGGCGGCCTCAGTTTGAAGCAAACCATTAATGGATTGTTTTAAGGAATCGAATTCAACGGGATAGCGTGATTCTAACTGGCGTTTATGTCCACTTGAGGCTTGTGAAATTTCGTCAATTAACTTCCTAACAGGAAGAAGTACTAGGCTAATCCCGATAATAATAAAAATTAGGAGCGCTATACAGAGCGTGAAAATCCACTGCCACGTCGTGTCTAAGAACGTATTCCGCTCTGCTTCAAAAAGTGCTTTATTGTTAAATATATAAAACCGAACAGGCTCGAAGTCTCTACTTGAAGCAAATTCCGCAGTAAAGGCGTATACAAAAAACTCGGAATCTTCTTCAAACTTAGGTGTATGAGAATCCAAAAATAACTCGTTACCGACTGCAACGTCTATCTCAGGTGGTGAAAAGGTATATTCAAGAGCTGAGGCTGACTGCCAAATTACTTCGTCTCGAAACACAATCACGCCAAGATAACCTGATCCCGGAAGGTTTAACTGCTCTTCGTATAAAATTTCAGGCATATAGGGCAGGTCGCCATCTAACTCGAAAGCCGATAATAGACCTAAGTTCATCAACCTAAGCTCACTCATCTTGGCTTGCGTAAGGCTATCAGTATATGCCTCGTCTAAAATGACAACAGTAAAGGGCGCAAATAACGCTAGAAGAACAATCGCTAGAAAGATACTCCGAAGACGTAGCGACAATTGCCTCATAAACTTCTATTTATCCTATAGCCTCTACCTCGAAGGGTTTCGATTGGCTTTAACTCACCGGTCGGGTCCAGCTTTTTCCGCAGTCTTCCAACGAAAACCTCTATGACATTACTATCTAAATCGAAATCTTGGTCATAAATGTGCTCGGTTAGCTCTGTTTTTGAGATGACCTTTTGCGGGTTAAGCATAAGGTACTCCATGACTTTGTATTCGTAAGCTGTTAGATCCAGAGCTTGACCGTTTAACGATAGTTCTTCACTAACGGTATCCAGTGAGATAGGGCCGAACTGAATGGTTGGGTTCGCTTGTCCTGAAGCTCGTCGAATTAGTGCTTTTGTTCGAGCAAGTAACTCTTCGTTATGAAAGGGTTTGGTGAGGTAGTCATCGGCTCCGGCATCAAGGCCTTCCACTTTCTCTTGCCATCTATCTCTAGCAGTTAAAATGAGTATAGGGCAGGAAATATCAGCTTGACGGGCTTGTCGTATAACCTCAAATCCGTCTAGCTTTGGCATGCCGATGTCGACGATAGCCAGGTCATAGCTATATTCTTTAATGAGAAAAAGCGCGTGCTCACCATTATCTGCGAGGTCTACGCTATAGCCATTTTGCTGAAGGAGCGCATCAAGCTGGGTTAATAATCTGCTATCGTCTTCGGCTACGAGGATACGCATGTTAGTCCTTATCTTTATTTGTTTTTACCTTGCCTGAGCGTTTGTCTACATCTACTGATACTACTCGCCCTGACTTTTTAAGTACTTTTACCCGGTAGTTTTTTGAGGTCTGTTCAACTTTTAGGACGCGTCCATTTACAGCAACGCGAGCACGCTCAGCAGCTTCGCTTTTTGATATATCGCCGCCAGAGTCTTGAAACGCCAAAGCTGGCGCTGTGTTAGACAAAGCTAACACTAAACAAACTACTGCAACACGAAGCGATAATTTCATACAACCTCACAATTATTATCCCACTCAGGCCAAACTACAGATAAGTATAACTTGGTTAACTGAACCCATTCTGAACTAGGTTTAGTCTACCTTGCGGAGCAAAAGCTGTATATAAGCCTTAAGTAAATGGCATTTACGAAAGAGCAAATATTGTGGACAGACACTTAGTTGCTAAGAGGCCACAAGTCAAAATGAGAGTGTCTGTCCACAACTCTATTTCTAAGCTTCAAAGTGACGCATATATTTAAGTGCTCTAGTTAGTAAGTCATATTGAGTAATCTTTACTCCTACTTTGAAAAAGTGTCTGTCCACTTTGTTGATTGTTATTAAGGGGGACCAATGTTTATTGTGCAAACGAGTGACTGTCCACGGTTTTTGTAAATTAGTTCTCAACGCTCATATGGATGTATGAGTGTGTGTCCAAAGCTGTACCTAACTAGTGTGTAGTGAAGAGCTTACGTTTCTCAATAACTCTTTTGGCAGCTGAGCGGGATGATATTGACTTTTTTGGCATGCCACGTGCGAGGCATAAGCTTCAGATGAATCAATAAAATGAAAATAAGGCGTTTAGTTCAACTACTCCATTCAATAGTAACGTCGGACAGGCACTTATTTTCAACAAGGAGGAGCTATGTCTAGCGATATTAAGAAAACAATGTGGAAAGCAATGTCAGATAGTCCAAAAGTCATGGTAAGTCTGGTAGGTGAGGATATGCATGCCGAGCCTATGTACGCCCAGCTTGATAAAGACGCTGATAGCGAGTTTTGGTTTTACACTAGTCGAGACAACCGCATTGCTAAAGGTGGAAAAACCATGGTTCATTTTGCATCCAAAGGTCATGATGTATTTGCTTGTATACGAGGCAACCTCACTGTTGAATCACGTAAAGAGGTGATTGATAAATACTGGTCTAATCCAGTAGAAGCATGGTTCCAGAAAGGTAAAGATGATCCTTCTTTATTAATGCTTCGCTTCGAACTTACAGATGCAGAAGTGTGGGATGCAGACCCTTCACTCAAAGGCATGTTTAAAATGCTTACTGGTAAAACGGTAAAGCCAGAAGAGATGGGGGAACACGAAAAGGTCGATCTCTAAACGCAGTATAATGGGCCAATTTTATGACGAAGCTTCGAGGCGCTCGGACACATACTTAGAGGAGCGAGTGTCTGTCCACAAGAGATTGTTTATTACGATTGTTGGCTGATTATTAAGTGACTGTCCATTATCAACAGTATGAAGCTTGGCAAATAATTACGAGTGTGTGTCCTCATTAGTTTAGTAAATGAGTGACTGTCCACACTAGTTCGATAAATAAGTGTTAGCTTCATTATTGTTGAAGCAACAAAAAAGCCCCTTAAAACCGGAGCTATTCGGTCTCAAGGGGCTTTCGTTATTTATCGCAGTTTGCTACTTAGCGTTTAGCTAAAAACTAAGGCAAAACCCTTTTGTAAGGTTTAACAACAACACTTTCGTAAACACCTGCTTCGATGTACGGGTCAGCGTCTGCCCATGCTTGAGCAGCTTCTAGTGAATCAAACTCTGCGACTACTAGCGAACCAGTAAATCCGGCCGGACCTGGATCTGGGCTATCTACAGCAGGGAAGGGGCCTGCCATAACTAAACGGCCCGCATCTTTTAATGCATTCAGACGTTCAAGGTGAGCAGGTCGCGCCGCTAGGCGTTTTTCTAGGCTGTCCGCCACATCGGTTGCACAAATCATATATAGCATACGTTTATCCTTTTGCCGTAGCTGCTTTCATGCTTTCAACAAAGCTGCCGAGCTCGCTTAGCATTTTGTGACTGTCCGATAAATTGGCAGCGATAATATTCACTGTCGCCGAGCCTGAAATTGCGCCAGCGGCACCAGCGTCAATAGCAGATTTAACCTGTTCCGGTGTAGAAATACCAAAACCTAACAATGCTGGTGCTGCTTTGTGTTTGTTCAAGCGCTCAATAAGCTCTGAAGCAGGCACGTTTGCGGCAGTTTCTGCGCCAGTAACGCCAGCACGACCCAGCAAATACGTGTAACCTTTCGAGTATTCCCCGATTTTTTCCATGGTTTCGTCAGTAGCATTAGGTGGTGCAATCAGAATTTGTGAAATGCCAGTGGCTTCGGCTGCTTTTTGAAAAGGTGCTGCTTCGCGAATAGGAACGTCAGCGACCAAAATTGAGTCAACGCCTGCCTCTTGCGCTTTATTGTAAAAATTTTCGATGCCTTGGGCCATTACTAAGTTGCTGTACAGAAGCAAGCCGATAGGCACATTAGGATATTTTGCGCGAACACGTGAAATAACACCCAAGCAATCTGCTACCGTCACCTTGTTATTTAATGCGCGAATAGCAGAAGCTTGAATCGTGGGGCCATCAGCGATGGGGTCAGAGTAAGGTATACCTAACTCAAGTGCGTCAGCACCGCTTTCTACTAGCTGGCAAATAATGGCTTCAGATTGCGCTAAATCGGGGTCACCAATCATTACGAAAGGTACGAAAGCGCCTTGGTTCTTTTTATCAAGCCCGGCAAACATTTGTGCATATCTATCCATTATAAATCGTCCCCTAAAATGTTGATAACGTGCGCTAAATCTTTGTCGCCACGACCTGATAAGTTAACTACGATGATGGTTTCTTCTTCCGCTTCATCTGCCATATTAAGCGCGTGCGCTAAGGCATGCGACGATTCAAGGGCAGGAATAATACCTTCTTTTCTTGCAAGCAATTGGAATGCGTTCAGCGCTTCTTCGTCGGTGGCGGCCACGTATTCCGCTCGGCCAATGTCGTGAAGATAAGCATGCTGAGGGCCAACAGCAGGGTAGTCCAGACCAGCTGATACTGAGTAGCTCTCTTCAATCTGGCCTTCTTTGTCTTGCATAATGAAGGTGTAAGCGCCGTGAAGAATGCCTTTTGTACCCGTCACGATAGTTGCGCCGTGCTCTTTGGTGTGCACACCTTTACCCGCAGGCTCAACGCCAACTAGGCGTACAGATGGCTCATCAATAAAGTCTGCAAACATACCGATAGCATTTGAGCCTCCGCCCACACATGCCACTACTGCGTCAGGTAAGCGACCTTCTTTTTCCATAATTTGTGCACGAGTTTCTTCACCGATCATACGGTGATATTCACGAACAATAGTCGGGAACGGGTGTGGGCCCGCGGCTGTGCCTAACAAATAGTGCGCTTTATCATAGTTTGCCGACCAGTCGCGCATGGCTTCGTTTACGGCATCTTTAAGCGTACCAGAACCGGCATTCACAGGAATAACTTCTGCGCCCATAAGCTTCATTCGAAACACGTTTGGCGCTTGACGCTCAACGTCTTTCGCACCCATATAAATACGTGCTTTTAGTCCCAACAATGCACATGCTAACGCGGTTGCAACACCGTGCTGGCCTGCGCCAGTTTCGGCGATAACTTCTTTTTTACCCATTCGCTTAGTCAGCAGCGCTTGGCCCAACACCTGGTTAGTTTTGTGAGCGCCACCGTGTAGTAAGTCTTCACGCTTTAGGTATAACTTTACCTTTGGGTTACTTACCAGATTGCGAGTTAACGTCATTGACGTTGGGCGACCGGCGTAGTCTTTTAACAGAGATAAAAACTCTTCGTTAAATGTCGGGTCGTCCTTGGCATCTAAAAATGCTTTTTCCAGTTGGTCTAGTGCTGGAATAAGTAGCTCGGGCACGTACATGCCACCAAATTCACCAAATTTTGTATCTAACTGGTTCATTACGTTGTCCTGTATTTAAATTAGTAACGGCGGCAAATGGCAAAAAGCGCGTCGAGTTTTTCTTCGCTTTTCACACCGGGTGCGGTTTCCACGCCTGAATTCACATCAATAGCACCACAGCCGGTTGCAATAGCTTCTGCAACATTCTGGGCGTTAATACCGCCAGCAAGCACTAACTTATGCTTCGCTTCGATATCGTTTAATAGCTGCCAATTGAACGCTTCGCCTGTACCGCCTTTGGCATCACCCACTTGGCAATCCAGAAGAACTCGGCTTACAAGGCTATTATTTAAGTGTCTGTCCACTGATTCTGGTAGTTCGTCAGAAGAGGTTGCTTTAACACCTTCGACTTTCCAAATTTCACAACCTTCTGGAAGCTTGGCAGCAAGCGCTGAAATGTAGGTGTCATCTTCGCTGCCGTGAAGCTGCACGGCAAAAAGGTTGAGCGAAGCAGCGAGTGATGCCACTTCATCAATGTCGTGATTAACGAACACGCCAACAAAAGCACCGTCAATGCTCTGCGTTATAGTCAAAGCCTGTGCTTCGCTCACACAGCGTGGCGATTTTTCAGCGAAGATAAGCCCGCCAAAGCTAGCGCCTTTATCAAACGCCATTTGCGCTTGTTCGGGGTTGGTAAGTCCGCACACTTTAACTGCGCCATTCACTAACGTTTTCACAGCGCGTGGTAGGTCAGACTCTGCCATTAACGCACTGCCCACCAAAAAGCCTTGGGATACAGGCGCTAAACGAAGCACGTCTTGGTGTGTGTATATGCCCGACTCTGAAATAACCACGTAGTCGTGCGTGGCTTTTTCAAGCATGGGCACAAGGCGTTCGGTTGTGGCTAAATCAGTAGAAAGGTCGCGTAAGTTGCGATTATTGATACCAATGATGTTGGCTTCAAGGGCAATAGCGCGCTCCATTTCTTCTTCATTACTTACTTCGGTAAGAATGTCTAATGACAGAGCATTGGCAACGCTTGCCAACTCGCGATATTCGTCATCATTTAGCACACTAAGCATTAATAGCACTGCGTCGGCATTATAGTGACGGGCTAGATACACTTGATAGGTATCTACGAAGAAATCTTTGTTAAGCACAGGCTGAGCAACACGCTCAGTTACATAAGCTAAGTACTCAAATTTACCTTGGAAGTACTTCTCGTCTGTCAGCACAGAAATACCGGCAGCATAAGGCGTGTAAGCCGCTAAGATCTCGTCTAAATCGAAATGCTCTCGAATTAGGCCTTTTGAAGGCGATGCTTTTTTGCATTCGAAGATAAAGCCTGCGTTTGGCTCACTAAGTGCGGCAAATAAACTCTTCTCGGAAGGAACTAGATTCGCCTTGAAGCTTTCCAGCGGCAGTGCATCTTTGCGTGCGGCCACTTCTTCTCGTTTGTCTGCAACAATTTTCTCAAGCACATTAGCCATTCGTGCTTACCTCCTGAGTAATTTTGGCAACCTTCGTTAATAACTGCATGGGTAACCCTTCGGCCATAGCGTTCATCGCCATTTCAGCCCCTTCTTTGAAGGTTGAGGCTTTGCCGGTTACTTTCAACAGTGCCCCGCAGTTCATGGCGATAGCGGCACGGTGCGCCTCTTTACCTTCGCCGTTTAGCGCGGCTTCAACAAATTGTCTGTTTTCTTCAGGTTCACCGCCCTCAATCGCAGAAAGAGGATAATGAGGTAAACCGAAGTCTTCGGCGGTAACGGTAAGCTTGCGAATATCGCCATGCTCAAGGTCGTAAATCATTGATTCGCCGTGAAGCGCCAGTTCATCCAAGCCATCGCCATGCACTATCATTGCGCGGTGTTGGCCAAGCAGCATAAGGGTTTTTGCGTAAGGTTCAAGCAGTTCAGGAGAGTATACGCCGAAAACGCCATGAGTTGGACCCGCCGGGTTTGCCAGCGGCCCCAGTATATTAAATAAGGTTCTGGTCTTCATCGCAGCGCGCACGGGGGCTGCGTGGCGCATACCGGCGTGATAAACCGGTGCAAAAAGAAATGTGAAATTTGCTTCATCTAAGCACTTGCGGGATGTTTCTGGGCTAATTTCTAAATTAAGACCAAACTGGCGAAACAAATCAGCAGAGCCAGACTTACTCGATACACTGCGATTACCGTGTTTCGCCACCTTCACGCCACAAGATGCGGCAACTACACCGGCTGCACTGGAAATATTAATGGTGTTGTGGCCATCTCCGCCTGTACCAACGATATCTGCAAACTCATAAGACGGTGTGGGAAAGGGCAGTGCATTGGCAACCATGGCACTCGCGGCACCCGCAATTTCGCTGGGCGATTCTTTTTTCATTTTCAGCGCAGTCAGCACTGAAGCAATCATCACCTCGCTTTGCTCACCGTGCATGATGCTGTTAAACAAGCTGTATGCCTCGGTTTGCGACAGTGATTCTCGCAACATAATTTGTTCTAGTAGAGGGCCTGCGTTAAGCATGGTTCGCTCCCTGTAACGTTAAATAGTCAATACTTTGCTTTAACAGCAAACTGCCGTGGGCTGTTAAAATAGATTCTGGGTGAAATTGGAAACCCAACATGCGATCTTCGCTGTTGTAAACTGCCATTACGGCCTCACTGCCGTCATCGTTTATTGTAGATGCGCAAACAGTAAGGTTTTCAGGCAATGAATGTGCCACTAAAGAGTGGTAGCGTGCGACATGTAAGGGCTGCTGTAAGCCTTTGAACATAGCATCTTCAGAATGAGTAATGGCAGAAGATTTGCCGTGCATAACTTGGCTGGCGCGACCTACGGTGCCGCCGTAATGCTCAACAATAGCTTGATGGCCTAAACAAATACCAATTACGGGGAACACGCCGTGTACTTTTTTAAGTAGCTCAGGCATACAGCCAGCTTCACTTGGTGCACCTGGGCCTGGCGACAGCATAAGAAGCACGGGGCCTTTCGTTGCTTGTTCCTGCATTCTTTCAAACAGAGCATTTGCTGAAACCGTGTTGCGATAGACTTTAATGTCTAGGTTTAAGGTGCGCAGTTCGTCCACAAGGTTGTAGGTAAATGAGTCTACATTGTCGAGCAAAAATAGGGTGGTCACTTGCTGATTCATGCGTTGCCTCCTTCATTTAACGCAACGTTGATACTTTCAGCTTCTTCTTGTAGTGCTGCTTTTACTGCGCCAATTACCGCTTGCGCCTTAGCGCGAGTTTCATCAGCTTCAGCTTGTGGAACCGAGTCATATACTACACCTGCACCCGCTTGAATATAGGCCGTACCGTTTTTCACAAACGCTGAACGAATGACAATACAAGTGTCCATATCGCCTTGACCATTCAAGTAGCCAACCGCGCCGCCATAACTGCCGCGGCGTTTTTTCTCAACTTCGCGAATTAACGTCGCTGCGCTTACTTTTGGTGCGCCGACTAGGGTGCCCATATTCATGCAGGCTTGATAAGCGTGCAGTGGATCTAAGTCGTCACGTAGCTGGCCAACCACGCGTGACACCAAGTGCATCACGTGAGAGTAACGGTCAACTTTTAGCAAGTCTTTCACATAGCGCGTACCTGGGCGACTCACTTTTGCAACATCGTTTCGGGCAAGGTCAACCAGCATAATGTGCTCAGACTTTTCTTTGGTGTCTTCGCGAAGGTTAAGCTCAATGCGGCTGTCTAAATCTCTGTCGATACTGCCATCAGGGCGCTTGCCACGTGGACGGGTACCGGCAATCGGGTAGATCTCTACCTGATTGCTTTCTCTTTCGTATTTAAGCGCTGATTCAGGAGAGGCGCCAAATATGCTGAAAGCGGCATCTTGCATGTAAAACATGTAAGGGCTTGGGTTTGATTCTTTAAGTTTAGCGTAAGCAAGTAGCGGCGATGGGCAGGGGAGAGAGAATGTGCGCGAGGGCACAACCTGAAAAATGTCGCCGGCTAAAATGTGCTGTTTTAAGTCCAGCACATGGTTGCAAAACTGTTCATCACTTAAATCAACACTCACTTCGACGCTTGGGTCAAAAGAAGAAAGTGACTGTCCGTTTTCGGTTTCGTTTGAGTTTTCTGAGTCGGAAACGAGTGACTGTCCGCTTTGTGCTTCACTTTCTACATCAACAATCTTTGCTGTATTTGCACCTACTAGCACTGGTTCAGCGGGCATATCGTGTAGCTGCTGATGAATTGCTTCTAAGCGCTGAGCAATGGCAAAGTATTGCTGGGCAACGTCTTGTCCGCTAAAAACACTGCCAATTAAATGTGTCTCGCGGGTTTGGTGGTCAACGGTAATTAAGGTCTCTGCCAAGTAAAACACAAAGTCTGGACAGTCATTTTCACCTTCTGCAACATCGGGTAGTTTTTCAAAGCCTGCTAGCATGTCGTAGGCAAATACACCGCCTAAGAAAACCGCGTGGGGATGTTGGCGGATTGGTGTAATCTTATTGATAACAATGCGAAGCGCGTCCATTACGCTTGCGGCCTTTAAGCGGCTGTCTTCGTCAAGTTCACCGTCAGCCTCATCACACACCAACGTAATTGAAGTGTCTGTCCTTTCTTTGATGTGTAGGCCGTCAGGGGCGTGGTCAACAAATAAAGGTAACACTGAAGCGCCGTTGCCTGTCAGTGCTTTCACTTCAACGCAGTTGCCCCGGCATTCCATGCGCAGTGCTGCGTCAACCATTAACAAGCTTTGTAAATCGTCTTTAGAATCAATTTCTGCCGACTCTAAAAGCAATGCGTTATTTTTATTGCCACAAAGGTGGGCAAACGCGGCAAGTGGATCATCGACATAGTGTCCCACCTGCTCAATTGTCTCTACCTTACCTGGAGAAATCCCCAGTTCCGCTAAACTCATTTTTGCTACTCTCCAACTGCAAAAAGACAAAAAAAAGGCCCGTATAAACGGGCCTTTATGTGTATTCATTCACGCACTACAGTGCACACCGCCCGTTAAGTTAGGGAGTGCCACCACCAAGCTGCAACTGTCATTGCTGTTGAAATATTGTATGAATGCATGAATTACTCGTTGTTTTTCCAAACTTCAATAGGATTTGAAGCGGTTAGTACGTATACTTTGTGTGTATAGAAGAAAACAAATTGCCGTTTGTGTCAACCTAAAATTTGCATAAGACATTGAAAATAGATCTACACAGTCATACAAAATTCTCTGATGGCCACCTAACGCCAGAAGAATTAATCCTTCGCGCACACACCATGCAGGTGGATGCGCTTGCCGTTACCGACCACGATACCGTAGCCGGTTTGGAAGAAGCACATGCTACCCAATCGAAGCAAAAACGTGCTTTAACCATTATTGATGGTGTTGAAATTTCCACCACTTGGCACAGTTTCGATATCCATATAGTTGGATTAAATGTGGACAGACACTGCCCAACGTTTCTTGAGCGGCTGCAAGGCCAGTCTCAAACCCGAGAAGCCCGAGCTGAAAAAATTGCTGATAAGCTCGAAAAGTGTGGGTTTGAAGGTGTTCTAACGCGAGCAAAAGCGCTAGCGGGCGTTGGCCAGGTGACACGGGCGCACTTTGCGCGCGTATTAGTAAACAACTACGGTGTGCCAAGTATGGACGCCGCGTTTAAGAAGTATCTTGGCAAAGGCAAACGAGCTGCAGTTAAAGCAGAGTGGCCAAGTATCGAAACGGCTATCGAGTGGATACACGATGCAGGTGGACAAGCAGTACTGGCTCATCCTGCTCATTATGATATGACAGCGAAGTGGCTACGGCGTTTGGTGGCCTTGTTCGAACAAGCCGGTGGCGATGCCATTGAAACTGCGTTTCCAGGTATCAATAAAACCAAACAAGAGCTTATTAATGAGCTTGCACAAACCCATCAGTTACTAGCATCGGCGGGCTCTGATTTTCACTTTCCGTCTCGTTGGACTGAGCTGGGTAAGAACCTCGGCATTAGCAGTAAGCTCACACCCGTATGGCATAATTGGAAACAATTTGAAGGGCTGACGGCTGAAAGCTAAGAAAATCTAATTTGCTAAGCTCTGGGTATAAATGGGCAAGGTAAGGCAAATGGTTCACGTACGGTTGATGAGCGCTATAGCTAATTAAAATGCCGAGAGTTGGTTGGTAAAAAGCTTAAAAGCGAGTTTTACCCACGAGCTTAACCAGCAAGCTTTACGAGTGGACAGACACTTGCCTCGTTGGCAAAGTAGTATCGTTCTGCGCGTTTAAGAAAAGGAAGTAATTATGAGTCAATTTTTCTATGTGCACCCCGACAACCCGCAAAAGCGCCTTATTAGTCAGGCTTGTGAGTTAATTCGAGAGGGAGCAGTGGTGGTGTATCCGACAGACTCAGGCTACGCCATAGGTTGCCAAATGGAAGACAAAAAGGCGCTTGAGCAGTTGTGTCGTATTCGTCAAATCGATAAAGATCACAACTTTACCTTAATGTGTCGAGACATGTCTGAGCTATCAATTTACGCAAAGGTAGACAACACGGCGTTCAGGCAAATTAAGAACAACACACCAGGGCGATACACCTTCGTGTTGAAAGCGACCCGCGAAGTACCAAAGCGTTTGCAAAATCCTAAACGTAAAACCATAGGTATTCGCGTGCCCGATAACGCCATTGCACTTGCATTATTGGAAGAGCTGGGCGAACCATTGATGTCTACGTCTTTGATTTTGCCAGGTAACACCATGGCTGAGTCAGACCCAGATGTCATTCGCGACAACTTAGAAAAGCAAGTAGGGCTTATTATTCACGGTGGTTACATTGGAGAGCAGCCCACTACCGTGGTTGATTTGTCGGAAGACACGCCGGTAATTGTGCGACATGGCACGGGCGATCCGTCTCCCTTTGAGTAATTTTCGTTTTACTGTTTTTTTGAACAGATAGTTGTAGATAGCCTATTTTAACTAGTTTCTTTTGCTTGTTGCAGGTGAAAGTTATAGTAGGAAACCGTAAGCTATGTTGCGAGGGCCTGTAGCGCTTCGGTTTGCAGCGAAGCGCTGCAAGTTCTCGCGTGAACGCGTAAATAATAATATCAATAATCGCCGCTTTGCTAGCGCGTAAAAACGGTTGTGGAACTGTGTCAGAGCTTGTTGAAGAAAATAATAACGATAATGATGCCTCTGTTGAGAAGAGGCTTTCGACACCTGTTCAGCAGCCGTTGCCACTTGCGTTTATTAATGGCGAAGCGCTAATTGAAAAGCCTGAAGATCTCTTCATTCCCCCCGATGCCCTAGAGGTCATATTAGAAACCTTCGAAGGGCCGCTCGACTTACTACTTTATCTTATTAGAAAACAAAAGTTTGATATCACCACACTGCCCATCGCTGATGTTACCAAGCAGTATATGGAGTATGTGGATGCCATGATGTCGCTAAAATTAGAGCTGGCGGCAGAGTACTTGCTGATGGCAGCCATATTGGCAGAAATTAAGTCCAGGCTTCTATTGCCTAAACGCAGTGACGATTCCGACGAAGAAGAAGACCCTCGAGCAGAGCTTATTCGCCGATTAAAAGAATACGAGCTAGTAAAGCAAGCGGCAGAAGATTTAGATATTCAGCCTAGACTTGAACGGGATATTTTCACCACTCACGTTGAACTAAGTGAGAATGTGGCGCCAATTCGCATTGAGCCCGATGTATCTTTAGCTGAAATTGTATTGGCGTTCAGTGCGGCCATGAAGCGCGCTGAAGCGTTTGAACACCATACTATTGCACGGGAAGCACTGAGCACGCGAGAGCGCATGTCGCTCATCTTGTCGTTACTCACAACAACAGAATATACGCCACTTGAACGCCTATTTACCGTTGAAGAAGGTAAAGCTGGGGTAGTGGTTTGCTTCTTAGCAATTTTAGAATTAGTAAAAGAACAGCTAATTTTATGCATTCAGGCAGGTCCTTATGCAAAAATTCATGTAAAATTAGGTGCCCATGAAGAAAATTAACACGGCTCAGCTTAAACAATTGGTAGAGGCAGCAATATTTGTTGCTGATAAACCTATTTCAAAGCAGCATTTAAAAGAAACGGTACTCAATGAGTTTACCGTCGCTGATAGAACCTTGAGTAAGGTGATTAACGAGCTAAAGTTAGACTATCAGCCAAGAGGCATTCAGCTGGTGGAAGTAGCTAGTGGCTATCGCTTTCAATCGTTAGATGCGTTAAGCCCGTGGTTAAGCAAATTGTGGCAGGAAAATGCGCCAAAGTATTCTAGAGCAATGCTCGAAACCTTGGCACTCATTGCCTATCGTCAACCTATAACCCGCGGAGAAATAGAGCAGGTCAGGGGCGTGGCGGTAAGCAGTAATATTATAAAGACACTCACAGAACGAGACTGGGTAAAGGTAGTGGGCCACAAAGAAGTGCCTGGGCGACCAGCACTTTATGCAACTACCAAAGGCTTCTTAGACTATTTTTCGATGACGTCGTTGAGCGATTTGCCCAATGCTGATGCTTTCGAAAACATGGCTGAAAGCGTTGCGTCAGACTCGCCGCTTAAGGTGTTAAATGAGGCACCGTCCGAATAGACCGTGCGACCGTAAACAAGCAATTAAAGAGTGAAAACCCATGACTGAGAAGTTGCAAAAAGTACTGGCTAACCAAGGGCTAGGCTCGCGACGAGAAATGGAACGTTGGATTGAAGAAGGCCGAGTATCGGTCGATGGCACCAAAGCAACATTAGGAGATAGAGTCGACCACACCGCACAAATCCGTGTTGATGGTCATTTGCTATCTCGTCAAACAGAACAGCCAATTTGCCGAGTGTTGATGTACAACAAACCCGAAGGTGAATTGTGTAGCCGTCACGACCCTGAAGGTCGCGATACGGTATTTGACCGTCTACCCGCTATTCGACTAGGGCGCTGGATCACCGTTGGTCGTCTAGACATGAACACCAGTGGCCTGCTGTTATTCACTAACGATGGTGAACTAGCCAATCGCCTAATGCACCCTAAGTGCGAAGTAGAACGCGAATACGCAGTACGTGTATTCGGTGAGGTAACAGGCAAAACACTACATACCCTTCAAAAAGGTGTAGAGCTGGAAGACGGCGAAGCAAAGTTCCTGACAATTTCAGGTGCGCCTACGCCGCAGCATGCTGAAGATGAAAGCATGAACCGTTGGTACAACGTAACGTTGAAAGAAGGGCGTAACCGCGAAGTGCGTCGTCTTTGGGAGTCGCAGGGCGTGCAAGTTAGCCGCTTGATCCGCGTTAAATATGGCCCAATTGAACTGCAGAAGCGTCTACCGCAAGGTGCGTGGGTTGAACTAGGATTAGAAGACGTGAACGCGCTTCGTAGCCATGTTCAACTGCCGGATGAAACGCAAACTATGGTTAATGTACGCCAGGGCAAACTTGACCACGCGCGTTTAAGTCGCATGCGTCGCTCGGTTAAAAAGCATAAAGTGCGTAAGCAACAAGGCTTAAATAAACGGCCTGGGCGTCCCGCCAAACGTAAGTAATGTCTTATTTATCCATCACGTGTAAGTGATTACTCAAAGCCGCAAGCGTTCGCTAGCGGCTTTTTTATTTTAGTGACGTGTATTCTTCAACTTAATCACTAAGTTTGTTTCCCATTTAATTCTGATTTCAGTCTCGATGATTACGATCTTCTTTCTAAGCGATGGCGTAGCAAAGTGTGAAGCTGCTACGTCAAGTAGGTTAAGACCAACACGGAAAAGGAGAAAGTAATGAAAGATATGCCTCAGTTAGGAATGGGAACGTTTCGATTGAAAGGTGACGAGGCCCGTGAGTCAGTAAGTAAAGCGCTAGAGGTTGGTTTCAGACACATTGATACCGCACAATTTTATGACAACGAAGCACAAGTTGGCGATGCCATAAAAACCAGCGGGCTTGATAGAAGCGAACTGTTTGTCACCACAAAGGTGTGGCACGAGTCATTGGGCGATGCTCATTTTATTCCAAGTGTTCACGAAAGCTTAGAAAAGCTGAAGCTAGAATATGTTGATTTGCTTCTTATCCATTGGCCATATCCTGGTAATGATATTTCACTCGAAAGTTACTTAGGCAATCTTGCGAAGGCGAAAGAGCAAGGGCTTACTCGTCATATTGGGGGGTCTAATTTCACTATTGATTTGTTAGATAAGGCCGAAAAGGTTCTTGGTAAAGGCGAGATTTACACCAACCAAATTGAAATCCATCCTTTCATGCAAAATAAGAAAGTTGTTGAAGCGTGTAAGGAAAAAGGCATAAAAGCGACTGCATATATGCCATTTGCGGTAGGAAAAGTAATGAAGGACGAAACGTTATTGCGAATAGCGCAAAACCACGATGCGACGCCGGCGCAAGTTGTTCTGGCGTGGATGGAGAAACGTCACATTTACGCAATCCCTTCATCAACCAGTAAAGTACACTTGGCGGAGAATTTAGCTTACGGTGGTGTACATTTAACTGATTCAGAGCTCGCGCTTATTGATGATCTTGATAACGGCGACCGAATTGTAAACCCAGATTTTGCTCCAGACTGGGATTAACGATTTATAGAGCGCGTTTGTCTTTAGACTACTAACGGAATAGCGTTTAATTTTACCTAGCTCTGTGTACTAGGCTAAAACTAGGGGCCGCCTTTGAGGTACTAATGGCGGCCCTTGAAGAGTCTTTGAATTACGGTTCAGATTAAATCGATAGATGTGACTTGGTATGGACTCGTGTAAAGGTGCTTTTTAAGGCATGTGATACCGAAAACATCACATGCTCTATTCGGCTTGCTCTATTTCTTTGATGACTTTGGCAGGGTTACCACCAATGACCACATTGTCCCCAAAAGACTTAGTTACCACCGCGCCAGAGGCCACAACCACATTGTCTCCCAACGTTACGCCAGGGTTTATGACCGCCATACCACCAATCCAGCAATTGTCGCCAATAGTAATGGGCTTGGCGAACTCGATGCCGGTTGCCCTTTGTAAAGGATCTAATGGGTGCGTAGCGGTGTATAAACCGACTTGAGGCGCAATCATGCAGTTATCACCTATCGTGACCTTCGCTGCATCTAAAATCACACAATTGAAGTTAGCGAAAAAATTTTCGCCTACGTGAATATTTTCGCCGTAATCACATTTGAATGAAGACTCGATGTAAAGCCTTTTTCCAGTACTACCAAACAGCGCTTTTAGTAGTCTCGTACGCTTTTTGTGGTCACTTTGACAAGTTGTGTTGAGCTCGTCTAATTGCATACGGCATTGCTTGCGCAATGCCGATAATGTTTTGTCTGACGGAAAGTATAAATCGCCAGCAAGCATCTTTTCTTGTTCAGTCATGCATTTCCAGAATGTTAGCTTAAATGATTAAGCCAATACGTTACTGTGCACTGCCGTAGCTTACAATGACTTTTTGTTTTAGTTCATCGCTTTCAATGTCTAGGTTAACAGGGCGGTGCAAAACAATGCTGCCGTCTACAGTAACCGATGCACTAATCGATAGGGTTGGTTTGTTGTCTGATTTCTTGCCCCAAGCGCTTTCACTTTCCTTATATACGATATCGCCTAAAACGTGAGAAGAGCCAGATAAAGTAATATCGCCGTTGAGTGTTTTGATGTGTTTTTCAATGGTTGTATCGACGGCTGTTATGTCTCCATTCACTGTTTCAACGCTACCGCCAATTGCACTTTGCGTAGGAAGCGTAACATTTCCATTCACGGTCTCTACACCCTTAAGCACATTGAGGTGTGAAGCTGCACTTACATCGCCATTTACAATATCGATATTTCGGACAGACACATGGCTACCCATTTCAAGATTTCCGTTAACGATGCTGACTTCATCCGCGCCACCATGATCGCTAATTTCCACATTGCCATTAACAGAAGAAATATCACCAGCGTGTTTCCCTTCAGCTATGTCAATATTGCCTAGAATAGAACTGAAATCGCTGCCTTCTAATGCGCTAGCGTCGCCAACATGGATAACGCAGCCAGTAAGCAAAGAGGCTGAAAGCAACATAGCTGCACTAGCAATAATAGACTTTTTCATATTCTTTTATCCTTGATTGTTTCATAAATACTTAATAACACGCTTTAACGGTATTGATATCAAACACAAATTTTGTTGTGCATTTATAAAATACATATCACGTATCATGCCACTCTTAAAAAGCATTTAAAATCAAAAGGTTATTTTAATATGCTAAAGGGGGTAGACTGCATCAATGGTGTAATAACTAATTTTATAGTTTCATCTGCCACCGGATGGCGAATTTGACCATTTTGTACCACATGGCTCTAAGCTCAGAAGGGATTTCAGAAGGGGACAGACACTCGCTTGAAGAAATTATTTAAAGAAATGGACAGACACTCAATGTGAATACATCTTTTTGGTTACAAGCTGCTTTTTTGAGTGTGTGTCCGAGAAGTACAGGTAGCTATTTGAGTGTGTGTCCAAGAAGTACTGGTAGCTATTTGAGTGTGTGTCCAACGAGTACAGGCAAGGTTTTAGCCTTTGCGAGTGTCTGTCCTCGAATTTTAATAGTATGTTGGTATATGTGGTTTTTACTTTTTAGTGAGGTTAGGTGGAGATGATAAAGATTTATCACAACCCAGAGTGCGGCACGTCTAGGAATGTACTGGCGGTGATCAAGGCCGCTGGGTATGAGGTGCAGGTTATTGAGTATTTACGTGTTGGGTGGGAACGTGAACAACTAACTTATTTATTGAATGCAGCTAACCTTAACCCTCGACAAGCGCTTCGCACAACAAAGTCGCCTGCTGCTGAATTAGGGTTACTTGATGAAACAGTGAGTAACGAAATCATCTTTGAATTGATGCTGGAACATCCCGTTTTAGTGAATAGGCCTATTGTTTGCATTCCTCAAGATGAATATGAACACTCAGCTTCTTTGACCGAACAGCTGAAGAAGGGAAAGACGGTTTCTAATAACCTTAAAGAAACAGTAAAGCTATGCCGCCCAAGTGAGGTAGTACTGGATATTTTACCTTTATGGCCACAAGGCCCTTTTGCTAAAGAAGACGGCACATCACTTATAGATCAGTACGGTAGACGAGTAATTTAAACGGAGCAGTTTATGCAGGAAAAGTACACGCAGTTGAATAAGGCTAAAAGGCTCGCATTGGCCTGTTTGATTTTTGCCGCAAGTGTATTCGTCTTAACCGTATTACTCCCCAAGTTTTGCACGGGTTTGCAAGGTGTGTGGTGGTTAGGGCTTATTAAGATGGCGAGTGAAGCTGCCCTTATTGGTGGTCTTGCTGACTGGTTTGCTGTGACCGCCTTATTTAAGCCCATTCCTGCGCAGTACCCTATTCCTCACACCAATATCGTGGCTAGCAACAAATCCGTTATTGCTAATAATTTGTCATTGTTCGTTAAAGAGAAGTTCTTTCACCCCGAGGCAATAGAGAAGCTAATTCGGGATAGCGACCCTGCTAAGGGTGCTGGAAGGTGGTTGTCACAGGACAAAAACGCTACCCGTTTAAGCCGCTTTTTATGTGATGCTTTTGCAGGTGTTCTGCGCGTGCTTGATGATAAACCGGTAAAAGCATTTATCGCTAAAACCGCCCAAAAGGGCATTAACCAACTCGATCTTAGGCAATTAATGGCTACTTCGTTAGGCGCTGTAACAAAGGAGCGTCAGCACCAGGTCGTACTTGATAGGGTACTGGGGAAACTAGCGAAACTGCTCGCAGAGCCAGAAACCCAAATTTACATAGCAGATACGTTAGTGGTCTGGCTGAAAACCGAATACAGTAGAATTGAAAAGCTACTTCCTTCTAGCTGGCTAAGTGAGCAGGGTGCACTGATTGCTGTTAAAGCGGTTTCGAGTATTTTAGACGACATATACGAAGATGAGCATCACCCCATACGCCACGCATTTGACGAACAAGTGCATGAGTTCCTATATGAGTTACAACATAGCCCGTTAATGGAGAAAAAAGTTAACAGCTATCGTGAAAAAATCATTAATGACCCAGCGCTAAACGCGTATGTTCAGCAATCCTGGTCTAAGTTTCATCAATGGCTCTTAAAATCCCTTGAAGAACAAAATGGTAAAGCAGAAACAAAGGTGTCGGCCCTTCTAAAAGACTTGGGCACTACGTTGACCCAAGACAGTGAATTAGCCATGGCGTTCAACAAACACATAGGCGAAGCAGCTAAATATATGGCACCTGAATTGGCTGAGTTTCTGACCCGTCACATACGCGACACCATAAATAGCTGGGATGAACGCGAAATGGCTGAGCAGGTGGAATTAAATATCGGTCGCGACCTTCAAAAAGTACGAATTAATGGCACAATTGTAGGGGGACTAATAGGTGCGTTGTTGTTTGGCGTAGAGGCGCTGCTTGGCCTCTAGTCGACATGTAACGCACTGCTTTACCGAGTTGCTCGAGACGTACTTTGTGAAATTAAGCCGTAACTTGAACACCTTTTTTAACGATATTTGTTTGAAGTAAGCATCAGCAAAATGTCTATTTCGCCGTAAGCGCAAAGACCAAATTGTCAGCATCTACTTTGCCTTTTAACCCGCCTTCAAGTGTAGAGCGCTCAAGCCTTTTAATGTTGTAAGCCGCTGAGTAAAGAGCATCTACGGTTTTTTCATTCACACTAAAAGGCGGGCCCGCCATTTCGTTCTGATCATATTCAAAAGAAATAATAAGCTGCGGCGCACATTTCGTGATAGCCATAAGGTGAGCCGCGTATTTTTCGCGAAGCGGGCTGGGCAATGCTACTAATGCCGCTCTATCGTAAACACCCGAAACGTCGCCTACATCGCGAGACGTTAGTTTAAAAATATCACCAACGTAAACGGTTAAACCGTCTTTGGTATAAACTTTGCCATTGGTAGAGGTAGTGACAGTGGGAGTGACACCTAGCTCTTCAAATAGCTGTATAATCGCAATTTCACTAAGTTCAGCACCGACGACTTCGCTACCTTGCGAGAGTAGCCAACTTATATCACGGGTTTTGCCACACAGCGGAACGAAAACACGCGTTAACGATGAGCTAGCGTAATTGTGGCTAAGCAGAGAAGACGCATACTTCATCAGCAGTGTATTTCCAGCAGGTTCATGAAATCCAATTTCATTTTTTTGCCATTTACTATGCCAAAAACTATGCTCCATTTAGACCTCTACAATAAGTAAAAAGCTTCGAAAAATAAGTGTTTTAGTAAAAGCTATACATACAAAAAAGGTAGCCTGAGCTTGCTACCTTTTCTCTGCTACTAGTTATCGATTGGCGTATTGAAGTCTTCAGATAATTCGAAATCACCTTCAACCGTCGTTACTTTGTCGTCTACGAAGTTGATTATCATTTGCTTCTGAAAATCTTCGCCGCGCTTTTTCATACCGCGTTTCATATCGTAAACGTAGTACCACGTGTCATTATCAAATGAATCTTGAACTACTGGGTTCCCCAGAACATAGATAACTTGCTCTTTCGTCATCCCAACACGAAGCTTTTCAACGTCGCGTTGATCTAGAAAGTTACCTTGCGGAACATCGATTCGATAAATCCAATTCGAGCAAGCAGTTGATGTAAGTGTGATACCAAGAATTACTAATAAGTGTTGCAACTTCATGCGTTAATTTGTCCAGTATTGCCTTTGTTAGTGCCTATGAATTTCGATAGTGCGAATTTCGAGACTGTTTTATTGCAAGCGCGAAGGCATGCTACATTGACAACTAGGACCAATCAACTGCATTTTAGTTCGATGCTGCGCTTTTAAGCAGTTCTTTCGCATTAGCTAAGGCGGATTTGGTTATTTTGTCGCCAGCCAGTAGCCTTGCCAGCTCGTCAATTCTGTCTTGCTTAGTCAATGCAAGCATCTGTGTTTCTGTACTTTCTCCATCTGTGATTTTGGTAACAAATAATTGGTTATTCGCCTGCGCCGCTACCTGTGGTAGATGAGTTACACACATAACTTGCGATTGTTTGCCTAATTTCCGAAGGAGCCCACCAACAATTGATGCAGTAGGGCCACTAATTCCTGTATCCACTTCATCAAAAATCATCGTCGGTGTTGCGTGATGGTCGCTTGCAATAACTTGTATAGCCAAACCGATACGAGATAGTTCACCACCTGATACCACTCTTTCTAGCTTATCTGCGTCTTGACCAGGGTTAGTCGACACCCTAAATTCAACGGCATCTAGTCCTGTGCTTACGGGTTTTTTGAGTTCGTCGTACTGAATCTTTATGTCCACGCTTGCGTGCGGCATATTCATCTGGCGAATTTGTACTTCAATGTCGGCACTTAACTTATCCGCAGCCCGTTTCCTGCTCTCTGAAAGGCCTCTAGTTGCCGTTAGGTACGCTGCCCGAGCATTTTCGACTTCCCCTTCAAGCGTGCCTAACAGTGTTTCCTGATCTGACAAAGCATCAAATTCAGCGGACAATTCTTGGTGATGCTGATAGAGACCTTCAGGCATTACAGTGTGTTTTCGGGCAAGTTCCATCGCTTTCGCATAGCGCGCCTCAACTTGTTGTAAGCGAAGAGGATCGATTTCAAGGTGATCGCAGTAGCTACGTAGCTCTCCTGCCGCTTCTTCTACCTGAATTGCCGCATCATTAAGCATGGCAATGATTGGCGTAAGGCTTGCGTCATGAGCTTCTAATTCGCCTAAACGCTCAATGCTGCTTTGGATCACCGATAATGCGTTGCCCTCATCGCTTTCATACAAATTATACACGCTGGTCTGGGCGTGCTCTAAAAGGCTCTGGCCATTGCTTAGGCGCTTGTGCTCTACTTCTAACTCTTCAAATTCACCCTTTTCAATGGCAAATTCATCGAGCTCTTGCACTTGGTAAGTTAACAATTGAATTCTGTCTTCACGCTGTTGCGCTTGCTCTTGAAGCGTTTTCAACGTTCGCTGCTTGTCGTGCCAAAGAGCATAGGTTTCTTTAACTTGAGCTAATAGTTCATTGTGCTTTGCGTAGCCATCAACTAATTCCCTTTGATGGTCCTCTTTTAACAGTTGTAGGTGAGTATTTTGGCCGTGAATAGCTAATAAAAATTGACCTAAACCCTTCAGCTGCTGAAGCGAAGCTGGAATGCCGTTGATGAAAGCTTTTGAACGGCCTTCCTTCGAGATAACTCTACGAACAAAGCAGCTATTTTCGTCTTCGTCTGAGGTAAGCTCATGCTCGTCGAGAAAGGCTTTAGCTAATGTATTTCCGCTTAAAGAGAAATGAGCAATGATTTCGGCTTTCGCGCTCCCTTTACGCACCGCATTTGCATCAGCGCGCTCGCCTAAGCACAAACTTAAAGCATCAATGGCAATAGATTTACCTGCACCGGTTTCACCGGTTATAGCAGTCAACCCGTTTTCCAGTTGAACTGATAATTGTTTTACAACAGCAAAATTAGAAATAGAAAGATGCGCTAACATAACCACACTCGAAAAAGTTGAACATGATGATATATACAGTAACTGATAATATATACAGTATTTTTGTTGTGTAAAGTTAAGTCGTAAAATATTTACGCAAAAATCGACCAATATAAAAGGAAAGCCAATTATATCAAATGGATATGTTCTTTTTATGAGGGTGGGTTACGAGTAACCTACAACTAGCGTCGCAGTAAAGGAAGAGTTTACAGGGCTCTTTACAAGGCGTAAGTACAGTAGCGAAGTACTCTATTGTTGTCGCGTAAGATATTTTGAATGCGCCAAGCAATTTGCTGCTGTGCTTTTCACTCAAGTAAACGTTAAAAAGGAGAGCACAAGCTCTCCTTCGTATAATAACTGTAATCTATTGTAGATAGTTTACATATCAGCTTTGAATTTCGGTGTTAACCTATTACTGTTGTAATTCACCGCTGCCAGACTCAATGTGTGCGCGCACGAACCATTGAAACTGTTCTAAATCCGCAAGTTGGCCGGTAATCATATCTTCCGATACTGGGTCAATCTCACCTAAAATTTCTAGTGCTTTTCTATGGTCACCGTTTACACCATCATACACTGCATCCAGCGCTTTAAGGTGGTCAAGTACCAAACCTTTGCCCAATTCGTAATCATTCCAGCTTCGACCTTCAACAATGGCTTTCGGTGTACCTTTAGGTACGCCACCTAACGTGGCAATTCGCTCTGCAATTGTGTCGGTCATTTCGCGTACCGCATCAACTTGAGGATCTAACATTTCATGCACGCCGATAAAATTTGGTCCTACTACGTTCCAGTGAATGTGCTTCAACGTTAACTGTAAATCTAATAGTGCAACCAATCGCTGATCCAATACCTTGATTGTTTTGGCAGCTGCATCGTTATCCATTCCTGGGGCTGTAAATTTGATATTGGTGTTACTCATGATATCTCCTATTGAATGCAAACAAGTCAGCACGATATTAATTACTGATAAGGTCAACGTGTCACTGACCATGTGCTGACGGCTTACTTCAATAGTTGCAACAGATATGCCGCAATATGAAATTGCTATAACTACAGGTTTTCGCTAAGGAAATCTTATAAAATTAAAAAATCTTTATTTTTCAAGCCTGTAGCAACCAAGAAAATGCTACAGACTTATGTAATAAATGCACGTGGGGCGAATAAACTAGAGCAGGGGGGCTCAGTAAAGTTTACTGCCCCAACCTAACTTCTTACGAAGTACGTTGAAGTAGCTGTAGCCCTTGGGATGAACAAGGTGAAGTTTGTCTGCGCTCTTATTAATACGTATTTCATCGCCGGGTAACACGGGTAGAACGATGTGGCTATCACAGCTAACTTGTAGAGAATCACTATTAACCTTTGACACTTTCATTGATACCTGACTGTCAGCATCAACAACGATAGGTCGGCTGCTAAGGGTATGGGGAAACATGGGGACTAACGTAAGTGCATCTAGCTTTGGCATTATAATGGGGCCGCCCGCTGATAAAGAATAAGCGGTTGACCCCGTTGGTGTGGCTACTATTAATCCGTCGCTACGCTGACTAAATACAAATTGCTCATCAATGTAAATTTCAAATTCCATCATATGGGCAACTTTGCCGTGGTGCAGCACCACTTCGTTTACGGCAGAGTTGTTGCTTTTAAGCTTTTCATGTCGATAAACCTCTACCTCAAGTAAGAAGCGTTCTTCCACCACGCATTCACCGTTAAAGATAAGATCAAGTTGTTGAACAATATCATCAGGGTGGATATCTGTTAAAAAGCCAAGATTACCGCGGTTTACGCCGACTACGTGAATGTCAAAACGTGCAAGCACACGAGCTGCGCCAAGCATGCTGCCGTCTCCACCTACTACCACGGCAAGATCGGCCTCTTTTCCAATAGTGACAAGGTTACAGCTTTTAAAATTTTCGGTTTCAAGCTCTTCAGCAATACTTTCCTCGACCAATAACTTACAGCCTTTCGCTAGTAAATAATCGGCAAGAATGTTCAAGCTGTCATGAGTGGCAGCGTGCTGAGGTTTTCCAATTAAAGCAACGGTTTGATAGGGCATGGAATGCTAATGTCCTCTCATTTCCAATGATTGGACATTAGCACAGGTATTTTGCAAAAGAAAAGCGTAAAACGCTGTTAAGATGGAGGTTTACCGATCTTCTAATCGATTATAGTCGAGAAGACCGCCTTCAATAGGATAGCGCTCGCTAGACCATTGCATTAATTTATCACTAAACGCCCAAAAATTAGGGTTGGTTCGGCGCATGCCAACATCGTCGAGCAGGGCCTTGTAATCGGCTTCGCTTTTAATGGATTTGAGCTTCTCAATCGAAGACGTTATTTCTGAGGCATTGATATACCAGAATGCGTCAGGGTAACTACCTAACACACCATGAACTAGCGTGATTGAATCTTTAGAAGGCTCCCGGTTTTCCTCCTCTTCAAACAGGCTATTTACATTGTAATGCGCGCTATTTCTAAGGGCAGTGAATACATCAATGTTGTCTGGGTTTTTGTCGTCTTGAATCACAATCATGGTAGTTTCAGGCATCAAGGTCGCTTGTTGAGCAGGAAGTGAATCTAAGCGGTCTAATGCTTCGAACTGTTCAGCTGATAGCAAACGTTTATTGTAGGTTGAGGCGTTCGGTTGAACCTTAGCCAAGTATTGCGATAACAGTTGATAGAGTTCTTGTTGAGGATCATCTGTTTCGAACGCTATGCCAGAAGGTTGTTCGAAACTGTTGATATCACCTTCCAAGTAATCAGTCAGCTCTGGGCTAGCCTTTTGATACCAAGCGTTGAGAAGCGTGTGGCGGGTGGTAGGCGGTAGTAGATTAAGAAAGTTCGACTCACCCTCCATGCGTAAGAAATCCATATACAAACGAGTCATTAATTGGTGCCCATAGTTGCCGTAAACATCAAAGCCAGCTACCAGTAAATAATGAATTCGCTCTAGTAAAGCATAGTCAATCACCCATGCCGTTTTAGGTGGGTTGCCCACCATACCTTTAACGACAGTAGCATTATCGAAGTGGCGAAATACGGTCAAGCTGGCATTGGTATTACCGCCGTCGCCATCCCAAATGCTCGGAATGTTTAGGTGTTCACCGTCTTCGAACTCACTATTTAAAAAGGTGGTTCTTGCACGCATATATTCGCTTTGGCGCTTTGCATATTTAACCCAGTTTACCGCAAGGGCTGAACTGTCTTTTTCAGCTGGTAAGTGAAGGTTTTCTTTCTGAGAGGCGTAAAAAGCGTTCACTTTGCCAGATGTGGCAATGTCTGGGTCGACAAAGAAAACCCAGAATCGGTCGTTAATCACGTTGAGCGCGACTTGTCCTCTGCATACGGGACCTTTGATATAACCCATAATGGTGTTTTGCGCGCGCTCAAGCATAAATCGATAACGACTTTCTACTGGCAACAGAGTAAAAGCCGTTAATGGGTTGGCAGCCACTTCAGGTTTGTATGAAGGCAATGTTTCTACAGAAAAATCGGCGTCGACAAACCACGATTGCCATTTATCCATCAGTGTTTTATTAATGGCGTAAGCTTGATGTGTTTTACTCACGATAGTTGAGTGCACTGGCTGCAGACGATAATACACCCGTTTGACCTTGGGATCGTCGAAGGGTCTGCGAGTAGCAATAATATCTAACGCTTGTCCGGGTGGGGTACGCGAGCGCACGAGATTAAAAAACTGAGGCGTTTTACCTTTTTCTGAAATATCTTCGAAATAAAGGTGAGACGTAAACAAGTGTTCGTAAATATAACGTGCGGAAAGCTGCATCTTATTGCTATCGCCATTTAGCCATGCTTCTAAGTCAGATACTTTCTCATTCAGTTCTTGTGAGAGCTTTCTGGGCGAAGGTAACGGCGCACCATGGTTTAACCACTGAACAAGCGTAGTATGTTCAGAATCCGATAGCGCTGGCAGGGCGTATGGCATGCCTCCCAAGGGCTGGTCAGCTATATATTCGCCCATTTCATCTATGGTTGGGCATTGGTTTTGTCGGCTTAAGCTTATATCGAAATTGTCACCTAAATGAGCGGTGTTGGGCAAAGGGTGCTGTTTTTTTAGCAAAAGCATTTGCGCTAGCACCGAAGATTGGGTCGGCGAAGCGTTAGGTTTTTCTTTCGATTCGAGCACGTCGAAAAAGCCACGCTCTCGCCATGCGTCTACGTTGTGGGCGTCGAGAAACATTCTATTGGGTTGGGCAGCGGTGAGTCGTGTCCCTTCATAGACTTTTTCTTTGTTAGCACCTCTGGCTATACCTTCTGGAGATGACATCTTTAGTTGGCATGGCGCATCGTAACAGGCGTGGCAGACAACACAGCGCTGCGTTAGTACTGGGTTTACTTGTGTGTCAAAGAAATTGTCGGGCAAATTCTCCATGGCGGGCATGACGTTGTTTGATGAAAGTAAAGGAGCGTCAGGTTTCGGCCATTGCCATATCGCTATAGCGATAATTGCTATAAGCAACGAAATCATACCGAGTTTCTTCATAATCGTAGTCCACAGAAAAGTTCTAATCAGTTTATCACTCATTTCACGTACGGTGATGTTAATAATTAACCATTAACGCTTGGCAATGGAAACAACCACGCATTTGTATCTATTTGGAGGAAAGCTGGAGAGGTAGTGGGGCGGTAACATTATTTTTACATTGTCATTGCTTTGGGCGTTGTACTAGGTATGCTGATGAAAAGAATTCGCAGCGAGGGAAACATGTCTCATCAAATTATTCTGCCAAGAGTGATGCACATAGGGAAAGGGGCGAGTCAGCGGGTTGCTGAAACGCTAAAAGGACTCAACTGCCATAAACCTTTACTGGTTACCGATAAAGTTATGGTCGAGTTGGGATATAGTGCTGCCATAGTGCAAGTGCTGGAGGAGGCAGGAATAAGCGCCGATGTATTTTCAGATACGGTGCCAGAGCCCACGGTGAGGTCTATTTATCGCGGTGTTGATGCATTCAAAACCCACGCTTATGACAGCATCATTGCTTTAGGTGGTGGAAGCCCCATCGATAGCGCAAAAGCCATCGCTATTTTGGGTAAGTACGGTGGCGAAATGCGAGACTACAAATTCCCGCGGGTTGTAGATGAAGCGGGGCTGCCGATCATTGCTATTCCCACAACAGCGGGAACGGGCTCAGAAGCAACGCGATTTACCATTATCACCGACGAAGATACCACAGAAAAAATGTTGTGTGTTGGTTTAGGGTTTATGCCAACGGCAGCTTTAATCGATTATTCATTAACGCAAAGTTTGCCTGCCCGCGTGACAGCCGATACAGGCATTGATGCGCTTACTCACGCTATTGAAGCGTTTGTTAGCCGCAAAGCTAATCTTTACAGTGATGCACAGGCGTTGTCAGCCATGGCATTAGTTGCGCCTAATCTGCGTACGGTATTTGCAGACCCAACAAATGAAACGGCGAGAGAATCAATGATGCTGGGCTCAACGCTCGCGGGTATTGCCTTTTCAAATGCTTCAGTGGCTCTTGTTCACGGAATGAGCCGGCCTATCGGTGCGGCGTTCCATGTGCCTCACGGATTGTCGAATGCCATGTTGTTGCCCGCGGTTACCGCCTTTTCTATTCCAAGTGCATCAGTGCGTTATGCACAATGTGCTCGCGCCATGGGTGTTGCTACCCAAAGTGACTCTGATAAGGTGGCGAATCAAAAGCTTATCAACGAACTAAAAGCACTGAATGCAGATTTGCAGGTACCTACGCCTGCCGACTTCGGTATTGATAAAGAGGCATTTTTTGCAGCGACGTCAACAATGGCAGAACAAGCTCTGGCATCAGGTTCTCCCGGTAATAATCCACGCATCCCTACCATTGAAGAAATGGTTGCCATCTACGTATCTCTTTGGGAATAACGCTTTTGCGAAAACATTAAACGAAAAAAAGACTGCTCATTGCAGTCTTTTTTATGTGAAAAGAAATATTCTTTAAAAAACTAAGCGTTAAATCGCTTACGGGTTATCTAGCCGTCCAGCCCCCATCAAGTACCATAGTTTGCCCTGTTATATTGCGAGCACTGGGCGACATTAAGAAGCTTGCGGTATCTGCAAGTTCTTCAACGCTAACAAATTGCTTTTTAGGCATGGGTTCTAACATTATTTTTGTTATTACCTCTTCCTCGGTAAGGTTATTTTCTTTTGCCTGTGCTGCAATTTGTTTTTCCACCAATGGTGTTTTCACATAGGCAGGGCAAAGGGTATTGATAGTTACATCGCAATCTCCTGTTTCAAGAGCGATAGTCTTTGCGAACCCTAACAGCCCATGCTTCGCCGCTACATAAGCAGACTTATAGGGCGAGGCTACCAACGAGTGAATAGATCCTACATTGATAATGCGCCCGTAATTTTGCTTACGCATGGCAGGTAAAAAAGCTTGGGTTAAAAGAGCAGGTCCAACAAGCATGATATTTATAAGCTGCTGCCATTTATCTGCAGGGAAGTCCTCTATGCGTGAAACGTGCTGAATACCGGCATTGTTTATAAGTACATCAACGGTATGCTTCCCTAGTACCTCAGGTAGCGCTGCGACTTGCCCTGCATCGCACACGTCTACGGCTACTGCGCTGGCCGAACCGTCTAAATGCGCAAGTCGAGTCACAGCCTCTTTTGCTGCCTGTTCGTTTATGTCGGCGATGATCACATGGTGCCCTTGTTTCATCATTGACTCAGCAATGCCAAAGCCAATGCCGCTTGCTCCACCCGTGATAAATATTGTGCGCTTAGTCATTGTTACTTCCGTTGGATTTATTTAGTGAAGGTGCACTATTTAATGAAAACAGCAGCTGTTTTACTGCGTTTATTTGTGCGCCGTTCCTGTTGGCGTAATCGCCAGAGGCATAGCCCCACCAATCCCAACAGCCTTGTGGATTTAACGGCATGAATAACGACTTCTTAGTTTGCGGATAAAGCACAACAATATTGTTGTCATCAGCCCATTCATTCAGCCCTGTTTGGGTAGTGTAGGCATCGCCAACGGCATCGGCATACTGGTTACAGCCGTGGAAACTAATATGGGCTCTGCACGGCTCGCCTTGTGCACAGCTTTCAGGCACATACACAAAACCTTCACTTGCTAATGTTTTGGCATCGCCCCCCGCTATTTTTTGCTGATCAATTGAATGAATTTGCCCTGACAGTGACTCGTCAGGTGTCGAAACATTTTCAATAAGATGAGAGAGCATGGCACCTGCTGCATCGTAGTCGCAGTTCCCAATGAATGGGCTTTCTGACTTCATGCAGTTAACCCCATTGTTTTGGGTAGGAAAAAGGTGTGCCATCGGCTTGTCATTGATATAGGCAATATTTTGTGTGTCTGTCCACAATTTGTATTGCTCAAATAATAAATCGCTCACTGGTGCAATCACTCTGGTGTCTTGCGTACCGTGGAAAAGCCAGACTTTTGCGTCTTTCATACTGGAAAGCGACGCAATTTTTCCTTCAGTTTCATACTGTTTGGCTTTTTCATTCAGCGCTTCAAGGTTAATTTCTCCCTCTACCTTGTTCACGCACTGTGCCAGGGCAGTGGTTATATCACCTTGTGCACAGAAATACGGGCCGCCAGCAATAACGCCAACGCCTTTTACCCAGTCACTGTGTGCTAACTGAAATTGTGTTGCCATGTAACCGCCTGAGGATAAGCCAGATACGGTAACGTTCTTTAAATCAAGAGTGAGTGACGGAAGCGCGTCTTGCGCAGATGACTCGTTACCGAATACCGGTACACTAACGGCAAGTGCGCTTAATACAGACAGACAAAGCGCGTGGCGTAAAAAGGGGGTAGATTTCATCATTGCATTGCTGCCTTATCATTTTCTAAAAATTGGCGAATAGCCTGAGCCTGAGCGGATACATTCGTCACACCTTCCAAATGACCTAATTTGCCATTTAGCGTAACCAATGTGCTGTCGTTATTCATTGAAGTTAAACTTTGGTGTGCACTTTGCGATAAGTAGGGCATAAGAAGCAAATCAGTTTGAGCTGGAATAAACAGCGTTTTCGCCTTTATCGACGCCAGCCCTTGCTCAAGATTACCTTGATGTCCAGCAACGAAGAGCTGGCAAGCTCGAACCAAATATAAAAGGTGGTTTGCGTCCATAGATTTTGCCCGGGTCTTCGCTCGCTCACGTAGCCAGTTCACAATACTGTGTGATTGACGTATGTCATTAAGCGGCGCCGACTCAACATTTTTATACCCTAACGTGTTGCCGGTTTGGTTGAAAAAAGAAGGGGTAAGGGCATTTTGCGTAATTAACATGAGCGAGGCAGCTAAGCCATTAAGAGGGGCTTGCTCTTTGGAATAAGCGCCGTTGTTCCAGTTTTTATCTAGAGTGATTGGCGTTGCCCAGTGTTCCAATGCCGCGGTAGTCCATGCATCGCTTTGACCTGCGCCGATAACTGAAATCATACGTTCAACCCAGTCTGGGTAAGCGCTCGCCCAATCGATAGCCTGCATAGATCCCATAGAAGGCCCAATAACCGCATACAGTTTACTAATACCTAAACTTTCGAGAAGTGCTTTTTGAACATTGACAAAGTCACGTATTGTCACGACAGGAAAGTCTAAGCCATAGGGTTTTCCTGTATCTGGATTTATTGACGCAGGACCGGTTGTAATAACGTGAGGGTCGTAAGCATTTAAATTGGCCAGCGTATCAACGCTTATTACATAAAAGCGGTTTGTATCAATCGCTTTTCCAGGGCCGATAATACTATCCCAGTAACCGGGCACTGAGTCGTTTTCATTGTACTTTCCAGCGGCATGAGAAGATCCAGAAAAATAGTGGGTAATCAGTATAACGTTACTCTTAGCATCATTTAGTGTTCCGTACGCCTCCCAGCCAACTTTTACGTTTTTAATTTGTTTACCACCAAAGGTTGTGAAATGAGGCATTTCAAAAACGCGTTTTTCTACCATCAGCGAAGCGCTTGGCAAGGAAGAAACGGGCTCAGAAGTAGGTGCTTTTGAAGAACTGAGCAATGGCGATGTATCGCCGGATTCGCCAGCAATGCCCTGGCAATGTACCGTCAACATTAGTGTGGCAAATAATCCCACCAAGGAGCGCTGCTTTTTAACTAAATACACCTCAACCAAATTTGCTATTGCTAAGTGTTTCTGCACTCGTTGTGAGCTGAGCTGTTTCAATAGCTTATTGATGCCTTTGCTCTTACTCCACACTAGCGTGGAAGCAAGCGTCTTTTTCCAATTCATACTTTCTTATCCCTTTCTCTGGCCGCATTTTTAGATGGCAATGTTTTGCTAGAGTGACTTATATATCGTGCGGCCTTAGGCCATATCGTTGGCTTTGACTAATGCTACATAATGCTAAACAGGCCAATGGCCATGGCAAGGCCAATAACTGGCACCACAACTGTTAGCGCACCAACCGCCCAGTAGGCAGCCTGATGGGTTTCGTTACAAATGGCGCGTATGGTAGTAACCACATAGCCATTGTGAGGTAACGAATCTAATGCGCCTGATGATATAGACACAATTCTATGTAGCTGTTCTGGCTCTACGCCTTGGTCAAGGTAATGCGGAGCCACCAAGGGTAAGGCAATGGCTTGTCCGCCAGATGCACTTCCTGTTAATCCTGCAATCACGCTTACGGCAATGGCGGCACCAATAAGCTCGTTACCAGGAATTTGGGTCATAAGCGCTACTGTTGTTTGAAACGCTTCAGTGTTTTTTGCTATAGAGCCAAAACCTACAACAGCGGCGGTGTTACCTATGGCGATCAATGCGCCGGTGGTACCCGCATTTATGGCAACCGGTAAACTGTGAAAATGTTTGTAGTTAATCGCCAGCAAACACAGTACGCCGCCGCCTAACGCCAGAATAAGCGCAAGCTGAGCGAGTTCTTCATGGAATAGAAACGAAATGACTAACACCACGACTAACGGCACAATTCCGGTAAGCGGGTGGGGGAGCGCTCTGTCTCGCACTTCAGGGTCGCTTGCTCTGGCTTCAAACACCTCGCCGTTATTAACGGCTTTTCTGATCATCTTAGCAAGCCACCAGTAACCGAAGCATGCCATGAATATGGCGACGACAAGGCTAACTTCCCACGCGGCAAAAGGGGAGGTACCCAAATACTTTATAGGGATCCAGTTTTGGATTTCTGGCGAGCCCGCGGAGGTCATCGTAAATGTTACCGACCCGAATGCCATGGCAGCAGGTATGAAGCGACGGGGTAGGTTGGCATCTTTAAACAAACTCACCGCCATAGGGTAAACAGAAAACGCTACCACAAACACGCTTACACCACCGTAGGTCAAAATAGCGCAAGCTAGCACAACAGCTAATACGGCACGCTTGTAACCAATTTTGGTGATAATCCAGCGAGAAACAGCATCTGCTGCGCCTGTGTCTTCCATGAATTTACCGAATAACGCACCAAGCAAAAACATGAAAAACCAAGAGGCGATAAAGCCAGAGAAACCACTCATATAGGTTTGAACGAAGTTTACGTCGCCGGTGAAGACGCCGATATTATTGGTAATGGCAACTACAAGCGCACACAAAGGTGCGGCAATAAAGAGGTTCATTCCGCGTATTGTCAAAACAATAAGCAACAACAGACCGCCTACTAAGCCAATCATACTTAACATAGTTATTATTCCTTAAAAAATCTGTGACCGCAGATGATCCGAAACAGTTAAGTCGATTTAAGATTTGCTTACACTCAAAAACACAAAGTGTATACAAATCAGATAAAAAGCGTTCATAACAGACATAAAGTTTGACGTTACTTTTATCAAAATCCCATAGTACGATGGTACTACATACTATTAACAATTAATTAACTAAAGTGATTTTGACCGTAGGCAATACATCCGGCAGTGACCAGAACTTAGAACAACAAGGACTCACTATGTCTCAATCAATACACACAAATGGCTTGGTTTTACCCTACCAATCACATTCAGCCTCTGTTAGCACAGTAGAACGCAAAAGCGATTCAGTTAAGCTCCCCATTCGCAGCCTTTGTGCCCTAGCGGTGGCTAGCGTTTTAAGCACAGCGCCAGTATTTGCTCAGGATAGTCAAGCTGATGCCGATGCCGAAGCGCAAAAAGGAAAATTAGAACGCATTGAGGTGACAGCGCGAAAAACTGTAGAGTCATTACAGGAAACGCCGGTAGCTATCACGTCTATTGGTGCGGTTGAACTTGGAGAAAAAGGGATTAGCGTGCTGACTGAAGTGCAGCAGTTTTCGCCCAACACTACGCTACAAACCAGTCGCGGTACCAACTCCACCTTGACGGCATTTATTCGCGGATTGGGTCAGCAAGACCCGCTTTGGGGCTATGAACCAGGCGTGGGTATTTATGTAGATGATGTTTATATTGCTCGCCCACAAGGAGCCGTACTTGATTTGTTAGACGTACAGCGTATTGAGGTGTTACGTGGCCCGCAAGGGACGCTTTACGGAAAGAATACCATTGGTGGCGCGGTTAAATACGTTACGAAAGAAATGACCGGCGATACGCAGATGAACGTTGAAGCTACGGTAGGTAGTTACAGTCAGCGTGATATCAAAGTGACAGGTCAAATACCGCTGATTGAAGACACGGTGTATCTAGGCGTGGGTTATGCCAACTTGAACCGCGACGGCTTCGGCGAATATCTGGTAAGCGCGTTGCCCAATCAAGATAAAGAGAATTATAACAAAGATCTCTGGGCAGCCCGTGTAACGCTAGAAGTTCACCCGAGTGAAGATTTGTTTTTCCGTATTGGGTGGGATAAGACCGAAGACACATCAAATGCGAAAGGCGGCTACCGTTTAATCCCAAGTATATTAACTGATGCGCCCGTGCCTGATTCGGTTTTCGATTCGTACACCAGCTTACCTACATGGAATAAAGTCGAGTTAGAAGGCTATAACTGGCTGGCACGATACAGAGTGAATGATGATTTAGAGCTTAAATATATTGGTTCGCATAGAGAGAGCTATTCACCTACCAACATTGATTTTGACAATACGCCCCTGCCTATTTTTGATGTACCGGCAGAGTATGACGACAGTAATGATACTCACGAGATTCAAGCGAATTATACCGGGAACGCGTTTAGCTTAGTGTCAGGGCTCTACTTTTACGATGGTGAAAGTTGCGGTAATTTTGATGCCATTTTAGGTGTGTTGGGTCAATCGCTTGGTGCCTCAGGGTTAACGCGGGAAGTGACGGGTTGTAATAACTCAGAAAGCTGGGCTGCCTATGCGCAAATGAACTATGACGTAACCGATAAGCTATCGCTTTCGCTTGGTGCCCGATACACCGATGAAGAAAAGACCGCGTTTGTAAATAACGGTCTGGTATTCGCCAATGTTTATCCTTATACAGACTGGATTGATGGGTACGTGCGTCCCGACGGACAATTAGTGCCTCAAGTACTTGGGACAGACACCGATGGCGATGAAGTGTTAGACGCGCCAGCGGTAGAGAGTTGGTCGCGCTTTACCCCGCGAGTGGGCGTGGAGTATCAAATGGACCGCGATACCATGTTCTTCGCGAGCTATTCACAAGGCTTCAAATCGGGCACGTTTAACCCTCGCGCTCAGACTAACGAGCCTGGTGTTGAACCAGAAGTCGTTGACAGCTTCGAAGTGGGTGTGAAGAGTGACTTAACCGACGCACTTCGTATGAATATCACATTGTTCTCTTACGACCACAAAGATCGTCAGTATATTGGTGTAGAAGGAGATTTGTCTGATCCAACAGCCCTCGACCAGCGACTGCGCAATGCTGCAGAAACGGCTGCAAAAGGCGCCGAGTTGGAGATGACGTGGGTAGCCACGGATAACCTTCAGTTTGACGTTGCTTATGGTTATATTGACTTTGAGATTAAGAAAAACAATGCAATCCCTCCGTTGATTGGTCTAGCAAGTACGCCAGAGAATACCTTTAATCTTAATGCCAACTACCTACTAGAAACGAGTTTTGGGGATATTACTTTCAACGCCAACTACTACTATCGCGATGATTATCTTATCTTTGAAACCAGCGATCTTATTCAACAAGATGCCTATGGTATGGTGAACTTAAGCGCGCGCTGGGAAAGCGTTGAAGGCGACTGGTATGCTGGACTACACGTCAAAAACCTGACCGATGAAGAGTACCTGGTTGGTGGTTATGACTTTGTCACGCAAGACGATGAAGGTAACTTTGGTCCGGGCCTTGGTGGTGATACGACACTTATCGGTTATTACGGTGACCCACGTACAGTTCACCTTACGGTAGGTTATCGATTCTAAACGGTATGTTCTGAAGAAGACCAGCAACACGTTTCACGCCTAGGCCATTGCGCTTAGGCGTGCTCACGTTTGCTCGACCTCTTTCGATTGTGTTGGCCGGCGGATATGTCGAGCAGTGAAGGGCGTGGTGCAGAGCCTTACTCAATAACAGATGCACCAATAACAGATACGCCAATAAGATTAACCTTTTTTTGCCGGCGTGATAGTATGTTGATTAACAAGGTAGTTACAAGTTGATAGCATTATGTCTGTGAAAATCTTGATTGCTGACGATCATCCTCTGTTCAGGGCTGCGATGTGCCATGCGTTAGCTAGTGTGGAGCATATCGAACTTGTAGAAACTTCCACGTTCCCCGATACGCTCACTAGTCTTGAAGAAAATGACGACATCGATCTGCTTTTCTTAGATCTCACTATGCCAGGCAATGAAGGGTTAAATGGCCTTGCTGAGGTACATGCGCTCTATCCTGATGTACTTGTTGTCGTTATTACTGCACAAGAAGAGCCTGATGTTATGGCAAAATCGTTTGCGTTAGGCGCAAGCGGTTTTATACCCAAATCAGCTTCGGTCGATTGCATTATTGACGCGGTAAATACGGTGTTAGACGGTGAAACTTGGATCCCGCCTTCAGTTCACAATGCATCAGCTACGATGCCAAATGCCACTGCATCGAATGCGAATGGCCACTCTGGCCAAGATGATTTCACAAACCGATTAAAGCAACTTACCCCTCACCAACTTAAAGTGTTGCGAATGGTATCAGACGGCTTGCTTAACAAGCAGATTGCTTACGAACTGGCCATTTCTGAGTCCACCGTTAAACAGCATGTATCTGCAGTATTGAGAAAGCTTGGTGTTATTAACAGAACCAAGGCCGGTATCGCGTTCAAAAATGCAATGCATTTAAGCTAAACGGAAAGCGATAGCCGTCTTCAAGACTATGATCATATTGATATAGTTTAAGCACTAACATGTATTAGATGCTTTCCACTAGATTAGGGATTTTTACGCGTTCGGTTCATCGTGCTAATTCGCTCTCAATCAGCTCATGTGCTAGCGTAAGATTTCAAAGGATTAGTTTACTGGCGTAAAAGGATATTTATGACGCGATTTATTTTACTTTCCCTTCTTTTTTGTTCTTTCAATGCGTTTAGTGCCGTTACAGCATGGACAGATTTCACCCTGGACAACGGTCACGTTTTTTTGCCTGTTACCATAGAAGGCATCGAATCTCGGGTCATGCTGGATTCAGGAGCACAAATAAACAGTATCAATCGCGCGTTTATCGGGAAGCATGATTTAGACCTTGATAAAGGGCGCCCCGTGACCGTTAAAGGGGTGTACGACGTTGAAAGGCGTAACGCTTACAACAATGTAAACGTTGAAATATTTGGTAGTGATTTCGAGCTGGATTCACTTGTCGAATCCAGCTTAGGTCATCACTCTAATGGTATGTTACTGGGGGCAGGTTTTTTCAATAACTTCATCGTTCAATTGGACTATCCCCACAGAAAAATTCGTTTGGTAACGCGTGATTCGATAGATATGGGGGAGGTGGCAAATGTTCGAGCCAACTCTCAACAGGGTAGTGGAATGCCTATCGCGCAAGTAGAAATTAACGGTGTTGCGTTGTGGCTATTAGTCGATACTGGTAACGCCGGTACAATTTTGATTAACCGTCGAGCGGCGTCCAAGGTTGGGTTGCTTGAAAAAGTGGAAGGCGCAAGCACGTCATTTGGTGCCAATAGTTCTGGGGTCAATGAGTTCGCTACGTCTGATGTCGTGAAGTTTGGTCCATTCGAGATTAGTGACGTTAAGGTTAGCTTTCCTGCTGAAGGGCAAAAGACAAACTTAGAAAGCCAGTATGAAAGAACCGGTAGCCGGATAGGTGGAAAGCGGGTAGTAGGCTTAATAGGCTATGATTTGTTGAAAGACTTCGTTGTAACACTTGATTATCGTTACGGGAAACTTCACATCGCGTTACCGCAAAAGTAAAACGCATCTTGATGCAAACCAGCTACCAAAAGAAGACGAAATACCTACTGCCGTACTATAAATGCGATCACGAGTTCTCTATTAAACAAGCGATTGCTTTAGCAGTCGCTTAAGTGCCGCAGGCTTTAAGGGTTTTGGCAGGTAGCTAAATTGTTGCTCCGCCGCTTCCTCTCTTATGTCGTTACTTCTGTTGGCAGTGACTAAAATCTTTAAGGCAAAACGCACGTTATTTTCAGAAAGAATCGCTGCAACGTCAAAACCGGTTTCGCCATAATTTAGGTGGTAATCGGCGACGAGCACATCAAAGTGTTCTTGTGAAATACTCGACACTTCTGCTCCGCCCGCTATCAATGTTGTACTCCCTCCCCAATCTCTCAGTAAGGTACACATTGCATTTGCCACTTGCTCGTCATTTTCTACGAGTAGAAAACGGGTGTCTTTTAAAAATGCATTGTTGTTTTTATTCGCTGAGTCTAAAGAGGGCATTTGATGAGAGTGCGAGGAGACAGGGCGAGAACGGCTGTCTAATGCGCTTTTTTGAACGCTTACTGAATTATTTGGCGCACTTGCTGAGTTCTTCGATAATACCGAGTTATTAAAAGGAGAGTCAACATGATTAGTGTTACTTGCGTGCGCGGTGAGTATCGAGGCTTCGCTTTGAAATGCTCTAGATACAGCCACACTGAAGCAGCTTCCTTTATTTGGCGATGAAGTCAGTCCGACTTCATGACCGAGTAGTCGACATATCTTATCTACAATAGTCAGGCCTAATCCAATTCCTTCGCCTTTGTTGTTGCTCTCTAGCTGGTGGAATTCACTAAATATTTCATGCTGTTGGTGGACGGCGATACCTAGTCCGGTATCGTAAACACAAAGCTTTATAACCTGCTCGGTATTTGTGACTCTTGTGCGTCTCACGCCCACCAAAATACGGCCTTTTGCGGTATAGCGGACTGCGTTGGACAGCAAGTTTTGAAGCACCCGTCGCAGTAGTACTTTGTCCGAGTACACCATAACTCTGGTCGGTACATACCTGAGCTCAATACCTTTTTGCTTTGCAATGACACTAAATTCCTGCACCAATGAAGACAACATATCACTGACTGGAAATTCAGTCTTTTGAGGGGTAAGTACGCCAGCGTCTAATTTCGTCATATCAAGTAGCATTGAAAGTAAGCTCTGAGCATTGTCCAAAGAATTCACCACGCCTTCAGATAGTGTGGCCAGTTCACTGCCTTGCGTCTTTTTGCTGAGCATGCTGGCAAATAATGTTGCGGCGTTGAAAGGTTGCATGAGATCGTGCCCAGCCGCAGCCAGAAATTTGGTTTTGCTCTCGTTAGCTTTGTCAGCGTGTTGTTTGGCTTCTTCTAATTCTGCTGTACGCTGCGCAACCCTTGCCTCCAAGTCTTCTTTTGCACTTTCTAATTCTTTTTGAATTGCTATGTATTCAGTGATATCGCTATAGGTAGTCACGTAGCCGCCACCAGGTAGCGGCGCGCCGTTAAGTTCAATCACTTTTCCGTCAGGCTGTTTGCGAATATGTTTATGACGGGTGCCTTCCAGCATGTAGCTAACGCGCTTTTCGATAGATGAGGGGCTAAACAACCCTCGGTTTGCATTGTAGCTAAGTATATCGGTAATGGGCATGCCCGCTTTTAGAAATCCTTTAGGGTAGGCAAATAACTCCACGTAACGTTCGTTCCACGCTAGTAGCTGCAGTTTGTCATCAAGCACACTTATGCCTTGCTCAATGTTTTGCACTGACGATTGAAGTACCTCGTGGTTAAACTGAAATGACTGAGAAGCTTCTTCTACCCAGTCAACCAGTTCTGGAAAGCTATCGCTGCCTGTATCTGCGATGGCACCCAGTAATATACGAGCACTAGGTGCTCCTACTTGTGCGGCAAGCAACTTGTTTACCCTGTCGATAAGCGCCTGACTGGCATAACCACTGCTAGCGGCGCGATTGACGTCAACTGATAGCTGCTTAACCAGTTGAGAGTGCGTGGCACTTTCGAGCACACGTTCGGTGAGTGCAATTAAGTCCCTCACTTTTACCAGTAAACGAGGTGTGTCGTGATCTGTGAGGAGCGTATCATTTGGCTTCATGCCACGTCTTGATGTAATTAATGCAACCGTAACGAATGTTAGGCAATTAGCCAATAAGGAAAAGGCAAAGCCCAAACCAAGCGCTTGGTCAGTGGGTGCTGGGTTGAAATAATAACTCGACAGTAAGCTTGGGTAGAGGAGGAATGCTGCCCAACATGTAAACCCTACCAATAAGGCGCAAATAGCGGCAGCTTTGTTGCTTTTCGTCCAGTAAAGACCAAACATAAGTGCAGGCATGCACTGTGCTAATAATGCTATAGCAATCACCCCGCTTTTAACCAGAGGTGCAGCCTGACTTATATTCAAGTGATACCAGAGCGCAATACTAAGTACGACCACAACGGTAATACGACGTATAGACAGTATTTTGTTTGGCTGCATTGAACGGTTGGGCGAAGTCTTTAGTCTCGCTTTTAGCCAAAGTGGCGTGACAACATTGTTCGAGATCATTATTCCCAGCGCCAAGGTTGCAACAATCACCATGCTGGTGGTTGCAGAAAGACCTCCTATGAAAGCAAATGACGACAGCGCGATATTTTCAGCATGTAAAGGTAGGGCAAGCACATACGCATCAGAGCTCGTATCCACTGGCAGCAGCATTTTTCCTGCAAGTGCAATAGGAATAATAAAAAGGGTCATGCCAAATAAATAGAGGGGAAATAGCCACCTTGCTGTTCTAAGCTCCCCCTCACCGTTCTGCTCAACGAAGTTCATATGAAACTGTCGTGGCAAAACGAACATAGAGCAAACGCCCAAAACAACATGCGATACATAAACCCAGGGTGCGCTATCAGCATAAATGACTTCTCGAGCACTGGCATTTGAAGCGGCGTTAGACACCAAATCCAACACACCATCAAACAGATAGAAGCAAACGAAAACACCTACAGCGCACAGGGCAACAAGCTTTATAACCGATTCAAACGCTATAGTAAGTAGCAGACCGGGGTGTTTGTCGGTCAAGTTGAGTGTACGGGTACCGAAGATAATGGCAAATAATGCGAGCAAGATAGCTACGTAGATACTTAACCATGGCGTGCTTGTATGCGCGTCGTCAGTCAACAAATTTATTGATTTCGTAATGGCGTCTAACTGCAGGGCGATGTAGGGCACTACACCGAAAAAACACAGTAAAGTGATAAGCGCGGCAATCAAGTGGGAGTGCTGGTATTTAAGTGAGATGAGGTCTGCTAAAGAGCTGATGTTGTGTTGTTGACACAGTCTGCTTATATGAAGCACCACAGGAAACGCAAATGCCATAGTCAGCATAATCCCTAAATAAGTAGGGATAACTGCCCAGCCATATTGTGCTGCTTGAGAGGTAGTGCCGAAAAATGCCCAAGATGTACAATGCACGCCCAATCCAAGGCTGTACAATATTGGGTGTTGCCGGTTGTCACGTAAACGCTTATCGCCCCAAAATGCTAAAGCGAAAAGCGCGAGGAGATAACAACCAACAATAGTGCCAACCGTCCAGATACTTAGCATAGATATTCCGTGTAGTTGAACGCATTTATTAGCGCAATTGAAAGCGCGTTTTATTGTTGATTTACATTAACATAGTTTTCACATGCGAGGTATCTTCTGTTGGTACACAAGCAATATTTCGGAGTTAATTATTTGCAATTTGAACTATAAGTGATAGGTTTTAATACAAGGCGACGTCTTTTTGAGCAGTAGGATTTACACATAAGTCGGTCTTAGCCATGACCGAAATAATAAAAAGGGAATTTAATGAAACAAAACTCAGCAAGCACACGTATTCTGCGAATCTCACTACTAATTTCAACTATAATATCTGCATCTGTTTGGGCTATTCCGAATCAACCTGAATGCGCAGACGAAGATTGTTCACTTGCTAAGCTGAATACACTTCGAGCTTTGGCGTCCAGAGGTCATGAACAAACCAGCTTCTCCCTTGGCCATATCTTTATGAACCCTGAATCTGGGGTAAAGACAGATTTAGAAAATGCCTATTATTATTTTGATAAGTCTGCCAAACAGGGCTTCCTGCCAGCTTACCGACAAGCAGCGGGGATGGCTGCACAGGGAATTGGTACACAAAAGAATATGGCTGAAGCCAAGCGATTGATGAAATTTGCTGCAGATGAAGGCGTTAATAGAACGGCAGAGGAATATGCTGTTCTCGTCTTTTCTGATAATGAATCTACCGACGAAGAAAAAGCGACTGCGGTTGAATTTTTGGAAGCCGAAGTTGAAGAAGGAATGAGCTACCTCGCTAACTATGTATTAGCCGTTCTTTATATCAATGGAGAGTTTGTGGAAAAGGATATGGTGAAAGCGAAGTCTCTATTAGCATTTCCAGCGTCAGGTAAATACGCCAATTCGGTAGAGCTACTTCAACAATTAAGTGGAGAGAAAGTTATAGCGCAGGATAATGAGAACCCTAAGTCTACTGCTGGTCTCGATAGCAGCATTGAAACTATTACGGTGACTGGAATTAGTATCAATATGGGCGATGTTCACGGGTTGATGCTAAGTGAACTCAGAAAGCACCATGGGCAAACGGGAAGCAGGATAAAAGGGAATGGTTGCAAAAGAGGTGACCCTCAGTGTGTTATCCTAGATAGTGGTTCAATACGAACGCCAACATTTTGGCAAGTTGGTACCACTAGGTAACTAAATTAAAGAAACTCATTAAAGCGTTAGGAAGCCAAACTTAGTATTGAAGTTTGGCTTTTTTTATATTTTTTTAAAATCACCCACAAAAATAATGTGGATACCCTTGATCACCTTAAATCTAGCCCCATAACTAAGCGCAACAGACTTATTCCCAATAATTTTAACGTTATTGGGCAATGCCTAATTAAGAAAAACGTTTGGAGGTAGGCATGAGCGATAATCGCGACGTGCAGGCAGAACAAGAAAATACAGTTGATCAAACTGTACAAAATGCTGAAGAAGCGCAAGTAGAAGCGTCACAAGCAGAAGGCGTAGAGCTTGATGAAAATGCACAACGCATTTACGAGCTAGAAACGGCACTTTCTGAGGCGCAAGCCACAATCAAAGAGCAGCAAGATGGCGTGCTTCGCGCGCGTGCAGATGCTGACAACGCACGTCGTCGTGCTGAAGGTGAAGTAGAAAAGGCGCGTAAATTTGCCCTTGAACGCTTTGCTGGCGAGTTGCTTCCGGTTATCGATAACCTAGAGCGTGCTATCGAAATGACCGATGGCGACAATGAAGCGGTTAAGCCGCTTTTAGAAGGTGTGGAAATGACCCACAAAACTTTCTTAAGCACTATTGAGAAATTTGGATTAAGCCTTATTGATCCGCAGGGCGAAACCTTCAACCCTGACTTGCATCAGGCAATGTCTATGCAAGAAAGTGCAGACCACGAGCCAAATACGGTGATGGCGGTTATGCAGAAAGGTTATCAAATTAACGGCCGCTTGTTACGCCCTGCCATGGTTATGGTATCGCGTGCGCCAAGTGGTGGTGTGGACACGCAAGCGTAAGTCACGCTTTTTGCGATAAACACACAAAAATGTCAGTTTTTTTACTGACATCTATTGAAAAGGCTGGGGAATAACCCCACTAAAAGTACAGAATTAAGAAACTTTTTCGGAGACACGAAATGGGTAGAATCATTGGTATCGATTTAGGTACAACGAATTCATGTGTCGCAGTTCTAGACGGCGACAAACCTCGCGTAATTGAAAACGCGGAAGGCGATCGTACAACCCCTTCAATCATCGCTTACACAAATGATGGGGAAACATTAGTTGGTCAGTCTGCAAAGCGTCAGGCGGTAACTAACCCGACTAACACATTATTCGCAATTAAGCGTCTAATTGGTCGTCGCTTTCAAGATAAAGAAGTACAGCGTGACATCGACATCATGCCTTTCAAAATTGTAGGTGCTGATAATGGTGATGCGTGGGTAGAAGCGAAAGGCGAGAAAATGGCGCCTCCGCAGATTTCTGCTGAAGTACTTAAGAAAATGAAAAAGACAGCTGAAGATTATCTTGGTGAAGAAGTTACTGGCGCAGTTATCACTGTTCCTGCTTACTTCAACGATTCTCAGCGTCAAGCAACTAAAGACGCGGGTCGCATCGCTGGTCTTGAAGTTAAGCGTATTATCAACGAGCCAACTGCTGCTGCTCTTGCCTACGGCATGGACAAAAAGCAAGGCGACAACGTTGTTGCAGTATACGACTTAGGTGGTGGTACGTTCGATATCTCTATCATCGAAATCGATGAAGTAGACGGCGAACACACGTTTGAAGTACTAGCAACTAATGGTGATACTCACCTTGGTGGTGAAGACTTCGATAACCGTGTTATCAACTACCTAGTTGAAGAGTTTAAGAAAGACCAAGGTATCGACCTTCGTAAAGATCCGCTTGCTATGCAGCGTCTTAAAGAAGCCGGTGAAAAAGCGAAGATTGAGCTTTCTTCTTCTCAACAGACCGAAGTTAACCTGCCATACATCACTGCAGATGCAACAGGTCCTAAGCACTTAGCTATTAAGCTTACTCGTGCAAAACTTGAGTCTTTGGTTGAAGACCTAGTTAAGAATTCACTTGAGCCGCTTAAGAAGGCACTAGCTGATTCAGATCTTTCTGTAGGCGACATCAACGACATCATCCTAGTTGGTGGTCAAACTCGTATGCCGCTAGTACAGAAGTACGTGACTGAATTCTTTGGCAAAGAGCCACGTAAAGACGTAAACCCTGACGAAGCAGTTGCAGTAGGCGCAGCAATTCAAGGTGGCGTACTGTCAGGTGACGTTAAAGACGTACTACTTCTAGACGTTACACCTCTGTCTCTAGGTATCGAGACTATGGGTGGCGTGATGACTGTGCTTATCGAGAAGAACACGACAATTCCAACGAAGAAGTCGCAAACGTTCTCAACTGCTGAAGACAACCAGTCTGCGGTAACAGTACACGTACTACAGGGTGAGCGTAAGCAATCAAGTGGCAACAAGTCTCTTGGTCAGTTCAACCTAGAAGGTATTCGTCCAGCAGCACGCGGTGTACCGCAAATCGAAGTAACATTCGATCTTGATGCTGACGGTATCCTACACGTGTCTGCGAAAGACAAAGACACAGGTAAAGAGCAGAAGATCACTATCAAAGCCTCTTCAGGCCTAAGCGATGAAGAAGTAGAAAAAATGGTAGCTGACGCGGAAGCGAATAAAGAGTCTGATAAGAAGTTTGAAGAGCTGATTCAAGCGCGTAACCAAGCTGACGGTATGGTTCACGCCACACGTAAACAGCTTGAAGAAGTTGGCGATGCACTAAGTGCAGAAGACAAAGCGCCAATCGAAGAAGCACTTTCAGCACTTGAAACTGCAGTTAAAGGCGAAGACAAAGCGGACATCGAAGCGAAAACGCAAGAGCTTATCCAAGCATCTAGCAAGCTGATGGAAGCGGCGCAAGCTCAGCAAGCTGCAGCCGGTGGCGCAGAAGGTGCAGAGCAGCAAGCTTCTTCTGGTAAAGCAGACGATGACGTTGTTGACGCTGAATTCGAAGAAGTGAAAGACGACGACAAGAAGTAAACTGTTGTGTCAGGCCCGTTACATAGCATGTTAGCGGGCCGTGTAAGCAGTTCAGGCGCAGCAGGAATTTCTTGTTGCGCCTTTGTTGTGTAAATGACTTGGCTTTATTGAATGTGTGTTCAGGTTATTTTCACAACAGTCAGATGTAGATTCGATGAGCATAAAATGCTTATCGACAAAAAGTAGGATATGTAAACGATATGTCGAAACGAGACTACTACGAAGTACTCGGGGTAGATAAAAGCGCAGGCGAACGCGAAATTAAAAAGGCGTATAAGAAGCTGGCGATGAAATATCACCCTGACCGTACGCAAGGCGATAAAGGCCTGGAAGATAAATTTAAAGAAATCCAGGAAGCCTACGAAATTCTGTCAGATTCGCAGAAACGTGCAGCATACGACCAATATGGCCACGCGGGAGTAGATCCTAACCGTGGTGGCGGTGGCTTCGGTGGTGGTGCCGATTTCGGCGATATTTTTGGTGATGTATTTGGTGATATCTTCGGCGGTGGCCGAGGAGGTCGTCAATCTCGCGCACGTCAAGGTTCAGACCTCCGCTACAACTTAGAGCTAACGCTTGAAGAAGCGGTTCGTGGCAAGAGCGTAGATATTCGCGTACCAACTTTGGTCGAGTGTGAAGTCTGTGATGGTTCTGGTGCGAAGAAAGGCTCTTCACCTAAGACCTGTCCAACCTGTCACGGCAATGGCCAAGTTCAAATGCGCCAAGGTTTCTTTGCTGTTCAGCAGACTTGCCCTACGTGTTCGGGCAAAGGCAAGATCATTGAAGATCCTTGTAACAGCTGTCATGGCCACGGTCGTAAAGAAAAGACTAAGACCCTTAACGTTAAAATTCCAGCTGGCGTAGATACCGGTGATCGTATTCGTCTATCAGGCGAAGGTGAAGCTGGAGAGAACGGTGCACCTCCAGGTGATTTATACGTTCAGGTCCACGTACGTGAGCACGATATCTTTAAGCGCGATGGCAACAATTTGTACTGTGAAGTACCGTTGAGCTTCACTACGGCAGCCCTTGGCGGCGAGCTAGAAGTGCCAACGCTAGATGGGAAAGTAAAACTGAAAATCAGCCCTGAAACGCAGACTGGCCGAATGTTCCGTCTACGTGGTAAAGGTGTTAAATCAGTGCGAAGCGGTGCCATGGGCGACTTAATGTGTAAGGTTGTGGTCGAAACACCAGTAAACTTATCATCTCGCCAAAAAGAACTACTTCAAGAGCTTGAAGAGTCGATGGGTAAAGCGTCAAGTAAGCATAGCCCGAAAGCGCAAGGCTTCTTTGACGGCGTTAAAAAGTTCTTTGACGACTTAACGAACTAATTGCTTAGTAGTACATACTTCATTTGAAAGCCCTCAGTTGAGGGCTTTTTTATTTTTGAAAGGCACTTAAACGCGCTCTTATGAGTGGCCAATTATCCATGCAGATTGGTATTTGTAATAGAAAGTGCTCACTTTAAGAAGGAAAGGGGGAGTTAGTCTTTTCTTTACTTACTTTTACCGCTAAAAATCTTGCGCATCATCCGACTATTCGTCACGATAACCCAAGTATCGGGACTTTTAGCTTGCAGATCACAAGGCTTAAAAGCCCGTTTGAGACCAATGAATAATATTTACCTAACAAGGGAACAGGCATGAAATTTTCAAGTAAATTGCTACTGAGCGCTGCCACGGCAGGCGCAATCTTATCAGGCTCGGTATTAGCTGCTGACGTGACAGAAGCAACGTCAGAAAAACACGCGGGAGCTGCAACACAATATCGCCAGGCCGTTTTTCAGTTAGTACGCAGTAACATGGGACCGTTAGGTGGCATGGCAAAAGGTGCTCTACCTTTTGACGAAAGCGTTATGGAAACAAATGCCGTACGTCTAGAACAACTTGCTGACATGATGGGCGATTATTTATCAGTTGATACCCGTAAGTTTGACGTTGAAACTGGCGCAAAAGATGAAATTTGGGAAAATTTCTCAGATGTAGAAAAGAAAGTGATGGCACTTAAAACGGCAGCGCAAGGGCTTCAAGCAGCTGTTAAAGCGGGTGATGAAAGCGCGTACAGAGGTGCAATCGGTAAAATTGGTGCAAGTTGTAAATCATGCCATGACGACTATAAGAAGGACTAGCCCAAGCTTGTTTTTCAACACGTGAAAGCGCTCTAATATCGGGTCAGTAAGAATGTACTATTGCATTTTACTGACCCAAAACCTCGATTAGTACTTCGATGTGTTAATTAGTATTTTATAATTAAATCATACAGATAAATTGAGAGTGGCGCTGAAGCGCAGACTCGCAACCTTCCTCAAACAGTAGTGTACTTTTTCGTCCAGGGCTTTGTAGGTAATAAGCATCAGGCATCGCCACACACTTAGCCACCTCAGAAATTGACTTCATTATAGCCTTGTAGAACGTGTCTACGAGAGTACATCGTTAAGACCCATACGCTGTGGTATATTCGTAAGTGCTTAACAACAGATTTTTAATATGGAGATAAGATGCGACCCTCGCTAACGTATGTAGGTACACTGGACGATGTTGTAGAGCGTTTTCCTTGGCAATTCGACGCTGATATAAACTACTTTAATCAATTGCTAGTGAGGAAGGCTATATTAGGAGAGAAGATACTTATCAATGATGGGTATTTACTTAATAATAGTGCGGCAAGGCAAGCTATTCTAAACCCCAGTTGTTCTCCGCTCACGTCACTAATTGAGCAAGGTTTTGTAAGGATCTTATCGCGGAACGCCGATTTAGTCTCCTTACCAGAGAAAATGGCGGATCAAGGTGTTGCCAGTTTCAACGTTTTGAAAAATTCTGCCGAATGGCCAAGTTTGAAGCGAGAATTACGTAAGTGGCAGCCACTGTTAGAAGAAACGGATAATTTTATACCTTGGCCAGAAAAACACATCAGTCATGGCTTTGATCAAATGATCATGCGGTTGGCTGAACGCACACCAGAAGACTTATCAATTGGCAGTGTCAGTCATGACCAGTGGCGACGAGTGTTTGATTTGTATGAACAATCAAATCGATACGACAAAGAGGCTACCCGAACCCGTTGGGAGTCTGCGGTCACTGAGTGCTTAGCTGATAACCATCAAGGGCGTCTAGCTATGATGCACCTGGCCTGTGAGGCGTATCACTACAATTTCGGTGTTTGCTTGGGCAGCCAGACGTCTTTGTCGAAACAGCAAATTTTGGTCGAAACACGGTTTAGCTCAGCGTTTGCTGATTTATCCAAAGTAGATCAAGAGTTACAAATGCAGCACGTTTCAATACCCGGATTGCGTGTACCGCAAAATATATCAATGAATAGCGGGCCAAAATGGGCGGAACTAGTATCTCCGTTTAGCGATGTCGGCAAACAGTTGAGAGCATACCGTCAAGCTCAAGATGACTATTTTTCTGGGCAAGGTACAGAAGAGTGTTTAACTGCTGAGGCTCGTGCCTATTCGAAGCAGTTGTCATCGTTGTTTGGTGAAAAGCAATCGGAATCTGCAGTTGCGAGGGTCGCTATTGGCGTAGGCTTTTTCGCTGCGGGTCTTATGGCGGCGGGTCCAGAAGTAGCGGCAGTCCTTTGGCTGACAGAAAATTACTTGTATCCGACAATAACGCGTAAATTCAAGTTGCGTGACCGTGAATTTTTTAGCAAGAATACAGCCCTTCCCACGCAAACTGTTTCTAGCGCGCTAAGCTCAGTAGTGTTAGATCCTGTTCAGATAAAAGAGCTCTCAAGTACTATCCCGGATTTCAAATAGTTAATTCGTAATAATAAGAACTTTCCACGGGTTCGAAACGTTTCAATGGGTTTTTGCTGGAAATTTGTACAATTCTTGGCTATGTTAAACACTCAGGCTTGGCGATAATTTTCTTCGACTGAAGGTACGCGTTTAGGTACCCAATCTTCGCAGGTCCTGCTTTTAAAAAATATAAAACAGCTCGTAGACAACTGAAACAGCAAAACTTGTAAAGCGCTTAAAACCACGACACAACTTTTCATCCTTTTATTGTCGTGCTGCTATCGTTTGTGCTGAATTCGAAGAGATATCAAAAGGTTTGCTTAGATGGATTTACGCAGTGAACGCATGTTGTCAACCATGCGCACAACACAGCAAAACATTTCGGTGTTGCTCAATGAAAGTCGAACGAAAACAGAGGCTCTGTGTATATTACTTGCCTCGGTAAACCCTAGCAATGGAAGAGCAACGGTATTATCTTGCGACGTAAACCACCTATCATTAGAAGCCGAGAGTGTTGTTTTTCCTTCACATGTATTGCTCATGCTCCCGCTTACACCTTTGAGCGCTCCAATACCTTGCAAAGATTTTATCTTTCCCCCTTCACTCGAACATTATGCTGATAGCTATGTAGTAGTTGCTACCGTGCGAGATATGCAAAATGAAGTAATGGGTGTTGTTCTCACTTTTGTACGCCACAGTGTATTGAGCCCTCTACAACATACATTGATAGATATTACGCGCCAAAAAGTAGAGCTTAGTTACCAATATGAGCTGGCGCGTCATCCCTATTCAGACAAGTTATCCGAACAGCTTGCCTTGTTAGAAGAGGTGAGTTCAATTTCTAAAGTGGGCGCGTGGGAGATTGACAGATTCACAGGCGTACTCTCTCTGACTGAGGTGATGAAAGCCTTATTAGGCTTACCTCGTGTAAAAAGCGTCGGCATTAATGAAGTGCTCGATATGCTTACCTCGAGTGATAGAAGAGACTTAAAGCAGCGCGTTTTTAAAGCGCTTAAAGAAGATAGAGAGTTCGTAAAGCACTTTGAATTTCACGACAAGCAAGGTCGCAGAAAAAGTATAAAACTAACCGTGTTCTTACAAGTTCAGCGAGGAAATGCTAGCGGAATTAAATTAACCCGGCTTTATGGCGCAGTGCAGGATGAAACGGAAATACAGCGTCTATCGGATTCACAACATAACTACACAGATTATCTGACCAGTTTATTGAATAATGTGGATAGCGTGGTGTTAAGCATAGATGAACATGGCACTATTCTAACTGCAAATGAACGCGTTTATTCTGTATTAGGCTTTGAGCCCGAAGAGCTGATTGGGCAAGATATAAAATTAATATCAACCAAGGTGCAAAATACCGATGCGCCTTCTTGTTTCATAAACATACCAGCGGGTTTAGCATGGTGTAGCGAAAATGGCTCGGTAAACGAATGTCTTCGCCATAAAAATGGTAAACGTATTGCCTGTGAAGTTAATTTGTCGAAATGCTCTGTACATAATCAACAATTAATTATCGCCTCAGTGCGCGATATCACTAATCAAAACCACGAAATTGAGCATTACAAACAACTCGCTTTAATCGATACGGTGACAGGTCTTCCGAACTTACACCAATTTGAGCGATACCTTGGCGATAAAGCTCATGACGACAAGTCATCTAAACCATTTGCCACGTTTATGCGCGTTGCTATCTGTAACATAAAAGAATACGAAAATGCGTTTGGAGAGCCAACGATAGACTATATTCTGAGAATTTTGGCTAGTCGCTTCATTCGCATATTCGAAATTAACAAGCGCAATTCAGCCAGTATATTCAAATGTGAGAGAGGCGCTTTTTATATTCATCTTCATCAATATTTTAGTGAAGAAGCACAGTCTCTAAATGCTGCACACGATTGCGCTATTCTTATCCACGATCACGTGCTAGCGCCAATAACCCTGCACAACAGCCTCTTAAATATTGAAACGCAAACCATAAGTTGCACGGTTCCAACGAAGCATTTTTCGTTTAAAAAGATAAAAGAACTATTGTCGAGAAAACCTTTAAGAGAGGTAAAAAATACTTCTACTTTTAATTCGGAGCACGAGTATTTTCATGTTAATGCAATTGATATCGAGCGGTACAATTACATTAAACACTCTCTGAGCAGGGCTATTTCTAACAACGAGTTATATATTGAGCTACAACCTCAATACGATGCAACGAAGAACGTTATAAGCTCAGAGGTGTTGTTAAGGTGGAAGCATCCTCATATGGGTACAGTAAGCCCTTCTGAATTCATTCCTATTGCCGAAGAGAATGATTTTATTGCTGAACTCGGGCTGTGGGTGTGTAACGAAGCCTGCGGGTTACTTAGTGAATGCCAGTCAAAGAAAATTAACACTAAGTTGTCTGTTAATATCAGTGCAAAGCACTTAGCGCGAGCTGATTTTGTTAAGAAGTTCGTCGCAATAGTAAATAAGTGGCGCGTGTCACACAAAAATTTAACTCTAGAGCTCACTGAAGGTGCATTGATAAGAGGGGTGAGCGTTATTCAACGTCGCGTTAGAGAGTTAGCGGAACAAGGGTTTAGTTTGTCTATCGACGATTTTGGCCTTGGTGACTCAAATTTAAATTATCTTCAAGATTTGCCAATTACCGAACTGAAAGTAGACAGGGTATTTGTCGAAGCGATGGAATGCTCGCAGCAAAAAACATTATTGGTTACAAGTATTTGCAACATGGCCAAAGCGTTACACATAAATACCGTAGCTGAGGGAATAGAAACAACGGGTCAATTAGATCAAGCTAAGGCATGTGGTTGCGGAGCATTTCAGGGATATTACTTAGATAAACCCATGAGTGTAGATGATTGGAAAAGTAAAATTAGTGAGAAGCAATATAAAGAAGGTAGTTAACCTTACGCAGTTGAGGGTTTATTCAAGTATGCATTGAAACAACCGCTTCGATACCTCTTGTTATCAAATATGGAGATAAAGTTTAAATTTATGTAAATCAGTTTGTTAGTCGATCTACGCCTGAAGTCTTATTAGTAGATGTCATGTAACTATCGTAGGGTGAAGATAAACCCTACTCAGGACATGGTTATGACTTATAAAGATGAATATATTGCCTCGACCCAGCACCCCGATGAGTTTTGGTTAGAACAATCACAAAAGCTAGCGTGGTTTCAACCTCCTCAAAAAGGATGCCAACCTACAGATAATGGTTACTTCGACTGGTTTAGGGGAGGGCAGCTTAACACCAGCTATTTAGCGCTTGATCATCACGTAAAAAATGGTCGTGGCGATAAAACCGCGCTTATATATGACTCACCTGTTACACAAACCACTCAGCACTTTACTTACAAAGAGCTATTAAACCGTGTTGCCGAGTTCGCAGGCGGCTTATCTCGCTTGGGTGTGACGAAAGGCGACCGCGTGATTATCTACATGCCCATGATCCCGCAAGCAGTGATCGCGATGCTTGCTTGCGCCCGTTTGGGAGCTGTGCACTCTGTGGTGTTTGGTGGCTTTGCCGCAAATGAGCTTGCAGTACGAATAGATGACGCAAAACCGGTAGTTATTGTTACTGCGTCATGTGGCATTGAAGGCAATAAAGTTCTACCGTACAAACCTCTTGTTGATGAAGCAATATCATTGGCAGAGCACAAACCACAGGCATGCGTGTTGTATCAACGCCCTCAGCTAATTGCTGAGTTAAATGAAGCAATTGACCACGATTGGCTCTCTCTGGTTGAAGCTAGCGTGCCAGCTTCTCCTGTTGCCGTCGATGCAACTGACCCGCTTTATGTTCTTTATACTTCAGGTACAACCGGCAAACCCAAGGGGGTCGTTCGAGATAATGGCGGGCACGCGGTTGCTCTTCATTATTCAATGGGCGCGATTTACGGTATTAGTGAGAACGATATTTTTTGGGCTGCATCGGATGTTGGTTGGGTGGTCGGTCATTCATATATTGTCTATGGCCCGCTCATAAAAGGCGCAACGACGGTACTGTACGAAGGAAAGCCCATTGGCACTCCTGATGCCGGTGCATTTTGGCGTATGATAGAGTCTCACAAAGTGAATGTGCTTTTTGCAGCTCCAACAGCATTTAGAGCGATACGAAAAGCGGACCCTGATGCTGAGTTTTTATCTAAATACAATACGTCGAGCTTGCGTACCTTATTTATGGCGGGTGAACGTCTAGATCCGCCAACATATTTCTGGGCGAGCGAGAAGGTTGGTGTTCCCGTTATCGACCATTGGTGGCAAACCGAAACTGGCTGGCCAATTTGTTCAAACCCGATGGGGCTTGAACCATTGGCCACGAAACCCGGTTCATCAAGCGTGCCTACGCCTGGATTTAACGTAAAGGTATTGCAAGGTGGTGATGAACAGCAAGTAACCGGTGAAAAAGGCGCTATTGCTATCAAGTTACCGCTTCCCCCAGGTTGTTTGACTACGATTTGGCAAGACCATCAACGGTTTGTCGATGGCTATTTACGAGAATTCGAAGGGTATTACAGTACCGGAGATAACGGGTACGTAGATGAAGATGGCTACGTATTTATTATGGGTCGCACCGACGATGTCATAAACGTTGCCGGGCACCGGTTATCTACCGGTGAAATGGAAGAAGTGCTTGCAGGACATCCTGCCATTGCTGAATGTAGTGTAATAGGCATCCATGATGCACTGAAAGGGCAATTGCCAGTTGGCTTGGTACTGCTAAAAGATGGCGTTACCGTTGATGAACAGGCACTTGAACAAGATTTGGTTCAACGGGTTCGTGATAAAATTGGGCCAGTGGCGTGCTTTAAGCGAGCCATCGTCGTCAATCGTTTACCCAAAACCCGGTCAGGTAAAATTCTCCGAAAACTGCTGCGTCAAATTGCAGCCAATGAATCTGTTGCCGTACCCTCAACCATCGATGATCCGTCAAGCGTAAGTGAGATTGAGACGCTCATGCGAGAGAAGGGCTTGGTCAACAAGCCCACGGCTGTTTAGCTAGTAGTAATATTCATCTGCCTGTGGGGCTGGCGGGTATACTTCAATAGCCACATATACAGCTGCTGCGGCGATGAGCGCCACAACAAAAGCACGTAGAATTCGCGAGTCAGTAATACCTGCTGTTGCTGACTCCTTATTGCCATGCACCATGGCGGGAACCAATTTTTGCTTCTTATACACGCTGTAAAATATTACCGCGCCTATATGAAGTGCGATAACGTAAAGTAACACATCAAAGGCAAGGTGATGCAGAGTGTTCATTAGCGCTAGTGTTTCTTCTCCGGCTAGCTGGCGATAGGGACCGTCTAAGAAAATATCATCGGTCATGAACAATCCCGATACCGCTTGTATAGCAAGCAACACTAGCATAACGACCACAAACCATCCGCCTAAAGGGTTGTGGCCAATAGCGGGTTCGGACTGCCTATTAAATAAGGTTTTTATATAATTGAAAACCTTTCTGGGACCAGTAATAAAGCTACTGAACTTGGCGTGTTGCGTACCAACAAATCCCCAGATTATGCGGAAAACGATAAGGAATAAGGTGAAGTACCCAATGTAAAAGTGCCATTGCACTTTGTTTTCAAGCCATTCTACTGTTGCATATTGCGCTAAAAGGCTCGCTACAATAAGCCAGTGAAAAAGCCGGGTGGGAATATCCCATATAAGAGTTTTTTGCATAGTAAATTTAGTTGGGTTGTATTCTGACTTATCCACACTTGCCGCTCAGCGGTGACGAACAAGTACTCGGTCATCTGTTAATTGCCATAGCGTCGCTTAACTTACTCTATAAAACAAGTAGGCCCAACGGCAGAAAACCTCTGTTTGTCTTAGTGTTGCAATTAGGACATGTTGATCTTTGCATCAAAAATGCGCAGTAAAGCTCAACATGTCCTAAGCATCGTGTACTGAATTTTTTTACATCCGAGCTTGAAGTTTTGGCAAAGAACTATGCAGATTGGTAGTAGTTAAATCTTACCGATTCCTTGTTATGCCTATTTAATATGAATCTCACATTGCAATAGTGACGGCATTTGGCAAAATGCCTCACAGTTGAAGGTTTATAAAAGTGTAAAACGAAAAAATGAAAGTAGGATTATTTGGCGCCAACGGGCGTATGGGACGGGTTTTAGTTGAAGCGCTAGATTTAAGTGACGATGCACAACTTAGCGTGGCAACGGTACGCGATGATTCACCTTGGGTTGGACTAAATGTGGGCGAACTTGCAGGCATTGGCAAAAAAGACGTTGATTGTACTGCGCTATCAGATTTAAGTGGTAATGATGCAGATGTAATGATCGATTTCACCCTGCCTTCGGTTATTGAAAGTAATCTTACGTGGTGCGTTAAAAATAAAATGCCTGTTGTTATTGGAACTACTGGATTAAACGATTCACAGTTAGCGGCACTCGACGAAGCAGCAAAGCATATACCTATCGTATTTGCGGCTAATTACAGTGTGGGCGTAAATTTAATGCTTTCCCTAGTTCGACAAGCTGCAAGTGTGCTGGGTGAAACGGCTGACATCGAAATAACAGAAGCACATCACAGATTTAAACAAGACGCGCCTTCTGGTACAGCCATGGCCATTGGTGAAGCCATTGCTGACGAATTGGGCCGTGATTTAAAAACCTGCGCTGTATACGGCAGAGAAGGAAAAGAGCCTGAACGCGACCAAGGTACTATTGGCTTCGCAACAATTCGAGCCGGAGACATTGTCGGTGAACACACAGCCTTATTTGCAGATATTGGTGAGCGCCTGGAGATTACGCACAAGGCATCAAGTCGACTTACTTTTGCGAAAGGTGCAGTGCATGCAGCAAAGTGGTTGTATGGAAAAGAACCTGGTCTATACTCCATGGTTGATGTACTGGATTTAAAGCTATAGGCGTTTTTATGCCAGCATGCTGTAGCTAAATTAGCAGGCGAGCTTGAGGGCGTTATCAAAGTGTTAAACTAAAGTTGCACTTTAAATGAGCAATAAGCCGTACTTTCGGTGGTTCTGCGCAAAAATGGTGGTATAAGCGGTATTTTAGTAAATTATTACAAATAAATTTGCCATTTTCGGTCAGTGATGTATACTCGCCGGAATTTGCCAGAATTTCGTATTCTGAGGCCGCCAAAATGGCTGAAGAGTGCGGTTTTATTAGCTGCAAAGATCGTAAAACGGGATGTATTGTTATCAATAACTCCCGTTTTTTGTGGGGTTTGTGCAGAAAACTGCACAAACACATAGTTATCCTTAATCTGGAGGTTGACTTGGCTAATTCTGCCCTTTTGGTGTTAGAGGATGGTTCTGTTTTTAAAGGTACGGCGATAGGCGCTACAGGCTCCGCCGTTGGGGAAGTCGTTTTTAATACTTCCATGACCGGCTATCAAGAAATTCTCACCGACCCATCCTACGCTGAACAACTCATCACCCTTACTTATCCACACATTGGCAACACCGGCACTAACGAAGAAGACGTCGAAGCAGATAAAATCTGGTCGAAAGGTCTAATCATCCGTGACCTACCTCTTGTTGCTAGTAACTTTCGTCAACAGCAAACTTTGTCTGAATACCTTAAAGCGAAAGGCGTTGTGGGTATTGCCGACATTGATACACGTCGCTTAACGCGTATCTTGCGAGACAAAGGTGCACAAAACGGCTGCATTATTTGCTCTGATGAATTAGACGAGTCTAGCGCACTAGCGCAAGCAAAAGCTTTCCCCGGCCTTAAAGGCATGGATTTGGCAAAAGTAGTAAGTATTACTGAGCCAAAAACATGGACAGAAGGCAGTTGGGAACTTGGTAAAGGTTATGTAACACCAAGCGAGTTCAAATATCACGTTGTTGCTTTTGACTACGGTGTTAAAAATAATATTCTTCGCATGCTAGCTGACCGCGGTTGTAAAGTTACGCTAGTACCAGCGCAAACGCCTGCTGAAGACGTACTAGCCATGAATCCTGATGGTGTATTTTTGTCAAATGGCCCAGGCGACCCAGAGCCATGTGACTACGCAGTAACCGCAATCAAAACTATCGTCGAAACCGGTACGCCTGTATTTGGTATTTGTCTTGGTCACCAGCTACTTGCTATCGCAAGTGGTGCGAAGACAGTGAAGATGAAGTTTGGTCACCACGGTGCAAACCACCCGGTTAAAGACCTTAAGCGCAATGTAGTTATGATCACTAGCCAAAACCACGGTTTTGCAGTTGATGAGTCTAGCTTGCCAGATAACCTAGAAGTAACTCACATTTCGTTGTTCGACAAGTCGCTGCAGGGTATTCACCGCACCGACAAGCCTGCGTTCAGCTTCCAGGGTCACCCTGAAGCCAGCCCAGGTCCTCATGAAGCGGCACCGTTATTCGACCACTTCATCGAACTTATTGAACAACACAAGCAGTAGGAATTAGCCCGCTATGCCAAAACGTACCGACATACAAAGTATTCTTATCATTGGTGCTGGCCCTATTGTTATCGGCCAGGCTTGTGAATTCGATTATTCAGGCGCGCAAGCGTGTAAAGCCCTTCGAGAAGAAGGCTACCGTGTTATTTTGGTTAACTCTAACCCAGCAACCATTATGACCGACCCAGAAATGGCAGATGCGACTTATATCGAGCCTATTCACTGGGAAGTAGTTCGCAAGATCATCGAAAAAGAACGTCCAGATGCCATCTTACCTACAATGGGTGGACAAACTGCACTTAACTGTGCGCTTGAGCTAGACAAGCACGGCGTACTAGAAGAGTTCGGTTGTGAGCTTATCGGTGCAACGGCAGATGCAATCGATAAAGCAGAAAACCGCGAGCGCTTTGACAAAGCAATGAAAAACATCGGCCTTGAGTGTCCACGTGCGGAAATCGCGCACAGCATGGATGAAGCGCACGATGTACTAAGCCGCATCGGCTTCCCTTGTATCATTCGTCCGTCTTTCACCATGGGTGGAACCGGCGGCGGTATCGCGTACAACATTGATGAATTTAATGAAATTTGTCACCGTGGCTTAGACCTTTCTCCTACCAACGAGCTTCTTATCGATGAATCGTTGCTAGGTTGGAAAGAGTACGAAATGGAAGTAGTACGCGATAAAGCAGATAACTGCATTATTGTTTGTACTATTGAAAACTTCGACCCTATGGGCGTGCATACCGGCGACTCAATCACAGTTGCTCCAGCACAAACCCTGACTGACAAAGAATTCCAGCTAATGCGTAATGCAGCGATGGCTGTACTGCGCGAAATTGGCGTTGAAACCGGTGGTTCAAACGTACAGTTCGGTGTAGATCCGAAAACTGGTCGTGTAGTAATCATCGAGATGAATCCTCGCGTATCGCGTTCATCAGCACTTGCTTCGAAAGCAACAGGTTTCCCAATTGCGAAAGTAGCAGCGAAACTTGCGGTAGGTTATACGCTAGATGAATTAGCAAACGACATTACAGGTGGCCTTACGCCAGCATCTTTCGAGCCGTCTATCGACTACGTAGTGACTAAGATCCCACGCTTTAACTTTGAGAAGTTTGCCGGTGCTAACGACCGACTGACTACTCAAATGAAGTCGGTAGGTGAAGTGATGGCCATTGGCCGTAACCAGCAAGAATCACTGCAAAAAGCCCTTCGCGGTCTTGAAGTAGGTGCGACAGGCCTTAACCCAATGGTTGACCTTGAAGACCCTGAATCACGCAATAAAGTGGTTTATGAACTTCGTCAGCCTGGTGCAGAGCGCATTTGGTACATCGGTGATGCATTCCGTATGGGCATGACGGTTGAAGAGGTATTTAACCTTACCAATATCGACCGCTGGTACCTTGTACAGCTTGAAGATCTTATTCTTCTTGAAGCTAAAGTAGCAGAGCTTGGTTTACCAGGTATTGATGCTGACTTTATGCGCGCACTTAAGCGTAAAGGCTTCTCTGATGCGCGTCTTGCTGAGCTAACCAAAGTGGCAGAAAGCGATATTCGTGAAACCCGTCGTGACTTTGGTATTTCCCCTGTCTACAAGCGTGTAGATACTTGTGCAGCAGAATTCTCTACCAGTACAGCTTACATGTACTCAACGTATGACGAAGAGTGTGAAGCAGCGCCAACTGACAAGGACAAGATCATGGTTTTGGGCGGCGGTCCAAACCGAATTGGTCAAGGTATTGAGTTCGACTACTGCTGTGTTCACGCGGCGCTTTCAATGCGTGAAGACGGTTACGAGACTATTATGGTTAACTGTAACCCTGAGACAGTATCTACCGATTACGACACATCAGACCGTCTGTACTTCGAGCCAGTAACGTTGGAAGATGTACTTGAAATCGTTGCTAAAGAGCAGCCTAAAGGCGTTATCGTGCAGTATGGTGGTCAAACGCCACTTAAACTTGCGCGTGCACTAGAGGCGGCGGGTGTACCGGTTATCGGTACCTCACCAGAAGCGATTGACCGTGCCGAAGACCGTGAGCGCTTCCAGCAAATGGTGAACAAGCTTAACCTCAAGCAGCCTGCGAATGCCACGGTAACTAACGTTGAGCAAGCGCTAACTATGGCTGAAGAGATTGGCTTCCCGCTAGTGGTTCGTCCAAGCTACGTGCTAGGTGGTCGTGCGATGGAAATCGTGTATGACCTCAAAGATCTTAAGCGTTACCTTAATGAAGCGGTTAAAGTGTCCAACGACGCGCCAGTATTGCTAGACCGTTTCTTGGATGATGCTATTGAAGTTGATATCGACGCTATTTGCGACGGCAAAGACGTAGTGATTGGCGGCATCATGGAACACATTGAACAAGCGGGTGTTCACTCTGGTGACTCTGCGTGTTCATTACCTCCACACTCGCTTTCAAAAGAGATTCAAGATGTCATGCGCGAACAAGTTAAAGCCATGGCGCTTGAACTTGGCGTAGTCGGTCTGATGAACACACAGTTTGCGATTAAAGATGGTGAAGTATACCTAATCGAGGTTAACCCTCGTGCAGCACGTACCGTTCCATTCGTTTCTAAGGCAACGGGTGTACCTCTTGCTAAAGTTGCAGCACGTGTAATGGCTGGCGTGAGCCTAGCCGAGCAGGGCGTAACAGAAGAAGTGATTCCACCTTTCTACTCTGTGAAAGAAGTGGTGCTTCCATTTGCTAAGTTCCAAGGTGTTGACCCACTGCTAGGCCCAGAGATGCGCTCAACGGGTGAAGTAATGGGCGTTGGCGATACCTTCGAAGAAGCCTATGCTAAAGCTAACTTAGGTGCGGGTGCGCCACTACCTAAGCAAGGTAAAGCGCTTATTTCAGTACGTGATACCGACAAGCCTCGTATGATTGCTCTGGCAAAAGCGTTGGTTGAAGCGGGCTTCAGCATTGAAGCTACCCGCGGTACAGCTACCGAGCTTTATGATGCAGGCATCATGAGTACTGTGGTTAATAAGATGTCTGAAGGCCGCCCTAATATTGTTGATGCAATCAAAAATGGCGAATACGCGTATTTGATTAATACAACAGAAGGTCGTCAAGCCATCACCGACTCAGTGTACATTCGTCGTGAAGCCTTGCTAAACAAGGTAACCTACACCACGACAATGAACGCAGCGTTCGCAACTATCCGTGCTAAGTCTGCTGATGACCGCAATAAAGTGGCGTCAGTGCAAGAACTACACGCTAGACTCAAACACTAATGACATACGCTAGGATACGAGGTATCCTAGCAATATTACATTTGTGTGAACGAATAAAAAGTGCGCCTTCGCGGCGCACTTTTCTGTTTAAATTATTAGCTAAGTGAGACGGTATTCATGAGTCAGTATCCAATGACAGCGCGCGGCGCTCAAATGCTGCGTGACGAATTAAATGAGCTAAAAACCAAAACACGCCCACGTATTATCGAGTCTATTGCCGAAGCACGTGAACATGGTGACTTAAAAGAAAATGCTGAGTATCACGCGGCCCGTGAGCAGCAAAGCTTCTGTGAAGGCCGCATTCAAGATATTGAAGGCAAGCTATCAAATGCACAGATTATCGACGTTACCAAAATGGAAAATACGGGTAAGGTTATTTTCGGTACTACCGTAACCATTCTAAACGTCGATACCGATGAAGAAACCACCTACCGTATTGTTGGTGATGACGAAGCTGATATTAAGAACAACTTGATTTCGGTTAATTCACCTATCGCTCGTGGCCTAATAGGCAAAGAGCTTGATGACATGGTAACGATTCAAACGCCAGCCGGCGCAGTTGAAGTTGAAATCATCGAAGTAGAATATATCTAACTACGCAAGCCAGCAGAGTCCTTCTGCTGGCTATATTTTCCGTCACAAAACTTCTGAATCCGATCATGGTTTTGTAATCTGTTAAGCCAAAGCGTTTTTTAATTTTCTTGCCTGTGTATTGTTGTTTATTAAGCATTGATTGAACTCAACGGTTAGCCCTGTTCCTGCTGCGCTAGTACTTTAAGTATGAAATTAAGTGATGACGCTGTCCCGCTAGCTCACTTTTGCGTTTTCCTATCCCAAAATACATGCGATTTTTAGTATGAAAATCTACCGCTTTTACAAAGAGGCCTATACTTAGCTCTGGAACCAGTTGTAGATGTATAGGTTTTATCACCTTTTCATTAATCCGTTGCTTCGAAAGAAGTGATGCATCTCGTACTGTTAACACAACCATCTTAGCTTTACGTGACCTTATTCGGGGGGTTAGGCCAGTCGATAAGCACAAGCTCTCGATTATCAAACAATTTAGAAACGGCGTGCGCTGAAATGCTAGGTGACGCTGGGAGTACTCAGCAACTCATCACTAATATTGCATCGGCGGTTGAAGAGGTGGCGGTAACAAGCCGTGAGATTGCCAGTTCTTCGTTGGCAACGCTTTATGCGAGTCAAAGCCTAGGTCGTTTAGCTGACCATTCGCTCTTAGCCAACGACAATATACGAAAGAGCATGGTAGTGCTTTCTGATGATATTCGAAATGTTCAATCTAATGCCGCTCAAATGGAAATGAAAGTCAGCGAAATAGGAAATATACTGGAAACTATCAATACCCTTTCCGACCAAACTAATCTTCTCGCACTTAATGCAGCAATTGAAGCTGCTAGAGCAGGGGAGCATGGCCGAGGCTTTGCCGTCGTTGCTGACGAAGTAAGAAAGCTTGCACAAAGTAGCAGGGAATCGTCAGATAAAATATCTACGCTGTTAGTGAGCCTAAAGGACGCTAGCGTAATTGTTGTCGATGATATCAACAAGAATGTTGTATCTATAGAAGCGTCAATGAATACAACTATTGAAGGGCGGCAAACTGCGGAAAAGGTGAAAGAAGCAGCGTGCGAGCTCGAGCTTATGGCGAATAATATGTCGTCTGCGGCCGAGCAACAGTCAGTGACCACGGAAGTGGTAGCTAAAGATGTAGTAGTGGTTAAGGAAGCCGCGCGGCACGAACTTCACATAGCACAACAATTGTCTGAGCTGTCTGATGAAATGCAGCGCAACAACCAGTTACTGCAACGCACTATTGCAGGGTTTAACGTAGATTAAGAACGGTAAATAGCCCGAGTTTAAAAAATTGTAGTCTCTGACTGGCGGGCGCTCTACTTAAAATCATTGCTCAATCTACTTACACTAAGTATGATTTTTCCTTTTGTTTTCGAAAGGATGCATCATGGCTTATGATTTTGGTTCTCAGACGCTAGGGATAAAGAACCCATTTAAGACAGAAGGAGCGCTTAGAACACTGGGTGGTGTCTTAACGCTATTGTTAGCGGTTTACGTTGTTTTCACAGTGCCGGCAATATTTGACGCCAACAAGGTGAAAGGCTATACCTTGCTAGCGGTTGGTTTTGTTTTAGTGGTATCGGGAATACGCCATACGGCGGTTGGTATCCTTCAACTTATGCGCTTTTTTGTAGGTAGAACGGTTCCCACTTCACTGGCCTACAACTTCTCAAAATCTGAACAAGATGCTGCTCACGCAGAGCAAAAATCCCTGCTTTACTCAAAAGAGTCACTGCACTCTATGCTTATGGGAAGACGAAATACTACCTTTGAGGAGCCAAAAGGCTGGCTCGCTCGGCTAGTTCACAGCGTTTTTCCTAAGCTTGTTTTCTTACCTTACCCGCTACGCCATCTTGCCCAAGAAATTTTAGCCATGGGGGCGACACTTATCGTGGGCTTAGTTACCTACGCCATCGTTTATTTTTTAGTAAGTAATGGCTTTGCAGGTGAAGTCGCAAAAATTGTCGTTATGCCTGTTCTTTCTTTGGTATTGCTTATCTATTTTGTTGCCAACTGGACCTCTACGGCAAAGGGCATCCATAACGAAGGAAACTCGCAACTTGCTAAAGCGGGAGGGTTGTCAATTGGTGTAATCATTGGATTAGCACTAGTCGTTCCTCTTGGTGCGGGTGTGTTTCTCGATGGTGTGGTGGGAAGTAATATCAATGAACTTAAAACCTGGTCTGAAGAACACGCTTTTTTTAGCGCTTGGCTGAACTTTGTATACCTTTTCATCAGTATCGGCGTGGTGATAGGTCTTGTATTTCCATTACTTAAAAAGCGCATGGATTTAGTGACACCACAAACTGAAGTCAGCGAATTTCGAGCAAACATGCAAGAGTCTGTTCATCCCAATGAGATTTTTATCAATATAGAAAACATCGTGCTTGCCAACCGTCGTTACAAGGAAGTCCCAAACAGAATATACGCAGACTTTGTTCCTAAGCTTAAAGAGCAGGCTGAAGGGAAGGGTAGTTTCGAAGGGGAATTACTGATAGAAACTCAGCCAACCCTCAGTGAGGGGTTGGCATTACCCAGAGGGGCTAAAGTAGCGCTGAGCGCCATTGCGCAAGTTGCCGTCGTTGTTGCCGCGGTATTGTTTTACTCATCTGGCGTACAGCTCGCTGAGCTACTACATCTGGTTATCAATATCGGTGTAGATAACAGCGCACTGTTGAACAATGCTTTCTCTATGGTCAATAATTTGCTCATGCTGATATTCGCTTGGCTTACTTTCAGAGCGGCAGGAAGTATTTTAAACAACGCGTCTCACATGTTTTGGGGCGAGCTGAACTTTAACTCTTTGCTTATGTACATGAAAACCGAAGGCACGTATACCGAGTCTAGAGTTTCAACAGGTATGGCAATTCACGATTCTACACGGTCTGAAAATGTCGTAGTTAGAAGCAGTATCACACCGTGGATCATTACTAGCCGAATTAACACTTCTATATTCGCCACTAGCGGTATGAACAATCTGGAAGCCCCGCGCTTTGTAATGGGAATGAACAAAAACGACGGAGAATTGAAGGAAATCGTCGACGAAATTAAAGCATTCTTACGCGGTAGAGAGACCATCGCTTCAATCACTAATGAATCAGACTTAGCCAATGCAAGTACCATTCATCAAGTTAATCAACAAACCCGAGCGTTTAACAAAAACCCTGACGATCGCCTAACACTTAAAGAGACGGAAGAAAGTGCAGGTTTTCTTCGAAACGAAAAAGACAGTGAGTGAGGAGTGAGGCATGGCTGATATTAAAACACTAGATACAAAAGTTGTGTACGAAAACAAATGGCTTCGCGTAAGAGAAGACAAAATACAACGCAGCAGTGGAAACGAAGGCATTTACGGCGTGGTGGAAAAGCCTGACTTCGCTATTATTTTGCCGATAGAAGGCGATACGGTTTACATGGTTGAGCAATATCGCTATACCATAAAAGAGCGCCAGCTTGAGTTGCCTCAAGGTGCATGGGAAAGTAACCCTGATGTCGACCCTGTTGAATTGGCGAAAGGTGAACTTAAAGAAGAGACTGGCTTAACTGCAGATTCAATGGAATATGTGGGATTTCAATATTTAGCATACGGTTTTTGTAATCAGGGTTATCACATTTATGTAGCTAAAGGCCTCACCCAAGGCGCACAAAAGCTCGATGTCGAGGAAGAAGACTTGCGCGTTGTTTCACTCTCCTTAAATGAGTTAAAGGAGAAAATAAAACGTGGAGAAATCAAGGACGCAAGCACCTGTAACGCAGTGGGGTTAGCCATGCTTAAGGGGATTATCTAAACACCCTGTTACAATTTGCTGACTGTTTTTTTCTTTCTGAGAAGCTAGGGTTTACAGTTTATAACTAAAAACCATTTATAAAGAGATATTTATGGCATTCAAAGGAAGTTTTTCCATTACTCAATGGGACGAAGACACACTTAGTGAAAGATCAGAGGGAATTAAGGTATCTCACGCTAGTATTAAGCAGGTGTATTCTGGTGAAATGAGTGGCGAATCTAATGTCGAGTTTTTGATGTCTTATCAATCTCAGATGTCTGCCAAATTTACCGGGTTTGAAACCTTCGTTGGTGTAGTAAACGGTATGCGCGGCACGGTTACTTTTCAGCATGCCGGTAAGTTTGAGAATGGAGTTGCAAGCAGCGAATTTATATCAATTGAAGGGTCTGCTACAGGTGAACTGACGGGAAAAAACCTTCGAGGTAACTTTAAGTCTGGTGAATCGGGTAAAGCTGATTACGCCATTGAAATCGACAACGCGTGAGTAACGGGTAAGCGGCAACGAAAAGCGATTTTTTTAAGCCCAAAAAAACGGCGCCGAAAGGCGCCGCTAAAAGTTGGGAAACAAACCAAGAAACTAACTATTAATTTTCAATTAAACGAGAACCAATCTCTATTTGACGAGGCTTCTTGGCTTCAGGAATGACTCGCTCCATATCGATGTGTAACAGACCGTTTTCCATATCTGCAGCTAGCACTTTTACATGGTCGCCAAGTTGGAATTTACGCTCAAAGTTACGCTCTGAAATGCCCTTGTGTAAGAACTTACGCTCTTTGCTTTCTTTATCGTCCGCTTCCGTTTTCTTCGTGCCCGTAATCGTCAACGTGTTTTCTTCAACCTGAATAGAAACGTCGTCTTTACTAAAGCCGGCAATAGCCATGGTTACACGATACTTGTCATCGCCAAGTAACTCTATGTTATACGGCGGGTAGGTACTTTGCTTCTCAGCACGAGATGCTGCATCAATTAATGACGCTAGGTGATCAGAACCAATGAATGAACGGTAAAGTGGAGATAGATCGATAGTACGCATAGTCATATCCTCAAAATTAAGCAATATGTTAAAAGTTTAAATGCCCCGACTCTGCGGCGGCGGTTTTGTCGACCTGACCTTTCAGCGCCGACAAAATATATATAGGAATGGCCCAAATACTTTTCAAGAAAGAAAATGCATATTTTTTCCAAAAAACTTGGATTTAATTTTAAGTGTATGTATTTATTGGTTTTATTTGTTTCTTTTTTTACGGCATGAAATGAATCGCGTGCTTTTCAATAAATATTGAGAAAAAACCTCACATACAATAAGTGTATGCGATGTTTTTTATAAAACATTTAGCAATTGTTTAACCAATCCGGTTGTTTATAAATGCTACAATTTGGTTAAGCAAAATGTCTTACCACTTTTATTTGTAAATCTAAAAAATGAAGAAAGAAGTTATAGTTTTAAATTGCGGCAGTTCGTCCGTAAAGTTCGCGATAATTGACGCTGACACTGGAGAGGCTGGACTGTCTGGTATTGCTGAAGCACTAGGTAATAGTGATGCTAGTTTGTCTTACAAGTTAAACGGCAAAAAAGAAAAACGCGCACTACCTGAAAAAGCTGGCCATACCGAAGCGTTAAGCGCAATTTCAGAAGTTATCGCTAGTACGGGCGTTAAGCCTATCGCAATAGGGCATCGTGTTGTTCATGGTGGTGAAAAGTTTAAGCAGGCTGCACTTGTCGATGATAGCGTACTAAAAGCAATTGAAGATTATGCAAGCATGGCTCCGCTTCATAATATGGCGAACCTAAAGGGGATCGTCACGGCGCAAGAGGCTTACCCTGACCTGCCTCACGTAGTCGTATTTGATACTTCTTTCTTTCAAACCTTACCCCAAAAAGCCTTTATTTATGCTTTACCCATGTCGCTTTATCGCGAGCACGGCATAAGACGCTACGGATTCCATGGAACCAGTCACAAGTTCATACTTGATAGCATGGCAAAAATTCTTGAGAAGCCGGTTTCAGATACCAGCATTATCAGTGCCCACCTAGGCAATGGCTGCAGTGTGTCGGCTATAGAAAAAGGTGTGGCGGTAGACACAAGCCTTGGCTTTATTCCTCTTGAAGGCTTAGTTATGGGCACTCGCTGTGGCGACTTAGATCCGAGTCTACCGGGAACGCTGCAGAAGAAGCTTGGCAAAACCGCAGATGAGATAAGTGATTTACTGAACAAACAGTCTGGATTACTTGGTATCTCAGAGCTGAGTAACGACTGTCGAACCCTTGAAGATGCGGCGCTTGAAGGTCACGAAGGTGCATTATTGGCCATTGAAATTTTTTGCTATCGCTTAGCTAAATACATCGCGGGTTATATGGTAGCCGTGCCCACGTTAGACGCTATTGTATTTACAGGCGGAATAGGGGAGAACTCATCGCTTATTCGTGAGACAACTATGGGGTATTTCGCCCACTTTGGAATTAGCTTAAATGAGCAAAGAAATGCCGACGCGCGATTTGGTCAAGGTGGAAAGATTACCGCTGATACCGCATCAACGGCAGTTTATGTTGTGCCTACAAATGAAGAATGGGTGATAGCCGCAGAAGCTGCAACCTTCGCGTAAATTATACAAGCAACGCCAACGCGTTAGCAAAAGCAGGAGTAACTATGTCTCGCAGAATTATGTTGATCCCCGTAGGCACAAGTGTTGGCCTAACTACGGTCAGCATGGGCCTTGTTCGTGCTATCGAGGAACAAGGCATAAAGCTCAATTTCTTTAAGCCCGTTGCACAGCCACGTAAAGGCGATAACGGCGAAGAGCGCTCTACAGCAATTATTGCGCACCATGCCAGTGTGTCGCCCATCACGCCTTTCGAGCTTGAATACGTAGAGCGAATGATCAGTAACGACAGCACCGATGAGCTCTTAGAGGAGATCATCGAGCGGTTTGAAGAAAGCAGTGTTCAAGAGGCTGTAACTGTTATTGAAGGACTGGTGACAACTCGCCATCATCCTTATGCAGAGCGCCTGAATTTAGAAATTAGTCGGGCACTTGATGCCGACATCGTTTTCGTGGCTGTGCCGGGAAATGAGTCGACCACGGATATCAATCATCGCCTCGAAATCGTTGTAGACACCTATGGCGGTCACAAAAGTCAAAAAGTAGTGGGCTGTATCTTCAATAAGGTTAACGCGCCTTTTGATGAACATGGTCGCTTACGCGCTGATATTGGCGCAATAGAAGCCCCTGAGCACGACGAAGAGCGAACCCAAGCGTTACGTGATTTGCCTATTTTCAAAAAGGGCTTGAGTCTACTTGGCACAATTGACTGGAGCGCTGATTTAGTATCTCCTCGCGCCACCGACGTAGCGAAGCATCTTAACGCTAGCTTGTTAAACGAAGGCGAGCTGGCCGAGCGGCGTTTAAGTAGTGTCACGTTTTGCGCGCGAGAAATTCACAACATGACGCACACCCTAAAGCCGGGGGCGCTACTTGTAATGTCGGGTGATCGCGGCGATGTTTTTGTTTCGTGCTGTTTAGCTGCATTAAACGGCACAAAGCTAGGCGCGCTCTTGCTTACCGGCGGCTATCAGCCAGATGAAAACATTATGGCGTTGTGTAGCCAGGCCATGGAAACGGGCTTACCGGTTATGCTGGTAAATTCCAATACGTGGCAAACAGCACAAGCACTTCACGCTTTTAATCAGGAAGTACCTGTAGATGACAGTAAACGCATTGAAAAGGTGATGGTTCACACTGCGGAAAGTTTAGACGCAAGTTGGGTAAATTCACTTACCCAAAAAGTGTCGCGCCAGAAAAAACTCTCTCCATCAGCGTTTCGTTTTTACCTAACAAACCGTGCAAGGCAGGTAAATAAACGCATTGTGCTTCCTGAAGGAAACGAGCCAAGAACCGTGGTGGCGGCCTCTATTTGTGCCAAACGGGGTCTTGCTCGTCCTGTATTGCTAGGCGATGAAACTGAGATTAGGCGGGTAGCAGAACAGCAAGGTGTTGTACTGAGCGAAGGCGTTGAGATTCTCTCGCCGTCGGCCATTAAAAAAGACTATGTTGAGAGCTTAGTGGCGCTACGCGGCCATAAAGGTGTGACGGAAGTGGTTGCCCAAGAGTTGTTAGAAGATAACGTAACTCTGGGCACGATGATGCTTCAGCAAGATGACGTGGATGGATTAGTGTCAGGTGCAGTAAATACAACTGCGAACACTATTCGCCCAGCGCTCCAGTTAATAAAGACCGCTGAAAACGCGTCGTTGGTGTCGTCAGTATTTTTTATGCTGTTGCCTGACCAAGTTTTGGTTTACGGCGACTGTGCAATTAACCCAGATCCCAACGCTCAACAGCTCGCTGATATTGCTATTCAATCTGCGGAATCTGCACAAATGTTTGGCATTGAACCGCGGGTTGCGATGATTAGCTACAGCACTGGTTCGTCAGGTGCAGGAAGCGATGTAGAAAAGGTGAGAGAGGCAACCAAAATTGCGCAAAGCCTTCGCCCTGATTTACTTATTGATGGTCCACTTCAATACGATGCAGCGGCTATCGAAAGTGTGGGCAAGAGCAAGGCACCAAATAGCCCTGTTGCTGGTAAGGCAAACGTCTTTGTTTTTCCTGACCTCAATACTGGAAATACCACTTACAAAGCGGTACAGCGTAGCTTCGATCTAGTGTGTATTGGCCCAATGCTGCAAGGCATGCGAAAGCCCGTTAACGATTTAAGTCGCGGTGCATTGGTTGACGATATTGTATTTACCATAGCACTTACTGCTATTCAGGCGGCAGGTAACGTTTAACAGGGTAGACTACCTATCTGTTGTAAGGTAGTTGCTGCTAACAAAAACGGCGCTACTTCAAATGAAGTTAGCGCCGTTTTTTATTTTTTAGTCTGATGCAGTGTGATGTATTGCTAAGCTATTAACCTTGCGTAGCGACTATCCTCTGCTCTGTGCAGTAAGCTGCAATCTATGAACTACAAACTAAAATTTTTCCTTTAGCGGCCATTCATCACATCGCGTACTGCTTCACAATTTGTCCATCTTTCATAACAAAGCCCACTTTTTCCATAAGGCTCATATCATCTAGTGGGTTGCCGGGCACTGCGACGATATCTGCCAGCTTACCTTTTTCCAAACTTCCAAGGGTAGCTTCTTGTTTCAGTAAGCGGGCAGGGTTAATAGTAGCAGCTTGAATAGCCTGAATGGGGGTCATACCGAACTTCACCATCCGGGCAAACTGCTTAGGATTATCACCGTGAGGGTAAACCCCGGCATCGGAACCAAATACCATATTTACACCAGCTTTAACTGCCTTCTCAAAGTTTTCGCGCTGAGTTTTACCAACAATACGCTCTTTATTCAGGCTTTCTTCTAGAATACCGGCTTTCTCTCCTTCACCCAGAATATATTCAGTTACGTAAATATCCATAGAGAAGTAAGTACCGTTCTTTTTCGCTAAATCTATCGCTTCGTCATCAAGCAAACTTACATGTTCTACTGAATCTACACCCGCTTTAATGGCTGCTTTAATGCCATTAGTGCCATGAGCATGAGTCGCTACTGTCAAACCACGTAAATGGGCCTCATCAATGAGGGCTTTCATTTCTTCGAATGTGTACTGCTGTGCACCTACTTTTGTGCCTTTAGACAAAACGCCACCTGTAGCGCAGAATTTGATCACGGTAGCGCCGTACTTAATATTTCGACGTACTTTTTTGCGTACTTCCCACGGGCCATCGGCTACACCTTCGCTATAATTGTCATACTCATAGGGCAAAAGATTGCTGTCACAATGGCCGCCAGTTACGCCTAGGCTTGGCCCAGCTACAAACATGCGCGGTCCCACTACGTCGCCCGCGTTGATGGCATCTCTTAACGCAACATCAGCAAAACCAGGTGCACCTACATTACGCACAGTGGTAAAACCTGCATCTAACGTTGCTTTAGCGTGTTTAACGCCAGTAATAGCCGCGCGGGGCAGTGATACTTCTAAACGCTTGTACCCGTGTCGAGTTGCATCACTGGTTAAGTGTACGTGCATATCCATTAACCCAGGCATTAGCGTGGCATTGCCTAAATCAATACGTGTTGCTTCGTTTGGAACTGTCAGGTCTTTAAGACGACCAGATGCAGTAATTATATTGTCCGTTACAATAACAGCCGCCTGTTTGACGACTTTCCCGTTAGCAACGTCAATCATGCGATCTGCAGTAATTACCGTTGTCTCTGCGAAAACAGCAGTAGAGCAAACAATGGCAGTGATAGAAAAGGTGAGTAGTTTTTTTGAAAAAAGAGAAACCCAGTTCACAAGTATTTCCTTAATTAGCACACATTGAACTTTGCAAAAAAACAAGCTCAACATGTCCTACATCGAGTTAGTATTATTATTGAATGACTATTGTGTCGGTACCTTTAACTTGTACAGATCATCTCTGTCTTCGTCTAAGAAGTAACGCACTAACAAATAGCAAAATAACTATAAACCAAACACCTAGCTCTTGAAGATGGTAATACGGTGTAAACCCTCTGGTTGCGACAACTGGCGCCGAAATATTACCTGCCATGAATTGAGGTAGCCGAGCAGTTATTTCGCCTCTGTGGTCTATAAAAGCCGTAATGCCATTATTTGTCGCTCTAACGACAGGGCGGCCTAACTCAAGGGCGCGCATTTGCGCTATCTGCAAATGCTGAGCAGGCCCATGTGAGTGACCAAACCACGCATCATTACTCACGGTTATGATCATGTCGGTATTTTCAAATACATTTGCCATCACTTGATGAGGAAACGCAATTTCAAAACAGATAGCGGGGGCTAGGTGAATGCCGTTAGCTTCAAGGTTTGCCTGTTGATAGTCACCTCGAGAGAATGATGACATAGGTAAATCGAATAGGGGAGCGAGCGGGCGAAGCCAGTCTTCAAAAGGTACGAATTCGCCTACGGGCAATAGATGATGTTTCGAAAATCGGTTGTTGTGGAAATATTGATAGTCGGGATAAGCGGCATCTGGCGTACGTTTACCTAGCACAATTAGGTTGTTCCACGCTTCATCAGTTTCCCAGTTGTAATTAACAATACCCGTAATAAGTGCCGTGTTCTCTTGAAAGGCTCTTTCGTTAACTTTAGCAAGATAAGGTTGGGCTAATGGCTCAAGCTTGGGAACCGCGGCTTCAGGCCAAATGATGAGGTCGTTATCCCATAAGCTTTCAGTTAATTTCCAATAGGTGTCCATGGTTGGACCATCTTGCTCTGGCACCCATCGCAGACTTTGCGCGATGTTGCCTTGAGCCATGCCTACTGAGTAGATTTTTTTGGGGGCAACCCAAGTATGTTGTTTAAGAAGGTAGCCACTGGTAAATAAGCACAGCGCCACTAGCACTGCGTTGGCGAAAGTTCGCTTATTGTGTATCAACGCAAATAGTGTAGCGCTGATAACGATAAGCGCGCTTATTCCCGTTTCCCCGATGATTGGCGCAAAGCCTGAAAGAGGGCTCTCTAATTGACTATACCCTAAAGATAACCATGGAAAGCCGGTTAGCATCCAGCTTCGTAACCACTCAGCCGCAACCCAGAAAAGAGGTAACGCCATTGGCCACAAGTGAGGAGAGAAGAACTTGGCGGTTAACTTGGTGGCAAGCGCAGGATAAAGCGATAAGTAGCCACATAGCAACGCCATAATGCCAATAGATGCCGCAATGGGAAGCCCGCCAAAGTCGGCAATACTCACATGAACCCAACTTATACCCGCTCCAAACCATCCCGCACCGAACAGCCATCCGGCTAAAAATGGGCGATGTTTGAGCTTTATCACCTGACGTATAGCAAGTGCAAGCGCAGGAATAGTTAAAAGCCACATGTTAAAGGGAGCAAAAGCAAGGGTTAAGCTTGCACCACTTAGTAAAAGAAGAAGGTGGGGAGTAAACCGTTTCAGCATAGGAGTCATCTGATCGTGGTTAATAGAGTTGTTACGTCAACATAGGGTGAGCACGCATAAAATCATGCTGCCCTATGCTGAAACAGGCGTAGTTTGCGTTACTTCACTATTCGAGCGAAGGCACTGAAACCTTAAGTTGGATAAGTCGGCGCTTATCAGAGTTAGTCACTTTAAATTGAATGTCGCCAATGGTGATTTCGTCATTGGTTTCAGGCATATGACCAAACGCTTTCAGCACAATACCGCCAATAGTGTCGGCTTCTTCTTCGCTAAACTTGGTTTCAAAAAACTCGTTAAAATCGTCAACCGGCGTTAAGGCTTTAACAGAGTATGTTGATTTATTTAACGGGCGAATATCATCGGTACCATCTTCTTCCGTATCGTATTCGTCTTCAATTTCACCCACGATAATTTCAAGGATATCTTCAATCGTGACTAGACCAGACACACCGCCATATTCGTCTACAACAATGGCCATGTGGTAGCGTTGCTGACGGAACTCTTTAAGCAGAACGTCCACGCGTTTACTTTCTGGAACAATAACCGCTGGGCGAAGAATATCGCGAAGGTTAAATTCTTTTTCCGCGTTAAATGCAAAAGCTAAAAGATCTTTTGCTAACAGAATACCTTCGATGTGGTCTTTATCTTCGCTGATAACAGGGAAACGGGAGTGAGCAGATTCAAGCATTACAGGTAAAAACTCTTCTACCTTTTGCTCTACATCGATGGTGGTCATTTGAGCGCGAGGGATCATGATATCCCTTACTCGCATTTCATTTACCCCAATAACCCCTTCAATCATTTCGCGGGTTTGTGGGTCTATGATTTCGTTCTGTTCAGCATCAGTAATAACCGATACTAACTCTTCTTTACTTCTCGGCTCGCCAGAAATTGAATTTTTTAGTTTATCTAACCAACTCTTGCCTGATGAGCCGTTGGTAGAGTGAGGATTATCGTCGCTCATAATGTCCGTTTAATTGTTAGTTCAACGCCAACGTTAAAATGGTTCTCGCTGGTCGTCAATGTTTTATTGTTATTAAGTGTTAAAGTACTTAACTAACAATGGTTTATATTGAATTGTTAATCAATAGATTCGTAAGGATCAGCAATGCCAAGGTGCGCAAGAATATCAATTTCCTTGCTTTCCATTTCCTCAGCTTCCGCATCATCAATATGGTCGTAACCCATTAAATGCAATAGCCCGTGAACAGTCATGTGCGCGTAGTGGTTGCTTACGTCTTTATGCTGTTCTTCGGCTTCTCGACTAATAACGGGGGCACAAATAACCAGGTCGCCTAAAAGGTTTATTTCTATACCTGGAGGCGCTTCAAACGGAAAAGATAAAACATTTGTGGGTTTATCTTTTCCTCGGTATTCATGGTTAAGGCTTTGACTTTCGGCTTCGTCAGTAAAGCGAATGGTCACTTCTTGCTCAGCTAACCCTTCGTACTTGAGCACGGCGTTAGCCCAAAGCTCAAGTTCCGAAGGTGAGGGAATGGCCGACAAAATGGCCTCGTCACCTTCAAACGCTTGCTGTACATCAATAATGGCACTCACGATGCGTTGTCGTCTTTCGTTTGCGTGGCATTATCGTCTTGAGAAGCCTGTTCACGTTGAAGTCGCAACGCTTCTTCTTTACGTGCTTTGCGAAGACGCTCTTGTTCAGCATCGTGCACTTCATAGGCTCTAACGATACGCGCAACCACAGGGTGACGAACCACGTCTTCAGCGTTAAAGAAGTTAAATGAAATGTCATCCACTTCACTTAACACTTCAATAGCATGACGAAGACCTGATTTTGCACCGCGAGGTAAGTCTACCTGCGTGATGTCACCGGTGATCACCGCTTTTGAATTGAAGCCAATACGGGTTAAGAACATTTTCATTTGCTCTACCGTGGTGTTTTGACTTTCATCCAAAATAATAAAGGCATCGTTCAGTGTTCGACCACGCATATAGGCCAGCGGTGCAACCTCAATCACGTTGCGCTCCATAAGCTTTTCTACTTTCTCGAAGCCCAACATTTCAAATAGGGCGTCGTAAAGAGGACGAAGGTACGGGTCAACTTTTTGTGAAAGGTCGCCGGGCAAGAAGCCGAGTTTTTCACCCGCTTCTACCGCCGGGCGGGTAAGCAAGATACGGCGAATTTCTTGTCGCTCAAGCGCGTCCACAGCAGCAGCGACCGCTAGGTAGGTTTTACCCGTACCGGCAGGTCCAATACCAAAAGTAATATCGTGGTTTACAATGTTCGCCACATATTGCGCTTGGTTAGGGTTACGCGGCTTAATCACACCGCGCTTGGTCTTAATATTGACTTCTTTTCCATAGCCGCCTGTTGCGTCTTTTTCAATAACGCGGGCTTCTTGAATGGCAAGATGAACTTGTTCTGCTTCTAGCTCGGGAATACGGCCCTTAATAGGCTGAGTTTCTATATAAAGAAGCTTAAGTAATTCGCTGGCACTTTTTATTTGCTGCGGTTCACCCAACACCTTGAATGCGTTATTTCGGTAGGTAATTTCTACCCCTAACCTGCGCTCAATTTGTTTAATGTTGTCATCAAAGGGGCCACATAAACTCGACAAACGTTTGCTATCTGCCGGTTCTAATTCAAATTCGTTACTAACCAATGTACTCAAGCTACTTTTTTCCTCGCTATAAAATGTATTTAGGCTGGGTTAAATTGACCCACGCCAAGCTCATCGGGCAAATCTGCCTGATGCTTTGCCATGATAGATTGGGGCGAAACGGCAACACGCAAGCCCATTTCGCTCTCTCTGCGCACAACTTCACCACGTAATGAGTTAGTGAATACGTCAGTGATGTTTACATCAACGAATTCGCCAATCATGTCTGGTGTGCCTTCGAAGTTCACTACACGGTTATTTTCAGTACGTCCCGAAAGCTCCATTGGGTTTTTCTTTGACGGACCTTCAACCAATATTCGTTGCTCTGTGCCAACCATGTGACGAGCAATACGAAGAGCCTGTTGCGTAATACGCTGCTGTAGTAGGTGAAGACGTTGCTTCTTAGTTTCTTCACTTACGTCATCTACTGCGTCGGCAGCAGGCGTACCCGGGCGAGCACTGTAAATAAAGCTGAAGCTAAGGTCGTAATCGACTGCCTGAATCAAATCCATGGTGGCTTCAAAGTCGGCATCTGTTTCACCTGGGAAACCAATAATGAAGTCACTCGACAAACTAATGTTCGGGCGAATTTTCTTCAGCTTACGCATTTTAGACTTGTATTCAATTGCTGTATGGCCACGCTTCATCAAGTTCAATATACGGTCAGAGCCGCTTTGAACAGGCAAGTGTAGGTGGTCTACTAACTCCGGAATAGACGCGTATGCTTCTATAATGTCATCAGTAAATTCAACCGGGTGTGAGGTGGTGTAACGAATTCTGTCGATACCGTCTATGGCCGCTACCAATTCAAGCAGCTCAGAGAAACGACAAATTGTACCGTCGTAATTTTCACCGCGATACGCGTTAACGTTTTGACCTAGAAGATTGACTTCACGCACGCCTTGACCTGCAAGCTGAGCGATTTCAAGCAACACGTCGTCAACAGGACGGCTTACTTCTTCACCGCGGGTGTAAGGCACAACACAGAATGTGCAGTATTTTGAACAGCCTTCCATGATTGAAACGAACGCCGTTGGACCTTCAGCACGTGGTTCAGGTAAACGGTCAAATTTTTCAATTTCCGGGAAGCTAACGTCAATCACTGACTTTGCGCCGCCCTGAAGCTGATTGATCATTTCAGGCAAGCGGTGCAGTGTTTGTGGACCAAAAACTAAGTCTACGAACGGCGCGCGCTGACGAATAGTATCGCCTTCTTGAGAGGCTACACAGCCGCCCACACCGATAATAAGTTCAGGTTTATCTTGCTTAAGTGTTTTCCAACGGCCCAGCTGGTGGAACACCTTTTCCTGTGCTTTTTCACGAATTGAGCATGTGTTAAGCAAAATAACATCGGCTTCTTCAGCACTTTCTGCAGCACTGTAGCCATGCGTTGAGTCTAGTAAGTCTGCCATTTTCTCCGAGTCGTACTCGTTCATTTGGCAGCCCCAGGTTTTGATATACAGCTTTTTAGTCATAACAACTATTCGATAACCTGTTAGTGTTCCTGTAAGTGAGAGCAGTTTCACCGTTGTTTAGAAAAGGTGGCTGCCAGAATGTTATTTTACGTGAGGCGCTTAAATCACCACGTAAAAAACACTGATAATGTCAGTTACAGGAAGATGTTCAAAATAGCCGCATATTTTACCTGTTATGCAAGCATATTCCCAGTATCTTGAGACGATTCGTTAAGAATTGATCTAGGGCAAGCCAGTTCCACGTTTTACTTCACAGCGCTTTGTGTTTTAAGACATAATGCAAGTGCGTGTTTTAAGGAGAGTAAATGGTCGATTTTTGTATAAATGGCGGCGGTATGGTAGGTGCTGCACTTGCGTTGGGACTTGCTCAGCAGCAGTTTAAGGTAGCAGTGATAGAACCGTATCTACCAGCACCTTTTAACGCTGAGAAGGGGCCTGACTTAAGGGTTTCAGCCATCAGCGAAGCATCGGTAACGCTGTTAAAAGCCCTTGGCGCTTGGGAACACATAGCCGCCATGCGTGTTAAACCTTACACAGGCCTAAGCGTGTGGGACGACCCAGCCCATCGAACAGACTTTACCGCACAAAGTATCGACATGCCCCAATTGGGCTTTTTTGTGGAAAACCGATTGTTGCAGCTAGGATGCCACCACGCATTAAAGCAGTTTGACAATGTTGAGCTCATTACCGGACAAACGGTGCAAGATATTCAATTAACGAATACGGCTAAGGTCAGCCTTTCGAATGGCAGAACCATTGAAGCGAGCTGGCTTGTTGGCGCAGATGGCGCAAACTCTCAGGTGAGAAAGGCGGCGGGCATTGGCACTACAGGTTGGCAATATGCGCAGCAGGCGATGGGGATCACTATAAAGATGGAGAACGCCGTTGAAACTGTAACCTGGCAGCAGTTTACATCGAGCGGCCCTAAAGCCTTTTTACCCATGTTTGATAACTACGCCTCGCTCGTTTGGTATGACTCGCCTGACGAACTCAAACGGATTAAAAGTTTAAAAGCGAGCCAACTTGAAAGTGAAATTCTTAAAACGTTTCCCGATGAATTGACCAGAAATGGCAATCGCTTTTCAGTTATTGATAAAGCGATTTTTCCGCTTACCCGTTCTCATGCTAATCAATACGTTAAAGGCAGATGTGTGTTAGTTGGTGATGCAGCACACACTATTAATCCGCTTGCCGGACAGGGTGTTAATTTAGGTTTTAAAGATGTAGAAACCTTTCTTTCTGTGTGTGCTGAATTCAAGCCATTCGGTAGCGACAACGCATTGTCGCTAACCGATAAAGTATTTTCTCAAAGGCTTATCAGCAATTATGAAAAGCCACGAAAGCGAGATAATTTGGTGATGATGACGGCAATGGATGGGTTTTATACCTTGTTTAGCAATGACGTTGCCCCCATAAAATGGATAAGAAACCAGCTTCTTTCTGTGGCGCAGCGCATAGAGCCTGCAAAACAAGAAGTGCTCAAATATGCGATAGGGTTACGATAATGGAAGTGTTAATTTTACTGGCGGTGTTATTTGGTGCGCTAGCATTGATTATACCGCTAATAGAACGCTCTAAAATGCGAATCAGTAATGAGGATGCTGCGAAATGGGCTAAGTGGATTTGGCCCTTAATGGGGATTTTGCTTATCGCCCAGTTGTTGCGGTTACTGTTCTCTTAGCTGCTGCTTAGGTTTAAAAAGTCACAAAATCTAGCCACTTGCCGAACTCAAATCAATTCACTTTTTCAAAGGTTCAAAGGAATGACCGTACAATTTTCGCAAGGGTTCTCCAATCAATGTCCGTGGGTTAATCTAAAAGGCTATAGCCTTTATTATATTTGGCAAGGGCATCCAGCAGACGAAGGCGAAAAACACTTTTATCAGTTGAAGAGTAAACCTGACCCTGAAAAGGTTGGGGTGATGTCTGCCTGCTGGGATGGCTATGCAGGCAGTTATCAGTTAAGTGCTGAAGGAAGCCTTATTCTCACTCGGTTTCATTACTTCCTCCCCAACGGATTGGGGGAGTCCGATGCCTTACTTGAGGAGTTACACGGCGACTTTTACTTAGAATTTAGAACCCACTTTGAAGGCGATCAGCTATATGTACCGTTTGCTGATGGTAAAGTGACTGTTGACCAGGAACAGTGGGTTGAGGTAAAGCGAGCCTACGTTAATCTGAAAACGGACAAAAATGGTTTTTCCACTTGGTTTAATCGGTTCATTCCGAGCCGCTTAGTTAAGTAAACCAGGGCTCATCCAACTGGTTTCACGGCAATTTTCATGAAATGCATTGCGTCAGTTTTTGTAAGCCTTCATCTACATTAATGTGTTTGTTGTGGCCATTGTCCTTTCAAATCGATAATGACTTTGTCTATCATCTTAATAGTTGTTTGATTATCGTCTTGCAGTAAGGCAAACGCTCGTAAGCCAACGAACTGATTTTGAAGCCACTCTGCGGCTGTTGACGTTGGCGTATGTTCAGGCAGCTCACCTTTTTCGATACAGGCTTCAATAATATTTCTAAAACCAGCCTTAAGGGTTTGCATGCTCTCAAGTACAGCTTTTTTGGCAATATCACCAATGAGTTCTAATTCTGCAATAGACTTAACCAACAAGCACTGGCGCATGTAGCGTTGCTCGTCGGGGCCAGTTAATGCTGTTTCAAAAAAGTGGTAAAGAGCGTCTAAAGGTGATTGAGCTTCTGTGACTTGCTTTAAACGTTTTGCACTGTTGTCTGCATAATGCTCAACAACAAGTTTGAATAAACCTTCTTTGCTTTGAAAACGCGCATAAATACTACCGGGGCGCATATCCAATGCCTGCTGAATATCACGCATGCCAGCCGCCTGAAAGCCTCGTTGCCAAAAAAGCGTAGTGGCTTTTTCTATAATCTCATCGTGGTCATATTTCATCGCTGCATACCTTATACGTGAATATTTTGAACATATGTTCAATTATCGCTTGAACGATCGTTCAAGTAAACCTATTATTATTGGCATACGAGTTGTGAGTAGCGCAAAGCGTTGCTTGCAGTTTTTGATCACATCAATAGGAGAGTGACATGAGCGATTTTACTTTACACACGAAAGAGAGTGCGCCAGAAGCAGCGAAGCCTTTACTTGATAATTCGCAAGCAGCATTTGGAATGATTCCAAATCTACATGCAGTAATGGCAGAAGCGCCGACTTTGCTTGAAGGCTATCAAGTGCTGCATAAACTAGCGCAAGAAACATCGTTCAATGCAGAAGAGTTAACGGTGGTTTGGCAGGCAGTGAATGTAGAGCACGCATGTCATTACTGCGTTCCAGCGCATACGGGTATTGCGAAGAGTATGAAAGTGCGCGATGACCTAATTGAAGAGTTGCGAAACGATGAAACACTGTCTGACAGCAAATTGAATACGCTTAAAGAAACTGTGCTGGCTTTAACTCGCGGGCGAGGTAATGTTGATAATGCGCAGCTTGACGCATTTTACAGTGCTGGATACAAGCATCAGCAATTGTTAGAAATCATACTTATATTGGCGCAAAAAGTGATGAGTAATTATACCAATCATTTGGCCGATACGCCTGTAGACGAACCTTTCAAAAAATTTGATTGGTCGCCTAAATAATCATTTGATAGCTCTTTTAAAACGGAAGCAAGGCTTCCGTTTTTTGTTTCTGGCTCAAACGCTTGCGAGCAATCTCGCAAAAACTGAATAGCAGTAGGCTACACAGTGTGTAGATAAAAAGCGCAAACAGCATTTTTCTATTCCTATTCAAAATACGACTATTAAGACGCTAAGGGCAGCTGCGGGCTTAATTCTTCTACGGTTTCCATTGCAACTAACTCTTCGTATCCCTTTTGCTGCAACAGTGTTTTCAAATCATCGCAATTGCTGCATTTATTTTGTTTAGCGATAGCCACTGCTTCGATGAAACACGATAGGAGAGTTATAGATTGTGTTTGTGTCATGGTCTACTTCACTTTTGATTTTACGTAAGTTCGTTGTTTCCATTTTTATTGGAATTACTTTGGCTTAGCCTGAAGTCACTAATGTGACGCTAGCATTACGCTTTTATGAAAAATAAGGGTGAAAAGTTCAAAATACCTTGAAATGTATATACATAGGCTATACATTTTGTATTCGAATAATGTGGTAGTACTTGCAGATTCTCATAGAACGACATACTGCACGTATTGGTATTTGCAAGGATTTAAGGTGTCTGAAAAAAACAATAAAAAGAAGAAAAAGAATAGTCAGATGATTATTCGAATCAACGACGAAGAGCGTGCCCAGTTTATCGCGTTATGCGAAGACCTAGACACTTCTGCTGCTCGTGAAGTTAGACACTTTATTCGAGAATTTATTGCCAAACACGGCGATCAATAGCGGCTTTGCTAAACGTTATGTGAGTGAAGCGAACACTACAAATAAAGATAAGGATTTACATCATGGCTAAGAAAAAAGAGTTAAAAAAAGCGATTAAAGCAACTAAGGCAAAAATTTCTAAGCAAGAAGGAAAGCTGAAAAAGCTTAAGAAGAAGCTTAAAAAAGCATAAGCGCCTATTTGGCGCTCATTAGTGCAAATTTAGTATGAAAAGCGCTCTGAACGGAGCGCTTTTTCTGTTTCATGTACTCTAGTCCAAATTACCTTTTGTGAAGGAGGTATCTTCCTACTGCCTCTTACCACCAGTGCAATAGATGATTCCGTCGCTTCATCTTCAAAATTCCGCCTGTCGTCGATATTAAGGATTTATTACAACTTTAGTATTGTGCGAGCGAATCTTTTTGTGATTTACTCAGCCTTCAAGCACCGCGTGCTTTTCATCTCTAATAATAATAAGTCTGATCAGACAATCTGGCGTTTAGCAGTACCCCAACAACAGAAAGAAGATATTGTATTTCAACGCGTTTTTGATTCAAGAAATACAAAACTACACACTTCGAAAAGTAAAATTTAAAAGAATTCAGGAACAACACAATGCAACAGGCAAAATTTAACGCTTCTGCTTTCAAGCTTTCCCTCATTGCTTCTGCAATTGCAGGAATGGCTTTTTCTTCTTCGTCAGTGCTTGCACAGGAGCAAGCTTCTGTTGATGAGCAAGATGTTGAGCAAATCCAAATTGTAGGTTCACGTCGCGTTGGTCGCACCATCAATGACTCCCCTGTACCTATCGACATTATCGATGCTTCATCTATAGAAGCAACGGGGCTCACTGAAACCAACATGATCTTAAACCAGTTACTGCCTAGCTTTAACTTCCCTCAGCCATCTATTACCGATGGCACCGACCACGTACGACCAGCGCAGCTGCGTGGTTTAGCACCAGACCACACGCTGGTATTAGTTAATGGTAAGCGTCGTCATACCTCTGCGCTTCTTAATTTAAATGGTTCGGTGGGGCGTGGCTCTTCAGCGGTAGATTTAAACGCTATCCCGGCTAATGCGATTAAGCGTATTGAGGTGTTGCGTGACGGTGCTGCGGCTCAGTACGGCTCAGACGCCATTGCCGGTGTTATTAATATTGTTTTGAAAGATGCTGCCGAAGGCGGTGAAGTGTCGGCAACGTATGGTGCTAATGTTACAACAATGGACGGTGTGCCTAACCTTGAAGGTGTGAGTGTTGGTGCTGACGGTAATTTAGCATTCGCTGAAGGAAGCGACAGAGACGTAACCGATGGACAAACCTTTACCCTTCGCGGCAACGTAGGCTTCGAATGGGGAGACGACGGCTTTGTTAACGTATCAGGTGAATACCGCGACCGTGGACAGGCGAACCGTTCGGACTACGACCAGCGAGAAAACTATGCGCGAGACGCGGACGGCAACCTAGACCCTCGTGAGCTTACGGTCAACCGCTACAATCACGTTTACGGAAATGGTGAGGTAGAAGATTACGCCTTGTTCATAAACGCGGGCAAAGCCCTTACTGATAGCGTTGAGTTTTATACTACCGCAGGCTACAGCACTCGTGATTCGGTAGGCGGAGGCTTTTACCGTCGAGCTCAAGATTCACGAAACGTAGTTGAAATTTATCCAGACGGATTCCTACCTTCTATTCAAACTGACATAACCGATATGTCGCTGCTTGCTGGTATTAAGGGCTATGGCGATGTGTGGAATTACGACTTGTCCGTAACACATGGTGGTAATGAGCTTGAGTATGGTGTTATCAACACCCTAAACACGTCTTTAGGTCCAACGAGTCAAACTGAGTTTGACGCGGGTACGCTAGAATACAACACCACAATTGTGAATGCTGACGCGTCACGTTTGGTAGATACCGGGTATTTCTACAGCGAAATGAACTTCGCCATGGGCGCAGAATATCGTCATGAGAGCTATGAGATAACTGCAGGTGAAGAAGGGTCTTACATACAAGGTACGTTTGGACCTGGCGGCGTGGTAACTGACCCGGTAGACGGCCCGTATGGTGCTGCTGGTTCGCAAGTATTCCCTGGCTTTACACCAGAATCTGCAGGTGAAAACAGCCGTCATAACTATAGCTTCTATGTGGATGTAGAAGCTGACGTTGTAGAAAACTGGAACGTAGCAGTGGCAGGGCGCTATGAAGATTATTCTGACTTCGGCAGCACGTTTAATTGGAAAATGTCTCACCGTGTAACCCTGAGTGATGCATTTGCACTTCGAGCGTCAGTATCAACCGGCTTTAGAGCACCATCGCTACAACAGCAATTCTTCACCTCAATCGCGACGGTATTTGTTGATGGCGAGCCAACAGAGACGGGCACATTTGCGCCGTCAAGTGATGTTGCGCAAGCGCTGGGCAGCCCAGGTCTTGATGCAGAAGAATCGAATAACTACAGTGCAGGTTTTACCTACTCGCCAACTGCTGATTTCAACCTGACAGTAGACTTTTATCGCATTGATATCGACGATCGTATCGTGCTGTCTAACAACCTATCAGGTGAGGGTATAGAAGCACTACTTGCGGGTACGGGAGCTAATCAGGCTCGATTCTTCTTAAATGCGATAGATTCGCGTACGGAAGGTGTTGATATCGTTTCTACCTATACGCTTAATACGTCAGATTATGGTGCGTTTAACTTTAACGCAGGTGCTAACTTTAACGATAACGAGGTAACAAATGTTATCGATGCACCTGATGTGTTGCAAAATGCAGGCTTCGACCAGGCTAACTTGTTCGATGATGTTGAACTACGTCGCTTCGAAACGGCTTCGCCTGACAGCAAACTTAACTTAGGTGTTACGTGGAATTATGACCGCTACACAACAACCTTACGCACTACTCGTTATGGTGAAGTGGAAGACCCATCGTCAGTTGAAGCACGCAATGAAATCATTCCATCAGAGTGGATCACAGACCTAGACGTTCGCATTGCGTTAACAGAAGGACTTACCGTTTCTGTTGGTGCTAACAATTTGTTTGATGTGTATCCAGAAACAACCCGTGAACTTGTGGATGATGTAACTACGTTCTCGCGTTTATTCCCGTATTCAGGCTTTTCGCCTTACGGTTTTACAGGCCGTTTTGTTTACGGAAAAGTTTCGTATAGCTTCTAAATAGCACCGGTTCTTGAGTGCTGAAAGCCAGTTGATTAATACGCAACTGGCTTTTTTTGTACCTGTTACTTAGTCATTTTTCTCAAAGGTAACTACACAGCGATGTTCGTTTAAAAGCGCAAAGTCTTCTTTGGGAATAAAAGCGTCGTAATCACGTTGCAGCTTAACTTGTGCTTCTTTGCGAATTTTACTGCGGCGTATAGCCGTTACGAAATTGCGCATTTCATGGTGAGTAGATAACTCTAGCTCAGGGACTGAAACAGGTGTGCCGCTATCATCTTTGGCAACCATGGTAAAAAAGCTGTTATTGGTATGTTTGACCTCGTTGGTTTTGATATTTTCCGTAGTGACTTTTATCCCTACTACCAAGGATGTGTTTCCGACATAATGAACGGTAGCGTCGAGGTGAAGTAAGTCACCCACTTCAACAGGCTGTAAAAACTCGACGCCATCAACGGTAACGGTTACACAATAGGCCCCTGCGTGTTTACTTGCGCAGGCATAGGCGACTTTATCCATTAACGATAAAATGACACCTCCATGCACCTTACCGCCAAAATTTGCAAAAGATGGCACCATTAATTCAGTCAGTCTTGTTCTTGAAAAAGCGACATTACGTGCAGTCATAAACAATCTTTGATCTTAAGCCCTTGAAAAGCGCCGAATAAGCGTTCATATCAGTATTAGATTTACCCTACCACAAATTTTAAGGAATGGTTTTGTCACAAACGCATTTTTATCAACCAAAAGAAGGTCATGGCTTGGCTCACGATCCGTTTAACGCGATCATCGCACCGCGCCCAATCGGATGGATCTCTACAAAATCAAAAATGGGAGTGTTAAACCTTGCTCCTTACAGTTTTTTCAATGCGTTGAACTATACGCCGCCAATTATCGGCTTTTCAGTAGTAGGCAGTAAGAAAGATTCACTGGTAAACGTGCAGGAAACGGGTGAGTTTTGCTGGAATCTTGTATCGGAAGATTTGATTGATGCGATGAACACGACGAGTAAACCTCTGGCACCTGAAGAAAGTGAATTTGACCATGCAGGGCTTCAAACTGTAGAAAGTGAAGTGGTAAGCGTTCCCCGCGTTAAAGCGAGTAAGGTGAGCATGGAATGTAAGCTAACTGATGTGGTACAGCTTAAGACCGCCTCAGGTGAGGAGGTGAATAGCTGGTTTATCATGGGTGAAGTAGTGGGTGTACACATTGATAAATCACTCATAGAGAACGGCGTTTACAGCACGCTGAAAAGTGCGCCAGTTACCCGTGGTGGCGGACGAGGCGATTATTACACTATTTCCCGAGATAACTTTTTCGAAATGCTAAGACCAGAGGGATAGAGCTGGCGATGCTATCTCGATAGATTATTGAGGTCTTCTTGTAAGGCCTCTATTTGTTCTAGTACGGCTAAAAATTTATTTCCAAACTCTGTTACTTGGTATTCAACCCGAGGCGGGAGCTCGTGATACACCGTTTTTTTCAGAATACCAAATTCCGTGTTCTTCTTCAGGCATTGATTTAATACTTTGGTGCTTAGTCCGTCTACAGTACGCACCATTTCACCGGGGCGGTTAATGCCATTTGCCAAGAGTTGGTAAACGGTAAGCGACCATTTACAGCCGTAAATCGTCTCTACCATGCGCGCGCTTTCTTGAGGTGGTATTTTCCGCTCGATTTGTTTTTCTTTAAAATTCATAAAGATGTACCTAAAAGTACTTACTGAACCAAATTATACTTACTATTCATGGAGTTATCTAAGGCGTAAGGTTATCACGAATTGAAAACAGTGAGGGAATTTAAAATGTCACTTTTAAATGATTTTTGTGAAAACCGTAACGCGTTAATTGTAGGCGGTTCAAGCGGTATAGGTCTTGCCACCGCTAAGTTATTGGCGAATGAAGGTGTTAACGTTGTGCTTGTGGGCAAGAATGGTTCCAAACTGGAAGAAGCAGTGAAAGCGGTAAGTACATTCACAAATGTTTCAACCATTAGCATAAACGCTATCCAAGTTGACTTATATAAGCCTGCAGACGTACAAAAATTAATAAAGTATGTAGAAGATGCAGCTATACCTTTTCATTACTTAATAAATGCTGCAGGGTATTTTAACCCTAAGCCATTTTTACAGCATACATGCGAGGATTATGATGTTTATCATGATTTGAATAAAAGCCTATTTTTCATCACCCAAGCGGTAGCCAAAAGAATGTCTCAGCACAGTGTTGGCAGTATTGTTAATGTTGGTTCTATGTGGGCCAAGCAGGCCGTTAAGGCGACTCCTTCGTCTGCTTACTCCATGGCAAAAGCAGCGCTGCATTCACTTACTCAGCATCTGGCCATGGAACTTGCCGACGATGGCATACGTGTAAATGCAGTATCGCCAGCGGTAGTTAAAACACCTATTTACAATGCGTTCGTTCCAGAAGAGCAAACCGATGAAGTATTGGAAGGTTTCAATGCGTTTCATCCGATAGGACGTATAGGAACTCCAGAAGACGTGGCACATGGCATCCTTTATCTGTTATCAGAAAGAGCTAATTGGACTACCGGTACCGTATTAGATATTGATGGTGGTGTAATGGCAGGTAGGAACTAATAAATAGGACGTATCATTATCTTGCTTTGTCTTCATTCTAATAACACGAAGCGAGATGATGTATACGTTTATTCGGTAACAATTGCTTGCTCTAAATAAAACGAGATTATCAATGATGCTTAATATGAACTTTGATGAACGCCTAGCGATCAATACGCAAATGCAAGAGTGGCAGGCGTCACCGTCTTCTACGGTATGGCGGAAGCCTTTAGAGCGTGAAGCAAAAGAGTCTGGTCATACAACTAGCGTCGTGAAGTACGAAGCTGGCGCGAGCTTTAAGCAGCATAGTCATCCTTATGGTGAAGAAATTTTGGTGCTTGAAGGTGTGTTTTCCGATGAACACGGTGATTACCCTGCAGGCACTTACTTGCGTAACCCGCCAGGCAGTGAACATAGCCCTTTCAGTAAAGAAGGCTGTGTGATTCTGGTTAAGCTGAATCAGTTTGATAAGCGCGATTTGAGTGAAGTACGGGTAAATACAAATAAAGCACAATGGCTGCAAGGGCAGGGCGGTTTACAAGTGATGCCGCTTCACAGCTTTGAGCACGAGCATGTGGCGCTAGTTAAGTGGCCCGTGGGAGAGGTATTTAAGCCTCACAAGCATTTCGGAGGTGAAGAAATTTTTGTGCTATCGGGTACATTTAAAGACGAACATGGTGCATACCCAAAAGGCACATGGTTGCGCAATCCTCATATGAGTCAGCATCATCCTTACGTGGATGAGGAAACAATAATATGGGTGAAGACAGGGCATTTGCCAGTAGCGTTGTAGGCCTGCAGGTAAATCAAAACCAGTGTTTTACATGCGGTCAATTGCAACAAACGAAAAAGGCTAACCCGAGGTTAGCCTTTCTTTTGTTTAATCTCACTAGGTCAAAGTTAGCCTGGTAACATCTAACTTTAAAACACTCACCTAGTAAAAGCCGGACTTAATCCCAAATGCCATCTTCTGACTTACCCTGTATTTCACAGTCGCCCGCTTTGTATTCCATGTTTGCGCCACTGTCTTTTTTCTTAAAGTAGTCTTTGCTGATAGACACAATGGTAGGAGTCATCCACACAATAGCGATGATGTTAATCACCGTCATTAGGCCTAACGCCATGTCGGCCATGGCCCATACCTGAGGTAGGGCTGCCTGTGCGCCCCAGTAAATCATGCCTAAATAACCAATAGTGTAAACTGCACGGCCTATTTTGTTATCTAGCTTGAACATGTGCAGGTTACTTTCGCCATAAGCGTAGTTTGCTACTACAGATGTGAATGCAAATAAGCTGATGGCGGCTGCCACAAAGTCAGTACCGCCTTCGCCTAGGTGACTGCTCATCGCATCTTGGGTTAGGCGTATGCCTTCCATTTGATCAGAGCTTGAACCGCCAGCAAGTAAAATGATGAAGGCAGTAGACGTACATAGCACGAGTGTATCTAAGAAAACACCTAGCATTTGAATGTAACCCTGTGATACAGGGTGATTAGGGTTTGGCACAGCACTCGCCGCAGCGTGCGGTACAGAGCCGCTGCCTGCTTCGTTTGAATAAAGCCCGCGCTGAATACCATTTTTAATGGCCGCACCGAGTGCACCAGCGCCAGCTTCCTGCAAGCCAAATGCTGATTTAACGATATCGAGCAGCATGGCTGGCAGTTCGGAAATATTAATGAAGGTAATAGCCAAAGCCACAAGCACGTAGCCTATTCCCATAAAGGGCACCACAAACTCGGCAAAGCGCGCAATGCTTTTAAGGCCTCCCACGACGATTAAGGCTGCCAATGCAATAATGGCTAGGCCTACATATTCTGTGGGGAAAGAGTACGCATTGTTTAATGCATCGGTAATAGTATTGGCTTGAACGGCGCTAAAGACAAAGCCGTAGCCAAAGAACAAACATAGAGAAAATGCGACTGCAAGCCAGGTTTTATTCAAACCTTGCTTGATATAATAAGCGGGACCGCCACGGAACTCGCCGTTTTCGTCACGGACTTTATATAGCTGACCTAGTACACTTTCGGCAAAGCCAGTGGCCATACCTAAAAGGGCAATCATCCACATCCAAAAAATAGCGCCAGCACCACCTAGAGATATAGCAACCGCGACGCCAGCTAAGTTACCCGTGCCTACACGAGCCGATAAGCTGGTACACAAAGCTTGGAATGAACTTATCCCATCCTTAGTAGAAGTGTTACTGCCCTTTAGTAGGCTGAACATATGGCCAAAGTGCCTAAGCTGCACACCGCCAAGTTTAACGGTAAACCAGATACCACATGCAAGCAGCATAATGATAAGTACCTGACCGTCTCCCCAAAGAATATTGTTAACTAATGAAACGAATTCGTTTATCACGCACTTTCCTTCGTTATTGTTTTAATTATTGCTCGGCGTGTAGAAATGAACTGAACATGACAGGTGCGTTGTCAGAACAAACGCTTCGGCTTAAGCAAACTTGTATTTGCTAAACCTTGGAATAAGCCGAGCTATATCGATAAAAACCAATACTAGCACGACAATTAAATGATTGGACAATGAAAACGTACTGAAACTATGACGTTTTATGCTCGCATATAGCAAATTTATTCATTCATGGGGGGGAAGAACACATTTGCTGAACAAAACGAGAGTACAAACAAAAAAAACCGCTCAAAAGAGCGGCTTTTTCAAGAATATGGCTGGGGTAACAGGACTCGAACCTATGAATGGCGGGATCAAAACCCGCTGCCTTACCAACTTGGCTATACCCCAATATTGGTGCGGAAGGAGAGACTTGAACTCTCACGCCGTGAAGCACTGGAACCTAAATCCAGCGTGTCTACCAATTCCACCACTTCCGCAATGTAGACTTCCAATTAAGGAATGAGTAAAAGTTGGTGGCTACGGCGAGATTCGAACTTGCGACCCCATCATTATGAGTGATGTGCTCTAACCAACTGAGCTACGTAGCCTAAACTTTTATCTTCAATAAAAAGCCGCTCGATGAGCGGCTTCTCAAGAATTTGGCTGGGGTAACAGGACTCGAACCTATGAATGGCGGGATCAAAACCCGCTGCCTTACCAACTTGGCTATACCCCAAATGGTGCGGAAGGAGAGACTTGAACTCTCACGCCGTGAAGCACTGGAACCTAAATCCAGCGTGTCTACCAATTCCACCACTTCCGCGTAGACGCTAGCTATAATAGTCATTCAAAAAGAATGGCTGGGGTAACAGGACTCGAACCTATGAATGGCGGGATCAAAACCCGCTGCCTTACCAACTTGGCTATACCCCAGTCGTGGTGCGGAAGGAGAGACTTGAACTCTCACGCCGTGAAGCACTGGAACCTAAATCCAGCGTGTCTACCAATTCCACCACTTCCGCGCAGCTAAACTTTCCTAAAAGAGATAAGTGAGAATTGGTGGCTACGGCGAGATTCGAACTTGCGACCCCATCATTATGAGTGATGTGCTCTAACCAACTGAGCTACGTAGCCTTGCTATTCTCTTCCCTCTCAGGAAGTGGCGCGTATTATGCGTATATGACTGGCAACCGTCAACCCCTTTTTTACTAACTTTTTTTAAATGCTCATTAAGTGTGCGCATTAGGGCGAAATACGCGCAAAAAGCCGTGAAATTGAACAACTTGCACGAAAAAAGTTAGCTATTTACCACGCTTTGTTACTGGTTTTTGTTTGGTAATAACATACGTCAATAGGGCGCGGGCCATACGTATTGTCATGAAAAAACGGGTTATCTAAGTTTCTTCCTGTGTTTGCCCGTTTTTTATATTCTTCATGATGCGGCGTTTGTAAGAAATAAGGTGCCGCGTTGTTTGCATGCACAAAAGCCTGCTTAATTTTGCTTTCTTGCGTTATATCATCTAGAACGCCACCTCTGTCTATATTTCCTCGCGGCAACTTTTGAAGCACATCCATACCGTGCAGTACGCGACCAACGACCGACATATTTCTGTCTAAGTGTCGTGGTGCTTGCCCAATCACAATATAAAACTCCGTACTGGCTGTATCTTTCTCGCTATTGCGAGCAAACGCCACAACACCTGGGCAATGAAGTCCCCACATTTCTTTTCGGCTTTTATCAATGCCTACTGGAAAGCCATCTAAAAATCCGGTGTTAGGCGCAAACATATCCTGATTCTCAACCACGTTTACATTGCTATTAAGCGGTTGCGTAAATTCAGCGTTAATAGGTTTAAGCAGATTCGGCGGAAATTGTGATGCGTCATGCGTATCGTTGCTGCCTGCCTGTGCCACAAACCCGTCTACTACACGATAAAATGCTTGTTCGTTATAAAAGCCTGCGTCTATTAAACTTTTAAACCTGGCCACATGTTTTGGTGCAAGGGTAGGGTGAAGCGCAATAACTACATCGCCATATGCAGTTTTAAACGTCACAGTATTACTCTGAGGAACTTGATACCAACTGGCAGTGTTACTTGCTAATGCTGGTGCCTTTTCAACAGCATCGCTACTGATTTGTGAATTCACTGGATTAGTTTGAGGTTCACTGGCAAAAGAAAAATTAGCCAGGCTTAACAAGCACAACACTTTAATTGAGGTTCTTATTACAGAAAACCGTTTGGCGTGCTGTGATTTGCTGCAAGTTAAAGGGCGTGAAGCGCAAAGCTGATTAATAGTCATTACAAAAGCCGTTAGTTTTTTACTAGTTATATCAGGCCTATGTGCGCTTCACAATTATTCGCTAGAAACAAAAAAGCCACCTTGCGGTGGCTTTAGTAAACAGTGCTAATTTCTACAATAGAAATTACACGTTAAAGCGGAAGTGAATAACGTCACCGTCTTTAACAATATAGTCTTTACCTTCTAAACGCCATTTGCCTGCGTCTTTCGCACCTTGCTCGCCATTGAACTCAACGAAGTGCTCGTAGCCTACGATTTCAGCGCGAATAAAGCCTTTTTCGAAGTCGGTGTGAATTTTACCTGCCGCTTGTGGTGCAGTTGAGCCTTCAGGGAAGGTCCACGCACGTACTTCTTTTACGCCTGCAGTAAAATAGGTTTGTAGTGTAAGAAGACTGTAACCCGCACGAATTACGCGGTTAAGACCTGGTTCTTCTAGACCCATGTCTTGCATAAACTCTTCGCGTTCGTCGTCTTCAAGCTCAGCAATATCAGACTCGATTGCCGCGCACACTGCAACTACAGTGGCATTTTCGCCTGCTGCAATTTCTTTAACCTGATCAAGATACGGGTTGTTTTCAAAACCGTCTTCATTCACGTTTGCAATGTACATGGTTGGCTTAAGGGTAAGCATGTTCATGTAGCTGATTGCCGCAAGCTCTTCTTTAGTCAGCTCAAGTGAACGTAGTAACAAGCCTTCGTCTAGGTGCGGCTTAATCTTCTCAAGCACTTTCATTTCGTACTTGGCATCAGCATCGCCACCTTTGGCGCGCTTAGCAACACGGTGAAGTGCTTTTTCTGTCGTTTCTAGGTCAGCAAGTGCAAGCTCGGTGTTAATAACATCGATATCGTCTTTAGGGCTAACGCGACCTGCAACGTGAACAATGTTCTCATCGTCAAAGCAGCGTACTACGTGACCAATAGCGTCAGTCTCACGGATGTTAGCAAGGAATTTGTTTCCTAAACCTTCACCTTTAGAGGCACCTTCAACCAAGCCAGCAATGTCTACGAATTCCATGGTAGTAGGAATAACGCGCTGAGGCTTTACGATTTCAGCCAACTTGTCCAAACGAAGATCTGGCACAGGAACAACACCTGTGTTTGGCTCGATAGTACAAAACGGGAAGTTTGCCGCTTCTATACCTGCTTTAGTTAATGCATTGAAAAGTGTTGATTTACCTACGTTTGGTAGGCCAACAATACCGCATTTAAAACCCATGGTATGGATCCTTAGTTTGGAAAAGTGATAACTGGCTAGGTTTACCCTTTGTGCGAGTGTAACCTGTTTTGTGCTTGCTTAAGGTCTTCTTTCAGCAAAATTTCTGTACAGCGTACCGCTTCATCGATGGCACTTTCAATGGCTGCTTTTTCTTCTGCTGGTGGTTTTCCAAGAACATGGCCGGTAACGCGGCTTTTATGACCTGGATGACCAATACCTATGCGCAAACGCAAAAAATTCTTGTTGTTACCCATTTTAGCCACAATGTCACGCACGCCATTTTGACTAGAGCTTCCGCCCACTTTGTATTTTGCAACACCTGGGGGTAAATCTAACTCGTCAAACGCTACTAATATTTGTTCTGGTTCTATGCGGTAAAAGTTAGCCAGTGCTGCTACGGCTTGTCCACTTTTATTCATAAAGGTAGTGGGGTAGAGCAAACGGATATCTTTGCCTGCAATGGTAATGCGAGCAGTTTTACCGAAGAATTTGGTTTCTGGTTTTAGCGGGGCGTTGTAGGTGTCGGCTAGTTGGTTGAGAAACCATTCACCGGCATTGTGTCGGGTATTTTCATATTCGGGGCCTGGATTACCCAGACCCACGATAAGGCGGATATCAGCCAAGAGGATTATTCCTCAGAAGCTGCTTCTTCGCCGTCTTCTTCTGCGTCAGCCGCTTTAGGAGCAGGCTTAACAGTTACAACCGCTAGGTCGTGAGCTTCGTCGTTCTTCGCAAGTTCTACTGAAGAAACGCCAGCTGGAAGAGTTAGGTCAGAAAGGTGTAGCGTTTGACCCATTTCAACACCAGCCATGTCTACTTCGATGAACTCAGGAAGGTTCTTAGGTAGACAAGTAACTTCGATTTCAGTTACGTGGTGCTCAGCAATACCGCCAGCTTTAACAGCAGCAGATTTCTCTTCATTTACGAAGTGAAGTGGTACGTTAGTGTGAACGTCTTGACCAGCGATTACACGTTGGAAGTCAATGTGTGTGATCTTTGGCTTGAACGGGTGACGTTGCATATCTTTAACTAGAACTTCAACAACTTTACCGTCAAGGTTAATCTCAAGAACGTGAGAATAAAACGCTTCAAAGTCAGCAGAGTTGTTTACTTTGTTATGATCTAGTGTGATAGAAACTGGTGCTTCTTCACCACCGTAGATGATACCAGGAAGCTTATCTTCGCGACGTAGGCGGCGGCTCGCACCTTTCCCTAGGTCTGTACGAACAGAAGCGTCTAGTTTGAAATTTGCTTCAGACATTGTCTGTCTCCAAAAATATAAGTCTAATAATGTGGATTTTTGCGACCAAAACCCACGGTAAAATGATGTGAATTACGTTAAAAAGTAATTTTCTATGCGCAATAAAACACCAGCCCAAAATTCAAGGGCGGCGAATTCTAACACCACCTACCAAAACATACAATTACAAAGGCAGATAAAATATCCAGCTAAGCAAATGCAAGTATTTGCGTTACTCACAATAAAAGAAGCGCACCTTGGCGCTTCTATCATATTTATAGAAAAAAGCATTTTGTTAAGACTAACTTGACCGCTAATTGTCTCTTTCCAAAGGCTCAATAAGATCAACAGGCCTTAGGAACATAGCAACTTTTTACACAAGCGTTTACTTCGTCAGCACCACTCTGTAATGGGCTTTACCTTCTCTTAATCGAACAATAGCCTCATTTACGTCATCAAACTTGAAGGTTTCGGTCACAGGTTCAATATTGTGGTGTGCAGCGAAATCTAGCATGGTTTTAATGGTCGCGGGGCTTCCCACTGGCGAACCTGACACACTTTTCTGACCACCAATTAAGTTAAACGCACCAATATCTAGAGGTTCAAGGGTGGCGCCTACAAAGTGAAGCCGGCCTTTCGGTGCCAATGTAGATAGATACAAGTTCCAGTCAAGCTTTACATTTACGGTTGAAATAATTAAGTCAAACCGACCGCGCGCTTTTTTAATCTCATCTTCATCACGGCTATTAATCGTATCTGACGCACCTAGCTCTAGCACTTCCTTCTTTTTAGATTCGCTAGAAGTGAACGCTACTACCTTACATCCCCATGCATTTAAAAACTGCAGAGCGAGATGGCCCAGACCGCCAATACCAACTACACCCACTTCACTGGTTGGGCTAATACCAAACTGGACAAGAGGGTTGAAAACGGTAATACCTCCGCAAAAAAGAGGGCCTGCCTTTGTGCTATCGATAGCATCGGGAAGGGGAATAACGGCACGTGCTTGGGCGCGCACTTTATCTGCAAATCCACCGTGACGACCACCTATGGTCATCGTAGCATCGGCACACAGGTTATGATCGCCTTCTTCGCAGGTTCTACAACTATTACAGTAGCCTGAATGCCAGCCTAAACCGACACGCTGTCCCACCTTAAGTGACGTTACATGTTCACCTATTTGGCTAATTGTGCCGACAACCTCATGACCAGGCACAAAGGGATATTCTGTCATGCCCCATTCATTATCGAGCATGCTTAGGTCGCTGTGGCAGATACCACAGCTTTCAACGTCTATTTCAACGTCATGTGAGCCAAGCTTACCGGGGTCGTATTGAAACTTTTCCAGTTTTCCACCCGCTTCTTTAGCGGCATATGCATTTATCATCAATAACCGTCCTTTTAAGTGTTGCAGTGCAACATTCACGCGTACGCAAAAATTCTATAATTGCTAAATCGCTAGCTTAATTACCTTTATGAATAATTTGCTACACGCAAAGCTATATTCGCGATCATTGTGTTTGCAGGTTATCAATGACTTTACTGGTATCGAGTACTTTAACGCTTGATACTTGAAGCACCGTACCGAATTGTGTAAAGGTCATCATATCAGGTTTAGGCATACCTTTAACTTCCACAACAAGGCCGTTCTTTTGATAAGTTTCATCTAAACCATGTAGCGTATAGCGATCGCCATTTTCAGCAATAAAAGCGTAAAAACCGCCTTCGAGATCTTTATAAATAATACTGCCCTTCATGGTGACTTCACCTTTTGCATTATCTTCTACGGCTTCAGCCTGAGTAACTGGTTCGGCTACCAGTTCCTTGGGCATAGAACTCTTATCATTAGCTTGAACTGTGGAAGATTTGTCTTTCATTTCAGTTCCTTGTTTCTCAAGATCTGCTTGTTTCACTGAGTCGTCATCTCCAGAGCAGCCCGCTGTATTTAAAAGGGCAGCAATTACTGCAACAAGGCATAGTGTTTTTGTTTTCATTTTATGTCCTTAATATTAGTTTTAACGCACAACAATTCTTAACGTTAAACCTAAAATTGATGAAAAGAAAGTCACATTAACGAGTCGGAAAACGGCAATAAAGTATATTTAAGGCGTAAACGGAATGTGTTTGGCTTGATGTACTGTTCTTATTCTTAAGGCGATGTTCGCTTTCAAAGAAAAAAGAAAGGTAAAAAAAGAGCCGGCGCCACTTACATGGGCCAGCTCTTTGGTAGGAGTAACAATATTTAAATTTTAGTATTCAAACATTGCTGAAATAGACTCTTCGTTGCTGATACGACGAATAGTTTCTGCAAGCATCTCAGATAAAGTAAGCTGTTTTACTTTTCCAATTTGCTTCATCTCTGCACTTAGTGGGATAGAGTCGGTAACGATAATTTCGTCAATAACAGACTCTTTAAGATTGTTTGCAGCGTTGCCTGAAAAGATAGCGTGAGTCGCGTAAGCATAAACACGGCGCGCGCCATGTGCTTTAAGTGCTTCGGCTGCTTTTGCAAGCGTACCGCCTGTATCAATCATGTCATCGACAATGATGCAGTCTCTGTCTTTTACGTCACCAATGATGTTCATTACCTGAGCCACGTTCGCTTTAGGGCGACGCTTATCGATAATGGCAAGGTCGGTGTCGTTAAGTAGTTTCGCAGTAGCACGTGCACGTACAACACCGCCAATGTCAGGAGAAACGACTACAGGGTCGGCAAAATCACGTCTTACCATGTCAGCAAGAAGGATAGGAGTACCGAATGCGTTATCCACCGGAACATCAAAGAAACCTTGAATCTGTTCGGCGTGTAGGTCGATAGTAAGTACGCGGTCAACACCAACGTTAGACAGGAAGTCAGCCACTACTTTCGCAGTAATTGGCACCCTAGCTGAACGAACACGACGGTCTTGGCGTGCATAACCAAAGTAAGGAATTACTGCTGTAATACGACCAGCTGATGCGCGACGTAGTGCGTCGATCATCACAATAAGTTCCATAAGGTTATCGTTAGTAGGCGCACACGTAGACTGGATAATAAAAACGTCCGAGCCACGGACGTTTTCATGAATTTCTACGCTGATTTCACCGTCACTGAAACGGCCAACTTTGGCATTTCCAAGTTTGGTGTAGAGGCGATCGGCAACTTTCTGGGCAAGTTCTGGTACGGCATTACCTGCAAAGAGCTTCATATCTGGCACAAGTGGTTCCTCAGTGCGTTGATAAAAGAGGTTTGGCTGGGGTAGCAGGACTCGAACCTACGAATGGCGGGATCAAAACCCGCTGCCTTACCAACTTGGCTATACCCCAATTTTTAAGTTCTTGTCCGATGTGGCGTACACGCTATCTTTGTTGTTCTAATTTATCTAATAGTGGTGAGCGATTCACACCTTTTGCGACAAAACTCTGCCAAGTTTCAGGCATTTGAGCCCTAACTTGTTCGGCTAAAGTGTAGTCAGAAAAAGTGGCAAACACGCATGCACCTGTGCCCGTCATTCGCGACGGTGCGTAGTGTACCAACCACTGTAATAATTTTGCAACTTCAGGATAGCGATTCGCGACTAATTGCTGACAATCATTCCAAGTTTTTTCAAATTTATAGTCTTCCCAACGTATCGCAGGTGTATTTCTGGGCAAATCCGGCGAGGTGAACACTTCTGCTGTACTGACATGAACATTTGGGTTCGCTACAAGAAAATACTGTTCTTTTTGGGGAGCTGGCGTTATGTCTTCTCCAACGCCTCCTGCAAATGCTGTTAGACCTCGCACAAAAATAGGTACGTCAGCGCCTAAAGATAACCCAAGCTCAGCCAGTTCATCTTCACTTAGCCCTGTGTTCCAAAGGTGATTAAGCGCCACTAACGTGGTGGCTGCATTCGAAGAACCCCCGCCAATGCCGCCCCCCATAGGAAGGCGCTTGTCTAACGAAATAACGGCACCTTCATTACATTTTGTTTTTGTTGCCAGCAGCCGCGCTGCTTTTACAATTAAATTGTGATCGTCCGGAACCCCATCCAGTGGGGTTTCCATGCGAATCGTTGTGTCGTCTGTACTTATGTCAAAGGCGAGTGCATCGCCGTAATCTAGCATTTGAAACAGACTTTGAAGCTGGTGATAGCCGTTGTCGTAGCGGCCAAGTATATGCAAGAAAAGATTCAGTTTAGCGGGGGAAGGCCACCAATCTTTATGTTCTGAAACAGATGAGTTCACTACAGAGTCCACTGATAAATTTTAATTTTAAGCTGAGTATTAGGCATGTCCGGCGTTTCATTCTGGGTAAGCGTTATGCTGTGAGGCAACCATACAGATGTGCCATCATCTAGTTCAACACTACCGTAATTACCATAAGCAACTTGCCAATTGCGGCAACCTCGGCAATAGCTTTCAAGGGTATTAACCAATCCTTTTTCAGTTAGGGTGAATTTATCACCGTCCAGCGGTAGTCCTTTTACCCAAGACAACAGTGATTCCACCGGAATGACCATTCCCGTAATCTGATAAATAAGTGGTTCTGGTAAAGCATCAACGTACGTTTCACCGTCAGCCTCTAATACCGACTGCTGCTGGGTAACATTAAGGTTTACCAGACTTACCCCTAAAAAATTGGTTAATCGAAAATCAAAATCACCGGAATCGTTTTTCCAGACTAAATTAAGGCTGGCCGCTTCCTTTCCTTGGCGAAATGCAATTTTTCCGCGCATTTGCCACTGATGTACTTCAGCAACTTTTTCAAGTTGGGCCGTGAGGTTTACCGCGTTTTCTGGGCCTTTGGGAGCGGTTGTGCATGCGCTCAGTACGAAGCAGAGAAACAACAGTAGGGAAATAAAGCGAATCATTAAGGCGCGTTACCTGTATAAAAATAAAACACATTTAATTGTGACATTATGGGAACACAGTTTCACCAACACTTTCAATCATTTTGGGTTTTTCGTACAATGCCGCTCCGACGTTGCCAGCACAGATTTTAATGACTTTACTCGCCCTCGGTATTAACCACAAAACAGCACCAGTAGCACTTCGCGAAAAAGTGGCCTTTACACCAGATTCTCTGGTGGAAGCGCTTGCGAGTTTAAAAAAGCTGGAAGGCGTAGATGAGTCTGTCATTGTATCGACCTGTAACCGCACTGAGCTATACGTCAATACTCAAGACGACACCGGCCAAAAGCTTCTACAATGGTTAAGTGACTTCCATCACTTGGATGTAGAAGAGATTGCCAATAACAGCTATGTGCTCGCGCAGGATGAAGCGGTAAAGCACATTATGCGTGTAGCCAGCGGACTTGATTCACTGATTTTGGGTGAACCTCAAATCTTAGGTCAGGTGAAGCAGGCGTTTGGTGATGCAAAACACTCAGGTATGGTGAGCAGCGAATTTGATAAGCTGTTTCAACATACGTTTTCGGTGGCGAAGCGAGTTCGCAGTGAAACAGATATAGGTGCAAACGCGGTAAGCGTGGCATATGCAGCCGTTCAGTTGGCCAAGCATATATTCGCTGAACTACCAAAACGTTCAGTGTTATTAGTGGGAGCTGGCGAAACCATTGAGCTTGTGGCTCAACATTTGAAAGAGCAGGGCGTGAGCTGTTTGGCGGTGGCGAATAGAACCGTAGCCCGCGCAGAGGCCTTAGCCGAAACACTAGATGCGAGTGTGTTTACCTTATCGCAAGTGCCAGAGCACTTAAAAGACTTTGATATCGTGATAAGCTCTACCGCTAGCCAACTGCCCTTAATTGGCAAGGGGATGGTGGAGAAAGCCCTTAAACAGCGCAAAAATATGCCGATGTTTTTGGTGGACTTGGCGGTACCACGAGATATTGAGTCAGAGGTTAACGAGCTAGGCGATGCCTATCTTTATACTGTTGATGACCTGCAGCATATTGTTCAGAAGAATTTAGAAAACCGCGAGCAAGCAGCAAAAGAAGCCGAAAAGCTCATAGACAAACAAGCTGGCGACTACATGACGTGGAAGCAGTCGCAGCAATCGATAGATTTAGTAAGACAGTATCGCCAAAAAGGCATGGCACAGCGTGACGATATTGTGGAAAAAGCCAAAGCGCAATTAGCGGAAGGTAAAAATGCCGAAACGGTATTAGAAGAAATGGCGTATAAATTAACCAATACGCTATTGCACCCAACAACCTTAGCGTTACGCGAGGCTGCCATGCACGATGACCCGGCATTGAGCCGATGGATGGGACAGGCATTAGATTTATCTGACTTTTCGTCAGACGATAATAAATAAGGTAATAAGAAGCATATGAAAGAGTCGGTAGTTAGGAAACTCGAACACTTAGTCGAGCGTTTCGAAGAAGTTCAGGCGTTGTTAGGCGACCCTGGAGTTATCGGCGATCAGGATAAGTTTCGCAACTTGTCAAAAGAGTTCAGTCAGCTAGAAGATGTAGTGGCAGGCTTTAATGCTTATCAGCAAGCACAAGAAAACTTGGCTTCAGCGCAGGAAATGCTGAATGAAGACGACGCCGACATGCGCGAGATGGCGCAGGAAGAGATGAAAGATGCCAAGGCGGAAATTGAACGCCTTGAAACTGAACTTCAGGTGCTACTCCTGCCAAAAGACCCTAACGATGATAACAACTGTTTCTTGGAAATTCGCGCTGGTGCGGGTGGTGACGAAGCGGCAATATTCGCAGGTGACTTGTTCCGCATGTACAGCCGTTATGCCGAAAGTCGTGGCTGGCGTGTAGAGTTGGTTAACGCCAATGAAGGCGAGCATGGCGGTTATAAAGAAGTCATTGCGAATGTTAGCGGCGATGGCGTGTACGGCGTATTGAAATTCGAGTCGGGCGGTCACCGCGTACAGCGTGTACCAGAAACCGAATCACAAGGCCGTATCCATACCTCGGCATGTACTGTGGCGGTATTACCAGAAATTCCAGAGTCGCAGGCAATTGAAATTAACCCTGCAGAGCTTCGCATCGATACCTTCCGTGCATCAGGTGCGGGTGGTCAGCACGTTAACAAAACCGACTCGGCGATTCGTATTACCCACTTGCCAACAGGCTTGGTAGTGGAATGTCAGGACGAGCGTTCACAGCACAAAAACCGTGCGAAAGCGATGTCGGTACTTCAAGCGCGCTTAAATCAGATTGAAGAAGAGAAGCGAGCAGCAGAAGAGGCTTCTACTCGTAAGAGCCTAGTCGGTAGCGGCGACCGCTCCGAGCGAATTCGTACTTATAACTTCCCGCAGGGACGTGTAACCGACCACCGTATCAACCTGACTATTTATCGTTTAGACGAAGTGGTGGAAGGTGACCTTAAGCAGCTTATCGACCCAATTTTGCAAGAGCATCAGGCCGATCTGCTGGCCTCTCTGTCTGACGAATAACGCTGTCTTGTTACACAAACTGTTTATAGAAAAACAATGCGCATAGACAACGCCTTAGCATGGGCTGCTGAACAACTAGAGGGTGGGGAGTCACCCTCTGTTGATGCAAAAGTCATGTTGGCGAACATTCTAGGTAAGTCACAAACTTATCTATTCACATGGCCTGATAAAACCTTGGACGCCGCCCAGAAAGCGCAATTTGAAGCGGATGTGGCCAAGCGTAAACGGGGTGAGCCCGTGGCGTATATTATCGGCAAGCGTGATTTCTGGACCCTGTCACTGTTTACCTCGCCAGATACCTTAATTCCACGACCGGATACTGAAGTATTGGTTGAGCACGTGCTTAATTGGGCAAATCAACAATCCTCTGCACCCTTATCAATCTGTGATTTGGGAACCGGTACGGGCGCTATTGCGTTGGCATTAGCGAGCGAACTGCCAGAAGCATCCGTTACTGGCGTAGACTACCAAGCGGGGGCGGTGAAGCTTGCTACCCGCAATGCTCAAGCTAATAGCATAGCCAATGCGCATTTTGTGCAAAGTGACTGGTTTAGTGCGCTGGCAGGTCAAACCTTCGACATTATTGTTTCAAACCCACCTTACATAGAAGAATCCAGTCCATACCTTAATGAGGGCGACGTGCGTTTTGAACCTAAAACAGCATTAACCTCGGGCACTGACGGCCTAGACGACATAAAACACATCATCAATAGCGCGCCGCAATATCTCAATAAAGGTGCCTTACTTGCATTCGAACACGGCTTTGACCAAGGGGTTGCGGTTAACGCTTTGCTCGTAGATGCGGGATTTGTAGACGTCAAAACTGTTAAAGATTACGGCAACAATGACCGTGTAACGCTAGGACAGTGGCAGTAGGTTTTAACCTCCAAAGAAGTTATCTTTTCTGTAGTTATCAAAATTTAATTGCAAACTTGCTAATATTTTGTTTTACATTAGTATCTATTAAGCGGTTGTAAGACCTCAAAAAGCACTAAGTTAAACAATCTCTTACACTACAGGACGTACCAGATGAATGATGACTTTCTTTTCGCAGAAGATGACGATGAAAATGAAGTAGATGATCTGGGTAGCTGGAAAGTACTCATTGTTGATGATGAACCCGAAGTACACGCCGTTACCAAGCTGGCGCTAAATGACTTTAGTTTAAATGGCAAAACCCTTGAGTTTGTTAGTGCCTATAGCGGAGAGGAAGCGAAGGCCATTTTCAAAACCCATGATGATATCGCCGTTGTGTTACTTGATGTTGTTATGGAGACTGATGACGCCGGTCTTAAAGTGGCGGAGTATGTTCGTAACGAATTAGACAATCATTTCACGCGTATTATTTTGCGTACTGGACAACCTGGCCAAGCCCCTGAAAAAGATGTCATCATTAATTACGACATCAACGACTACAAGTCGAAAACCGAACTGACCGCGCAAAAACTTTTTACTGTTATCATTGCAGCGCTCCGCTCATATCGAGATATTATCGTTATCGAAGAAAATAGACGCGGCCTTGAAAAAATTATAGATGCGTCTGTGGATTTATTTTCCTCCCGTTCCCTCGAAAAGTTCATGCAGGGCATCATTCAACAGCTGGCGTCTATTCTGGGCTGTTCAAAGGATGCAGCCTACATTACTACAGCGGTGGCAACTACATCGCGTACTATTAATACCAGCAACAACAAACTGGGTGACGACGAACTATATGTTTTTGCTGGCAACGGTGAGTACGCCAGTAAGGAAGGGGTGCCTTTAAAAGACGCGATTAGCGCACAAGAATATGCCCTGTGCGCAAGAGCCATGCGCGATAAGCAAATTGTTTATGCAGAAGATCACGTTGTGGCTTATTGCAACAGTAAAAGCCACAATGGCGCACTCTTGTACTTGTCAGGATTACCGAGACGAATAGGGGAAAGTGATCGTCATCTGGTAAAACGCTTTTCAGACAGTGTTCAGCTTGCTTTTGACAACGTACTTAAAACCGTAGATGTTGAAGCGACGCAGAAAGAAATAATTGAGCGTTTAGGTCGAGCGTTAGAGCATGAGTCAAATGCATCAAATAATCTCACAAGAATGGTTGAAATGGCGCAACTGTTGGCAGAAAAGGTTGGGCTGAACGAGCAAGACATCCACGCATTACGCCTTGCCGTGCCACTCCATGATATTGGGACGTCTATAGTGCCTAAATCTATTTTGCACAAAACGACGCCGTTAACCGAAGAGGAAGTATTTAAAATACGTCAGCATGCTGAATTTGGTTACCAGATCTTGCGAGATTCAAGCCGGCCCACTATCCAACTTGCAGCAATGTTAGCAAAGCAACATCACGAACGCTGGGATGGAAAGGGATATCCAGACGGGCTTAAAGGCGAAGAAATTGATATAAAAAGCCGTATTGCCACGTTAGTTGATGTGTTTGATGCACTGTTAAACGCAAGGCCGTATAAGCCAGCGTGGACAATTGATAAGGTTGAAGCCGTATTGAAAGAGGAAAGTGGCAAGCACTTCGACCCTGATTTAGTTCAGTGTATGCTAAATGACCTTCCGGCCTTTATGGCAATTCAAGCTCAATTCCCTGACGCATAATGATTTATTTCTCCGTTATTTACGTACTGTAATACGTTACAATAACAGCCTCTAAACAGGCGCCATAATTAAAACGAAGGCAGGTGCTACATGCACCTGTTTTTTTGAGTCTGCTACTCGTATTCTGAGTCTGTTGAATTTTGCATTGCTGTAAAACTAAATCGGCTTAATTAACACCTGTGTTAAAGTAACCAGAAGCAGCCTTACTATCTAATAAGAACAGGAACACATTATGTACATGATGGCTAAACACCTTCACATGACCGCCGTTGGCTTGAGCATATTATTTTTTGTCTTTCGCTTTATATGGAGTCAATTCGACGCTACAGCACTTAGCAAAAAATGGGTTAAAATTCTCCCTCATATCATTGATAGCGTGCTATTAGCCAGCGCAATTTGGCTATGCATTATTTTGTCTCAATATCCTTTAGTTAATGCATGGCTCACATTTAAAGTTGTGGGCGTGGTGCTGTACATAGTGTTTGGATTGTTTGCATTGAAAAAAGCCAAAACAGCGTTAGGCAAATGGAGCTTTTTCGTAGCAGCGCTTGTTGTGCTTATGGCAACGGCTATGGTTGCTGTAACCAAACAACCTCTTTTTTAAGATTTAATTGGAAATAGATAATGTCTGAATCTCAACAGATTATTAATGTAGGTAACGTTGACGTTGCCAACCACTTGCCGTTTGCTCTGTTCGGTGGAATGAACGTACTTGAGTCTCGCGATCTCGCTATGCGTATTGCAGAACACTATGTTGAAGTAACGCAAAAGCTCAATATTCCGTACGTTTTTAAAGCCTCGTTTGATAAAGCGAACCGTTCATCTGTGACTTCTTACCGTGGGCCTGGCATGGAAGAAGGGTTGCGTATTTTTGAAGAAATTAAGTCGACCTTTAACGTTCCGCTTATCACTGATGTGCACGAACCGCACCAAGCAGCTCCCGTAGCTGAAGTGGTGGATGTTATTCAACTGCCTGCTTTCTTGGCGCGCCAAACCGACCTTGTGGTTGCAATGGCAAAAACCGGTAGCGTTATCAATGTGAAAAAGCCTCAATTCTTAGCACCGCATGAAATGCGTCACATCATAGGAAAACTAGGCGAAGCGGGGAACGATAAGGTTATTCTTTGTGAGCGTGGTAGCTGCTTTGGATATAACAATTTAGTTGTGGACATGCTTGGCATGGACGCAATGAAAGAATATGCCCCAGTAATATTTGATGCGACTCACGCACTTCAAATGCCGGGTGGCCGAGCGACGTCTGCAGATGGTCGTAGAGCGCAAGCTGCACAGTTGGCCAGAAGTGGTATGGCATTAGGTTTGGCAGGGCTATTTATAGAAGCGCATCCTAACCCAGATGAAGCACTATGTGATGGGCCTTGCGCACTGCCGTTGGCAAAATTAGAGCCTTACTTGCAGCAGATGAAAGCACTAGATGAATTGGTGAAAGGTTTTGACGCGTTAGATACAAGTAATACCTAAGCTAGTATTTGATGGCGTATGCCGGTGCAAGCACCGGCATGCGTATCAGGTGTGTGAGTTGCTTATTCCGCTTCAGAAACGTTTACGCGCTCTTCACCTTTTGTCATTGCTAATAAGTTCTTGTGAAGCTGAACTTGCGTCTCTTCAGCTAAAATCGCTTTAGACTGCTTTTTCACAACAATGTGCGCATCGTTTTCTGGCAGTACTTCGGCCATTTTTACGCTGGTCATTGCTGTGTTGATTAACGATTGTAGATTGATCTTTTCTGGTTGTGCGTTAGCATTTGCAGCAGCGCTTACAAAAGCCATTACAGAAACACTAGCTAAAAGTAATTTTTTCATTTTCACACCTAATAAAAATAATTAAATAATTGTTGATGAATGTTAAAATGTTTAACAAATGTTCATCATAAAATGCTGAAATTAAATGTTCTTTTTTAATTTCGGGTAAATTATAGTCAGTGGGTGGTGAAAAATAAAACGAGTAAAAGTATGGGTTGTCATTAGAAAAACTAATGAATTTGTCATGCTTCGGTCACACTGGATTAAAAACGATATATGCATCGACGTTTACCCCCTCTCAACGCCTTGAAATCGTTTGAAGCGGCTGCTCGCCATTTGAGCTTTACTAAGGCTGCCGATGAGCTGTTTGTTACGCAAGCTGCCGTTAGCCACCAGATAAAAGCGCTTGAAGATTTCTTATCGATGAAGCTATTTCTTCGAAGAAATAGAACCCTGCTTCTAACCGAAGAAGGTCAAGCTTATTTTCTTGAGCTAAAAGATATCTTCAAAAACTTACAAGATGCGACAGAAAGGCTACTTGCGAAGGGCAGTAAAGGTGCTATCACGGTAGCGATGCCGCCCAGCTTTGCGAGCCAATGGCTGGTACCCCGTATTCATAAGTTTAGCTTGGCGCATCCAGACATCGACGTACGCATCAAGGCAGTTGATTTCGATGAAGGCTTCTTAGAAGACGATGTAGACGTTGCGATATATTACGGTAAAGGTCGTTGGGCTGGTCTTCAAGCCGACCAGCTACATCGAGAGTTTCTAACTCCGCTTTGCTCTCCAATGCTTTTTCAAGGCCCCAAACCTTTATCCAGCCTGTCTGACTTAAGGCACCACGTGTTGCTTCACGACTTAAGCCGTACTGCATGGAAAAATTGGTTGAAGCATGTAGGTGTGGTTGGCGTAAACGTTAACCAAGGACCGGTTTTCAGTCACTCCATGCTAGTTTTGCAAGCCGCTGCACTCGGTCAAGGCATTGCGTTGGGTAACACGGTACTTGCAAGGCCGGAAATTGAAGCGGGAAGGCTAGTTATGCCGTTTGAAGAACGAGTGGAGAGTCGCGATGCGTTTTATCTCGTGTGTGAGGAATCACAGGCTGAACTAGGTAAGATTGCGGCATTTAGGGACTGGATTTTAGCGCTGGTCGAAGCTGAACAAGAGGACTTGTTGTAATATGACTAAGTTGAACACCATTGCTGAACAGCCTAGTTTTGACATTGAATTGCATGAAGCCGATAAGCCCTTAGCGTGTTTGATACTAGGCCATGGAGCCGGCGCCGGTAAGGAACATGAGTTCATGCAAGACATTGCGAAGGAACTTGTTGCTAGAGGTATATCAACCGTTCTTTTTAACTTTCCCTATATGCAAACCATAAAAGCTACCGGTAAGCGTAGGCCTCCCGATAAAGTCGATAAACTTATGTCACATTTTACTGCGGTGATTGAAACCTGCAGCAAAGATAACAAAGACTTGCATAACTTGCCTGTGTTCATCGGTGGAAAGTCGATGGGCGGGCGTATGGCGACCATGGTGTACGAAGCGGTGAGCAATGTAAAAGGCGCGATAGCGCTGGGCTATCCGTTTCACCCTCCTGGTAAGCCAGAAAAAACACGAACCGAACATCTGCAAACGGCGTCTAAGCCTTTGCTTATTATTCAGGGTGAACGAGATACCTATGGTACAAAGAGCGAAGTAGAGGATTACAAAAAGCGCAGCGTATTATCTACAGACATTGAATGCGCCTACTTAGACGACGGCGATCACAGTTTTAAGCCTCGCAAAGCAAGTGGCAAAACGCAGGAAGAACATATTGTTACCGCTGCCACGCTTACCGCTTCTTTTATTGAAGCCCATTTAAATAATTAATGGTTAATTAGAAATCAGAGCGAAAGACTAATTTAATGAAAACTGAAAAATTTAGGTTTGCCACCGTTGCTAAACCTTATCTTATTATTGGCGCATTGCTAGCGGGCCTTTCTGTCGTGCTAGGTGCGTTTGGCGCACATGGTTTAAAAAGCGTCTTAACTGCACAGCAGCTCAACACGTTTGAAATTGGCGTGCGTTATCAAATGTATCACGCATTAGCCTTGCTGATTTTGCCTGCGCTGTCAGGCGTTGTCTCATCGACGTGGGCAAATCGGGTAGCGTTTTGTTTCGTTACCGGTACGGTGTTGTTTAGTGGAAGTTTATACGCGCTAGGAATAAGCAGCATAAAATGGTTTGGCCCGATAACCCCTTTGGGTGGCATGTTCTTTATTATCGGTTGGGTGTTGTTAGTAATTGGGCTGATAAAGGGTCATGATTTAAACAAGCAACAAATAGAAGAGCAGAACAAAACTCACCACATGCCGGGGGCAGGTAATGTCTAACACCAGTATTTTAGGTTATTGCCGACCTGGTTATGAAAACGATACGGCTAACGAGCTTACCTCTCGTTACGGTGAAGCCCAGTGTTATGGCTACCCAGTATCTAAGAAGAACAGTGGCTTTGTACTTTATCATTTATATGATGCCACGCAGCTTGAGCAAACCATTACCCAGTTTGCTGTTCACGACAGTATCTTCCCTCGTCAACTGGTGGCTGTTTTTGCCACGCTAAACGATATAGAGAAAGAGGACAGGGTAGGGCAAGTGCTCGAGGCTTTGAAAGAGGTAGAAAAACCATTTCAAATTTTTGGCGCCATAGACGTCGAATACCCAGATACAGAAGAAGGTAAAACCCTCGCAAAGTTCTGCCGAAAGTTTACTGTTCCTCTTCGCCAAGCCCTAAGAAAAGCGGGATGGCTCACCGCAAAGGAAAATTTAGGTAAACCAAAGCTACATATTTTCTTTGAGTCATTTGAGATTTGCTATATTGGCTATACATTACCCAGTCATGCTAGTGGCGATCACTTGGGTATTTGCCGGTTAAAGTTCCCAAGTGATGCGCCGAGCCGCTCGACGCTTAAACTTGAAGATGCTTTAGTGAATATGCTGAGCGACAAACAGCAGGCTAAGGTACTTCGAAGCGGTGGACGTGCCGTGGACCTAGGTGCATGCCCGGGTGGTTGGACATATCAGCTGGTGAAACGCGGAATGTATGTTGAAGCTATCGACAATGGACTTGTAGCCGATAGTTTAATGAACACGGGCTTGGTTGAACATCACGCGGCAGACGGGTTTACCTATCGACCACAATTTGGTCGTGTAGATTTGCTGGTATGTGATATGATAGAGCAACCCGATAGGGTAGCTAAATTGATGGGTGATTGGTTAGTTAAGCACTGGGCAACGCACGCAATATTCAATTTAAAGTTACCTATGAAACAACGTTATGAAACTGTAGTTGAAGCCATGACGTTGCTAAGAGGCCGATTAAATGCCTTGGAAGATGCATTTGCGGTGAAGGTGAGGCATCTCTACCACGACAGAGATGAAGTTACAGTAACAATTGTTCGCACTTCAAAAGATGAGGTGTGATTTTGTTATTTTTCAAAAAAGTGTCATTAATTAATAAGTTATTGATACTTAAAGAAAAGAATTGATGGTGGCGCGGATTTTAGCAAACGAATTTAAGGTTTATGCTAAAAAAGGTGTAAATCTGGTATAGAAATCCTTTATAATCCGGCCGTTTTTTTACTCTGAACCAATGAAAGTGAACTAATGTCAGACTTATCTCATTACAGAAACATTGGTATTTTCGCCCACGTAGACGCGGGTAAAACTACCACAACAGAACGTATCTTGAAGCTTACTGGTAAAATCCATAAAACTGGTGAGGTTCACGATGGTGAATCAACAACTGACTTCATGGAGCAGGAAGCTGAGCGTGGTATTACCATCCAGTCAGCGGCAACAACCTGTTTCTGGAAAGATCATCGCATGAACATCATCGATACTCCGGGACACGTTGACTTTACAGTTGAAGTATATCGTTCACTTAAAGTACTAGACGGCGGTATCGGTGTATTCTGTGGTTCTGGCGGTGTTGAGCCTCAGTCAGAAACTAACTGGCGTTATGCTAACGAATCAGAAGTTGCGCGTGTAATCTTCGTAAACAAACTAGACCGTATGGGTGCAGACTTTTACCGTGTAGTTGGCCAAGTTAAGAAAGTACTTGCTGCTAACCCACTAGTAATGACGCTTCCAATCGGTATCGAAGACGAGTTTAAAGGTGTTGTTAACCTTCTAGACATGAAAGCGTACATCTGGGACGATTCAGGTCTTCCTGAAAACTACGAAGTTGTAGATATCCCAGCAGATATGGTTGATAAGGCTAACGAGTACCGTGAGCAACTAATCGAAACTGCTGTTGAGCAAGATGACGACCTAATGATGGCTTACATGGATGGTGAAGAGCCGTCTCTAGAAGACATCAAGCGTTGTATCCGTAAAGGTACTCGTGACCTAGCGTTCTTCCCAACATACTGTGGTTCTGCATTTAAGAACAAAGGTATTCAGCTAGTTCTTGACGCGGTTGTAGACTTCCTTCCGTCTCCAACAGAAGTTGATCCACAAGATCTAACTGACGAAGAAACGGGTGAGCCTACTGGTGAAGTTGCAACAGTATCTGTTGACGAGCCGTTCCGTGCACTTGCGTTCAAAATCATGGACGACCGTTTCGGTGCCCTTACGTTTATCCGTATCTACTCTGGTAAGCTAAACAAAGGCGACACTATTCTTAACAGCGCAACGGGTAAAACTGAGCGTATCGGCCGTATGGTTGAGATGCACGCTGATGAACGTACTGAACTTACTTCAGCACAAGCAGGTGACATCCTAGCTGTTGTTGGTATGAAGAACGTACAAACTGGTCACACACTATGTGATCCTAAGCACCCATGTACACTAGAGCCAATGATCTTCCCTGAGCCAGTAATCTCGATTGCTGTTAAGCCAAAAGACAAAGGCGCTAACGAAAAGATGTCTATCGCTATCGGTAAACTAGTAGCAGAAGACCCATCTTTCCAAGTTGAAACTGACGAAGATTCTGGCGAAACCATCCTTAAAGGTATGGGTGAGCTTCACCTAGATATCAAAGTAGACATCTTGAAGCGTACTTACGGCGTTGAGCTAGAAGTTGGTCAACCTCAAGTTGCTTACCGTGAAACTATCACACAAGCAGTTGAAGACAGCTACACGCACAAGAAGCAGTCTGGTGGTTCTGGTCAGTTCGGTAAGATTGATTACCGCATCCGTCCGGGCGAAACTAACTCTGGCTTCAAGTTCACATCTACTGTTGTGGGCGGTAACGTTCCTAAAGAATTCTTCCCTGCAATCGAAAAAGGTTTTGCAGGTATGATGGAAGTAGGTCCTCTAGCGGGCTACCCAGTACTAGACGTTGAAGTTGAGCTATTCGACGGTGGTTTCCACGCAGTTGACTCATCAGCAATCGCGTTCGAAATTGCAGCTAAAGGTGCATTCCGTCAGTCAATGCCAAAAGCAGGTCCTCAAATTCTTGAGCCTGTGATGAAAGTTGACGTGTTCAGCCCAGAAGACAACGTTGGTGACGTAATCGGTGACCTTAACCGTCGTCGTGGTATGATCAAAGACCAAGAAGCTGGCGCTACTGGCGTTCGCATCAAGGCTGACGTACCTCTATCTGAGATGTTTGGTTACATCGGTCACCTACGTACTATTACATCTGGTCGTGGTCAGTTCTCTATGGAATTCAGCCACTACTCAGCATGTCCTCAGAACGTAGCTGACAAAGTAATTGAAGAAGCGAAAGCGCGTAAAGCTGCTAAGTAATTAGCCTTTGCGAACGTAAGCTGACCTTGGGTTAGCTTACGCTTCAAGAAATACTAAAAAGCCGGTCGCATGACCGGCTTTTTTTATGTCGAGTGTCCCATCCTGAAATACGTTTAGTACATCTTATATGGCAGAAACTTACCTGACATAACTACGCTGACACGGTCACCTTTAGGATCGTTTTCGCGCTGTAAATCCATAGAAAAATCAATGGCACTCATGATGCCGTCGCCAAACTCTTCATGAATTAATTCCTTTAATGTAGTGCCATACACACTCACCAATTCATACCAGCGGTAAATAAGTGGGTCGGTAGGGACTTCTGTGGGTAACGAGCCTTTGTAAGGCACGATTTGAAGCCAGGCAATCGCTTCGTCGGTAAGCTCAAGTAACTCACCCACGGCTTCAGCTTGCTGTTTTGTCATGGCCATTTGTCCTAAGCAAGCTGCTGTACTCCATTCTTTTGATTGACCAACAACTTCGGCAATCTGGCTCCACTTTATGCCTTTTAAAATTTTGGCTGACTGGATCATGTCGGTAACTTGGGTTCTCGATGTAATCATTTACATTTCCTTAAAGGGTTAGTTAAACAAAATGAGCGTAACTAGATTGCTAAAAATAAGTACCAGTATTAGCACCTTGTACACAAAAAGAGGGTGTCGTTTTACTAACGGCTCGTATGCCGTATGTTGTGATGGATTTGGGTAGCGAAGCGAAAAAAGAAACTCAGATAGTGAAGAAAATCGCTTGTCAGGGTTCACATGCAAAGCACGTTTAAGAGCGCTATCAACCCAATTAGGTATTGGCCGATTAGGAGCCAATGCGGTTTGGTATTTTAACTTTTTCTGCTCGGCCAACGTGCGACAGTGAGCGAGCTTTGTGCCATAGGGGTAACGCCCGCACAAGAGATAGTAGGTGAGTACGGCTAAGGAAAACAGATCAGAGCGCTCTGTGCCTACATTTCCTAAAAAGTATTCAGGTGCGGAAAAAAGTGCAGCGCCAGGAATAGGTGTGTCACTATAGAGGCTTGGTGCATCGGCTAAGGCTGCTGAACCCAAATCTATAATAGTACAGTGCCCTTGTTCGCTAATAATAATATTGTCAGGGCGTATATCCCTATGAACAATGCCCTGACGGTGCATTGCCTGTAAACCTTTACCAACCTGCTCGATTATATTTCTAACTTGCTCTAATGGCGGCGTAGGATTATCAACAGCCCATTGAGCTAGCGTTTGACCTTGTACATATTCACTTACGCTGTAAAAAGCAGAAGGAGAGTACGGTAGACCCAAATCAGTAAACGTTGGGCTTTTAATAACGTGTGCCGAATTAATCCGTCTCGAAAACCAGCTCTCTATTAGGAACCCATTTACCATTTCTGGTGATAGGGTAAAGTCGGTAGCCGGCGTTTTTACAACCACAGGGCTGTTTCTGTGCGTAGCTTCACAAGACGAATTGGTGGCAATAAAAACATGGCTTCGGGCCGACGTATAAAGCTGTCGTTCTAGCTTCAGTCCATCAACATCATCACCCGTCTTAAAGTTTGCGGCAGCAGGCTCTTCGCATACATGTTCATCAGACTGCTGATTTGAGTAATGAATCGCAGCATCAGAAACCTCAGAATTGGTTATCAGTTGGTTGCCCAACGGCCTGTTAAGTACAGATGAATGAGGTGAAGTTGAAACGCCTGTATACAGTGGGTGTCTGTGATCGTCTAGGCCATCATGGCTAGCTACAAGAACCTTTACGAGAAGTAAGGTGAGGTTGTCATCGCTTCCTCTAGTAAATGCCTCATGTACTACCAACGCAGCTTGGTTTTCAGAAAGCGTATCGGCCTCACTGATTTTCATAAGAATGGTGGGTAGCGAAACAAACTCATAAACGCCGTCGCTACTTATCGAAAACGTGCTCGATGAGTTGAGGGTGAGTGTTGTGTGGTCGATATCTATATGTGCTTGAACGCCTAATGCTTTAGTAAGATAACTCTGCGAAGGCTCACTTTCCGATACTTGACGATGAGGTTTTGTGAGTAAGACAGGCGACTGTGCGTTCTTAGAAATAGCCTGAATTTGACAATCCCCCACATGAAATACATCCATGTGATTGCCTGTTACCACTGCCACTGTTAACGTGCACACATAACCTTTTTCTGGTGTATAGCAAAAGGGACTTCTTTGCGTACGTGTGTAAAGCAACGCGTTTATCTCTTTAATAATGGTTTCAGCGCGCGTCTTAACCGACCATTGTTCCGGCGCTATTTTAAACAGTTTAATAAACTGACTGGTAGCAAAGTCGCTAGCAACCTGGCTAACCGTACTGCTACTTACACCGTCAGCGATAACAAAAACGCTGCTTTGATTTGGGTTATCAGAGACATGGAAAGCGTATGCATCTTGGTTTATCGCTTTAACGCCGGCTGTAGAAAATGCACTTACACTGAGCGTGTTAGCTGGTGGGTTAATTGGGGCGTTTAACGCGGCTCGCTCATTCATGTTTAATTGCTTCTTACCTGCATATTTAATTATGAGCCCAATTAGTTATTTCCAAGGAAACGGATAACGCCATCATGACGTGTCTTGTAGGGACAAGGCATGATGGCTTTAAGATAAGCGCCTTAATTAAATAGGCAGTGTTTGCGATGCAGCGGCTTTATCAACAGGGATAGTACGTTTGGGTAGCGTCTTAACGTGGGTGGTGTACAGGGTTAGTCCAGTAAAGGCGAGGCCACCAACAAGATTTCCAAGTGCAGTTGGGATCTCGTTCCAAATGAAGTAGTCCATAACCGAGAAGTCGCCGCCCATAATAAGGCCAAATGGGAAAAGGAACATGTTTACTACTGAGTGCTCAAAACCCATAAAGAAGAACAGCATGATTGGCATCCACATGGCTAGTACTTTTCCGCTAACGTGAGTTGAAATCATTGCACCCACTACGCCTAGCGACACCATCCAGTTACACAACATGCCGCGAATAAAAATGGTGAACCAGCCTGCAACGCCGTGTTCTGCGTAGCCCAATGTACGAGCTTCGCCAATGCTGGCTACCTTAGTCGCGATGGCACCGCCATCCACGTTATACCCCATGGTAAAAATAAACGACATCATAAAGGCCACGGTTAATGCGCCACCAAAGTTACCTAAGAATACTAATCCCCAATTCCGTAGAATTTGTTTTGGCGTGACGCCAGGTCGCTGTGCAAGCCAAGCGAGTGGGGTAAGTACAAACACGCCGGTTAATAGGTCAAACCCCATAAGGTAGAGCATACAAAAGCCCACTGGGAATAACACTGCGCCAAGAAGAAACACGCCGGTTTGAACGGCAATGGTAACGGCAAAAACAGCGGCAAGGGCCAATATTGCACCTGCCATATAAGCGCGAATAAGAGTATCTCGTGTAGACATATAAATTTTGGCTTCGCCTGCATCTACCATCTTGGTTGCAAACTCAGCGGGGAGAAGATAAGCCATGGTTTCACCTCACGTTGTCGTTATTAATAAGTTGTCATCTGTGTGTTGGCGTTTACTGTTTCAATGCGTTCCAGAAGATCAAAAAAAGGCGTCCGCAGCGCTCTCGTAAGAAAGAACTGGGGACGCCTTTGTCCGAAACTCATGCATTGTGGTAGCTAACAAATAAACCGTCGGTTATGTGTACGCCTTTGTACTCTAAAGCCCGTTGGCAACTAATACTTGTATAAGCGCCTTCGTACTTTTGTTATCCATTTGTACAAAGCTAAAAAAGTGCCAATAACCAAAATGTACCTAAACGTGTTATTTATTGCTATTTAAAACAATGGCTTGTGTAAATTCGTGGCTGTGTTGATAGTCGCTTGCGCCAAGGCACTATTAATTAGTCTGCACTAAAAAGGGGGGAGTGTGAGTGTTTAAGGTGCAATCGGTTTTACTATTTCCTACTTTAATGCCTGTTTTAACATTTTTAGCTGACGCTTCATGGTTGGATAAACTTTTGCCTCTTGTGTTCGGTGTGCGTATTTTTCATGCTCAAATAGTTCACACAGTAGTCTTAGTGCCTTGGTAGCATCTTCGTTTATCAAAGGATTAACTTCACTCATAAAGGCGGACAAGGTTTTATTCCCTCTTTCTTTTCCTGTTTTAGCTTCAACGCATTTTATTGCGTTTAGTAAAACTCTGTGTGAGGGCGACCGTGTGTTGCGATGCGTTTTGGGTAAAAAATAAAGTGCTAAAATAAGCCCAATTAGGCCAATGGCGGAAAGAAATACAACTTGCATTTTTTGCGGCGTTAGCGAGCCTAGTAATTCTTCAAGCATGTTGGTTTGCGCAGTATTGTCAAAGCCCAGTACCCATTTACTCCATGAGTAATCGAGCTGTTGAAACCAGCTTTGTAACGTTGCAAAAATGGCAGCGTTGCTAAGGTCGCCCAAAATACTCGCTTCACGAGACTCCCCAAGCTCTTCCAACGCACGTTCAAGCCCGAAGGTTAAGCGTGACGGTGCCACCATACTCGTTGGGTCGTGTCGAATCCATACACCATCAATAAATGCTTCCACCCACGCATGTGCATCGTACTGCCTTATTTGCAGCACATTGTCATTAAGTGCGCTTCCGCCCTGGTAGCCTGTCACCATTCTTGCCGGTACCCCTGCGGCGCGAAGCACATACACCATGGCGCCTGCGTAATGGGCACAAAAACCTGAGCGTTCTTCAAATAAAAAACGGTCGATGGGGTCGGTAGGCATGGCGTTCGGCGATAGGGTGTAGCGGAAGCCCCCTTGATTAAATTCACGCATTATTGCGCTAACTATTTGCTGTGCGCTTGAGTATTGTTTGGCAAGTCTCTGTCCCCATGCCCTGGCTTGTGGGTTGCCACTCATGGAAACCTGTAGGTTTAGTTGAGATTCAAAATTTCCTATTCCGCTAGTGATTTGAGCAGTTGGATAGTAGCGCAGATAAAACGCCTTCTTACTGGATATTGGGCTATTCGCCCTTAACGTAAAATCAAAAAGACTTCTTACGAAAATACTGTTCTCGCGGTTGTTGGGGGTCGAAGGCGCTAACGCAAACAGCCACGTTTGCTGTGTGGGTTCCACGATCAATTCATAACTTATCACTTGAGGCGTATTTTCCTCGGCCAGAGCTGACAAGGGTGTTGGCTTGCCCATGTAAGCTAACTGCTGCTCTGCCTGTTTGCGTTTGTTGCTAATAGACCAGGTTTTCCCGTCAAAATGTTCTAAGGTCATAGCGCGCCAATACCTGGACGGTGCAACAGGGACTGCTTCTGCGTTTTCAAATGTGGCGCTGAAAGCCAATTCAGATGAACTTGCAAGTGACGCAATATCACCAGGCGTCACCGTGTCAGAAAGCCCGGTTTCAGTCGACTTTGACGTGGGCATCTGCCAAAGCGGAGGGAGTTGGGGAAGCAGTAAAAACAGTAGCAGCGCGATAGGGAAAGCTTGGACAATAAGCACGGTCACGAATTTAATGCTTTTTGATTTGGGTATTCCTGCACCGTGATAAATGGCAGTCGCGAATAGCAGCAGGGCCAGTATTCCTGTATAGCCAATCCACGCAAATACGCTTAGAGACGAGATAAATCCGCAGCCGATCAAGAACAAACAGGTACATACAATTAAGTGAAAATCTCGTTTTTTCTCAACCAGCATGATTTTGAGCGCGCACGCGACGGTCAATAGGTTGATCATGCTATCAAGCAATCCTACTGAGAAGCCAAACCACGATAATGCGAACACTGCCAATATCGCCAGTAGATTAACCGTGCGTGATGTTGGCAAACTATTCAACGCACTAAGGCCTGCCGTCCTTACTATCACTGCGCATCCGCCTAGCATGATTACCCATGTCATAAGCGGCGCGGTGAGAGTGAAAAGAATAAAAGAGAATGCTATGCAGAGCATAAGCACAGCCACGGACGTTGGTTGGCTAAACACGCTTTTAACAACGGTTAATTGTGATAAACGGCTTAAGATAGCGGAGTTCATTTCGTTGACCTCGCTCTTTCACTCTTTATGGAAGATATTGAGACCGTTTTATTTGAGGTTGAAGAAGCTTGTGATGAATGCGAATTCAAACAAGCAAGTGCACTAAGACATTCGTGCCTATGTTTTACCCCGCGAGCAGGGGCAATGTTAAGCCCTTTGTACTGTATTCCAAATACCCGGTCTGCGCCTGTCCAAGACAATGTTGCATAGGTAAGTGCCGACACGGCAGTTTCCACATCGATGTTTGAGGGAACTGAAAGTACAAAACTGTCGCTTTGCAAGGAGGTAAAGGATTTCGAAACCCAATTTCCGTTTTTCGCCACATGCTTCCACGATACGCGATTAAGCGGCTGTCCAACTTCGTAATCGTTTAATGCGTAGAAGTCCTCGTTACTTGTAAGGTCGTTAACCTGACTGACGCTATCCGACTCATTAGAACTCGCTACCTTATTAACAGTGACCGGACCTTCTTGAGGTTTTGCATAGACAGTAACCTGTTGGTCAAAATCGAGGTGGGTCCAGCATTTGTATAATCCCAACGGAAAATCGCATGCAATGGTTAGTCTGCCCAGTGCAAATCGCCCCCGTACTGGTATTGGAAGAGGCACGCTGAGGGTTTGCGTTTGTCTTGTATCCGTAACTTCATTGTCGTTTAAAGAAAAGCTGTACGTCTGCTGATCCACTGAGGTGTCTTGATTGCTTGCATGAACAGCGGTTTCCATGGGGCGCGCTGTATTTAGCCACTTTATTGCTAATACACCATTGCACGTTTTCGTTGGCGCTGCCGCGTGAGGGATAACCTGAAGCTGCAATTCACCCTGTAAGTTACAGTGAAATGGACTGGGGGGCGTCGCTTTAAGCGCTAAACGCGCAAAGTTTTGATGAGTGTAAAACAGCGTTAATAGCATAATGCTTAAGCACAAATAGCTAAGCAGCAACATCAAGTTGTTTTGGTAGTTAGTGCCAAGTAAAAACAAACACAGCGATAGAATAATAAAAGACCAACCGAATCCGCTCGGCAATATAAAAATACTGTTTAAGTTGAGGTGATGTTCGTGAGAAGCCGGAACTCGCCTGTCTAACCACTTTAATAGCCTACGTTGTAGGTAATTCGAAAGTGAAGCTGGCATTCTACGCACCTTTAGCGCTCCGAAAATTCATGAATGCTAGGCTGCCAGTGGGTCAATACTATCGAGTAATTTCTGGCTCAGTTTTTCACCGTCAAAAGCATGGGTTTGCTGCCCTTGTGCCAACTGATGTGAAGACAATGTTAGCCTATGAGCGGTAATGGCCACGAAGACGGCCTGTACATCTTCGGGAGTAACATATGATTTTCCGGAAACAAACGCCCAAGCTTTGGCACCTTGTAGTATCGCTCTACTCGCTCGTGGCGATAGGGGGTTAGGGTAATCATTACTTTCTCGACTTTCACTCACCAATCTTAGAATGTAATGAATAATGGCATCGCTGGTATGAATAGTGGCTACCTCTCGTTGCATCTCGCGCAAATTCTCCTCATTTAGTATTTGTGCAAGCGGTGCTGATGCATCCTGTTGCAATAGCATGGCTTTTTCTGCTTCCCACGCTGGATAGCCCAAAGAGATACGCATAAAGAAACGGTCGAGTTGGGACTCTGGCAAGGGATAAGTGCCCGATTGATAGCTTGGGTTTTGTGTAGCAATAACAAAAAATGGAGAGGGTAGCGCGTGGGTTACACCATCTATACTTACTTGTCGCTCTTCCATCGCTTCTAACAGGGCGCTTTGTGTTTTGGGGCTGGCTCTGTTTAGCTCGTCCGCTAACACCACTTGGCTAAAAATAGGGCCGTGTCTAAACGAAAAGCGCTTTGCCTCGTCTTGTTCATTACTATGAAAAATGTTTACGCCCAACATATCTGATGGGAGTAAGTCAGAAGTAAATTGAATGCGAGAATATTGTAGGCCAAAAACTTGGGAAAGCGCATGAGAAAGGGTGGTTTTACCCATTCCCGGTAAGTCTTCAATTAATAAGTGGCCATTGGCAAGTAAACAAGTTATTGCGAGTTTTAATTGGTGATCTTTACCAATAATTTTCTGACTAAGAGCCCGCTGTACGTTAATGATATCTTGGCGCATATGATTGTCACTTAAGTTTAAAGTTACTCTGTCACACTACGTATTAAACAGTGAGAAAGCGATTAAGGCTTTTCTAAGGATGTTGCGCAATGATGTTTAAGTTCATGTCTGAGTTCATGTTCTAGCTTACATGTTTAGCGAACGGTAACGAGTGCCGACAATGTGGTGTTTCGAAGGTCACTACTTCTTAATAATAGCAACGATAGTGAAAGGCTTTCTATTGAATTACCTGTTAAATTTTATACGCAGGTATATCAGCGACTTGATGGTTCGTTGCGTTGTTTCTCCTATGTTCTTAATGTTGTTAAGGCGACGTCTATTTTAAAAAAAGTAAAAACGGCTTACATGGACTTTATCGACAGCAGATACGACGGGATGGGAAGCAGTAAAACGTCACTTTCTTGCCTTATTAGCATAGATTCCCGCAAAACATCTGTTATTAAGTGCTGCGTAGTTTATCTGTGTTGTCTATAATGGTGCCTCTTAAAAAGGAAGTAGTTATGAAAAGCATTGAAATAGATGACGATTTATATGCCTTCATCGCCAGCCAAACGAAGCATATTGGTGAGAGTGCATCACAAATTTTAAGACGTTTACTTTTGCCTGAAGACGGTGCCGTGTCCCACGGTGTCCAGCATGGTGGGGCTTCATCTACATCTGTAAAAACAAGCGAACCAAAAAGTACAGGCGTTGTAGAAACCGCAGATAACGCAAGTGAGTCAACACCCGAAGTTGAAACTCAAGTGGCGACTAAAACACCAGCCAAAGCACCCACCAAAGCGACATCCAGTTCAGCAGTTAAAGCAGCGCCAAAGGCTGCAGCGAAGAAAGCTCCAGCTAAAGCAACGGCAGCAAAAGCGCCTGCGAGCTCAAGGGCAGCTAAAAAGGTTTCGGAAGTTTCTTCAATAACGCCAGCAACAGAATCTCACTCGAAAAGAGACATTCTTGAAGCGGTGTCAAAAGATGCATTAGGCACATTTACCAAGCGCGTTGATCAATTCCTGTTTGTTTTAAGTGCAGCGCACAAGCTTAATGCAGAAAACTTTACTCGTGTTGAAAGTATAAAAGGTAAAAACCGTACGTACTTTGCGACAAGTAAGGCGGCATTGTTGGAAAACGGCAGCAGTACTAATCCTAAAGCTATCCCTGATAGCCCGTTCTGGGTGGTAACTAATAACAATACTGCCAAGAAAACGAATATGCTGGAACAAGTTTTGCGTAACTTAGGCTATCAACCCGATGTTATTGAAACCGTGATTGCGCGTTTCTCTTCAGAAGGTAAATAGCAAGCCAAGGTATAGAACAACGAAACTTCTAAATAAGGATTTTTTTCATGGCATTACATCCGCAGGCTGGACAGCATGCAGCAAAAGAGCAACTCATTAACGTAGCGCAGTTAGTGAGCCAGTATTACAGCTATAAACCGGATATGAATGACCCGGGTCAAGCGGTCTCTTTTGGCACGTCAGGTCACAGAGGTACAGCTTCCAACGCTACGTTTACCGACACCCACATCAGTGCAATTTGCCAAGCATTGGTAGAGTATCGTAAACAAGAAGGTATCGACGGTCCGCTGTTCGTTGGTAAAGATACCCACGCGTTATCTGAGCCTGCCATGATTACCGCTATCGAAGTTTTGTGTGCAAACGGTGTCAATGTTGTCGTGCAGCGCGCAGACAATGAAAGCATGGGCTATACGCCGACACCTGTTATTTCACGTACTATTATTCGCTACAATCGCGCAGGTAACACCGACAAGGCAGATGGTATCGTCATTACGCCTTCTCATAACCCTCCTTCAGACGGTGGATTTAAGTATAACCCGCCTCACGGTGGGCCTGCCGATAGTGATGTAACCAAACAAATTCAAGAACGCGCTAATGAATTAATTGCCGATGGCAATAAAAACGTTAAGCGCATTGATATTCGTCAAGCTACCGCGCGCAAATTGGTTCGTGAAGAAGACTTCATGGAACCTTACATTGAAGACCTTGCAAGCGTTATCGACATGGAAGCGATTGCAAAAGCTAACTTGAAGTTAGGTACTGACCCATTAGGTGGTGCAGGCATAGGTTATTGGTCGCGAATTGCAGATAAATATGGCTTGGACATTACCGTTGTTAACGACGCGGTTGACCCACAGTTTGGTTTTATGCGCCGTGACAAAGACGGTAAGCTTCGTATGGATTGTTCGTCTGCCTATGCGATGGCAGGGCTTATCGAGCTGAAAGATAACTTTGACTTAGCTTGGGGCAATGATCCTGATTTCGATCGTCACGGTATTGTGTGCAAAAGTGCGGGCCTAATGAACCCAAACCATTATTTGGCCGTGGCTATTAACTACCTTTATACTCACCGCCCACAATGGCCTAGCGATTTAAATATCGGTAAAACACTGGTGTCTAGCAGTATGATTGATCGCGTAGCTAACAGCTTAGGTAAGCCTTTAGCTGAAATGCCGGTAGGCTTTAAATGGTTTGTTGATGGTTTATCAAACAGCACTATTGGTTTTGCGGGTGAAGAAAGTGCTGGTGGGATTTTTCTTGAACGCAATGGAAGCACGTGGGCGACAGACAAAGACGGCTTTATTCTTTGTTTGCTGGCAGCTGAAATCCTAGCCATCACAGGCAAAGATCCTGGCGAGCACTACAAAGCGCTAACGGAAAAATTTGCAGCGCCGGTTTACAGCCGTGTTGACGTGGCAGCAACCCTTGAACAAAAGCAAAAGCTTTCGGCGATGGATGCATCTGTCGTCACTAGCGATACGTTGGCGGGCGAGCCTATCACTGCCGTTCAAACCCATGCGCCAGGTAATAACGCGGCAATTGGTGGCGTTAAAGTATCGACAGAAAATGGCTGGTTCGCAGCGCGTCCTTCTGGCACCGAACAAATTTATAAAATCTATGCGGAAAGCTTTAACGGTGAAAGCCACTTACAGGATCTAATTGCTGAAGCCGAAGCCTTAGTCGGAAAAATAATCAAATAAGTACAAAAATAAATCACTTTAAATCCCTTTTTGTAAATTCAATGTTAAAAATCGCATGAATGCATACGAATTCATGCGATTTTTTGTTATTTTAACAAAATTGTTACAACATAATCGTTTAAGCGCTGCTATATTGCTGTCATATTCTGAAGTTATTCTGTAATTAAATTACGTTTTCGGTGTGTAAACACCGCTTCTACTTAAGAGTGAGACGCAAAATGAACGCAAAAGCGACCAAGACGCAACCCTCTCCAGTGATCGATAAGGCTGCATTCAAAGCAGCGGTTATTAAACACTTACACTGCACGCTAGGCACCGACGAAAACAAAGCAAACAATCACGCTTGGTGGAAAGCAACGTGCGCTGCAATTCAAGAACAAGTACTTGAAGGGTTGCGCAAAACCCAGAAAAGTCATTACCTGAACGACACGCGCGCCGTTCATTATTTCTCTGCTGAATTCCTAATGGGCCGTTTGCTTTCAAACAACCTGCAAAACTTTGGCCTATTCGATGTAGCTAGTGGCGCGTTGAAAGAGCTAGGTGTTGAAATTTCAGACATTCTTGAAGAAGAGCCTGATATGGCGCTAGGTAATGGCGGTCTTGGCCGACTAGCGGCTTGCTTCATCGACTCACTAGCAACCATGGAATTACCTGCAATAGGTTATGGTATTCATTACGAGCACGGTTTGTTCCGCCAAGAAATTAAAAGCGGTGCGCAAATCGAGCGTCCAGATAGCTGGCGTGACTACGGTAATCCATGGGAAATTTGCCGTCCAGAATCTATTCAAGAAGTATCGCTTTACGGCTATGTAGAGACTAAATATGGCGACAACGGACGAGTGCTAAAAGAATGGCACCCTGGCTCAATTGTTAAAGGTGTGCCGTGGGACATTCCGGTTGTAGGCTACGAAGGTAAAACCGTAAACGTACTGCGGTTGTGGCAGTCAGAAGCGTCTGACTACTTCAATTGGGACGTATTCAATGCGGGTGGTTATGTTGATGCACAGCGTGAAAATGTATCAGCTGAAACGATTTCAAAAGTACTTTATCCAAACGATGAGACCGAAGCGGGTAAAGAGCTGCGTCTTATTCAGCAGTACTTCTTCTGCTCGTGCTCGCTTAAAGACATTATCCGTCGTTACAAGCGTGCTCATGGTGACGATTGGAGCCGTTTCGCCGATCAGGTTGTTATTCAGCTAAACGACACGCACCCAGCTATTTCTATACCAGAGCTAATGCGCATTCTTGTTGACCGCGCAGAGCTTGGCTGGGATGAAGCGTGGGGCATTTGTACAAAAGTATTTGCATATACCAACCACACCTTGCTACCAGAGGCACTTGAAAAGTGGCCAGCGCGCATGATTGAGAAGATCCTTCCTCGTCATCTAGAAATCATTTATGAAATTAACCACCGCTTTATGGCAGAGGTTGATAAGAAGTGGCCTGGCGACAATGCCATGAAAGCTAAGCTTTCAATCATTGAAGAAGGTAACGAGAAGATGGTTCGTATGGGCCACCTGTCGGTAATCGGTTCATTTGCCGTTAACGGTGTGGCAGAAATGCACTCTCGTCTTGTTAAGTCGTCTCTGTTCCCAGAGTTCGATGAACTGTATCCAGGTAAGCTAACTAACGTAACCAACGGTATTACACCACGCCGCTGGTTGAAAGCTTGTAACCCAGCGCTGTCTAAGCTAATCGATAAAAAGATTGGTGAAGACTGGCCGCGCGACTTAGACAAACTGCAAGGGTTAGCTAAATTTGCGAGCAATAAAACGTTCCAGAAGCAATTCATGAAAGTGAAGCTTGAGAACAAAGAGTTGCTAGCAGAGGAAATTCGCAAGTCACTTGATATAGAAGTAGACGTTAACGCCATTTTCGATGTGCAGATTAAGCGTTTGCACGAGTATAAGCGTCAACACTTAGCGCTTCTGAATATTATGGCGTTATACCGTCGTATTCTAGAAAACCCTGATTACGATATGCACCCGCGTGTATTTGTGTTTGGTGCTAAAGCCGCACCGGGCTACAAGCTTGCGAAAGATATTATCTTCGCTATTAACAAGGTAGCGGATAAGATCAACAACGATCCGCGCGTAAACAACAAGATTAAAGTAGCATTCTTACCAAACTACCGTGTATCACTCGCTGAAAAAATGATTCCAGCGGCAGACGTATCTGAGCAAATCAGTACGGCAGGTAAAGAGGCATCAGGTACCGGTAATATGAAGCTTGCACTGAACGGTGCGGTAACTATTGGTACACTTGATGGTGCAAACGTTGAAATTGCTGAAGAAGTGGGCGATGACAACATCTTTATCTTCGGACTTACAGTAGAAGAAGTGAACGAGCTTAAAGCGAATGGCTATAACCCACATGACTACTACTATAAAGATCCAGAAATTAAAGCTGTGCTGGATTGGTTAGAAACGGATTACTTTACGCCAGGTAAACCAGGTGCATTGGTGTCAATTAAGCAAAGCTTACTTGATAACGGTGACCCGTACATGGTGCTTGCAGATTTCCGTGCTTATTCTGATGCACAAATTGCAGTTGATGCTGCATACCGCGACAAAGAGCGTTGGGCAGAAATGGCCATCATCAATACAGCGAAGATGGGTAAATTTACCTCAGATCGTTCAATTCGTGACTACGTAGAACGCGTTTGGAAACTTTCACCGTGTAAGATTGAAAGCTAATCGCAGAACCGTAAAGAAATAGCCCGGCAGTGGTACACTCGCCGGGTTTTTTATTACCCTCTAAATACTTCTTCATTGTTTCGTATTGGGTTCAAAATACGGCACAGTTTGTTCTTAACGTCACCAGAAATAAGTACTACAGCCATGTTTTTTGTCCAATATTAGGCTAATGTTGTACAAAAGTATAAGACGGTATACAAAATAATACGTTACTGTCGTTGCGCCTTTCGTAGCGCCATGGTTTTATATAACTAGTTGTTTTTAGTACCTCGAAGCGTAAAGCTCAAGGAAAACATCATGAGCCAACACACATCACTGGCAACCATTCCCAATCGCTATGCGTTTATCGATAGCATTTCGAAGCAAGCGTCTCGCAGTGCTTCTATTTCATTGATGCTGGTCGATGTAGTGCGTTTTTCTGATGTGACAACCAGTCTGGGCATTCATGTAGGCGATCGCTTTTTACTTGAAATAGCCAACCGCATACAACTCCTATTTGGAACTGCGGTATCGATTGGCCGTATCAGTGGTGATGTTTTTGGCATCGTTTTTCCCAATGAAAGTAATGAAACCGTAATGCGACAAATGTTCGAACGCTTAGTCGAGCATTTCAAAACGCCAATGCATTACGATGGTACGGCTTTTATTGCAGACTTTAACGTAGGTGTGGTGTGCAGTATTAAGAATGACTTTGATATCACTTCCTTTGTTTCCCGAGCGGAAACGGCTTTAAAACAAGCAAAAGAAAACAAATACGAAAATTACTTCGCGTTGACTAAGTCAGACAAAACCGACACGGGCAGAAGTTTGGCGCTAAAGGCAGATTTAAAACGTGCATTAGCACAAAATGAACTCGAGCTTTACTATCAACCAAAAGTCGATCTGACAACGCTAGAAGTAGTGGGGGCTGAGTGCTTACTTCGCTGGAATCACCCTCTTGATGGCGTCTTATTTCCAGGTCCGCTAATCGAAGCGGCCGAGTCGTATAATATGATGAGTGAACTGGGCTACTGGACGCTTGAGCAAGCCTTTAGGGCGCTCTCGGAATTGGACCTAATGAAGCGGTCTTTAATGCTGTCTGTGAATATTTCTCCCACACAGTTATACGACAACCAGTTAGTTCCAACCCTGACGATGCTGAGTCGTACCTATTCAATGCCGCTTTCGTTAATTGAGCTGGAGCTTACCGAGGACGTGGCATTGTCTAATTCATTAATGGTGAAAAAGCAGTTAGATGAGCTGCGAAGCTTAGGCGTATCTATTTCTGTAGATGATTTTGGTAAAGGGTATTCAAATCTTGCTTATATTCGAGATCTGGATTTGGATGCGCTGAAAATCGACAAGTCTTTTGTGATGGAACTTGAAGCTTACCCTGTTAATCGCGCCATTATCGAAGCGGCGAAAGTGATAGGGCATGCAAAAGAGTGCTGTGTAGTAGCCGAGGGCATAGAAACCGTAGAGCAGCTTCACATACTCAGAGAAATAGGGGTGACACAAGGGCAGGGATACCTATTCTCTCGCGCCATTCCATTCGATGATTTCGTACAGCTTACCCAACAAGAGATAATTATCGGCAACTCGCCTAGACGCGCTCAAGCGTAGTATCTGAAAGTGCGGCAATCTTTAGTTGCGTTGTTCAATGCTTACAGCTAGTGGGAATTAAACAGTGAGATAACGTGATTTTGAAGGCCTGTCTGGGTACACTGGAAGCATTCGAGATTAGACAACGTAGACAAAGCTCACACTTATGCAAGAACTTATCGAAAGCGGCCAATTTTTAACACTTTCTCGCCGTAATTCCGCATTATTTGAACGCTCTCATCAATTTACATTAGCTAATGGTACGCTCGTCGATATTACCGCACCTGGCATTATTAGTTTTTCAGTTCAGCCAACCTCTAAGCCTAATAAACGCATTGTTTTATCGTGTGGTGTTCACGGTAATGAAACCGCACCTATCGAAATCTGTGATGATTTGGTTAAGGGGATCCTTACAGGGAACATAACGCTGGCACATGATGTTTTGTTCTTATTTGGCAACCTGCCCGCGATGGATATTGCAGAGCGTTTCGTTGAAGAGAACATGAACCGCTTGTTTAGCGGTGCACACTCGAAGGGCGAAGGTTTAGTGAACGCAGAGCGCGTTCGTGCTAAACAGCTCGAAGATGCTGTGGCGTCTTTCTTCGAAGCGGGTGAGGGCACCCGATATCACTACGACCTACACACAGCAATTCGCGCCTCTAAAAATGAAAAGTTTGCGGTATATCCTTATCTTCATGACAGAATACACAGCAAAGGGCAGCTGGCATTTCTTGCCGCGTGTGGTGTGAAAACCATATTACTGTCGGAAAGCTCGACAACCACCTTTAGCTATTTCTCGTCATATCAATACAACGCGCACGCGTTTACGGTTGAACTTGGCAAGGTGCGTCCATTCGGGCAAAACGATATGCGTCGATTTGAAGATGCGAAACAAGCGATAACGCAGTTAATTACTCAAACCGAGTACGCGCCTACGGTTGATATGGATGACCTTGATATTTATCGCGTGAACCAAGTTATAAACCGAAACGAAGAACAGTTTACGCTTCATTTCGATGACGATACGCCAAACTTCACTGACTACCCTAAAGGCACGGTATTGGCTTCTGAACCGGGTAAAGAGTACATAGCAGAGCAGGACGGCGAAGCCATTGTTTTCCCGAATGCAAAAGTGGCCATTGGGCAACGCGCCTTATTAACCGTTGTACCTACTACGTTGGATAAGCTAGATGTTTAAACTTGATAGCCGTTTACACAATGATACATTTTTTGTCTGTGATCTCTCGCTGTGTCGTGTACTGTTAATGAACGATAGTCAGTTTCCGTGGCTTATTTTAGTGCCGATGAAAAATGATATTGCGGAAATTATCGATTTGTCAGAAGAAGAGCAGATTACTTTACTCAAAGAGTCTGCATTGGCATCAAAAGCCATGCAGTCCTTGTTTTCACCACTTAAACTTAATGTGGCAGCACTAGGCAATGTGGTAAGGCAGCTTCATGTTCATCACGTTGCACGTTTTGAAAATGATTGTGCGTGGCCAAAACCTGTGTGGGGCAACCAGCCAGCAGTGGCGTATAACACTAACGATGCTCAGGCACTTGTTAAGTCTGTTAAGCAGTGGTTCGAAAACAACAGCTAGAGGGCGCACGCCCTTAATAGCGACAAATAAACAGTTCACATTAAAAGGAGTTACGCATGATTGTTTCAACTACCCCAACGCTTGAAGGGCATAAAATTGAAGCTTATTACGGTATTGTTGTGGGCGAGGCCGTGATGGGCGCAAACGTATTTAAAGATCTTTTCGCTTCTATTCGCGACATCGTGGGTGGTCGTTCTGGGTCGTATGAAGAAGAGTTAACCACCGCACGTAAGTTAGCGTTTACTGAGCTTGAGCACGAGGCGAGAAGCATGGGCGCCAATGCTGTGGTTGGCATCGACTTAGACTATCAAGTGATTGGCGATAAAGGCAGTATGCTTATGGTGAGCATTAGCGGTACCGCGGTGAAAACAACCCCTTTATAAGATTATGAAGGGCGTATGCTTTGGTGAATTAACGTTTATCAATTAAGTGCCGATTAAAATAGCGGTAAGCAAAAAGCGACACAATCCAATCAAAAAAGGGCAGCCTAAGCGTTTCAAAAAGCTTTGCTGCCCTTTTCTATCTATAAGACTAGGCTTTATTTGGCCGTATTTTCTATTGCTTGCTCTTCAACAGCATCAGCATCAATGGCAATCGTATCTACGATCACTGCGCATGCTGCATCACCGGTAATATTTAGCGCAGTGCGGATCATGTCGAAAATTCTGTCCAAGGCAAATAGCAGGGGTAAACCTTCAATGGGAATGCCGGCAGCAAGCAACACCGCAACGACCAAGAATGATGGCCCAGGAACGCCCGCTTGACCAACCGCGCCAAGGGTAGAGGTTAGGACGATGGCAACATATGCACCCATTGATAAATCTATATTGAAAAGCTGCGCAAAAAACACCGCTACCAAGCCATAATAAATGGCATTTCCGCTCATGTTGATGGTGGCGCCTAACGGCAGTACAAAAGATGCCGTTGCGTTTCTTACACCTAGCTCATTCTCTACTGTATTCATAGTAACCGGCAGTGTCGCCATGGATGACGCGGTCGAAAGAGCTACCGCCTGAGGCTTTTTCATAGCCACGAGAAATGATTTAGCCGACGTTTTTGTAAATAGCTGTACCAAAAGGGGGTAAACCACAAAACCAAATACTAAAATTGCCGCAGTAAATACCAAGAAGAGTTTGAATACCACCATGAGCGCGGCAAAACCAAATGTTCCTACGGCCTCTGCCATTAAACCAAATACGCCGATAGGCGCGATTTTCATCACACAGTTTATCATCCATACCATGGCATCAACGATAGTGTTCACGCCATTTAAAATAGGCTCACGGTTCTTTTTAGGCTGTTTAGACAGGGCGAGGCCGAAGAACAAGCAAAACACCAGAATTTGAAGAATGTTTGCGTTGGTTAACGATGCAAATACGTTGGTGGGGATCATACCTGTAACGGTAGCCCAAAATGAAGGTAACTCACCTTTAGAGGCGTATTCACCAGAGAACATACCTTCTACCGCAGAAACGTCGATACCTATTCCTGGCTTAAACACTTCACCCATAATTAGGGCCAGTGTTACGGCAAGTGCTGACGTTAACGCAAAATAAGCAAGGGTAGATAGCCCCACTTTTCCTGCATTAGTGCTGTTGCCAAGCCCCGCAGCGCCAGAGATAAGCGCTACTGCCACCAGTGGAATGACCAGCATTTTAATTAAATTGATAAAAATGGCACCTAGTGGTGCGAACATTTCAGCGCTTTCACCCATAAAGGCGCCAACAGCGGTGCCAATAATCATAGCAATGACAACTTGTACGCCGATATTGCCCAGTAAGGATTGTTTTTTAGACACGTCTAGAACCTCTTAGAGTGTGTTTAAATGTGAAAAGTGATTTGTGAATGAATAATTGAGAGCCCTAATACTCAAGTGCCCGCTTCGGCATAAACAATGGGTAAAAGCTTCTAATTATAAAAGCCTCTAATTATAAAAGCCTCGAATTATAAAAGCCTCGAATTATAAAAGCCTCGAATTATAAAAGCTTTACTTAGGCTTCGATTAAAATGCCACGACTGACGCTATCAGAATAGGGTTATTTCATAGGGGTGTTGCTGTCTTTATCTTGGTCTTTAACGGATGTATTCGCGCTTTCACTGTCCTTGTTTGAATCGTCGTCACTATCATCATAAGGTTTAGAAGGTGTCGGAAATTTAAATCTAGCACTGTATTTAAGCAGCGTGATATTCCCAATCACAACGCCCAACACTAAAACAATAATGATGATGACCCAGGTAGTACTCATAAAAATTCCGTAGGCTACAGCCCTTTGTTCAATACGTAGCGATTATACAAGCTAGGTAGCTGTGGCAAAATACAAGTTTTTCCTTCTATATCGCTTTGTTCGATGGCTTTCGTAAAGCCATCTAAGTGCCTGGCATTTTCGAAAGCACACGCTGTGTTTCGAAAGCTTAAATGCCATGGCTCTACTGCGACGCCACCCCTATTAACAGAAAAAGGACGATAAAAGCCAAACTGTTCCATATTGTCAGCTAGCCAACATGAAAGGGCATGGCACGGTCCGCCAGAAAGGTATTCGCTTTCGACAAGATTAAACTTGCCCCCCCAGTTATGCACGGTAGCTCTGTCGTACACATCGATGTCAGTGCCCCAATGGTGGCGACTGCCGCCGGGAAGTGCTGACCATGTCAAAATAGCATGAAGCTTTTCATTATCGCTTAGTGCCTCGAATGGCAGTTCATCACCGTTGGTATCAAGAAGCTGTGCTTGACCTGCCCATTTGCGGTTAAAAATGGCAGTTTGTCTGTCGAAATCTCGAAAGCTACTGACCAACTGTAAGTCTATATCGTCTTTTTGCGCAGCATCTTGCATGGCAAGAAACGGCGATATCACGTCGCGATGCAGTCTATGGCCGTTGCCAGCATCAACGAGATAGTCGTTGTGCTGGCCCAACCACGCTTTTTCTGGCACTTGATTCATAACCATCAATAGCGGCTATTTAGCCAGCAAGCGTTCTAAGATACCGAAGTACATATCAGCAAGCTGTTCAAGGTCAGACATTTTCACGCACTCGTCAATTTTGTGAATAGTGGCATTCACCGGGCCTAGCTCTATCACTTGTGCGCCTGTTGGCGCGATAAAGCGACCATCTGATGTACCGCCAGCAGTAGACAGCACGGTAGGTGTTCCTTTAACCGCCGCTATTGCACCTTGAGTGGCTTCTAACAGGGCACCCGTATCGGTCAAAAAAGGTTGACCGTTAAACGTCCATTTAATCTCGTACTCCAGTTCGTGGGCTTCCAAAATTGCCGTGACTCTCTCAATGAGAATTTGGTCGGTTACTTCCGTTGAAAAACGGAAGTTGAAGCAAACGTGCATCTCGCCCGGGATCACATTGCCCGCACCTGTACCCGCGTGAATGTTTGATATCTGGAAGCTGGTGGGAGGAAAAAAGTCGTTCCCGTTATCCCAATGAGATTTAGCTAGCTCGTCAAGGGCCGCCATTGCACTGTGAACAGGGTTTTTAGCTAAATGAGGGTAGGCGACATGGCCTTGGATACCTTTTACTACTAAATCACCCGTTAATGAACCTCTACGGCCATTCTTAACAATATCGCCTACTTCGTCGGTTGAAGAGGGTTCGCCAACAATACACCAATCAATTTTTTCGTTGCGGGCTTCAAGGGTATCAATAACGCGGGTGGTACCGTTTATAAAAGGGCCTTCTTCGTCGCTAGTAATAAGGTACGCAATACTTCCCTTGTGATCAGGGTATTTGTTCACAAACTCGCGGGTGGCTACTAGCATAGCGGCAAGACTGCCTTTCATGTCAGCTGCGCCGCGCCCATGCAGATAGCCGTCAACTTCTGTCGCGGTAAATGGCGGTGTTTTCCATGCTGACTCAGGGCCACTAGGCACTACATCAGTGTGGCCTGCGAAACAAAATACCGGGCCTTCTTTACCTCTGCGAGACCAAAGGTTCGTCGTGTCTTCAAATACCATGGTTTCATTATTAAACCCTAAAGCACCTAAAAACTCGCCCATGGCTTCTTGGCAACCTGCGTCTTCTGGCGTTACAGAACGGCGGTTTATTAATTGTTTAGCAATTTCAATAACAGAGTCGTTTAACAAAATATGTCCTCATACTGCGCGGGTTTGAAGCCAATATAAAACGCGTTGTCATGAACAAGGATAGGGCGTTTAACCATGGCAGGATGAAGCTCTAGCAGGGCCAGTGCTTTATCTTTATCTAGATTCGCTTTCTCTTGCTCTTCTAGCTGGCGAAAGGTCGTGCCGCGTTTGTTGAGCATTGCTTCCCAGCCAAGCTCAGACTCTGCTCGTACAAGAAAGTCGTTATCTATCCCGTCCTTGCGGTAATCGTGAAATGTGAAAGCGATATCGTTGTCTGCTAACCATTTTTTTGCTTTTTTAATGGTGTCACAGTTTGGGATCCCATAAAGGATTGTGCTCATGGTGATTTATTCCGTACTACTTTGTTGTTTGTAAATGAAAGACGCTGGTTAGAACAGTGCCATTAAGTGGCGCTGTTTCGAAGAGCTAGATAAAATAGAAAACCGCAATAGCCCGAAAACAGTGCGCCTGTACATTTTTGTTTTTCAATGTGCTCCATCATACAAGCTGTTGATACGTTGATAAACTCACTTGCGATGATTTTTAATAGTAAATCACTCAGGGCTGAAAGCCTGTTTTACAATTAGGTCAACAGGCCTTAGAGGTAAAGTGTCAACAACGTATCTTCGCCCGCTTCGACAAACTTTTGATGCGTAGGCACCACGCCGATAAGCGCATTTGCATTAAGCAACGTCATTGAACAGGTATTGCTAACACCGCGCTGCTTTAGCCATGCAGCATTCACGGTAAAAAGTACTTGTTTAAGTCTTATTTCATCGCCCCGCTTCAAAGAACAGGCGAATTGTGCGCCATGCAAATGACTAGTATCGCCACCATATTTAATCTTGCATTTAAGGCCCGCGCTAGACTGTATGTCGATTGCGTAATCTAGCGGGGAAACAGTTAATACTTTTCCAGCGAAAGGCGATAAGACAGTATTTGATGTTGAGCTTATTGCTGCACCAGGCCCCATAAGGCCACTTTTATAATAGGGATCGTCAATGTGTGAGAGTGAAACCACTTGCCCTGAAAATGGGCTTAAAGTTACAAACTGCTTGGTAAAACTGTCTGGTGCGTATTGTAGTTGCTTAGCATTCACGGTATTAAACGTCCTCACTTACCGAATAGCCAGCTTTCTTAAGCGCACTAATGGCATCTTTTAGTTTATTGTCTTTTACTAAAAAGAAGTCAGTGTCGAAGGTTGATACCACAAATATAGCCACTTTTGCTGATGCTAACACTTGGCCGATTTGGGCCATGATCCCTACCATGGACAAGTGCAAAGGCCCTAACAGTTCAAGTGCACGCCAACCTTCATCACTATCTAGTGACGGTACGTCTACCGAGTCAGGCACAACAATAGATAGTTCATCTTCTGTTTTACCTAAGAAAAAAAGAGGGCTATTAAGTACAGATGCGGGGATATTGGTTTCAGGATCCAAGCTGTGAATGGTAAACAAAGATTCTCTGACTAAAAGTGTTTGTTTGGGCATGAGAAACCGAAAAAAAGATAACTTCGAAGATATTCACATTAAACCACTAACTGTGATTAAGTGCTACGTGTTATCCACTTAATCTGTGGATAAGTTTGTTGAGTAGTTTGGGGCTTTGCTGTAACTATTTGTATTATAAGGGATAAATAAACTGTACAAACAATGTTCAGTGGATAACATTCTCAATTTCACAAGCATTTTCCACAGGCCATGTCTACAACTAAAATAAAAAATGTTTTGTAATTTTGCAATTTCTTAGCTTGACAACCATGGCTTTTTTCAGAAATTTGCGTATTACTAAAACGCGAGATTCAAATGATCGAACTCTTTTGGCCATGTTGATCTTTGATGTACAGCAAAGGTCAATAGACTCAAGCCTTTTTACCTTTAAAACATCGGTACATTAAAATGATCTATTAGTTAACAAATATTCAGTAAGGTACTACTGTTAGTAGTTAATTTAGTCTTGGGTTTTGCTTATTGAAGCAATGGGGCATTGCGCTTATCAGTTATGTAGCTTACTGGGTATTTGATCTCTAACCAGAACAAGAGCGCTGACTAGAAAAAATGCCTCAACCATAAATAGAGCCCTAACAAAACAACAGCCCTAAACAAAAAACAGAGGGAGAGACAATGTCAGATTCTTCATGGTGCGATATTACGGTAGAAAACGCAGACGAACTTGTCAGCTTTTATGAAGCGGTGATGGGATGGAAGAAAGAGCCCATAGATATGGGTGGCTACAATGATTATGTCATGATGAAAGCCGACGGCACACCTGTGGGCGGCATTTGTCATAAGCAGGGTGTAAACGCGCAGTACCCAAGCGGATGGATTAATTACTTTACCGTAGAAAATCTAGATGCTGCTTTGAAAGAAGTTACTTCCAAAGGTGGAAAACAGGCGGGTGATATACGTCATCACGGAAAAGACAGCTTTTGTGTCATTATTGACCCAAGCGGCGCTGCGTGCGCGCTTTATGAAAAAGGCAGCAAGTGACGAAACTTGCTGCCCTAGTATTGTGTTAGCTATCTACTTACTTGTTTAGCACGCCGCGATTTACCTGATCGCGTTCAATCGACTCAAATAGTGCCTTGAAGTTACCCTCGCCGAAACCTTCATCTTGTTTGCGTTGGATAAATTCAAAGAATACTGGGCCGAAAACGGTTTCAGAAAATATCTGAAGCAGTAGGCGAGGCTCACCATTTTCCGTTGTGCCGTCTAATAGAATACCGCGCTTTTGTAGCTCATCTACGTTTTCGCCGTGCCCAGGAAGACGTTCTTCAAGCATATCGTAGTAGGTATTTGGTGGAGGCGTCATAAACTTCATGCCTTTCGCTTTAAGCTTGTCTAAACACGCCACTAGGTCGTCACAAGCGAAAGCGATATGCTGAATACCTTCACCATTGTACTTCATTAAGAACTCTTCAATTTGGCCACCACCGCCAACCGCCTCTTCATTTAGCGGTATGCGAATTTTACCGTCTGGTGCAGTCATTGCTTTCGATAATAGACCCGTGTATTCACCTTTAATATCGAAATAGCGAATTTCTTTAAAGTTGAATAGCTTTTCGTAGAACCCTGCCCAGAAATTCATGCGGCCGCGGTACACATTATGGGTGAGGTGATCGAGCGTATGGAAGCCACATCCTTCAGGATGGCGATCAACGCCTTCAATCCAATTGAAGTCGATGTCGTAAATGGTATTTTCGCCTTCATAACGGTCTATAAGGTAAAGCATCGCACCGCCAATACCTTTAATAGCAGGAAGTTTCAGTTCCATTGGACCGGTATGGGTATCCATAGGCTGAGCACCGCGGGCAAGCACTTCTTTATATGCGTGCTGTGAATCTTTAACGCGGAATGCCATACCACACGCTGATGGACCGTGTTCTTCGGCATAATAGGCTGCATGACATTTCTTTTCGTAGTTACTTAATAAATTGATGTCGCCTTGACGCCATAATTCCACGTCTTTTGATTTGTGGCGAGCAACAAGGGTAAAGCCCATAGCTTCAAAAATGGGTTCCAACATGCCCTTTTTCGGCGCAGTGAACTCTAAAAATTCAAACCCGTCTAAACCAATAGGGTTTTCAAACAAATCAGCCATAGCGATACATCCTCAACGTAAATCACATTTTATAATTGTTACCTGATTGTAAGGGCGCAGTGAAAAAGCAAGCAATAGGTGTCGAGTTCAAGGATTTTGGGCATGGAAAGCAAAGCTGTAACGTTTTGTTTTCACCCGTGAATGAGATGCTGAGTTAGGGAAAGCTAAATTCCCCTAACTGTTTGAAAATAAATGCTATTAAGCAAAGTTGATGCTTGTCGGTAGTGTTCAAAAATCAGTACAATTGCTTGTTTAGGTATCGGTACGTGTAACGTTACAAACCCCAGGGCGCTTATTTTTCACCATCGTAGTACTTTTTAAGGCCTTTCCAGCACGCCAAATAATTTCGTTGACGAATATCACTGTTTAAAGCGAACTCCGTTGGCGCAATGGCATAGCGAGATTCAAACATAAACGCCAGCGTGTTTTCATAACGCTGCGGTGAAAGCTCGGCGTTCGAGGCTTTTTCAAATACTTCAGCTTCTGGGCCATGGGGAGTCATACAGTTGTGAAGGCTCATGCCGCCGGGCACAAAACCGTGTTCTTTGGCGTCGTACATCCCCTCAATTAGCCCCATAAACTCGCTCATAATATTTCTGTGGTAATACGGTGGGCGAAAAGTATTTTCAGCAACCATCCACCTTGGAGGGAAAATAACGAAGTCAACGTTCGCCGTACCTTCCAGCTCAGATGGTGAGGTAAGCACGGTAAATATAGACGGATCCGGGTGGTCAAAACTTACGGTGTTCATAACGTTGAAACGGGACAAATCATATTTATAAGGGGCAGAGTTACCTACCCAAGCCACCACATCAAAGGGAGAGTGATCGAGTTTTGCTTCGAACAAATTTCCACAGAACTTGTTTACCAAAGTGTGAGGCGTCTCATTATCTTCAAACCAGGCCGTGGGATAGCAAAAATCACGCTGGTTCGCGTAGCCATTCGCGCCTACCGGGCCGCGCTCTGGCAGCACAAAAGGATGACCGTAGTTTTCGCATATATATCCGCGAATTGGCCCATTAATAGGGTTAACCGAAAAACGAACGCCACGAGGAATAACGGCTATTTCACCTACAGACAAGTTGAGTCTACCAAACTCAGTGGTGATCAGCATGTCACCTAGCTGGGGGACAATAAGCATTTCTCCGTCTGATGAGTAGAAAACACGATTTTGCATATTAGCACTGGCACTGTAGCAGTGAATGCCCATACCTACTTGGGCTTTAGCGTCACCGTTAGTGGCGATGGTTACAAGCGAGTCTACAAAATCAACGTCTTTGTCTGGTAAGGGAACAGGATCCCACCTAAGTACATTCGGAGGGCAATGGACATCAGACTCAGGTGCTGTTTTTACCAGGCCGTTTTCAATTTTTTCAAAGTCGCCCATGGCAATAGAGGGGCGTAAACGATAGGTCCAGCTGCGGCGGTTTTCTGCTCGTGGGGCAGTAAATGCTGTACTGCTAAACTGTTCAGCGTAAAGCTTATAATTCACTTTTTGTGGGCTGAACTGGCCTTTAGGAAGGGCACCCGGCAGTGCCTCTGTCTCGTGCTCGTTATTAAAACCCGTTAAATACGACAAATTATCCATAAACCCTCCCACAGGCGGCCATCGATGTGGCTGTACAGATGAATGCTAAATAAAGTAGTTACAAATGAAACTATGTGGTTTAGGCTAGAGGTAAATGAAATGTAAATCAATGGCCGTGGGCGAGTAGAGGGAATGGAGCCAACGTCATTTGGTACGCTAGCTTTACACCTTTTATGTGAGGGCCATTACAAGGTTACACGTATTGCGTGTTTTTAATGCACGATATTAGCTGTGAGAGTTACCTGGGTTAATGTTGAACGCGCCTGAACGCTCGACCGATGGTAGCGACACTGTGGGTATAAGTAACGCCTAAGGTAAATGAAAAACAACCATGGCTTTTAGGGCGGTCGCAGAAGAAAAAATAGCAAGAGTAATACAGTGATAAGGGCTTAAAACATGCAGCTAGAAGATATGCTTGCCTACAAGGTAGCCATGCTTGCGAGCGATTTAAGTGAATCGCTCTCAAAAGAATATGCAGAATATAAACTTACTAAACCAGAGTGGCGAATTTTAGCCACATTAGGCGGCCGAAATGAAAGCTCGCCAAAATCACTGCTAACGGCAAAAGAAATCGCTATTGCAACACGACTAGATAAAGTGCAGGTTTCGCGAGCGCTGGAGCGATTGGTTAAGCGAGATGCTATCGTTAAGCGTGTGAGCAAGCGAGATAATCGGGCCACATTAATTTCATTGTCAGTGGAAGGAGAACGAATCTATCGGGCGCTGTTGCCTAAAATTGTGGCTTGGCAAAATAAGCGTTTGGAAAATATCACTGAAGATGAGTATCGAATATTTGTAAAAGTGATAGATGCACTAACGCCTTAAGATTCGGGTGAAGTCGTTGAAAAGTCTGGTCTGAGCAGATGTGAAGGCATTGCTATAAAGGTTACTTTCGCGCCTTTAACTGTTAAATTCCCCCGAAACTAATTAAATGGGTAAGTTATTGGATTTATTAGTCATGGCTTGCTACCCCCTAAATATTTATCAAGCGCTTCTATTCGGCGCACAGCGAGGACATTGAGTGGCACCCTTAGAAATATACGCAGGTAAAAAAGCACGTGAATCCATAATGAAAAACGGATTTACGCCTGAGTTATTTAGCTATTTTCTGGGGGCATCTGGCGGCCCGAAATGGTTTTCTCTGGCTGGTCTAGATCGCGTACTGTTCCCTGAGTGGTTTGCCAACGTTAAGCATCAAATTCACGTGATTGGCTCTTCAGCAGGTGCGTTTCGTACCATTTGCGCTGTTCAAAATGATCCCCTAGCAGCCATAAATCGTCTAGCCTCTTCTTATTCAACAACGACCTATAGCAGTGATAAGCCTACGCCTAGAGAAATTACGGCTAAAGCTGAAGACCTGCTGAAAGAAATGGTGGATGAAGCAGGTAAGCAAGAAGTGCTGTCTAACTCCCGCTTTAAAGCTCACCTGATCGTTGCTAAATGTTTAGGTGCTACTCGTTTTGAAAGTAAGTTTAGGCAACTTTCGGGCTTGGCGATGAGTGCAGCGGCCAATACAGTGAACCGAAGACACCTTTCTCGTTTATATAAGCGCTACGTGTTCTCAACGCCGGGTACGGAGTTTGCGATAAACGACCCGTATCAACTGCCTACTCAGTACCATGCATTAACGCATGGAAATATTCATACCGCGCTGCTAGCGTCTGGTTCTATTCCTGTTGTTATTGAGGGCGTACAGCAAATTGAAGGTGCGCCAGCTGGAATGTATCGAGATGGCGGTATTATTGACTACCACTTCGATTTGTCCTTTGGGCCAGACGATGGCTTAGTGTTATATCCGCATTTTTACGACAAGCCCATTCCAGGCTGGTTCGATAAGGGCTTGAAGGGCAGGGTGCCTCATCGGTCAAGCTACGATAACGTTGTAATGCTAGTGCCTTCGGCATCGTTTGTGGCGAACTTACCTTATAGCAAAATCCCCGACAGAAAAGATTTCGAGGTGCTCGATGCAGATACACGCATCAAATATTGGCAAACGGTTTTAAAAGAAACCGACAGATTGGGGGAGTATTTTATGCGTGCTGTTAACGACGGATCTTTAGTAGACGCTATCAAGCCGCTTCCATTTAAAATGATTTAAGTTAATCGCAATTGTTGAAGAAAGTGGCTAATTGCTGTCAAATTAGTCACTTGAATCGTCATTTGATAAGTTTTCCTTGCAGGCAACGCTCGTGCTAAGTATTATACGCGCCGTTGCTTGGCATTCGCCCACCTATCAGGTGCAACAAAATTCTATATGCGTCTATAGCTCAGTTGGTTAGAGCGCTACCTTGACATGGTAGAGGTCCCCTGTTCGAATCAGGGTAGACGCACCATCTTACGACTTAATTTCATCTTTTATTTTCCCAAGTTCTGCGCAACACGCACTGGTCCCCTTTTCTTTATTCAGCGATATTCACGAGTAATTTAACTTTTTAATGTCGGGTGGTCTGTGTGATTTGGACTACACTAAAAGAATGGTGGCCATTTTTATATCTTTGCTATCTAACAATTTAGCACTCGCGGGAGTACGATGAGCTTACAGAAATACCAAGAGCCCCCGTTATTTGAACAACATGGTTCGGCTGAAAGGCGGTTCCTTCAGCTTATTAGTGCCTTGCCAAAGGTATCGGTGCAAGGATATGACAAGCACCGAAAAGTTATCTACTGGAATAAATCAAGTGAAGACATGTATGGCTTTCGTGAGTGCGAAGCACTAGGTCAAAAACTTGAAGATCTCATCATTCCCTCGTTCATGAAAAGTGAAGTGATAAAGTTACATCAGCGATGGATAGATTACGGTGAGGCAATTCCTTCAGACGAACTCGTGCTTGAGAAGAAAAGTGGCGAGCCTATCCATGTTTTCTCATCTCACGTCATGCTGAAAGAAGGCACAGATTCACCCGAAATGTATTGTGTGGATATTGACCTGAGTGAGCAGCACAACATCAGGCAAGAACTTGAGCGAATGGCATCCACAGATTTGTTAACCGAGTTGCCTAATCGACGCCTGTTAGAGCAGTTTTTGACGTCGTCCATCGAAGATGCATCGCGCAATGAGTCTGGCTTCGCTTTGTTTTTCATTGACTTAGATATGTTCAAAGAAGTTAATGACACGCTTGGGCATACCTGGGGTGATGAATTACTGCGCTCTGTTTCTAAGCGGCTGTCAGATTGTCTAAGCGAACAAGGCTTACTGGCTCGGTTTGGTGGAGACGAATTTGTTTTTGTCGCCACACAAGTGACTTCTGAAGATGAAAGTGCTGACATTGCTAAGAAACTTACTGAGTGTTTCAAGCAGAGCTTCGCACTTAGCACTGAAAACGTGCATATCACTTCAAGTATCGGTATTAGTATGTACCCTAAAGACGGAAGTGAGATTGATGATCTTCTGAAAAATGCAGACGTCGCAATGTATCAGGCGAAAGCTGAAGGCCGAAACCGTTTTCATTTTTTCACCCACGCTTTAAGTCAGAAAGTTCGACAACAGCGAAGTATCGCAGCTTATCTGCATGAGTCTTTGGTTAACGATGAGTTTGAACTCTTGTATCAACCTCAAATCGATTTGCTCACTGGAAAAGTGGCATCGTGTGAAGCGCTGTTAAGGTGGCGTCCTAAAGATGAGGATAGGGCTGTTCCACCCAATATCTTCATCCCCATCGCTGAGCGCAGTGAGTTAATTGTTCACATCGGAAATTGGGTGTTAGAAAAGGCGTGCAAACAGGCACAGCTATGGAAAGAGCAAGGCATTGATATTCGCGTTGATATCAATGTTTCAGGAAAAGAGTTAGAGCAGAATGCTTACTTCGAACGCTTAAGGGAGTGTCGAGAGCGGCACGGTTTACTGCCTAAAGATATTGGGTTAGAGCTTACTGAGAATGTACTCATTAAGTCTGACAATACGATTTTAGAGAATTTGAGAGCGCAACGCGACCAGGGCGTTGAAATATCGATTGATGACTTTGGTACGGGTTATTCTTCGCTTAGTTATTTAAAACAGTTTCCCGTTAGCCACTTAAAAATAGATCGTTCATTTTTAAGAGGTGCACCGGAAAATGCCTACGATAGTGCGCTAATGGAGGCTATCGTGAATGTTGGTCACAAACTCGATTTAAACATTGTTGTTGAAGGCGTGGAAACTCAAAATCAATCGAACTACTGTAAGTCTCTTAACGTTGAATATGTGCAAGGCTTTCTGTATTCAAAACCCATTAGCTCTGACGCCATTGTAAAGCTGCTTAACGAACAGTAAATGCGGTTAAAAGGAGGTGTATATGAAAGAGATTCTCACAACACCGCCTTAAACGTTTCATCGAATCGACGCACAATAAATTTGTATAAAGCGCGAGGTCTCACTTAAAGCGTCAATACTTATTCTGACGTTCAATGCCTCAGACCAGCGAGCTTACACTTAGTACATTGTCCAAAGTGAGGGTTTAGAAAAGTAATAGCCTTGTTGGTGTTCAACGTCTAGTTTGCTCAGTGCAACAGACTCAGCCTCGTTTTCTACCATTTCCGCAATAACATGGATATTAAGGCCTTTCGCAATATTGATAAGGCTAGAGACAAATAACTGATTATCTTTATTGGTATGAATTCCCTGGGTTAGCCGTCCCGAAAGCTTAACGAATTGAGGCTGAATTGCCCTTAAACCCGCAAGCGAGGCAAAGTTATCGCCAAAGTGTTCTATGGTAATTCTACAGCCCAGCTGTATGAGTTGACGGCAAAAGTTTTCGGCTACTTCTCGATGATGAATAAGCGCTGCATCTTCGACTTCAAAAATAAGTCTTGGGCATAGCGTTTCCCGGGTTCGAAGCTCTTCAATTAACCATTGTCTAAACTCGCCGTTGGCAATTGAGGCGTTACTAATATTTATAGCAACCTGATGAGACGTTACCGTTAGTTTTTTAAACACGATGCCTGATACCAACTTATCGACTTGAGGAATAAGGTCCAATCGCTCCGATGCGGGGATAAGTTGCGCCATGGGTATAACATCATTGGTGTCTTTGTCTTTAAATCGAGCAAACGTTTCGTAATATGCTGGTGCGTTTCGCTCTACATTCATCACTGGTTGAATGAGAATATCGGCATATTGCTGCGACACGATGTAATTGAGGCGCTCACGCCATTTTGTATTGCTATGAACCTGAGACACTTCTGAAGAAAACTGCCATCCTTTTTGCGTTTTCATTGCCGCCATCAACGCACTGTCAGCACTTTCCATTACCTGCTGTAACGACATTTGGCTAGAAAAACGTGTAACGCCCATCCACGTTGCTTTGCTTCCATCTCGAAGTGGCGTGGCGTTTGCAAACTGCTTCGACATATTTTCTAACATCAAATCCCGTTCGTCCCGCCCCATAATTTCACTTATCAAGGCGAAATCTCCGCCTGATAACCGAAATACAAAGCCACTTTTGCAATTGTGCTTCGCCTCATGCACAAGAAGGTCCGCGATAGATTTTACATAATTGTCACCAGCTAACATGCCCAACTTAGTATTTATAGTGGTAAGTTGAGCGAGCCTGATGAGAATAAGCTCTTTTTCCTGGAAATTAGACGTGTCAGACAACAGCGCGCGAGTGTGTCGCTCGAATGCACTGCGGTTCGACAACTTCGTCAATGTATCTTTATTGGCTTCTGTTTTGAATCGCTCAGATTGCTGAGCAACGTCATTAAATTTTGATGCTAACGACGTGGTTAGGGTGTTCACTGTGCTGGTAAGTTGGCGGTAATCTGTTGTAAACGCATTTACCTGCGAGGGGGTGAAGTCGTGGCTATTTATCTCATTAAGCTTCTTAATGGTGTTGGCAATGGGGCGCCTAGCAAATTTGGTTACCGTGACGATATATAGCGCGAGGGCGAAAAATAGCCCACAAAAGATAACAGCATTTTTGATGAGAATAGCGGTGATTTCAGTGTAAATATAAGACGTGTCTGACGTAACTAACAAATAACCATCATTGTTCGAAAAAGGAATTTTCTTGTTAACGGCAGGTGCGGAGTCCAGCTGTAAGTACCAATTAGGAACAATAGTGTTAGGCGAGCGCTCGTACTTCGCAAACACATTTCCTTCGACATCAATGACTTTGGCTGCAGATAAAAACGGCTGCAATACCATTTGACGAAGCATGGCATCAATCACTGATTGCTTCGACTGAGAAGACAAGGCAGAGGTTTGTAAGACGGTTGTTTCGTAACGCAGCCGTGCTTCTTCAGCTTCTTGCTCGATTGACACTGAAGTGCGAGATTTTATTTCGCTTAGCTCAATACTCGACAACACCGTAAATGCTAAAAGCATAAGGGCAAAAACGCCCAAATTAATTTGACTAGACAGCTTCATTGCTAGCAGTTAGCTCCTTTAACTGAGAAATTTATTATTCGCCTCAACCAAATCGAGTACTATCACTTTGATTGAGGCTTTTGTTATACCCGCCAATAGTGCCTAAGCGGCGAATAATAAATGTACTGCAAAACATAGAGTTAAGCGAGCAATTAAAGCCCAGAATAATGAAGCAAGCGCTGTTTATTAGCTACTCACCTTTCGTCTAACCACCAGGTTTTGTTCGGAGCTTCGCCTGCACCCTTAACCGGAACAACTTCGCCAAAGATAGGAATACTGGTGGGAACACCCTTAGCACCAGCAAGGTCTGTGATTTTTATTAAAGGCTCATTCCAATTATGTAGTGCTAAATCAAAGGTACTGTTGTGCACGGGCATCATGACACTAGCTTGAATATCAATATGGGCTTGCAAGCTCTCTTCAGGCAGCATGTGAATGTCAGACCATAGCTCGTTGTACGCACCGGTTTCAATCATCGATAAATCAAACGGACCGTACTTTTCACCAATGGCTTTAAATCCGTCAAAATAGCCCGAGTCACCGCTGTAAAAGATATTGGTATTTGCAGACTTGATAACCCAACTTGCCCAAAGAGTTTCATCTCTATCAAATAAACCTCGCCCTGAGAAATGCTGAGACGGTGTGGCCACTATTTCAATGTCGCTCACTTTTGTACTTTGCCACCAATTTAGCTCAACAACTTTATTTGCATCCACACCCCAGTCACGTAAATGATTGCCTACTTTTAGCGGTGTAATAAACACGTCGACTTTGTTTTTTAGTATTTCAATACTGCCCTTATCTAAATGGTCGTAATGATCGTGACTTATGATAACGGCATCTAATTTAGGCAAGTCTTCCAGTGAAATTGGCGCTTGGTGGAAACGCTTGGGTCCCATCCATTGAACGGGAGAAGCACGCTCACTAAAGACCGGGTCGATCAATATATAACGCTCGGCAAGTTTCAATAGGGTAGTAGAGTGGCCCAGCTTTATCACGCTGTCTTCTGCAACTGCGTCAAGCATTTGTGGTGTAAGTGCCGACACGGGTATGTCAAACGTTGGCGTTGCAGCATCTCTATTGTCACGAAAATACGCTTTGGTGACTTTCCACATGTCTCGCCACGTCGTTTTATATTCAATATGAGTATTAGTGAATTTTTCAGGTTGCGGCGCGCTCGCAGCAAGGGTGTTTGAAGAACCACAGAAAGATGTCATAAATAAAACTCCAACAAGAAAGCGTGTGCGATTAAAAACGGGCATGCTCTCACCTTAAATAAAAAAAGTATACTGCACAGTGTAGTTTACCCATAATAAACTAATTTTGTTAAAAGTAAACTGGTGGGTGTAGTTTTTGTTGAGAAGGATAGATTGCAGCTAAGCGATAGTATGCAGCCAGCATGAGTAGACTCTCCTCATGCTGGCTGTTAACAATATTAGGTCCGCACCGTTATTGCGCTACCTACACTAACTAGCGCACAACTAATCGAATTTGTTGTGCGTACTTTTTATTCTGACTTAATACCGTGGAACGTACAGTGCAGCACAGGCAATATAAGCAGTGTAAGTACGGTGGCAACGGTCAGACCAAATACAATAACAACTGCCATTGACGCGAAGAACGCGTCAGAAAACAGCGGGATCATACCCAGTATGGTGGTGATGGCTGCCATTGAAACGGGACGTACACGAGATACTGACGCGGCTACTACGGCATCGAATGCGCCACTGTTACCCTTTGCCTGTACGTTTATTTCTTCCATTAATACGATCCCGTTTTTAAGCACCATACCAATAAGGCTTAAGCTGCCGAGCAGCGCCATGAATGTAAAGGGTGCACCAACTAACACCAAGCCGCCAATAATGCCGATAGTGGTGAGCGGAATTACGCCCCATATCGCTAACGCCTGACGAAGCTTGCCAAACAGCAAAACGGTGATAATGAACATACCTAATATACCAATAGGCATACTTGCAAATAGGGCGCTTTGCGCGTCTGTTGAGGTCTCGTATTCGCCGCCCCATTCAATGTGGTAGCCATCAGGCAGTTTAAGCTCTTCTACAAGAGGGCGAACTTTAGCTTGCACGCTCGCAGCCGTCTCACCGGATAAAGGCATGGGCTCTGCATAAACCGCCAGCATCCGCACCCGGTTGCGGCGTTTGATAATAGGGTTATCAAGCGATACATCCACATTGCTGATAACATCAGCCATGCTTATATATTTACCTTGTTCTTGGCTCCATACGTTGAGTGAGGCGAGGTTATCTATGTCATAGCGCTGGTTTGGATCGTTGCGCATGACAATAGGTATTAAATCGCTACCTTCGCGGTAAAGGCCCACAGTTTCACCTTCATTGTTCAGTAAAAATGCGGTGTGAACGGCATCTCGCGTTACGCCGATACGCCTGGCTTGTTCTTCCAGAAACACAGGTTCAACAAATGGGACTTTGTTGCTCCACGACAAGCGAACGCTGTCCATGGTTTTCTCTGCTTGAAATATCGCTTCAATGTCGCTGCTTATCTCACGCAAAACTTCAGGCTCTGGTCCGTAGATTCTCGCTTCAATTGCCGCTTTTGCAGAAGGGCCCACTTGAAGTGCTTTTACCTTGTATTGCACATTAGGGAAGTCTTCTCGCACCAGTTCAATAATTTCTCGCATACGTGCATCACGAGACTCAACCGTATCAGTTTCAACGATAAGCTGACCATAACTGGCATATCTGTCTTCTGGCGCATAGGTGAGGGTAAGGCGCTGTGCTCCACCGCCAATAACGCTTGTTACGTTGGCGATATTCTCCATGCCTAACACGTTGTCTTCTAAGCGACGAATAGACTGCTCGGTGGTTAAGATATCGCTACCTTCAGGCAACCACAAATCGACGAAAAACAGCGGTGTGGATGAATCTGGGAAAAATGCATTTTTTACGAATTTACCTGACGCCATGCTGCCTACTAATGCAACAAGTACCAGTACAATTGTCACGTAACGATGATTGATAGCAGCAGTAAGCACGCGCTTGTATACCGTAAAAATAATGCCCTTATATGGGTCGTCATCTTCGTCATTAGCTCCGCGCTCCTTTTCAGTTTTAAACAGTAAGTCGAAAAAGAAGGGGGTAATGGTAAGTGCGGTGATCCAACTTAAGAAAAGCGAAAAGCACAGTACCCAGAAGAGGGAGCCGACGAATTCACCTGTGGCATCTGGCGATAGACCAATTGGCGCAAAAGCGGTGATGGCAATCACAGTCGCGCCAAGCAGCGGCAACCCATTTTGCGATACCACGTCTTTTGCCGCCTGAAGTTTGGTTTGCCCTTTTCTCACACCAATCAACATGCCTTCGGTTACCACGATGGCGTTGTCGACCAACATGCCCAGAGCAATAATAAGCGCACCCAAGGAGATTTTTTGCAACTCAATGCCTTTTACCGACATCAATATAAAGGTGCCGAGAATGGTAAGCACAAGAATGAGCCCCATCAGAACGCCACTGCGCCAGCCCATGAAAAGTAGCAGCACGAAAATAACGATGGCCACGGCTTCAACAAGGTTAATAAGAAAGCCAGTTACAGAATCGTCGACCACTGTAGGCTGGTTGTAAACGGTATCCAGCGTCATACCCAGGGGCATACGCTGCTCTAGCTCGGCTATTTTGCTATCAAGCCGTTTACCTACATCAACTACATTTACCGCCGACGCGAACGACACACCAATTGACAGAGCCGGCGTGCCAGAACTGTGATAAAGGATTGAAGGGGTATCGTTAAGCTTGCGCTCAATAGTCGCAATATCTGTTAAGCGAATAAGGCCGCTTGCCGGTGAGCCAATCACCACCTGACCTAACGCTTCTAGGTTATCAAATTCGCCAGTGGGCTGTATGGACAGGCGCTTGCCCTGAACCTTAATCGAACCCGCGTTGCCCACTACATTTTGCGCGGTTAAAAGGCCAGCAATGGATTCTGCAGAAACATTAAGGGTTTTCATTTTATCGTGATCTAACGACACAATAATCTGTTCATTAACGGTACCGGCAATCGACACCTTTTTTACACCGTCAACAAGCTGAATCTCTCGCTGCATTAAATCTGCAAAGTCTTCCATTTGCTTAAGGGAGTAGTCTTCGCTTTTAAGAGTAAGCAGCAGGCCAAAAACGTCACCAAAGTCATCATTCACAATCGAGGTGCTGGTGCCAGGTGGCAGCGATGCTTGTGCATCGCCCACTTTACGGCGCAAGTTGTCCCAGTATTGCTCTAGGTCCTTGGCCTGAACACTACTTTTAAGCTCAACAGTAATTTGCGATAGCCCAACCATGTTTACTGAGCTGATTCGTTTTACGTTGGGTATACGCTGAATCGCCTTTTCAAGCTGCAGCGTAACTTCTTCCTCAACTTGCTCAGGCGTTGCCCCTGGGTATTGAGTAATAACCAGAGCATTTCTAATGGTGAATTCGGGAAACTCTAGCTGACCTAAGCCAAGAAAAGTCACAATGCCGCCAACACCCAAGATGATGGCGACCATCCAGCTAATTACTTTTTGACGAAAAAAATACTCGACCATGGCTTATAGGCCCCCTTCTTTCGTCCACTCCGTAACAGCTTGGCCTTCTTTTACAAGATGAGCTCCAGCAGCAACGATTTTATCATCGTCGTTTAGCGGGCCTTCAACTAACAGACCGTTGGAAATACCGCGCGTAATCATTACTTCTACTGCTTCTACGGTGCCCTTCGTTGCGTCGCTATCACTAGGCTTAAAACGCCATACAATCGCTTTGTCTGGATCTGCATTGTCGGTAACCACCGCACCAAAAGGCACCAGCCAAAGCTTCGCGTTAGACTCAATGAGTTTCGACATATCAAGTAATACGGTGGCGCTCATGCCCGCTAGAACATTGATGTCGTCTGGTTCTGGCAGAGTAATTGTTACCTCATAGCTAAGCTCGCCTTGTCGCGTGGTGCTTTCGTGATCCTTATACATGGCCGCGTAACGCTTGTCTGGCATACCTGAAAAGCTCACCCATGCCATTTCAGATGTTCGATTTTCACGGGCTCGTGAGCGATCAATCATACGCATTTTTTGCTCTGGCAATTGAAACGTAACGTCGATTGCACCCGGCATATGAAGCTCGGCAATGGTTTGCTGCGGTACAATGACTTGGTAATTTTCAACAGGAACAGACGCAATAAGCCCCGCAAACGGTGCGCGAAGCTCCGTATAGCTTAGCTGATCCTGTGCGTTGGTCAGACTGGCTTTAGCGGCTAAAAAATTGGCTTTCGCTTCATCAAAAGTTGAGCGGCTTACCGCGCCTTTTTCAACGGAAGCCTCCATACGTTCAAACATAGCCGATGACACGTCAAACTGAGACTGGGCGGTGGCTAACTGTGCTTTCGCGTCTCTATCATCAAGTCTAGCGATAAGCTGGTTCTCTTTAACTTCCTCGCCCGCTTTTACTTTGAGTTCTTGGAGTTTGCCGCCAATGCGAAACGAAAGGTTTGAATACTCAGCCGCTTCCACTTGCCCCGGGAATTTGGCGATGGTTTCGTCTGAGTGCTGCACTTTATAAAGCGTTACCGGTGTTGATGAGACTGCCTTGGGTGGCGTAGGGGCTTCTTCACACGCACTTAATCCAGCGAGTGCAGTAAATACCATCACAGTGCGCAGGGCTAAGCTGTGAAAGAGACTTTTTTCAGACAACATGGTAACTCTCCATTTAAATAGACCACTTTTTATTCCCACTTAGGCAATGGGTTATCTTGTACAAGGCGCGTGTTAACTTCTGAACGTGAAAGATAAAAAGCCAATATACGACAAGTTTGATATACATACAGGTTATAGCGCTTTTTTCCCTTTTCGATCAGCTTTTTGTTTATTTTTACAAGGCGATAGTATGCTACCGCCCATAAATATTCGTGAGTGACCGGTCACTATCAGACAATTACCCTCTCTAAATACCGCCGGCTAGTTCGCAATTTACCCTAATCAGGTTTCTCATCGGGCGCGAGGTTTTCAGCATAGCCTTTCGGTGGTGGCGTCCAGCCACGCATTTTCGAATGCTTGTCGTGTAAATCTGCTTTTAGCGCATTTTCGATTAGCGACTCAAGTTCAATAAAGAGTTTCAGATAATTATTGTCTACTCGTTCTCCGCTGGCCTCATCCGCCCACGCGTGATACAGCACATCGTTTTGCTGAGCCTCAATATTTTTATACGCCATTTTTTGCCGTTCAACTTGGAAAGGGTGAATATTGAGTGAGCGAAGTGCCTCTGCGCCCATTTCAAGAGCGCTGTGGTACGTTTCTGATACCACAAAATCTGCGCCCAACTGGCGCAAGCGATACCCATGACCGCGGTCAAAGGCACGCGCAAGCACTTTAATGTTAGGAAATGCGTGCTTGGCGTATTTCACCATTTCGGCAGCGGTTTCTTTATCATCTATAGCAATAACTAGTAACGATGCTTCATGGGCGCCAGCAGTATGCAAAATGTCTGGTTTGGATGCATCGCCAAAATAGGCTTTGGTGCCAATCCGTCTGATAAGGTCTATTTGCTCAGAGCGAATATCAAGCACAACGGTATTTACATCGTTGGCCACTAAAAGACGGTTAATGATTTGTCCAAAGCGCCCAATTCCAGCAATAACGACGGTGCCTTTCTCGTCAATTTCATCTTCAGCTCGCTGTGATTTCGCATTTTTGTAGCGAGGAATGATGGCCTTGTCGAAAAGAATAAAAAGTCCTGGCGTTAGGAACATTGAAATGGCAACAACAAGCGAGAGAACAGAAATAATGTCGCTAGGAAGCACATAGTTTTGCGAGGCAAAACTTAATAGCACAAAGCCAAATTCACCCGCCTGAGCAAGGCTTAGTGTGAACAGCCATTTGTTAGTGCCTTTTATTTTAAAAATTAAGGCGATGATAAACAGCACAATGGCTTTCACAAGCATAACAGCTACGGTTAGCCCTGCTATTAGCATTGGGCTCTCACTAATTACAGAGAAGTTAATGCCAGCGCCTACCGTAATAAAAAAGAGGCCTAACAATAAGCCTTTAAACGGCTCGATATTAGCTTCAAGTTCATGTCTGAATTCACTGTTTGCCAAAACTACACCAGCCAAGAATGCACCAAGGGCGGGAGAGAGACCTACAAGTCCCATTAGTGCTGCAATTCCTATAATGAGCATGAGCGCAGTGGCGGTAAAAATTTCCCGTAAACCCGACGCAGCAACAAACTTAAATAAGGGGCGACTTAAGTAGTGTCCTCCGATGGTTAAAAAGGCAATTGAGCTAATGATCACGAGACCTGAAGCCCAAGGGGCAAGCCCTTCAACTAAATTAAAGCTATCGTGTGACCCTGTATCGCCGCCATGTGCATTTCCTGCTTCGACCAGTTCGGGTATGGCAAGGAGGGGGATAAGCGCAAGCATGGGAATAACCGCGATATCCTGAAACAGCAGTACAGAAAAAGCGCTTTTGCCTCCTTCCGTTTTTTGCAGCCCTTTTTCTTGCAACGTTTGTAAAACAATGGCGGTTGAAGAAAGGGCGAATATAAGGCCTATTGTAAGGGCAATGCTAAAAGGCTGAGCAAGCAATATGGCTACGCCTGTGATAAGGGCGGTGGTTAACGCTAACTGAAGGCCGCCCAATCCCATTAGTTTTGACTTCATCGCCCACAGCGAGCGAGGCTCTAGTTCTAGCCCAACCAAAAACAGCATCATGACTACACCGAATTCAGCAAAATGTTGAATGGCAACAGTTTCGTCACCAACAAGGCCAAATATCGGGCCAATCACTAGCCCTGCTATTAAATAGCCTAGTACAGACCCTAATCCAAGACGCTTCGCAATGGGCACTGCAATTACGGCGGCGACCAGATAGATAAATGCATATAAGAAATAGCCAGTCACGTTACTCTCCTTGCGATGTACAAAGGTCTGCGAGATTCTCGATGTGCTTTGCTTTTTCTAGATTCAGGGTGTTAGTGGTCAATTTGTTTAGCAAGGTTGTCCACTTGCCTCTATGTTCAGCAACGCGATGCTCTTCTTGCGCAGTACGAGAGCCAAAGATCGCAAAAGGAGCAATGTAGGTCATGTGCGTGATCTGAGCCATTTGCTCTAAAGGCTGGAGCAGTTGCCTGATGGTGTAATGATTAAAGCCATCAGTTTGATAGGCTTCTTCCTTACCGCCTGCACTTAATGCGCAAAGAAATAATTTATCTTTAAGTGCAGTGCCTTCATGCCCATAGGCAAAACCATATTCCAACACTAAATCTTGCCATTCTTTTAAGATTGAAGGTGTGGAATACCAGTAAAGTGGAAACAGAAAAACAACGACATCGTGATCGATTAAACGCTGCTGCTCCCGTTCAATATCAATATTGAAATCTGGATACTCTGCATACAAGTCAACAGCAGTAACGTGTTTATTCATTTTTGCTTCGTGAAAAAGCGGCACATTTACTTCTGAACGGGTTTGCGCGGGGTGGGCAAAGAGAACCAGTACTTTCTTACTTTTCTTAGCGCTCTCTACATTGCTTTCAATGATGTTCTCGTCAGTCATACATTTCTACTCAGTGCTACAGCCAGCTCTCGTTGAGCGATAAGGAGCCGTTGATTTTTGATGTGCAAAACACGGCAAAGGTCAAAAGACCCTAGGTTATTCATTAATTCAATCTGTACGTTTAGAGCAAATAAGAATGTGTTTTTCCTCAAAGTTATAAGGTTACTAATATTTATTAGGTTGAAAAAAGTAACCTGATTACCATTATGTACTCACGTATAAAAACAGCTTCGAATAGAAGCGTCGACGGAACACTATTTTTAACTTTTGATTAGGGCCTGTTGACCTTTGATGTACAAATTTTGGTCTAGATGGAAGCCTTTTAATCGCGAAACAGTCCTGCAAGCCTAGTGGGCTAAGTTAAAGGACTGTAACAAAGAGTAAAAGGCTTCCATGACGACCCCTTTGGGCAGCGCCTGTGTGCCACCTATACTGCGTTGAATGTTTTCGATTTAGAACCACTAGACCGTCAAACATTCGTCTTGTCTAGATGGCACACAGACCGCTGCAAAATTGTACAGCAAAGGTCAGCAGGCCCTAGGACAGTATAAACATGAAAACACCAGTAAAAACACTCGCACTTGCATTATCTTTACTTTCTCCCCTTGTTTCTCTTTCTACTCAAGCCCTGCCGCAAGGAAGTGAGCTTAAAGCTGGGGCTGCGGTATGGAACTTGTTTGATGACGCAGACCGTTACGCATTGCATGTGGCTTATGTTCACAAACCGCTCGAATCATTTTACGGAATTCGACCAACAGTTCTCTTGGTAAACGCAGATCAAGGCCAACACTATTTCGCTGCTGGGTTGGCAAAAGACGTCTATAAATACAATGACTTTTCAGTACGCGTTGCCTTTCACGCGGGCATTGTTGATGAATCTGAAAATTTAGGCGACACCATTGAGTTCTATTCATCACTTTCCGGACTCTACAATTTCTCTGAATCTTTTTCGCTAGAGGCTGAAATTGGCCACATTTCTAACGGTGGGCTAGGGGACACGAACCCTGGTTCAGAATCGTTTGTATTGAGCGCTCACTACCATTTCTAATCTCGCCTAAACAAGTTGTGCCTACTTCTTTCGTTAAACAGCCCGCTTAAAACGCGGGCTGTTCATTTTTGGCAAAGACTTTTTTAACTTAACTTTCTGTCGGGCAAGGTGCGCCGCCGTTAATCCAAACCGACATTGCCTTAGCAAACTGTGCATGTGTCCCAGGAGCAGGTGTTCTGCCTGGGCCGGGGTTCCATGCCCATCTCACTAATGGATCATCACTGACATGATGCTCAAATTCTTTTTTAAACGTTTTCATGTCATCTCTTCCCCCACGTTGAGCAAGAAAAGAGTTCAAACGTGGGTTTAACCAATTGTTGCATAATTTTGAGGGTGTCATGTCGCTGCCAATAATCATGGTAGGAGGCGGCATGTGCCACACGAAACCTGGCATAAGGTCGTTTGCTGCACCAGGCGGCCTTCCGGGTTCACGCGCATTTTCATCTTGGTGACATCCGCGGCAGTTTACGGGGTGCGTTTCGCCAACCTGAACAAACTTTCCGTCTTGCACCGCCATTTTTAAGTTGTTCAAAGACGTAATGTTCATAGGGTGGGGGACGCTGTTGTCGCCCACTGTCGGTCGGTGAGCGCCATCTTCAATAACACCGTGACAATTCACACACCGTGGATGTGTTGCTACATCGAACAAGTAGTTGAACGCAGTCGTTGGGTTAGGATCTTGCTGATAAGCTTCAAAAGCAGGTGTTGAGTTAGCTGCTTTTGAAACGCTAGCGGTCAAATTACTATGGTCGCTATCGTCACTTTTATTTGCAATACACCCACTCAGGACGAATGATGAGAGAGAACTAATTAATAGGACTGTTATCATTTTCATCATACTGCCCTTATGCTTTTAATGCTGCGGTAACGTGTTGAGCAAGCATGGGCAAATGACGTAGCCGTACACCAATAGCTTGGTACACGGCATTGCCGATAGCCGGCGCGACACCAATAACGCCTGGTTCACCCAGTCCTACTGGAAACTCCTCACTTTCAACAAGTTCAATATCCATCTCTGGGACATCGTTCATACGTAGAGGAAGGTAGGTATGTAAGTTTGTTTTTGAAACCTGACCGTTTTTCACTTCGTTATGTTCAAACAGTGCCAAGCTCAGTCCCCACAGCAGTGAACCTTCAAGCTGTGCCATCGCGCCATCTGGATGAATAACAATACCAGCATCAGACACAACCCATAACTTCTTAACCGTTATCTTTCCAGTGCGCTTATTAACGTGAACATGGGCTGCAGTCGCGAGCCAAGCTGGCATAGTACGTTCTTGTCCCGCACTTACGCTATAGCCAATGCCTTCATCAGCACCAAGTTCAACACTCGCAGTCTTTTTCTTAATAATTTCAAGCGTATAGGCAAGTCGTGTGGCACCGCCGACACTTTCAGGCGCTTTGCCCCCTTGTTTACCTTTACCGTCTAACATAGCAAGTCTGAAGTCGACGGGGTCTTTGTTGGCTTTCACTGCCACTTCGTCAATAAACGATTCTAAGCCCCATACAATCCAACCTTGACCTACCGAACGCAGCCAACCTGGCGTAAACGTATCTTGCGCTACCTTATTGTTAACCGCGCGTGCGCGATGGTGAGACATGGTGTACCAGTGGTCGGCACCAGATGCCGAAAACATATCGACTTTCCCTTCACCGTTTACCCCTGGTGCTAGAAATCCTGGTGCCATTTTTAGTGTTGGCCAGCCTGCCGCAAGCGCATGCTCCATGCCTAAAAACTGATTATTTTCATCGAACGACGCATTAAACAGTGAAGTAGAGGCAGAGCGGGGTTGATCAAATAATGTATCATCCGGGCGCATGAACACCAGTTTGACTGGCTGGCCAGCAGCTTTAGCTGTAAGCAAAGCTGGAACAACCCAATCACCAAAAAGGCGTCGCCCAAAGCCACCGCCAAGATAATACTGGTGAAGGATCACATCACTTTCTGGCACTTCTGCGGCTTTAGCTACAGTAGGAAGTGTTAGGCTCTGCCACTGGTTACCCGTATGTATATGCCATTTACCACCTTTAAATTCAGCAATGGCGTTAAGTGGTTCTAGCTGGAAATGATTGGCAGTCGCTGTGGTGTATAAAGCTTCAATGGCTTGTGCCGCTTTTGTTTGCGCCAGCTCTATATTTCCTTCGTCTACAAAAACGGTGCCTTCCTTTCGATCGCGTACAATTCTTTCGCCTTCTTTTTGTATATCCGCTTCAGAAACATTAGCGGTTTTACCGGCGTTATAGCTGACTTTCACCATATCAACGGCTTTAATCGCAGTAGGGTAGTCTGTAGCCAATACAGTAACCCAACCTTCGATAGTACCGCTCGGATCGGTAAGCACTTTATAACCTTTATATCCCGGTAGACTCTTAGCCTTACTGTCGTCGACATTTGTTACTGTACTGCCATAACGAGTCGGAGGCAGAATGGGGCGTGCATAAAGCATGTTTTCCACTTCCACATCAATGCCGTATACCGCAGTACCGTTAGTTTTAGGCGGGATGTCGAGTGCTTTGTAGTCTGCATTAACACCGATAAGGTGGCGTTTTTTACCCGGTTTAATTGGCAGTTCAGCAAGCTCATCTGCACTGAATGTTTTGTCTACTTTGCCATTCGCTACGATATCGCCATAGCTAATTTTCTTGTTACCTGAGATAACAAAGCCTTTTTCTGCCTTACAACTATCGGCAGGCACGCCAAGCAATTTTGCTCCAGCATCAATTAACACCATGCGGCCAGCGGCGCCCGCCTGAGACATTGGCTTGTAAGTATGGAAAATTGACCAAGAGCCGCCTGTTACCATGTAGCCCCATTTCGGGTCTGTATCAACGTGAACTATAGACACGTTCTCCCAGTCGCACTCAAGCTCATCAGCCAAGATTCTAGCGATTGGCGTGCCGATATGCTGACCCATTTCCGCTTTGGCTATGTTGACGGTAACGTTGCCATCTGTATCCATTTCAAACCAAATATTTGGAGAAAACTGTTTGGCTTCAATACTTTCTTTCGCCGACAGCAGGGATGGAATAGCGGCAGCACCAAATGCCATGAATAAAGACGTTTTCACTGATCCCACCATAAAAGACCGGCGAGATAAGTTGATCATGTCTTTCTTTTCTTGAGAGATATTTTTCATGCTCATGCGTTTTCCCCTTCTGATGAAGCGGTTGGATCAAAGTATTGAACAGAAGACGTTGCAGCGCGCTTAATCGCCTTTTTTATGCGCGCGTAAGCCATACAGCGACAATAATTTGTGCTCATGTGATTAACGATATCTTGGTCGCTCGGGTTTGGATTTCTATCTAGCAATGTCGCTGCTTGCATGATTTGGCCAGACTGGCAATAGCCACACTGAGGAACCTGCTCTTCTACCCAAGCAGATTGCAGCGGATGCGCGTTGTTGAAGCTTTCAATAGTGTTTACGTTCTTATCTTTAGCTAACGAAACGGGATAGGAGCAAGAGCGAATAGCGTTACCATCAATATGTACCGTGCATGCGCCACACATCGCTACACCGCACCCAAACTTGGTACCTTTTAGTCCAAATTCATCGCGTATTACCCAAACGAGAGGCGTATCTGATGCAGCATCTGTCTGCACTCTTTTTCCATTTAACGTAAATTCAATCATGGTTTGTGTCACCGTGAAGTTAATTTTTAATATGCTCTCGCCAAGGCGCTGTACTTGGTTTGAACGGTCTGTTTTGCCTGTTTTAATTGGTATTATTAAAATCTGGCCGCGTTGGCTCTCCCTTTAATAACCGCTCACTCCATAGACGCCCGAATGAACCTTTCGAATTGGAGTTAGACTAATTAACTAAAGGTATACTAGAGGCCAAACTTGCTTATGTGGTCTATTTTAGTTACCTTGTTCAAACAAACAATTAGTATACTTTTAGTAACTAGGTGGCTTTTTTAGGAAAATAGATGGAAAGTGAAATAAAAACAGACGCTAAGGGTAGAAAAACCGTTCTAAATACTTGTACAGAGCCTTGTGCTATAGAGCGTGGAATGCGCCTAATTGGTGGAAAGTGGACGGGTTCTATTATTTATCATCTCAAAGATGAGCCTGTTAGATTTAACGACCTGTGTAGAATGCTTGGCGGCGCCAGCCGGAAGATGGTCGATCAGCGCCTTAAAGAGCTGGAAAACAACGGTATGGTGATCCGCAACGTTATCGACTCTCGTCCAATTGCGGTTGCTTATAGTCTCACCGAGTTTGGGCGCTCAGCGCTAGATATTCTTGAACAGCTAAGAGTCTGGTCTGAAAACCACACGAATGATTGAATACCGCTAGCGGTGAGCATTTATCTCACCGCATTTGCTTTATAAAGCACTAGACCGACACTAGCGGTAATCGAAGTACTTTTTCAACAAGCTCTCCGGCTTTTTCTTGGAAACCAACAAAGTGTTCAGTAGCTTCATGAGCATCAAGGGCATCCTGAGATTGCCATTTCTCCGTAATAACAAACACACCCTCTTCACTTGCATGTAGGTCATACATCACTGCGCCGACTTCTTCTCGGCTTGATTTAACCAAGGGTAACAATGCGTCTAAAAGTGCATCTTGTTGGTTTGGTTGAGAATAGATTACGACTGAAAACTCGATCATTTTACTGTCCTATTGAGAAAAAACGCTAACATAGGCAACTAACGGAGTAATGGTTAGCGTTTAAAGCTGACTAGCAACTTTTTTCAGGTGAAAAGCAATCTCCACCATCAAATGCCTTTTACCGCTATGTCGCAGTTAGACGCTATCTAAGCCTTTTTCTTAGATGCATTTTTTAGCGAATGAAAAAAGTTAATCTATAATGACTTATACTAAAGTATAAAAGGGTGCTCATTATCCTTTGAGTGCCACCTCTTGAGGCGACGGAATGCAATTACCGAACGGGGCGATGCCCTATGTTTGAAAAAACTTTTCACTTTTGTCCTGTTGGGCTCGCTCACGTAAGCGTGGATGGAAGCTTTATACGTGTAAATAAGCGACTGTGTGATTTTTTAGGATATTCTGATGAAGAACTAACGACGTTAACCTTTCAAGAATTAACTGCGCCAGATTATCTTGATGAAGATCTAAGTTACTTAGAGCGCCTGATGGCAGGTGATATCGATGACTATGCGATTGAAAAGCGATATGTAAGGCGCGATGGCGAGCAAGTTTGGGCGAAGTTAACAGTGTCTTTAGTAAGAGATCAGCGCGGCAACCCAGACTATTTTATTTCTATTGTGGAAGATATCGACGAGAAAAAGCGCATCCAGTCTGAGCTCTTTCAAGTTGATGCCTTGTTTAGCAAAATTGTTAGCGCATTTTCTGATAGAACGTTTATATGGGTGGCGACGCCAGACTTGTCTAAACTGCAATACGTTAACGATGGCTATTCAAACATATTCGGTCGCAACGAGTACGAACTTTACTGTAACCCTATGAGCTTTATTGATCATGTACATGAAGATGATAAAGCACGGGTGTTAAAACTGTTCAGTCAACGCCCTTTGCAGAATTGGGATATTCAATATCGTATATACGACTCGAAAGGCGAAGTGAAGTACCTTCACGATCGCGGAAGCTTGATATTTGACGACCGTGAAATGCAGTCGCTTATTTTAGGTACAGCCGACGACATAACAAGAGAGAAAACGCAGCAACAAGCTCTGATGAGCGCCGTTACTAAATTAGAGCACCTGTCGAAAACCGACTCGCTCACTGGACTTGCCAATAGGAGAGAGATATTTAGCCAGTTAAGTGACGAAATTTCTCGTATGGATCGTGGCCAACAAACGTCAACGCTTGTTTATATAGACTTAAACAAATTCAAAGAAATTAACGATAAATATGGTCACAAGGTAGGAGACAAGGCGCTTGTTGAGTTCTCTGAAAGAATGAGTAGTTTGCTGCGTGATAGTGATAGATTCGGTCGTATTGGAGGAGATGAATTTGTCATCTTGCTCTATGGCACGGGTGAAAAGGAAACGGAAGCTTTTTTTAATAGGGTTGCCCAAAGCGACTTTGAAGTTAATGTAGATGGCAATAAGGTAGTACCAATTGGCTTCAGTGTTGGCTGGGTTGAGTGGAGCGAAGGGATTGAAACGGTGCAGGAATGGCTAGATAAGGCCGATGAGGTAATGTACGGAAAAAAGCGTTATCAGCAAGTTTTAACCGCGATTGATAAAGCGATGTAGATAGCTATTTCTGAGACTCGATATCTACATCGCTTTCGCCATTTTATTTTTGTCTTTGAGCGAACCAGCTCGCTATTTCCTGACGCTCTTTTTCTGTCATTTTTGTCTTATTTAAAAATGGCATGTCTTTGGTCACAGTGGTTCTTCGAACCACTTGTGGAGCAAACCTTTCAATATCTTCCCATGTATCTAATACTACGCCTAAAGGCGCGACTTTAAAGATATCGTCGGTTGGCGTGCGCGAGTGGCAACCCACACAATGGGTCGTAATTAAGCTTACTACTCGCTCATTGCTTACTTCAGAACGCGCTTGGGCGACTGCATTGTTAGCCGTTACTTTTTTACCTACTTCATCGACAAGGGTCACATCTTCATGTCCTTCATTCGATGTATGTGATGGCGACTGTGGCCATGACACCCATAGGGCGATTGCTAGCATGGCGACTGCGCCAGACACTAAAATACCAGGTTTAGTGGTGCCCACATGACGCAAGTTAAAGAAATGACGTATCCAAGCGGCAGCGGCCATTATCGCAATGAGTACCAGCCAATTTTGCGGGTGTTGATACGTCATGGGGTAATGATTTGAAATCATGATAAACAGCAGTGGCAGCGTAAAGTAGTTATTGTGTACCGAACGCAATTTAGCGCTCGCCCCCCAATTAGGATCAATATCTTTCTTATCGGCTACAGCTGCTACCATTTTGCGCTGATTCGGCATGATGTTGAAAAAGACATTCCCTGCCATGATAGTGCCAATAAGCGCACCAACGTGAATATAGGCACCGCGACCGCTAAACCACTGGGTAGACAGGTAGCTGACAATACAAACAAGCGCGACTAATCCAATACCAAAGGCAAGTGGATATTTTGCCAATGGGCTACGACACGCAAATTCGTATAAGGCTAGTCCGCCAAAGATTAGGCCTAAACCTAAAGATATTGCCGTGGTCGGTGACATGGCGTTTACCGAAGGGTCGATAAGATAAGCGCTAGCACCAAAGTAATAAACAATTATGAGTAGTGCGAAGCCCGATAACCACGTGGTATAGGCTTCCCATTTAAACCAGTGCAGTGTTTCTGGCATTTTCTCTGGGCCATAGGCGTATTTTGCGACCTCATAAAAGCCGCCACCGTGAATAGCCCATAAGTCGCCTTTGATACCTTTGTCCTGTTTCCATTTAGGTGGCGTGCGTAGATTGTTATCCAACCAAATGAAGTAAAACGACGCGCCAATCCACGCTACACCCGCTACAACGTGGAACCAACGTACAAATAAACTTATCCAATCTAGCCACGGCATTATTGTTCTCCTTATTTAGGGCCAAAAGGCCCTACAGCAGCCTGTTATTAATGATGTTCTTTTTTATAGCGGCAGGTGCCGCTTATCCACGTTTGGTCGATAGCGCGGTCATCACCTAAAATACTCAAGGCAAAAAACACATCGTCAAAGTCCGCGTCTTCTTTTATTCTCAATTGTGTCAATTCGTCAAACCTAGGCTCAACAACGATAAAGTCAGCAGTGGTGCCTGGGTTTAAGTTGCCTATTTCATGATCAAGCGCATGAGCTACGGCCGCGCCTTGGGTCATAAGATAAAAGCCTTCTAACGGGCTGATGGGCTCGCTGCGCAATTGACTAACCTTGTATGCATCGCCGTAAGTTTTAAACATGTTAAACGTAGTGCCTGCACCCACATCGGTGGCCATAGCCACATGGACCTTGTTAGCACGCGCTGCGGTCATATCAAAAAGGCCACTTCCTAAAAACAGGTTAGATGTAGGACAGAAGGCCACCGTAGCGCCGCTTTCGCCTAAGCGCGCCCATTCGTTAGGCGTAAGGTGAATGCCATGGCCAAACACCGCACGTTCACGCACAAGGCTGTAGGTGTCATATACATCTAAATAGCCGTCCGCTTTAGGGAATAAGCTCTTCACCCATGCAATCTCGTCTAAGTTCTCAGACAAGTGTGTTTGAATGAAAACGTCGGGATACTGCTTGGCAAGTTCCCCTAATGCAGCAAGCTGAGCTTCAGTACTGGTTGGCGCAAAACGGGGCGTTAGCGCATAGCGGTTGCGGCCCTTGTTATGCCAAGCTTCGATTAATTCTGCACTGTCAGCTTGTGCTGTGTCGGCGCAGTCATTAAGCGCACTAGGGCAATTCCTGTCCATACATACTTTACCGGCCACAATTGCCATATCAATTTCGCTTGCTGCACTAAATAATGCGTGGCTACTGCTTTTATGAACCGTAGTAAAAACAAAACCTGTGGTAGTACCGTTCTTTAGCAATTGGCGCAAAAATACGTTAGCAATGGTTTTAGCGTGTTCACTGTCAGCAAACTGCATTTCTGTGGGAAACGTATAGTTTTCAAGCCAGCTCAACAGCTGCTCGCCATAATGAGCTATGCTCTGTGTTTGCGGATAATGCAGGTGGCTGTCTATTAAACCTGGCAAAATCCACTTGCCTGAAAAATCTGTCACAGTGGCAGCCGGGTAGCGCTTTGCTATCTCTTCAAATGTGCCAATGTCTTTTATTTCTTTATTGTCTACTAACAAACCACCGTCTTTGAATATAGCGATGTCATTATCGAACTGTGTAGTTTGGTTAGGAAAGTGCGCAATGCTTGCACGAAAAAGCTGCATGTTTGTTAGCTGCCCCTGTAGCTGCTGAAACCGAATGGAGAGATTAGAAGTGGCACATGGTAATGACCGCCATTCTCATCAAGTTCAAATGTAATATCAATGTGTGGGTAGAAACTTTTGCCATGCGTTTCTACAAGGTAAGGCTTGCAGTGAAAGCGCAGGGTATAAACGCCTGCGGCAAAACCGTCTTCAACGCCCCAGTTGTTAAAACGCCCGTCATTATCCGTTTCACCCGAAAGGGTGCTACCGTCAGGTAGTGTAAGTGTAAGGGCAATGCCTTGTGCTGGCTTACCTAATGTAGTGTCGAGTACGTGGCTAGAAAGCGTATTCATACTGTTTTCCTTAAAAACTATTCAATGCGTATTGACCATATTTTTGAAAATACGGGGGGTTAATCCAGCGCTTTGTTAATACGCAATAGGGTTATCTTTATTTGCTCTGCAGCAGCATTGGTAATCTCTTGCTGTGTGGTATTGGGTAGCCTAGCTTGTAATGCTTCTAACATAGTCTGCGCAGAAAGACCGGTGGCACAAATAATAAAGATAAACCCATGCTTGTCTAAATAGGCGTGATTGGCTTCTTTTAACTGGTGTAAAACGGCCTCGGACGCGCTGGCTGTACCCGACTGCTCGCCCGCAGCAATGGCTTTAGTATTTGCAAACTTTTTGCGCAACGAATCAACGTCACCAATCATGGGGTGTGCCGTAAAAGCTTCAAGGTAGTCGTCATCACTGCACTTGGCCCACGCGCTCTTCGCTTGATTAACAAGTGCATTCTTGTCGCTGTAGGGGCGCGCTTTTACCATTTGATAAACCCAGGTTTTCGCCGCGCAGCATTGCTCAAACCAAGAAGACGCCTCTTCAGCGCTTAGCGTATTTAATTCTTTAAGTGTCACTGGTGGTGTCCTTTTCTTTGTGAAACGCTGTAGCGGGTTTCTCACTGTCTTTGTTACTGTTGCCTGCCGTTACTTCTTTTACATGAAGACGCTCGATAATTTGCGCAGATATAGAAACGGCGACTTCAATTGGTTGCTTGCCAGGGATATCTCGGTTACCTATTGGCGTAAATAGCCTTGCCAGCGCGTTGTCGTCAAACCCACGTTGAGTCAGCTTGGTAATAAAGCGCTTTGCTTTGGTGTCTGAACCAATTAACCCAACAAAGGGGAGGGAAGGTTGCTTTAACGCCTGCTCTGTAATGCGATAGTCCAATTGATGATCGTGGGTGAGTATAATCAGCCAACTGTTCTCATCAAGGTGTCTAACTTCGCTCTCTGGTGCTTCTTCCACGACTTTGTGCACGTTGGCTGGCAAAGACGATGGAAACAGTTCCTCGCGACTGTCTATCCACGAAATGCGTACAGGCAATTGAGCCAAAATAGGCACCAATGCTTTTGCAACATGGCCAGCACCAAAAATGGCGATGTGCTGCTGATGAACGTTACACACGTCAAATAGCACCTTTACTGCGCCGCCGCAGCACTGTCCTAAAGAACTGCTTAACGGGTAGCTGTGAAGTTCAGTGCATGCTTCGCCTTTTGCAAGGTACTCTCGTGCGCGGGCAATGGCATCAAACTCAAGGTGCCCGCCGCCAATGGTATCGATGCTTTGTGAAGCGGTAACCACCATTTTACTACCGGGTTCACGAGGCGTAGAGCCTGCAGTGCCAACCACAGTCACAAGCACATAGCCTTCATTACGCGCTTGGCATTCGGCTATTCCCTCATGCCAGTTTGTTGCACGAAATGATTGGGGCGCGCGAGATGACGTTGCTGCCGTGAGTGTCATAAAACACCGCCTCGACTGGACGACTGCTGCATAGCACTTACTGCATTTAACACCCGTTCTGGTGTGGCTGGTGTATCTAGCTGCGGATCAACTGTGTAGCCAGATAGGCTAGATATGGCGTCTTTAAGGGCGCACCACACTGAAATAGCCAGCATAAATGGTGGCTCGCCAACCGCTTTTGAGTGGTAAATGCTGTCTTCAGCGTTCTTTCTACCAAACAGCTTCACATTAAACTCTTTTGGCGTATCGCCAATAGCTGGAATTTTATAGGTCGCCATATTTTCACTTATCAGCTTACCCGCTTCATTCCATTTAAGGTCTTCTGTGGTAAGCCAACCCATACCTTGAATAAACGCGCCTTCTATTTGGCCAATATCAATGGCAGGGTTAAGACTGTTGCCAACATCGTGGAGTACGTTAACTTTATCTACCGTATATTCACCGGTAAGTGTATCGACAGAGACTTCGCTCATTGAGACGCCATAGGCAAAATAGAAAAACGGACGGCCTTCACCGGTGTCGCGGTTATACTGTAATTTTGGGGTTTTGTAGAAACCGCTTGAAGACAAAGATACACGAGCAAAATACGCTTTCTGCACAAGCTCGGTAAAGGTAATTTTGTGCTCATCCAATACCACGTGCTCATTAATGAATAGGACGTCGCCAGCGCGGTCCTCTAGACCTAAGCTTTTGGCAAAGCACTCGGCCAAACGGGCTTTTAGCGTAATACATGCATTTTGTACGGCTTTTCCATTTAAGTCAGTGCCGCTTGAAGCTGCTGTTGGTGAAGTGTTAGGTACTTTGTCAGTGCGTGTGGCTGTGACTTCAATCATATCCAAATCTAGTCCAAATTCATTGGCTGCAATTTGGCCTATTTTGGTGTGAAGCCCTTGGCCCATTTCAGTACCACCATGGTTCACCTGAATACTACCATCAGTATAAATGTGCACCAAAGCGCCAGCTTGGTTTAAATGCTTCGCGGTAAATGAAATGCCAAACTTAACAGGCGTTAGCGCTAAACCTTTCTTAATCACCGGGCTTTCGCGGTTAAACGCTGCAATAGCTTCACGGCGCTGCCAATACTGAGCGGTTTCTTCTAGCTCGGCAATCATATCGGGCAGAAGGTTATGTTCTACCTTCATTCCGTAGGGGGTAAAACTACCTGTCGTGGGGCCGTATAAATTACGTTTTCTTACCGATAGGGGGTCGCTGCCAATAGCACGGGCAATTTTATCAATCACGGCTTCAGCCATAATCATACCTTGCGGTCCGCCAAAGCCTCGATAAGCGGTGTGCGATACCATATTGGTTTGCAATCTGTGGCCAACAATGTCGCTATCACCTAAGAAATAACCATTGTCCGCATGGAACATGGCTCTATCGACAATGGCGTCAGATAAATCAGGCGAGTGCCCACAAATACCATTGATTGTCATGCGGGTGGCTTCAATTTTACCTGTCTCGTCAAAGGCCACGTCGAACTCGTTTTCGAACGGGTGACGTTTGCCAGTAACATGCATATCGGTGAAGCGTGGTAAGCGAAGCTTAACCGCACATTGATTGCGCGATGCCAGTAGAGCCGCTATACAGGCCCATTGCGCGGCTTGCGTTTCTTTTCCGCCAAAGCCGCCGCCCATACGTCGCATGTCTACCATTACACGGTGCAATTTTACATCGAGCACTTCGGCAACGAGTTTTTGTACCTCACTGGGATGTTGACTAGACGTATAGATTTTCATGCGATCTTCTTCATCAGGGATCGCAAGGCTCACTTGTCCTTCTAAGTACATATGTTCCTGTCCACCAATACTGAGCGTGCCATGTGCTTGGTGGATCGCTTTTTCAAATGTACTTTCAACGCGGTCAGTATGTTGGCCGAACCGATGTAGGGGACGCACAAACGTTTGCTGCTGGTGGGCAGCTTCGGCATTAAGTATAGGTTTGGCTTCACTCACCTCTACTTTCCCTTTTAGCGCAGCTTGTCGGGCAAGGTTTACCGAAGTGGCAAGCACTGCAAATACAGGCTGACCGAAGAATTTGATTTCGCCATTAGCAAGTAACGGATCGCCTTCGAACACAGGTCCAATATCTTTATGGCCAGGCACGTCGTCAATCGTAACCACATCTACAACGCCTTCACTTTGGCGAACAGCGTCAAGATTTATCGAGTTAATTGTACCTTTTGCGCATTGGCTTACACCAACGGCAGCATAAAGAGTGCCTTGAGGTTCAATAACATCGTCAACATAGTTGGCACTGCCTTGTACTTGGCGTGTTGCGCTCTCGTGCTTTTTAGATACGTGAACGACACTTTGCTTGTCGTTTTGTTGCAGTGAATTAGGGGCATCAATTAACTTACGCATGCTGCACCACCCGTGTTTCAAATTGGTTTGCTGTTTGGTTTTCTAACCAGAAGCGATGCCACAGGTTAGCTAAAACAGTTTTACGGTATTGGGCTGTAGCGCGCACATCATCGATAGGTGAAAATGCATCGAATAAGACTTGTTTGCCCAACGTTAAACATTCGTTGCTAGCGAACTGCTTACCTTTCAAAACGTTTTCTAACGCATTGCAGGTTGACGGAACTGCTGCTACACCACCAAAGCCACTGCTAATGGCTTCTACTTTGCCGTTGTCGAGTGTGACATTAAATACGGCGCATACTGCAGAAATATCATCTTCAAATCGTTTCGATATTTTATATGCAGCTAATGCTTGATTGGGCTGTTTCAATGGTATTTCTATTGCACTTATCCATTCATCTTTCGCCAGCATGGTCTCGCGATAGCCTGTGAAGAATGTGCTAATTGGGATCATACGAACGCTCTCGCCGTTATCTAAATGCAGTATGGCATTCAACGCGAGTAGTAACGGTGGCATATCACCAATAGGGGAAGCGTTAGCCACGTTACCGCCAATGGTAGCCTGATTGCGGATAGGCAACGAGGCAAATCGGGTAACAAGCTCAGCCACTTGCGGAAATGCATTTAGTAATAAAGGTGCCGCATCATTTAGCGGTACAGCTGCACCAAGAATAAGAGAATGCTCGCTTTTGGTGCATTGTTTTAGTGCATCAATATGCGTCACACTGATAAGCGTTTCTACATCTTTTAGCTGTTGCGTGAACTGAAGGCTTAAATCCGTGCTGCCAGCGACTAGCTGTGCAGCTGGATGCGCTTGAATCAGAGTCTTCAGTTCTTCGCGAGACGTTGGCGTATGGATATTGCCCGTACCAGTGGGTTTCTCACCAGATAATGACAGTAATGTAGAAAGGGTGGCAGCTTGGCGTGCAGTGAATTGATCAACAGGTGTTTGTTCGCACACCTCCATCGTAGCATCGATAATAGGGCGGTAGCCTGTGCAGCGACATAAGTTGCCTGATAAAGCGTGCAGCACATCGTCGCGATTTGGTTTTGTATTGCTGTGATATAAGGCAAACATCGACATGATAAAACCAGGTGTGCAGAAGCCACACTGAGAACCATGGTGATCAACTAACGCCTGCTGTACGGGGTGTAAGTGTTTACCATCGTTCAAATGCTCAACAAATAAAAGCTGCTTCCCATGAACTGCACTCATTAGCGTGATGCAGCTATTCACTGTTCGATAATTAAGTTCTGCAGCGCTATTTGAAGAGGCTGGTTCCACAAGTACTACGGTACATGCACCGCAGTCTCCTGCTGCACAGCCTTCTTTTGTGCCTGTTTTTTTGCGATGTTCGCGAATAAATTGTAGAAGGGTGAGGTCGGCCCGCGCTTCATTTAATTCAACGACATCGTTATTTATTAGAAAGCGAATCATACTCACACCTTCTTGTTATATTCATTCTTGTATTCATTAATATAGCTGTATTTTTTCAATAAAAGTAGACCATTTGGTCAATTTATTGCTTATAAAAAAAGGCCGAGTTCTAAAAGGCCATGATTTTGCGCAAATTTGATTGGAAAAAAAGAAGTGATACCTTTCTATTTTTCTTTTGCTAAGCACTACGTCGATTTGTTAATAAAGAATAAGGCAAGATTCGTGCAAGGTTTTGAACTATTCGCGTAATTCGTGTTTTAGTATGGTTAACACTCCCTGCATAGGGTATGTATGATCTATAAGAGCATAGCAACTCGTCGGCAATAAATGCTAACCTATCGAAAAGGCATGCAGCATTTATACTGCCCGTGCGCTTGCAAAGTAGATTGCAAAGGAATTTTAATAATAATGATGAAGGTAAAAAGTGCTGACGCTGGCGTTGGCGCTATGAACAGAAGAAAAATACTCCAAGCCGCTGAAAAATGTTTTGCACAGTTTGGCTTCAAAGGCACAGCAGTACAAAAAATTGCTGATGAAGCAGGACTTCCTAAGACTAACGTTTTGTATTATTTCAAAACAAAACAAGAGCTCTACGTAGCGGTACTAGAAGAAACCCTCTCGCTGTGGAACTCACGTTTTGATAAAGCCACTGTAGAAGACGACCCAGCCGAGGTACTCGCCAATTATATCGCCGAGAAAATGGAAGTGTCGCGAACGCATCCAATGGCCTCTAAGATCTTTGCGATGGAAATTATCAATGGTGCACAAAACTTAAGTGGCTACTTTGATGAAGAGCATGCGCTTTGGATGAAAGGGCGACTTGCGGTTATTGATGCATGGGTAACGGCCGGCAAACTGCCACCTGTTGAAGGTGAATACTTGCTTTACACAATCTGGGCGAGTACCCAGCACTATGCTGACTTCTCTGCGCAAATAACCCGTCTACGCGGTAAAAAGATGACAAAATCAGATTTTGAAGACGCTACAAAACAAGTGGTAAAACTCGTGCTCGGTGGCTGTGGGTTATCTGTGCCAGAAAACTTCGAGGTGTAGCATGACAGAGTCTGTTTACCCTCGTGATCTGGTTGGTTACGGTCAACATGTACCTCACGCAAAGTGGCCGGGCGACGCAAAAATCGCGATTCAGTTCGTATTAAATTACGAGGAAGGTGGCGAAAATTGCGTGCTTCATGGTGACGAGGCGTCAGAAATATTCCTATCGGAAATTATCGGCGCACAAGCGTATAAAGATCGCCACCTCAGCATGGAGTCTATTTACGAATACGGCAGTCGTGCAGGGTTTTGGCGTTTACACCGTTTGCTTAATAAATACGACATTCCCGTTACTGTGTTTGGCGTCACTATGGCTATGCAACGACACCCTGACGCCGTAAAAGCCATGATGGATTCAGGTTGGGAAATCGCCAGCCACGCCATGCGCTGGGTGCATTATCAAGACATGGACGAAGAGCAAGAGCGTAAACAAATTGATGAGGCGATTATTCTTCATGAGCAGTTAACGGGCAGTAAACCTGTAGGTTGGTATACAGGAAGAACGAGTCCGAATACGCTGAAGTTGATTGCAGAGCGCGACGATATCTTATATTGCGCCGATTCATATGCTGACGACTTACCTTACTACGACTGCCATTACAGCAAGCCGTTATTAATGGTGCCGTACACATTAGACACCAATGATATGCGCTTTGCCACGCCTCAGGGCTTCAACAGTGGGGAACAGTTTTTCACCTACTTAAAAGATGCGTTTGACGTGTTGTATGAAGAAGGAGAAGAAGCGCCTAAGATGCTATCTATCGGCCTTCACAATCGTATTATAGGCAGGCCTGCTCGACTCGCCGCACTTAAGCGCTTTATCGAGTACGTTAAGTCTCATGATAAAGTATGGCTAGCGACACGAGAGCAAATTGCCCGTCACTGGTTGGAGCTTCATCCTAAAGATGGTGGTGACAAGCCGCGTACGTAGCGTTTACAGTACGCCTACTATATTTGAAGTACAGTAAAGTGAAGAGACGAAAGTGAAACAAATGGAGCGCTATCGCCTTCACTTAATAAAGGACAAAACCATGAAAACAAAACTAGCCATTATTGCCCTTGGGGCGCTAGCGCTGACAGCATGCTCAAAGCTGACTAAAGAAAACTACGATAAATTAGAAATGGGTATGTCTCAGGACGAAGTTGAAGCAATTCTGGGTTCAGCTGACAACTGCGGAAAAACAATGGGTACCATGGCATGTACATGGGGCAATGAAGACAGTAAGCACGTAAAAATCGTTTTTATGGGTGATAAAGCTGTTACCTTCACTTATGATGGGCTGAAGTAAACGATATCCTGTTTACTTGCTTAATTTAAAAAGGAAAGGTGGCGTTGAAAGCCACCTTTTTTGTATCTAAAGCGTTAACTTACAGGCACGCAATAAGCGCCGTTGAATTATTTTAAATCCAATAAGTATCGTAATAAGAAAACAATCGCCAGTGCATAAGTGAGCGGTGTTACTTCTTTAAATTTTCCCGTACCTACCTTAATGCCAACATAAGTAATAAAACCAAGGGCAATGCCTTCGCTAATGCTGAATGTGAGCGGCATGGCGATAAGTGCAACAGAAGCAGTGGCTAACGCACCTAAGTCGTCGAAATCAACCTGTCGAATCGATTCCATCATTAAAATACCTACCATCAATAGCGCTGGCGTAGTGGCCATTAGCGGGATAACTTTCATTAGCGGTGTTAAAAATAGCGAGAGTAAGAAGCAGACAGAAACCACTACTGCGGTAAGCCCGGTTCTGCCGCCCGCCGATACGCCCGTAGCGGACTCCACATAGCTAGTTACTGGAGATGTACCCACTAATGCGCCAGCAATACTCGCTGATGCATCGGCTGTCATTGCTGAGCCAATTTTCGGTAGCTTGCCTTCGGGAGTAAGTAGATTGGCTTTTCGAGATACGCCGATTAAGGTGCCAATGGTATCGAACATGTTCACAAACATAAGTGCGAAAATGAGGTCCCACGTTTCAGCAAGGTGATCAATTGGGTACCAAAAGTCCATTGCCATAAAAGTGTTTGAAATAGATTCTGGCATGCCAACTACAGCAGAAGGCGTTGCAGTTAAGGTACCGTTTTCAGTGGGGATAAAAGCACCAATTAAGGTGAGTGTTACGATAGAGATTAAGATAGCGCCTGTAACGCGTTTCACCATAAGAACGATAGTAAAGATAATGCCGATGAGCGCTAACATTACTGCTGGCTCAGAAAGGTCGCCAAGCTGTACGAAGGTTGCAGGATTATCAACAATCAGCCCCGCATTTTTAAGGCCGATAAAGGCAATGAACAAACCTATGCCACACTGCACGCCGATTTTGAGAGAAGGAGGTATAGACTCGGCTATTTTGGTTCGAACTCCGGTGAGAGAAAGGAGTAAAAAGAGAATGCCGTTCCAGAAAACAATACCAAGCGCTGCTTCCCATGGGATTTCACGACCAAGACAAATGGTAAACGCGAAAAAGGCGTTCAAGCCCATGCCTGGGGCCAACGCAATAGGGTAGTTAGTCATTAGCGCCATCATTAAAGTGCCAATACACGCCGCTATTGCTGTCACTGTAATTAGGCCCTCTACGGGCATGCCACTTAACCCAAGAATACCTGGGTTCACCACGAGTATATAAGACATGGCTGCGAACGTAGTAAGTCCTGCAATGATCTCTGTTCTTACTGTTGTTCCGTGTTCCTGCAGCTTAAATAGCCGTTCGATTACGTTGTTGGACATCAAGAGTTCTCTGTTAGTATTTCATTGTGTGTTTTGTGCGTTGAAAGCAATAAACTGACCAATTAGTCAACTTGTTGGTGTGTTTTGTGCTAACTTACTTTTCAGTACAATGACTAATTAATAGCCATTGCGTGACTCAAGGTCACTAGCCAGGCAGCACAAAGCCAGCCAAACGGTTAGTAATCAACATAGATGAAGTCAAAAAAACCGCAAACAAAACCTAAATGAGCAATAGAACTCGTTTACAGATAGCATTAAAGATAAACTATTACGCACCAATTAAATGCCATTGCATTGTTGTGGTGCAAATAAGTGAGGGGCCATGTCGCTGTCATCAATAATTAAAAACATTCCAAAGGCCGAACTGCATCTGCATATAGAAGGTAGCTTAACGCCTGAACTTATGTGGCGCCTAGCTGAAAAGCACAGTGTATCACTTCCTTATGCTAGCGTGGAAGAGATAGAAGCGGCGTATAACTTTGAAGATCTACAAAGCTTCCTTGACTTATATTATGCAGGGGCGGGCGTGCTTCGCGATGAGGATGATTTCTTTGCCTTAATGTGGGAATACTTAACGCGGTGTCATGAGGACAATATCGTCCACACAGAAATTATGTTTGATCCGCAAACCCATACAGAGCGTGACATAGGTTTCGATGTTTTCATGCCAGGCTTTTTGAAGGCGATGGAAAAAGCAAAAGATGAATACGGTATCAGTAGCTATTTAATCATGTCTTTTCTTCGCCATTTGCCTGAAGATGCTGCTTTCGATACGCTTTCTGCAGCAGAGCCCTACTACGAGCACATCACGGCGGTAGGGTTAGACAGCTCCGAACTTGGGCATCCGCCATCAAAGTTCGAACGTGTTTTCAAAAAAGCCAAAGCTCTGGGATTTAAAATTGTCGCCCATGCTGGAGAAGAAGGACCGGCATCTTACATTTGGGAAGCAATCGAGCTATTAGACGTTGATCGTATAGACCACGGTGTGCGCTGCCAAGAAGACGAGGCGCTTATGGATCTCTTGAAAGAAAGACAAATTCCACTCACTGTTTGCCCGTTGAGCAATCTCAAGCTTTGCGTAATTGATGACATGAAAGACCACAATATTGTCCAGCTGCTTGATGCTGGGCTTCTGGTCACGGTTAACTCTGATGATCCTACGTATTTTGGTGGCTTCTTAAATGACAATTTTGAAGCGTTGCACCAGTCGCTGGGTATTGATGAAAAAACAGTTCGTACGTTGGTAGCAAATAGCTTTAAGGCAAGTTTTTTGCCGCAGGAGCAGAAAAACCAGCTTGTTGAAAAGGTTCTTTCAGCCTAGGGCCTGTTGACTTTTGGTGTACGAATTTTGGTCTAAATGGAAGCCTTTTAATCGCGAAACAGTCCTGCAAGCCTAGCGGGCTAAGTTAAAGGACTGTGACAAAGAGTAAAAGGCTTCCATAACGACCCCTTCGGGCAGCGCCTTTGTGCCATCTATACTGCGTTGAATGTTCTCGATTTAGAACCACTAAACCGTCAAACATTCGCCTTGTCTAGATGGCACACAGACCGCTGCAAAAATGTACAACAAAGGTCAACAGGCCCTAGCAAGGTGAGGAGTGGAAGATAGTCGCGTTAGCTTCTGGCGATTAATGCGAGAAGCTAATGTGATTTTACGATTGCATGACTGCAATAGTTTGCTTAATCAAATTGTCTAATTCCGTGATGTCTTGAACGATTTCGCTTAAATCGTCTTGCTTGGCTTTGTTTTCAATAGACGATGCCTTTTCCCGAATGGCATCGGCACCTACATCGCCCGACACACCTTTCATAGCATGACTGTTGAATCTAACGGCTTCAACATCTAATGCGGTCGCAGCACTTTGAAGTGCTTGTTGTTTTTGTTCTATTTGCGCGAGGAACATTTCAACAATACGGTTCAATAACCCCTCATTTCCACCCAACCTGCTTATTGCAGCATCGCGGTTCCATAATTGTTCTCGAGTGGGCGTATCGTTTGAGTTAGATGTGTCCATATGTGCCACCGTAATTGAAGCGTTATGCCAGTGTACAATACATGTTCTAATCAAGAAATAGCAAGTTTAGTGGCATAGCATACTGCGGTTTATAAACCAGCAAAACCTAGACTAAAGACTAATTTTTTTTTACGTATCTCGGGCGATACTTATTCTGATATTTGTTACATGGTGTGGAATTTCTCATGGATAATGAGACACAGAAAGTAGTCATCATTGACGATGAACCAACAACACTCTTGTTATTAGAAAGTGCAGTAGAATCTCTAGCAAAGGTTGTTACGGTCTCGCAAAGCGCGAATGCGTTTTCGGTGATAAAAGCACAACTTCCTGATTTGGTTGTTCTAGATATAAGCATGCCTGAGCTATCTGGCTTTGAGGTCTGCAAGCAGTTAAAAGCGTGTCCAGAAACGGCAGCTATTCCAGTAATCTTTGTCACTTCCCATAGCGATCCGGAAAATGAACATGTGGCATTGTCGTTAGGTGCCATAGACTTTATATCCAAGCCCATTGATATTGGGTTGTGCCAGATGCGAGTTAGAAATCATCTCACTATTCAGGACCAAAAAACGAAGCTTGCTCGTGTTAATCACGAATTAGAAGCAGAGAAAAAGCAGCTTGCTATTACTCTCAAATCTATAGCTGACGGCGTTATTTCAATTAACGCAGCAGGGGATGTAACTTTTATTAACCCGGTAGCGCAAAGGTTAACCGGTTATAGTGAAACGGAAGCCCTTGGCAAACCTATCGATGAGGTTATGAATTTAAGAGATGCCTCGACAAATGAGCGTCTTTTAAACCCCGCTCTTTACGCACTAGAAGTGATGCGTCCGGTAGCTATGTCTTATAACGCCACGCTGGTAAGCCGACACAATCAAGTATTCAGGGTAGAAGATACAGCGTCACCGATTATTGATGAGGATGGCCAGCTTTCTGGCGCGGTTATCGTTTTCCAAGATGTGTCAGAAGCCATTGAAATGGCAGTGAAGATGACACATTTAACCAATCATGATCAGCTCACGGGCTTGCCAAACCGAGTGCTGCTGCACGATAGAATTGTTCAGGCTATCACTCGTTGTTTTACCTCTAAGCAAAGCATAGCGTTATTGTTAATTGATATCGACAATTTCAAGTACCTCAATGACAGCCTGGGGCATCAAGTCGGTGATTATATTATTGCGTCGATTGCAAAGCGCCTTGCTAAGGTTGTTGGAGAAAGCGCTACGCTGGCCCGCGTGGGTGGCGATGAGTTTGCCTGCTTACTTACTGAAATTGGTTCAGGCTACAGTGCAGACAGTATTGCTATGGCGTGTTTACAGGCGGGCAGAGAGCCCATTGATATAGACGGTAAGGCCCATCAACTTAGCTTAAGCATTGGAATTAGCCTTTATCCCCAAGATGCTGTTAATGCAGAAGAGATGATGCGCCATGCAGACTCAGCCATGTACCGCTCTAAATCAAAAGGCAAAGACACTTTCAGTTTCTTTTCAAAAGACCTGCAGCATGCCATGCATCATCGTGTGGAGATGGAGATAAAGCTTAGAAATGCTATCGAGAACGACAGTTTAGCCATTTATCTACAGCCAAAATATAACTTTGACGATAGCACAGTATTAAGTGCGGAAAGCTTAGTCAGAATGTTCGACGAAAATGGTAAAGTTATTGGACCTGATGAGTTTATCCCACTGGCAGAAGAGACTGGGCTAATACATCAGCTAGGAAAGCAAGTGTTGCAAAAAAGCTGTGAGTTTGTCGCTAAATGCAACGAATTGGGGCAAGGCTTCAAAGTGGCGGTAAACGTAGCTGCTAAACAGCTTTCAAACCCAGGCTTCGCAAAAGAAGTTGCTGAAATTATCAACGAAGCGGGTATCGCCGCGTCGTCTATAGAATTGGAGGTAACAGAATCAGCCCTAATGCACGACTTTGAACAAACCCGAGATATCCTGAACGACTTGGCTTCATTGGGCGTTACTATTGCGTTGGATGATTTTGGTACGGGCTATTCAAGTCTCTCTTATTTGCGTCAGTTCCCATTGAATGTGCTTAAGATAGATCGCTCTTTTGTTATTGATATGGATAAAGAGCAGCAGGCACATGATATCGTAACGGCAATAGTGCATTTAGCATTAAGTTTAGAGTTAACCATTGTTGCCGAAGGTATAGAGACACAATCTCATTTTGCCGCGCTCAAAGCACTTGGGTGTCACTTAGGGCAGGGGTATTTTATGTGTCGCCCTATGGCGATGGCGGATTTCTTCACAAAGTTCATCGATGATTGCCAAGTTGCGTAAAGTTCACAGGATGCTGAGTAGAGTGCTAATCGATAGTCTCTTCTTTATAACCTTGTCTTTCAAACCATACCTACTTGGAAGCAAACTAGCTGACTTTTCGATACAAATTTAGATGTAAGGTGTTAGACTTGCGTAAAACGTTGTTATTACTTTGATATTGTAAAAGTAGAAACAACGCAAGCGAGAATGGTCACCTTGGTGTAGTAATAATAAAAGTACCCGATGAATCGAAAAGAAATAAAACCCTACGCAGAGTGTAACGTACTTATTGTGGACGATGAGCCGATGAGTCGTATGCTGCTTGAATCCATCCTAGAGTCGGTGTTTACCTGTGCTACAGCCGAGTCAGGAGAAGAAGCCATATCCTACTGCGAGGCAAACCTTCCTGACCTAGTCCTGCTTGACATGAACATGCCAGACATTAGTGGGTTAGATGTTTGTACCGCTTTAAAAGCCTCGCCCGAAACGAATCATATCCCCGTCATTTTCGTTACGTCTACAATGGATATTGAGAGTGAAAATGCGTGCTGGGAAGTAGGGGCGTCAGATTTTGTCATGAAACCGGTTAACGCTTCTACGTTAACGCATCGCATCAAAACACATCTGCAGAATAAGCTTCGCACCGAATTCCTTGAAATGATGACATTTCACGATCAGCTAACGGGTTTGTACAATCGTATGTACTTAACCAACGAAATTCCGTTACTGATTAAGCAAGTTGCGAGAGACAAAGGTACGGTTGGAGCAATAATGATCGACATCGATTATTTTAAGCTTTTCAACGATACGTACGGGCATCTCGAAGGCGATATTTGTCTTCAAAAAGTGGCGCAAATTGTATCGGATACGGTTAAACGGCCGAAAGATGCTGTTATTCGCTTTGGCGGCGAAGAGTTTTTAGTCGTCCTCCCCTATATCGACCATCAGGGCACAAAGCTAGTGGCACATCAGCTTGTTGAGGCTGTCGCCAATGCAAGAATTCCACATGGTAAAGGGATAGAAAATCGCGTATCAATAAGTGCAGGCTTTGCAGTTTGGAAAGCTACGGATGTGGTTGAAGACGATGTGGCTGCGCTTATAGAAGACGCTGACATTTCACTGTTTGAAGCAAAAGAATTAGGGCGAAACCAAGCCAAGGGCTGAGGCCACCGCCCAATATCCCATCATAAAAATAGAATTTCTAGCCTATTGTTTAATATCCCGTATTCAAATCCCGAGCTATCATTATAAATGCGGGGCCGCTGTGCACGAATCGAGCAAGGCGGCAAGAATCTTGTGGTCTTTACGCTTGGGTAGCGAACCATGGTTTATTTTGACGAACAATCGAGTTTGAATGTGAAACTGGAACACCAGTTGAAGGCATCGCTAACCAGTTTGGTACAGCGAGGCTGCGATTCGTTTGGCGTGTTTCAAGGTTTACTTTTACAGCTGGACGAAGAGACAGTTAATATATTGGTTAAAGCTTCGTCGGCGTATGCACCCAACTTTAAGTCGGTCCCTTCTTTCTCTACCTGTGTGCCTGTAGACAACTGTTTCCCTGTAAACAGCGCTAAGTGTTCTACTGCATTTAAACAATGGTTTTCTACTTATTTTAATGCCGAAAAATACATCCGAGGCCGTGTTCATACCCTAGATGGAAGCCAAGTCTGCTTAGTCTTTATTAATGCGTGCCCGGAACAGTCGGTAAACCTCGACAAGCTGTCGCTGTTAGACGATTGCCTGAGCGTGATGTTGGATAAGTTTCATCTCGAAAAAGCAGAGACCAATCAAAACACGTTGTACGAAAAGTTACAAAGTGTAGCGAACATAGGCACATGGGAAGTTGATTTGACCACTAATGCACTTAGCTGGTCTTCACAAACTCGGCTTATTCACGAAGTCTCAGAAGACTTTGTCCCCACATTAGAAACAGCTATCAACTTCTACAAAGAGGGGTTTGATAGAGATGAGATAAACCGCATTGTCTCTCACACGGTCGCTACGGGTGAACCGTGGAGTGCAACGCTTGAACTTGTCTCCGCCAAAGGTAATTCAGTTTGGATAGAAACCCACGGCATGGCTGAGATGAAGCACGGAAAGTGTATTCGTTTGTTTGGGACTTGCCAAAACGTAAACAAGTCGGTGCAACTTAGACTCGAATTGGATGAGAGAAGAAGAGAAGCCGAAGCTGCGTCTAAAGAACGTGGCATGTTGTTATCCCGTATAAGCCACGAGTTAAAGACGCCGCTTAATGGCATTACCGGCATGCTGCAGGCGCTCAAGTTCGAAAATAAAGAAAATGTGCGAATGCGCAAAGCGGATGTGGCGCTTCATAGCGCAGACCGCTTATTGTCTCTTATAAACGATGTTTTGGATTACACCTCCATCATTAACGGCGAATTCTCACTAAAATATAGCGATTTTTGTGCGCGTTCGTTAATTGAGGATATCCTGGATGTATTTAAAACAAAATGTGCAGAGAAAGGCGTAAGGCTTTACGCGGTGCTGTCTTTTGACGAAAACACTTATGTTCACGGAGATGCCGCCCGAATCAGTCAAGTCATTACAAATTTACTATCGAACGCGGTTAAATTTACGCCGAAAGGGTATATTTCGGTGCAAGTCACGTTAAAGCACCAAGGCGATGTGCCTATCTTACTTGCGTCAATTGAAGACACTGGTGTGGGCATGAGTGATGAAATATTGTCACGTATTTTTAGACCATTTCAAAACGATACTGCCAGTGCCTCTGAAGAGTTAAATGGAAACGGTTTAGGGTTGTCTATCGTCAATCAACTTGTTGGCAAAATGGATGGCGAGCTTGAAGTGCGCTCAAGCGCAGGGAAAGGCTCCTGTTTCGATATTGCTATACCTGTAGAAATGGCAGTTTTAGATAAAGAAAAGCAGAGTGACGTTGTCCTCTCTTCAGACCTGCTTAGCGTTCCTCTTAACGTTTTGGTTGTTGATGACAACGATATAAACCGTTTCGTGCTTGCATCCATGCTAGAGAAGTTTAATTACCTTCCAGATGAAGCCGAAAATGGCGAAGTGGCCGTTCAAATGGCCCGAGCTAAAAAATACGACATTATTTTTATGGATTGCGCTATGCCAGTGCTCGATGGGGTAAGTGCTACTAAGATTATTGTCCAAGAAAACTTATTGCCCAAACACGGTCGTATTGTGGCTGTAACGGCAAATACAACGCCTGAAGATAAAACTAATTGTAGCAATGCGGGCATGGCCGATTTTCTTGCCAAGCCCGTGGTACAAAATGACGTTACCCTTCAGGTGCGCCATGCACTAAATGCTAAATCAGTGACAGCGTAGAGGTTAAAGTGCGTTTATTCCGCTGAAGGGGGCGTATCTTTTACGGTTTCCCAATGCGTTACAATATAGTCTGTAACCTGCGAACCGACATTATAGGCGGCTTCTATAGCGGCTCCCATTGCTGCATATCCATCGCCAGAACTCTCTAACTTTAGGTTCTCCGCAGCGCTCAACGATGGTGGCTGCATGGTAAAATTGCTCGCCGTTCTAAGAATAAGTAAGCGGTCTTTGTTGACTAACCCTGCATTGTCCAAGTAGCTCAAGCTTTGAAGTGTTGCTGAGTCTTCCATGCCCGAGGTAACAAAATTTCCTTTGCCCTGCGTCCAGTATGCCACCCAATCGTTTGCCCACGTATTTAGTTTTTCGCCATGCCAAAAGGTAGAAGCAGATAAATGCGCACCCATAGATATATTGGGAAGTGCCCTCGCATTAGCTGAGTTGGTGTACTTGGCTCTCAATGCATCCATCGCTTCGTTGTTTAAAAGCTTGGTGTCTTTTGTCAACGAATAGGCCCACTTTGCTAACGGTAAGTTCAGCGCGTACACCTCGCCATTTGGGCTGTTGTTTACGTCTACAGCGTCAGCGTTTTCAAAAGGCGCATGAGTAAAGAGGGGGAAATAACCCGTACTCCACTGAGACGGAATTTCTCTAGCGTCAATTTGATGTGCTAGGTCGCCATCAACTACGTAATCGGTCCAAATTGCACTTCCAATGGTGTTATCCGCAGGGTCGACTCCCGCGATCCCTGCGACCAACCAATAGGCTTGGGATAAATCAAAGCGAGGATCAAGACCTAGTGCCATTATTGCTGCTGAAGCGCGCGCAATGCCCATTCCCGTAACCATACCGATTACACCTGTATCAGGATTGGCGTAAATATCGTGAAAGCCATGAGGCAAAGGGTATTGGGTTGTGAGTTTCTGGCGAGCTTTCCACAATTGAAATTCACCAGGCGCGTCGCCTTCGTCGCTGCCAATTTCGAACATACTTACCACAACAACCTTCACTTTCATTGGCGGCTTAGCGTCATTGGTTTTAACACTGGCAGAATAACAACTGCTACAGAAACCCAAAAACATAGCCAATATAAGCAAAGCGTTGAAAAAGGCAGACCGTTTTTGTTTAAGCAGTGGATAAAAAGAAAGATGCATTTAGTACTCCTAAAAAAGAGCCCAGCATTATTAAACTGGGCTTCTTATCGAAAAAACTTACAGGCCTGAGAGCGTGTGTCGAACGTTCAATCTACACGTGAAGCACGACCACGCTCAAAGAGTATGCGAACTTAGAATGAGTAAGTAAATTTAGCATTCCAGTGACGCGGTAGCTCAGGTAGTACAATTTGACTACCAAATAGATCAGGGAAGTTAGAGCGGAAATAACGCTCGTCAGTTAAGTTTTTAACGGTTAAGTTCAACGACCAATCTTCTGCCTGATATGACAAGCCAGCATTGACTAACGTGTAGGCTGGAAGTGTCACTGCAGCTGAGTAGCCAGACGCGACCTCATCCACATCCACAATACTCACGTTGGCAGCATAACCATTTTGGAAGTCATAGGTTGCTGTCAGCGTGTAAATATTTTCAGGAATACCGGCCTTTCGTCCGTCAGAGTTTGTTTCTCCTTCACCAACAAGGTTAAGACCTACTACGTTCCCGCCAAAAATTAACGAAGGATCATCAAGAGCAACTAAATCGTCAGCACCTAAGAATCCAAATTGGTTTCCATTGGCAAGTGCAGTTAAGTTAATAACTTCTATATTTGTATAGCCAGCAGAAACAACAAGGTTCTCATTGACTACCCAACGAAGTTCAAATTCGGTGCCTTCGTTATTGGTTGTGTTGTTGGTAACCGTATTCTGTGTATTGAAGTCGGTTCGCTCTTGCTCAAAGAATGAAAGGGCAAAATAGAGTGTATCGTCAACGAGAGAACCTTTAATACCGTATTCCATCAGCTCAGAGGTATCGAATGCACCACCACCAGGTTGATTGAGTTGGCCAACACCAATCTCGGCGCCCTGGCCTGCAACAAGGGTAGCTTGCTCTGCTGCAGTGATATAAGGAATAAGGCCAAATTCAAACTCATATGAAATACTTGCGTTCCAAGACCATCCATCTACGGTTTCTTCAGCATAAACTGGTGTTTCATCTCCAGTAGCGCCCAAAAGTAAATCCGTACGCGATGTACTTTCAATGTCAATAGTGTCGTATCGTAAACCTAGTACTAAGTTTAAACCCCAGTCCCAAGTTAAATCGGTCATTGCAGCAATGCCTAAGTCTAAGTAATTACCTACGTCATAGTTGTCGTAGTTTTTACCCGAACGGGTAGACAAAAGGCGGCGATCGAGCGCTGAAGACGGCATGGTTAGGTCGCGACGATTAAAGAACTCGTAAGTGAAGTCATCGCCGTGCTCAAAGTCGGTATAGCGTACAGATGGTGAAAATTGAAATTGCGCTAATAGTCCGTCGTTCTCATATTCTGTCGCAAAAATTAGTTTGTCTTCTATAACCCAGCTGTCATGGAATTGTGAGAAGCCATAAGCATTTTCGTTTATGTTGTCGTATGCATCATAGAAAAGCTGGTTGCGAATTTCCCAATTATCCGTGTAGTAAATGGTGTCGAAGTAGAGCGTTATGGCTTCGTTACCAAGTTGGTCATCAGGTGCTACCAAAGTTTGGCTACCACTTAAGGTCGTAGTACCTGGGTTTTGTAATGCCATTAGAGGATCGAAAAAGTCGCCTGTAACCGAATCTAATGGGACAGCTGGCGTGAAAATAAACGGTGAAATCAAGTCGGCGACTTCAGCATATTCTTCGTGACTGATTTGACCGTCGCCGTCCGTATCTAATGGTTGAGCCGTACCTGTAATATAGGTTCCGTCGTCAACTAACTCCTGAGTTAATCGGTTCCAGCCGGCCACTTGGTTACCATCGTAGTCGTGGTACATACCACCAAATTCAAAGCGAAGGTTATCGGTAATATCGATATTAAATGATGCTTGAAGTACGGTTTGATCAGTCTGGGTATTGTCGTAGTAACTGTCAGAGTTTTCTAGCTCACCGTATATGTAATAGCCCATTTCTTTACCGGCAACACTAGTCGGTCCGCCAACTTCTGCGGTTAAAATGCTTTTGTTCCACGACCCCGTTGTGTAAGACAACGCGCCTGTTGGTGCATCTAAATACTGCCCCGATGACGCACGGGCAGACTTGGGATTAAAGTTCAGATAACCACCAATTTTTGATGGGCCGTAAATAGGTGATGCCGGACCACGAACGATGTCGATTCGGCTGGACGCGCCAATAGGCGTAGGGTAGTTACCTGGGTTGTCTAAGCGCTTAACACCGCGGAAGTAAGTTTCCCCGGGCGTGCCCCGCACATCCAGAGAGCCTGCAACACCGAAGAACGACTGTGTGAATGTACCTGGTGCGAACGCGACGAGTTCATCAATGTCTGAAACGTTGAAGCGCTCCATTTGCTCTTGAGAAATCGTGGACGCTGAGCGAGGCGTTTCGAGAATAGATTTGCCAAAGCCAAAAACTGACTCAACGTCTTGGCCAGGAAGGCTCCCAAGGGATCCTGTTACCTGAATTTTTTCAACGTCTTTTTCTTTAACCTCTGTCTCTTCTTGAGCAAAAGCTTGCGACGATAGCGCGACCGCGGTAGTCATTGCAAAAGCTTTTGCTAGAGGAGATAAATTGAATGTAGTGTTTTTCATGGTTTCCTCGTTATTTTTAGTTGCCCCTTTTTAGGGCTCTTTTCACGCATTTTTATATGCGTTTTGTTATTGGCAAGAGAGTTAGCAGGATGAGTGCCAACTACTTGTCCAGTTGGTCAACTTTTAACCTTCTCTTAAGTTGCTGAATTATAGGGATAAAAATATATAATGTTGTTCTTATATTGTTATTTTTATGTAAATAAACTCAATCGCATAAATGCATGCACTTATAAGGTGATTTTTAGCGAGCTTTTGCACTAAAAAGAGCAGAGGTTACGCCCGGTTGTCCGTCTACACTTAAAATGTGTGTCGAGTGAGCTGAGTGCTTAACAACCTCATGGTTTACAACGGCTTTTTCATTGAGTACTTTCGGCGCCCTACGGTTACCTTCTGGCTTTGGGTTGTGAATAGGCTCGTAAGCAGGGTTGTCCTGAGCAACGCCAGTGCTGCTTTCAATTTTTTGTGCACTAGCGTGTGGGGAAGCAAGGAGCTTTTTTCCAGGTAAGGTTAAATCAAGGATGACGGCGGTAAGGCCGGCCGAGGTTACTGGGGAAAGTAAGATATTTTCAAGCCATGAAGGCAATTCAGAAAGGGCTTCTGGTACCATCATTACACCAATCGCCATACCTAGCGCACACGCTGTCACCAAACTACTGCGCCTATCAAGTGCGTAGCTGGCTAATAGCTTTAAGCCACCCACGGCCACCATGGCAAACATAACCAGAGTAGCACCGCCAAGAACTGGCTTGGGAATAGCCTGCAGCACACCACCTACAATGGGGAAGAACCCAATAACAACGAATAGCGCTGCAACAAAAAAGCCGACCTTACGGCTGGCGATGCCGGTTAATTGGATAACCCCGTTATTCTGGCCAAATGTAGTATTTGGAAAGGTGTTGAACATGCCAGCAAGTAACGAATTAACGCCGTCGCCCAAAATCCCGCCTTTCACTCTTGCAAGATAAATCGGACCGCTCACAGGCTGCTTACAGAAAAGGCTATTTGCGGTTAAGTCGCCGGCCGTTTCTATTGCACTAAACAAATAGATGAGCGCGATAGGTAAAAAGAGAGTGATATCAAATGCAATGCCAAAGGCAAAAGGGGTGGGGATCGCTACGACGGAAAGCGAAGCTAGGCCGCTGAAATCTAATCCTTTTGTAATGCCGACATAGGTTGCGCCAATCGCCATACCTATAAAGATGGCACTCAAACGCAGCCAATGATTTGTTGAGGCGTTCAAGAAAACAATGATGAGCAACACGCCAAGTCCAACGGCTAAGTTTTCTGTGCTGGCGAAGTCAGCAGCGTGAAAGCCGCCCGCAAGATCAGTCATGCCTACGTTTATCAAGCTTAGCCCAATAGCGGTTATTACAATTCCTGTAGTTAATGGTGTAATGATACGTTTGAGTTTATGTACAAATAGACTAAACACCACTTCGACCATGGCACCCGCCATAGTTAATCCAAACAACAAAGACAAGACATCTTCGGGTGTTCCTCCATCCGCCTTGACCTGATTTCCTGCCAGTATCAACGCGCTAATAAACGCAAAACTGGTACCTTGGATGGCTACCAATCCACTGCCTACCGGGCCTATACGCTTTGTTTGAATTGCCGTGCCTATGCCGCTTACAAACAAGGCCATACTGATAAGATAAGGCGTGTATTCAGTAAGGCCCAGTGTTGATGTAACAATAAGAGTCGGCGTAATGACACCGACAAAGCTTGCAAGTAAATGCTGAAATGCCGCGGTAAGTGAAGGAAGAAATGCCGGACTATCATGTAAATCGTAAAGTAGTTCGCTGTGATTTGAAGACATGGTTATTTCCTTGTTATTTCCTTGTTATTTCCTTCATTGGTGCAGACCGAGGCGGCAAACTCGCAGATGAAATCACTGTAGCGTTCCACGTTGCTGTTAAGAGGTTGTACTTTGCTGTTTGCAGAAGGTATTTGGTTAGCGTTTTCCGCTATTAAGGCTAAAAACTGTGTTAGATCTCGGATTAGCTCAGTAAGTAGTTGCTCTTTTTTCTCGTCTTGTAAAAAGCTGTACTTGATACTGTTTTGACTTAATGTAACTAGCTCACTCCAGCTTAGATTGAACTGGGTAAACGCCAGGTAATATTCATCTGTGAGTGTGGCATCCCACATCCCTCGGTCGTCGGTTGAAAGTGCAGTGGGTACACCGGTTCTTAAAAGTTGAGGAAAGGGATGAGCGCTCAAATCATCGATGTATTCTAACTTTAGGTTTGAAATTAAATTGGTTTCAATCAAATAGCGGTTATGGCGCATGAGCAAATACGTTGAAGGATCTTTTAGCAGATTAATGCCATGGCCTATTCGCTCTGCGCCTAACAATAAGGTGTCGCGAATATTGGTATCTGCATGCTCAGATTCACCTGCATGAAAGGAGAGGCGAATGGCTGGATATTGAGCTCTAAGTCTCGTTATGGGCGCTAAAAAGCGCGTGGGTTGACCTCGGGGATCGTCCTCCCTGCCAACCAAATTTATCCCTACATACCATTTTCTATTGGCGTCTACGAATTTGAAGATCCAGTCTAGTTGAGCTTCAATGTTGTCAGTAAAACGAACCAAGGCATATTGAAAACGAACGGTGACACCGGTAGCTTTCGCTGGTTCGCTATCGAGCATGTCTGTAATAACTTTAAGTGCTTCAGCAGGGGGAAAGCGGCTCCCGTCTGCGCGATTCATAAACCTAACGTTCATTTGCGTTTCTAAATAGCGCACATTTTCTTGTTGATACAGCTGCATGTTTCTAAGCAGAACCTGCGCTGTAATATAGGGGTTTTGAGTAAGCTCGCTTAAACGCTGCCAGTGAAATTCAAAAAACTCCTCTCGACCTTCTTCTGGCTTATCAAGTTCAACACTATGGATAAACGCGTCTTGCTCTTTGTTACTTAGGGCATTCAATGCTTTATATTGCTTTTGTTTACATTTCGTTAGTTTTGAGTGGGTAGTGTTAGAAATAGTATGAAACAACGGCGCCGAGTCACACTCGCTATGATTCACCTTCGTGAAGTACTGATAGCCGCCGTTTAGCGCTTGATTAGTTGCTAGCTCATACCACCATTTGCCGTACGCCGAACCTGATAAGTGATGGTGCAAGTCACCGCCTTTTGGAAACTGTTTAAGTAGTTGATAGGTCTGTGAGTCGGTCAATGACTGTGTATATTGCTTAAACCAATTGTTTGCGTCTTCTTCAGTAGGAAAGGGGGTTGCGGCGGAATAAAGACCAACAAGGGATAAAGACAAAATGAACAGGGTTCGTACAACAAATGACATGAGCAATTTTTCTTAGCAATAGTTGCTCTATGGTTGCAAGATATTGACCAATTGGTCTGCTTAGTAATGTGTTTTTAAGTTGTTGTTTTAAAGTGTTTTTTATGTGGGGTTGGGTCAGGAGCAAATAATTAGGCAATTCGTAAGCCCCATTTTGGTGCCTAAACAAAAAAATGCGCTAAATTAGCGCATTTTTTCAGAGCAGTGCGAACGGTCGTTTTATAGGACTACGCCTTCATCTAACGTCACAAAAATTGAGTGGCGTACTTCATTGTACATTGCGCGGGAACAATGGCCTTCGCCTTCTGTGTCTTCTAGCAATAGTACGTCACCTGCTCCAAACACGTGGCGTTCACCGTTAGACACCGTAAATTCAGCACGCCCTTTAATTATGAAAAGGAGTTGTCGCGCCGGCGCTGGATGCCACTTAAAATCATAATCTGCAGGCGTTTCGCGAAAAATGATCTTATCGGCTCCAAATTTTTCTGAAAGCATGCCGATGGGACCGCCGTCTTTTAGCGCAACCTCCACTTCGCCAAAATGACTTTTGCCTGCTTCATCGTTGTAAATCCTTGTTATTTTCATTATTAACCCTTCATTGAAACTTTACTGATTTGAGCACTACGTATGCTTGAGCTTGCTAATGGTTTTATAAAGTACTGACAAACTTGCGGCCACGTCATCAATAGTAATAGATTCTGCAGGGTGGTGACTTATTCCGCCCTTACAACGTGTAAACAACATGGCCACAGGGCAAATATCTGCAATGGCCATAGCGTCATGACCTGCACCCGAGGCAAGTACCCTTGGCTTAATTCCGCTTTCTTCTACCCCCCGAACGAGTGCTTCTTTTAGCAGGCTATCGCAATGCACCGCAGGTGCGCTGTGGGTTTGCTCCCGTGTTAGCGTTATTTGTCTTGCATGCGCAATGGCATCAAACTTTTGCAATATTTCTGCCAATACAGAATCTCGCAATTCATCATCTTCGCTTCTGATATCGAGAGAAAAACGTGTGCGACCAGAAATGACGTTAACACCGTTTGGCGCATTTTCAATTTTACCTACCGTGGCTACAACGCCCGGACGCTGCAAGCTTATGCTCTCTACAGCCAATAGCATCTCTGCACTTGCGCACAATGCATCTCGTCGCATAGACATTGGCACAGTGCCAGCGTGACCCGCCATGCCTTCTACTGAAAAATTAAAACGTTTTGCACCTGCAATAGCACTGACAACGCCAACAGGCAGATTTTCTTGTTCTAAAACAGGGCCTTGTTCAATGTGTAGCTCTATGTAGCCCAAAATGTCGGTACGGGAAATAGCGGCACTGTTTACTGCATCGAAATTAAGGCCGAAGTTCGCCATGGCTTGCTCTAAGTTCACGCCATTTTCATCTTTTAAATGACGCCATTGCTCTTGCCACTTACCGGTGAGCGCGCGGCTTCCTAAAAGGGTGGTGCCAAATCGCGTACCTTCTTCATCACAAAAACCCACAATATCGATATGAAAAGGGAACTTGGTTTGCGTGCCGTCAAACATAGCGACCAGCGAAATAGCGGCGACCACGCCGAGCATGCCGTCGTACTTTCCGCCGTTAGGCACAGTGTCGAGGTGGCTACCTAGAATTAATCGCGGTGCGTTGGGCACGCTTGATGTATAGCGCCCCCATATATTGCCAACGGCGTCTTGCCAGGTGGTCATTCCGGCTTCAATCATCCACCCTGAGGCTAGTTGATTTGCAAGCTTGTGTTGTTCGGTCAAATAGCGCCTGTCTAAACAGGCTGGGTCCTGGCTTAAGGTGCCTAATGTTTCGCACCTTGCCATGACTTGCGTAGCCAATTCAGCAAATTCTGCGAATTCACCCATTGGTGACTCCCGCCGCTTTAGCCTTAGCATAAACGCTAAGCGCTGCATCTACACCTTTACCAGCAGGTAGCGCAAACCCTTGCATACGAAGCACAGTTTCAAGGGACTGGAGGGTATGTAACACGGCATCTTCTCTGGCGTTATAGCCCATAGTGCCAATGCGCCAAATTTTTCCTTTTAGCGGACCAAAACTAGTGCCTATTTCAATGTTAAAACGCAGAAGTAAGGTTTCGCGTACCTCTTCGCCATGAACACTCTCGGGAATATGAACACCTACAACGTTGTACATTTTGTGTTTCAGATCGCCGAAGGGCTCAAGTCCCATGGCCTGAATACCGGCTAGCATCGCGTCGCCCGCTACTTTGTGACGAGCAATCACGTTCTCCTGGCCTTCTTCTAAATGCAGGCGCGCGCATTCACGGGCGCAATAGAGCATACTGGCCGCTTCGGTGTGGTGATTTAGTCGCTCCTCGCCCCAATAATCCATGATCATGGGCAAGTCGAAGTAGTTAGAACGAATTTTAGGGCCACGCGCGGCTTCATGGTGAGCATCGCGAATGCCGGCTTCAACGTGGTGACGGGTACGCACGGTTTTAACAAACTTGTCGCTTAGTGTAATAGGAGCACTGCCTGATGGGCCTCCTAAGCACTTTTGCAGGCCAACTGACACCGCATCTAATTTCCATGCATCAACGTCTAGCGGGTTCCCACCTATTGACGCTGTTGCATCGCAGTAAAACAACACATCGTTTGCTTCACAAATCGCGCCAATTTCTGCAAGCGGTTGCAGCATGGTGGTGGACGTATCCCCTTGAACAATGGCAAGCAGTTTTGGCTTTACGTCTTTTATCGCGTTTTCAATTTGTTCAGACGTAAACACTTCGCCCCACGGCACTTCAATGGTGTGAACTTCAGCGTCGGCGCGCTCTGCAATTTCAGCAAGCAAATGCCCAAAACGCCCGAAGATAGGTACGAGGACTTTATCGCCTGGCTCTATTGCCGAAACCAATACAGCTTCAATTCCAGCGCGCGACGTACCGTCAACCAAAAAAGTTTGCTGGTTTTTCGTATTGAAAACATCGCGGTAAAGTTGCATGACCTCGTTCATGTAGCCAGTCATTACAGGATCATATTGACCTACTAACTGGGTAGACATGGCGCTTAACACACGGGGGTAGCAGTTAATTGGGCCCGGGCCCATTAGCAAGCGAGGCGGCGGGGATAGTGGAGCAAACGTTCTGTTAGAGGCTTCTTTAGACATGTGGGCACTCCTAGATAAGCACTTGCGCTAGCATGCGCAAGCCAGTGATGATGAGAACAACGGCGAAGATTTTCTTAAGTAAGCCAGCGTCTAGCTTATTGGCTATGCTTGCACCGACAGGCGCAAATAACACCGTGAGCGGAACAATGCAGACAAACCCCAGCAAGTTTACATAGCCGTACGTAGCGAAGGGCGCATCAACAGGAGTGGTACCAACAAATAGCAGCGTAAGCGCCGCTGGAAGCGAAATAATTAAACCGACTGCAGCAGCGGTGCCCACCGCTTTGTGTGCTGGGTAGTTACAAAATGTGAGAGTCGGCACGGTTAACGTACCGCCACCAATGCCTACCATAGAACTAAATAGGCCAATGCAGGTTGCCATAATCGACTGACCCGCGCGGCCCGGTAGCCCTTTAAATAGCGCGTCTTTCTTGCCAATAAGCATATTAATGGCAGACAAGGTTGCAATAATGCCAAACAGTAAGGTAAGGAACGTCGGGTTAACCGCCGTCACCGCATAGCTTCCGGCAAGCACGCCAATTAGAATGAATACTGCCCACGCTTTTAGCAATGCAAAGTCTACATTGCCTTTACTGTGATGAGCACGAATAGAGCTTACTGAAGTAGGGACGATGGTTGCCAGAGACGTTGCCGTGGCTATTACCATTGCGCTCTCAGGGGACACACCAAGGGCTTGGAACAAGAAAAACAGTACCGGCACAATAACAATGCCTCCACCTACGCCAAGCATTCCTGCTAGTATGCCTGCGAACACGCCTGTTCCCGCAAGCGATAATATAACCGTTAGGTTATCCATTAAAAACTGCATGTGATTTCTTTCTCTTTAACGTTTGTTGGTTTAACTATTTGTCAGTGCTGCGTCTTAGCCACTGTGAATAAACTAGCGATGTCCAAAGTAAGCTTTGCCGTCACTTCTTGGGTCGCTTGCGCCGCTAACCGTACCTTCTGTGTCGCGAATGATTGCACCAGCATGACCCATGAGTTCGTTGCAAGGATCTACCGTCACCATATCGTGGCCCCGTGCCAGTAAGCTTTCCCCCACATACTCAACTAAGTCACGCTCTGCTTTTAAGTTGTGACTCTGATCGCCCCAGGTTCTACCAAGTAACCAACGGCCTAGGGAAATAGCTTTGGCGATAGGTTGACCGTGGTACACATGACGAGCAAACAGCGCCGCTTGGGTTTGAGGCTGACCTTCACCACCCATGGTGCCGTAGCTCATGCGTCGACCGTCGACAAGCTCAGCGAAAGCGGGGTTAAGTGTGTGAAATGGTTTCAAGCCTGGGGCCAAATATTGGTTACTGTTTGGATCGAGTGAAAACGAAGTGCCACGGTTGTTCCAAACAATGCCTGTTTGCGGGCTCACTACGCCCGAGCCGAACTCCCAGTAAAGTGACTGTATGTAGCTCACCATTCGGCCTTCAGAATCGCAGCAACCCATCCAAATAGTATCGCCGTGCTTGGCTTCGTGCGGCCAAGGAAGTGCTTTATCTAATGAGATGTGCTTCACCATTTCATCAAGCACATCGTCACTTAACAGGCTTTGAAGACTAACAGGCGTACGAGATGGGTCGGTTACGTTCGCGTTACGCGCAATGAAGGCTTGTTTCGTGCATTCAATAAGTAAATGCACCATGTCAGCATCGGTGCTGCCCAAATGCTGAACTTTGTCGTACAAGGCTAAAATAATGAGCGACGCCACACCTTGTGTGGGCGCCGGCAAGTTATAAAGCTTGCCTTTGCTGGTGGACACTGACAATGGCTCAACAATTGTCGCTTTGTAATTGTTAAAATCTTCAAGACGAATAGGGGAGCCGGCGGCTTCTAAGTCTTCAGCCAGCTGTGAAGCTAACTCACCGTGATAAAAATCATCTAACCCTTTTTCTGCTAAATGCTTCAAAGTTTCAGAGAGCTTTGTTAGCTTTAAAATTTTACCTTTTTTAAGGGCTTTCCCCTTAATCAAAAACTGAGCGAAATTTTCATCCGCACTTAGCTCTTCAAAGGTTTTGTTGCTGGCATCCACCAAGCTCTGGGTAACTTCAATCCCCCAGTTAGCTTGACTAATCGCCGTATCGAACAATGTGCTTAACGGTAAACCGCTTTGCCATTTGTGACTTAATTCAAGCGCGGCTTGCCAACCAGCAACTGCGCCTGCCATGGTTAATGCTGACTTTCCGCCTCGGCTAGGTATGGCATCGCTACCCTCGTAGAAAGAAGGTGTCGCGCCCTTTGCTGCTACGCCAGATGCATCAATGCCAATCGGCTTTTTACCAGGTTCACTGATTAGCCAAAATCCATCACCGCCCATGCCATTCATGTGCGGGTATTCAACCGCGATAGATGCTGCAGCAGCTACCATAGCTTCAATAGCGGTGCCGCCTTTTTCTAATATGTTTAAGCCCACTTGCGATGCCGCAAAGTGAGGGGCAGTAAACGCTATATTTGGTTTTTCACTCATTTTTAATTCCTTCAAAAGCTCGGCAACCGCGCAGTCAGTTTAAGCCCAAATCAGGCAAAATGACGGGCGCTTAGGTCTTACTTCCGCTTTCTAGTTTCAACTTGAATGCGATAGGGCGCTAATGCTTTTTTTAAGTGCAACTTAAAAAAACAGGCGCGCTTTACACGTTTAGCGAGTGGTTAGCTTTTTTGCTAACGCGAGAAGTGCAAGATCGTTGCCTTTTTTGCCCACTAGCGATAATCCGCATGGGGCGTTGTGTAGGGTAAACAACGGCAAATGAAGTTGGGGTAATCCCGCAAGCCCAGCTATCGCCGTGAGTGCGAGCAGAGCGTTTCTATCATTTGCCAGCGTTGTTTCATCGGCATCACATCGAGGTGCTACACCGGGTGTCGTGGGAATAATCAATACATCTATTTCTTCAAACAGCGTGTTTAAATGATTGATTACCACAGATTGTTGCGCTTTAGCTTGTTCTACTTCTTGCGTTGTTATGGTTTTACACCAATTCAAGCGCAACATTATATCTTTGGCGATATCGGGTTGAGTGTATTCAATCCATTCGCCATGTTGCTGCCATATTTCATTGCCCTGTAAGGTACGAAAGGTAGCGGCAGTTTGTAAGGTTTTTAAATCTAGCTGTGTCTCTGACAATACAATACAGTCGTTGTTATCTGCCAGCGCTGCAAGCCATGTTTTGCACAGCGATTTGTGAGCGGCCTGCTCAAATAAATGCGCCGCTATGCCAAATCGAGGCGAACCTGATATTTCACTTTGTGTTGCGCTATCTATGCAGACATTGGCAACTTTAGTCAGCGTGTTTAGGTCGCGTGTCATCCAGCCCACGGTATCAAACGACGGAGCAAGTGCCACCATATTGTCGCAGGCCACAACGCCGTGCGTGGTGCGAAGCCCCCATAACCCTTGATAGCTAGACGGTACGCGAATAGAGCCGCCGGTGTCGGTGCCAAGCCCTATGTCGGCAAGGTGCGCGCTAACGGCCACCGCTGAACCTGACGAAGAACCACCAGGTATATGAGCTGGTGCCACTGGATTTACCAGTGTTTCGTAGTGCTTATTCTGCCCGTGTAAACTGTAGGCAAGTTCATCAGTGATGGTTTTGCCTTTGAACGCGGCACCCGCTTGAAGCATCTTTGCTACGCAACGATTGGTGTTTTTCGGAATCGCGTGTGTGGCTAACCAATCAGGATTTCCTGCTGCAGTTGGCAATCCTTCAATGTGAAACAAATCTTTCACTGCCAGACCTAGTCCGCTAAGCGGCAATTTACTTTGACTTTTTGCCTGATTCAGCGCTTTTCCTGACGCCGAAAATGCGTCATCTTTAACACTACCGTCAAGACTGAATGCGATTTCTAGGTTTTTAATTGCCTGTGTGAACTTGGCATCACAGGGCTTCAGTACAAAAGGAGAGCTCACAGCGCGTTACTTATTCGTTATTGTTTCTTTATTCGTCGTTAGATTAATGAAACAACTGTTTCATTAAAAAGTCAAGAGAAACGAGCGTTACTTCATTGGGCATTTTAGTACGTACATTATTTTCTGTGAGTTACATAATTGGTAAAGCGCTGAGTAAATCGTTAAAGAACACTAAATAAGTTGCTAAAAGCCTTGGGGGTTTTGCTTCAGGTATGCAACTTCTTCTGGTGTCGACTCGCGCCCTAAAATTCGGTTGCGGTGAGGGTAGCGGCCAAACATTTCAATTATCTGTTGATGGCGCTTTTCAAAGGAGAATTCTCTTTCAAGGCCTTCTTGTGAAAACAGTTCCAATGCGACGTCGTGGATTGCGAGTGATTCACTATGCATAAACGGCATATACAGAAACGCGCGCTGCTGCGGTGTAAGTACCTTATCGGCTTCAACACTTACCGCTTCTTGCGCAAGAACCAAAGCAATGCTGTCTGCACTGAATGCATCTTTGTCATTGCGATGAATATTTCGCGAGAATTGATCGAGAAGAATTATTTCGGCAAGACGACCGGTAGCCGTCGCTCGCCAAGGCCACAACTCGCCCTTTATGGCTGCTGCACGCAATTTTGAAAATCGCGAAGTGATCGTTTTATCTAGTGCTGCATCTTCCTTAAACCATTGCTCTGGGGAGAGTTCTCCAAACCAAAAGTCTAGTACACCGTTAGCTTCTTCCATGACTACTTGCGTTTTATCCATATCAACTCCAACCACACGCTTTTAGCAGTGAAATTAAATTAACAGGTACGTTTTTATGCATTAAAACCCAAAATAAGCGTTGTGAATTAATACTTATACCCATTTTTAAGCGCTTTAGTTCCCTTTACGCTTGCAAAATAACAATTCTCTGCTATCTGCTCTCTTTATAGTATTGCTTAAAAAGTGTTCTGTGGGAAGGATTAACGCTTTGGACTTTCTAGCTCATCCATTTGAATGTAGATGTCAGTAATCGCGTCGACGCGGTCTGCGGCCTGGCTTCCTAATACTTCGTAGGTGAGGTTACACAGTGATGCAACCAGACTCATTGGAGCCGCGTAACTATCAAAAGGCGAGTCACTGCCAATGTGGGTAACCAGCAGGTGGTCGACATCGTGACGATATCCTTGGCCCGTTGGATCGGTAATTAATACGGTTTTACAGTGTTTAATGCTATTTAAAACAAACTTGAATTGTCGGGTTCTACGACGAAAACCAAAAAGTACGACAAGATCATTTTCGGTTAGGTCGATAATATCTTCACTAAGTGTTTGACCGGGCTGGGGAAGCACACGGACCGACGCACGAATTTGTTTGAGTTGCTGCCTAAAATGAAGTGCAATGGGGTAGGCGTTTCTAAAACCAATCAAGGTGACCTGACCTGCTGATGCCAGCAATTTAGCAATATCTGTCAACGCCTCTGAGGAAGTGCTATCAAATGTATTGGCCAAATTCTTACTATCATTCTCATGCTGAAGTACACCACTTGAAGGGCTTACAACAGGCACGCCTTGCTCACGTAGCTGAACAAGCGCTTCTTTAGCTTGCTGGTGCGAGTCAAAACCCAGCTGGCGAAAGAAGCGACTGACTGTGGCCTTTGACGTCCCCGTTTTTTCTGCAATTAAAGACGTAGATTGACTTAATACTGCGATAGGATTCTGCTGAATATAATGCGCAATAGCCTTGCCCGAAGGGGACAAAGAGGCATAGTGGTTTTCAATTTGCTGTAAAACGTCGCTAGGGCTATTTTTTGTCATTGGTATCGCCTTATACATCTTATGCAATTATTTCACGACTTTTGTGCGATATACAAACACTACCTGAACTCAACGCGTTCACGTACTTCAAAATAGGTTTTTCGAAGCCGATTATTGAAGTAGAACACTATAATGAGCGTTGTTGCTTATTACTAAAAAACGCTTACAAGTTTCCACTGCTCTTAAAAAACCTTATCTATATAGAGAGTTACGAATGCGCAGTAAAGTGTAGGGCTAAAGTAGCACTTAATTAATCACTCATGCTTTGCAAATTGGCACTACACTTTCATAGACATAAACCGTAAAAATTCACAAAAGTGTCATCGGTTGGTAATTATCTTGTTGGTTTAGCATCGATTCTAGTTAGTAAAAACGCTTGGGGAATCGATCAGCGAACCTAGCATGATCGAGAGAAAGAGGTGAGTTGTGGCAAAGCTGTGGTCTGAATTGATCTTGCTCTTTGTGGTGATTCCCTTTGCCGTTCTCTACTGGATAAAGCATTTTGCAAATTATCTCATGCCTATTTTAGGTGTTATGGGACTTTGTTGCTTAGCTATCTTGTTAGCAGATAAGCAATTTAAACGCATTAAATTGTGGCATTGGGAAGACTATCGCACGCATTTAAAAAGTACGCTAAGGTTATTTTTGCCGTGGGCGAGCTTACTGGCGCTGGTAGTTTACTTTTTTAAACCGGAATTGTTCCTACATTGGCCTATGAACCAGCCATGGATGTGGGTAGCTACATTATTGATTTATCCGTTAGTGTCGGTCATCCCGCAAGAGATCATTTTTCGAACGTACTTTTTTCACCGTTACAAGCGAATACTGCCTTCGAAATATGCAAGGTGGGCCTTAAGTACTTTTTTATTTGGTTTAGCCCACTTAGTGTACGGTAACTGGATTGCTGTAGTCATTTCTTGGATTGGCGGTGGCATTTTCGGTTATAGGTATATGCAAACTAACTCGACGCCCGTGGTGGTTATAGAACATGCTATATGGGGCAGTTTTTTATTTACCATCGGGCTGGGATCTTATTTAGTTATCGCGTCGTAGTTATTTATATTAAAAACCGAAACACATGAACGCCAAGGAGTGAGGTGATGTTCAGTGCGCAACAAATATTACAACCCTCTATTTTAAATAAGCGAGCGGGGCTTTCTTTCTCGCAAACCGACAGCGAACCTTTTATACAAACTTTGCTTCAACAAAGTGACGAAGGTGGCGCAATAAGCAGTTTATCAAGTGCACAGTCGCTACTCTCTCAGCTTTGGGAGAACTTTGTTTATCGTTTACCGGGGTTGGCGCTAGGTTTAGTTATCATGGCGGCGTTTATCCTTTTAGCGCCACATATTGCCAAGGTTTTAGTTAAACCGTTAACCCGTACGACCACATCTCCACTGCTGCGCTCAGTCATTCAAAGAAGCGTCAGTTTAGTCTTAATTTTACTCGGTATTTATCTATTTTTGTTCTTAGCTGGGCTCACCGGATTTGCAATCGCGGTGGTGAGTGGTACAGGTGTGGTAGGGCTTATTCTTGGTTTCGCCTTTCGCGACATCGCCGAGAACTTTATTTCAAGCCTACTGCTTACTATTCAACGCCCTTTTAGAATAGGGGATATCGTACAAATCAACGATTTCACCGGCATCATTCAGAAAGTTACGGCACGTGCGACTACACTGGTGGATTTTGACGGCAACCATATTCAAATACCTAACGCGACTATTTACAAAGGGGTAATCAAAAACCTTACGGCCAACCCGCTAATGCGAGGGCAGTTTGTTATTGGCGTGGGTTACGATGCTGATATACAACACGCACAGCAGATGGCGCAAGAAATTACGTCAGCACAAGACAACGTGTTAATCGACCCTGAACCGCAAATTCTTATCGACGAATTAGGCCCCTCGACCTACAACATCAAGGTTTATTTTTGGGTGGATGTAGAGAAAACGAGTGTACTAAAAATGGCATCGGTGCTGATGCGTAAAATCACCCAAGCCTTCTTAGAGGCGAATATCAGTATGCCTGATGATGCGAGAGAGCGCATTTTCCCTGAGGGTATGCATATTTACCAGGCTTCCGAGAAAGACGCTTCAAGCGCTCGCCCTTCTGAAAATGAAGCAAATGAGTTAAGTGAAATAACAACAGGCCAAAAGAACGTAAAAAGCTTGGATAGCGAAAAGAATAGTGGAGCCACAGAAAATAGAAACGAAAGATCAAGTTCTAAAGGGGCTGGAAATTCGCGACCACAAGAATCGAAAATTAATGATGATGTGTCTTCCGAAGCTCATGAAATACGTGAGCAGGCTCGGAATTCGAGAGATCCGGAAGCAGGAGAAAATATTCTGTAATATTTGTTATGTGAAGGATTATTGGAATGTGTCACTTGCCCTCTTTTCAAATCTAGAAGGGAACCGAACATATTGAACGTGCTTCGGCAAAGCTGGCCAGAGGTGAGGAGATGTTCAGCAAAAGCTGGGCTGGTGGATTTGCTCGTCGCGCTATTAAACAGGCGCGACGGGCGATAGATTACATCTACCAAGAAATCCTTGCCATAAGTTGACATGCGCTTTCATGACGCTGCTGTATTGGTTGAATCCGTCTTGTGACTGTTGCCTGATGTAGCGTTTGAATTCCTCGTGCAGCGAAGGCTGCGCAAGCCAGTCTTCCCATAATGGCGCTAGTTTGTAATGGTATTGATTTACCAAACTTCCTACAGGTTGTATTTCCTCAATAAAGAAAAGATAGAATACATTACGCAATATTTTTGCTTTGTCGCTGGCGCGGCCTTCTGGGCAGCTTACAGCATCAAGCTCGGTTTCAAGCATATCCGTAAGCAATGAGAGGTTTTGGGTTAAGGTTTGTTGTGTATGCCAAAGTGTAGCGGGTAACCTGGCTGAGCGTATAATTTTTAGCTGTTGTTCAAGCTCGCTGCTCTCAATAATACTCTCACTATTATTTTCATTCGTAGCCTCTGTTTCTGTATCGCTCGATGCTGTATTGGAAGAATACATATCGCTCAAGAGCAATTCTTTGTTACTCAAGCTGTTGATGTAATAAAGCGCGTTTACGCTAGAAAGTGCGTCTTTATTATTTTCAACTGAGAAAAGACGTTCAGGTGTATTAAGCGCCAGACGCAACTCTTGGCTCCCTTGGACTAGGTTTGCCCACGTTTTACTGTAGTCTTGTGTCTTTTGTTCACGCCACGATGCGATGGTTGCTGCCAGTGCCGCGTTTCTCTGGTTAGACTCGTTTTCTTTCGTGAGCGCTGCTTCACAGCTTTTGAGTACATTAAGCAGCTTGCTCTCATAAACAAGCCGCTGTGATGGCAGCTGACTTTTTCCTAGCGACGTATTGCGTTCGGCAACCACTGTGCCTAACTCACAATCTTGCAGCGCATAAAACTCACGCAGGTTTATACTCACGCCCTCAATAGCGTGTTTAAGCGTGGCGGAGTCAGCAAGTTTGGGAAGCGGGGTGGTAATCTTATCGTTAAACGAATCGGGGAGGGGCGTATCGAGTACACGCGAGAGTCGTGCGGCGTAATCGTCAATGCTTTGCTTTACGGTACTACCGCCAAAACAGCCTAGCAACGCAAACATGGCAACGCTGATGACACCAGCGCGGCAAGCGTTTCTTAGTTGCGAAACTTTTGGGTGCCATGGTTTCACTTGGGAAATATTCACGCGGAGGCACCAGTATGAAGTCCGCGCCCGCCATCGACATAAATGATTTGTCCAGTGATGTAAGGGGCCGATGCCAAGAACGACAATGTTTTAGCAATATCATTTGGTGTACCTAGTTCACCCAGTGGAATACTCGATATCAGTTTGTCTTTTTCGTCCTCGTCCATTTCCCGTTCTGGCCACAAAATTGCCCCTGGCGCAATACCATTTACGCGAACGTTGGGGGCTAAGTCTATAGCTAACGATTGGGTTAGTGAGGCAAGACCGGATTTAGCAATGAGGTAAACACTGTGTTTGGGGAGTGGGCGGTCGATATGCATGTCGACCATATTGATAATGCAGCCTTTACTTACCGCTAATGCTGGTGCCAATGCTTGTGACAAAAACAATGGCCCCTTCACGTTACTGCCTATCAGAGATACCCAGTCGTCTTCTGAAATTTCGCCCACCGGAGTGGGGTAAAAACTAGAAGCATTATTTACTAAAACGTTTATCTGACCCCAAATGTCTAACGCTCGTTGCCCAAGTGCACTTACTTCGTCTGAATTACAAAGGTTGGCTTGGAGACAGGTAGCAGAGTCCTCCCGCTGACTATTTAGCTTTTCAGCCAGTGCAAGTGCCTCGTCTTTAGAATGCCCATAATGGATAATAACGCGATAGCCTTCGCTATGAAGCTGACACGCCATGGCGGCGCCAATTCGCTTTGCTGCCCCGGTAATGAGTGCTACAGGGCCTGAGTTTGTCATAATAAAAGCTACTCTCTATTTTAAATCGACTTATATCTATTTACAGTTTGCGGTGCTTTCTTTCTTAATCCGCAGGTAAAACGGCTGATGGGCAACAAATGCAAGCGAATTTGTTTGTTACATCAGCGCTTGTAAATGTCATCTATTATTTGTTTGGCTTGCGTAATGTAATGCGCGCCGAATAATAACCCGTGATTTAAAATATGGTAAAGCTGGTAAATTGGTTTTCTTAATGGGTAATTTTTTTCAATTGGAGTGTGTTGATGGTAGCCCTCAAAGAATGATTGGGGAAAGCCACCAAACAATTCGGCCATGGCAAGGTCGGTTTCCGCATCGCCAACATACACAGCGGGGTCAAATAACACCGGTCCTTTTTTATTAAAGCCTGCATTGCCCGCCCACAAATCGCCATGAAGTAGTGAAGGGTGGGGTTGATGTAAGCTCAAGAGATGTCTTACTCGAGTAACAATATCGTCTATATTGCCATCTCCGCTTTTCCATGTACCAATTGATGCCAAGCGTTCTAGCATGCTACCAATCCGTTTTTCTGCAAAAAAGTCAGCCCAAGACGCCATTCTTCCATTGGTTTGTACACTGGGACCAATGTAATTGTCATGCGGCCATCCATAGCTTGTGTAGGCGTTAACCGCATGAAGTGCAGCGAGTTGCTGCCCTAAAATGAAATAGTCATTATCAGTAGGTTCAATAAATCGAACGTGAGAAAGTACCAAATATTCCATATTAGGCGTTTCATTGGCTGTAATTCCATGGCAAATGACTCGCGGGGTAGCAATGGTTTGCGTGTTAGCGATGGCCGCTAGTCCTTCGGCTTCATGAGATAATTGCTGAGTATCATCATATTTGCGGGTTTTAACAAAGTAGCGATGGGTCGTATCTTTTATGATGTAACTTTCGTGTGTATCTCCGCCACTTACTCGTTCGGCTTTTTGGCAGCTAAAAAACTGCTGGGTTTCATCTGAAATATGCTCGCTGATAAAATGCCACATATTGCACGCTCTGCTTGTTTTAATGCTTTTTTCAAGGCGATTGGAGTGTTGAGTGACTACTTTCCTATGACACACTAGAACACCAGCGAAGAGCCAGTCCAGCAACCTTTATCGCCTTACACTAAAGTATGGGATAAAAACGGTGAAATGCATAAATTACAACTCAAAATCTTTCTAAACGAAATCAAACCTTCACAAATTAGCCAATAAAGGCTTTTCGATATTGAAGTTGCCCCTACACTGGTTATAATCCACAACTTGCTTTAATACTGAGAAAACTCAGTAAGTTCGACGCATATACAGTTTTGCAGTACCAATGCGCTGTATTTTTATGCTGTACTTTAGTCGCTTCAAATAAAGCAAGTTTCGAGTGCTATAAAGCACGATTAAATTTTCAAAAATATGCATGTGGCGCAGAGTAGGCGTCACCACTGTAAAGGAATTAAAATGCCTGTAATTACCCTTCCTGATGGAAGCCAACGCGCTTTCGATAACGCTGTTTCTGTACTAGATGTTGCAAATGATATTGGCCCTGGTTTAGCCAAAGCAACCATTGCAGGAAAAGTAAACGGTGAGTTAGTTGACGCCGTTGATATGATTGACGCGGACGCACAACTTCAAATTATTACTGCAAAAGACGATGAAGGTTTAGAAATTCTTCGTCACAGTTGCGCGCACTTGTTAGGTCACGCTATCAAACAACTTTGGCCTAACACCAAAATGGCTATCGGCCCTGTTATCGACAACGGTTTCTACTACGATGTTGATATGGAAGAAAGCCTAACCCAGGAAGATTTAGCCAAACTAGAAAAGCGTATGCTTGAACTGGCTAAAACCAATTACGACGTGGTTAAGAACAAAGTTAGCTGGCAAGAAGCACGCGATGCATTTGAAGCGCGCGGTGAAAGCTACAAGATGGAAATTCTTGATGAGAACATCAGCAAGGACGACCGCCCAGCACTGTATCACCACGAAGAATACACAGATATGTGTCGTGGCCCTCACGTGCCAAACATGAAGTTCTGCCATCACTTCAAACTGATGAAAGTGGCAGGTGCTTACTGGCGTGGCGATAGCGACAACAAAATGCTTCAGCGTATTTACGGTACTGCGTGGGCAGATAAGAAGCAGCTTAAATCTTACCTACAGCGCTTAGAAGAAGCTGAAAAGCGCGACCACCGTAAAATTGGTAAAGCACTTAACCTATTCCATTGGCAAGAAGAAGCGCCGGGTATGGTGTTTTGGCACAACGACGGTTGGTCAATTTACACCGAGCTAGAAAGCTACGTGCGTAAGAAGCTTCGTGAATACGATTATGACGAAGTTAAAGGCCCATTAATGATGGACCGCTCGCTTTGGGAAAAATCAGGTCACTGGGACAAGTACGCTGAAAACATGTTTACGACTGAATCTGAAAAGCGTGAATATGCCGTTAAGCCAATGAACTGCCCAGGCCACGTACAGATTTTCAATCAAGGTTTGAAGTCGTACCGCGACCTGCCTCTTCGTATGGCTGAGTTTGGCTGCTGTCACCGTAATGAACCATCGGGCGCACTACACGGCTTAATGCGAGTTCGTGGCTTTACGCAAGACGATGCTCACATTTTCTGTACTGAAGAACAGATCCTAGAAGAGGTGAGTGGCTGTATTAAGATGGTGTACGAGACATACGCTGCGTTTGGTTTCGAAAATATCAAAGTTAAGCTGTCTACTCGCCCAGAAAAGCGCGTAGGTGCTGACGAGATTTGGGATAAATCAGAAGCTGCGCTTGCAGATGCACTTAAAGCTAATGACATCGAGTTCGATTATCAGCCTGGAGAAGGTGCGTTCTACGGGCCGAAAATTGAGTTTACACTGCACGATTGCTTAGACCGTGCATGGCAGTGCGGAACCGTACAGCTAGATTTCTCAATGCCAGGTCGCTTGGGCTCTACTTATGTAGCAGAAGATGGCGAACGCAAAGTGCCGGTTATGATTCACCGCGCTATTTTGGGTTCACTAGAACGCTTCATTGGAATATTGACCGAAGAATTTGCAGGTTTCTTCCCACTCTGGTTGGCACCTCAGCAGGTTGTGGTAATGAATATTACCGACAAACAAGCTGAATATGCCTCAGATTGTGTAAAAAAACTGCAAGAATTAGGTTTTAGAGCAAAGTCTGACTTGCGAAATGAGAAGATCGGCTTTAAAATCCGCGAGCACACTTTGAAGCGTATTCCGTATATGCTAGTTGTGGGCGATAAAGAAATGGAAGCGGGCGAAGTAGCAGTACGCTCTCGTCGCGGTGACGACCTAGGCAAAATGCGCCTGGAAGACTTTATTGCCATGGCTCAACAAGAAGTTGTTGAAAAGACGATTAAGTAGTTGAGCAAATTGTGTATAATGCACAATTAAGGTGTCTGCTTTTGGTTTTACTTTGGGTCAACCGACCTCCCAAAAGCAGACAAAAGAATTAAATGTTTGGAGGAATAGCACATTAAAGGCGCTAACAACAAGGCTCAGGGCGACAAAGCCCGCATTAACGATGAGATTAAAGCCAGAGAAGTAAGATTAATTGGCAAAGACGGTGAACAGGTTGGTGTGGTTTCTTTAGCAGAAGCTACTCGTAACGCAGAAGAAGCGGGCCTAGATCTAGTAGAAATCAGTCCGAATGCCGAGCCGCCAGTCTGTAAAGTTATGGACTATGGCAAATTCCTCTTCGAAAAAAGTAAAGCTCAAAAAGAGCAGAAGAAAAAACAGAAGCAAATTCAGGTCAAGGAGATTAAATTTCGCCCTGGCACTGATGAAGGCGATTACCAGGTCAAACTGCGCAACCTGCGTCGCTTTCTTGAAGGTGGTGATAAAGCCAAAGTTACGATCCGCTTCCGCGGTCGTGAAATGGCGCACCAAGACATCGGTATCGATCTACTAAACCGCGTTAAAACCGATTTAGAAGATATCGCTACATGCGAGTCTTTCCCACGTCGTGTGGAAGGCCGTCAGATGATCATGGTGCTAGCCCCAAATAAGAAGTAGTAACGGTCTAAAGTTTTAAGGAATCTGCACCCTTAAACACCTTGCTGCTAAACATTAACCGGTATGAAGTGACTGCAACACGAAAAATACCGATATTAAACAATGCGGAGTTTTAGCAATGCCTAAAATGAAAACTGTAAGCGGTGCCGCCAAACGTTTTAAGAAAACGGGTTCTGGCCGCTTTAAAAGCAAACAGTCTCACTTACGTCACATTCTGACTAAGAAGAGCTCTAAGCGTAAACGTCACCTTCGTGGCAAAAAACTGGTTCATGACTCTGATACCAAATTGGTTCAGCGCATGTTGCCTTACGTATAAGACTTAGGAGACTGATTAATGGCTAGAGTAAAACGCGGCACTATCGCACGTGCTCGTCACAAGAAAGTCCTCAAGCAGGCAAAAGGTTATTACGGCGCACGTTCACGTGTATATCGCGTAGCGGTACAAGCTGTAACTAAAGCTGGTCAATATGCTTACCGTGACCGTCGTCAGCGCAAGCGTCAATTCCGTCAACTATGGATTGCACGTATTAACGCTGCTGCTCGTCAAAATGGTATGTCATACAGCCGTTTCATTAACGGTTTGAAGAAAGCGTCTGTTGAAATCGATCGTAAGATCCTTGCCGACATCGCAGTACATGACAAAGCAGCTTTCAGCGCACTAGTCGAAGCGGCTAAAGGCGCATTAGCTTAATTATTAACTAATTAAGTTTAAGTTCTTTCGGAAAAAGGCGAGCAGGATGCTCGCCTTTTTTCGTTTTTGGGTCGGGTAAACGTCAAGAAACTCAAACAAAATAGAGGCTAATCTTATTTAAGGGGAATAAAACCAATTGAACGATTTGCGCACGCATTGATTTATTGGCATGTTTTCATTAGATACCAGTTAACTTGCGCTCGAATTCAACAAGTATTCATGAAAATATTTGTTCGTTAGAGGCTAGCTCAAGCGTAAGTTTAGAAGTACGTATGACCTTGGATATTATCCATTCCATATTTGTTGGAACGGATTAATTTTTCATGATCAGGCGTCTCATATACTTGCTCTGATTAAGTTGCTTACCTAGCATATCAACACCTAGTCGCGTTAAATGGTTTTTGTCATAGAAATATACGTTTGAATTAGTATCGGCAACTTTGCATTGATTCCGTTTACACAAAAAGTCAAAAAGGTTTACGTAGTGATATCCTAGTTCAGACTGATATTTAAAAAGTTGCTCATTTTGAAAGTTATAATTGTAGTCAGGTGATGTAGAAATGTTTTCATACGCTACGCTCGACAACTCCTTTCCTGACTCATAAGATTGAAACAACATTAAGGGAATTTCTGTCGAAAATGACTTTCCGCTTATAACAAGTATATCGACCTTTTCGTTGAGCTCTTTTAATTGCTTTATTGACTCTAAGAGGTAGACAATGAAGTTATTATGCCAATGCATGGCTAAAACTATAGTATCTGCCTTCTTGACTGCCTCATCGGTCTGTAAATTCACCAAAGCTGCCTTACATTCGCTAATTTGCTTTTCTGATAGCTCTTTTGATAGCTTAATTAACAACTCGTCTAAGGAAGAGTTATTCAAGTAAGCGCTTCTACAACGAGAATATATCACTCTGCTCACTAAATCGGTGTTCTGTAAACTTCCGTTTATTTCCAACATGTTTATAAAGTCGCCAGCTTGAGAGTCACCTATAACTAATAGCTTGTTTCGGCCATCATTCTCAAATTCTTTACCATTAATACGCTTGTGGAGTTCCCAAGTATACGTACCATTGCTTTCAGTATCTTTATTTACTAAGGTATTTTTGTATATGTTGTCAGGGAGGTCGTATATTAAATTAGTATTCAAAAAGATATAAAACGATGCCAATAATGGAAATAGGGCTATATAAGTAATTTTTTTTCCAAATAGGCTTGGAATTGAATGAATTGCTGAGTTTAATTTTAAGCTTTCTACGTAACGATAACTTAAAAAACCTAGGATAAAAGTTAACGCTATACCTAAAAGTGTGTATTTGAAACCCAAATTGAAGTAACTAATTGCTACTACAATCGGCCAGTGCCACAAGTAAATTGAATAGGACCATCTACCTACGTGCTGAGAAAGGACATTACCCGTTAAAAGACTATCTGCCTTGTTGGCTTGTATTATTAAGAATGCGCCAATAACTGGAAAAAGCGCCAAATATCCAGGCCAAACATCAGAAGATGTGATAAATACATAAGACAATAGTATAAAAAGTATACCAAGGCTTTCTGCTAGACTTTTATGACGCTCCATAAACTTGAGCGGATATAGATAAGCTAAGCCACCAACGAGCATTTCCCAAGCTCTTGTGTGAATTAAGAAGTAAGATGAATCTGGCCAACGTTTAGATGCGATAACGCTTATAGCGAACCCTAATAATGATAACGCACAAATAACTCTTTTCGTGTTATTTGTGCTAAATAACGAGCGTAATACTATAAGAATTACGGGGTAGATAAGATAAAACTGCCACTCCACCGAAAGAGACCAGGTATGAAGTAACCACTTTTCATGAGAATCCACATCGAAGTAGCCTGATTCGGCCCAGTAACAAAAATTCGAAAGAAAACTAATACTTGATGCACTATGTTTGGCTAGAGTCTTATATTCCAGTGGGGGAAGGAAAAGGAATCCAGCAACCATTAAAAAAATACATAAAACGGCTAAGGCAGGGATAATTCTATTTGCCCTAGCTATGTAAAATTTAACAATTGAAAAGCCGCCCTTTTCCATTGAGCTAAATAGTATGCTTGTCATTAAAAAGCCTGATATGACAAAGAATACATCAACGCCCGCAAAGCCACCTGGCATCCAAGCTTCATTAAAGTGGAATAGCACAACAGAAACCACTGCTATAGCTCTTAACCCATTTATATCTTTTCTAAATTTCATACTACTTTTGATATTATCGGTTTCTGAAAAAGACTAGTTTCGCAGGTCTTTGAAAATATGGTATTTACAAGACCGCGCTCTAGTAAGCATTCTTATTAATAAAGCCATTAAATACAGTCATGAATACAATTTTAATATCGAACCAAATAGACCAGCGGTGTATATAGTCTAAATCGTACTCTACACGCTGTACCATCTTGTTCGTGGTTTCCGTTTCACCGCGCAAACCATTCACTTGTGCCCAACCCGTAATACCAGGCTTAACTTTATGTCGCAGCATGTAACCTGTAATGATCTTACGATATTCCTCATTGTGAGCAACCGCGTGCGGGCGAGGGCCTACAATTGACATGCGACCCTGCAGAACATTGATAAACTGAGGTAGTTCATCTAACGATGTGCGCCTTAAGAAACCACCTATTTTGGTTAAACGCGCGTCGTTTTTCGTTGCTTGCTTAACAATTGCTCCGTTGTCTTGCGTAGTCATAGACCGGAATTTGTAAACCGTAATTTGTTTACCATCTAATCCGTAACGCTTTTGTTTGAAAATGACTGGCCCTTTAGATGTGAGCTTAACTGCGGCCGCAATTGCTAACATGGGAACGGATATCAACATTAAAATCAGACTGCTTAATACAACATCTTCAAACCGCTTCAATACGTCACTGGCGCCTTGGAAAGGGGTGTCATATACACTTAGTGCCTGTACATTACCCACGGTTTGCCAGCGAGCGTTAAGCAAGTTGTACATAAAGAAGTTCGGAATTACATAAACGTTAGCGGTGGTATCGCTGCACTGTTCAAGAATTGCACGAATGCGATTTTCTGCACTCATTGGCAATGCTATGTAGATGTAATCAACTTCGTTGCGCTTGGCCATTTCAATGGCTTCTTCAATGTTGCCGAGCACAGCACCCTGCATCTCATGAGGGAGACGTTCTGCTTCACGGTCATCATAAATACCGTTAAAGCGAATACCTAAATGTTCGTTCTGTTGTATCTGAAGAGCAACATTCGCGCCTAAATGAGTAGCGCCAATGATAATAGAACGGCGTGTGTTCAAGCCGCTTTTGCGAATGCGGAAGAGAAACTTGCGCATAATAAAGCGCCACAGAATCAAAACGACAAATGAAGATGCAAACCAAAGCAATATTGCAGGAGGTGGCGTTTTTATTTCTTGAACGAAAAAGTACCCCATCGACATGGTACCGAGAACGCTCAATGTCCATGTGATTGCAGCCGCTCTTAGCATTTCAGGCGTTCTGTGCCCACGCCACGACCGATATAACTCAACGCCTTCGGCAGAAATTTGAAAGCAAATAACGTTTACAAAAAGAAGAATTAAACTGGTGGTATCTATCTGGGTACCGTAATACGCTGCTGCCGAATAATACAAAATCGTTACCAGCGAAAGATCGATGAGTCTGTAAATGGTTGAAAAACCACTTTGGTTCCTGACTACCAAACCACCATTAGAATTAGACTCAACCGGGTGAGCTTTAAGTGCTTTGTTAGATTCTACTCTATTGTCCATTTAAGTAATCTCTAAGTGAAAAAGTGAAGCCTGTAGCCAAAGCTAACGACAACAAAAACAAGCTAAGCCATGAATTAAGAAGAATAGCGAAGACAACTTATGGAAGTTAGGCAAATATTGTGCCCACTTTTAAGCGCGTAAGATGAATAATCACAACGTGCTGATTATATTCGCGTTGAAATTTTTCACGTTTAACGCTTAAGTGCTCTAGCAACAGCGTATTATATGGATATTGTAATTTTATTACAAAAACAAAGTACATTCCGTACTAATTTGGTGCAAAATGAGTAGAATACGGCGCTAGCGCTTTTCATGAACAATATAAATAAGATAGCATATACCTCATTTGCAGCCTTGGACATATAGATGCAACAATACCTAGGTATAAGTTGCAGTACTTTGTTAACTGACTGTTGAGTCAAACAATACAGAGCAAATTGACTTTCGCTTCAATGTGTTCGCTAGTAATGTTCAGAGCCTAATACAGCAAAAGCGGCACGCCTATTGCTCGACATTGATTATCCATGAACTATTAAGGCATTCACCTTGTTTAGTTTGTAAGAATTACACATATTCCGGCTGTTTCGCGGTTTATAGCGTTTATGTAAGGATGTATTTGAAAGCGCTATATCGAAATAATGCACCGTTTTAATACACCCAAGCCATCGTAGGAAGGAAATAACATGTTAAAAAGGACCAAAAGCATAATAGCTCTGTCGGTAATTTGCGCCACACCGACTCTATTTGCCCAAGAGGCTGGTCGAATTCAAGCTGGGCAATTTGATTTGATCCCTTCATTTACGTCTTCGATGGCGTATGTTGACAACGTGGCGAATGCACGAGATAACCAAAGTAAAATATACAGCTGGCGTACCACTTTATCCCCTGAACTTATTGCCGCTACGCAAGTCAACGGCAACCCCGTTCAGATTGGTTATAGACTGGAGCGTGGTGTATATTTTTCCAGTAGCAATGATGATTATACCGACCATTTTGTAGAAGCTTCGGGTGACTTTGAATTGAATAGTCGTCATCGTGTGAGTGCGCTCGCTCAATATGAAGATGGTCATGAAGATCGCGGTACCGGCTTCTCAATTGGTACTGGGTTGGATATTTCAACACCAGATACTTATAAAAGCTCGAACCTTTCTGCTGAATACACGTATGGTGCCGTGACTTCTGATGGTCTTATTACATTAAAAACACGTCGACAATCACTAGACTATGACAGATCTGAAGACGCCTATTTGATCCGCGATAGGGTAAAAACCATGGTTGGCGGTGAGTTTGGCTACCAAATTGGAGCTGCAACTAGTGCTGTTATTGATATTACGCAAACCTACGTTAGATATGATGAGCAGTTAGACTTTGTCACTCGCGACAGTGATGAGACACGCGTTTTAGTTGGTGTTGTTTGGGAAAGCACTGCTGCGACAACAGGTTTTGCAAAAGTAGGTTATAAAGAGAAAGAGTTTGAGGATCAATCACGAGGGACATTCTACGGCACAGATTGGGAGGTTGGAATAGATTGGCAACCAGTGAGCTATTCTACGTTTAGAATCTCGACAAGTGCAGATACCTTCGAAACGAATGGTGAAGGCGATTTCATCCGTGGACAAAACTATAGTGTTCGCTGGAATCATGATTGGCTTGAGCGTTTAAGTACCTCGTTTAGTGTCACTCAACAAGATGACGAATATGTATTTAACGAAATTGATATCGATAATAGAGACGACGAACTCATAAATTACTCAGCATCTTTAAGTTATCAAGCTCGCAGATGGTTAAAATTCAGCACTTATTATCAGTATACAGATCGCGATAGTAACCGAGAGACCATTGGCTATGATAAGAGCGAAATTGGGGTAACTGCTGAGGTAACACTGTGAAACGACAGGTAATTAGTTTAGCTTCGATACTATTCATAATTCTTTACTCGGCGTTCTCCTTCGCTCAGGAAGGAAACTTGAGCATGAGTCAGTATCAACTTGGATCTGGTGACAGAATAAAAATCAGTGTTTTTGGCCAAGATGATCTTTCGATGGAAGTGCGTCTACCTGACGTCGGTACAATTAATTATCCATTCTTAGGGGAAATTAAATTGGTAGGCTTAACTGCCGATGAAGTCGAAAAGAAAATTTATGATGGTTTGCTAGGGGATTATTTGGTTAACCCTTCTGTCTCAGTAGCTATCGTTGAATACAGGCCCTTCTTTATTGATGGTGAAGTGAAAAGGCCGGGCGGCTATCCATATCAACCAGGCCTTTCTGTTAATAAAGCAGCTGCATTAGCCGGCGGTTACACAGAGCGAGCGGCCCGCGACAAAATTACCATAATTCGTGAAAAAGACGGCAGAACAAACGAATTCACCGTAACCGTGAGCGATATGATTCAGCCTGGTGATATTATCACCATCAATCAGCGTTTCTTCTAAATTACGTAGCGTGCAGGAAATAAAATGGCAGTAAATGGCAGGGAAGAGTTCAATGCTGGTGTGTTTGAAAATGAGACCATCGACATTGCTCATTATTTGGGAATTATTAAGCGTTACGCATTTCGAATTGTATCATTAGCAATTGCATTTACGATCTTAGTTGCATTGCTAGTTATGCGTATGACGCCCATGTTCACTTCTACTACAACTATTTTAGTAGAGGCAGAAAAGGCGAACGTTGTTTCAATAGAAGAAGTATATGGTCTTGACACAAAGCGCAAGGACTACATGCAAACGCAATTTGAAATATTGCAATCCCGTCAAATTGCAGAACGCACGGTTGAAAGCTTATCGCTTTATAATAACGAAGAGTTTATGCCAGTTGATGAGGGCGCCAGTTTATTTGATGAACTCAAAGCTAGAGTAGTCGAAGCTTTACCGTTTCTTCCACAGGAAGAGCCTAAAGATTTAACTGAAGAGCAAATTTTAGCGGCTAAAAAGCGCAAAGCCACTTCACTTTTAATGAGCGCACTTACCGTTGAAATGGTCGATAATACGCAAGTAATGAGAATAACCATTACTACTGAATCACCTACACTTTCAGCGGAACTGGCTAACGCAGTCGCAGACGTCTACATTGAAAACTATCTGCAGGCTAAGCTTGATATGACTGCGAAAGCAACGTCTTTTCTTACAGATAGCTTAGAAGGCCTCAAGCAAAAGCTTACTGTGGCTGAACGTAATCTTGCTAAGTTTTACGAACAAAATCAAGTCGTTAATATAGATGGTGTGGTGGGCTTAGCGGCCGATGAATTAGAGCAGCTGAGCAAGCAGTTACTCGATGCGCAAACCGCACTTAAGCTCAATGCTGTTATTTATAGACAAACGCGCAACGATGTTTCGTTAGAAGACATAGCGCGTCTTCCTGAAGTACTGAATCACCCAACCATCAGAGATGTTCGACGTGACGAAGCAAAGGCGATGACGCGCGTGAGCGAACTGAGTAAAGTTTATGGCCCTAAACACCCTAGAATGATTGCTGCGAATGCAGAGCTTTCTTCTATCCGGGAAACACTGAGTAGTCAGATTAGGGATTTGATAACGAGTATTACAACGCAATACGAAGTGTCGGAAGACCGCGTTGTACAGCTAGAGCAAGAAGTCGCGCAAGCGAAAGCTGAGTTCCGTTCACTGTCAGCGTTAGACAACCAGCGGCGAGCTCTGCAACGTGAAGTTGATATTAATCAGCAGCTTTACAACTCTTTCTTTACTCGTTTGAAGGAAACTGATGAGCTGGGCGGCTTTGAGTCAGCAAATGCTCGAGTACTCGACGCGGCGTTACCCAAATATACGCCTTCTGAGCCCAACAAAAAGCTGTTAATAGGTGCTGCTTTTGTCTTTAGTATGGGCTTTGGCGTTTTCTTGGCCATTGCCATGGAAACCCTTAACAGCGGTATTCGTTCGGTTGAAGATGTTGAGCGTAAACTTGGACAGCGTATGTTGGGTCTTATCCCATGGCTTCCACACAAGAAGAAGACTGACTTACCAATTCGTTCTTTCTTTGATGGTAAAAAGCATCAATTTGCAGAGTCGGTTCGTACCCTGCGGACTAGCTTATCATTATTGAATTTAGATAAAGAGCAGCAAGCCATAATGGTTACATCGAGCGTGCCTAAAGAAGGTAAAACTACCGTTTCGATTAATTTAGCGTTTGCCTTGGGGCAGCTGGATAAGACCATACTGATTGATGCCGACTTACGTCGTCCTAGCGTTGGCAAGCAATTTGGCATTCCAAATTACCAGCCCGGTGTTGCGAACTTAATCTTAAAATCACATACTTTTGATGAATGCTTAGTGCAGGATGAAGAATCTAAGATAGATATATTATCCGCAGGAACTATCCCATCAAATCCACAAGAATTGCTAGCTGACAAAGGCTTCGGCGAACTTATCGCCCAGCTCAAGACCCAGTACAAATACGTTGTTGTTGATACTGCACCAACTCAAGCTGTTAGTGACTCTATGGTTATTGCAAACTCATGTGATTCTGTAATCTACGTAGTTCGTGCAGACAGTACCAGTGAGAAGTTAATAAATAATGGTTTGTCTCGATTCCTTCAAGTTGGTCATCGTCTTGATGGGGTAGTGCTAAATCAAGTAGACTTACGTAAATCTGGTGCAGCACAAAGGTATGCTGGATTCTACGACCAATACGGTTATACGAGTCATAAAGACAGCTAACAGTAATTATTGATAGATATACATAGCCATATATTGCCTGGCATCGACGACGGTGCCAGGTCTTTAGATATCGCCTTAGAAATGGCACAGCAAGCTGTTGACTGTGGTGTAAGTCACATGGTTTGCACGCCTCATATCCATAAAGGCTACTTTGACAATTCTTCCAGCACGATAAAGCCTGTATTTGATGAATTTGTGAAAGCTGTCAAAACAGCGGCGATTCCTTTAACACTTTCTTATGCAGCTGAAGTGAGAGTGAATGAGCTTATTCCTGTTTGGTTCAAACAAGGGGAGCTACCATTCATCGGTGAACTAAGCGATAAAAAAATACTTCTGCTTGAAATGCCTCATAGCCATGTTCCTCAGGGGCTTGAGACCCTAGTTAAATGGTTATTAAGAAATAACGTTCAGCCTCTTATAGCGCATCCAGAACGAAATCGGGAGTTGTTAGCAGAGCCAACTAAATTTAGCTGGCTTCAGCGGCAAGGGTGTTTGTTTCAAGTTACCGCTGGCGCTTTGACGGGGCGATTTGGAGACAACGTAGCACAATTTGCATTAAGTTTAATGCAGCGAAAAGCATTTCATGTCGTTGCCTCTGATACCCATGATTTAGTACGACGGCCTAATGACATGAGAGATGCGTTTGACGTTGTCGCCGCCTTCGATAGGGTCTTCGCTCAAGACGTTTTCATTAACAAGCCTGGTGAAATAATAGGTAAAGCACTTAGGCAAGGTGTTTAATGAAGGCGTTTAATCTCGCTAGCTTTCACAACCAACAAATTTTTAGTACAGCGCTTAAATGGATCGTAGCGCTTTTGGCGTTATGGAGTTTAGTGTGGAGTATCCAGCTTTTTATTGCGGGTAATGCGTACTATAGCGTAAAAAATAACATTGATATGTGGCAGCAAAGGCCTGAGCGTGCGACTACAGAGAAGATAGAGCAAGCTCTAAATAAAATAGAAACAGCGCTTAGTTATTTCCCGAAAAACGCACTCTACTATCAAGTACAAGGGCAATTATTTGAATGGAAAGCATATTGTGTGGGTGACGCCGGCGTGTCGAGCGACACTCAAACAGCAGCTTTTGATTCGAAGAGAAATTTATACCAAGCCTTTACCGCCTACGAAAAGAGTCTAGAGCTAAGACCAAATTGGAGCGGCAGTTGGATAGGGCTAGCGTCAGTTAAGTGGAAACAGAGAGAATTAGATAGTGCATTCTATGATTATGTAACGCGTGCCGTTGATGTGGGAGCACAAGATGCCATAGTGCACAAATTTATCGTAGAATATGGCTTAGACATGTTTTCCGCACGCTCAGTGCATTACGTAAAAGTGAAAGACCTATTAAAGCGCCATTTAGATTTAGGAATTCAAAATCCACTTAGTAGAAGTTTTGTTTTAGAAGCTATCCAAAAGCATAGCGCAGAGGAAGTAGTGTGTCGTTGGTTGAATACTTCGAGTTACCCTGTCAAAAAGCGTATACCTAATTGCGTGACATACGACTAAAAACGACCGAAATTAACTTTTTCCTTTCAACCAGTCCCAAAGCCCCAGTGAAAATCCTTCGAAAAGGTTTATTCCTAACCAACTTTTGAGGATATAAAGAAGTACCAAACCAAGTATTAACGATACGCAGAAAAAAAGCGCAACAGTTGCTGCCATAGCAATTCTGCCAATTCTACTTTCAGTTCTGGATAAATCTCGTTTATCTGTTCCAGCTAACAGTACGAAATAATAGCGGCTGCGTAGGAGGCTAATGGTGCCCCGAACATCCACTTTATGATTACCCCAACGTCTTCCCGCAAGCGCAGTATTTAAATGAGATAATTGTTCATCAGAGAATGAGTCAGCTACTTTTTTCGGCATACGCTCAAGCATGTGTTGAACGTTGGGCTCTTCTCTAACGGGGCGTTTAATTTTTAAAACCACACTGCGTCCTTTTACGATAAAACGATCGAGAAAAAATTGAGTTAAGCAGTTTATCTATGTGATTGCCTTCCCATAGAAATATCTCTGCTTAGCGCTCCTAATGCTAAAAGAACAATAAATATAGCCGTATTTGCTGGTGCTTGTAGAGGGAAATCCACACTGCTGTGCAAAGCCATGCCGATAGTTGCCATAATACTTGCAAAAGCGGTGCCTCTGGGTAAAGGGTGGCGTCTATTTCGAACGGCGCTAAGAGCATTTTTAATACACAACAGCACTAGCAGAGCAAGAACAAAGGCACCTACGACACCAAACTCAATGCTAAATTGAAGATATTCGTTGTGTGCGTGATCGTAAAAGTGCTGAATACTTTCACTCTGAAATTGAGGGTAAACGGTGTAAAAAGTTCCACCTCCGGTACCTATTAGTCCGTATTCACCTAATAGGGGGAGTGCGTCTGTTATTACTTCATCTCTACTTTCTTGTGCGAAGTTTGTTTGTTCTAAGCGCTGTTGCACTTGCTTGAGGCCAAAAAGACTACTGACTAACAAAATATCGATAATCAGCATGCTGATAAACAAAGTGATATAGCTTTTTTGACGGGGCTTAAAGTAAATCAAGCCAAGCGTGGCTGTAATTGTCATGGCTATAAAAAAAGCGCTATTACCCATTCGAGAACGGGACATGACTAACGCAATCACCATTATAATTATGCCTATTCTAAATAGTACTTTGTTACTTAACCAAAACTTCACCAGCCTTCGCAGCCTTTCTCGTTTACTGGTGGTGTTGTCTTGATGCAAACTCGCTATCAAATACCCGATTGCGGCACTCAAACAGAGCATTAGAAAATTTGCGTAATGATTCTTGTAAATATAGCTGCCAGTCGCGATGTGCGAAACCGGCTGTTTGAACACCAGGCTGTATTTAATACCTGAAAGTACTTCTAGTGCGCCGTAGATAGCTTGAAATATGCCAGCTGCGCTAATGACTATAAGGGTGTATCGTAAACGCTTAGCTGAATTGATAAGGGTTAATGCGATGAAAAATAGAAAACAATAGGCAAGAGATTTGAAGAAAGTTACGTCGCTCTGGCCTACATCAAAACTCAAAGATAGCCACTTTGAAGTGACGTTCTCTTGGTTACCCCATTGCTCACTTAAGAGGTAGCTTACACGTTCAGGTCTTATTGCCTCGACCAGCGCAAAGGGTAGAGGAACAATATTGATAAGCTGCCAAGCAAGAAAAATAACCCAAAGAATAATGAATGTTCGATATTTTGTGTAGAGTTGATGAAGTAGAGAAGTGTTTAGCAGAACCAAGGTGCCGCCAATTGAAAACAGCGACATTTGCATCAGCGCCCACGCCCACGGGCGGTTTGCGCCCAACGACAGAGGAAGCCAGAACAAAGTGAATAAAAGAAAACCGAAAAGAAACTTTTCGGTTTTCAGAACATTAACCATAAACAACTACAACAAAAATAGTTAAAGTTTAAGCAGTTACGTTTTGGTTAGTTGGCAGAAATTGTTGTATCACCACCACCTGCACCCGCTGCCCCAGTACCGACACCAAGCGGAGAAAACGTATTGCCCGTTCCACCTGCTGCAGTAGCTGTTAATGTGCTTGGATCTACACCAGCATTAATAACTGCTAGCAGTGCATCGTCTTCACTAATTACCTGCATTTGAAGAGCGATATTGTAGATCTCGCTGGCACTCTCAGGAAACATTAAAACAGTAATCGTTATGATTTGAGATGCTTGATCTGGAAACTGTGTAAATCCAGCGATGGCTAATTCGAACCCTGTGGCATTTTCGTTAAGTAAACCTACTAAAGATTCAAATGAATCTTGGTTGTCAGATAAATACGCAGTGCCTGCAGCATCGAAGTAAAGACCTTCATTGATTACAGTCTGACTAACTTGATTTGCGGCGTCTTGTATATTCGCTCCGTTATCAAGTTCATTAACAAGTAACGTTCTTACTTGAGTGCCCGGTGCGCTATTTTCTTGCGCTGAAGAAACAGGCGTTAGCACAACCAGTGCAATCAAAAGTAGAGATAAAATAACGTTGCTACGCATAGCTTATCCTTTTAAATAAAACGTCGGGTCAGCGTCTTGCTAACACCATTAGTAATCATTGTATAACAAATAAGCGTGCTAGGTCTTCACTTTGTTATACGACTTTTCGGCTAAGTAACTTAATTTTGCCAAAGCGTAGGCTTTGCGAAATAAAAACCTTGCTGATAAGCAACGTCGAGTTGAGTTAATGCCACTGACTCTGCTTCGTTCTCAACAAGCTCAGCAATTACGTTGATTTTTAATCCTCGAGCTATGCTCAACAAGCTACTTACAAACAACTGATTATCTTTATCTGTGTGAATATCTTTCGTAAGCTTGCCGGAAATTTTTACAAAATGAGGCTGAATAGCCCTCAATCCTGCAAGAGATGCAAGATTTTCTCCAAAGTGCTCAATTGTTACGCGGCAGCCTAATGTCATTAGAGTCTTGCAAAAAGATATGGTGTCATCTTTATGGTGAATGAGTGCTGAGTCTTCGAATTCGAACACCAACTTAGTGCAAAGCGCCGTGTTTTGGTTCAATTGTGCAACTAGCCAGGTTCTGAAATGGGAATTAGCTAGAGATGCATTTGCAATATTAATGGCCACATCACATTTTGCCTGAGAAAGCTTTTTAAAAACGAGGGTTGCTACCAACTTATCGACCTCTGGAATAAGGTTCAATCGTTCTGAAGCGGGGATTAACTGCGACATTGGTATAACACTGCCGCTTTCTTTGTCTTTGAAGCGTGCGAAAGCCTCAAAATATGAGGGAGTGTTTTCTGCAATACTCATGACGGGTTGTATCAGCATGTCAGCGTACTGTTGCTCCAATATCACATTAAGCCTTTCTCTCCATGCAGTATTACTGTGTATATGAGAGAGTTCTGAAGCAAATTGCCATCCATTAGCTTGTTTAGTTGCAGCCATAAGCGCGCTGTCAGCATTTTCCATAATTTCGGAAAAAGACTGCTTATCGCTAAATTGCGCCACACCCATCCACACCGAACGATTTCCGTCTTTGAGAGGATTGCAATGTACGAGAGTTTCACTTAAATCTTCGATTTTATTCGAACATTCTCTCTTTGATATTGCTTCAGTGACTAGTGCAAAGTCGGCGCCTGATAGCCTGAATAAGTGTGTAGTCTCAGCTGACTCTTTGGAGAACTGCTTAAGAATGTTGGCAACTGAAGTAACGTAATTGTCGCCCTCTTGGGCTCCGAGAGAAGTATTGATAGCGTTGAGGTGCGCTAATCGTATTATAACTAAATAACCTTCATCTGAATGGGCTGTCGAACTTAATAAAGCGTTCATGTGACGAGTGAAGGCACTTCTGTTTTGAACGCCCGTAAGGCTGTCTTCGTACGCTTGCGCCTTGAAGTGTTCTGCTTTTTGGGAAAGTTCTTTAAACATCCCTTCTACAGATGAAGACAGCTTATTCACCGCTTGAGTGATAAATGTAAGCTCTTGGGTAAATGGCTTATAGTTTATTTGAGAAAACTTTTGGTTTTGAATGTCATTAATCTTGTGAACCACGATTCTAAGTGGTTTTGTAATAGCGGTAATTATGAAAAGCAACGCGATGTAGGCTACAACGAACGCGGTAAAAAACATAAAGGCACTTTGTTTGACACTTTCATAAAGCGTTTCATTTGCAAGCCCTGGGTGGCTTTGAACGGTTAGCTCCCCGGCAAGGGTCCAGCCATCGTTTAATTCAGTTCGTTGAACGGGGGGAGTGACTTCTACTAAATTAGTGAACCACGCAGGCACTGAGTCTTGAGTATTTGGGTTTTTACGCTCAATCAGTAAATTACCTTCCATGTCAGAGACCGTAATATACTGATAGAAACCCCTGTCAAAAATGGCATTTACCATAGTCTCCGCAACGATTATTCCGTTGGGTTCGCCAATGTAAGGCGTGATGGAAAGGCCTAAAGACGTTGCTGTATCTTGAGCGTGAGTCGCTAGTTGCTCGTTAACATATTCTCGAGTTAGCTTTACATTTATAATGAAAGAGCCAGCAAATACTAAAACCAAAAAAATGGCTAAGCTCGTACTTAATTGGGTAGATAGTTTCATTCTTTTTCTTTATCTCCGTACATTACGCGGTCTAGTCGCTCTACCATGTCGTCCCACATTTTCATTGGGCCACTACCTCTCAACTTGCGGCCTGTTCCCATCGCTTTCGCAGCCCACAATCCATTACCATTAAAACTGTAAATAGGGGATAAGTCTCTGCGCTTATTCGCCGGTAAAATTCGCCGATTAATATTGTCTAAAACTAAAGGTACTGAGGTAGGCGTTTCATAATAAGCTAGCACCATGTGAGGTTGACGTAATTCTAATGCCGTTACATACATAAGCCTTAATTGACTTTCTGGTACACCTAGCTCAATGAGTGAGAAATATTTCGCAATGGTGTAGTCTTCGCAGTCGCCTGCGCCAGTGGCAATAAACTCTATCGGGGTGGCCCAGTAGTCCTTTTCGTTCCAGTGAACAAGATCGTCAACAAAATCGAACCGGTTAAAGAAGCGGTTGATAGAATAGAGTTTTTCATCAATCGCCTCTTGTTGTAATTCATCGATCAGTTGTCGCCAATCAGCAACATCTTCGGCAGCGTTACTGCCATATACGTCATTTATGCGCTTATAAACCTGCTCGGTAAAGACCGTTTTTTGTTGAGCAATACCAGACGCGACGACAAATACGCAAGACATCATGATAACGCCAGCGCGAAAAGCAGTAATTAAACTGCGGAGTTTGACTGGGTTCTGTGTTCGCGTGACGTAGCGTTCTTTTTGGTGCAAGCCGTGGATACTTTATGCAATAGATTAAGGCGAATGTAAAAAATGTTTCACTACAACGTTGTACGCTGTCTCACCTGTGATTGCGTTATGATGGCAAACTTGGTGATAACTTGAAAGGTTTTTGCTTAACTGAATTATCTTTTACTCAAAAGTGATCATAATTGGCATAATTCGTGTTTCTTATAAGCTAGGTAAATCATGTACCGCCCTCGAAAGCTTCGATAAGCACTTGCCATCAATTAGCATTGAAGGGCGGAAACCATGTACGAATATCAATAACACCTGATATCATTAGAACTGCTTGTAGTTTTATTACAACGAAAAGGAACTTTCATGAAGTACTCAGCGCGTCCAGCGGTGTTTATCATAAATTCACTTGAAGGCGGCGGCGCTGAACGAGTCATGGTTAAACTATTAACCATAATGGAATCTTATTTCGAGGAAAAAACGATTCCCGTCCATCTTATTCTTTTGGATGACCTCCCTGAATCTCATCAATGCCCGGCGTTCGTTGATAAAACTATACTGGACTCTCAGGGGAGCCTAGTCGAGGGTTATCGACAGCTAAAGCCTGTTTTGGAAAAGATCGCTCCTGAGTATGTATTCAGTTTCTTAACGCGAAGTAATTTTCTAAACGTCGCGCTTTCTAAGCGTTTAGGGTTCAAATCAATTATTAGTGAAAGGGTTAATACTACCAGCCATCTGTCTGGTGGCTTAAAGGATAAGGTAAGCCGATTACTTGTTAGGTTGCTATATAATAAAGCCGATAGCGTAGTGGCTGTTTCTGAAGGTGTAAAAGCCGATTTAATCCAAAATTATGCAGTGCCGAAAGACAAAGTAGCTGTGTTATATAACCCCTACGATATTGAACAATTGAAGGAACAGGCCGCGGAGAGTGTATTAGACCTCCCTGCTAAACCTTACATCATTGGTGTAGGGCGATTAGTAAAGAACAAGAATTTTTCACTTTTAATCCACGCTTACGCTAAAGCAAATATCTCAGAAAACCTTGTTATTCTGGGAGTAGGTGATGAAGAGCTTAAACTGAAAAACCTCGCAATAGAGCAGGGGGTAGGTGACAAAGTTCATTTCTTGGGGTTTAAACCTAACCCATACCCTTATGTAAGCAGCGCCGAATTTTTTGTTAGCACATCAAATGCAGAGGGTTTTCCCAATGCCATCGTTGAAGCAATGTGCTTAGGGAAAGCCGTAGTCGCTACTAACTGTGAATCAGGTCCCGCTGAAATTCTTGCTGAGAAATATCCTTATCACGTGTCTGGTGCTAGCGAAGAGAAAAACGGTATTCTATGTGAACTCAATAACGTTCAGGGTGTTTGCGGCGCTTTAAAACTGCTCGAAAACGACAGCGTTCGCTCTTCCTATGCAGCCAAGAGTAGAAGCTGTGCACAGCAATTCTCTTACCAAGCCTTCCAGGAGAAGGTGGTTGCAATAATAGATAAGGTTTGTAAATAAGCATGTTCGAAGGGTTAAAAGTTGTCGTTGGCCTGATCAGTTTCATTCTGGTGTATCGTACTGTCACTGGCAATTGTAATAAATATCTAGCGTTTGCGATTTGCGCAATATGGCTAAGGTTTTTCTTGGCAGCATTTCATACGATTACGTATCCTTCTCTTATCGCAGGTTTTTCTATTAATGCACTTTCCAGTATTTCTGTTGCTGGGTTAGGGCTTTTCTTCCTGCCGTTTGCTGTTTTTACTTTGAGGAAGTTACTCCCCTTTTATTTTCTGTTTTTAGCCATTGCTATAAGTGGTTTTGTGAATATGCAGATTCCAGGAACCATCAATGTCTTAGTAAAATGGTGTTATTTCCTCGTTCTAACTGGAGCCATTTTCTTATCAGTTAGAGCTCAAGGTCACAGTGTCACATTTAAAAAATTATTAGTGTGTTTTTTTATGCCCGTTGTGATGCAAGTATTGTCTATTGCATTAGGCGAGGTGAAAGCAACAGAAAATGATGGTTCAGCGAGCTATATCGGTGGATACAATCATGAAGCCGCATTCTCAATGATAATCGTGAGTTTTATTTTTGTTCTAGGACTAACTGAGAGAAACGCTATTAAGTTTCGAACCTCACTATTCACCGTTGCAGTTTTTCTCCTTATATTGGTGAATTATAGAACAGCAATCCTTACAATCTTGCCCATTGCGGCCGTGTTCTACTACTCATTGGTTGAACAAAGATTAAAACCTTCACAAAAGGCGCCAGTTTTGACTGTGGTGTCTATGTTTCTCATTTTTGTATTTGTCGCGCTTTCGTTTACGTTAAGAGAACGATTTGCCGACGTTGGGACATTGGCATCAAATTTAGACTTAATATTCAAAGCTCCTGCGTATTTCAGTGAGGCTGAGAAAGATATTATGTCTTCTAGAGTTTACTTGTGGAGCCAATACATTAATGCGCTTACAAACTCAGACTTACTTAGACAATTAATAGGTTATGGGCCTGAATCGTGGAATGGTGTTTTTAAACACTATGCTCATAACACATACGTGTCTTATTTTTACGAATACGGATACATAGGATTGTTATCGTTTTTGTTTCTTTGCTCGTATTCCTTGATTGTCACAGCTGGTGTGAAAGACAAGCGATTATCAAAAATTTTACCATTATCTTTAATTGGTTTTCTGACAATGAACCTAGCTACGATGCCCTTATGGAATATAGAAGGGCTTATATTCTTCGCAATTTTGATAGGGGTATCTCTCGGAAATACGGCTCCTGCAAAAGCACGGTACAGTTTTAGAACCCAACTAGCACTATTAACAACTACGGATTAGTTTATGAAGATTTGCGCAATTGGCTTAAGAGGTATTCCAGATGTTATGGGGGGGATAGAGTCTCATTGCCAACAGCTTTACCCTAAAATGGTAAAGCAAGGAGCTAAAGTGACTGTGCTTGCTCGGTCGCCGTATGTGAAAGAAAAGCGATTTAACTTTGAAGGTGTTGAAGTTATTAGCGTTTGGGCATTAAGGCACAAATTACTAGAAACATTTCTTCATACGTTTATCGCAATTATTTACGCAAGACTATTTGTGAGGCCCGATATCGTGCATTTGCACGCTGTAGGCCCCGCTATTTTTACGCCTCTAGCTCGCCTGCTTGGCATGAAAGTCATGGTTACGCACCATGGTGCAGATTACGACAGGCAGAAATGGAGCCCGTTTGCGAAAAAGGTGCTTCGGTTTGGTGAAAAAATGGGGATTGTGTATGGAAATAAAATTTTAGTTGTAGGAAGAACACTAACAGAGCGACTCAAATTACGTTTTCCTGAAGATTCTGACAAAATTCAATACGTTCCAAATGGTATGTTACCGAAGTTTGCGGAAGATGTTTGTGATTCTTATCTACCAAGAGATCTCGGCTTACAGCCAGGTAACTACGTACTCGCAGTAGGTAGATTAGTTCCTGAAAAAGGGTTTCATGACCTTGTGCAAGCGCACAAAAAGTCCAAAGTATCCGAGCCACTAGTAATTGTCGGTGATGCAGACCACATCGATGAATATGCATCAACTCTGCTAACAAGTAGGTCTGAAAAAGTAATCTTCGCAGGTCGACGAAGCGGTAGTGAACTACATGCATTATTTAAATACGCACAGGTATTCGTTCTACCTTCTTATCACGAGGGGCTTCCTATAGTGGCATTAGAAGCAATTAGTGCAGGCACGCCAGTCTTGTTAAGCGATATACCGCCGAATAAGGATATAGAGGCCAAAAGCGATAGCTATTTTCCTGTGGGTGACACCGATAAGCTATCGAACAAACTTAATAATCTGACGAGCTTAGATTTGAATCTAAATCAGCAAAGTTTTTTATCCCGATTTGATTGGGGAAATATTGCTGAAACAACTGAATCTATAGCAGAGCTTATCGTACAAGCTAAAAAATAGATCCAAGATTTTGATATAGGTAAGTGTAATGGCATCCCATGCGTGAGGGGGTGTTAACAGAGAGGCAGAATGGCAAAACCATTAGTTAGTGTAATTATACCAGTTTATAACGATGAAAAACGCATTATAGATTGCGTTACATCTGTCTATGAACAGAATCAATTGAATTTTTCTTTGGAAGTAATTGTTGTCGACAATGGCTCTACAGATAACACGTTGGAAGTAATTGAGCGTGAACTCAAAACTAAATACGAAGATTTAGTTGTGGAAACATGCGAAGTTCCAGGTTCATATGCAGCGCGTAATAAAGGTTTATCAGTGTGCAATGGGGATTTTACTGCTTTTACTGATTCGGATTGTATTGTTTCGAATAATTGGGTAGAAGCCAACCTCACGCAGATTAAAGGGAAAGAAGTAACTACAATAATAGCTGGTGAAGTGAATTTTTTTAAAGAGAAAGGAAAATTTACTGAGCAAAGTGCTATAGACTTTGAAAGTACTTTTTCAATGAAACAAGATGAAAACGCTAAAAATGGAAAATGTATTACAGCAAATTTCTTCTGCGACAAGAAATTTTTCGATTCTGTAGGTGAATTCAATTCTAAATTAAAATCTGGGGGGGATGTAGAAATAAGTCAGCGTGCTGTAAGAAAGGGTGGAAAAGTAGTATTTAACCCTCAGGCTTCAGTCAATCATCCTTCTAGAAATGTCCATGAATTGATTGTTAAACGTAAAAGAATCATAGGTGGGAACTGGGAGACAAATTTAAAAAGCTCGACAGTTTTAGACCGAGTCGCTTTTTTAACTAGGCTTTTAAAAATGTTTCTAGGGCGTGGAAAAAGCGTTCTCTTTAACTCTAACCTTACTCTCCGCAGGAAGGTAGATCTAACTTATCTGCTGTTCCAGATCTGGGTAACTAGTAACATTGAATTCTTTCGCCTTCTATTGGGCAAAGAAGCTAATAGAAGTTAGCTTTAGTGGCTAACTTGGTCGCAATCTTTAACTCTTTAAGTTTTAACGGAATAACTAAATAATGAAAGTTTTAATAATAGGTAATCATTCGTGCGGCAATAGGGGTGATGGGGCGATACTTCGCGGTTTAATAGAGGAGCTCGAGAGGAACAATAAGGGTATTGATATAGATCTTATTTCTCGTTTTCCCATCAGTTCAGAAATATTGCTAGGACGAAAGTTCGAAAACGATTGGTTATACAGATATAAGAGTTATTCAAACGGTATAAAAGGCAAAATTAAGAGTAAACTTTTTAAAAATAAACTATTTCAGCAGCTTTTTTCTTCAGCCAAAAACGCTAAGGCCGAAGAAAACCTACCTGCTGAGTTTAAAGCCTATATAAATTCACTAAAGAAATATGATTATGTGATCCAAGTTGGAGGCTCTTTCTTTGTCGACTTGTATGGTCTAGGCCAGTTCTTTCATGCTTTCTGCGCAATGGCGGCGAAACGACCTTTGTTAATGCTTGGGCATTCAGTAGGGCCTTTTGAGAATCAAATGTTTTGTGAAGCCGCGGAGTTGGTGTTTTCTAAAGCTAAAATACTTGGTTTACGAGAACCAGTTAGCAAATTCCTTTTAGAAGAAAAAATGCCGCTTCCTGAAGGTTTTTTCGAGGGTGCTGACACTGCGTGGTTAGTGGCTCGTAATAAAGTAGTATTAGAAAACCAAGCCCTGAACGAGTTTGTGGAAACTGCAAAAACAGTAGCTATAACTTTGAGAGAGCTTAAACCGTTTGACAAGAGGTTGGGCATAACGCAAGAAGAATATGAAAATGCCTTCGGTTTTTTGTGTAATTGTCTTATAGATGAAGGGTTTAATATTCTAGCGTGCTCTACCTGTACGGGAATAGAGGGGTATCAAAAAGATGATCGTATGGTAGCGTTTAGAGTAGGCAAACATGTAAAAGATGCTAACAAATTTAAAGTTGTTATGGACGAGCTAAATGATGTTGAATTAGGTAATCTCCTCAGTAAATGCGTGCTCACTGTAGGAACTAGGCTTCACAGCGCTATAATATCTATGAACTTTGGTACACCAGCATTTGCTTTAAATTACGAGCACAAGTCTGAAGGCATAATGAATCAACTCGGGTTAAATGACTTCGGCGTCCCATTGGAAGAGCTGATGGATGATACTTTAAAGCAGAAAGTTTTGAACGTTTTAGCTGATGTTGCTGAATGTAGAGAAAAAGTAGAAGTTGCGGTAGAAACAGAGCGTAATAGAGCTCGTGAAATGGTCGCAAATGCATTGAAATAAAAACGCTTGCTGTCTGCTTTTTTTACAGAAAATGGTTAGGTCTTGCTAAGTTATTAAAAATGTTTGATTTTTTATGTGGCATAGTTATTGTATGACATCATGTGCATTTGCTATTCAGCTTAATATTTTGTCAAAGGATGTAAAATGAAGTTTTTTTTAAAAATTGCGTGTGTCGCGACGTTGTTCCTTGTTGGTAGTGCTAACGCCGTTTTTATTGATTTTAACAATTATACTGCTACAGAGTATAGTAACCAGTTTAAGTCAGGCACCGCGACGGTTGATAATGGTGGAAGTACATTAGCTTTAGACGGAAATCTATGGGTTGATATATTGGTCAACACAACACTGACAAGTACGTCTATCTTGAATTTTTCATTTGAAGCAAGTGGGTTAAATGCAGAATTGTATGGAATTGCTTTTGACGTAAACGATAATTTTTCAGTTTCAGCGATGCAAAATTTTGCATTTATAGGTGGGTCTCAATCTACATTATACCCTACTGCGAATGTTCTTTCTGATTACGAAAGCGGTGACGGAATTGTTAATTTCTCAATAGATATCGGTAAATACATAACTGGTTCATTTAATCGTATAGTCTTCATTCTTGACAATGATGAAAACTGGTCGGGTTCAGTAGCTTCATTTTCGAATGTTGAAATATGTGACAATATTTTGGTCTGCCAATCTTCTTCAGTGACCCAAGTAGCCGAACCTAGTCATATTGCCTTTGCAGGCTTAGCGATCATGCTTGTGGGTGCGTTAAGACGTAAAATTAAAAGCTAGACATCACCTTTAATACAGAAAAAAGCCGCTCATTTAGCGGCTTTTTTGTGAATGCGTGTCCTGACCTGAATAAAGTTGTACTTGTCTCACCTTGCAAAAGCATAGACGTATCCGATAGTAATGGAATATTCATGCCGTCTTCCGTTCAACCTATAATGCTTTGTAAAGTTCGAGCCTGGCCGATATTGCGTTTTACTCTAAACTGCTAAGCTAAAAGCGCTAACGCGAGATTATTCGTCAAGTGATTTACGAAAGAGTTCACTGTTTTTTGAGAAGTGTGCTTAACTCTTGGCCCAATTTTTTAGAATTAAACTCATTTTCAACTTTTTTCCGTGCCTCATTCACAATATCTTTTAAAGTATCACTGTTTGCTGCGTTTTTTATGGCTTTTGCAATAGCTTCAGCGTCATGCTCTGGGACTAAATATCCGCTTACACCATTTTCGATTAGTTCAGGAATACCACTGTGATAGGTACTAACAACTACTAAGCCAGAAGCCATAGCTTCCATTAAAGCTACCGGGATTCCTTCCATATCTCCTTTGCTATCTACTACTGATGGCAACAAAAAGATATCTGACTTTTCCAGGCTCTTTTGGACGTAATCTGGCGATTGAGCGCCGTGAAAGGTGATACGATGATCTACACCAATTGTTTTACTAAGTGTTACAAGCTCATCTTGTAATGTGCCACCACCTATAATATCTAAATGGAAGTCGTCAGATAAATAGTGCATTGCTGAAATTGCATACTTGAGCCCTTTCTTTTCTGTTGCTCTTGCAACACTAATAATACTAATGGGCTTGTTTACAGGCTTATATTTCAGTAATAACTTGTCAACATCTACACCCATTCGCAAAACTCTTATCGATTCGCTGTTAGCTCCCCATTGCTCTAACCGTTTTTTCCAAAAATTGCTTATTGGTAATAGCGTACTATCTTTTGCGAGGTCGACGTATTTGTTTTTCCAGAGTTCTATATTTTCATATTCACTAATCTCGTAACCATGAAAAACTGTGTTTAAATGGCCAGATAAAATGCCCGAGTTTTTCAGCGCGTTAGCGATAACACCGTTGTTTCCGAAGTGAGCGATAATACTGTCAGCATTAAAATTCTTTGACTTATTTTTCCAAGAAGTAACTGCGATTTCGTAGGCTAGAGTTATTTTGCTGTTTTTCATAAGGTGAACTACTAAATCAGCACATGGCGCTAATTTTTTTTCATAAGTTCGAGATAAAATCAGAAATTTTGCTATGAACATCAGTTTAAAGGGTTTCTTCACTGATTGAGCACCCTGTGGGCTAATAAAATGCGTCCTAGCTAAAAGGTTGTTCCGTTCTAATGACGCTAAATGAACAGTTTCTTTTTCTTTATAGAACGAAACTATCTGGACGTCGAAACCATTATCGATTAGGGAATTTACTTGATCTATTACAAAAGTCTGCGAAAGAATCGGAAACTTTTTGACAAAAAATATAACTTTTTTCAACGAAACTATCCTTTTTTTAATCGAAGAAGGCCATCTCTAATAAATGAAATGTATTTAAAGCATAGGAATGATACTAAGAGCGTTACTAAACCTACTATGCTTTCCCGCACTAGAAAGGTATCTATAGTTACGTTTAAGAAAAGCATTTTTAGTAATATCAATGGAATCAGCAGCAGAAAAAATGGAATCGTCAAACTAAGTAAAATTTTGGCCAATGGGATACTCAGAACTTGTCCCACAACCAACTTGTTTGCAGTAGGTATAACTAGTAGCTGGAATATTATCAGCGCTACAGCAAGATGAATCACACCGAAATAAGAGGAGCAGTATATAACTGCAATATTCGGAATCATAATACCAAGGTTCCAATAGAAGTTTGCCTTAGTTTTTCCAGAAGAGAGAACGATTGGACCTATCAAGTTACTAGAACCTACTCTAATAAACCAAAAAGCCCCCAATAAGGATAGAACTATGTATTGCGAGGCGTACTCATCACCGAGTAACAACGAAGCTACGAGGTCAGAAAAGAGAATGATTGGTACATAGAAAAATGCCAATACAAATGATTGGGCGCCCATGAAATCTAAATAGGTTTCTCTTAAGCGATTTGCATTAGATTGTAACCCTGCAAAAGTTGGCAGCGCTACCTTATTCACTATTGGTTGTACTGCCATAGCTGGCCGACTGGCCAATTGCTTGATAACATGATAAATGCCAAGGTCGTTAGCGCTCAATGTAAGTGACAATATGAGGACATCTAGTTGACGTCGAACGATATTTAAAGTTTGCGTTCCAAATTCAAAAGCACCGTAGTTGAGTGCTTCTTTTATAATAGCTCTTTCAAAAGACGGGCTAAAGTTTACGACTTTACTGAAAACGATAATCAAGCCTATAAGTCTAAAAATATAATAACTAATATACGATACGAGTAAGCAAAAAATTTCTAGTTCGGTGGTATTGATAGCAATTAAAAAAGAGAGGGATTTGGCTGTTATTTCAATTTTTGCAACTTTATCATGTGAAAATTGCTTGAGTCCAATAGCTTGGTATTGAGATGACAGTGCTGAAAGTGGAAGCAAAATTGCAGCTAACTGCATTGGTCCTTCAAGGATAGGGTAGCCAAGTAGTGAAGTAAGCAATGGGCCTGCGCAATAAAAAAATAAAAATGCTGCAATGCCACTACAAGCAACCATGAGAAAGATAGTATTGGTGCCACGTTGACTTATTTCTTTTTTATATATTACAAATGAAGATATTCCGCCCAAGGCCATAGCAGTGAATACTTCGATAGCTAAATTAACAACAGCGAAATATCCATACGTAGAAGGCTCGATATAGCGGGTTAAAATTGAAATTTGTATTATTGTTAACAGAATAGTTACAATTGTTGCGACGGTAGTCCATTTAGTTGCTTTAACTATCCTGCTCATAGAATGTCAAATCCTTTCATATACTTCTTTCTAAATTGAATTTTTATAGAGTTATTTTGTAGCCGGTTTTAGAAATTGCTATGGGGTAAATTTATTTAGCAATAAGCATGCCTTAATTTTTTGCTATGTTAGTGAGTTTTAACTGGGCTTATACCCAGCGAATATTCCACTGTTATTAAAATTTCCAATAGTTGTTATGGTATCACCAATTATTGACTAAAAATTTAAAATTATAACTGAGCCAAAAAGGAATGTGCTGACGGTAAGACAGTTTGTCGAGTAAAGGTTAAATACTTTCAAATAGAAATTTTACTGTATTGCTGCTCTGGTGGTAAATTCATGAAGATAAATAGATGTCATTAGATTGAAGAAAGCACACTACTACCATTGAACAGCCGGTCTACCCGTGTGGAAGCCATTAATCCACATTAATGTGAATCAAGAGTTACATTTGGGATAGTTCGACAGTTGAACAAATCCATTTTCTGCCAGACATTATATGCTATTCAAATAATCTTTATCGCTTTGAAAATCGCTTTATCCCTGTTTCGCCAGCTTTCGACATCATCATTATCCAGTAAAAGAATTAGATAGTTCACTTTACCTTTCACGTATTGCCCAATAGGAAAAGATATAGCACTAGATTTGGGCGTAAAGGAGTCTTCACCTCTAATTCCCCATGCTTGCTTACCAAAAAACTTAACCACTCTAGAACTATTTAAATTAGTGTCCGTTTCAAAGCCAATTCCAACTACCTCTGGGTTACCCTCTACTTCAAGCTCCAACTCTAAAACAGAGTTTTTGGTTAATGTGTAGCTAATAGGGAACATCTGCCAGTTATTACCGGTTAAAGTTACGGTATTGTTATCGGAAATGGTAGTCGTCCCATAACGAAATTGCTTAGGAAAGCCGGTGTACTCGATTTCGCCTGCTTTGAACTCCCACACTGTTGGCGGTTGCTCTACAGCGGCTTGTAAGGTTGACTCCGAAGAAAAGTTAGGAATTTTAAATTCTTCCGATACATATAGAGTAGGTTTGGGTACGCTTTGCAGTGACTCTATGTATGAAAAGTCGTCGGAGTAGGGGTGTTCAACAACGTTATCTAAATTAAATTCGTATCTTGCATCGGCTGAATTTTCGTTAAAACAAAGATCGTTAGTGCTTGTGCTGCCAGAGTAGTTTTCTTTATCAAAAATGCAGTAGCCAACTGAATAGCCAGTATTTTTAGTAAATATAATATTGTTTTGTGTGGTAACCCAAAATGTTGTGTCGTTATTCACTTTTGATGCCGCAATACCGTTACGCTCGACGTCAATAACATTTTCGAAAACAAAGGTTCTCCCCGCTGGTTTAGATATTAGCCCGCCAGCTTTGATTGCAGTCCACTCTTTACCAGTTTCATCACCTAAATTGTGTATGTAGTTGTGAAAGATATAGCTAGGGCCTAAAGTATTCGGCGCTATGCTTATTCCAGCATAACCTTGCTCCATTTCATTGTCGTAAACCAACACGTTTTGTTGGCCGCCATCTATTTCTATTAGATCGTCATTTGCATAAGCTAGGTAATTGCCATAAATCGCTGAGTTTTTAACGAAACCACCACGTCTTTCGAAGTTTTTTCTGCCCTCAATAACATCGTTAAACCTATGATCTGGCGCGCCGTAAAAGCGATTGTTTCTAACAATAAACTCGCCTCTGTAAGCATCGCTATCATGATATGCCCAAACTTGAAGTGCGTTTGCACCTTTTGGGTGACCGGCTGCCCAGCTATTTGCACCTAAGTTAGGGCTATGTACCTCACACTCTTCAATTACGGCAATACCACTCCGCTCTAGGTAAATACCGGAATCGTAATTGATAGGAGAGTTATTAGTGGTGCTTGAATAGGCAATACCATCCCTTATATCTACCGCTTCTCTACCATAACCAGAAACATTGCAGCCCTTAATCCATATATGGTGCGCTTTTTTTGCAAAAATGCCGTAGCGCTGGCCGCCTTTAACTGTAAGGTTCTCTAGCATTACGTATGAATTGTTACCAATATCCACAGCCGCAAGTACATCGCTGCCAGCTTCAATAACGGGGCCATCACCAATGATTTTCGCGTAGCCATCTGCGCTGCCTTCTATATTTAGAGCTTCTAAATCCAGTTGGCCGCCAGAATAAATTTCTGAAAGGTAATAGATTTTATTTGGATCGATAGGGGGAGTATTGGGCTTTGTAGTTGTTTGAAAGGAATGTTCAACTATATCGCCATAAGAATCCGTAATCGTTACTTCTATATGATATGTAGTGTTTGCTTCTAGGTACACTATGCTTCCAGCGAACGACCCGTAGATGGGCTCCCATGCTAGGTCTAACCCTTCACGCCAATAAGTATCATCCTCGGCTCTAAACTTAACGGTGGCAGTACTTTCTTCATCTTGGCCGTAAATAACTAACCCGATCGAGTTAATAAGAGGGGTAGCAGTATCTTCAAACCCAGAAGCTGATGCGGCAAAAACTATTGAAGGGTCTAACCCTGCTGTAATCGCCGACTCGTAAATATCGTTTTTGCTTAAGCCAGAGTAAGTTGAAATTATTTTCATCCACTTTGCAGTATCGATAGGATACAAAGCAAATAGGGCGGAGGCTTGATTAGCGGTTATATTGGCGAACCGCGCTATCTTTTCACTTTCACTGATTGATGGGTTAGGTGAGAACACATGTTGCTTATACAACTGGGCTATCTCGTCTTCGTACTTTTCAACAAGGGTTGATAGGTTTTTCGGGCCCTTGTAATTAGCTAGTAATGAGTTTACGGCATTACTGTCGCTAATATTAGCATGAACATAGCTATACAAAATATCACCGGGTTGGCCGCCCTTCGTATAACTTTTATCATTTTTGTTCATGGTTGCACAAGAAAGCATTAAAAATGATAGTAAACCAATTAAAGTGATGCGAAAAATAGTTGGCTTCGAGTTAACAGAGTGCATGTTATATCCCTATAGATTGAAAATCATGAAAAGAAAATTAGGGCTGTAATAAAAGGGTAGTGCTAACGTTGTTACGTAGCAAGACGGTAGCTGGGATCTTTACAAATTTAGTTTGATTCTATTGGTAAAACCGCCTGCCTTATTCAGATTTTTTTGATTTTTGTAAAAAACGGAATCTAAATTGCTTAACCTATATAGTTGAAAATGGACTATAAATGACGTTTTTTTACAAACTCACCAATTTCAAGAATAACCTTAAAAGTCAATTTGGTATACTCGCTTGTATACCGGGCAAAGCAATTGCTTCGATGAACTAAAATGGAAATTTTATGAAGAAAAAAGTAGCCGTTATTCACCCTGAGGCAGGGTTTTCATCAAGCGGCGGGTCTCAACTCAGTGCGTATGAAATGGCGGAACACCTAGCCACATTTTTTGACGTAAAGCTTTTAAGCTCATCTAAATGTAGTGAACATAGTGTTGTCATCCCCTGTATCCCCAGAGGAAAGGTTAAAAAAGCCCAGCGAAATAAAACCATTGACTGGTTGCTAACTCGCTTTGTTTCTAATCCATCTTTGCTTATCGAGTCGCTAACTAGCTTCATAACATACACACCTTATTTAATGTTTAAGCGATGTGATGTCATTTACCCTAATAATGATTATGGTGGATTGGCGGTAGCCGCAGTAATTAGAAAACTATTTAAAACGCCCATTCTTTATACCGAAAGGGCAGGGATGGTATCGAACGGTAAAGTATTGCGTCGAAATTTGAAATTTAAGCCCGACTGCTTGGTTGTGTTTAACCAAGAAACCAAAGAGTATGTTCATTCTATAGCGCCAGAACAACGGGTTGAGATTATCCCTAACGGTGTAAACTTAGCTAAATTCAGCCCACAAGGCGAAAAATACGAGCATGGTTTACAGGGCAAAGTGTTATTAACTGTTGGTGCGTTAAATAGGCAAAATCACAAGCGTATACATTTGGCCATAGAGGCAGTGAGCCAATTAAATGATGTGTCGTTACTTATTTGTGGTGACGGCCCAGACGTACAGTACTTTAACGATCTTTGTACTCAAAAGTTAGGTGCGCAACGCTTTAAGATCGTTAAAGTTGACTTTAACGATATTCCCAATGTTTATCGTTCAGTCGACGCATTTACATTACCATCTGAAGATGAGCCGTTTGGGCGAGTGTACCTAGAGGCAATGGCAAGCGGGTTGCCTGTTGTAGCTACCGATGACTCCATGCGTAGAACACTAATAGGTAAAGCTGGCGTGGTTTGCAACGTCGAGAATATCGAAGAGTACGCAGCGGCAATAGCCACTACGTTAACAACGGACTGGGCTGGCGCTCCGATAGAGCAAGCTGCTGACTTCAGCTGGGAGAGTGTAGCTGAGCGATATGCAGACGTGATAGAGAGTTTATAAGGCTTTACCTAACAAAAACAGTGCGCCGTTAACTTCGACAACGGCGCACATGATTGTTTTGTATGAATTTTTTATCTGCCGAATTTTCGACGAATTCTATCTTTTCCTAAAATAACTTTTGCCGTTGCAAAAAGTCCTGCTTCTCGCACTGACAGTCCAATCCACCCTAACTTATTATTCTTTTTTCCTATCTGACTCAGTATTTGGTTTGCTACCCTATCGTTATAGGCCTCTTTTCCAAGGAGCACTTTGTGCTTTTTGAACGCTTTTAATCTAGGAAATACCTTTTCAAGCGGCATATTTGCTACTTCAGTGGAAATACTTACATGGCCTCGGCGATAAAAATAGATATCTTTGGGAATGTTTTTAAATACTGCGTTTTCGAGCGTAATGCGAACAAAGAAATCCCAATCCTGACTGTTTTTCAATTCTTCATCAAACATCAATTTTTTCGCCAACGATGTTTTACATGTAACGCCACTCATTCCACAAAATTTATTTCCTTTTTTAATGACGTCTGTGGTGATTGTCTCAATTGGATTGATGTGAATTTTATCTGGCGTTTCTAAGAATCGATAACCAGATGTCACGGCGTCGGCTTTCTCGTACATTGCAATATGTCGTTCTAAGTAATCCGTATCCCAAATATCGTCATCATCTAGAAACGCAATAATGTCCGATGTAGATTTAGTGATACCTAAATTTCTAGCTGCATTAGCGCCTGACGCCACAGGCACTTTGACATAAGTAAATTGTTCTTGAGGAAATTGAGCTAATACCTCTTCGTAACTTACCGTAGAACCATCATCAATGACGTATAATTCGCTGGGCTTGACAGTTTGATTAAGGACACCCGCCAGAGACTCTTTTAAATAATCTGGGCGATTGTGAGTCGTAATTACGACTGAAACTGTTTTTTGCTTAGATTGGTCTTGCATTGATTGATCCATAAATAGTTAAAGCCAAGTTCCATGTTAATTGAATATAATGTCACATTTCGTACAAGTCAGGCTACTGCACTAACATTCCACTATTTTTAGTGTTGATAATATCTTCGGCGATTAATGATGCACCATAGTTTGAAGCATGGTTATCATCGAAGTATAGGGAGCGCTGGTTAATGGTAGAAAAGCAGAATTTGTCTCCGCAGAAATAGTCTGCAGGATTAATTAATACAACATTGTCTGGGTAATCAGCGTTCTTGAAGTGATTAATTATTACTTCATTACGCTTTTCGTACCAATTACGATTCGTACCTTTAATATTTTCTAAATTACCTTTATTCATTAGCGCTCGGTCGATAAGCTTAGAAATATGGTCTGGCAGCTCAGGTACGGGGTACAGCACAAAAACCCGCTGTTTTGCAGACGCTAACTTGTTTATTGCCCTATCAATATTTTGTAGTAGTTCGACAGATTTCTCATCAAACTTCAAGTCGTCTAAGCCTGGATAGTTTGCATTAGTTCCGCCAACAAGTTGATAAGAATATCTATGAACAAATACAACGTTCTGAATGTTAGGCTCGTGCGCGATGAAGTCAATTGAGCTGTTGTACCATTTAGCACATTTAGAAAATTCATCATCTTGTCCATAAGACGCCCTACACCCAGAGAAACTAAAATGCTTTAAACTTTCATTTGTATCTTTTAATTTCTGGCCCAGTGCGTAAGCAAGCTCGACTGCGTGACTATCTCCAAATGCTGCCCACGTTACTTTTTCATTAACGAAGTATTCGCAAGCTTCTTTGGGATCTCTAAATTCATGTACGTGGCACGAATCTCTAAAAGGACTAGCTTTGACATCATCCAATAAGTTTTGATATGCGACCGGATAGCGGTCAATAAAACCGTCGGTATAATTTGAAAAGCTTCCGGTCAACGCTACCAAAACTGCAAAGATTAAAGGTTTATTTGTGAAAGCTGACTTAAAAGTACTTTCTTTTTTACTGAATTTAGTTGTTTCAATAAACCGATAACTTAGGTATCCCAAAACAATTGACAGGAGAAAACCCAATACAGCGTAAGCCTCGCTCATTTCATTTTTATGAATTACCACCACTATAGGCCAATGCCACAGATAGATAGAGTATGACCACGCTCCCAAAGGTTGAAACAATTTATTATTAAGCAGCGCGTTCTGGTTTTGATTAGCAAGAATAATTAGATAGGCACCGGCTACTGGCAGCAGTGCAGACACACCCGGCCAACTGGTACCCTCTGAAAATATGAAACAAGAGACGAGTATTAATAACACACCTATAAGCGCTGATGCTTTGCTTAACGCTTGACCCAATTTAATGGGGTATAAAAATGCTAAACCACCTACTAACATTTCCCAGGCGCGTGTCGGAAGTACGTAATATGACAAACTAGGGTTCTGTTGAGTAAGCCACGCACTCAGGAGTAAACTTAAAAGTGTAGAAACGACAATGAATACTTTTAGCTTATCGCGAGATAGCACTTTATTTAGCGCTAATAATACAATGGGGTAAAGTAGATAAAACTGCCACTCGACTGAAAGAGACCAAGTATGTAAAAGCCAATTTTCCAGAGAACTTTCAGCAAAGTACCCCGACTCGCTGTAATAAACGAGGTTTGATACAAATACAACAGATGATGCAGCTTGTTTGCTTAGTTTCGCATATTCCACTGGTGACAGTGCAACAAAGCCTATTAGCAGTAAACTGGCGCATAAAACGGCGAGAGCTGGAATAATCCGATTTATCCTTGCAAAATAGAACTCCATTAAACTGAAACGGTCTTTATCAAGCTTATTGATGATGATACTTGTCATTAGATACCCAGATATGACGAAGAATACATCTACGCCAATAAAACCCCCAGGGAGTTTTTCTTCGGCAAAATGGAAAATCACGACTGAAAGAACTGCTAACGCTCTAAGTCCATTGATGTCATATCTAAAGTGCACTGATTTGCCTCGGTTACGTCGCTCCAACGCTTTAGTTCAAGCACAATCCGTACCGATCTGATGTTTATTTACTTTTCGGTAAAATTCTCTAAGGCATTAATGTTATTGAAGCTAAGGTTCCGCTTACGTACTTTGACGACGAATAGAAGAACTACAAAAAAATAAAAGCTAAAGTTCATTGTTGGCGAACTAACCTTCACCGTTTCTACACTCGTTAGAGTAAATCTAACGGTAGAATCTACAGGATAAGTAACCCCAGTATTTAAATCATCTACCCTTTCAATAAGTCTAAGTGAGCCGCCGCCGCTTTTGGTATCTGAAGTAAGGTCGTTATCGAACCATGAAACTGGTGATGTGAAGTCGGGCATTTCGTCTCGTAATAAGGTGCCTTCATCAAACGCCAAGAAATCATTGATTAAGTCGCGAAAGCCGAAGCTTAGGTGCAGTGTTCTTTCTAAGCTTCCATTTGAAAAGAGGGTAGTTTTTCTTGCGTAATCTTTAAGCGATATACCATCGCCGATGTGACCGTCGTCAAAAGTTGGTCCATCGTACATTTCTAACATTTCTTCGGGGTAATACTCATCGTATTCTGCCTGATAAACGCCTTCGTTGTTGAGTCGAAAGAGCATATCGCCAAATTCAACATTAGATGTTAATGCTGGGCGGTCGTTATCATGAACAGACCACCAGTAGTAGCCTGTCTCAAGTCTGCCACGAATTGGCGCTGAAGTGTCTAACGTGAAAGAGCCCGTTACCTGTTGACCCAGTAAACTAACTGCATCGAAAAAAAACTGCTCTGTGTTTTCTACCTCAGAAACAAAGCCGTTAAAGCTGTAAGTTACAATTGCACTGTTTACAGAGAAACTTGAAAAGATGAATGCAATACTGCTTAGCAGTTGACGATAAGAGATATTCATAAGGCAGACCAAGTGGTTGCTTGAAAATTATACTTTAGTCTACTGTTAAATGTGTTGCTAGAACTTCCTTATTGGACGGTGCGTTTTCTAGATAAAGTTGTAAGTTCTTCCATTGCCTGTTCAAAACCCACAAAATTTCGCCATTATCAGCTATATAGGGTAGCGGTAATGTCAGTCACTCGTGTAAACTACCGCTTTTATTTCAGGCAAGCCTTAGCGCACAGAATAATTCTTCCTATGCTTTGGCCATGCAGTCATCATGTAAATTGAGGAAAACATGGAGCTTGACGCTATTATCAATCAGGCACAAAGCCAGATTGACGCTGCACAAGATGCAGCCACATTAGACCAAGTTAGGGTCGAATTCATGGGTAAGAAAGGTAAACTTACCGACTTACTTAAAGGGCTTGGAAAGTTATCTAACGAAGAACGTCCTGCCGCAGGCCAAAAGATTAACCAAGCTAAACAGGTTATTCAGCAAGCTATTTCTGCTAAAGGTGAGTTTTTACGCACTGAAGAGCTTAACAAGAAGCTAGCAGAAGAGGCAGTAGATGTAACTTTGCCTGGTCGCACAGAAAAGCCAGGAAACTTACACCCGGTTAGCCGCACGATTGCACGCATTGAGTCTTTCTTTGGCGAGCTTGGCTTTTCAGTTAAAACTGGCCCTGAAATTGAAGATGGTTTTCACAACTTCGACGCGCTGAACATTCCTGCGAATCACCCCGCGCGTGCAGACCATGATACTTTTTATTTCAACCCAGACATGATGCTTCGTACGCAAACCTCTGGTGTTCAAATTCGTACTATGGAAGCGGAAAAGCCACCATTGCGTATTATCTCGCCAGGCCGCGTGTATCGTAACGACTACGACCAAACACACACGCCGATGTTCCACCAAGTGGAAGGTTTGATGGTTGATAAGAATGTCAGCTTTACCGATCTTAAAGGTATCTTGCACGACTTCTTACATCACTTCTTTGAAGAGTCACTAGAAATTCGCTTCCGTCCGTCTTACTTCCCGTTTACTGAGCCTTCAGCTGAAGTAGACGTTATGGGTAAAAACGGTCAGTGGCTTGAAGTATTGGGTTGCGGCATGGTGCACCCAAATGTACTTAAAGCGGTAGGTATCGACCCAGAAGAGTACACAGGTTTTGCCTTTGGTATGGGCGTAGAGCGCTTAACTATGCTTCGTTATGGTGTTAACGACTTACGCGCGTTCTTTGAAAACGATCTTCGTTTCCTTAAGCAGTTCAACTAAGGCAGAGAGTACACATGAAATTCAGTGAAAAATGGTTAAGAGAGTGGGTTAACCCGTCGCTGTCGGCACATGAGCTGTCTGAACAGTTGAGCATGGCTGGCCTAGAAGTAGACGGCGTTGAGCCAGTGGCAGGCGATTTTAAAGGCGTGCTAGTAGGTGAAGTAGTGGAGTGCGGTCAGCATCCTAACGCCGATAAACTGCGCGTGACTAAAATAAACGTAGGTGGCGATGAGCTACTTGATATCGTTTGTGGTGCGCCTAACTGCCGTCAGGGCATTAAAGTAGCAGTTGCTGTTGTTGGTGCTGTATTGCCAGGCGACTTTAAAATTAAGAAAGCAAAGCTTCGCGGCGAGCCGTCATTCGGTATGCTATGTAGCTTCTCTGAGCTAGGTATTAGCGACGACCACGATGGTATTATCGAGCTTCCAGCCGATGCACCTATTGGCGCAGACATTCGCGATTACCTTGGACTTGATGACAACGCAATCGAAGTTGACCTGACACCAAACCGTGCAGACTGCTTGGGTATTCGCGGCATTGCCCGTGAAGTTGGCGTGCTTAATAACCTTGACGTTTGCGAACCTGAAGTAGCAGCGGTAGACGCAACTATTGATGACAAATTATCAATTATGCTAAGCGCTGATGACGCGTGCCCGCGCTATTTGGGCCGTGTGGTTAAGGGTGTTAACGTTAAAGCAGCATCGCCACTATGGCTAGTTGAAAAGCTGCGTCGCTGCGGCATTCGCAGCATCGACCCTATTGTTGATGTGACTAACTTTGTATTGCTAGAGCTTGGTCAGCCAATGCACGCGTTTAATCTTGCTAGCATTGAAGGCAACGTTAACGTGCGTATGGCAAAAGAAGGCGAAACGCTTACGCTACTTGACGAAACCGAAGCTAAGTTACAAAGCAATACTTTAGTTATCGCTGATGACAACAAAGCGTTAGCTATGGCAGGTATTTTCGGCGGCTTACATTCTGGTGTTACCACCGAAACCCAAGATATTTTACTTGAAAGTGCTTTCTTTAGCCGTGATGCGATTATGGGCCGTGCCCGTCAGTACGGTTTGCATACCGATGCGTCGCACCGCTACGAGCGTGGTGTAGACCCACAGCTTCAGCGTAAAGCCATGGAGCGCGCTACTGCACTGGTACTTGAAATTTGCGGTGGTGAAGCTGGCCCTGTTGTTGAAGCCGTGGCTGAAGACAAGCTACCTAAGCAAGCTACGGTTACGCTTCGTCGCGAACGTTTATCTCGCGTACTAGGTATTAGCATTGACGATGCGAAAGTAACGGAAATGCTAAACCGCCTTGGTTTAGACGTAACGCAAATTGAAGCTGGCTGGGAAGCGGTTGCACCAAGCTATCGTTTCGATATTTCAATTGAAGAAGATTTGATTGAAGAAATTGCGCGTGTATACGGCTACAACAACATTCCAAACGTGGCACCAAAAGCAACGTTGGCAATGCTACCTTCGCAAGAAGCCAAGCTGCCGTTAAACACTATGAAGTCATTGCTTCTAAGTCGTGGCTACAACGAAGCAATCACGTATTCGTTTGTAGACCCTAAAATTCAAAACGCATTATTCCCAGACGTAAAAGGTATGGTGTTACCACACCCAATTTCATCTGATATGTCGGTAATGCGTGTAAGTTTATGGCCGGGTTTGCTAGGTGCTACTGCTTATAATCAGAAGCGTCAGCAGCAACGTGTTCGCATGTTTGAAACCGGATTACGCTTTATTCCTCAACAAGATGCGCCAAATGGTGTATTGCAACAGCAAGTAATTGGTGGTGTAGTAGCAGGGCGTCGTAATGAAGAACATTGGGACTTGGGCGACAACCCGGTTGATTTCTTCGATGCAAAAGCCGACGTTGAGGCGTTATTGGCACTTACAGGCAGAACCGGTGAGTTCCAGTTCGTTACAGGGCAACACAGTGCGTTACACCCTGGCATGACGGCAAAAATTTTGCTTAATGATGAAGAAGTTGGCTATATTGGTGCTATACACCCGCAGTTCACTAAATTGCTTGGTGTTAACGGCCGTGTATTTGTGTTCGAACTAGTGGTAGATGCCATTACTGATCGCAAGTTACCGTCAGCCGTACCAGTATCGCGCTTCCCATCGAATCGCCGTGATATTGCTATTACGGTTAAAGATGAAGTGCGTGTAGGGAATGTTCTTTCTTACATAGAAAATATTGGCGTAAATCAACTAGTTGCTCTAAACTTGTTCGATGAGTACAAAGGCAAGGGAATTGAGCCTGGCTATAAGAGCCTTGCTTTGTCACTTCATTTACAAGATCCGGATAAAACCTTGGAAGAAGCTGAGATTCAGCAAGCTGTAGATACTGTGGTTAAAGGTCTGGAATCTGAGTTTGGGGCCGCGTTAAGAGAGTAAACTATGGCATTGACCAAAGCCGAGATGGCTGAACACCTATTCGAGAAACTAGGCATTAACAAGCGTGATGCGAAGGATCTGGTAGAGCTTTTTTTCGAAGAGATTAAAGGCGCTCTGGAATCTGGTGAGCAAGTGAAACTGTCAGGTTTTGGCAACTTTGACCTGCGTGATAAAAATGAACGTCCTGGCCGCAATCCAAAAACCGGTGAAGACATTCCAATTAAAGCACGTCGTGTGGTTACATTCCGCCCGGGTCAAAAATTGAAAAGCCGAGTTGAAAACTCTGCACCTGTCGACCAATAATCTTTAGGTCGTTACAATACTGAAAAAGAGCGGGGTCTCTCGCTCTTTTTGTATTGCTTCTTTTATACAGTGCCGTCGCACTGGTTTTCATATGCAATTTCTTTGGAGGAAAGTGTGAAGAAAGCACTTGTCGTTCTTGCTATTATTATTGCTGCTACGTTTTCATGGTTTGCTTATCTGTCGCTGGATGCAGACAAACGAGACCAAGACGCAGCGCAAGTTCCGCTAATCACAGTCATGGAAATTCTTCACGCTAGCGATTTGCAGGAAGGCGTTAAGCAGGCTGTGAAAGATGGGAATATCGAAGTAGTAGATTCTTGGATGATACAAGCCCGTGAAGTAGGGCAGGCTGCCAACCTGTCATCTGAAGATATGGATTATCTTAATTCAGAAACTGCGAAAGACTACGTCGTATTCAATGCTAAGCGCCAGCTGTACAACGAAGCGTTTGAAGCGCGTTATTATACGTTGGAAGAGGTAGAAACGCTTAAAGAGCAGTATCCGGAAGCTAAAGACTTGTTTGCTCGCACTGATGCGTTGATTGAAAAGCGTGACGCTATCATTCAACAAATTGCTGTAGCCATTGCAGGAAGCGAGCAGCCTGATGAAGCCGCGCTTAAAGAAGCACGCAAGCAGTGGTTAGCCCAGGCTAGCAAGTAGCCAAGTAACGCACTCTCTCAATCTTTGTTCAATCTACTGAAATATCTGCAAACTTAGCATTTGTTAGCGTAGCTAGATCAGATGGGGCGAGGGCCACTTCTAAACCTCGTTTTCCGGCGCTTACATGAATAGTTTGCAGATTTTCAGCGCTTTTATGAATAACGCTCGCTAAGCGCTTTTTCTGCCCTAATGGGCTTACACCACCAAGTACGTAGCCTGTTGCAACCATTACTGCATTTGCTTGCGCCATTTCTACCTTTTTAACACCTAACGCTTTAGCCATTTTCTTTTCGCTAAGTTTGGTGTTTACAGGGACCACGGCCACGGCAAGCTTGTTGTTATCTGTACTCACTACCAATGTTTTAAAAACGGTATCCGCATTAAGGTTTAGCTTTTCAACCGCCTCTAGCCCGTATGACGCCGCATTTGCGTCGTGTTCATATTTTAAAATGCTGTGAGCGATACGCTTTTTAGTAAGCAAAGTGATTGCAGGTGTCATTCAACCTCTTTTTTGTAAAATGTTCGGCTGTGTATCGGCTGGCTGGGCAGCAGAGGAGTAGCTGCGTGTGTTGCGTAGTCGTTAAAGCCAGTTGTAAAAAATTTTGACAGTGGGTGGCCGGATTGTCCGCCAGGTAGTGTTAGAATGGCATCCTCTAAATGGCCAGGGCTGACAAATAGTCGCTCAGAGGCACCAAAACTAGGTGCTTGTACAGCAGGCATGTATGTATCACCAAAACCTTCTACTTGTTGCATGTTTAACATATCACCAACTAGAGGAATTTGATCAGCAAATGGATGTTTAACAGAAAGTGCGTTCACCTTGCCCCAGGCTAATGTTTCCATATTAGCTTCTACTGGTGAATACTTGTCTAACAGCTTGTGTTTGGCGCGCCTGTAAGCGTCTACAAGTAGCTCGTCGAAGCTTTCAGTATCGTTAGGTAGCCAAGAGTCAGGCTGACTATGAATAAGTTGCCACACAGCAGGTTCAATGCCACGTAAGAGTGTACGGCTGTTTACACCTTGTTGGTCTAACGTTGAAAGTACGCCTCCAAAAAGGGTTTGTACCACTTCCTGCCTAAAGTGCTTAACTAACGTGTAGCCAACCGAATCTTCACATGCGCATTCGTCCCATGTGTTTAGGTAAGCGAGGTCGGGTTTAAATTCAATGTCTTGCATATTGAGCAGCCCATACAAAAGGTGCTGCCAAGGAATAAGAAAGCGGGCATGATTATCTAACTGAATGGCGTAAAAGTCAGTCTCAGTAAAGGTGTCTTTTTCAAATAAACGGTCTCTTATTTGTTGTCCGCGAGCACCTAGCGCGTAACCACCGTCGCCCCAGACTTTGAAGTCATCAGCCGAAATTACTCTAGCATTTGCAGTCCATATTCTTCCCATATCGGGGTTTAAAACCATGGGAAGCTTCGATGCGCGCTTTGGTGGTGTGTTTACTGCTTCTTGTTCTTTTATAGCAGTGAATGAAGCCTGCTGCCTTTCCATAACTGCGCCGCCAGGAAGCCAAGCCGCATTGCCGCTTTCATCAACAATCACGAGGTTTTGCGTGGGAATAGCAATGCGTTGGCCCATCTTTATCGCTGCTTGGACATTTTTTGCATTGCCGAAGTTTATTATTCCCAAGTTTGCAGCAAACGGATGATGCGCTACCCAATTAAGTGCATAGCGCTTGCCATTGAGTTCTTTCACTGGCCCATACGAGCTTACTTCAAACTCAAATGTGTGCTCACCATCAGGTAAAGGAATACGCTCTGTTACCGTACTTGTGGCCGTCGATTCGCCTAGTTCAATCCAATCTACATTGTCTAAATTTGCATTGGTAAAACCCCAAGCGATATGGCCGTTGGTGCCTACAACTATGCCAGGAATGCCCGGCAGGGAAACCCCGGTTACTTGCACATCGCTGCCTGATTCTTGATAGTTTAGCTGGGCGCGATACCAGATGATGGGAACCCGCAATCCTAAATGCATGTCGTTCGCTAAAAGGCCTGCGCTTGTCGTGGTGTGACTCCCGGTCACCGCCCAGTTATTGCTACCAATATCAGGAAGCTCAGTACCGTTATATTGTGCACGGGCAATAGCAGTATTATCGCTATCGTTTGAGTACTGAGTAGTCGCGTCTTCAGGCTCTTGCTTAATGCTCTCGCCATTACTATCTTCTGGTGAGTGAGTAATTGGGCGTAGCGATGCAGGGTACTCTGGAATAGGAGACTCAAGCAGTGGTATCTCGCTGGCATCAAGCGCTGCCTGATAATTACTCGGCTGAGTAATGAAGCTGTATAAATCATTCCCAAATGTTGAAAGCAGTGCCTCTCTTGCTAAATCAAGCTCTACTTGGCTACCTTGTAAATCCAAATACATACTGTAAATCACAAGAATACTGTCGGTGGGGCGCCATTGTTTTATATCAACGCCTGCAGCTAGGTATTCAAAAGGTGGCAACGTATACTCAGACAATGCGTCATTTACGCCATGGGCGTAACGTACGAGTAGTTCTTGTTGTTTCGAGGGCAGGTTATCGAATACGGCTTTTGCTCGTTTCTCAAATTGATGAAAGCGGGCTTTCTTATCGATATCTAGGGCAATGTCGCCCACCCATTGTGACAAACTACCCGATGCGGCGCGGCGCTGTAAATCCATTTGAAAAAAACGATCTTGAGCATGCGCAAAACCCAGTGCATAGGCTGCGTCGAAAATATCGTTGGCTTTAATAACAGCTTGGCCTAGTTCGTCACGGCTTAGCTCAGTAGGTGCGTTTACGTGATAGGTGGCGCTATTTCCGTCAAGTGCGGGCAAACTCATACGAAGCGAGATGTACAATCCCAGTACCGTTAAAAAAAGCAGTGCTAAAACACTTAAAACCAACCACTTGAACCAATTTATCACGTGTAAAACTCCCTATTTTTCTCTATCCTAACCACAGAACTTGCAAAATTGAAGTGATGTTTTATGACACATACTAAGGCGGTGCCGTGGGGCCATTAATGTTGGATTGTCAGGCCGAAGAACTTCTGCCTGAAGAAAAGGAAAAGTTAACACATCCAGTAGTGGGTGGCGTTATTTTATTTAGCCGCAACTATCACGACAAGCGTCAGCTCTCTGCGCTGGTTCAAGATATAAGACGCTTTGCAAAGCGTCCAGTACTGATCGCCGTCGATCATGAAGGAGGCCGCGTTCAGCGTTTTCGTGAAGGCTTTACTGCCATACCTGCAATGGGCGATATTTTAAGGCAGTCAGAGCATCAAGATGAAAGTGCTGCATACGCAAAAGCGTGTGGATTAGTATTGGCTTATGAACTTAAAACCTTAGATATCGATTTTAGCTTTGCACCGGTGCTTGATATAAATGGTGTATCGCAAGTTATTGGTGACAGAGCATTTTCAGACAGTGCAGACGACGTTATTCGTCTTGCCGCTCATCTAATCCAAGGTCTAAAAGCCGTAAATATGCCAGCTATTGGAAAGCACTTTCCTGGGCATGGCAGTGTAGCGCCAGACTCTCACGTAGCGTTACCCGTCGATGAACGCGAATTTGATGAGATACGCAGTACCGATATGGTGGTCTTTGAACGCTTAATTGAGCGTGCGTTGCTTGATGGCGTTATGCCTGCCCATGTTATTTATAGTCAGGTGTGCGATAAGCCTGCGGGTTTCTCAACTAAATGGCTGCAGGATATCCTTAAACAGGATCTAGGCTTTGGCGGCGCAGTATTTTCTGATGACTTGTCTATGCACGGCGCAAGTGTTGCGGGAAGTTACGTTGAGCGTGCTGAGGCAGCGCTGGAAGCAGGTTGCGACATGGTACTTGCGTGCAACAATCCGAAAGGGGCTGAGACTATCCTTGATGGATTGGAAATGCGCTTTGCTAATCCGTCTAACAACGATTTACAAAAGCGAGAGCGCGTTATGGCGCTTTATGACCGTGTCATGCCTGCGGGGCTCAATGATAAATACGACAGTGCGGTTGAGCTGGTGAAGCGTTTAAGCGAACGGTAGTTTTTATAACTACCGTTTTTCATTTTCTGTTTTTAATGCCGTTTGCTTATACTGGTACTTCTTCTACGCCAGCTTCTACATTCATAAATCGCGCAAAAGTGAAGAGAAAATCGCTTAAGCGATTTAAATAAGCATGTACCACTTCTGGCACGTCATAATGTTTAGATAGGCTAATGACAGCACGTTCAGCTCGGCGGCATACTGCGCGACAAACATGAGCCTGGGCAGCAGCCTTACATCCGCCAGGCAGCACGAACGACGTATTAGGCGGCATTTGACGGGTAATATTGTCTATAAGGCTTTCTAGGTTCTCAATATCAGTTTTTGTCAGCGTTGAGCTTGCTGAAATAGCAAAGCCAGCTTGAAACAGGTTGCGCTGAATGTCCTGGAGCATTGGCTTATGTTTGTCAGTAACATGCGCTGCGAGTAGCCCGATATGGCTATTGAGTTCGTCCATATCGCCGTAGCTTTGTACTACTAAATCATCCTTATCTACACGAACGGCTTTGTCAGCGTAAATTTGCGTGCTGCCCTTATCACCAGTGCGAGTGTAAATCTTCATAAAAACCTATATCTCTCTATCAATCGCAAATGTTGTCTTTTGTATTTAAAACCAAAGCACTTACACTAAGCGTTTACTTAAATCACTCACTAACGTCAGGGCGATTGTAGCGACGAATTTGTACTACAAAACCAAACAGCGGGTGGTCGAAATAATGCAGTTGCGTACTGATTACACGTCTTTGCTCAGCTAACGGAACCGAAACCAGTTTGTACGCTGTTGATGTCGCTTGACGGGGCTTAGCAGCATTACCAGAGCTGTCATCTTCACTGCTGAAGTAGCTCATTGGCACCGGCTGGCGATAAAACATCTCGCCATCTACATGAAGGTAAGGTACGCGGTTAATATACTTAAGAAATACTTTGATAGTGCCGTCAATTTCCCAAATGGGGGTTCTTAACGAAGCGTCGGTAGTGTCATCTTCACCTTGCTCTACAATAATCGGCGTATCAAGCGCTTTAAATGCGCCATACTCTATAGCCTGTGGGTTTGACAAACGGCGGTCCAAATCGGCAAAAATATCTGAAACAGCAAGAAATTGATCAGTGCCTTGCGCTGCAGTTTTATCAGCTTCAAAAGCAGTACTTACATCACTTAGGCTGTTTTCATCTGTGCTCGATGTATTTCTATAGTCACCATTATCAGTAAGAGCGGAGGTAGAGCCGTAACCAAACTCTGGAGCGGAATCGTCAGTTTCACTGTTTACATTATCAACGTGTTTTGAAGCTCGCATATCACCGTTCAAGTCAAACTGCTGCGCGTAGTTTTGCCCACCATAAAGACGCACGTTGAAAGCTTTGTTTTTACCAAACATAACTGGCTGACGCCAGGTTGCGTGAAACAAGCGTTCTAGCTCGCGATTAGAGCGTATTTGGCGAGAAATTGAAGACAGTGCTTGCTGATTACTGGTAAGCAGATGCGCTTTTGACGCAAGCGGCCAGTCGTGCCCTTCAATGATAATAGGTAAACTTGCTGGAGCGGGTAGCCTATTATCCGGCTGATTCACCTTCCATACGATTACAGGTTGAAGCGCGCTGCTTCTAGACTTGCTCTCGCTTGTCGAAACGCCTGAGATTAGTTCGTTGTCGCTTGGAACAATAACGTTAAGTGCATTGGTTACCTCAGCGCTAAGCCATGGCTTCGCTTCTTCACAGTATTTAAATACAGGCACCGTGACAGGTGAGGAATCTTTTACGCCGAAGAAAGACGTCCAATAGCTGGCGATGGTTGCAGCATCAGGAGCGGGTGTGACGTCGTCAGTGATGAACCCCTCATTTGAGTAGTCAAGGCTATCGCTATAGTCGGATTCTGTTGAAGAATAAGTAGCGCCATACTCATCGCCATTAATGGTTTCGCTTTGTGCCTGACTCGCTACGTCTGGTGTAGGAGATGGCTCATTGGCTGTTAAGCCGGATGTTTCATTATATCCATAGCCCGCGTCTTCAGAGTAAGAGTTAGGAGACATGTCACCGTACTGCGAACTGTTATCTTTAGACAGCGACAAGAAATCTACATCTTTTGCGGGCACGCTCAAAAGTCCGTTGCTAGGCCACTTAATTGATGTATCAGCGCCGCAAACGGCTAACCCTTGTTTTAGATAGCTTATATCAGGCGAAATGATATCGCTAATGATGTCTGCCTGAGCGCGAGGGGCTGACAAGTTGTCAGCCAAAGAAAACTGCTCTTCTAACTCAGTTAGTGCCACGTTGCGCTTAAACGCAATAACTTCCACATCGAACCACCAGTTGTCATTGGCGTTAGCTGTAGTTGAAATTGTCGTTAAGAAAACGGCGCTTATTGATGCAACTAACGGGCACCAGCGAGATAACTTCATGTTACCGCGACTCCTTTGCAAAATCGGCAATAATATCGCTAATAAACGCGATGCGCTCTTTAGCTGTTTCGGTCTTTTTCACCAAACGCAGTTTTTGGCTTCCTTCAAACTTAAAGGTGTTTGGTTTGGTTTGCACCAAACTAATAATATAGCCTGGGTTAACCTTAGTGGTTTCTTTAAACTCTATGGTACCGCCTTGGGCCGACAAGTCTACTTTTAGAATGCCTAACGCCTGGGCTTTTAGTTTAATTTCAGCCACTTCTATCAAGTTTTTAGCTGGCTCTGGCAATAGACCAAAGCGGTCAATACATTCTACCTGGAATTCATCAATGTCGTCTTGCGACGTACAGCTGGCCAGACGTTTATATAGCGATAGGCGAGTGTTAACGTCGGCAATATAGTCTTCAGGCAATAGGGCTGGAATACGCAATTCAACTTCGGTATGGCCCGAGGTCGCGTCGTCTAATGAAGGCTCTCGACCTTCTTTAAGGGCGTTAACGGCTTTATCGAGCATATCCATATACAAACTGAAACCGATACTCGCTATTTGCCCCGATTGGTCGTCGCCTAACAGCTCACCGGCACCACGAATTTCTAAATCGTGGGTAGCAAGCGCAAAACCTGCACCTAAATCTTCAAGCTGTGATATTGCTTCTAATCGTTTCACTGCATCTTTGGTCATGCGCTTTGGGTGAGGCGTTAATAAGTAGGCGTACGCTTGGTGATGCGAGCGACCCACACGACCACGAAGCTGGTGCAGCTGCGCTAAACCTAAATGGTCGGCTCTATCCATAATAATGGTATTCGCACTTGGTACGTCGATACCTGTTTCAATGATGGTAGTACACACAAGTACGTTGTAGCGCTGGTGGTAGAAGTCGCTCATTACGCCTTCAAGTTCACGCTCGCGCATTTGCCCGTGACCCACTGCAATACGGGCTTCAGGAACGATTTCAGCGATTTCTTCGGCCGTTCGCGCAATGCTATCCACTTCGTTGTGAAGGAAGTAAACCTGACCACCGCGCAGTATCTCACGCATAATGGCTTCGCGAATAACGGCTTTATTACGCTGCTGCACAAAGGTCTTAATTGATAAACGACGGGCCGGGGCTGTGGCAATAATCGATAAGTCGCGCATGCCTGATAACGCCATGTTAAGCGTACGAGGAATAGGCGTAGCGGTTAACGTTAAGATATCTACATCGGCACGTAAGGACTTAAGTTTCTCTTTTTGACGCACGCCAAAGCGATGTTCTTCGTCGATGATCACAAGGCCTAAGTCTTTATATTTAATATCTCTAGACAGCAGTTTATGTGTGCCAACTACGATATCTACTTTGCCTTCGCCGATCCGCTCAACCACAGATTTTTGCGCTTTACCGCTTACAAAACGGCTCATCACTTCAATTTCAAACGGCCATGCCGCGAAACGGTCTTTAAAGTTCTCGTAATGCTGCTGAGCCAGTAGGGTAGTGGGCACCAAAATAGCAACCTGTTTACCAGCATTAGCTGCAAGGAAGGCCGCGCGCATGGCAACTTCGGTTTTACCGAAACCTACGTCACCGCACACGAGGCGATCCATAGCCGATGGGCTGCCCATGTCGTGCATAACCGCAGCGATAGCTTGGGCTTGGTCGGGTGTTTCTTCAAAGGGGAAGCTGTCTGAGAAGGCTTGGTAGTCGTCCCAGTTAATTTTATACGCAAAACCTGGCTTAGCTGCGCGGCGGGCATACACATCTAATAGCTCGGCGGCCACGTCACGAACTTTTTCGGCGGCTTTTTGCTTGGCCTTTGTCCATGCGTCAGAACCTAGGGCGCTAACTGGCGCGCTGTCGGCATCGCCACCAGTGTAGCGTGAAATCAAGTGAAGCGACGCCACAGGCACGTAAAGCTTAGATTGCTTGGCATACTCGATGCACAAATATTCGGTTGCTACGCCGCCCGCGTCCAACGTTTGAAGGCCCAAATAACGGCCAACACCATGATCGAGGTGCACCACAGGCTGACCAATAGAAAGTTCGGCCAGGTTGCGGATAATGGCGCTCTCGTCGGTGGCAGTGCGTTTATCGCGAAGACGGCGCTGACTTACTTTCTGGCCTAATAGTTCGGTTTCCGTAATAAATAACAGTTCGCCTTCCTGGGTTTGCCAGCGGAAGCTGTTATCAACCATACCCACGGTAATGCCAAGGTTGTCGTGGCTTGCGATAAAATCGCTAAAGCTATCAACAATCTTTGGTTTGATGCCCGCTTTGGCAAGTACCGTAAGTAAACCCTCTCGGCGACCTTGGGTCTCAGCACAAAACAGTACCTTAGCCCCGTTGTCAGTGGCTTGATTTACCGTTTTAATGAGTCTTTCAGCAGGTACTTTTTTCTGCGAGTTAATCGCGATGTCGTCAAGCTTTTCACACTGTAGGTTGCTAGTACCTGATTTTTCTTCAAGTACCTTGCTGGAAAGAGATGCACGAGGCCACTGTTTTATGGCACCAAATAGCTCATTTATAGGTAAAAATAGCTCGTCTGGTGCAAGCAGTGGACGTGCTAAGTTATAACGATACTGCTCGTAACGTTCTTGTACGTCGGCCCAGAAAAATTCGCTGGCGTCTTGCACATCACCGTGAAGTAATAGCAGGCTTTTAGGGTGAAGATAGTCAAAAAGCGTAGCGGTTTTTTCAAAAAAGAGGGGAAGATAATATTCCACACCGCTCGGCATGGTGCCCTTGCTTACCTGAGAAAATACGCTTTCAGATGCATTGTTTGCGTCGAACTTTTCTAAAAACTGCTGGCGGAAAAGCGTGATTGCCTCTTTGTCTGTAGGAAATTCTCGTGCTGGTAGCAAGCGAATTTCGTTAACAGCCTCGCCAGAGCGTTGGGTTTCGGTATCGAAATAGCGGATGGAGTCGATTTCGTCATCAAACAAGTCTATTCGAAATGGCTGGTCGCTTCCCATCGGAAAAAGGTCGATGATGCTGCCGCGCACCGAGAATTCGCTGTGGCTCATTACCTGACTAACATGCAGGTAGCCGGCTTGCTCGAGATTGCGTCTGAACTGATCTCTATCTAAGGTGTCGCCCTTGTTTAGCATAAGCAAATACTTTGCTAAATAATCGGTAGGGGCTAAACGCTGCATTAACGTGTTAACAGGCACTATGAATATGCCTTCGCCTTGCTGTGTAAAGCGGAATAGGGTTTCTAATCGCTGAGAAACAATGTCTTGATGGGGCGAAAACGAATCGTAGGGCAGTGTTTCCCAATCTGGAAACAGAGTAATAGGTGTATGCTTTGTATTATCGCTTAAGAAGAAGGCTATTTCTTTTTCGAGCTTCATTGCCGACGGTGTATCGGCGGTAATCAGTACAATAGGGCCTTTGTATTGGCTGAGTGCTTGGCTGATACATAGTGCGGCACTGCTGCCTTGAAGTTGGCCCCAGTGTTTGTGATCTTGTGATGAGGCTTCTTTTTTAGGCGCAGGTAATGGAAGCGATAATAAAGTGGCTGTCATGACGTCCTGTTTTTTAAGTGCAAGATGAGTTTTACGGCTTATATACTTATGTTAGGGTCTATTCAGATCCCGCTTTTTTTTCTTTTGCCCGTTTTCTTAGCTGTTGCGTTTGAATATGCAAGCTAGCGCGAACTAAAAGCTCCTGGTCTTGCTCTCGAATGGTGTTAAAAATAAAGGCGATATGGTAACGGTCTTCTACTTGCTCGCAAGTAATTACTTCGCCAAAACAAAATATTGCTGCAGCTTCGGCATCCAAGAAAAGTTTAAGTTCCGCTTTGGCGCCCACATCCAATGCTTCTTTTGACTCAATAATGACACCGCCACCACCCAGTTTGACTGTTTTGAAGCGAAACTCTGGCTCGTCTTGCTGGTGCAAAACGAACGACATCATCAAGTCAATTTTTCGAGACTGATGGTTTAAGTAGTCAGCCAGCGACTCAGCATGATCACTTAGGTTGCGAAGCGGACGAATTGCCTGTGCTTCAATAGCGGCCATTTCGCTGGCAATGCGAAATGCATACGGCATCGACTCCTCTAAGTTTTCTTCATCAGGCACTACTTCGTCTTCACCTAACGGGCGCATATTGGCGTTTATGCGATGTGCGATAGAAAAATATTCATCGAATTGGGCTTTTTTTTGTTCTAGGCTAAGTTCGCTCACATCATTCCTCTGCCACTAATTCTTGTGCAGTTAGTAACTTATAAGTAGTATACCGATCACACGTAGTATACCCACTTTACTATTTTGGGGTTAACCCGTCATCTCGTCTTTGGGCTACTTATCTGAATTTCTCATTCATTAAGCATAGCTAAACATAAGGCAGATTACCGTATTACTGAAAAGCAAGGCGCTATGTTTTATCCTCTTTCTGCATTCATTGCTTATCGTTATGCCAAGTCTAACAAAGCAAGCCAAACCAGTTTTGTTTCATTCATTAATCGATTTTCAGTGGCGGGTATTGCACTGGGATTGATGGCGCTCATTATCGTTGTGTCTGTTATGAACGGCCTAGAAGGTCAACTAAAACAGCGCATCTTAGGCATTGTCCCCCATATTGAAATTACAAAGACACCCATCATAAGCGAGAACCCTAGCAGGACATCCAACGAAAACGCAATTACAGAGACACCCACGCAAACTGCAGAAAAAACGCAGGCAGTGACTTTAAAAGAAATTAGCGAGACACCCATCGAAGGCGTTGTTGCCACTATGGCTTACAGGGAAGCTGAAGCAGTAGTGCAGTCTCGCTCGGACTTGCGTGGTGTTCAGGTTCACGGTGTTCAACCTGAAGTAATGATTGAGCACACTTTGGTAGCAAGCCACATGGAACAGGGGCGATTTAGCGATTTAACTGAGGGGAGTTTTGCTGCCATTATTGGGCGCTCACTTGCCATTAAACTTGAAGCGCGGGTTGGAGACCGATTGCGGGTTATGGTGGCAGGCGCAAGTGTGTATACACCTTTTGGAAGAATGCCAAGTCAACGGCTTGTAACCGTGGTGGGTGTCTTCGATATGGGCTCGCAGATGGATGACAAAGTGATGTATATGAATCTTAAGGATGTGAACCGCTTAATGCGAGATCCTAAAGGCAGCGAACAATCCCTCCGGCTATTTTTAAATGACGCTTTTAACTATCAAGCAGTTGTTAGCGCGCTCACCGATAGGGTGGGTGTCTCTGTAAATAATATGAAGACTTGGCGTGAGCGTCAGGGGCCGCTATTTGATGCCGTCAAGATGGAGAAGAACATGATGACACTCATGTTGCTGCTTATTATCGCGGTAGCGGCATTTAATATCGTTTCGGCACTGGTAATGGTGGTAACGGAAAAACAAGGCGATATCGCAGTACTCCAAACTCAAGGTATGTTACCCAGTTCAGTAATGTGGATTTTTGTGTTAAACGGTTTGTTTAACGGCATTAAAGGCGCTGGCATTGGTCTAGTATTAGGCGTAGTGATTACGCTCCAATTAAATAACATTTTGGACCTTATCGGGTCGCCGTTAGCCTTAGCGGCAGACGGTAGAGGGCTGCCAATTGAAATGGACGTTGTACAAATTGCAGGCATTGCTTTGCTGTCTTTGCTACTGTGTGTTTTAGCCAGCGTTTATCCAGCGCGCAAAGCGATGAAAATTGCACCATCGCAAGCGCTCCAAAACGAATAAATCGCTGAATTTACCGTGCAAGTTAGTGCAAAATTCACTATACTCGCGGTCTTTTAAATTTTGCCCAGTGAGACGTCATGAACAAGAATTTTATCACCTCGCAATCGCTTCTACAGGATTCCTTTCGCCTAGCGGCAAAGGTGTATGAAGACGGCTTTCGCCCTGACTTTATTATTGGTATCTGGCGTGGTGGTGCTCCCATTGGTATCGCGGTTCAAGAATTCTTTGAATTTAAGAATACGTCAACCGACCATATCGCAGTACGTACATCGTCTTACTACGGAATAAACAAACAATCGAAAGAGATCCGTGTGCACGGATTACACTACTTGGTAGAAAACGCGAATGCTGATGACAAGTTGTTGATTGTTGATGATGTTTTCGATTCAGGCCGCAGCGTAGATGCACTTATTAAGCAAATTAATAAACTAATGCGTTTGAACATGCCTAAAGATATTCGCATTGCATGTCCGTGGTACAAGCCGCAAAACAACACAACAGACATCGTGCCAGATTATTACGTTAACGAAAGTGATGAATGGCTAGTTTTCCCTCATGAAATTGCGGGTTTGTCGGAAGAAGAAATTCGTGAAGGCAAAGGCGAGCTGGCTGACGTTATGGACATTTTGTTCAAAAAGTAGTGAGTAATTGCTTGATATAAGCGACTAGGAGTTGCTGTCAAACGTATCTAAACCGCACGCTTGTGCGGTTTTTTTATCTTCCAACTTTGTTGGAAAAGATAGGGTAAATGTGGTGCCCACGTTTACTTCACTTTCTACGCTAATGGTTCCCCCCATCGCTTCAACGATGGAGAACGAGATATAAAGTCCTAACCCAGTGCCTTTGCCGGTTGGTTTGGTGGTGTAAAACGGTTCAAAGAGCTTTTGAAGGGCATGTTTTTCTATACCGCAGCCCGTATCTTTTACCGTTATGACGGTGTGATCTTTTTCTTCAAACGAAGAAATAGTTAATTTATCCCCATCTTCCATCGCTTGCGCAGCATTTACGAATAAATTGACTAATACTTGGTTTAATTTTCCTGTTTTTCCCTTAATTAAAGGCACATCGCTTAGGTGCTGTTGAATCTTTATGCGGTGCTTCAATTCACTGTTTACTAATCGCAAGGCGTGAGCTATGCAGTCGTTCACGTTTACGGTTTCATCATCGGGAATATCTGCATCGTGGGAAAAAGAGCGAAGACTGGTGATAATGTCTGTAACTCTATTTAGGCCTTCCTCTGATTCGCTGCAAATATCTGCAATTTCGTCGCTTAATGAATCAATCTTATTTTCAACCTTCCACTGTTTCGCAGCTTCAGCTACCTTCAGCCTCTCATCGTCGGTTGCGCTAGCTGCCAATTGTAAGACGATGTCTTGCATTTGCGATAGCGCAGGCAGCACGTTCCGTAAAAAGTGAATGTTGCTATTAATGAAAGCAACAGGGTTATTAATTTCATGGGCAACACCAGCGGCAAGTAAACCTAGCGATGCCATTTTTTCTGAATCGATAAGGCTTTTTTCTACAATGGCTTTTTCTTCTTTCAACCTCACCGTTTCAAGCGCCATTAACTTAGCCTGCATCCCCATGGCCATTTGCTCGGTAAAGGTACGGTATCTGTTAGCCATATCCACAAATTCTTGGGTGTAATAACCCAGTGCTTGATGGCAAAACACAATAACTGCGTGTTGCTGATGTACTTTAAATGGACAATAAAGTACGGAGGTGACGGGCGTGTCGAACAAAGATAGGTGGCGTTGCCACGTCGCTTGCTGCTTAATGTTGAATAATGCTATAGGCTCACTTTTAACCGCACGGGAGAGTGTGTCATCGATTTGCCATACGGTGTTAAGTAGCGGTGGATGGGTGCTGTTAATGCACCTCATTTTGCCAGCGCTTTCATTCTCAAGAACAAAGCAAACTTGATAATTATACAGTCCTTTGAACACACTAAACATTTTTTTATAAAGGTCTTGTTCGTCCTCTGCGGTAAGTAATACGCGAGTGCCTTCTAGCAAAGCATCGCTTTCTTTCTTATGTGCCTCAGCCTGCTGTTTAAGGCGGTAAACAAGCGCTAGATCTTCTAAAACATTTTCGTAATCTTTATTCATTGAGAGAACACTACCGCTGATATCATAAGGTTGCCGTGTCTGTTCTTGCCATCTAAAAAGCGCCCTTGCTCGCCAAAAGTAAACGGGCCGCAAATAGGTAATGCTGGAAATTTTTCTTGCAGCGAATTCAGCATGAAATTAATTTCGTCTCCAACCATCAAGCGACATCCTGCGCAGTAAATCATTAGTACGCCAACAGGCTTTCTGTTTTCGGGCAGCAACATAACCGCATTGTTTATCACACGCTCTGCACGAGACGTAAGGCTAGAAATGCTACCTTCCATCAACACCAACTCTTCACCTTCTTCTACTTCTGAAAAAACATGTAGTGCACCACTTTCATCGACAGAATCGGGGTGGCACAGAAGGTAATTCACCGCACCGTTGTCTAATTCTACTGGTCTGCCTAGCGGTGCTGACGATGTTAGTCCTAAAATTTGACCGCCGTATAGCTGTTGAGCGATAAGGTTATTGGTCGCTTTGTTATAAACGGTGCTTGCACCGCTATTGTTAAGCTGTTGTAGTTGGCGTCCTTTCGCTTTCGTTGCTTTAAATAGGGTATCGGTTGGCTTGTACCCTGAGCTATAACTCACCCCTAATGGAGTAGAGGGATACATAACTGCAACTACCACAGTGTGTGGTCCACACGCATCCTTTGTAACGGTTGTCCAGTCGCCTGAAACCGTGTTGTCTGCCATTGAACCACCAAAAATAGGAACTTGAGTCCCTACAATGCTGGCGAAACCTTCAAGTATTCTTTCTTCTTCTCCTGGCGGCAACGCACACCAAATTAACGCTGGGCTTTCATAAGGTCTTCCCGCATTGTTTAGCGCATTTTGTAACGCGATGGCGCCAGTTTCAAAGGCGCTGTAGCAGGAGGCGTCTGCACTTCCAACGCCGTAGGCTCCACCATCGTCATTCACACAAAAAAGCGCTAACTGGCACCCCGCGTCAACGGTACTGCCGTCGCAAAGTAGCGCTCCTAAACAAGAGCTGGAAATGAAATAAGGCGCGGTAAACGCGCTAAGGCCATGTTGAAGCTCGTTAAAAGGTAAGTCTGCATTGCCGTAGCCAATAACGAGTGAAGGTGTATTTTCACTAAATAACCTATCTATTTCGGACGCCATACTAGGTGCGTCGTTACACTCCAACGAAAATGTTTGTATATACATTCGGCCTTTACCACTCAACCATACTCTTTAATAATAGATTGAAATTAGGAAAAGCTTATTAAACATTAGTTGAAGAGTTACACGAGTTACAGTAACTGTGTTGAAGAGAACTTAATTATCGAGGTAAAACTTGTCGTGAAAGGTATAAACCCACGTTGGCTGGTAGATCACTAAAAGCGTTATCGCCATACCGTTTAACAGAGCTTCAGGAAAGACCAAAAGTGGTATAAGCAAAACGTAGTTGTCAAAAATGATGTCCCAAGTATATGTACCTTCAATGTAATAAAATGCGCCGAGCGTTAGCGTCTTTAATGCAATAGAAAGAGCGGCAGGGAAAAAGGCACAAACAAAAATGTACACGAAAAGTTGTCGAGGGATACGGTGAAAAGAAAGCATATAAAATAGATAGGTTATGCCAATAGGTACAACGGTGCCGAGTAGCCCGTTAACGCCAAAGTTTTCCCAACTTCCGTAGCCGACTGCGTTTGCGCCTAATAGCGCGATAAACGATGCAATAATAGCGTTTCTAAAGCCGAGCATTAATGTCAAAACTGAAAGGCCTAGAAAATGAACATCTAGGCCCTCGAAGATGCCTGCTTTAAACAACCAGAGAACGAAAAGCGAAGCAGCAGTACCAAAAATAAGGTGTTGCTGCTGCTTGTTACTCGCAAAATGAGTAAAGTCCACATGCCTGACCGCACCGAGTAATAATACACCGTAAATCAGCAATGCTAGCAGTTGTAGTGAACTCACTTTTACTCCTTAGTTAATGGCGGGGAGCAGTATTTAGTACTGTTTACCCTTTATACTCGGCCCAAATAGGCGCGTGATCAGACGGCTTTTCGATGCCTCTCAGCTCATAATCAATACCGGCGTCATGTAACTTTGCATGAAGAGGTTTTGTTGCCAAAATCAAATCTATGCGAAGGCCACGATTATCGTTGAATCCTTTTGAGCGGTAATCGAACCATGAAAACCTGTCGTTTGTCTCTGGGTTGAGTGTTCGAAAACTATCTTCAAAGCCCCAGTCAATTACTGTGTTCAACCACTCACGCTCTTCCGGCAAGAAGCTGCATTTTCCAGTTTTCAGCCAACGTTTGCGGTTGTCTTCACCAATGCCAATGTCCAAGTCTGTATGAGAGATGTTGACATCGCCCATAACAATCACGTTGTCATCTGGTGTGTGGTTATCATCTAAATAAGTCATTAAGTCTTTGTAGAACTTACGCTTAGCTGGGTACTTGGTTTCATGCTTTTCGTTTTCGCCCTGAGGGAAGTAACCATTTAGAACGGTAACGGGCTCGCCAGCATCATCGGTGGTTTTTAAAATAATCATGCGACGTTGGGCGTCTTCGTCATCTGTTGGGAAACCCATCGACACAGAAAGCGGCTCTTTCTTCGCCAAAAAAGCAACGCCGTAATGGCTCTTTTGTCCGTGGAAATAAACGTGATAGCCCATGGCCTCAACGGCTTCTACCGGAAACTGTTCGTTGTGAACTTTAATTTCCTGTAAGCCAATAATATCGGGTTGGTGTGCGTCGATAACCGCCTGAAGTTGATGTAGACGAGCGCGAATACCGTTTATATTAAATGAGATTACTTTCATGCTTTTTTAGTGGTTGCTTCGAATTTGGCTAGAGTTTACCAGAAACTGCGCGGCCGCTTAACGACGTTTTGCCACTATATTAATGCATTCAGTCGATTGGCTAGATTAAGTTTATTTATAGCTAATGGTGAAATCGCTGTGTATTAGAATCTCGTCATTAGCATAAATTTAGTCATCCATTAATCACACGCTTGCCTCATGGTAGGGAGTGGCATTTGGTGCCGTGCGCTTGCCGAGTGAAATCAAAAACTCAAACCAAGCATTTGCGTCTTGCACAGCGTTCTTAACAAAGCTTTCATTATCTAGGCCGAGCTCGGGTAAGAGTATTTCTACTTCTTGTTTGAAAGACACCCATGCTTTGGCACATCCCGCCATCGCTTGATAATACTCGGTAGGAATATCTAACGTCATGGCTTGTAACCGCCTAACAATAATGTTGGCGCCCATTGATGAGCCCAACCATACATAGATGGCTGCGATGGCATGGCTGGTGGTTGAATTGGAGCAAGGAGTTAACTGTGCGATAGCCTGGGCGTTTAAGACTGGCTCATCTTTGTTTTTTATTCTTGTAGTAGGTTCGAGCTTGGCATGGGTGTCATTGTAACGTTGTTGAGCAGACAGTGTTGCGGACGACAACGCGTGGGTGTCATTGTTAAGCGCTAGTAGAACAGCTTCGCTATTGAGCATTGAGGCGATGCGGCTAAGGGAAGGGGTCTGGAGTGCAGCCTGTTTTACGGTTGCTGCTGTTGTTTGGTGAAACACCCTCATGATGTTAAGGATGGCAAGATAGGCCTCATGGTTAAAGTCACTATCTTTGTGGTACATAGAGAAGGGAAAGGTATTTTCCAAGATAGCGTGGTTGGCATGGGTGTCTTGCTTAAGAGCAGTAAATAGATTGCGCATGAGGTAAAGGTCTTTGCGTTTAAGCTTTCACAGCGTTGAATGATTTGCTCTAACTTTATCATGGGTGTCTTCGTAACGGGCGAAAAATGTCAATGTTAATAATGTAATGGCTGATCGAGTTACAACCGGGAGTGATTCCCGTAATTTCAGGGGTAAACTTGGGCGTCTTCTTAATAATGTTTTTGATGATGAAGAAGAGCTATGGATGGGTGTCTTTGTAAGTGTGTTAGCCGAGGGGGCTTTTTTAACGTTTATTGCATTGCGCCTATTACTGGGGCAGGTATACTTGCCGCAAAATTTGAGATAGGTGAAATAACGTGTTTCCAGAAACAGTTGCAGACAAATTAAGTGATGCGGTTATCGAGCAAGCGATGAAGCTAAGTGCAGAAGACCGACAAGAGCTTGTAGTGAGCTATATTGCAAAAGCAAATGAAATTTGGATGGTGCAAGGTAGTGAAGGTTTTGTGATGTTTGAAGGTGGTGAAAGCGTTCAGCTACCAGTATTCCCGCATCACGATTTAGCTCAAAAGTTTGTAGATATAAACGAAATTGAAGGCCAATGCGTGAATATTACACTCGATGAGTTTATGCAAACTTGGTTGCCAGGCCTTGATAAGAATGGCGTTGAGCTAGTAATGTTCCCCACCACGAGTGATGTTGAAAACCTAGTTATGACTGCAGATGACTTAGCCTCAGAGCTTAGCGGAAATTAAGCAAGGTATAGAGATCATGAGTTCTCTCGAAACTTTGCTTCCTCTGGCTTCATCTTTGGCTAACGCGAAAGGGTGGGACGATTTTACTCGTACACTGATGCTTGCGGGTAAATCGCTTGTCCCGCTTCCAGCGGAAAAACGTTTGGCTGAAACAGAAGTAGAAGGGTGTGAAAGCCCGGTATGGCTCGCCACTTCTGACGAACAAGGCAGTTTGATGGCTTACTCGCCTAGCAAAGTGATTCGCGGCGTGCTTGCAGTATTGTTAGAAAAAGCAAACGAGTTAACCCCGCAGCAGCGCAGTGAATTCGACTTTGAGAGATATTTGTCTCGCTGTCAGCTGGAACGCTACTTAAGTCAGTCCCGTGGAAACGGGATTAAATCTGTAATAGCTAAATTAAAGGGCATCTAGCCGCTAAACTAGTGGCTGCCGTTATTTGTTTTTTGCTTCAATCCACTGGCTCATGTACTTGCTCGCTGTCAGTGTTTGATGCCACAACAAGCTTTGCATAAATAAACCGTTTCTATGCGTGTTAAGCGACTGTTTTAAACCTATGATTCTTTCAATTAACGGCACTTCTGGCTGTTCGCTTTCAAATGAGCTAAGTATTGTCGCCGTTAAGTTACTAGCGCTATCCCACGTAGACTTATCATTGTGAAGTGCCACAGCTTGTCTGACGTAGTCTTGAATAACCGCTGCGTCAGTTGTATTCGCGCTACAAAGCGCACCAGGCCATTGCGCTAGCTGCTTTGGAGCATCGATTTCCTGTATATTGCTATTAGCAATGATTGAACTGGTTGAGGTGATACCTTCTGCACCTACCCACGTGGTGATACTAGGAGTAGCGCAGCGCATCGCATCAATTAGTTTGCCTTTAATGCCTGCGCCAAATCGTAAAGGAGCAATCAGCACCTTTGCGCTCAACATTATAGATTCCACATTTTCGGCCCAACCTTTTACCAAAAAGCCTTGTTTTTCGTTGTGCAGTTGGGTGGCCTTTTTAGGCGGGTAAGCGCCGTATATGTGCAATTCTGCTTTAGGTAGGGCTTTTCTTATCTCAGGCCATATGCTTTGCTTTAGTTGCAGGACCGCGTCCCAATTAGGCGCATGGCGAAAGTTTCCAATATGAACAAAGTGCGCTCTTTCCTCAAAAGGAAGCGTGACGAGGGGGGTTTTTCCTACGACAAGAGGGTGGTATTGGAGCTGCGCTCTAGGTACACCGTAATGTTCCGTCAAAAGCGCCATTTCTCGTTTTGAAATTACTAATGTAAGGTCGCTTCTTAGTATTGCTGCAACTTCTCTTTGCGCCAATTCACTATTTAACTGAGCAAGGCGAGCATCATTGTCCTGTTTTACCGCTTCGTGCCTAGCCTGACGCAGGCTGTGCAAATCTTCAGTGTTTAAAACTCGAAGTGCATCTGGGCACGCTTCTTTTACTCGCCAAGAAAATTGCTCTTCTGTCATGTAGCGGTCGAATATAACAACGTCAGGCTTTATATGCGCTATTTGGCTATTAAAAGAACTACAATTCAATGCCACAGAATGCACATCAACGCCTAATGCTGTAAGGTCTTCTTTATGGTCGCTATCGGTGGCAGCGGTCAGAAATGTCACATTGAAATCGGCAGATAAGCAACGCTTAATAATAGCTAACATATTTTGGCCCGCGGCCGAAGAATTTGGCTCAGGCCACACATAACCGATAACAACGACATTTAACATGGATGGATTACAACTTTTGCTTTAAGAATTATGCCATCAAGGGCATAGTGAATAGTATGCAAATACTACCATAAATTTGAATTGGTCATTACAAAAGCAAGTGTTCCTTAGAAAATCTAATTCTTATAGGTAATTACCCTAAGTTTTTCTGTGTATTAGAATTATTTGTATGTAAAAAGGGGCAAAAAGCTATAATACAGGCCTTCCAGAGATGCGCTGAATACACGAGTGTAGTGCGTATCAGCGGCGTTGCGTGGATTGTTGATGTTCAGCGTAAAGCAAGATTTTCAAATTGAAAATGAGCCCCGCGGTATCAAGGCTTCAGGTTAACTTAATGATTAGTAAAGAAATCATACTTTTTTACTAGTTGATACTTATTGACCAACTACATTTTTGTGCCTATACCTTAATGGACACAAGGCGAATGGAGGTGCCTTCAACGCTATATTGACAAAGGCGGCATGAAAGAGAGTGCACGAATGAATTTAGATGAATTAGTTTCGAAAGCGGAAAACCTCTTTGTTTTACCTGATTCGGTAACTCGACTTAAAGCTTGTATGGATGATGAAGCTTCAAGCATTGACGACATCGGCGATATTATTGCTTTCGATCCGTCATTGGCAACGCAATTGCTAAGAGTAGCAAACTCAGCGCTCTATCGTTTTCCTAATAAAATAGACACCGTCACAAGAGCCATCCAGGTAGTGGGGACTCGCTCCACTTACGACTTGGCACTGGCTTATGGCGTAAGCCAAGCATTCAGTGATGTAGACGGTCAACGTATCGATCTCGACAAGTTTTGGGAGCAAAGTGTATCGTGCGGTCTTCTGGCAAAGTACTTTGCCGATATGCGCAATATTCGTGAGCCTGAGCGACTCTTTGTTTCGGGGCTGCTTCACAACATAGGCGAGCTGGTAACCGTTTCGGTTTTGCCTGAGTCGGCAACCCGTTGTCAGGCATTCAACACCAGAGTAAGTCCTGCTGAACTTCAATTTGGAGTGCTAGGGTTCACGTATGCGGAATTATCGGCAAGATTAATTGAAAAGTGGGATATTCCAAGCTCTATTTATACGCCAATTGCCAGTATCCACAAAGAAGAGGAGGAGTCTGCTTCTACAGATGAGAAGATTCTACAACTCTCTTATGTGTTGGCACTCGATAACGTTAACCCTGAGATCTACCCGAGTTATCACAACTTAAAGCCAGAATTGCATGAGGCATTGTCGCTTAATCGCGAAGATTTAGAAGACGCGCTAGATATAACCAACCTGCAGTGTATTTCGGTAATTTCCCTGTTTAACCCTAACGCGTTTATGCTGTATTAAAGTAACGTTTTTAACGTGCTTTTCGAAATGCCGTAGCGATCAGTCGAAAATCGCTACGGTTTGTCTACTGATGGCAATCACTTCATTATCCTTATCCCAAATCGTCGCTTCAGTATGGCCATAACCATCTGCAGCTTGTCTTGTGTGAGCTTTATAAGCAAACCAGTCTGTCGGGCTTACCGGCTTGTGAGGATGGATAAATTCTAAGTTCCAACTTACTGTACTGGCTGGTGCCGGAAGCTTCATCATTTGTAAAAGTGTAGGTGGCCATGCGTCGATCATAGTAATGATATGTGCATCAGTGATGGTTTCGGGGGGCTGCTTGAAGCGCATAAAGCCGTGATAATGGCTGGTTTTTCTGCGCGTAAATGGAATGCCGCCATCTTCAATTGCCAAATCAAAATAGCGTAAGAATTTAGGTGTAACTTTAGGTATTTGCGGGATGAACTTTGCTTTATTCGGCTGAGGCATGTCGTGTGTATCTGTATTCTCAACTTGAATACCTGACTGACGCGCAACACCAAAACAGGCTTGCGAAAAAACACAGCTTTTGCCGTCTTGAATAGCATGAGCGGTGAACTGAGAGACGTTTTTCCCTGTTCTAAGTAGCGTTACTTCTATAGAAAAAGGCGTTTCAAGAGATAGGGGACCAACAAAGTTAGTGGTAAAAGAGCGCAGCACGCGGTTATCAGTGACTTGCTGCTTTACTGCGGTGTAAAGCATACCGGCAGAAATTCCTCCAAACGCAGTTCGTCCCTGTCCCCACGTTTTAGGGATAACTAGTCCATCAACTTTCCATGTGTTTTCCGAAGTTTGAGATAATTGAGGAATATTGAGCAATTCATCTACTGTCATATTTGCTTGTCTGGTCTGATGAGTTAAGTGTTTGTCATCGTACCTTAAGCGCTATAGAACGAAAAGCCTCAGTTAGAAATTTTCGTTATGTTAACAAATAAGTAACAATTAGTTGTTTATTTTTTTGCCTAATGCATAGACTGGGCTATTGTCACTCAAAAGGACTGTTATGGCCCATACTCACGTTGAAGGTATTCCCGCTGCAGAAGCAGGAGCATCTAGAAGTTACCGGAATTACGTTCTATTCATATTAACCTTGGTGTATGCCTTTAACTTTATAGACAGGCAAATCATTGGGATTCTATCTCCTTTTATCAAAGCCGATTTGGGGTTAGATGATGCCCAACTTGGGTGGCTTAAAGGCATCTACTTTGCGCTACTTTATACCGTGATGGGGATCCCAATTGCATGGCTTGCCGACAGGTACAGCCGCGTTAATATCATTGCGATCTCTCTAACGCTTTGGAGTGGATTTACCGCTGCATCTGGGTTAGCTGCCAATTACATGCAGCTTGCCATAGCACGTATTGGTGTCGGCATTGGTGAAGCGGGTGGTAGTCCACCGTCCCACAGTATTATTTCTGACTTATTCCCTAAAGAAAAACGCGCGGGCGCGCTCGCAATATACTCTTTAGGTATTCCTTTTGGCGTCATGCTTGCGTTTTTTGCATCAGCGTTCTTTTTACAGGGCGGTTCTGCCGACTGGCGAACGGTAATGTACAGCGTGGGTATTCCAGGGGTGTTACTGGCTATTTTGCTTAAGCTCACGGTCAAGGAACCTGCCAGAACGGTCTCTTTACCAAGCGCAGATGATGCGAATAAGCCGAGTGTAAAGTCGTCCCTCAAGATGCTATTGAAAATTCCGACGTGGTGGGGAATGGCACTGGGTATTTCCTTTGGATCATTCGGTAACTATGCCATATCGACATGGGTAATTGATTACTACGTTCGTGCCTTTGCGGGTTTAGATATTACACAGTTGCTAATCGTTTTTGGCATTATCAATGGCACCGCCTATGCGCTCGGTGTATGGCTAGGAGGCTATATTGCTGATAGATGGGGTAAGCACAATAAAAAAGCTTATGCGTTATTGCCCGCTATCGCACTTATTATTGGTGTGCCGGCATTTTATGCATCGTTACAAGTGCAAGATTTGTGGTTATCAGTAGGGCTCATGGCGCTGTTGTTATTCACCAGTGGTTCATACCTAGGCCCAAGTTTTGCGATGGCACAGACACTAGCTCCAATAAACGTAAGAGCCATGTCGACAGCGTTGTTCTTCTTTGTATTGAACATCATTGCTCTGGGCGGTGGCCCAACGCTGACTGGTATTATTAGCCAAGCATTGGTGCCATCTTTAGGCGAGACTGAGGCATTGAGACAGTCACTCATCTACCTAGTAGTTCCTTACGCGCTTTCTATTACCGTGTTCTTGTGGACGAGCACGAAGATTGTCAAAGATTGGGAAATGGCAGAAGCCAGAGGCTTATAGTATTATCGAACTTTCATGCTAAGGGGCTGATTTAAAGCCCCTTTGTTGTTTGAGTATAAAGGAGTGTATTGGTGACATCGTCAGAGTTGAGTTTTCATTTTGCCCATGCAAATGGATTTCCGGCAGGTAGTTATAATGCGATGTTTTCAGCGTTACCTGATCACTTTCACCGTCTTCATGTTGAGCGCTTCGGACACGATCCTCAGCTTCCTGTGAATGGTAACTGGCGCAATCAAGTTCAAGAACTTATCAACCATATAAAAAAAGAGAACAAGGATCCGCGAGGCGTGTATGGTATTGGGCATTCATTTGGTGCTGTAATTACCTACATGGCGGCTTGCGAAGCGCCAGAGCTGTTCAGAGGCATCATTTTATTCGATCCGCCACTTGTTGTCGGCCCGTTAAGTTACTTTTTTAAATTCGCGAAACACACGCCGTTAATTAACAAGCTTACGCCAGCGAAACTTGCGCAAACACGCAATACTAGTTGGCCAAGCAATACCGATATGGTGGCGTACTTTCACAGCAAAGCATTGTTTAGGGATATGGATAAACGATGCGTGCGCGATTATGTAAAATCTGTAACCGCCTTGAAGGGGGACAATATTTCGCTCACATTTCGTGCAGAAGTAGAAGCTGATTTGTTTCGCAATGTTCCGCACAATTTGGGTAAATATAAAGGAAAGCTTAAGTGTCCGGCCGTATTGGCGACAGGAAGCAAAAGTAACGTGTGTAAGCCAGAAATGTACTCGCGGCTTCTGAAGCATAACGCTATTGAGCATAGCGTGCTCGATGGTGGCCATATGTTTCCACTAGAACACCCTGAGCAGGTAGCGAGCTTTATTGAGCGTACATTAACGCAGTGGAGTAATGAGGCGAATTAAATATTACAGAGATTGATTTAAGCGCTTTAACGCCAAAATCAATCTCGCCATAACATTAGGATAAATGAGTTAGTCGTGCTTTCTAGGCTTGCTTAGTCCACCCACGGGTTGACCTAACATTTCTCGCGTCACCAGTACCACGCCTTTTTCAGATACGCGGAACCCACGTGCCTTGTCTTGCTCGTGATCGTAACCGATTGTACTTCCTTCAGGAATGACACAACCTCGATCGATAATCACCTTTTTCAGCTTGCAATGGCGTTTAATTTCCACATCAGGAAGAATTACGGCGTCTTCAATAAGGCCATAGGAATGTACGCGTACATTGGAAAAGCAAATAGATGAACGAAGTGTAGAGCCTGAAATTATACAGCCCCCAGAAACTACGGAGTTAATCGCTTCACCACGTCTGTCGTGGTCTTCCCAAACAAATTTTGCTGGTGGCAGTTGCTCTTGGTATGTCCATATAGGCCATTTTCTATCGTAGAGGTTCAATTGAGGTACAGGAGCAACCATTTCCATATTGGCTTCCCAAAATGAATCGATAGTACCTACATCGCGCCAATAGGCGTTGTCTCCGCCACTTTTCTCAAAAGGATAAGCGTATACAGGGTGGTCGGCGATGATTGATGGAATGATGTCTTTACCGAAGTCTCGCTGCGAGCCCATATTTTCAGCATCAACACGTAATTGTTCGAATAAAAACTCTGTATCAAACACGTAATTGCCCATAGATGCTAAGCAGCGCGTTGGGTCATTAGGAAGTGGAGTAGGGTTAGCTGGCTTCTCTTCAAATCCGTTAATACGATAGTTTTCATCAACCGACATAACGCCAAACGCACCTGCAGCTTCTTCCAAGGGCACCGACATACATGAAACCGTCATTTTGGCACCAGACTCTTTGTGCTTGGCCAACATATCACCGTAGTCCATGCGGTAGATGTGGTCGCCTGAAAGGATCATGACATATTTTGGAAGCTCATCACGAATGATATCTATGTTTTGGAAGACCGCGTCTGCGGTTCCTTCATACCAACTGTCGGAGAAACGTTGAGAAGCGGGTAGGATTTCTACAGATTCGCCAAGTTCTTTTTTGAAATGACCCCAACCGCGAACCAAGTGACGAATAAGAGAATGCGACTTGTATTGGGTAACCACGCCTATTCGACGGATACCTGAATTAACACAATTTGATAGCGGGAAATCGATAATTCTAAATTTACCGCCGAAATAAAGTGCCGGTTTGGCTCGCCAATTAGTGAGCTCGTGTAGTCTAGAACCTTTACCACCCGCGAGGATGAGCGCATATGTATCGCGAGTAAGGTTACTGATGTAACGAGAACTTTGATCTGCCATTTCCTATAAACTCCTGTAATAAAGCGACAACTGTGTATCGATAGAAATATAAAAAGAAAACGAAGTGTTGCGATTGACTGCGCTATGCATGATAGGCCTGATTGAACAGGCATTCTTGATAACCTAAATCCATATTACACAAGATAATTTAGAATGACAGCGCGATTTTCATGCTTTGTGATGAAATGGTAAATGTTTTTAAAAAATTGTAGGTTGGGGGGCTCTCGCCCTTACAGAGACACCCACCCTAATTCCCTTAATCTCATCCAATGGCATTCAACTGTTGCTCTTACAAAGACACCCACCCTTATCTCTTATTATTAAGCTGGAATAGGCTTCTAGAATTAAAGTATTAGCATGACACCCATCGCTACTATGAGTTAGTTACTTAGTAAATTTGACGATAAAAAAGTTAGCGAGACACACAACTCAATTTCATCATGCGCGTCCAGAAAAGCCCTTCGATCAAAGCAAGTCATTGTGTAGACACCCATTTTTAAACTGTAGAAAGTTAGTCTACACTTTGCTCGATAAACGAAGTGGTTACTTCATGCATCATAAGGTTTTATTGCTGAGTGTCCTTTCTCGGTAACGCGAAAGAGAAGGCTCAATAATAGTTATGTTGAGTATAAATTTGCTTTCAACTGCGTTAAACATGACGGGATGGGTGTCTATCTAACAGTAAAATGAGCAAGAAAGATCTTTAAGTGACAAATGTTAATTAAATGTTATATTTGAAGAGTCAATTCTTTTATGGAGTCTCAGATGGGAGCGTTAAAAAAACTCTTAATGGTCGTAGGTGTTGTTATCGTATTATTTGTCGCAACAAGCTTTTTTATTCCTAAAGATTACAGCGTTGAAAGAACAATTAATATTGATGCTCAGCCATCAGAAATATATCCCTATGTCGTTGATTTGAAAGAGTGGAAGAAATGGGGCGTATGGTTCAAGCGTGATCCCGATATGAAACTTGATTATTCAGGGCCTGATAGGGCTATTGGGATGCGTTCCGAGTGGTTAAGTGAAACCGAGGGAAATGGAGAAATGGAGATTACTCAACTAGAGCATAACAGACGTGTGATGTACCGATTATATTTTCCCGATTTTGACATGGGTTCATCGGGCGTCGTAGAAATTGAGCCCACAGAAAATGGTTCTCTTGTAACCTGGAGAGATGAAGGCTCGGTAGACAATAACCCTATAAACAAATATTTTGCTTTGATGATAGACAGCATGATTGGTCCGGATTTCGAAATGGGCCTAGAAAATCTTAAAATACTCGCTGAAAACGCTGGGTAGGGCATATAACTTTCTGATCTGACTGGATAAGTGCACCGTATATGTTCAATCGAATTGCGGTGCATGCTTACCTTCCATGAAACAAAAAAAATTACTTATTACAGGCCTTTCGCTTAATAAACTAGCCGACCTACTGATCTCTGCTAAAACAACCTTGACCGCACTTCTTATTAGCATCGGCGCACCAGTTTGGATGATAGGCTGGCTGGTTCCAATTAGAGAGTCGGGCGCGCTTCTGCCTCAAGTACTTATTAGCATTTATCTTCGAAAACATACTCAGCGGCACTTGGTTTGGCGTGTCGGTATGCTCACACAAACGCTTTCAGTTTTCTGTATGCTGCTCGCGGTCATTTTATTTTCAGGGGGCTTGGCGGGTACCTTGATACTTATTTCCCTTGTCTTCTTGAGCCTGGGTCGCTCTGCCTGTTCTCTTACCGTGAAAGATATGGAGGCTGACGTAGCTAAGAAAGGTGAGCGGGGTAATCTAATCGGAATTGCATCTACCGTTTCAGGCATGGTCACCCTTGTTATCGCTATACCTTTGGCAATTTATGACGGCTCTCTTTCTTCGAACGTACTGCTGATAGTCTTGTGCGGGAGTCTTTTATCATTTGTTTTGACCCTTATATGTGTATGGCCTGTTAAAACGACGGTAGATGTGGGTGATAAAGAGGAGAAAGCGTTTAGTATTGACTTCGACGCCACGGTTTACAAATTCATTTTGGTAAGAGGGCTTTTCGTTCACTCAGCCTTGGTGGCGCCTTATTTCATGATAGAAAAAAATGGAGACGTAAAAGAGTTGCTTCCTATTTATATTGGAGCCGAAGCAACTGCTGCTCTTCTATCATCAATAATTTGGGGAAAGATTGCAGACAAAAGCGCAAAGTTAACCCTTCAAATTTCAGGGTTACTCGCAATAATTTCATGTATTGGTTTACTTACGTTGCAAGCGACGACGGTTGTAACCTCTGCACTGTTGTTTTTCTTGTTATCGGTATCCCATGCTGGCGTAAGAACCGGACGGAAGACATATAGTTTAGATGTTAAAGAAGGCCATGAAAGAACAGAGCTGGTTGGCTTCTCAAACACGGCTATAGGTATGATTTTATTAGCATTCGGTGCACTTTACGCTGCATTAACCTCTGTTTTAACCTTTTCAGTGGTTTATATTATGGCTGGTATGCTGTTACTGGCAATTATCACTACTGTTATCTTACCTGACGAGAAGTAGAATGGTTTAGTCAAAGCATATCGCTGCCGAAGATATTTTGGCCATTCGTTTTCTTTTAGTATTTGCTTGGAACTTCCGCATAGATGAACCGTCTCCTGCCGCGACTGAAAACACGTTTTCGAAATCACTGATAATGTGATGCCAATGATGTTGGCATACACCAAGAGGTTTTACTTGTTGAATGGGGCTCGTTTGAGCGGCTGTCGAATCGGTGTCGCGCAACAGTTCGATTGACTGGTTGAGAAGATCGCAGTAGTCATTCAACGTTAAATCTAAGCCGCGAGTGTTTCTACATCGTTGGTGGCTCTTTAATGGCATTAACCCTTTTATTGTCTTGTTTTGTGAAATACTCGTGTTCAATCTTTTATTAATGCTTGTGTGATATGAGTCTTGTAAGCCCGTTGCGACCTTTGCGCGTATAGGGTTTAAGTCAACATATGCCATACATGACAGTAGAGCTTTTTCTGTTAGCAATGCTTGTGAACGGAAGCGACCTTCCCAAAATCTACCAGTACAATCGTCCTCTTCGTTTGCTTTTCTCGCAATATACTCGTTTAAATTTCTCATGAACCAGCTTATGTCGTAGAGCCTTTTTCTATACACATCAGCAGTACTTTTAACTGTCTCATACTCACTTTCGCTCAAGATCTCGCCCTTCATAAACTTTTGAGTAAGTACGGTTCCTTTGTGCATTTTATGCCATTGATGTAACACAGTTTGTAATGACCATGAGAGCGCTGCCTCTTTATTCACGCATAAAACGATATGGACATGGTTGCTCATAACAGCGTATGCACAAATATCTATCGCGAATACCCGGCTCAAAAATAACAGCCGTTGTTCTACCCACGATTTTCGATGCTCGTAACTAATTCTATTGTTTCGGTCGTACCCGCATAAGTAGCTACGGCGCACGCAGCGAGATATACAATGATAGTAGGGTGTATCTTTTAAACTAATGAGGGATTTTCTGCTTTGAGCCATGTTAGATAAATGCAAGGTAATTAGTCATTGTGTGACCTTAGCATTGTGAATATTCAGTTGTGACCTGACCGATGGACTTGTTTTGTTTTAGAAGAGACACCCAACGTAAGACTTTTCGCTGAAAAGCAATGAATATTTGAAGAGACATCCATTGCAAAGTTAACTTGCTGAGCGTGAAAGAATGTATTTTTGAGTTTGTGCCTATAAACTTATAAAGACACCCATTACATAAACGGTGATTTAAAGTGAGACTTCACAATTAGGGTGGGTGTCTTTCTTAGAGGGGGCGTATTACCGCATCCCCCCATCAGTTTTTTATTTTGCTAGAAGCGCATTAGCTGCTTTCGACACGGGAGAGCGGCCTAAAAGTTCTGAAATGTAAGAAGACGCTTTTAACAACTTCGTCATGTCTATACCTGTTGATATACCCATACCGTTCAACATATATAGGACGTCTTCCGTTGCAACATTCCCACTTGCGCCTTTGGCATACGGGCAGCCTCCAAGTCCTGCAACAGCTGAATCAATGGAAGAGATGCCATATCCAAGGGCAGTGTATAAATTCACTAGCGCTTGTCCATAAGTATCATGGAAATGGGCGGCAACTTTGCTGACATCAACCTCATTTAAGACGTCATCTAATAGAAGTTTTGTAGACATTGGTGTACCTACGCCGATAGTATCGCCAAGGGATACTTCGTAACACCCCATGTCAATAAGTTCCTTACTCACCTGTGTAACGGCACTAGGTGAAATTTTACCTTCATAAGGACACCCCATTACGCACGAAACGTAGCCCCTCACTTTGATTTTGTTTTCGCTTGCCAGGTCAAACACAGCCTCGAAACGCTTTAAGCTCTCGCTTATAGAGCAGTTAATGTTCTTTTGTGAAAAGGATTCAGAGGCAGCACCGAATACTGCAACCTCTTTCGCACCCGCTTCAATGGCTGCTTCCAAGCCCTTAAGGTTGGGTGTCAATGCAGAATAATGAATCTCGTCTTCGGGGCTAAGCGCCTTAAAAACCGCATCCGAGTTTGCCATTTGGGGCACCCATTTGGGTGATACAAAGCTTCCTGCTTCGATACGGTTAAGGCCAGTTTTAGAAAGAAGTTGAATAAGTTCAATCTTTTGTTCGGCGCTTAAGGCCTGCTTTTCATTCTGAAGGCCATCTCGAGGACCTACTTCAACAATACTCACTTCTTTAGGAAACATCACATCAAACCTCGGCAGCTTCTTTAGTGGAGAACGCCAACAGTGTTGCGCCACCGTCAACTAGTTCACCGGGATTGAAAAAGAATTCTTCCACTGCACCATCGTGCGGGGCAATGATGCTGTGCTCCATTTTCATCGCTTCCATAACTAGTATAGGCTCCCCTTTTTTGACCAATACACCCTTTTCGACCAAATGCGCCACTATGGTTCCGTTCATCGGGGCACTGAAATTAGCGTCGCCATTATCATCGTTATCATCACCAAGAGATGCTGAGATTAGGCTGAACTTAGCATGGGTGTCTTTGTTGAAGAGTGTAAACACGCCATCATTATCTGAATACGTAAATGTTGATTTGTACCCATTAATTGTTGCATGCAAAGCACTATCTACCAGCTTGCCTGTAACGTCATAGGAATTGTCTCCAACAGTTAGCTCCCAAGCATCTTCAGTTCCGTGCCGCTGGTGTTTGACTCCAACATGCACTTCTTCTTGGTTGCAAAGCAAGGTGAGAGTTTCTGTGTGATTTGCGTTAGCGCGCCACGCACCGGCGGTTGACCACACAGATGGGGGTTTATCGCTTCTAGAAACTTTTCTATTTAAAAGTGAAAGCAATGCCATCACAGGAATGTTTACTTGGGTGTCATCGCTAGCTGCATCCTCACTTGTCGCGCTAAACAACGAATCATGGTGTTTCTCCACAAACGTAGTTGTAAGCTCAGCGGCAACGAACGCAGGGTGTGTAGCGACACGCTTTAAGAAGTCGATGTTTGTGCTTACACCGTCAATATAGTAGTCACCCAATGCACTAATTAGGCGTTTGAGCGCTATCTCACGGTTCTCTCCCCAAACCACAAGCTTGGCAATCATTGGGTCGTAAAAAACGCTTACCTCATCACCTTCAACGACACCTGTGTCAACGCGAACTACGTCATTTTCTTTTGGTGTGCGTAACAGGCGCAGCGTGCCGGTAGAAGGTAGAAACTCGTTGTTTGGATCTTCAGCATAAATGCGCGCTTCGAATGCGTGTCCTGTTAAGGTGAGTTCATTTTGTTGTTTAGGAAGGGGCTTTCCTTCGGCAATAGTTAATTGCCAGTGAACCAAATCCTCACGGGTGATCATTTCTGTCACAGGATGCTCTACTTGCAAGCGTGTATTCATTTCCATGAAGTAAAATGAATCGTCTTCATCAAGTAAAAACTCAACCGTTCCCGCACCTACGTAGTTAATGGCTTTCGCCGCGAGTATCGCCGCTTCACCCATTTTTTCTCTCACTGACTGAGACATGTTGGGAGCAGGGGCTTCTTCAATAATCTTTTGGTGTCGGCGTTGAACTGAACAATCACGTTCAAAAAGGTATACGCCGTTGCCATGGGTGTCACAGAAAACTTGAATTTCAACATGGCGAGGGCGCGTCAGGTACTTTTCAACCAGCATGTGGTCGTCACCAAAGCTCGCCATAGATTCACGTTTGGCTGCGTTTAATGCTTGAGAAAACTCTTTTTCACTCCAAACTTGGCGCATGCCTTTACCGCCACCGCCAGCAGCGGCTTTTAATAGGACTGGGTAGCCCATATCATCGGCAGCGCCTTTTAATACTGCTTCACTTTGATCGTCGCCATGATAACCCGGTACCAAAGGAACACCTGCTTTTTCCATAATGTGTTTAGCGGCAGACTTAGATCCCATCGCTTCAATTGCAGATGCTGGTGGGCCTACAAAGATAATATTGTTTTTGGCGCATAGATTCGCAAACTCAGCATTTTCCGAGAGAAAGCCGTAGCCTGGGTGGATAGCGTCTACACCAAGCTCCTTTGCTTTTTCAATGATCAACTCGCCTCGTAAATAACTTTCCTTCGACGGAGATGGCCCTAGATAAACAGCTTCATCAGCCATTTGTACATGAAGGGCATTTTTGTCGGCGTCAGAGTAAACGGCTACAGTCTTTATACCTTGAACGTTGGCTGTCTTTATAACGCGACATGCAATTTCACCACGGTTTGCAATTAGTAATTTATTTATCATTCTTAACCTCCACCCATGAAGCACTGCGCTTTTCTAAAAAGGCTGACAGACCTTCTTGACCTTCTTCAGATGTCCTAACTTGTGCGATAAGTTTGCTCGTCTGTGTGAGAAGGGCATCGTTAATCTCTTGCGTAGACACCCATTGCACTAAGTCTTTTGCTTTCGCCACTGCTTGGGGGCCGTTTTTCAGTATGTTTGATAAAATATTGTCGATAGTGCTATCGAGTTCGTCTTCTGTTACTGATTCGCTCAAAAGTCCAAGTCGTCTCGCTCTGCGCGCAGAAAATACTTCAGCGGTCTGGAAGTAGCGTCGGCATACTCGTGCGCCCATTGCTTCAACAACGTAAGGGCTGATAGTTGCTGGAATAAGGCCAATTTTAACTTCACTTAAGCAAAATTTACTGAGCTTGCTTCCAATAGCAATATCGCAACATGCAATTAAACCAACAGCACCGCCAAAAGCTGCACCTTGTACTCTTGCTATCGTGGGCTTCGGCATTTTATAAAGCGTCTGCAGCATGGTTGCTAATGCAAGTGCATCACTTTCATTTTGTGCTTCGGTATAACTGGCCATTTTTTTCATCCAGTTAAGATCGGCCCCGGCACTGAAACTTTTGCCTTCAGCTCTTAGGATTAGTGCCCTAACGCTTTTATCTTCACCCGCTTTTTTAAAAACGCGAGTAAGCTCGTTTATCATTTCGTCGTCAAAGGCATTGTGTTTTTCAGCTCTGTTTAAAGTAACAGTGGCAATGTTTCTTTCATCTACGCTGTAAATAACTGATTGTTCCATTACCAGCACTCCTACATTCTAAATATGCCAAATTGGGTGTCTTCGATAGGCTTGTTAAGTGTCGCTGAAAGCGATAAGCCAAGCACTAATCGAGTATCCGCAGGGTCAATAACACCATCATCCCATAGCCTCGCAGACGCATAGTATGGATGTCCTTGTTTTTCGTACGTATCGATAACAGGTTGCTTAAACGCCTTTTCTTCCTCAGCGGTCCAGGACTCGCCTGAGCGCTCTTTTTGGTCGCGCTTAACCTGAGCGAGAACGCCGGCAGCTTGTTCACCACCCATTACAGAGATTCGAGCGTTTGGCCACATGAAAAGGAAGCGTGGGTCATAGGCTCTGCCGCACATGCCGTAGTTGCCTGCTCCGAAACTGCCGCCGATAAGGACAGTGAGCTTTGGTACATTCGCACATGCTACAGCGGTTACCATTTTTGCACCGTGTTTTGCGATACCGCCGTGCTCGTATTGTTTACCGACCATAAAGCCTGTGATGTTTTGCAAAAATACGAGAGGGATTTTTCGCATGGCGCATAGTTCGACAAAATGCGCACCTTTAAGCGCGCTTTCACCGAAAAGTATGCCGTTGTTAGCCACAATGCCTACAGGGAAACCGAAAATGCGCGCAAAACCACAAACTAAGGTTGTGCCGTAAAGCGGTTTGAATTCATCAAAATCTGAATCATCCACAATACGCGCAATGATTTCTCTTACATCGTATGTCTGACGACTATCAGCAGGCACAATGCCGTATATTTCTTTGGTGTCGTAGCGTGGAGGTTTTACCTCGGCTACATCCAGGCATTCTGGCTTCTTTCTGTTTAGTCTGGAGACAGCATTGCGCGCTAGTGAGAGTGCGTGGTGGTCGTTGTTAGCGAGATGGTCGGCAACGCCCGAAATTCGAGTATGAACGTCACCGCCGCCAAGCTCTTCTGCGGTAACCACTTCACCTGTTGCAGCTTTAACAAGCGGTGGGCCGCCTAGAAAAATAGTCGCTTGTTCTTTAACGATAATGCTTTCATCAGCCATGGCGGGAACATAAGCACCACCGGCTGTACAGGAACCCATTACTACCGCAATTTGAGGAATATTCTTAGCAGACATATTCGCTTGATTAAAAAAGATACGACCAAAGTGCTCTCTATCTGGGAATACATCATCTTGGCGAGGTAAGTTAGCGCCACCTGAATCTACTAAGTAAATACAAGGAAGGTTATTTTGCTCTGCGATAGTCTGAGCGCGAAGGTGCTTTTTCACAGTAAGAGGGTAGTAAGTCCCGCCTTTTACAGTAGCATCGTTAGCTACAATCATACACTCTATACCAGCAACGATGCCTATACCGGCAACGACTCCGGCACAAGGTACATAGTCTTCGTAGACTTCCCATGCTGCCAGTTGGCCTATTTCCAGAAAGGGCGTGTCTGGGTCAATCAGTGCGTTGATTCGGTCGCGAGGTAGAAGTTTCCCTCGAGACACGTGGCGCTCCGCCGCTTTTTCACCGCCACCTTGGCAAATTTGTTCGATTTTTTCGAAGAGATCATTTACCTGAGCCTGCATGTGTTCAGCATTTGCGATAAATGTTTCAGATTTCGTATTTATACTTGAGCGAAGAACGGGCATAACCCCTCCTTGTGTTGGGCCTAGGCGACGGCTGTCGCGTTAGCCACTAGTTAGCAAGATGATTAGCAAGACACCCATGCTAAGCGCTTTCGCTGCGATGGGTGTCTTTGCAATTCATTAGCCTATTAATAAAGTTCAGCGTTTCTAAATCTACTTTAAATAGAGTAGGGTGGGTGTCTTCCTAATTTCTATGACACAGGGAATACCTAAGCTTCCCTGTTTCAAACGAAGTTTGTTTCCACCCAGAACTCCGTATTACTTCGATTCGTTAAATAGCTCGCGGCCTATAAGCATTCGGCGAATTTCAGACGTTCCTGCGCCAATTTCATAAAGCTTGGCATCACGTAATAAGCGTCCAGTCGGGTATTCGTTGATGTAGCCATTACCACCAAGTAGCTGAATGGCATCTAATGCCATTTTGGTTGCCAGTTCCGCTGAATAAAGGATAGCGCCTGCAGCATCTTTTCGCGTTGTTTCACCGCGATCGCATGACTGTGCAACGGTGTAGACATACGCGCGTGCGGCATTCATTTGCGTGTACATGTCAGCTACTTTGCCTTGTACTAGCTGGAATTGACCAATTGATTGACCAAACTGCTGACGGTCGTGAATGTAAGGTACTACGATATCCATGCACGACTGCATAATACCTAGCGGGCCACCTGATAAAACAAGGCGCTCGTAATCTAGGCCACTCATAAGTACGCGAACACCTTCGCCTTCTTTGCCAAGAATGTTCTCAGCTGGTACTTCGCAATCTTCGAAAACTAATTCACAGGTATTAGAAGAGCGCATACCTAGTTTGTCGAGTTTCTGTGCGCGGCTAAAGCCAGGGAAATCGCGCTCTACGATAAACGCTGTGATCCCTCTTGGCCCTGCGTTAGGGTCGGTTTTCGCGTAGATAACAAATGTATGTGCATCAGGACCGTTTGTGATCCACATCTTGTTGCCGTTAAGAATGTATTTGTCGCCGCGTTTTTCAGCCTTCAATTTCATGCTAACAACGTCCGAACCTGCATTAGGTTCACTCATTGCCAGTGCACCAATATGCTCACCGCTTACTAACTTAGGTAGGTACTTTTCACGCTGGGCATCATTACCGTTTTTAAAGATCTGGTTAACACAAAGATTCGAATGTGCGCCATAGCTCAAACCGATACCACCTGACGCGCGGCTAACTTCTTCCATTGCGATAGTATGCGCAAGGTAGCCCATATCAGAGCCACCATATTGCTCTGAAACAGTAACGCCCAATAGGCCCATATCGCCAAGTTTTGTCCACAATTGGTTTGGGAATTGGTTGTCTGCGTCTGCTTGTTCAGCAAGAGGAGCAATCTCATTTTGTGCAAATTGATAGACCTGATCACGTAACATCTCGATGTCTTCGCCAAGTCCAAAATTTAAAGTAGGGTAGGAGGTGTTCATGCGATATTTCCTCGTTTGAGTTCTGCTAGTTCTTCACGGCAACGTGCTTCAACATCATCCAGTTCAGTCATTAACATCTGGATGTCTTCTAGCTGCTGTTTAAGCACCGCTCTTTTCTGTTCAGTCATTTCGAGCATGGCTTCTAACTGAATAGCCGAATTGGGGTTGGTGTCGTACATGTCGAACAGTGTTTTGACTTCAGCAAGGGAAAATCCTAGTCGTTTTCCTCGCAAGATCAGCTTTAAGCGCACTCTATCTTTGTTCAGATAAACGCGATTTTGTCCCGTTCTTGACGGTGACATTAGGCCTTGTTCTTCGTAAAAACGAATTGAACGAGGAGTAATGTCAAACTCTCGAGCGAGTTCGCCTATTGCATATGTTGTTTCGTCGTCGTACTTGCTCATTACACGTACCTTGTATTTCAGCGCTGTTTAACACCCTTGTTTTGACGTGGGTGTCTTTGTAATTAAATTCTCTGTAGTAGGTTGGGTGTCATTGCAATAGCACTATCGTTTTAAGGTAGATGGTTTTATATACCGCTATATTAAAACGTAGTGTTTGGTTGACACATACTTAGTACAGGTTTACGTTAACGTTAATTACATTTTACGTTAAGGTAAAGTAACATTTTGCTAACGTCAATTTTTCATGGTGAAGGCAAGACGTTGTAGCTGTTAGGGGTGTTTACTTTTGTATACATCTACGTAGCTTTCTTCACTTAACTCTATAATTTTAATGAATTTTAAGGGCACGGTTATGAGTAACGAATCAGTAGTTATTGTCGCGGCTAAGCGCACACCAATGGGTGGTTTCAACGGTAATTTGTCTTCGCTTGCTGCGACCAAACTTGGAGAAGTTGCGATTAAAGCAGCCTGTGAAGAGATGGATGTCTCTGTAATTGATGAAGTCATCATGGGGTGTGTATTACCTGCTGGTCTTGGTCAATCTCCGGCGAGACAAGCGTCACTGGGGGCGGGGCTTCCGCTAAGTGCAGGTGTGACAACTATCAACAAAGTATGCGGGTCGGGCTTAAAAGCGGTAATGATGGCCCACGACTTAATTAAAGCAGGCAGTGCGACAGCAGTCGTGGCAGGCGGGATGGAAAGCATGAGTAATGCGCCATATATGTTGCCTAAAGCTAGAACGGGATATCGTATGGGTCATGGTCAAGTACTTGATCATATGATGTTAGACGGTCTGGAAAATGCCTATGACGGCAAAGCAATGGGCTGCTTCGCACAGGATACTGCTGATGAAGAAAATATTTCTCGCGGTGAAATGGATGAGTTTGCTCTAAGCTCGCTTTCCAAGGCACATGAAGCAATAAACAGCGGAACTTTCGTCGATGAAATAGTACCCGTGACAGTCTCTTCTCGTAAGGGCGATACCGTTGTTGATACCGATGAAGGCCCAGGTTCCGCTCGCCCAGAAAAAATTCCAACACTAAGACCGGCTTTCAAAAAAGACGGTACAGTCACGGCTGCTAACTCAAGCTCAATCTCTGATGGTGCAGCGGCACTGGTTGTAATGAGCGAAAGCAAAGCAAATGAACTTGGTCTAGCACCGCTTGCGCGCGTGGTTGCTCACGCTACAAATTCTATTGAACCTGAAAACTTCACCGTTGCGCCTGTTGGCGCTATGGAAAAAGTGCTGGATAAAGCAGGTTGGACGAAAGAAGAAGTCGATCTTTTCGAAATTAACGAAGCCTTCGCCATGGTAACCATGTTGGCTGTCAAGAAGCTTGGACTAGATGAAAGTAAAGTAAACGTAAAAGGCGGCGCTTGTGCATTGGGTCACCCAATTGGAGCCTCTGGTGCACGCATTTTGGTAACACTACTTCACGCGCTAAAGCAACGCGGTGGTCGCAAAGGTATCGCATCTTTATGTATTGGTGGTGGTGAGGGTGTAGCGCTTGCCGTTGAAATGCTCTAAGCCACTATAGATAGCTAATATGTAAAATATTTAATCACGGAGCCTAATCACATTGATTTCGCTCTGTGGTTCAATATAAAGAAAGATACAAAAGCATGAAGACAGTGACTTACGTTATCAATTCTATAACCCTTGCGGTTGCGCTATCCACTTTAACGCTTGTTGCGAAAGTCCAAGCTGACTCATCGTTTTCAGTAAACTCGACTTACGCAGACACCCACGGTAACAATGGCACTCACTACGAGGAATCACGTTCTTTATCGAGTAATGAAGACACCCACGATGACTTAACTCTGTCTGCGCTTCACGAAGCTCAATCAACCGTTGATGGTTCTGACGACGCTGTTTCGGAAGACACCCACACTAACGAAGAAAAAAAGACTTCGGATGACACCCATGCCAACAGTGAATCGTCAGCTATCTACCCCAAGAAAATAAGCCAGGTACCTTATTCAGCGTTGGGTGTCTTGCCAACAAGCGAAGCTGATGAACAATTCAGCTACGGCGATGACCTACTACAAACTATTTATACTTGGCATGGACGTTCGTCTACGAACGAAATGTACGCTGATAAAGCGTTAATATTTATTCACGGTGGGTGTTGGCTTAATGCCTACGGTTACGAACATGCGAAAGGGATGTATCATGCTTTAGCAGAGCTTGGGATGGGGGTCTACATAACAGAGTATCGGCGCGTAGGTGATGAAGGCGGTGGCTGGCCCGGTAGTTTAGACGACGTGACACAAGCAATAAGCACAGCCTTAAAACGAATAGAGAACGAAGGGCGCTACACTAACATTTACATTGCGGGGCATTCTGCTGGTGGGCACTTAGCTCTGCTTGCTGCGCAACGTCTTTCTTCATCATCCTTGAACTTGTCGCGCGCAAACATAAAACGGATTATCGGGTTAGCGGCAATTACGGACATCCAGTCCTATGCCATGGGCCACAACAGTTGCCAGTCGGCTACAGCGAAATTCATGAATGGAACGCCTGAAGATGTTCCAACCGCGTATCAAAGGGCGACACCAAGCCCAACCCATGGCAGTTTGCCAATTACACTACTCCAAGGCGATGCTGATAGTATTGTGCCAGCGCGCCACGCTGTATTATCTGGAACCAACCAAAAAATAATTAAAAATGGTGGCCATTTCGATTGGCTTCACCCTGAATCAACATCCTTTGATGCTTTACTTGAGGTTATTAGTGAACATGATGAATAAGGTTTTTTCAGCTGAACAACTTGATATTAAAGATCCACTCCGTGACAAGGCGCAGGCGTTTTCGCTTCCCGCTAATACGGTCTATTTAGACGGCAATTCGCTAGGGCCTCTGCCTAAGGCAGCCAAACAGCGAGCTGACGAAGTTGTCAATGAACAGTGGGGAAAGGGGCTCATTACAAGCTGGAACAAGCATCAGTGGATCCATCTACCTCAAATAGTGGGTGATAAGATTGGCGGCCTGATTGGCGCTAAAAGTGGCCAAGTTATTTGTTGTGACTCCATTTCTATTAATCTGTTTAAAGTATTAAGTGCGGCGTTGAAAATGCACCCAAGTCGCAAGGTAATAGCGACTACCCGCGATAATTTTCCTACCGACATATACATGGTGCAAGGCCTGCTTGACTTACTCGGCAGCGATTACAGTATTCGCTATGTTGACGAAGCATGTATTGGATCACAGCTAACTGATGATATTGCCGTACTGATGCTGACACAGGTAAATTTCAGAAGTGGCAACAAACTCGATATGCAAACCATTACCGAGCAAGCCCATCAAAAAGGCATTTTAACTTTGTGGGATTTAGCGCACAGTGCTGGAGCATTTCCTGTCAGCCTAGACGCATGTAATGTGGATTTTGCAGTCGGCTGTACCTACAAATATCTAAATGGTGGCCCTGGCGCGCCAGCGTTTATCTATGTCGCTAAACGACATCAAGCACAGTATCAACAACCTTTGTCCGGTTGGATGGGGCACAGCTCGCCTTTCTCATTTTTTCCTGATTACGCTGGCGACAATTCCGTGAAGCAAAACTTGTGCGGAACGCCAGGAATTATTGGAATGAGCATTTTAGATGCGGCATTAGACGTATTTGAAGATGTATCACTTAAAGCTATTGATGAAAAATCCAAAAAGCTACAGGCATTTTTCATCGCTGAAGCCAAGCGCGCAGGCCTTCTGGACAAATTTTCCATTGTAAGCCCCAATATTGATAATCGAGGTAGTCAGCTAGCTTTCGCTCACGACCACGCTTACACCATTTGCCAAGCTTGGATCGCTGAGGGGGTGATTGCAGATTTCCGTGCACCAAATATTCTGCGAATAGGTTTTGCGCCACTGTATTTAAGCTTCGTCGATATTGAAAAAGCGGTGGCAAGCCTTACCGAAATTATGAATGAAAAGCGCTATGAAAACGATGAGTTTCAGCAAAGACAGAGCGTTACCTAGCTGAAAAGCGAGATTATCAGCTAAATAATTGCAATTTTTGAATTTACGCTTAATACTTCGCGGTTGTCATCGATATCTTCACATGTTTTGGGTGTGCAGTTGAAAAAAATAAGAAAATATCTGCTTTGTACCATGTTGTTTGTAGGAGCGAGTTGTTTTAGCGCGCTCCTACAAGCAGAAGCTGGTCAAAAGGCGGCATCTGAACAATCTAATAATGTAACGTACTGTATAGATCCTAACTGGGCGCCTTACGAAGCAATCAGAAACGGTATCCATGTGGGGATTTCTGCCCAATATATGCAGCTTATTGCTGAAATATCTGAGTTAACGTTTACCCTAGTGCCCACTGAGAGCTGGCAACAGAGCCTAGAGTATGTTCAGCAGGGGAAGTGCCAAGTTATCCCCATGCTAAATACTTCCGACTATCGAAAGCAGTTCCTCGACTTTAGTGTGCCGTATTTTGAAGCGCCCAATGTGCTGGTGGCTAAGTCTGGAATGCCAATGATACAAGGCTATGCTGGAGTGGGAAATCGAGTAGTAGGGATTGTTCAGGGTTATCGCCAAGTTGAATATATTTCACGTCACTATCCGGGGTTACGTTTAAAGCTTATTCCGTCTGAAGAAGAAGGGCTAAAGCAGCTGGCGAATGATGAGTTTGATGTAATGGTGGGCTCATTAATGAGCGTGAATATGCACATCAATAATTTGAAACTGAAAGACCTCAATATTGTTGGTTACGCCGAGCCCTTCGACTCATTAGCTTTTGGTGTGAACAAAACCTATGGCCACCTGGTGGACAAGCTTAACTTTGCCATTGAGCGTATTCCAGAAACGCGAAAGGTAGAAATTTATAAGCAGTGGAATAATGTCCAAGTTCGCTATAGTCGTAACTATGTCGTTATGGTTTTGAGCACCGCAATTGTCATTTTAGTTTTCTTGCTTTTTACTTTTAGAAATAGAAACGTTAGCGGCTACAAGCGTATTATTAACCAGAAAAACGAGGAAATAGGTGCGTTACAAGCAACCTTGTTAGAAAAGAACAAGACCCTTGCTTTTTTGTCTGCTCACGACACGGTAACGGGGCTATATAACCGCAATCATATGATCCAGCGTGCGGAAGAAGAAATCTCACGTTTCCATCGATTTCACACTACGGCTTCGTTAATTGTTATCGAACTAACCCCTGTAAGCGATGACAGAGATTCAATTGAGCCCTCGGCTAAAGAAGAGGCGCTAAAAGCCGTGGCAACGAATTGTCTAAATACCGTTCGAGAAGTCGATGTTGTTTCGCGTTTTAGCGGTGAACAGTTCATTATCTTGTGCCCTCAAACCGAGTTAAACGCAGCTAAAAACCTTGCAGACAGATTGTTAGACTGCATTTCTACCCATCACTCGCTTGTCGAGAGCTTTAAAACGGCCATGGGTTTATCTGAGCTCAGGGAGTCTGAGGAATTCACAGAGTGGTTTGAACGCACCATGAAGGCACTGTACCAGTCAAAGCGCCAAGGGTATGGCAACGTAACTGTGGCACAGTAACTTCAGTGAACTAGTTAGGTCAAATTAAAGGGTCGTAGTGCCATTGGTGCGAATCGTAACGAATTTGCGCCCTGTCGTATTCTCGCTCAGAACGCCAGTTACGGTTATTAAGCTTCGCCGAGACCCCGGGATAAAGACGTTTGTTTGCGATAAGTTTTATATCAGACTGGTAGTTTTCTTTTGCCGCTTTGACGTCGTTGGCTTTGTTTTCAAGCCACTCCAGCAATGCGCTCTCATTGTTAAAAAGCTCTAACGCTTCAGCTACTTTACGTTGAAGCTCTTTAGGTACTTTCTTACCTTGAATAAGGTTAATCTTTTCTTTGTGTTTAAGATTGTTTTCGCGAATTTGCTTCAACAATTCATCTAAAGAGTCTTTGCGCTCTAACAATTGGTTAAAGCCCGGGCTAAAATCAACTTTCAACGTACTGCCAGATACAGCGCCTAAAGTGCCAGCTTCAACGCGATCTTGGCTGATAATGTCACAAGCAAATAGGTTTCCCATGGGCTTATCAATTTGTCCAACTATGACTGCGCCGCCGCAACGCAGGCGGCTATACGCCAACTGACGACCAACAGTAATATTACCGCTACATTGAATATCAATTCCTTGACCGTGTTGAACGTGGATACTGCCGGCTGCGACTAGTTGGCATTGGAATTCACCTTGGGTATCGTTAACTTTACCCATCGCGCCTTCGGTAATGATGATGTCGCCGCCAGACTCGATATACGCCGACTCCACAAAGCCGTTAATGGTTACATCACCAGCGGCCTTGATTTGCATTTTCTCTGTAACATCGCCGTTTACCAATACTGCACCTTCGTAATTCACGTGCCCAGAGCCAACGTTCACGCCGCTACAAATGAAGGTATCGTCAATGTTCATTATCTGGTCTCGGTATTTCGGCATACCAGAAATTGCAGACATTAATAAATTGGCGTCGCTGTCGGACACCACGGTGCCGCTGCCCATTTTAAAGTTAACCCATTCGCCCGCAACGGCTGGAATTTTATTCCCTTTGATATCGAAGCCAGAACGGCCCTGAGTTGGCTCGGTTCTTCTCAGCACAGGCGTGTTCACTTTAACGCAAATTACTTCGCCTAAATTACGCATGTCCACGCGCTCGCCATCACCCGTCTGGGGTTTTAACACCCTTTCAAGTGCGTTTGGTACCAGGGGAATAAATTTTGAGTTTTTGCCATTTCTAGCTGGTAGGCCTTTCGCGACAATTTGCTCTAGTACTGTGCCTGGAGGAGACTGCCTTGCTTGGGTAAGCATAGATTCAATGGTTTTGGTGCTTAAGCCACGAATGATTCTGTTTTTTACTGCTAGAGATTTAACGGTACTTAATGAGGGAAGTTTACCGCCATAGGGTGTGGTCAGCACAAGGTTCGCCTGCATCCCATCCTCGGGAATGCGAAATTCAATTTCAGCATTTTTGCGCTCGCCAATGCGTTCCTGAACAACAGTGCTATCACCCGTCTTAAAATAATGATTAGCCGTATCACAGGCCGACTTTAACGCTTTTTCAGAAACATACAGCCGCCTAGTTTCTCCGCTCTCTAGTTGCTTTCTTATTTCCCTACTATCAACTTCTGACGTGAAATCAGAAGGATTTAACTGTAAGTTAATGTAGGTTCTTGATTTATCGAAGCTTATTGTTACGCCATTCATAACTTCTTTATTCCCTTGCGCACGTGTATTCTTTTTATCGGCGGCATCTATCGATTACTTGACGTTGACTTGTTCTCGGCCTGTCTATTTTTTTCATCTACTAATTTAAGGCGTTCTAAAACGCCCGTCAAAGGTTTTCGGCATATTGGTAAAGTGCGCGTAAAATGGCCTGCTTCTCAGGATTGTCGCTGTGTTCATGCGCCAGTGATTCCAACCGCATCATATAGTTTTCTAATGTGATTGAGCCGTGAAAAGCTGAATCAGTCAGGCGAGCTTGGCGATGATGCTGCCACCTGGTCATTTCATCTGCGGTCAGCGTATTAGGATAATTTCTAGCGCGGTATCGAAATAGCTGCTTTCTGAGCCCTTCGTGCTGTGTTTTTTCACTCAGAGTGGCTAAATCATCGGGCTGTGCTTCAATTACACGCTCACACCACCTTCTGTCTTCGTCATTAAGAAACCCACCACTATATAGCGCGTGATCTATATCCAGTTCACCACTTTGAATGTCGTCATCATAGACATCTACGATTTTAGTGGCCAGTTCGGGCATACTGGCAAGTACTTTGTAATTGTCTAAGCAGCGCTCGCGATCCAGTCCTAGTCGTGCTGCATTGTCTTCTGTCATTGCTTTAGCTGTGGTAATAAACGGCGAGCGGTTGACGTGAATGAGCTTAAGCCCTGGTCTTTCTAACGGATCGTCAAATGTATCTGACGGAGCATAAAGCGCCTGTCTAATCTCTTCTGGTGTGTCATTCACTAAACTGTCAATGTCATGCGATAAATCAATAGCGATAAATGCATTGCTGTTGGTTGGGTGCTTCGCCACAGGCATAACCCAAGTGCAACAGCCTTGAGAGGCAGGGAGTTTAGACGAGATATGAAGCAATACCGATGGTTTAGTGAGATCGATTTGCTGCATCACCGTGTGTTTACTGCGTAACGACAACGCATAATCGAAAAGGCGAGGCTGCTTTTCTTTTATCAGTTTAGCAAGGGCTATTGTGGCGTAGACGTCACTCAAAGCATCGTGAGCGTTTTCGTGGCCAATATTATTAGCTGCAGTTAACGCCTCAAGTTTAAAGCTTGGTGCACCATCTTCTCGGCGTGGCCAATTAATACCATCGGGTCTCAGTGCATAGCACGCTCGCGCTAAATCGATTATATCCCAACGGCTATTGCCATTTCGCCATTCACGTGAATATGGGTCGTAAAAGTTTCTATAAAACAGGTAGCGGGAGACTTCATCGTCGAATCGGATACTATTAAAGCCCACACTACAGGTATTTGGCGTCGACATTTCCTGATAAATTCGCGCGGCGAAGTCAGCTTCGTTAGAACCGTCGCGAATGGTTTGCTGCGGTGTTATGCCGGTCACCAAACACGCTTCTGGATGTGGTAAATAATCATTCGCAATGGCGCTCATGATATTTATGGGTTTACCAATCACATTTAAATCCATATCAGTTCTTACTGCAGCGAATTGGCAGGGGAGATCTTTTTGTGGGCTGGTGCCAAAGGTTTCAAAATCGTGCCACAAAAATGTAGGTGCGTGCATAACCACTATTGCGATGTTAGAGAAATATTGATGGCAGTGTACACCGCGAGAAATTGAATACCAAATGCTGGCGTTAATATGAACAGTGATTTACTTGTTCGCCATCGGCAAGACCTAAAAAAACGCGTTAATCATTGTCTTTTTTTGAGTATTTTCCGTTTTGATGTATCACGCGAAACTTGCGCATTAACAAAATGATGACTAGCTTTAAGTTATCAAAATTTATACGGATATTGCCTGTTTGTCGTTCCTTAAATCCAGTTCATCCATCAGTGAAGCTAAGAGTACTTTAGGCTTAGCGTTAGTACTTGCAACAGTGCTTGTTGTACTTGTTGTTGGTTTGTTCGAAAGTAATATCAAAGCGACGGCTGAATCTCAAACTTTCACGGCATTAGAAGAGAGTGCCGCCAGTGCTGAAAATGCTGCAAACTCTCAGGTGAGAAAGTATATCAATGCGCTTAACTTTCTACATCAGACACCACCTATAAGCGGCATCGTCCGCGCGACTGAAAATGAAAATCTAGACCCCAAAGACGGTACGACGTTGGAACAGTGGAAGCAGCGACTAGAAACGATTTTCGTTGCTTTTATCGAAAATAACGAAGAAGTGGATCAATTAAGGATCATTCAAGCCAATGAGGATGGAAATGAGTTTATTCGGGTGGAAAGAAACGGGGGAAGTGTTTTAGTAGTTAAGGACAACGATTTACAACCTAAAGCAGCGAGAAGTTACTTCATAGAGAGTGTTAAGCGCAATAAGGGCGAGTTTTATATTTCAGAAATCAATTTGAATCGTGAATATGGGAAGCTCGAGTTTCCTTATAAAAGCGTTATTCGCCTTTCTCTTCCAATCTTCAGCAGCTCTGGTGAGCGTTATGGTTTTATAATCATGAATGTAAACGCCCAGTTTCTACTGTCGCAAATGGAACAAACGCTTGTCGGCAATCAATTGCTATTTGTTACCGACAGTGAAGGCTTTTTTGTCAGTCATCCAGACAGTGATAAGTCCTTCTCCAGAGATTTAAATCCTATGGTGAATTGGGCGAGCGAGTTCGAAAGCCCTTCGAAAATAGGCAGGGCTAAAATTAAACAGACCGCACAGACAAACTCATCTTTGTATACGGTCACTCGTGCTTTTACGATAAACGGAAATCAGCAAACCGCCCCGTTTTTTCTTCATACGGCATTGTCTCAGTCAGAAGTGGCAGCCCTTATCAATGAGAAGAGGATTAGCGTTTACAGTGTAATTGGGGTAGTTACGCTAATTTTTGTAAGCGTTTTACTCTTCGTACACCGAAGTAACAGTAAAAACATTGAGCTGGCTAAGGTGCGCGGTGAGTCCGTTGCTATTATCGCTATATCTAAAGATGCGATTTTTAGCGTAGATTCTGCTGGCGTGGTGAAAAGTTGGAATATGGCAGCCGAGTCACTTTTTGGGATCCCAAGCCAGCTTATTTTAAATCATCACTATTCGTCATTTGAGGAGCTTTCTCTATTAGGGCTTGAATCGGTTCTCACCAAAGGCGGAAAGCAAAGTACCTTTACAACCCCTTACACCGATGACGAAAAAGAAGAGCACACGCTACTTATAACCGCATCTACCATTTGGGGTGAACAGTCACAGTTTTCAGGCGTTGCTGTTGTAATTAGAGATGTGACCGACGAACGCAAGGCAAAAGACGCGATAGAAAGGGTAAACCTGAAGCTTGAAGAAAAAGTGGTAAGCAGGACGAAAGAACTTGTTGAAGCGACGCAAGAGGCGCGAAAAGCGAGCAGTGTTAAAAGCTCTTTCATTTCCAATATTAGCCATGAAATGAGAACACCGTTAAACGGGGTAGTTGGCTCCTTGGCGCTACTTAAGCGTCAGCCCCTTAATGAGAAAGCTGAACAGCTTGTTTCCATGATGGAAATTAGCTGCAACAATCTCAGTGTGCTGATTAACGACGTTCTCGACTTGTCTAAAATTGAAGCGGGCAAGCTTGATATTAATAATCAATATTTTGACCCGCTTGCACTTATCGAGTCTATCGCCAAGGTCTTTACCGTTAAGGCAGCTTCTAAAGGACTACAGCTTCTTGTTGACACAACAGGTCTTCCCCCCGTGGAAATAAACTCAGATCCACACAGAATCAACCAAATTCTTAGTAATTTATTGAACAATGCTATTAAATTCACTGAAAAAGGGCATATAAAGCTACAAGCATCGTTAAGTGATGTAGATGCGGGGACACAACAGCTTCATTTCAGCGTATGTGACACGGGCGTAGGGATAGCACAAGAAAATCAGCCCAAATTGTTTACCGCGTTTACACAGGCTGATGCATCTGTTGCTACCCAATACGGAGGTACCGGACTTGGCTTGTCTATCTGCAAGCAATTGAGCCAGCTTATGGGAGGAGACATTACGTTCAACTCTGAAGTGGACATAGGCAGCACCTTCTCATTTTTCGTTACTCTTCCTGAAACAACGTACGACAGCGCGTTCGAGCATAAAATGGCGGTGGAAAACGAAAGTATGCTTCTTAACGGGATCACAATCGGTGTTTCTGCAAGTTATCCACCTTTAGAGGAAAACATTTGTTGTTTAGCCTTACACGTCGGTGCAGAGCCGCAAGTAATAGGTAAGCATTCTGAATTAGGAACAGTACCTTGGACGCAATTTAATGCCATTATTGTGGATGAGGCCAGTTCACTCATTCGTGAGCTAGATGATATATGGCAGGCACAAGCTGCCACTAAAGACGCTGGTTCGTTACCTGTGGTTTATATTCTTCAAAAACTAGAAGGGACACCTTTCCACTTCAATCACCTTGTGCCGCTTTACTTGCCAAAGCCATTATTCAGGTCGAGTTTCGCAATTGTCCAACAAGGGTTAGACGCTGCTCTGTCGGGATATACATTAAACCAATCAGATATCTCATCGGGTAAAGGGAAAGCTGAGGACATCTCAGACGGTGAAGAGGCAGCAGACGATACTGAGCAGCAATTGTCTATTGAGAATGCCAACTTATTGATAGTTGATGACAATATGATCAATCGCGAGGTGGCGAAGGGAGTGCTGGAAAGTTTACCTGTTAAATTGTTTACCTGCAGCGATGGTGAGGAAGTTGTGGCGTTCTTGACGAAATGTGAAAGCAAAGGCCGCAGAATTCACAGCATATTGATGGATTGTCAGATGCCTAATATGAATGGTTATGACGCTACCCGAGCCATACGAGAAGGTAAGGCAGGAGCGATGCACAAAGATGTACCTATAATTGCCATGACAGCCAATGCCATGCTCGGCGAAAAAGAGAAATGTTTAGAGGCAGGTATGGACGACTTTGCGACAAAGCCTGTCATGGCCGATGTACTTATTCCTAAAGTGAAACAATGGTTAGTGCATCAAATAACGGCGTTAGCAAGTGCAGAGCTTAATGATACAGATACAAGGTCAAGTACCGGAATCACTGCCAGCGAACCTCCACTGGTTGACACTTTGTTGAGTGCCATCTCGAAAGAAATGGACTGCGACACGCTATCGAATTCAAGAACAGAGGCTCAGTCAAGTAAAGAGTCTGAAGTAGAAATAGCCCCCGCGTTACAGAATGCGAAGATAGCTAATGATATTGCCGCTCGCGAGGGCTCGGAGAAGGAGGCTGAAATTGATAACGTCAATCAAACTCAAGCTGATGAAAACAATTCAGAGGGGCTTGATGGATGTTGGGAAAAAGACGATGCCATTGCTCGGATAATGGGCGATAAAGCGCTATTTTCTCGTGTCTGCGACCTGTATTCCAGAAGCGCGCCTGACAAGCTTAAATTACTGCAGCAGGCTGTTGATAGTCGAGACTTCGAAAAGTTTCAGGTGCTTTCATTGAAGCTCAAAGGTATGTCTGCAGATATTGGTGCCGTACAGTTACAACGAGACTTTGAGAGCTTATGGGAGTTGTCAAAGGCGAAAAAGTGGGAAGACGCTGAAGCGTTACTCCCTTCCATCACCGATGATCTTAATACTTTCTTAGAGATCCTTGAGGTAGCCTAGCCTACCTAAGCTAATTGTGTCATCTTACGTCTAAGGTCGCGTAAAAATCGCATCAACAGAGCGCATTGAATTGATTCTAGAAATCTGTACTCAAACCATCTCACAGGTTATGCGCGCACGTAAAACGTAGCTATTAGGAGTAAAGCTTTTGAACCCATCTCGTATTTTTCGCCAGCCGAATAAAGTTCGACATGCACTGTATGCAATAGGCGCGCTTGCTGCATCGTTTGCCATTACGAGTGTTCCCGCATTAGCGGATGATTCCAAACAATTAGGAAAAACACCCGTAGCTATCGCTATTCATGGCGGTGCAGGAACCATTTTAAAATCATCGATGACGCCAGAAAAAGAAGCGGACTATAAAAGCGTATTAACCCAAGCGGTGCAGCATGGCTACGCATTGTTGCAGAAAGGCGAAAAAGGTGAGGTTGCGGTAGTAGAAACCATCAAAATTCTTGAAAGCTCGCCGTTATTTAATGCTGGCATCGGTGCGGTATATACCTTCGACGGTGAGCACGAGCTTGATGCGTCGATAATGCACGGCGGCAGTAAAAATGCAGGTGCTGTTGCGGGGGTGAAAACAATAAGAAGCCCAATAGAGGCTGCGTTATTGGTAATGAATGAATCTCCACACGTTATGCTTTCAGGGAGAGGCGCTGAAGATTACGCAAAAGAAAACGGCCTTGAACAGGTAGACAACACCGTTTTTGATACCGAGTTTCGCAAGCAAGCTTTAGATAAAGCGAAAGCACGTATGCAGCAGGTATCGAGTGGTTACGGTTCGCAGCAAGGCAATGAGCGCTTTGGCACTGTTGGAGCCGTAGTATTGGATCAAGGAGGCAACATTGTCGCGGGAACATCCACTGGCGGAATGACGGCTAAACGGTACGGACGTATTGGAGACTCGCCTGTTATTGGAGCGGGGACCTATGCCGACAATGAAAGCTGCGCGGTATCGGCCACAGGACATGGTGAATATTTTATTCGATACAACGTGGCAGCAGATATTTGTGCGCGAATGAAGTACCAGGGTTTAACGTTAAACGACGCTGCGAACACTGTAGTTAACGACGTACTAGTTAAAGCCGGTGGCGATGGCGGTGTGATTGCTATTGACGCTAAAGGTAACGTCGCTATGCCGTTCAATTCTGCGGGTATGTACCGCGCTAGCGTTGACATAAATGGTAAAGTGAAAGTGGCAATTTACAAAGACTGATCACTGAAAAACTATTTGTTATTTTAATGTTAAATGTGCTGGCTTGTATGCAACGAAACGTCTAATCTTAAAGTGTGGGGGAAAATTGCTTTCACATGTGGTTAAAAATAATTGAAGTGCCGTAACGCCAATTAAGTCGCAGTATCGGTCACATTAGGCGCCACGGCTGGAGAATTGAAAATGGAATCGTTGCAAGTCAGTGATTATATGAATACTCACCCAGTGAAGCTTAATGTCGATATGCCCGTTGCGCAGGCCGTCGAAGTGCTGTTAGCCAGTGGGCAGAGTGGTGGTCCGGTACTCGATAGCAAAGGTAGAGTGGTGGGCTTTTTGTCTGAGCAAGACTGTATCGCTCAAATGATTGCGTCAAGCTACTATCGCGAACAAATTTGTAGAGTAGGGGAAATCATGAAAACCCCTGTGATTTCTATCAAACCTTATATGTCGGTAATAGAGTTAGCCCAATTACTGTTAAAGGAAAAGCCGAGAGTTTACCCCATTGTTGATGATGACGGGGTACTGTTAGGCTCAATTAATCGAACGGCCGTGCTACGGGCTATTGATGTTCAATTGAATGATGGATACCAGCGCGCGGGTTAGACGTTGTTTGGGATAACGCACTTTTATTTAGCTTGGTAGGATTTAGTGCTGCAGGTAGCGTAATGAATGAAGATGCGGCGCTGGGTTAGAACGGCTTGAAGCTAGAGCGGCGCCATGTATTTATCATATACCAGAGAGGAGGCGTTAACTTGCTTAACGCCTCCTTTTTATTTACTTTTCGTATTATTTATTACATGTCTGAGTGGCGTTCACGCTTGGCGTTCGCTAATTTTCTGATCGCATCTTTAAGTGAGGCACCAGCAACTAGCTTAAAGTTTTGGGTCTCGCTAGGCATGACGTTTCTTCCATCTTGTACTACCCAAAGCCCTTCGGTGAACCTTCCTGCCAAGTTAGCGTTGGTTACATCAAGCCCATCTGTTTCCGACACGCTGTCAATTTGCGTGGCTTTATCTGCCGCAATTTGAACAAGCCCCATAAGTTCCAAGACTTCAGGGTTCTCATTGTGTACGTGATAGATAGCATAACTGTTATTACCCTGACTCGATGCGATTAGGTAAGTTTGTGCATCTACATTAAACAGAGCCAAACCTTCTACATCAGCTTCTACCGGAGCTTCTATCTCAGCGATGAACTGAGGCTGATTGCTGTTTGAAGTAATATCCAAGGCCCAAATCCCAGCACCTTCCTCACCTAAGTATGCCGTGCTCGTTTTAGTATCCACAACACATCCTTCTGGCTGTGAAGGCAGTGAAAAGGACTGTGTTAAGTGTCCATCAACAGATTTGTCTGGGGAGATAGACACGCTATACCGTTCGAAGCGGCCACTGGTGTCGTTAGCAAATACATGAGCTACTCCGCCTGACACAAACAGACACATGCCGTATATATCATTGAGTGTAGTGCTTATGTGGCCAAGTTGAGTCATATGGCCGCGTTTATCTATTTCAAATACAGACAAACTGTTATTCGACCGGTTTGATGCTACTGCGATATCGATAAGTGGCGTATCGCTTTGCTGTGCTTTGGTTTCTGCCACAGATACCTTGTATCCCACATCAACGTTATTCACTCTGCCAACAGGAAGGCTTTGCACTAGCTTGCCGGCTAAGTCATAGCTATTCAATGCGCCTTTTTTGTCGGTGCCGATTATGCGGCTTTGTGAAGCGCTGTGCGAGTTGACCCAAATGGCAGGGTCGTCAGCAGCGTCGCCATGATTTTCCACTGGGTCAGTTTCAACATCGGGTTTAACCTTGATAGTGAGGTTTGCATGTTGGGATGCGCTGTTATTTGTATATGCCTTCTCCATGTGATTTTCTTTTGGCGAGGTAGCTTTAAAATCGGTGCCGCATTGTCGATGAAGTAAAGCTGCGCTTAGTTTTGAGGGAAGTTCGGCAGAAAACACGTCGCCTGATTCATCATCATCAACAACAAGAGAAATGTGTGAGCCTTCTTCACTTAACGACAGGTGAACGAATTCAGGCTGAATAGAAGTAGACTTGTCGGTTGCTTTTAATTGGCGATCTGCTGAGTTACTTTCGTTCGCCGTATTTATTAGCGAGACAAATTGCGTAAGACATGGTGCTTTGAGCCATATCCCGCTGGCATCCGGACTCACCCAGGCAGCGATATCCACGCCATCTACCGTTGTTGAAGATAGGGTGGCTACACCTTCAATGGCCACATCTTGATCGTGAAAAATAAGGGTTTTTGCTAGCTCACTTTCAATATCGGTATCTAATTGCCACACACCGGCAAATTCGTCAGCAAGGTATAGCGTTTCGATGTTGGCATTTATCGCGCAACTTTTAATGCCTGGACCTATCGCAAAGTCTCTAAGCGATAAAAAGCGCCCGTTGTAAAATTCATACTGATTCAGTGTGCCGGTCGCATCGATATTAACAATTTGCAGTTCGCCAGCGCTTGATGTTGTAGCACAAATGGCTTCAGAACCTTTGGTCAATTGAGTTTGCGGTTGATCAATCTCAAGAGACGCGGCGTTAATGCGATACACCTCTATGTACTGGGTGTTGTTATTGAACACTACTAAAGACACCCATTGTTTTGAATTAGACTCCACAACTTCAGCATTTGCTAAGGTGTAATGTCCCGCAATGAAGTGTTTTTTTCCTTCAGAGTTACTTAGTGAAATACCCTTATGTTCGTTAACATTAATGTTGATAGCGTGGGTGTCATCGTAAACTTTATGTTTGTGGTTGGCGCGAGCGTCCTTGCTAATGTTGTTAGCATGGGTGTCTTTGTAAGCGTCTTTGTAAGCGCTTTTGGTGTTAGAATGCTCGGCGTGCGTTTGGTAGTGCATAGTCAGGCTTAGACCATTTTTTTGCTTTGTTAGCGGTAATGCGATGTCTTGGCTTTCTGCTTTTACTAACTGGCTTTCGCTGTGCGCTAACTTGATATTCGCACTGGTATCTGCGCTGGTATTAGTATCGTGAGAGGCTGCGCAACCGAACAACGTCAAAAGTGCGCTTGAAAGTGTCGCTGTGGTAAATGTGGTTTTAAAAACTGTTTTGGTGTGACGCTGATTGGTCATTGTTGTTATTGTCCTGAATCTTACTGAGATCAAACCATGCATGGCGCATCGACTAAAGCATGGCTTACAGATTATTAAGAGCAGGTTTGAAGGCCAAACTACCTACGGCCTTCAAACCCGATAATTAACTTTCGATATACCTGCCTAGTTAAGCTGCCAAGTAAAGCCAAGTTCGAACGTGCGGCCGTATTCTTCATACTGCGCGTTTTGGTTGCGCGTATCGAAATAGTTGTAGAAAGGTTCGTCACCTAAGTTGATGCCGTTGAAATACACCTGCATGCTGTCGTTGATGTAGTAGCGCGCCATGAAATCAACCTGTACGTGGTCGTCTTCAAATCTGAGCATGTCACCATCAATCTCTTCGAAATTGTCGCTTTTATAGGTGGTGGCTAGACGTACACTGAAGTCATTCGCTTCGTACCCAATGGTGATATTGCCAATACGGTCTGATTGATTTGGTAACTGGGTTTCAAATTTTTCGCCATCTAAGAAGGTAGTCGCTTCAGAATCGGTAAAAGTAGCATTGGCGGAAATAATAAAGCCATTGTTAAAGGCTTTCACCCAAGAAAGTTCTAAGCCGGTTAAATCGGCAGAGTCGCCGTTAATTGGCTGTATGACTTCTTCAAAACCTTCCCAACCGGTTGTATCTGCAACATCAGCATACACAACGAAGTTATCGATATTCTTGTAGAATAGCCCTGCTGAAATTACACCGATGTCACCTGGATAGTATTCAATCGACAAATCAACGTTTTGTGCTTCGTAAGGTTGAAGGTGAGGGTTGCCAACTTCCGCCTCTCGTTCAGTCACAAATATGCCATCATCTTCTTCTGTTTTGCTCTCGATGATTTGAAATGCCGCTACATCTTCAAACTTTGGTCTTGAAATAGTTTGGGTGTAGGCAGCGCGAAGCTGAAGTCTATCTGAAACAGTGTATCTGGCATTTACACTGGGTAACCAATGATCGTAGTCGCGCTCTGCTTCCCATGGCGTATTTACCACTTCTTCTACGTCAGTTTCTTCGTTTTCTACAAGCTCTACTCGCATACCCGATGTAGAAAAGTCAGTACGTTCATAGCGAACCCCTGCTACCAAATGAAGTTTATTTATATCTACACTGCCCATGATATAAGCGGCAAAAATATCCTCTTCATTCACATAGGTCGCGCCACGAGACTCTACTTCAGAATTTAGGCTGTCTAATTCCAAGCTCTTGCGGTTTTCGTTAAAGTAGTTACGCATTTCACTTCGATTAAGCCCAGGCCCAAAGTCATCAAGAGAGTAGTCTGGACTGGCAGCTCCGAATTGCGAAGCGTCTAGGTCGTCGAATTCTCCATCAAAAATAGCGATGCTGCTGTCGCGGTCTTTTTCTCGGCTTCGGTATTTCGAGCCAATTTTTAACTCACCGATATAGCCACCAAGGTTGATGGGGCGGGCGGCGTCGAATTTAATACTGGTTTCGGTATCTCTGGTGTAGTTATCTTCAAAGCTGATCTCATCGACCTCATAGGTTGATAAGTCCATGGCATCAGCGTTTTGTGACACGGTTGGACGCATAGTATTTAAGTCTGCGTCAATACTGTCATTTTCAGTTTTGAATACGTAATACAGTGCATCTGGCTCGTCTTCATCAGACTTTGCATAACCGAGCTGCCAGTTTGCTTTCCAGGTATCTAATTGGTGTTCACCACCAAGCGCCACAGTAAAAATACTCTGACTTTCAAAGCGGTCTTTACTTTCTCTTTCTATTTCTGAGTCTTCGCCATCGAACGTGAATATATTACCTTGACGGTATTCGTCGTCAGAAAACTCACTGTAAAGTGTGCGAAGAAAATATTGGTTGTTGAAGTCAGGACGAAAATCGATATTTAACGCACTGCCTAAACGTTCTCGAGTGATCGTGTAGTGACGTTGCTCAAGCTCATCGTCACCGTTACTTTCAACATTGTCTGAACCAAAATCTCGGTCAAAGTAGGAAATGGCGCCAGCCACCCCCCATTCAGGGGAAAGCTTCTTGGTAAACGTACCAGAAAGCTTTGGACTGGTTTCATCGCGTAAATCATTTTGACTGGCTTGCACGGTAATGCTCGCGGTATCACGAGCCTTATCAAACGCACTCACGCTTTTCACCGCGACTGAACCACCAATGGCGTCTCCGTCCATGTCGGGCGTTACCGATTTAGACACCTCTAACGTTTGGATGAGTTCAGAGGGAATAACGTCAAGGGCTACTGAACGTACGCCTGATTCAGGCGAGGGAATATTCAAGCCGTTAATGGTTACGTTATTCAAGTTGGGGTCGATACCGCGTATGCCGACGAAACGACCTTCACCCTGATCTCGCTCAATCGACAAGCCAGGTAAACGCTGTAACGACTCAGCAGCATTTTGGTCTGGAAATTGTCCAATGGCATCTGCGGATACAATAGATGAAATACGATCTGACGTTCGCTGCTGGTTTATGGCACTTGCCTGACCGCTTCGTTGACCACGTACCAAGATCTCATCGATGGTATCGCCGCTGCCAAACTCCACGGCTGCGCGCGCAATGCCGTTGTCTGTCACTTTTATCGCTTGCGTAACCGTTTCCTCACCAAGATAAGAAATTTCTAGCGTGTAAGTACCCTCTGGAATAGAGGGAAACCGAAATGTACCGTCTGTGCCTGCTTCAGTAACTAGTCCTAATTCTTTAAGCTTAATTTGAGCACCGGTATAGCTGCGCGTCTGTGCGGCGTCTTTTACTGAACCGATAATTACGCCATCAGCAGCTGAAGCAGGTGTAGCGACGCTAAGGCCCATTGCCGCTATGCAGGCAAGTGTTAGAGAAGAGTACGCGGTTTTAATTTTCATTTATTTTCCAATTAATTAAGCAGTAAAAAGGTGTTTTGAATAAGTGCTAAGTAAGTGAATGAGTACCCTAAGAATCCTGCATGACAGTTATATGAAGATTTGATGGAACAAGCGGTACACAATCGGTAATTGTCGCCTATTTGCAATTGGCTGAGCTAAATTGACCCTTGCTTAAATTACTGATTTTGTTTGGTTTGTGTGTCTTTTTTATGCTCCTAAAGTTCGCTGCCATCAAGATGTCACATTGCTGAGCCAAACTGACCCTCGACAGTTTCATCAGATTTGGGCAAGACTCTCGTTTTGTTATAAACGCTGGCGGTGGCCGGACTAACGCGTGATGTATCCAATTCAAGAGATTTCCAAAGAGAGCACTATGTTTACCTTTACAAATTCAACACAATTTAGACATCACAAGCTTTGGCTAGCATTTACATTTTGCGTAGTGGCGTTGGCGGTTTGTTTAGCTTTTATGTTTGGCAATGCAAAAGAAAGCACCGTGATATCAGGCCTCGATATTGTGGGGGAAGGAAGCATTGCTTTTTTAACTTTGGCGTGGATGCTAGCTGCGCTTGCCAGCCGTCCTCCAGGTAAAGTAACGAGCCTTCTCACGGTAGGACTCGGCTTCTTTCTATTTTCAGTCAGTTTAGATTTCTTGGATGAGTTTTTTCATTATCCCGAAGAGACTTATTGGCTAAGCATGATTGAGTCTTATCCTGCGGCTGTGGGTATGGTAGTAATGACCGCGGCACTGTATCAGTGGCACCTAGAGCAGCGCGCGTTAAACTTGCAATTACGACGCAGAGAATGGGACTTTCGCGATCACGATGCTATCGATCCCATCACTCAGCTTTACCGCGCAGAGTATTGGAAAACACAAATTAATAAATTACAGCAGTCTGGCAAGTCAGCAGTCATCGCCATTATCGATATCAATAACTTCTCTTTGTTCAACCAAAAACATGGGTATACAGAAGGCGATAGGTATCTGCACGATATTGCGCAATTGGTGATTATGAATTTGCGTCAGCAAGATTTAGCGTGCCGCTATGCCGGTGATAGGTTTGCTATTTTGATGCCAGACGTCTCGCCCGTGCAGGCTGACGTTATTCTCAACGATATCAAAGTGAGCATTCAGCACCTTGCGTTTAGACACAGCCAAAATGCAAACGCTATTTACACCACCGCTCGCAGTACTCAAGTGACTTTGTTACCTAACCAACGCCTTGCGACAGTGCTTAACACCATGCTCTTAGAACTTGAGCGTGCCCATGGTAGCGCAGCGTAATTAGGCCGGTTTGGTCAGTGTATTTGGCGATAGTAATTGGTAGGGGTAACCGGTGAAGATGAATGAAGATGCCTGCAGCGAGTAACTTATGGATTTAATGTTACCAAGACTAAACGCACTACGAGACTCTGAGGACGAAGCTGCAATTGCAGGTGCTGAGTACCGTCATTCAACTCGTCTTTCTGGGGTGGGTGTCTCTCTAAAAGATGATGCTAAAGCGCTTGGCATGGGTGTCTCTGTAAAAAGCGATGCTGATATGCTTAACATGGGTGTCACTGTAAAAGATGACGCTAATGAGCTGGACATGGGTGTCATCGATAGTGCTGGTAGTGCTCATGTAGTGATGTCTAGCCAAGATAAAGTAATAGTTGGGTATTGGTTAGTGAGGGCAGCTCTTAATGTGGCGCTCTCTCGTGGCGCGAATAAAAATAAGCTCTTGCGCGGTACAGGAATTTTTGAAGATGCGTTGCAACACCAATCACTATTAAGCATAAATCAATATTCATCGCTGTTAGTGAATGTTCAAAGTCAAGCGAGAGGCGGCGACGTTAGTTTTTTGCTGGGGGGAGCTTTCGCCTCGCAGTGGCTATCTAGTCCACTTGATGCGCTCAAAGCATGTGAAAATGTAGAGCAGCTACTTTTACAGCTGACTCAACGCCAAACATACCGGTGGTGTAGCCTACCGCTCTGTCAGTTTCAGCGTTTTGAAAACGCAGACCAAATAATGTTAGTGCCTCAGTTTACAGGGGTAAGCAGCAAACAGCTTCAGTTCTCTATTGAAGTGGCATTCGCAAGCGTTGTTGCACTTATGAAAAGTATAGCGAATAAGCGAATTCGTTTATCTTTCTCTTTTACCGAGAGTCGACCAAGAAATATTGCTGATTACGAAACCCACCTTGGGCTTAAGTTATCGTTTAATCGCGCTTTTAACAGTATTTGCATTGAGAAAGACGTATTACTCCAACCTTTGGAGCTAACAGCTCAGTCGGATTGTTCTGCTGAATCACATGTTTCTCTGGAAGGTGTCGTTAGTAATAGCGCAACGCAAACAAAAGAAGGGGCTTCTATTGAATTGCAAAACCGCTTGTCTTTGCCTGATTTTGTGAGGCGTTATGTTTGTGCATCCTCCAACACACAGGCAGCAAATATCGGATTACCTGAATTAGCGGAAACCTTAAACGTCAGTGTGGCTACGCTAAAGCGGAAACTAAAAGAGTACGGCACTAGCTATCGCGCGCTCTGCGAGGAAGTACAGCGCAATCATGCACTTTTACTTCTTTCGGTGCACAAAGTGAGTAACGAGACGGCGGCCAATGCAATGGGCATTAACGATTTACCTAACTTTCGACGAACGGTAAAACGGCTTACAGGTAAAACCCCTAGCGAGCTTAGAATTTAACGTGAATGACTGATAGCGCCTGTCCATATTTCTACGTAACAGAGCTATGCCACACACTTATGCCAAACATTTATGCAACACTGCTATGAAAAATAGCTGGGCGGCAGTCGCGTTCTACGGCTAAATGGTTGTAGCTTCACTCGTGTAATAACTCGAAATCTCATCGTAGCGTCTGGCACAGTGCAGATGAGTTAATTATTGGAAAGTAAATTTCTTTTCAATGCTTTAAAAACCTTTTATCCTTTGCAGCTTTAGCTTTTCACCGTTCAAGACCGTCAAAATATGGTTTCGTTGAAGCTTTTTCTTACGCATTCGCAACCGGCAGGTGGCTTTTCCGCGTAGCCTTTAAACTGTTGCTAGCAGGCAATAAAACCCAAAAAGAGAGTTTTCTGTGCACGAAAATAAAGACATTGCACCAAATTCTATTGCACCTAACCCGCTAGGTTTAACGCCTATTTTACTTTTTGTGATCCTTGTTGTGGTAACCGGCATTACTACAAACGACATCACTGCGATGCCTATTTTGGTTGCGTTTTTTATCAGCGCTGGCTATGGGCTATGTTTAAACCCGAAAGGGAAAAAGGTCAGCTTCTCTGAAAAAGTACAAACGTTTTGCAAAGGCGGTGGCGATAAAAACATTATTCTTTTGGTGCTTATTTTCCTGTTAGCCGGTGCGTTTTATGCGGTGACTATTGATATTGGCGCTCGAGATGCCACGGTCAATTTGGCACTTCAATTTGTGCCTTCTGCACTTATATTGCCAGGTCTGTTTTTGATTTGCTGTTTCATATCATTTTCAATGGGCACGTCCATGGGCACCATTACCGCGCTCTCGCCCATAGGTGCAGGTCTTGCCACAAGTTTAGGGCTGCCGGTAGAAATGGCGCTGGGTATTGTGGTGGGGGGCGCAATGTTCGGTGATAACCTCTCGTTTGTTTCAGACACCACCATTGCCGCAACCCGTACCCAAGGCGTTCAGCTAAAAGACAAGTTCAAGGCAAACTTAATGGTTGCTGTGCCGGCGTGCATTGTCACCATGGCGTTATTGCTAATGGTGGATGTTGATACTTCTGGCATTGTTGAAGGCGGCAGCTACGATTTTTGGCGCATAGTGCCTTACTTGTGCATTATCGCTTTTGCGCTAACAGGGTTTAACGTCATTAGCGTGCTTGCAGTGGGTATTGCCAGTGCCTGTGTAGTGGGCTTGCTACAAGGCAGCTTTACGCCACTTTCAATGATGCAGAGCATCCAAAAAGGGATGGGCTGGATGCAAGACTTAGCGATGATCGCCATAACCATAGGCGGCATTGTGGCACTTATGCACGCTAACGGCGGTATAACCTGGTTAATCGAGCGTTTAACCCGTAAAGTCACGTCAAAGAAAGGCGCTGAGTTCAGTATTGCTGGCTTGGTTAGCTTTTTAGACGTTACAACGGCGAACAATACTATTGCGATTGTTACCGCAGGCCCAATTGCTAAAGATCTTAACAAAAAGTACGGCGTTGACCCTCGTCGTACCGCATCACTTTTGGATATCTTTTCGTGCAGTTTCCAAGGTTTAGTCCCTTACGGTGCGCAGCTTTTAAGTGCCGCGGCCGTAGTAGGTATTTCACCGTTAGCTATTACACCGTACTGCTGGTATCCCATGCTGATTTTCGTGTTTGGTGTGGCGGCCATTTGGTTCGGTTTTCCCCGTTTTAAAACGCCCCAAGACGATGAATTAACCCAAAGCGCTTAAATTCTCGTAACGCTTAACACGCTGGCTTTTTAGGGCGGTATCTTCTAGGATCACCGCCCGAATTTTATTGATGATTAGAAACACGCTTTAGGATGTCACTTTGTCTTCAACACTTGCAATAAAACCTCTTTACAACAAACTAGATGATTGTTTGAGCGCAGATAAATTTCGCTTGAAGCGCCGCATTACACAGCTTGCACAAAAAGTGAATGATAAATCTGGTGTTGAAGGAAAAGGCGCGGAGAAAAAAGCTGCTAATCCCAAAGTTTCAAAACGTAACAGCGCGGTTAGCGAAGAAAGCTTAAAAGCGCAGTTTGAAAAACTTGAAGGCGACATCGATGCATCGATAGAAAAGCGTAACTGGCGTAAAGACAACCTACCCAAAGTTGAATACCCACCGCTGCCGGTTAGCGATAAAAAAGAAGATATTAAAGAAGCGATTGCGAATAACCAAGTGGTGATTGTTGCGGGTGAGACTGGGTCGGGTAAAACTACGCAGTTACCTAAGATATGCTTAGAGTTAGGTCGCGGTGTAAATGGCATGATAGCCCACACCCAGCCACGACGATTAGCGGCGCGAAGTGTAGCCACCCGTATAGCCGAAGAGCTCAACGCACCGCTTGGCGAAAAGGTGGGTTTTAAAATTCGCTTTAGCGATCAGGTGAGCGAGCGAAGCTACGTTAAGCTTATGACCGACGGTATGCTGCTAGCTGAAATGCAGCAAGACCGCTTTTTAAATCAGTACGATACTATCATCATCGATGAAGCCCACGAGCGCAGCCTTAATATCGACTTCTTGTTGGGCTATTTGCGTCAGCTTTTAGATAAGCGCCCTGATTTAAAACTCATCATTACTTCTGCCACCATCGACCCAGAGCGATTCTCTCAGCATTTTAATAATGCGCCTATTATCGAAGTGAGCGGACGTACCTATCCGGTAGAAATTCGTTACCACGCGCCAGAAGATAATGATGACGATATTGATCAGAGCGACGCCATCGTAAACGCAGTCGACGAGCTAATGCGTGAAGCACCGGGAGACATCTTAGTGTTTTTAAGCGGGGAGCGCGAGATACGCGACACCCAAGATGCTTTGAGCAAACAGCATTATCGCAACACTGAAATTGTTCCGCTGTATGCGAGGTTGTCGGCGGCAGAGCAAAACCGCATATTTCAGTCGCACAGCGGTAGGCGCATTGTACTTGCCACCAACGTCGCAGAGACCTCGCTTACGGTCCCCGGCATTAAATACGTAATTGACCCGGGGTTTGCCCGTATTTCACGTTACAGCGCTAGAAGTAAAGTGCAGCGTTTACCTATCGAGCCAATCTCTCAGGCGTCAGCGAATCAGCGGGCAGGGCGATGCGGCCGTGTGTCTGACGGTATTTGTATTCGTCTTTATAGTGAAGAAGACTATTTAGGCCGCCCAGAATTTACTGACCCAGAGATCCTGCGAACCAACTTAGCGTCGGTTATTTTGCAAATGCTTGCTTTAGGGTTAGGCGATATCGCTGCTTTTCCATTTGTTCAGCCGCCTGATAACCGCAATATCAACGACGGTTTCCGTTTACTTGAAGAAATTCAAGCTATTGCGAAAGGCAAAGATAACCGGAAAACCAAGCAAAGCGGCAAAATGCAGCTTACTCCGTTAGGTCGTCAAGTAGCACGTTTGCCTATCGACCCTCGCTATGCACGCATGGTGATTGAAGCCGAACGCACTAATGCGCTAAGCGAAGTCATGGTGATTGCGGCGGGACTCTCAATTCAAGACCCACGAGAGCGCCCACAGGAAAAACGCCAGCAAGCAGACGAGAAGCACAGCGAATACCACGATAAAGATTCTGACTTTATCAGTCTTTACAACTTGTGGGTGGCGTTTAAAGAGCAGCAAAACGCACTGAGTCAAAACCAATTGCGCAAATGGTGTAAGCAAAATTTCATCAACTATTTACGTATGCGTGAGTGGCAGGACATTGTTAGCCAACTTAAAAAGTCTATCGCTGAGCTGGGCTTTGGCATTTCAAAGCAAGAAGCCGACTATCAGGCTATTCACCAAGCCATCGCCAGCGGCTTGCTGTCTCACATGGGCTTTAAAGATAAAGAGCGCGAGTATATGGGTTCGCGTAATTCGCGCTTTCTTATTTTCCCTGGTTCAGGGCTATCAAAGTCTCAGCCCAAATGGGTAATGGCAGCTGAGCTTGTAGAAACCTCTAAGCTATTTGCTCGTATGGTGGCAAAAATTGACCCAGCATGGGTAGAGCCTTTGGCCGAGCATGTTGTGCAAAGTAGCTATTCAGAACCACACTGGTCTAAAAAGCGCGGTGCGGTGATTGCCTTTGAAAAAGTAACCTTGTTCGGGCTACCCATAGTAATGAAGCGTGCGAAGGTTTATAGCCTCATCGACCCGCCAATTTGCCACGAGCTATTTATCCGCGAAGCGTTAGTCGAGGGCAATACTAAGCTCAATTACAGTTTCTTACAGGAAAATCAGGCGCTGCTTGAGCAGGCTGACGAGTTTGAACAAAAGACCCGTCGTCGCGATTTGATAGTCGATGATGAAGAACTGGTAAGCTTTTACGCGAAGCGCATTCCGGTTGAAGCCAATAATGATGCGGCGTTTAAGAAATGGTTTAAGCAACACGGAAGCAACGACAGTTTAACGTTTAAAGAAGAAGACGTATATCGTCAGCAGCCTGGGCAGTCGGTAGCAAACGCATTTCCTGATGTATGGCGCCAAGGCAATATTACGCTGCCGCTTCGCTATAACTTCGAACCTAACGCTGAAGACGATGGCGTAACTGTTGTCATCCCGCTGCCTGTGCTTAATCAAGTTGATAACGTAGGTTTTGATTGGCTGGTGCCGGGACTAAGGCACGACCTTATTGTGGGGTTAATTAAAACCTTGCCAAAACGCTTGCGTCGTAACTTTGTGCCTGCGCCAAACTTTGCTGAAGCATGCCTTGCTGATATCTGTGAAACAGATAAGAACAACCGTCCGGTGCCTTTGCTTGAAGCTGTAACCGATAAGTTACGCAAAATGACAGGCGTTATTATTGAAAGCGAAGAGTGGAATTTAGAACAGCTTGATAAGCACTTAAAAATGCACTTCGCGGTAGTTAATGACAACGGTGATGATATTGCCAAAGGTGACGACCTTCACGCGCTTAAACAGCAGTGTGCAGGGCAGGTGAAACAAACCTTTGAGAAAGCCGCAACACCCGAGTTAGAGCGAAATAACATAGAACAATGGGATTTCGAAAGCTTGCCAGAAACATTCGTGCAGAAAGTAGGCGGGTTTGAAGTTCAGGCGTTCCCGGCTCTGGTACAAAAGGGCGATAAGGTAGATATTGCGTTAATTGAGGAGGCGGATAAAGCCCAAGTGCTGCATAAGCAAGGCGTGAATGTCTTGATTAAAAACGCGATGCCGTCGCCGCTTAATTATTTGCAAAGCAAATTACCGAATAAAGCCAAACTGGGTTTGTATTTCAATCCATTTGGACAAGTGAAAGCGCTAATTGAAGATTGTATTTTTGCGGGTATCGACGCCATCGTCAGTGATTACTGCAAAACCAATAACACCGACATTCGCAGCAAAGCCGATTTTGAAGCATGTTTAGAGATTGCTCGTGCAAACATTAATGACAGAGTGTTAGAGATTGCCAAACAAGTGGAGCAGGGGCTTACCCTCGCTCACCAGTGCCAGAAGCAAATGAAAGGTAATGTACCGCTGACGATGATAAACGCCCTAGGTGACTGTAAAGCCCACTTGGCATCGTTAGTTTTTCCTGGTTTTGTTTCTGAAATTGGCGAGAGCAGATTAGATGATTGGAATCGTTACATTAAAGGTTTAGCTCGTCGGCTAGAGAAGCTCCCCATTGATCCCAACAAAGACAGAATGCATCAGGTCACGGTAGAAAAGTCGATTAAAGAATGGGAAAAGGCGTGCAGCAAATACCCCAAAGGTAAAGTACCTCAAGCTCTTAATGATGTACGTTGGATGATAGAAGAATTACGGGTTTCGTTGTTTGCGCAGCAGCTCGGGACGGCTTACCCGATTTCGGCTAAGCGTATCACTTTGCACCTCGCTGACTTTTAAAAAAGGGCGTTAGGTGTAAGGTAGCATCAATGAGCTAGGCTAGGGCATGAGGGCACATATTTGTTATCGCAAACAAAACAGCGGGCAGAAACGGCTGAGTCGTTGATTTAAGTGGGAAGGTAGTCGAAATTAGACCAAAGTACACTTTTAATAATTGTTGAATAAATATTATACAGTTCGATTGACAAGTTACCGGCATCGCCCTATAACATCAGATGTAGTCGTCAGCGTAACGCTAAAAATCAGGAGAAGTAGACATGTTGGGATACGACGATAAGCGAAATTTTTTCAGGATGATGGTAAATTCGCCTTGTCAGTTGCAAATTACTGATGATGAGTCGAGCCGCACCATGCAGGCAATGTGTAGAGATATCAGTGCTACAGGTATGTCTTTGGAAGTCGATGAACCCTCAATTGAGGTGGGTACACAAGTGAGTGTTGCAATAGAGTCATCTAGTTCGCAAATCCCATCTTTGGCAGCATTAGCGACTGTTGTGCGCTGTGAACCTGAATCCGAGTCAAGCTGTATTATAGGCGTCGAAATTTCTCAGATGAAATAGTCTAATCTAATGTGTTAGGGCGGGGTAAAAGCTTCGCCTTTTCGTGTCTAACTAAAAAGCACAAAGCGTCAGGGTCTACAGCAATGACATCCTCGCGGTGTTGCTTCTTTCTTTACACTCCTATGTTGACCAGCCCGTTGTGGTTTGAAAACAGTCTTTCAGCTTTCATATACTAAACCGAATAGGCCGTTCAGTTTTTTCTATTTTAACTCTCAGTCTTAATTGCTAATAATTCTCATTAATGCGAAAGCAAACTGATTTAATATTTTGAGAGAGCGATGAATATGAAAAAGACGATGACCTTTGCAGTGATGCACTTTTCAGTGGCCTTTACGGTTGCCTACTTACTGACAGGAAGTGTGGTAGTAGGCGGTGCTGTAGCGTTGGTTGAGCCAGCCATTAATACCGTGGCGTTTTATTTTCACGAGATGGTGTGGAAGAAAGTTGAAGAAAAAGAGGGTGTTGTAAAGGAACAATCAGATGACAGTTCACAACAGTTATCAAGTCGCTTTTCTAACAATGAGATAACCTTTGCATCTTAGGGGGATGGATTTACCTTCGTAAGCTTTTCGCACAACGTAATGTTAGCTCAATTGATTTCGTTAAGCGCCCTATACATCAACAAGGGCGCTTTTTTAATAGCTAGTCGTCGGTGACTTCACACACTAGACCTTTCAAGTAATAGCCTTCTGGATAGCTGCCAATGATAGGATGATCTGAGGCTTGATTAAGCCTTGCGATAATTTTGATAGTACGACCTGCATCAAGTGCAGCGTCTGCCACAACTTTCTGGAATAAATCTGCCGGCATAAGGCCAGAGCAGCTAAATGTAAGCAGCAGCCCACCAGATTTAACAGCATGTATGCCGTACATATTAATGTCTTTATAGCCGCGGGCAGCACGGTTTAATGTTGCCTTGCTGTCGACAAACTTTGGCGGGTCGAGTATCACCATATCAAACTGTTTGCCCTGCTCGTGATACTCCCTGAGTGCCTTAAACACGTCTTGGTTTACGTAATTGGCTTTGTTTTCGTCTAAACCATTGATGGCTACATGGTGCTTAGCCAAATCAAGAGCAGGCTGAGATACATCAACGTTTGTAACTGACTTAGCACCGCCAGCAAGTGCGTAGCAAGAAAACGTACCTGTGTAGCTAAAACAGTTGAGTACGTCGGCATCTTTCGCGTAGTGCGCAGCCGCCGCGCGACTGTCTCGCTGATCAAGGTAAAAACCGGTTTTATGGCCGTTCTCGATATCAACCACTATGTTGATGCCGTTTTCTTTTACTGTAACTTGCATAGGTGGTTCACCATGCAGTACACCAGTTACAGGCTCTAAACCTTCTTTCTTGCGCACGTCCACGTCGCTTCGCTCGTATATGTGTACATTAGGCATTAGCTTAGTAATTGCCCACACTATCTTATCTCTGTGTTTTTCGCCGCCCGCGCTCAAAAGCTGAAGTACTGCAACATTGTCGTATAGGTCTATAGTGATCCCTGGAAGGCCATCACTTTCAGACGCTATCCAGCGAAACGCGTTGGTTTTGTTTGGGTCAAACAAGCGTTTGCGAAGGGCTAGTGCAGTTTCTAAACGGCGTAGGAAAAATCCGTTATCAATGCTTTCGTCTTTTTTAAATGTCCACATACGAACGCGAATTTTTGAATTTGGAGAGTAAGCGCCTCGCCCTAACCAGTCGCCTTCAGAGTCAAATACGTCTACCGTATCGCCAACTCGCGCGCGGCCCTCTAGTTCAGCCACAGCGCTTTCGAATACCCAAGGGTGTTTGCGGCGAAGTGATTTGTCTCTGGATGGCTGTAATATGACCTGTGCTGACATGAAGGCTCTCGTACTAATTTAATAAATGTGAAACAGAGTTAAGCGATTTTACTCGCTTATGAGAATGGTCGGATTATACGCAATTTCATAAGTTCTGTGTTAATAATACCAATCTGCATAGATAATTACCCACTCAGCGAGAGTTAAAATGCTCTATCCGGACTGGTATAAACACAAAACAAACCCAAACTGTTTGATATAAAAGTACGTAGCCAAATTACGATTAGAATTTAAGACTAGGATTGGATGTAAATTATGCGATATGTCGATTTTGAAAAAGGATGCGGCCCAAGCGAACTTGTTGTAAAGGAATGTGAAGGGCTGTCGCTAGCACCAGGGAAAGTAAAAGTTGACGTAAAAGCGTTTGGGGTGAATCGTGCGGATACCTTGCAACGCCAGGGGAATTACCCACCTCCACCAGGCGAGAGCGATATTCTTGGATTAGAGGTAGCTGGCGTGGTGTCAGAGGTTGCCAGTGACGTTACTGCATTTAAAGAAGGTGACGAAGTATTTGGTTTGGTTGCAGGTGGCGGCTATGCCACTGAAGTGATCGTTAATCCAGCCCATTTAATGCCCATTCCCAAAGGCATGCCGTTTTTTGAAGCCGCGGGTTTGGCCGAAGTGTTTCTTACGGCATTTCAGTGTTTGCGCACAATCGCGCATGTAAAGCCGGCTGAACGGGCGTTAATTCATGGCGGTGCAAGCGGTGTAGGGCTGGCTGCCACGCAACTTTGTCGATATTGGGGCGTACACAGTGCGGTAACGGCTTCAAGTCAAGATAAGCTTTCGTTGTGTGAAAGCAATGGCGCAGAGCATCTTATCAATTATAAGCAGCAACAGTTTGATGATGTGCTTAAAAAAGTCTGGCCTGAAGGGGTTGATATGGTGCTTGATATGGTAGGTGGCGACTACCTCAACCGTAACCTTAAAATACTAAAGCAGGATGGCAAGGTAGTTTACTTAGCGATGCTGGCAGGGAGATATGCTGATAACCTCGATATGGCTATGCTGTTAGGTAAAAGGGCGTCCATTATTGGTACGACACTTAGAAATCGAAGCGACGATTATAAAGCTGATCTAATTCGTGACTTTACTACCGTATGCTTGCCCGCTTTTGAGAATAAAGAGCTTAGGGTGAATATCGATACTCACTATAGCATTGCAGATATCAGCGAACCCCACGTGCGTTTGGAAAACAACGATACGCAGGGCAAGTTGGTTCTTTCTTGGTAAACGCGCTTTGCAGTAAGCTTATCTAATTGCCAACGAAGCCTTCGTCGGGTTTCGTTGGATTGGCTTCTGCCGCATTGCGGGCCAGGTCGTCACAGCGCTCATTCTCGGGGTGCCCCGAATGGCCTTTTACCCAATGCCAGTTTACCTGATGCTTTTTTACCGCTTCATCTAGTCGCTTCCACAAATCTGCGTTCTTGACGGGTTTTTTATCTGCCGTGCGCCAACCGTTCTTGCGCCAGTTATGGATCCACTGATTAATACCATTTTTTACGTACTGGCTGTCGGTAGTTAACTCAACGTTGCACGGTTCGTTTAAACTATTAAGTGCTTCGATAGGGGCTAATAGTTCCATACGGTTATTAGTTGTGTGGGCAAAGCCGTCGCTCAACTCTTTTCTATGCTGCTTGTAAATCAGTACAGCTCCGTACCCGCCCGGTCCTGGGTTGCCCAAGCACGAGCCGTCGGTGTATATATGAATGGTCTTTTGAGCCACAGCGTTTCCTTTGATTTAACTGGCCTAATTTATATTGTCTTTTCCCTTAGCGGATTGCGAAGGGGTTGATATACTATCAAAAAATGAAAGTGTAATTATAGTAGAGGTTCCATGCGCCAAATTGTTCTCGATACTGAAACCACAGGTATTGACCCCAAAGAAGGCCACCGCATTATCGAAATAGGGTGTGTTGAAGTTGTTAACCGCCGATTGACGGGGAATCACTTTCACGTTTACATCAATCCGGGCCGTCACATTGAACAAGAGGCAATTGAAGTCCACGGTATAACCAATGAATTTCTTGCCGACAAGCCCACATTTTCTCAAGTGGCTCAGGAGTTTGTGAGCTTTATCAAAGGGGCACAGTTAGTCATTCACAACGCGCCCTTCGACGTTGGGTTTATGGATCACGAGTTTGGCATGGAAGCGTCTACCAAAGGCGTTATTACTAACCAAATTTGCGATGTTCTCGATACACTTACTCTTGCTCGCCAAATGCACCCAGGCCAAAAGAACAACCTCGATGCCTTGTGTAAGCGTTATGGTATAGACAATAGTCATCGTACCCTTCACGGCGCTTTGCTGGATGCGGAAATCCTGGCAGATGTTTACCTGTTGATGACCGGTGGGCAAACTAAGCTAAAATTGGCATCTAGTTCGGGCAGCGACGCAGACTCCACGGCAATTCGCAGGATTCAGCGAAGTGCAAATAAATTAAAGGTTATTAAAGCTACCGCCGATGAGATAACACAGCATGAGGCTCGCCTGGATATTGTTGAAAAGGCAGGAGGCAAATGCTTATGGCGCCCTCAACCTGAAGAGGTGTCTTAGCAGAACATAATCAAACAGAACTAAAATAGCCAAACAATGCAGGAGCAGCGTAGCGTGAGAGTGTGGTTTTATTGGGTAATTTTTTTATCATTGTTTATACACTTAAGCGCTGGCGCTCAGTCGCAAGAAGACGAACGCGACGCTGCAAGGCAGCTTGCTGATAGCGCTGTACAAAATGCTCAATCAAGCAATGCAACAATAGATACATCTCCTCTTACAGAGCTCGGTGATGAATACACCAACTCCATTCAACTGTTACAAAACCGCTTTCGCGTTGACTATAACGTTAAAGAAATCACCATGGTTTTCTTTAGGGAATACGGTTCTGCGCCTGTAGTGCTGGTTAGACCCGATGGTTCAAAGCTATTTCAAGGGCGCGTTGACGAAGAAAAGGTGCAGTGGTACGACGCTGATACCTTTGACATGATCACCATCAAAGATCCTGTGCCTGGGCCTTGGCAAGCTGTAGGTCAAGTATTACCGCAAAGCCGTGTGATGGTTTTGTCTAATGTTGAACTTCATGCTGAGCCGTTACCGAATGTGCTGTTTGCCGGCGAAATACTTAAATCCACAGCCTATTTAACCAACAACGGCAAGCCTATAGAAAACAAACAGTTCAGAGATGTCGTTGACTTAGAAATTGAGTTTAAGAGTACCAATAACCCTAACTACGGCAACTTTGGTACAAATGATCAGCGCATAGCGACATTTAAAGACGATGGGCGAGGGATGGATGAGCGACCAGGAGATGGCGTTTTTACTGGCCAGTTCAACTTGAAAATACCGGCTGGTGAATGGAAGCCTATTTTTCGCGTAAGCACACCAATGTACACCCGCGAGCAAATAGGTGAACTTATCGTCTTACATGAAAATCCCGTGTCTATTGATGTTGAAATGGATGGAGGCGGAGAGGGCTATCATAAAATTGTTATTGATGTAGACCGTGAATTAGTCGACATCGAGTCACTGCTAGTCGATGGCAAAGTGAAGTTTCCTAATTCAGATATGCAGAATTTTTCGCTAACAGAAGGCGGTGTGGATCCTAGAGAGCACTTAATTGTCGCCTACGAAGAAGGAATTTTTAGGGTAAAACTCACTGCTTACGGTACGACAATGGATGGGCGCGATTTTATATTAGATGTCCCTGAATATAGTTTTGTGGCAGAGGGACCAGCCGAGCCTGAGGTTGAAGACCCTTTAATCAATGGAAAAGATCCTATCGTTGATGGCAGTGCACCCTTAATAACGCAACCTGAAGTGCCACAAGACGATATGCAGCCAAATTCGCTAGAAGATGAAATGGATGAAGGGACGCTAACCCTCATTCTGGTGGCTGTTAATGGGTCTATAGTGCTCATCGGAGTAATCGCTGCTGCTGTAATTATTATTATGCGAAAAAAGGCGTCTGCGCCTAAGCAAGCAAATAGTACTGCAAAGCCATCGGGAGAAACCACCGACGCTGACCTTACTATGGAATCTGAACCTAAGGGGTTTAAAAAACTGTTAGGGCTATTCAAAAAGCGTGAAAAAGCTAAAAAGGAATAGCAGGGAGACCAGCGCTTCATTTTAAGGCGTCGCTAATTTGTTCACTTTGAATTTTATTTCGACATAATGCCTATTTAACAGGCAAACAAACCGCAGATGACAATTTTATTAATAAAAAGCGTTGACTCCACATAGGGGAATACGTATTATCTGCGCCGCAGTCAGGGGACAGGGCAACAACAGCCAAGTCAACTCACTGATAACATTGAAGATGTGGAGCGGTAGTTCAGTTGGTTAGAATACCGGCCTGTCACGCCGGGGGTCGCGGGTTCGAGTCCCGTCCGCTCCGCCACTCTTTCAATGGTATAACTAAAAGGTCTTCGGAGCGGTAGTTCAGTTGGTTAGAATACCGGCCTGTCACGCCGGGGGTCGCGGGTTCGAGTCCCGTCCGCTCCGCCATTTAGTTATACAGCGCAATCTCGATTATGTGGAGCGGTAGTTCAGTTGGTTAGAATACCGGCCTGTCACGCCGGGGGTCGCGGGTTCGAGTCCCGTCCGCTCCGCCATTAATCGAATAAAGCGCGCTTTCCATTATGCGGAGCGGTAGTTCAGTTGGTTAGAATACCGGCCTGTCACGCCGGGGGTCGCGGGTTCGAGTCCCGTCCGCTCCGCCATTAATGATAAGCTTTTCTTCTTAGATAATTCCCCCTTTTGGGGACACTCAAAAAGTTCTTTTTTACTCTGCAGTTAAAATTGCTGTTCTCGCTATCGCACTTTATTTATTCTTACCCTCTTGTCAGTTAGCCATTCAAGAAATTGCTCCATTTCCCAATTGCACAATGTGACACTAGAAACATTATTCCTCTTCGATTAATAGTCTTCTATAAAGTAAAAAAACACCCAACAAACAGTAACATGCCCTAAAGTCGTAGTGTCTTTTTTTTAATTTGTACTAAAGTTAGGTCGTTCACGCTAAAAAAACACGGAAATTATGAATAAAAGCGACCAAAAACAGTACTTTCTTGCTGATAATTTAAAAGCAATTGGGGTGTCATTGCTAAGCGTAGTGGGTGTGACCCTATTACTCGCTATCGTTATGTTTGTGTTTATTCGAGAACAAGAGGAGAGTCGCGCTACAGAAATACTAGATAATGTGCGCGTAGTATTTAGAGATGCTGAGATCACGCTTGATTACCTAAATGCGCTGCCGTATCAAACCTGTGAAATGGATAACTTAGCGGAAATGCGAAAAACCTTGTTTCGCTCTCGATTTGTAAAAGAGATAGGTTTTTATCAAAATAACGAGCTATTGTGCAGTACTTATTTGGGCATTCTAGAAGAGCCCATGAAAGAGGTTAAGCCTGATTTTTATACTCAGCTTGGCGACGCTTTTTGGATAAATACTCCTCTTCAGCTTTTCGATAAACAAGCTACCGGTACTATAGTACAGCGCGGACGTTACAACGCAGTATTGGATATGGATAGTGTCATTGGTTACAGCTACACGCAAGATTGGCAGCTGTTCTACAATGGCGATCAGTTTTATCATATGGCAGGTAATCCTAGCCTTGTCGGTTCTACCCTCAGCCAAGATGACATGGACGCACGCACTGGCTATTTTTCCTTACAATTTATCCAGTGTGATGAACGCTACAATCATACCTGCCTAAAAGTGAAATCTGATCACGGTCGCGTATTAGATTTGCACATGGGCAAGCTGGTGTTGTTTGTGTTTGCTATGCTAATGACAGCAGCGTTGACGCATATGCTTACCTTTAACTATTTAAGACGACGACGTTCACTTGAGTCTCGCGTCAGTAAAGGGCTAAAAGAACATAAGTTCTATTGCTTGTACCAACCTTTTGTAAACTTGGAATCGGGAAAGGTCATTGGGTGCGAAGTATTGAGTCGATTTGAGGATGAATTTGGGCCGATTTACCCTGACGAATTTATTCCTCAGGTAAAAGAGCAGGATATGACCTGGGAATTTACGGTTGATATGATTACCACCGCCATGAGAGAACTCAACGAAAACCCAGAGATCCCCGAAGGCTTTAAGGTATCGTTTAATCTATTCCCCTTCGATTTTACCCGCGAAGGTAGTTTGGACCTAGACTTTGTACTAGATATGAACGTAAAGAACTTCAAGTTAGTTTTAGAAATCACCGAGGATGAGCAAATCGCCACTCATAGTGCGGTGAAGCATATTAAGTCACTGAAGAGTAAAGGCTTCTTATTTGCAATTGATGACTTTGGAGTGGGTTATTCAAATTTAAGCCAGCTTAAAACGCTAAACTGTGATTACCTTAAAATTGACCGCAGCTTTGTTATGGATATGGAAGATAACAGTATTCGTTCATCACTCATCCCTCACATTGTGAGCATTGCCGAAGGACTTAATGTTGATTTAATTGCAGAAGGAGTTGAAAACATTGAACAATGCAATGAACTGAAAGGATTAACCATCGGCTTTGGTCAAGGGTGGTTGTTTGGCAAGCCACAGTCGGCTGATGCACTGGCCAAAAGCGTTCAAGGCACGCAATAATACAGATTGATATTTACGTTTTAGCGCTGTTATTTTTCAGTTGGTGTTGGTAGTGTTTAACGCTACCATTCACCGTCTGGAAATTAAAGAAGAATACTCGCATGCAGGACGTGCTAATTTGCCGCAATATTAATAAAACCTATCAAGATGGCAGTAATGCTACCCCCGTTTTACACGATGTCTCTCTTTCAATAAAAGCTGGCGAACATGTTGCTATTTTAGGTAGCTCCGGCTCAGGTAAAAGCACCCTTTTACATATTCTTGGAGGGTTAGATAAACCTTCTAGCGGTGAAGTCGAATTCAATGGAAAATCACTCGGTCAATTATCTGGAAATGCATTAGCAAAGCTTCGCAATGACGAAATGGGCTTTATCTATCAATTTCATCATTTACTCGGTGAATTCACAGCGTTAGAAAATGTAGCAATGCCGCTAAGAATTAGAGGGCTCTCGACCAAATTGGCACACAGCAAGGCTCGTGAAATGTTAGATGAAGTTGGGCTTTCTCACCGCGTCGACCATTTACCATCGACCATGTCAGGCGGTGAACGACAGCGTGTGGCAATAGCACGAGCTTTAGTTACCGAGCCATCAGTGGTACTGGCCGACGAACCTACAGGAAATCTTGATGACTCGACGGGTGAGCAAATTTATAAACTGCTTACTAGCTTAAGTGATAAAAAAGGGACAGCGTTTGTTGTCGTTACCCATGATATTACCTTGGCCGGGAAAATGGACAGGGTGCTGAAGATAAAGGACGGCAGATTAGCGAGCGATACGTTATTCAAGGAGAGCCAAGATGCTCGCCTTTGAATTGGCCCAACGCTTCAGAAAAACACGTTCAGAACAGCGTTTCATCTCTTTTATTTCGATGTCATCCACCATTGGGATTGCCCTTGGTTGCTTTGTACTAATTGTGTTGCTGAGCGTAATGAACGGGTTTGAAAAAGAGCTTACAAGTCGTATTTTGAGTGTGGTTCCTCATGGTGAATTATATAGCAAGAGCGAAAGCGGGATAGAAAATTTAGACGCGCAGCTCTATCGTTTGTCTCAAGATAGCCGTATTGCGTCTGTCACGCCATACACAGGGATAACCGGGATGTTGCAGTCAAAGGGGGAGTTGAAGGCGATTAGTGTTAATGGAATTCCGGTTAACAATGTTAGCGACAAATATGCTGAAAGAGTCACAAGTGAGGATTGGCAACGTTTTTCGATGCAAAAAAATGGTCTCATTGTAGGAAAGGGTATTTTCGCTTCCATGGACCTTAATATTGGTGACATTGTTCAAATACTCATTCCCCAAACAACTCAGGATCTAACCTTCAAAGCCCCACGTTCAATTACGCTTTCTATTTCTGGAGTGCTATCTGTTGGCGGTGAACTCGATAACCAACTGGGTTTAATGCACTTGGAAACAGCGTCTGAAGCTATTGGTATTTCATCTAAGTCACAAGGAATTCAGTTTACACTTAACGACCCATTTTCATCTTACGACACGATGCGAGATATAGGTTATAGTTACCCACAGGGTGTTTACATGTCTGACTGGACACGTACCCAGGGCCACTTATATAACGATATTCAGCTAGTTAGAGCTGTGGTGTATATCGCCTTGACGCTGGTCATTGCCGTTGCTTGTTTTAACGTTGTGTCGTCACTGGTTATGGCGGTTAGAGACAAACAGGCTGCCATCGCAATATTAAAAACCATGGGAGCGACGGATCGTTTAATTCGCAATACCTTCGTGTTGCAGGGCGTTATCAATGGCGTTATAGGCATTACTGTAGGAGTGGTTTTAGCGCTACTGGTAGCACCTAATCTCTCTGAGATTGTTCGCTTTATTGAGGTGGCAATAGGCATAGAAATTCTATCAGGCGATATATATTTCATCGATTTCCTACCATCTGATCTACATTGGCAAGACGTTGTAGTAACCGTGGTTGTTGCTATGTTCTTGAGTGTGGGCGCTACTATTTATCCAGCGCAAAAGGCAGCCAAAGTATCACCTTCATCAGCGCTTCACTAACTTTAAGCTCAATAGGGTAAGTAATACCAGTCAGCATAGATCATTACCCACTCAGCGAGAGTTAAAATGTTCGTAATCGCGGCGTGTTACCGCAGGTATAGTGGTTCTACATCAAGGTGACACAACAAAGAGTACGGACATTTTAAACTCGCCCTTCGGG